>DATHBR010000081.1:0-163666 GCA_035296065.1 Myxococcaceae bacterium | reverse complement strand
TGGACCAGTCGCTGCAACGCGTGGCGCTGCCAGAGGCTCAGTCGAACTCCGTCCGCAGTGGAAGCCATCACCTGTTTCCTTGCGGCGCTGGACGCCGCCCGGTGATGCTACCCCTGCGAGGACTTACTCCGGATGGCTTAGCTCTTCCCGCCCTCGCGGCCCATGCGCCGGGCCAGCTCGGTGGTGCTGTGATCCTTTGGATCTCCCGCTACGGCGGTGCGTCCACCGTAGGCGCGGACCTCGTCCGCCTCGGGGATGGAGTCCGGGGTGTAGTCCGTACCCTTGACGTGCACGTCCGGCTTCAGCGCCCGGATGATGCCCCGCACGTTCGGCTCGTCGAAGATGATGACCCGGTCCGTGCAGGCCAGCGCCGCTACCAGCTCCGCGCGCTCCATCTCTGGAATGTAGGGCCGCCCAGGCCCCTTGTAGGCCCGCGTCGAGGCATCCGAGTTCACCGCCACCACCAGCACGTCCGCCAGCTCCCGGGCTCCCTGCAGGTAGCGCACGTGCCCCACGTGCAGGAGATCGAAGACTCCGTTGGCCAGCGCCACCGTGCGCCCCTGCGCTCGCCACTGCTCGCGCTCCCGGGCCACCTGCTCCAGCGTCTGGAGCTTGTCCACTGTGCTCATCGCGCGCTCCTCAGCTCTCCCAGCAGCTCGTCCCGGGACACCGTGGCCGTGCCCTGCTTCTGCACCACCAGCGCTCCCGCCACGTTCGCCAGCCACGCCGCCTGGCTGAACGTCGCCCCCGTCGCCAACGCCAGCGAGAAGCTCGCGATCACCGTGTCTCCCGCTCCCGTGACATCCACCGCTTCCTTCGCGCCATACACCGGGATCAGCTCCACCCGGCCCTCCGCGTCGAAGAGCGCCATGCCGTGCCGGCCTCGCGTCACCAGCAGCGCGCGACACCCGAGCCGCTTCACCGCCGCGTGCCCTGCTTCCAGCAGGTCCTTCTCCGTGCGCAGCGGGTGCCCGGTCAGTTGCTCCAGCTCAGGCTCGTTGGGCTTGCACACCGTGACACCCGCGAAGGCCGCCAGTGCATAGCGGCTGTCCACGCACACCGGGAGCCCCTCTGCCGCCAGCTGCCGCAGCACCTCGCGCACCTCGTCGCTCACCACTCCCGCGCCGTAGTCGGAGACCACCACCGCGTCCGCGTCCCGCGCGGCCTGCTCCACGAGCCCCGCGAGCGTGCGGCGAAGCCTCGGAGGCAATGCACCCCGCTGCCCACGGTCCAGCCGGAGCATCTGCTGACGCGTGGTGTTCATTCCGCCCGCCAGGATGCGCGTCTTGGTCTCCGTCTGCAGGCCCCTGGCTCCCGCCACGCTCAGCCGGATTCCCGCCTCGTCGAACAGCTTGCGCAGCGCGCGCCCCATGTCATCCGCGCCCAGCACTCCCACCGCCGTCACCTGCCCCGAGAGCGCTCGGACGTTCGCCGCCACGTTCGCGCCGCCTCCGAGCTTCACCTCGGAGGACTCGTACCGGACGATGAGCACCGGCGCCTCGCGGCTCACCCGGTCCGTCTGGCCGTAGATGTAGTGATCGGCAACGAGATCCCCCACCATCAGCACTCTCCTGCGCGCGAAGGTCGGGGGAAGCTGGGTGAGCGCGGGGAGCGCACGAGCGGTTGGGCCTGCAGCCATGGCGGGCGCGTTGTCCCACAGCCTTTCCCGGCCCTCAAGTCGCCGAGCGTTTCTGGCGCTTCACTCCAGGCCCAGCGCACGCCTCAAGAGGGGCTCGCCTTCCAGCACCCGCACTCCCAGGCGCACCGTCCAGGCCGCGAAGCCCGGTGGCAGGCGTACGGCGTCCTTCTCCGTCGTCACCACCCGGGCGCCGTGCTTCGCGGCGCTGGCTTCCACGGCGCGCAGCTCTCCGGGCGTGAAGCGGTGATGATCCGGAAAGAGCGCGGAGCCCCGGACGTCCGCGCCCAGTTGCCGCAGCGTGCGCAGGAAACCTCCCGGTCGGGCGAGTCCCGCCAGCGCCAGCACCGGCACTCCGGACAAGGCCTCCGGTGGATGCAGCGTGCCTCCAGGGTCCACCCAGGCCGTGGGCAGATAGCGCGTGCGCACCTGGGGCCCTGGCAGCGGTGGCAGGTGAGGCACCGGGGACTGCGCGACACGTACCCAGAAGAGCGTGGCTCGATTCAGCGCGGAGAGTGGCTCCCGAAGAGGGCCTCGTGGCAACAGCTGGCCGTTGCCGAAGCCTACCGCCTCGTCCACCACCACCAGGTCTTCGTCCCGGGCCAACCGCCGGTGCTGAAAGCCGTCGTCCAGCAGCACTACGTCCAGGCCAAACTCCTCCCGGGCCCGCCGCGCCATGGCCCGCCGGTCGGCTCCCACCAGCACCCGAGCGCTCGGACAGCGGCGCGCGAGCAGCAGTGGCTCATCCCCCGCGGCCTCCACCGAGGGCAGTGGCCCCTGCCCCGTGAAGGTGAGGGGCTCCTGGGATTGGCGACCGTAGCCTCGCGTGAGGATGCCCACCTTTCGCCCCGCCTGCACCAGCAGCTCCGCCAGGTGCAGCACCGCGGGCGTCTTGCCCGTGCCTCCCACGTTCACGTTTCCCACTGAGACGATTCGAAGCCCCTCCACCCGCTCCGCGCTCAGCACCCGCGAGTCGTAGAGCGCCCCCCGGAGCCGAACGCCCAGCCCGTAGCCCCACGAGAGCGCCGTTACCGGAGACAGGAGCACCCGGCGGTCCCAGGGCTCTGGCGCGGAGGGATAGAAGAGCCGTTCGACCGTTGTCGGCGCTTCCGGCGGCTCTCGTTTCGTCAGCTCGGAGCTCACCTCGTGCCCCGCGCCCGCTCGTAGAGCGCGAGCACGTCCCCGGCAATCCGTTCATTGGAGGGGTGTCGCGTGGAAGCCCGCTCCTGAGACAGCGAGGCCGCTATTACAGCCTCGGGCGTCAGGTGCTCGATCCGCGCGTCGGCCAGTGATGGCAGCGCGCCTTCTTCCACTGCCACCACCCGCACCTGACAGGCACGCGCCTGGGCCGCGGCACGCCCGCTCCAGTCGTTGCCCAGCCCCAGGATCCACACCTCGTCGAGTGCCTGCAGCCACCGCACGAATGCGTCCCCTTGCTGGTAGCCCGCGAAGGTGACGCGCTCCTCGAGGCCCAGTCGCTTCACCTGCTCTCGCACCGGCGCTACCAAGACTCCGTCTCCGACCAGCACCAGCCGCGCCTCTGGCTGGGCCCGGTGAAGCTGGGCGAAAGCATCCACTGCCAGCGAGTGTCTGCGTGAAGGCTGGAAGGTGGACACCATTCCGATCAGCGGTGCCCCTGTCAGCCCCAGCTCGCCGCGAAGCGATTCCCGGCTCTCAGCAGGCCGGAAGCGCTCGTCCACCAGCGGCGGGAGCACCTGCACCCGCTGCCCCATGAGCCGGGCGACCTCCGTCGACGCGGGGACCGTGTAGGCGTCCGCCCGTGGCAGCGAGGGCCTGATCGAGCGAGGAGCGTGCACCGAGCGGATCAGCACCGCCCCCTGGGGCCTGGCCCACCGGGCCAGGAAGTGATCATGGCTGAAGTGGGCATGCACCACGTCCACGCTCCGTCTGCTCAACCTGCTCATGTCTCGCCAGAGGGCCCAGGGCGGGGACTTCACCGAGAGCTCCAGTCCTCCGGTGTCCAGCAGGCCCAGGGCCTCGAGCCTTGGCACCAACAGCTCTTCCGACTCCGCTTTCTTGCGCCGCCGGTCCACCGCTACCGACACCTCGTGTCCCGCCTTCCGCTGCGCGAGCGCGAGCAAGGCCACGTTCTCCGCGGGTCCGCTCCAGAAGGGACTCGCCAGCAGGTGAAGGATCCTCATCGGCATGGCCTTCCCGCTCTTTCATCGATTCAGGAGTGAAGCATAGAGCGCATGTAACGCTCGTGCCTCGTGCTCGATGCCAAACCGGCTCCTGGCGTGCTCGGCCGCGTTCTGGCCCACTTCCCGGACCCGCTGGGGATCACGCAGCAGTGTGCTCAGGACGTCCCGGAGCCCCTTCACGTCCCCCGGCTCGAAGAAGAAGCCCGTCCGTCCATGCTCTATCCACGCCTCTACGTGCTTCAGGTGGCTGGCCACCACGCAGCACCCCGAGGCCATCGCCTCCAGGTGCACCAGCCCGTAGCCCTCGAAGTAGGAGGGTTGCACCAGAATGCTCAGCCCCTGGTACCAGGGCTGGATGACCGACTGCTCCCCCGCGAGCACCAGCCGATCCCCGAGCCCTTCGAGCAGCGAGGAGATCCACTGCCGCTGGGCTCGCTTCACCAGCCCTACCAGGACCCCCTTCCACTCCGGATGCTCGGGCAGCAGGGGCCGCACCGCTTCGATGAAGTCTCCCTGCCCCTTCTCCTTGCGGATCCGGCCGACGACTCCAATTCCGTAGCGTCCTCCCTGCCCCAGCTTTCTCCAGGCCTCTTCCCGGTCCGTGGGCGGCTGGAAGCGCGTCAGGTCGATGCCGTGCCCTACGATCGTCGAGGGTAGCGCCATCGCCTGCTCGACCTCGCTCGTCAACGAGACCAGCGCGTCCGCGCTCCGTGCCAACCAGCGCGTGTACCTGCTCGGGGGCTTCGAGGTGTGTCGGGTAAAGACCAGCTTGACCTTCCTATTCAGCAGCCTCAGCAGCAGCCCCACGAGCAGCTCGTTGTTGCGGTGCGCGTGCCAGATGACCGGCTCTCCGCGAAGACGGGTGAGGAGCTCGCCCCACTGGATTCCTGGCACGGACGGGCTCAGGTTCGAGCCGATCGTTCGCGTCTCGAGCTCCCGCGCCAGCTCGGGCACCACGCTCTCCACGTGGCGCGTGACGCCCGTGGCTCTGCGGTGGAAGTGCGGGTGGACTACCAGGGACATGGCACCCTCATCCTGTCCCTCTGCCGACGGGAGAGGGGTTGGGGGCAAAGAGGCTGGCCATGTGGGCCACGTTGCGCTGGCTGGCTCCGGAGATCTGACTCACCGTGGCCCTGGCCTGTTCTCCCAGGGCCTGCAGCTGGGCGGGTTGTTCCAACAGCGTCGAGACCTGGGAGAAGAGCTCTTCCGCGTCCTGGACCTGGAGGCCTCCGTGACCATTCAGGACCTGCACGCTGTCACGGAAGTTATCCATGTGTGGCCCGTACAGCACCGGCTTCCCCTGCCCCGCTGGCTCCAGGATGTTCTGCCCTCCCCGCTTCGTGAATGAGCCTCCCACGAACACCACTGTCGCCAGCCGGTACGCCCGCGCCAGCTCGCCGATCGTGTCGAGCACCACCACCTGGCTGCCCTCCCGGTTCTCCCGCGAGCGCAGCCCCACCGTCAGCCCCGCCTCGCGCGCCAACCCCGCGATCCGCTCCGCCCGGTCGATGTATCTCGGCGCGATGACCAGCCGCAGGTCCGGGTACTTCTCCAGAAGGCGCCGGTACACCCGCAGGACGTGTTCCTCTTCGCCTTCGTGAGTGCTTCCCGCCATCAGCACCCTCGCGCCTTCGGCCAGCCCCAACGCGCGGCGCAGGGCTTCGTCCTCTTTCGCTGGAGCCGCCGCGAGCGCGTCGAACTTCGTGTTGCCCGTCACCCAGACCCGCTCCGCTGGCGCGCCCAGGTTCCTGGCCCGCTCGGCTTCTTCTTCCAGCCGCATCAGGAACAGGTCCATGTCGCGCAGTGGGTTCCCGATCAGCGAGAAGAACAGCCGGTACTTGCCTTCGTTCTTCGGTGAGAAGCGCCCGTTCGTCAGCACGACGCGGGCCCCGCTCCGCTTCGCCGCGCGGATGAGGTTGGGCCAGATCTCCGTGTACTCCAGCACCAACAGGTCCGGCCGGATCGCTCGCGCCGCTCTGCGCGTCGCTCCCCACAGATCGTATGGCGCATACACCACCCCATCGATCTGCTTGGCCAGCCGGTCCCTCGCCATCAGGTAGCCCGTGTTCGTAGTCGTCGAGAGCAGGATCCGGCAGCCTGGGAAGCGCTCACGCAGCGGACCGAACATGGGGGCCAGTGCCAGCAGATCTCCCGCGCTGGCCCCGTGCAGCCAGAGCATCGGCCCTGAACCCTGTGGAAGCGTGCCTGGCTCATAGAAGCCCAGCCGCTGCTTCAGCCCATGACGCGTCTTCCGGTACACCGAGAGCACCGGAAACAGCACCGAGAAGAGCACGTAGGTGGCGAGGACGTACAGGAGGCGCATGGAGCCGCGCGTCCTCTATCAGATGCCCGAGCCCCGCGGCACCACGCGCACCGGGCTTGGGACGATCCAGGGTTTCCACTCCGAGCCAAACAGCCTCCCCGGCGCCTGCACCCAGACCTCAATCTGCACCGCGCCCTCCTCCACCAGATCCACCGAGAGGCCGTCCGGGCGGAGCCGGCCTGCTCCCCAGACTTCCACTCTCACGCTCCCGGGTGGGTGCTGCGGCAGACGGACCGTGAGCACATCTCCTACCCGGGCCTCACGCTGGTCCGTCAGTGGACCCTCCAGGGCGAAGCCCTCGGGCTCTCCCAGCGCTCGGAAGACGCAGAGCGCCTGTCCACCCGAGAGCGCCCGAAGCACCTGAGCCGTCGCGGCCCGGGGCTCTCGAGACAGGGGCTCGGACAGGGCCGTGGGCGGCAGGTACATGGCCAGGGAACGGAAGACGTCCCGGTAGCGCGGCTGTCCGTGCGCGTCATGCGAGCAGAGCGCCAGTCGCGGCCGCTCCCGCGTCAACTCGAGCAACCGCTCCGTGCTGGCCGGCTGCCGGTTCACCATGATCATCAGGCCGTGCAGCGGCTCTCCGAAGTACGCGCCCACCGCTGGCAGCAGCCTCGAGAACGGGCTGCGCAGCGCGTCTCGCAAGAAGGTGTCCGCCGAGTACAGCTCGAACCCCCGTGCCCGTCGTGCTCCCTCTGGATCCCTCCACGGGTTCTTCTTCTGAATCGGATGGGCCAGCACACTGATGCCGCCCGCCGCCTCCACCGCGCTCAGTCCCTCCTGTCTCGCGCGCGGGCCGTCCAGGGGAGCCTGCATCCCGAACGCCACCAGGTGGCCGTGCGGCGTGGAGATCTCCACTCCCTGCACCATCAGCACTCCGTCCACGAAGACCGGCTCCCGGGGCACGAAGTCGTTGTGGTCCGTCAGCACGACGAACTGGAGCCCCGCCGCCTTCGCCGCCGCCGCCACCTGCTCCACCGTCCCCGAGCCGTCCGAGAGCTTCGTGTGGACGTGAAAGCCGCCTCGCGGCCACTGGGACACGCCCTCCTGCGCCGGCACCACCGGATAGTCCTTGAACGCCGCCCCGCAGGTGAAGACGCCCATGACGCCCAACAGCAACAGCACCAGGCCCACCAGCGCCCGGAGCAGCTTGCCCACCACCACCAGCGGCTTCACGCCGCGCCCCGCTCGGCGCCCGCCGTCTGGAGCTTCCACAGCGCCGCGTAGCGACCACCCGCCTGCAGCAACTCCGCGTGGCTGCCGCTCTCGATGATCCGCCCCGCCTCCACCACATGGATGACATCCGCCCCCGTCACCGTGGAGAGCCGGTGCGCGATGACCAGCGCCGTCCTCCCCGGCAAGACGGACGCCAGCGCCGTCTGAACCTCCCGCTCGCTCTCGGGGTCGAGACTGCTCGTGGCCTCGTCCAGCACCAGCACCGGTGCCCGCGAGAGCACCGCCCGGGCAATGCACAGCCGCTGACGCTGCCCGCCGCTCAGGCTCACTCCCCGCTCGCCGATCAGCGTGTCGTAACCCTGCGGCAGCGCCCGGATGAACCCGTCCGCATGCGCCACCCTGGCCGCGGCCTCTACCTCCTCCAGCGTCGCGTCAGGACGTCCGAAGCGCAGATTGTCCAGCACGCTTCCCGAGAAGAGCAGCGGCTCCTGTGTCACCAGCGCGAAGTGCGAACGAACACTCGCGGCCTGGTAGCGATCCGCGTCCACACCGTCGAGCAACAACCGGCCCGACTGAGGCTTCTCGAAGCGCAGCAGCAGCGAGGTCACCGTGCTCTTTCCACCTCCGCTGGGCCCCACCAGCGCCGTCACCTTCCCCACTGGCAGCTCCAGCGCCAGCCCTTCCAGCGCCCGCCGCGAGCCATAGGAGAAGTGCACGTCCTCCAGCCGGATGCCCTGCGCCAACGGCGGCGCGGGGATGGCTCCGGGCGGATCCTCCACCGGGTGACGCAGGTCCAGGAGCACGAAGAGCCTCTCCCCCGCGGCCCCAGCCTGCATCGCGAACTGCGTGACACGGCCCAGGTCCTTCACCGGTTGGTAGACGAGGATCAACGCCGTGAGCAGCGACAGGAGCGCCGCCGGCTCCATCGCCTGAGTAGCCGCCGCATATGCCAGCGCCCCCGCGAGCGCCGCCGCCGCGAGCACCTCCATGAGCCCGGGCACCGCGCCCCGAGCCCACGCCGCGCCCACCACGGCCCGCTCATGCGCCTGCGTATGAGCCGCGAACCGCGCCAGTTCCGCCGCCTGCCCGTTGAAGGCCTGGATCGTCCGCAGGCCTCCCAGCCCCTCGTGAAGCTGCCCCGCCAGTTGCCCCAGCTGGGACTGCCCCTCGCGCGTGCCTCGCAGCGCCTTGCGCGTCAGCCGCGAGGCGGGCAGCGCCGCCAGCGGAATGACCGCCAACATCAGCCCCGCCAGCAACGGGCTCATCGCCAGCGCGACCGCCGCCAGCACCAGGATCTGCACCGTGTCCCGCAGGTAGGAGCCCACCGCGTACATGGCCGCCCACTCCACCGCCGTCATGTCCGCAGTGAAGCGGCTGAGCAGATCTCCCACCCGCTCCTTCGAGAGCTGCGAGGGAGACAGCGCCGTCACCCGCAGGAAGAGCTCCCTGCGCAGATCCTTCACCACCCGCTGCGCGAACAGGCCCATGAAGTAGAACTGCCCCAGGTAGCCCACGCCCTTCACCACGCCCACCGCCACGACGACGAGCGGAAAGCCCCACAGCGCCGCCTCGCGCGGCAGCTGCGAGAGCCACGGCACGTCGTGCTCACCGCCAAAGCCCTCGGTGCCTCCCGAGAGCAGGAACCGCAGCGCCGGGCCCATCAGGTACGCGTAGACTCCCGTCCCCAGCCCCAGCACCGCCATGCAGGCGAACGCCGCTCCCAGCACTCCCACGTGCGGCCGCCCATACCGCAGCAGCCGCAGCAGCGCCGCGCGCACTCCCATCAGCGGCCCACCTTGCGCAACGCCGCCTTGGCCAGCTGGGACTTCGGGTTCTGCTCCAGCACCTTCAACAGCCGCTTGCGCGCCGAGGTCGCGTCCTTGAGATCATTGTCGATGATGGCCGAGATGATGTGCGCCCGCTCCAGCGCCGCGTTGAGCGAGAACGCCCGCTTGAGCACCTTCTGCGCCGCCGCCGCCCGATCATTCAGCGGCCCCAGCGCCGTCATGTACGTCGCCCACGCCAGGTACGCGTAGTACTCGGGCTCGCGTGGGTTGAGCGCCACCGCCTCCTCGAAGAGCTGCAGCGCCATGCGGAAGTCCTTCCGCTTGAGGTACGCCGCGCCGCGGTTGATCAGCACCTCGGCGTCCGCGTTGATAGCGTTGACGCGCCCCACCTCCAGCTTCGGCAGCAGGTATTGGAGGTACGCCTTGCGCTTGTCCTCCACCGAGAGCACCCGGTACGCCGCGGACAGCTTCTCCTGCACCGAGTCGAGCAGATCCTTCAGATCGGAGATGTCGTACTCGGCGTACATGTCCGGGTGAAACTTCATCGCCGTCTCGTGGTAGGCGCGCTCCACCGCCTCCATGTCCGCCGAGATGTCCAACCCCAGGCTCCGGAAGTAGCTGCTGGTGAGGATCTTCACCGCCTCCTCGCGCAGCCCCGACACCGTCTCCAACGGCAGCTGCTTGCGCTTGCGCCGGGCGATCACGTCCGGCACAGCCGACGGCTCCGCGCCCTCCATGGCCACCGGCGTGGGAGAGAACGTCACCCCTCCGGCCAGCTGCAGGTACCACAGCAGCGAGATGCTCAGCCGCAGCTCTCCCCGGCCGTGCGCCAGGATGTCCCGCAGCAGCAGCCTGCCGTTGACCTGCATGGCGATCTTCAGATCGTCCGTGTCCAGGCCCAGCGCCGGAAGGTCCTTGCCGAAGTCCGCCGAGCGCACCGGGTACTCGTCCAGGTGCTTGCGCAGCGGCGCCGCCAGCGCCTTGAGCGGCATCGCCCGCCGCGCCCCCTCGAGCACCGGCGCCAGCGCGGGGATCTCCACCGTGGCCACTTCCCGGTGGAACTCGTCCCCGGCGTAGAAGGCGAAGCGCCCCTCGCGCATGCCGATCAGCTGCGCCAGCCGGTCGCGCGTGTAGTCCCGGAGGATCTGCAGCAGCTCCTCGCCCGCCGCCTCCACGCCCGCGTCCGCCAGCGCCGCGCCGATGCGCAGCCCCGAGCCCAGCGCCTCCACCACGCGGTCCGCCTGCGCCTGCGTGGCGATCTTCCGCTCCACCAGGAAGCCCGGCAGCGCATCCCTCGGCGCCGAGGAGTCGTAGCTCACCGCCACGCCCCGCGCGAAGAAGACACGCCGGCTCAGCTCCCGGCACGCCATCAGCAACACCCCATCGCGCCGCTGCCGGAAGAGCAGGTTCACCACCGCCGGCAGCGGATAGCCTCCCAGCTCCCCCGCCACCATCGCGGGCCGCGCCAGCATCGCCTGGATGCCCGTGGCAGGCTCGATGCCCTGCACCACGCTCAACAGATCCTCCAGCTTGGCCACCAGCTCGCCCGGCTTGAGCGGATCGGCCAGGTAGGCGACCACCCGCGGGTCCAGCACCGAGGCCGCGCCGCGCGCCTTGCCCAGGTGCGCCTTGTCGATGGCGACGATAGGAACCCGCGCTCCCTGGCTGTGGCCCCGGATGAGGGTGCCCACATGCGCTCCCCCCAGCTTGGGCAGGTCCACCGCCACCACCACTGCGGAGGGGTTCTCCACCACGAAGAGCTCCATGGCCGAGACGGCATCGGACACCGCACGCACGGTGTAACCGGCTTGCGCGAGCAGCCCGGTCAGGTGCTCCAGCGTAGGCGGATGGCTCTCGGCGAGCAGAAGCGTCTTCAAGGGGGCCCGGAGTCTACACATTTGCCCGCCGCGCTTCAGTTACGATGCGCGCCCCTGATGACCGCTGCCCCACAGATTCTCGTCGTGACAGGCGAAGCCTCTGGCGACGCCCATGCCTCCGAGCTCGTCGCCGCCCTCCAGGCCCGCCGCCCGGACCTGCGTTTCTTTGGAATGGGGGGCTCTCGCCTGGCCGCCCGGGGGGTAGAGCTGCTCTACAGCGCTCAAGAGGTCTCCGTGATGGGCATCACCGAGGTGTTGCCCAAGATCCCCCGTATCCTTCAGGTGTTACGGGGCCTGGCTGCCGCCGCCGCCGAGCGCCGCCCCACCTGCGCCATCCTGGTGGACATCCCCGACTTCAACCTGCGCCTGGCCGCCAAGCTCAAGGAGCTGGGCATCCCGGTGGCCTACTACGTGTCGCCGATGATCTGGGCCTGGCGCCAGGGCCGGGTGAAGGTCATCCGCAAGCTGGTGGACCGGATGCTCTGCATCCTCCCCTTCGAAGAGGCCTTCTACCGGGACTCGGGCGTGGATGCCCGCTATGTGGGCAGCCCCGTGGTGGAGCAGGTGCCCCCACCCGACAGCCCCGCCGCCTTCCGGCAGCGGCTGGGACTGCCCGTGGACGCTCCCACCCTCGCCCTGCTGCCTGGCAGCCGCATGAGTGAGATTCGCCGACTGCTGCCCTCCATGGTGGGCGCGGCCAAGCAGCTGGCCTCCGAGCGCCCCGGGCTGCAGATCGTCGTGCCCGTGGCGCCCACCATCCCCCGCGAGGAGGTGCTCTCGCGCTTCGAGGGAAGCGGGCTCACTCCCCGGCTCGTGGACGGCCGCGCGCCCGAGGTGGTGGGCGCCAGCGATGCGGCGATCGTCGCCTCGGGGACCGCGGTGCTCGAGGCCGGGCTCATGCAGCGGCCCCTGGTGGTCGTCTACCGCGTCTCGCTGGTGACGTACCTGGTGGGCCGGATGATGTTGAAGGTGGCCCATGTGGCGCTGGTGAACCTGCTGGCCGGCCGGCGCGTGGTGCCCGAGCTGCTCCAGGGCGACATGACACCCGAGCGCATCTCCGCCGAGGTGCGCCGGGTGTGGGATCCAGGCGCACCCCGTGAGGAGATGCTGCGAGGGCTGGAGGAGATGCGCGGAAAGCTGGGAGGCCCTGGCGCCGCTGAGCGCGCCGCGGAAGCGGTGCTGGAGTTGCTGCCCGCCCCCTCCAAAGTTTGAGGATGACAGCAAGCGGGGCTCTGGTATGTCGGCCGCGTCATGAATCGAGCGCTGGTCTGCATCCCCACCTACAACGAGGCGGAGAACATCGAGCCCATCACCCAGGCGGTGCTCGAGGCCGAGCCGCGGGTGGACATCCTCATCGTCGATGACAACTCGCCGGATGGGACGGGGAAGATCGCCGACACGCTGGCCGCTCGAGAGCCGCGCATCCGCGTGCTGCACCGCGAGAAGAAGGAGGGCCTGGGCCGTGCGTACCTGGCCGCCTTCCGCTGGGCGATGGCCGAGGGCTACACGTACATCATCGAGATGGACGCGGACTTCAGCCACGATCCGAAGTACCTGCCCCAGTTCGTGGACGCGGCCGAGGGCGGCGCGGACCTGGTGCTGGGCTCGCGCTACGTCAGCGGCGGCGGCACGGTGAACTGGGGCACGGGCCGGAAGATCATCAGCCGGGGTGGCTCGCTGTATGCGCGCACCATCCTCGGGGTGAAGGTGAGGGATCTGACGGGCGGCTTCAAGTGCTTCAACCGCCGCGTGCTGGAGAGCATTGGCCTGGGTGAGGTGAAGAGCTCCGGGTACGCGTTCCAGATCGAGCTCACCTACCGCACGCTCAAGAAGGGCTTCACCGTCCAGGAGATCCCCATCATCTTCGAGGACCGCCGCGTGGGGCACTCGAAGATGAGCAAGAAGATCTTCATGGAAGCGGTCACCATGGTCTGGAAGCTGCGCCTGACGGTGTGAGGGGGCATGGGCGAGTACCTCACCCACTTCCTCGTCGCGCTGTCAGCCGTCTTCTTCGTGGTTGATCCGATCGGCGTCGTGCCGATCTTCCTGGCGATCACCGCGGGAGACTCGGTGGAGAAGATCCGCCGCACGGCGCTGCGGGCCTGTCTGGTGGCGGGCGGGCTGCTGCTGTTCTTCGCCGTGTTCGGTGGCGTCATCTTCCAGGTGTTCGGCGTGTCGCTGGCTGCCTTCCGCGTGGCGGGCGGCATCCTGCTGCTCATCACCGCGCTGGACATGTTGCGCGCCCGGCCCTCGGAGACGCGCACCAGCCAGACCGAGCAGCAGGAGGGCGTCATCAAGGAGGACGTGGCGCTGGTGCCGCTGGCCATGCCGCTGCTGGCGGGCCCGGGCGCCATCGCCTCGGCCATGGTGCTGATGTCCAAGGGTGAGACGCTGCTGATGGCGGTGCCGGTGATCGCGGCCATCGTGCTCACGTTCTTGGCCAGCTACTTCATCCTGCGCGCCTCCAACCTGGTGCTGCGCGTGCTCAAGCAGTCGGGCGTGGCCATCCTCGAGCGCGTGATGGGGCTCATCCTCGCCGCCATCGCCGTGCAGTTCATGGCCGACGGCGCCAGGGATCTGCTCTCGCGCTGAGCCATGAAACCAGAGGCTACACCCGGAAGCCGCCCACCACTTCCTGCAAGCGCTGGAAGCTCAGGTTGAGGCGCTCTACTCCCTGGTGCCCCTCGGTCGTGGCCTCGTGCAGCTCCTGCATCATCTTCTGCTGATCATTGATGACGCTGGTCATCTGCGTGATGCCCGCGTTCTGCTGGCCCACCGAGGCCACGATCTGCTGCGCGGCCCGGCTGCTCTCCTGCACCACGTGCGTCAGCTCGCGAAGCTGTTCTCCCAGCTTGCGCACCTGAGTGATGCCCGCCTCCATGCGCTGGCTGCTGTGCTCCGTGTTGCGCACCGTGTTGCCAATGGAGCCCTGAAGGTCCGCGAGAATCTCGCGGATGTGGTTGGTGCTGCGCAGCGACTGGTCCGCCAGCAGGCGGATCTCCCGCGCCACCACCGCGAAGCTCTTGCCCGCCTCGCCCGCGCGCGAGGCCTCGATGGCGGCGTTGAGCGCCAGCATGTGCGACTGATCCGCCATGCCCTTGACGCGCTGGATGATGTCGCCCGCCTGCGAGGTCTGCCCGGTGAGCCCGGAGATGGAGCCCACCAGCGCATTGACCTCCGCCGAGAGCGCCTGCAGTTCCTGGATACTGAGCTCCAGCGAGTGCTGGCCCTGAGTTCCCGCCTTCTCCGCCTGCACCGCCACGCTCAGCACGCCCTCCGCCTTGCCTGCCGCCACCGTCGACGTCTGGTAGATCTCCTGGATGGTCGCGGAGGCCTCGGTGAGGCTCCGGGCCTGCCGCTCCAGCGCTTCGGACTGGTGCGAGGTGAGCCGGGTGAGCGAGCGGATGGTGCCGGCAAGCTCATCCACCACCGAGCGCAGCGAGAGGGCCATGGTGCGCAGCTGCTCCACCATCTGCGCGAAGCTCTCCGCCAGCCGTCCCACCTCGTCGCGGGAGCGCACCTCCACCCGGACGGTGAGATCCTTCTGCGTGGCGATGCGCGCGGCCAGCGCCGTCAGGTGCGTCAGCGGCCGGGAGAGCTGCGCGGCGAACCAGAGCGAGAGCACCCCCAGCAGCACCACGCACAGCGCCCCCATGAGCCACATCGTCCGCCGGGAGCTGTGGTGCAGCGCGCGCGCCTCGGCGAAGGCGTCCGTCAGGGCTCGCTGCTCGCTGCGCACCAGTTCCTCGAGTAGCTGGCGTGTGGCGTTGTAGCGCTGAGTCATCTCCGGCAGCGCGTCCATGGCGGCGGGCTCGCGCCTCATCAGGCGGCGGCTGGTGGACAGAGCATGGCTGGCGTACGCGACGAACTGCCGGCGCAGCGCCTCGCGCCGCTCGCTGGGGATGACGGGGTTGTACCGCTCGGAGTCCAGGCGCGCCTCGAACTCGTGCGGCAACCGGGAGGCCTGGCCCAGCAGCTCCTCGTCCTCGGCGGCCACCGCATCCTGCAGCTCGCGCTGGAGCCGGGACAGCAGCCGATCGAGATCCCGGCTCAGGGCCACCGCGGGCACATAGCCGGTCTCGATGTTCGACAGCAGCGCCTCGTTGCGGCGCGAGACCCAGTTGCTCAGCCCAAGGATGAGCAGCAGGAACAGCGCCGCGAACGCGGGGCCCAGCAGCAGCTTGTACTTGAACTTCATCGGGCTGAGCGAGTCCTAGTCGGCGAGGGAGATCACCTTCACGCCCGTCTCGGGCGCGGAGATGGACACGTAGCCAATGGCGTTGCGGTGCTCGCGGACGTAGGCGAGCACCTCTTCCTCGCTGGCGCGGCGGGTGGGAGGCACGTCCCGGCCAGAGAAGATGCGCTGCTGCCAATAGGCCTCCACCGCGTGAACCGATTTACGCAGCACCGCCTGGCTGAAGGCGGCCCGCAGCGGGTTGTCCTCGGGCAGATCCACCGGCAGCACCAGCGCCCCACCGTCCCAGGTGGTGTCCTTCTTCAGGAAGAAGGCGGCCACCTGCGTGCTCTTCAGCGTGCTCACCGGGTTGTCCGGGTGAGTGATGAGCTTGAAGGCGGGAGCAGCCGGCGCTGACGCGGACGCCAGGGTGCCGAGCGCGAGCAGGACCAGCAAAGCAAGGGAGCGCTCTCTCATGGGCACGGGTCCTAGAAGGTGAACTGGGCGCCAAAGGTGCCCAGATAGGTGCGCGAGGCCAGCCCCTGCGCCTCGAGCAGCTCGGCAGACAGGTCGCCGGGGTAGGCCAGCCGGTTGCCCAGCACGTTGTGCCAGGCCAGCTTGAGGACGAAGTGACGGTTGAACCAGTAGTTGAGGCCCACGGCGATGTCCCGGTGGCGCAACAGGCTGGGCGGCCCCTCGAAGCCCGAGGCCTCCGTGCGCGACAACTCCAGGCGCACCGCGGGCTGCCAGTGTTCGGCGAAGAGGTAAGCAAGCTCCGCGTAGCCCGCATGGGTGACTTCACCCTGCTCGTCCACGGAGAAGGCGTACTCGGCGCGGGCCTGCCAGTGCTCGTCCAGGTACTCGGCGGAGAAGCCCACACCGAGGTTGGTCTCCACCGGCTCGTCATCTCCCGGTTCGATGGACTCGAGGGAGCGGCCGCCGTAGCCGGACACCATGAGGCGCAGCCCTTCCACGGGCGGCAGCACCGTGAGGCGGGCTCCCACCGCCGCCAGGGGCTCCGCCTCGGGCTCTTCACCCTCGAGCAGGTCCAGCGGAGAGAGCTCCTCCAGGTCCATGCGGCCCGCGTAGGCGTCGTACTCCAGGGCCCAGCTCCCCGCGAGGACGTGGCCTGTCAGCCCCACGCCGTTGTAGCTCTCGGCACCCAGCTCGGTTGAGCCGTAGATGCTGGTGGGCAGCGTGAGGAAGGGCCGCAGCGTGCCCACGCGCATGGTCTCGCGCGAGAGGCCAAAGGCCAGCTTGGCACGGCCCGCCCGCAGCTTGAGCGTGTCGGAGAAGGCCCACTCACCGAAGGCCCAGTCCAGGCGTGCCTCTTCGCCCTCGAAGCCAAACTGCGTGCTCAACGAGAGCCGCTCCGTGGGACGGACGGAGATCAACAGGTAGCTCTCGAGGGACTGCCCCGAGCCCTCGGTGTTCGCGTAGAGGTAGTCGTTACGCCAGCTGCGGCCGAGCCCCGCGGTGCCAAAGCCATGGAGCGAAAGCGCTTCGCCTACCTCGATGGCCTGAGCTGAGCCTGCGACGAGGGCCGATGCCAGCGCCACTCGAGCCGCAATCCGCGGGAACCAGCGGCCGCACGCCCGGTTCCGAGTCGTGAAAGTCATCGCCGCGAATGGTGTAACGAAGGATGAGCGCTGTCATCAAAGCGACACTTCTCTCCCGGAGCCCGCTGGGTCAGTAGGAGAGCACTCCATGTGAGCACGCAGGCACCACATAGGCGCGTAAGGCGGACATTTTTTCCGCCTGCTGGACTTGTCTGGTCCTACCGCCATTTGGAACTCAGCAGGTTTCTTCGTAGCTCCAGCTATAGAGCAGTGGCAGGCACCGGGGCGGCCTCATCGGCACCCCAGAACCACTCGACTTCTCCTGCGTCCCCCGTCTCCACGAAGCGCGCCTGGGCCGCGGCCAGCAACTGGCTCGGGTTGTCCTGGAGCTTGCGGTAGAGCCGCTGCGCCTCGTCCTTGCCGGGCACATACAGCCGCGCGACCCGGACCCGGTCGAAGTTGGCACGGTGCCCTAGTGGACGTCGTCGGCCTCGGTGAAGATGAGGATCAAGGACTGCTCCGCGAAGTGGAAAGAAGACCGCGGAGGGCCTTGCTCGAAGCACGGCGCATACCGCCGACCGGCGTCAGGCAAGGCCCTCCACGAGGAGTGGGCGGGGCTCTTGCCTACTGATCACAGTCGGCGGTGTCGGAACAGGTGCCACCCTCGGAGGCGCTCATCCTGCCTCCCGAGATGACCTTGAGCTCCACTTCGCTCAGCTCGCGCTCACCCAACCGGCCGCGGTCCTGCTTCAGGGTGTCCATCGAGATGCGGGTGCGCGCGTTCGTCTGCTTCTTCATCGGGTATCTCCAGGGGTTTGTGTTCACTCACCCGGTAATGGAGACCCCTGGGCCCGTGTGTAACGAGCCCTCAGTCCGACGCGGCCGCCCAGCTCCCCGCGGCGGTGCGCCGCACGAGGCCTTGAGGCGTGCCCGCGATGGACAGATCCTCCGGGCCCGCGCGCCGCGCGTCGTACGAGTACCCCTCCGGCACCTCCTGGAGGTACAGCACCAGCCCCTCGCGCGCGAGCTGCCGCACCACCTGGAACTGCTCATTCCCGCACGCAGGCTCGCTCTCGAAGAAGCGCTCGAGCAGCCCCTCGTCGGGATCGCGAAGGTACACGGTCACCGGCACCGGCAGCTCGCGCCCCTCGTTCCTCATCTCCGCGAGCCGCTGAGAGACCACCGGCTCACGTACCAGCGTCTGGACGAGCTCACAGCGGGCCTCCTCCGACTGCAGAGGCCTGGAAGAGGTCTCGGTGTGAGCACAGCCCACCAGGGCCAGTCCGAGCATGGGAGCGAGAGCAAGTCGGTTCATCCGTCGGTTCCTCCTGAAAAGCGTCACAGCTTGCGCCACTGCGGGGTGAAAGGAGCGTTCGTCAGCGCCGGATCCTCCACGGCGATGATGTATTCGGCACGGCGGTTACGAGGCTCGGCGGTCTCATCCGGCGTCGCCACGCGGGGCGACTGCTCGCCAAAGCCTTCGTAGAAGATGGGCAGCCGCACGCCCCGCTTGCGGAAGTACGCGGCGATGCTGCGCGCACGCTGGAGCGACAGCTCCCGGTTGTCGGCCGTGGGCCCCACCGTGTCCGTGTGGCCCAGCACGTAGAGCCGCAGCGCGGCGAACCGGCTGTAGCGCGTCACCGCGTCGGCGATGAGCCCCTGGCTGTGATCCAACTTGCCCCGCTCGCCCGCGGGGATCTCCGCGCTGCCCGAGGCGAAGTTCACCTCTTCGTGGGGGATGTCTACCTGCCACGGGTAGAGGTCCACTCCCGTGTAGAAGTCCGAGGTGTCATAGGCCTGGAGCGAGATGCGCATCACCCGCCCCTCCTGCGCCGGCCACGTCACCTCCAGCGGCGTGCCCGCGGCCTGGCCCTGAAAGGGCACCTCGCCGTCGAAGGCCTTCTTGCCGGTGTCCATCAACACCGTCAGCTTCGCGCGCCCCGCCGGCCGCGACAGCGTGAAGCGCAGCTTGCGCGCCGGCAGGTCCAGCGCGTCCGGGGCCAGCTCCAGCTTGAGCGGGCCCAGCAGCTCCGCGTCGAACTTCAGGGGCATCGTCCCCGGGTCCGCGTCCGCGAAGCGCACCGTCAGCTCGCCCTCGTACTGGAAGCGGCCCTCGGGCTGCTGCAGGGCAAAGGTGTGCGTCGTGCCTGGCCGCCCGCTCCCCTTGGCCTCCACCGTCTTCCCATCCGAGCGCTGGAGCTTCAGCTCCAGGCCGACGATGGGCTCCAGGATGTGCACCTTCAGCGCCGGTGTCCCCTTGCCCAGCGCCGCGCGGCCTTCCAGCGTCACACGAATGGCCTCTCCGGCCAGCGCGGGGGCGGCCGTCAGAGCGAGGCAGAGCATGAGCAGGCGAGCAGTCATATAGCGGCTACCTCGGACGTTCCGGACGCAGGGCAACAGGGCCCTTCTTCGGAGGATTCCCAAGGAAGACGACGGTAGGACGGACTGTGAATTCCGCCAACGGGGACAAAAGGCTCAGGGAGCGCCCACCACCGTAATGCCCGCTGCCTCGGCGTCCTGGAAGAGCCGGGGTGCTTCCAGCAGCACCGTGCGGCCCGCCTCCAGCGCCAGCACCTTGGCTCCCACCTCCCGCATCACCTCGAGCGTCCGAGGGCCCGCTGCCGGTAGATCGAAGCGCAGGTCCTGCCCGGGCTTGCAGCGCTTCACCACCACCGCGCCCTTGCCTCCCAGCTTGCCCCCTCGGCGGATGGTCTCGTCCGTGCCCTCCACCGCTTCCAGCGCCAGCACGTGCCCGTTGTGCACCACCACCGTCTGGCCCACGTCCGCCTGGCCCAGCAGCGCGGCCACCTCGACCCCCAGGGCCACGTCCTTCTCCTGCGCCGGGTGCAGCTTCGGGCCCGCCAGGTGCCCCGCCGGACAGAGCACCTGCGTGAGGTAGTCCGTCGGCGCCACGATGGTGACGCCCTTCTCCTCGAAGTAGCCGGCGATGGCCCGCAGCAGCGTGTCATCCCGGAAGCTGCGCAGCCGGGAGATGATGCGCACCGCGCCCAGGTCCGGCCGGGCCTCCTTCAGCGCCCGCACCCGGCCAATGCCACCCGCCATGGCCGCGCGCGTCACCCCCGCCTTCTGGAAGGTGCCGAGGATGCGGTCCACCTGGCCCAGCCGCACCCAGGTGAAGGAGGCCACTTCCGCCTCCAGCGCTGGATCCGTCTCGCCGCGGTGCGCCACGGCGATGACTTCCATGCCCCGCCCCTTCGCCTCACGGGCGAAGAGGAAGGGCAGTTGGCCATTGCCGGCGATGAGCCCGATGCGCTCCACCGGCTCAGCTTAGCGCGTCAGCCCGCGCTTGCTCTGGGCGACGAAGTCGATGAAGTGATCGATCTCCGGGTGGCCGCCCAGCTCCGCCTTCATCTTCGCCAGGGCCTCGGCCACTCCCAGCTTGGAGCGGAAGAGGATGCGGTAGGCCTCCTTGATGCGGGCGATGCGCTCCTCGCCGAAGCCGTGGCGCTCCAGGCCCACCGTGTTCAGCCCCGCCAGCTCCGCCCGATCTCCCTGGGCCATGCAGTAGGGCGGCACGTCCATGACGACCATGGCGCCACCGGCGATGAACGAATGCCTGCCCAGCCGCGTGAACTGGTGCACCGCTGTCAGCCCCGAGAGGATGACGTGGTCCTCCACCTGCACGTGGCCGCCCAGCGCGGCGCTGTTGGCCAGGATGCAGCCATTGCCCACCACGCAGTCATGCGCCACGTGGCTGTTGGCCATGAAGAGGTTGCGGTGGCCCACCCGCGTCGCCCCTCCACCGCCACCGGTGCCGATGTGCAGCGTGGTGAACTCGCGGATCTGGTTCTCGTCACCGATGATCAGCTCGGTGTCCTCGCCCCCATACTTGAGATCCTGCGGGGCCGCGCCCAACGAAGAGAACTGGAACACGCGGTTGCGTGCCCCCAGCGTCGTACGCCCCTCGATGACGACGTGAGGACCCACCCGCGTCCCCTCGCCGATCCTCACCTTCGGGCCGATCACCGCGAAGGCGCCCACCTCCACCGTTTCGTGGAGCTGCGCATCCGGATGAACCACCGCCGTGGGGTGAACCTGCGCCATATCCGCTCTCCTTACGTCCCGGCCGCTCAGGCGGCCGGCTCCTCGGAGGACTTGGCGTCCTTATCCACCACCGTGGCCAGGAACTCACCCTCGGCCACCTTCACACCATCCACCGTGGCGGTGCCCTTCGTCTTCCAGATGACACCTTTGTGGCGCACAACTTCGATGCCCAGCTGCAGCCGGTCTCCCGGCAGCACGGGCTTACGGAACTTCGCGTTGTCCACGCCCATCAGGTACGAGATCTTCTGCGCCGGATCCATGTTCTCGCTCTTGTAGGCGAGGATGGCCGAAGCCTGCGCGAGCGCCTCCAGGATGAGCACGCCCGGCATCACCGGGTGCCCCGGGAAGTGGCCGTTGAAGAAGGGCTCGTTGATGGTGACGTTCTTGTACGCGGTCAGCTTCTGTCCCGGGATGATCTCCACTACCCGATCCACCAGCAGGAATGGGTAGCGGTGGGGCAGCAACCGCTGGATCTCTCCAATATCCATCATCCACCCTTCTCCTTCTCGAGCTGCTCGACCCTGCGGCGCAGGGTGCGCACTTCCTTGACCAGATCACCCAGCTGGCTCAGCGCCGCGGAGGCGCGCAGCCACTCGCGGTGAGGCACCGCCGGGCTGCCGGACACCACCGCGCCGTCTTCCACGTCATGCGCCACGCCGGACTGAGCGCCCACCTTGGCCATGTCTCCGACGCGGATGTGCCCCACCACGCCCACCTGCCCCGCCAATACCACGCCGGTGCCCAGCTCCGCCGAGCCGGACACGCCCGCCTGCGCGCAGAGGAGCGACAGCGGCCCCACCTTCACGTTGTGGGCGATCTGCACCAGGTTGTCGATCTTCGTCCCGCGGCCAATCACCGTCTCGCCGATCGTCGCCCGATCGATGCAGGTGCAGGCGCCCACCTCGACGTCGTCCTCGATGCGGACGATGCCCGTCTGGGGAATCTTGAAGTGCTCGGGGCCGCGCTCGCCCTCGGCGTTGAAGGCGAAGCCAAAGCCGTCCGCGCCCACCACGCACGAGGCGTGGAGGATGACGCGCGAGCCCACCTGGCAGCGCTCGGCCACGGTGACGTTGGGGTACAGCAGGCAGTCCTCGCCAACGCGGGCCCCGGGGCCTACGTAGGCGCCGGGAAACAGCACGGTGCGCGCGCCCACCGAGGCGCCCTGCTCCACCGTGGCGCCCGCCATGACGGTGGCCTCGCGGTGCACGTAGGCCCTGGGGTGCACGTGCGACTGGGGGCTCACGCCCGCCGAGCGCGGCTCGGGCTCCTGGTAGAGCTTGAGCAGTTGGGCGAACGCCAGGTGCGGGTTGGGCACCCGGATGAGCGCCACCCCGTCGCGCGCCGGCACGTCCGAGCCCACCAGCACGGCGGAGGCCTGGGTCGTCTCATACTGCCGGCGGTACTTCGTGTTGCCGTAGAACGACACGTCCCCGGGCCTCGCCTCGGCGAGCCCGTTGAGCCCGTTGATGAGCAGCTCGGCATCTCCGAGAAGCTCGCCGCCCACGTGGGTGGCGAGCTCCGCGAGCCGGCGCGGGGTGGACGTGGAGAGCACGGCGGTCAGCGCCCTACTTCTTCGGCGCGTCCTTGGCGACCGGAGCCCCGGGAGCCGCCGGAGCCTTGGGCGCCGCCGTCTTCGGCAGGGAGTTGTAGGCGCGAATCACTTCGTTCGACATGTCGTACTGGGTCTGCGCGTACACCAGGCCCGAGTCCCGGCGCTCGAACACGAAGGCCAGGCTGTCACGCTCGGCGAGCTTGGCGATCACCCCGTCAATCTTCGAGACGATGGGCTCCATCTCCTGGCGCTCCTTGTTGGCGGCCTCGGCGCGGTAGCGGTCCCACTTCTGCGCCAGCTCGAGGATCTTCTTCTGCAGATCCGTGGCCTTCTGGATGCGCGTCTCCTCGCTCATCGCGCTGGCCTGCTTGTCGAGGACCTCCTTCTCCTTGCGGAGGGCCTCCTGCTCCTTGTCGATCTCCTTCTGGCGATCATCCAGCCACTTCTGCAGGCGGCCCTTGGCGGCCTTCCCGTCCTCCACCTCGAGCAGCACGCGCTGGTAGTCCACGTAGCCAATCTTGGGCTGCGCGGAGGCGGCGAGCGGCAGGGCAAGCGTCATGACAGCGGCCAGGGCCGCAAGGGTGCTTCGAAGCGACATGTAACGGCTCCTCAAAGGGTGTTGCTGCACTAGACGTCCATACCACCGGGGATGTTCAACATTCCCCAGAGGTAGGGGGACGTCGCAGCGCCGGGGGGACGCCTTATCAGAAATCAGAAGAAGTTGCCGATGGTGAACTCGAAGAGGATGGGCTCGTCGTCCGGCCGCTTGGTCAGGGGGATACCCCACTCGAAGCGCAGCGGGCCGATGGGCGAGAACCAGCGGAAGCCGAAGCCCACCGAGTGGAAGAGGCCCAGGGGCACCTTGTCCTGCCTGTCCTGGAACAGGCGCTCGTTGATGGCGTAGGCGTTACCCGCGTCATAGAAGAGCACGCCGCGGATGCCGGCCTTCTCGAACAGGGGGAACTCCAGCTCCAGGTTGAGGATGAGCTGCTTGTTGCCTCCGGAGCGAAACTCGGTGATGGCGGCGTCCGGGTTGCTGTTGACCGGCACCAGCAGCGTGGGGCTGATGCTGCGCAGGAAATAGCCGCGCACGGTGTTGATGCCGCCCAGGTAATAGAGCTCCGAGATGGGCAGCGGCCTGTTCGCGTCCAGTTGCTGGATGTAGCCCACCGTGGCGTTGGTCTTGAAGACGATGCCCAGCGGCAGCGGGAAGTACAGGCGCGAGTAGGCGCTGTAGCGGGTGAAGAGGAAGGTGCCGCCCAAAAGCTTGGGGGCAAACTCCACCGAGCCGTAGTGGATGAAGCCGCGCGAGGGGAACAGCCGGTTGTCGCGGCGATCGAAGGACAGCGACAGGCGCGCGGCGCTGGTGATGCCGCTGAGGAACTGGTTGGCCAGCAGCACCGAGCCCAGGTTCTGGCCGGCCTCCACGTCCACGTACTCACGCGTGTAGCCCACCTGCCCCAGCAGGTCGTCGATGAACTGGTAGCCCAGGCTCACGCTGCCGCCGGTGGACCGGCGCACGAAGCCGTCGTAGTCCGCGTCCACGCGGAAGAAGTCCGCCGAGAGGAGATATTGGGTGTCCAGGAAGTACGGATCGTAGAAGGACAGCTGCACCAGCGAGCGCAGGCCGGAGATCTGCGCCGAGGCCGACACGCTCTGGCCCCACCCCAGGAAGTTGTTCTGGGACACCTGCGCCGTGAAGATGAAGTTCTCCACGTTGGAGAAGCCCAGGCCCACCTGGAAGGTGCCGGTGGCCTTCTCCTTCACCTCGACCTGCAGCACGATCTTGTCGTCGCCGCTGCCCGGCTTCTGAGTGACGTCCACCGTCTCGAAGAAGCCCAGCGCGGTGACGCGCTCCTTGCTGCGCCGCACGCCGGTGCCGCTGTACAGCTCGCCCTCGTACACGCGCATCTCGCGGCGAATCACCTTGTCGCGCGTCTTCGTGTTGCCGATGACGTCGATGCGCTCGATGGTGACCTGCGGGCCCTTCTGCACGTCGAAGGTCAGGTCCACCGTCTTCGCGTCCGCGTTCACCGAGGTGATCGGGTTCACGTTCGCGTACGCGTAGCCCTGGTCGTAGTAGACGTCCGTGATGGCCTGGATGTCCGTCGACAGCTTGGTGCGGTTGAAGCGCTCGCCCCGGGTGCTCGTCATCAGCACCGCCATCTTCTCCTTCGGGACGACCAGATCGCCGCCGAAGTCGATGTTGCCGATGTCGTAGGCCTCGCCCTCGGTCACCTTGATGTTGATGTAGATGTAGCGCTTGTCCGCGGTGAGCGAGATGGTGGGCTTGTCGACGCGGACGTTGATGTAGCCCCGGTCGTAGTAGGCCGCCTGGATGACGGCCAGATCGCGCTGGAAGGCCTCCTCGCGGTAGGTGCCCTCGCCGGTGAGGAAGGACAGGTAGCCGCCCTCGCGGGTGACCATGACCTCCTTGAGCTCGGCGGGCGTCACCTTCTCGGCGCCCAGGAAGGTGATCTCCTTCACCATCACCTTCGAGTTCTCCTCGATGACGAACACCACGTCGACGGCGCCGCCGCCCTCCACCGGGGCCAGGCGGTGCGTCACCTCGGCCAGGAAGTAGCCCTTCTCGACGTACTTCTCCTGGATCTTCTTCGCCGAGGAGCGCACCAGATCCATGTCCAGGATGGTGGCGGTCTTGACGTCGATCGACTCCTTGAGATCGTCCTGGCTGAGCTCCTCGTTGCCGGACAGCTTCACGCTGTTGACGGTGGGCCGCTCTTCCACGCGGACCACGTAGGCCAGGCCGTTGGGCAGCTGCTGCACCAGCAGCTGCACGTCGGTGAAGTAGCCCAGCGCCCAGACGGCGCGCAGATCGTCGGCCGTGCGGGCGGGATCGAACACGGTGCCCTGCTTGGTGCGCAGCGCGCGGCGGATGGCCTCGGCCTCGACGCGGCGGTTGCCCTCCACGCGCACCTCGACGACGCGCTCGCCCTGGTCCTCGGGCGAGGCGGCGTCCACGGGCGCATCCTCGGCCGGAGCGGCGGGGGCGGCGGCCGGGGCAGCCGGTTCAGACGCGGGGGCCGGGGCGCCCGTCTCCGCCTGCGCCAGTACCTGGCAGGGAAGGAGCGCCCACAGCGTCACCGCGAGCAACAGGAGGGACTTGTGAGACAGAACGGGAGACCTCAAGGGGCAGTCGGCCAGTAATGGGCGGCGCAATCTACGGGATAGGTTCGGCGTCCCTCAATCCAAAAGCGCGGCGCGGGTTTCAAGCGTCCGTTACCTGCCCGCCTGCAAGGCGCAGGCGGCGCGGCATGGAGCGGGCAAGCGTCTCATTGTGAGTCACCACCACGGCGGTGATGCCCAGGTCCCGGTTCACCTCGCGAAGCAGTTGGTGAATGCCCTCGCCGGTGGCGGGGTCCAGGTTGCCGGTTGGCTCGTCGGCCAGCAGGATGGCGGGCTGGAGCACCAGGGCGCGGGCCAGGGCCACCCGCTGCGCCTCGCCGCCGGAGAGCTCGCCGGGCCGGTGGTCCACGCGGGACCCCAGCCCCACCCGCTCCAGAAGCTTCCGGGCTTCCGCGTATGTCTTGGCTCTGTCGGCCCGCTGGATGAGGGCGGGCATGGCCACGTTCTCCAGGGCGGTGAACTCGGGCAGCAGGTAGTGGCTCTGGAAGACGAAGCCGATGGTGCGGTTGCGGAAGTCGGCAATCCGCGCGTCGTTCATGGCGAAGATGGAGGTGCCCTCGAAGAGCACCTCGCCGGCGGCGGGTGCGTCCAGGGTGCCCAACACGTGCAGGAAGGTGCTCTTTCCCGCGCCCGAGGGCCCCACCAGGCTCACCAGCTCGCCCTTGGCGATGTCCAGGGACACGTCACGCAGCACGTCAATGCGCTTGCCGTGCAGGAAGTAGCTCTTGAAGACGTTGCGGATGGACAGGAAGGTCATCGCCTACTCCGCCTTGAGGCCTTCCACCGGTTCCACGCTGCTGGCCTTGAGCGCGGGGTAGATGGATGCCAGGTAGGTGACGAGCACCGCGATGACGACGGCCAGCAGCGTCTGCACTGGCTCGATGCGCACCGGCAGCGCGGGGATGTAATAGACCTCCGGGTCCAGCTTGATGCCCACCTTCTCGATGAAGAAGCACCAGGCCAGGCCGGACATCAGCCCGAGCACGCCTCCAGCCACGCCAATCTGCAGGCCCTCGGCGAGGAAGATCTTCACGATGCCGCCGTCGGGCACGCCCAGTGCCTTGAGCACGGAGATCTCCTTGCGCTTCTCGAGCACCAGCATGATGACGGTGGCGACGATGAGGCCCGCGGCCACGATGATGATGATGGAGAGGATGATGCCCATCACCAGCTTCTCCAGCCGCAGCGCGGAGAAGAGGTTCTTGTTCATCTCGCCCCAGTCCCGGGCCCGGTAGGGGTAGCCGCCCAGCTGGCGCACCACCTGGGCGGAGATGCTGCGCGCATCGTCGATGTCCGCCACCTTCAGCTCGATGCCCGTGGCGCCCTTCACCTCGAAGAACTTCTGGGCCTCGTCCAGGAAGATGTAGACGAACTTCGAGTCGTACTCGTACATGCCCGAGTAGAAGATGCCCGCCACGCGGAAGGCGCGGTTCTTCGGCACGGGCCCGGATGGCCCCAGCTCGGTGCCCAGCGGCGAGACGATGTTCACCCGGTCACCCACCACCACGCGCAGCGCGGCGGCCAGCTCGCGCCCCAGGATGATGCCCGGCAGCTGCGCCTGCGCCGGGGACTTCGTCGGTTTGCCGATGATGGGATCGATCTCCTCGTCCTCGGCCTCGTTCTCGCCCTCTTCGCCCGCGGGCTTGTCATCCAGCATGGGCGAGCCCGGAGGCGTGCGGCGGGTCAGGATGCGCTCGGGGTGCTTGAGGTTCTCCAGCGAGCCGCCCGGCAGCATGTACTGGGGCAGATCCGTCACCGCGCCCACCGTGTCCGGGTCGATGCCCTTGATGACCACGCCGTCGACGTTGCCCTCGGAGGCGATCATCACCTGGTTGACGATGAACGGCGACTGGCCGACCACGCCGCGCACCTTGGCGATCTGCTCCATCAGCCGGGGATACTCGGGCAGGTCCCCCGCGTACTTCGTCACCACCGCGTGCGCGTGCGTGCCGAGGATCTTCTTCTGCAGATCCAGCTCGAAGCCGCTCATCACCGACAGCACGATGATGAGCGCCATCACGCCCACGCCCACGCCGCCCACCGAGAGCGCCGTCATCATCATGGTGGGCGACTGCTCAGTCTGCTTGAGGTGGTTGAGCGCCGCGGCCGCCGCGAGCGGATCCTTCAGGCCCAGGGCGCGGATGCGCGTGCGCTCCACCGCGGCCTCCACCGCCCGGACGATGCCGTAGATGAGCAGCGGCGGGATGATGCCGAACATCAGCACCGCCAGGGTGCCCAGCAGCAGCGAGGGCCGGAACACCGCCACGTGCCGGCGCGCGACGAACAGCTCGAAGCCCAGCCGCAGGTCCACCCGGCCGCTGCCCGCGGCGATGAAGCCGGAGTTGATGCCCAGCACCAGCATCAGCACCAGCAGCACGAAGACGAGCCAGTAGCTCAGCTCGGGCCGGCCAATCAGGCCCGCCACGTAGGACACCTCGCGCAGCCGGAAGCTCAGGGGCTGCAGCGCGGCCGTGCGCTCCATCAGCGACAGGACGATGGGGACGGGCAGGCCCAGGTAGAAGACGCCAATGGTGGCCTCGGGCAGCGACAGCCGCCGCGAGCGCGCCGCGCCGATGGCGCCCGAGATGAAGGCGACGCCGCACGCGGCCAGCAGCGCCACGGCGAAGGCCCACGGAGGCGCCAGCTGCATCCCCGAGCTCTGGACCGCCTGCCCCGTCTCCAGCTGTACGCCGCTGGAGAGCGCCGTCTGCAGCAGGATGAGCACCAGCTCGGCCAACAGCATGCCGCCGCCGTAGGCCGCCAGGGTGCTCCAGTAGAAGTCCCGGTAGCCCGCCAGCCGCGGGTACAGGATGGCGCCGGCCGCGGAGCTCGGACCTTCCGTGGAGGCCGGGGCCCGCCGGATGCCCGCCGCGATGAGCCCCCACCCCGCCAGCCAGATGAGCGTGCCCAAGAGCAGCAGATGGGAGCTGGGGATGGGCAGCGGCTGCGTCAGCGCCAGCTGCACCGGCACCAGCAGCGCCGCGTTGAGCGTCTGCACCGCGCTGCCCCACCCCAACAGCCCCAGGCCCAGCGCGCTGGAGACCTCACCCCACGCCTGCGAGCGCGAGACGGCCATGCCGAGCACGATGGCTCCCAGCAGGGCGACGGCGACGCCGCTCCAGACGAATCCCCAGCGATAGACGGTCTGTCGTTCGGCGCTTTGCACAGGGCCCCTTGGCTACTTCGACTGCGGCTTGAGGAGCGGGAAGAGGATGACGTCCCGGATGGACGCCGCATCCGTGAACAACATCGCGAGGCGATCAATCCCGATGCCCTCGCCCGCGGTGGGCGGCATGCCGTGCTCCAGGGCCCGGATGTAGTCCTCGTCGTAGTCCATCGTCTCTTGCTGCCCGCGCTTCTTGGCGTCCAGCTGCGCCAGGAAGCGCTCCTTCTGGTCCAGCGGATCGTTCAGCTCCGAGAAGGCGTTGGCGATCTCCCGGCCGGCGACGAACAGCTCGAACCGGTCGGTGATTTCCCCGTTCTTGTCGTTGCGGCGCGCCAGCGGGCTGACCGAGGTAGGGAAATGGGTGATGAAGGTGGGGTGGATGAGGGTGCTCTCCACGTGGTGCTCGAAGAGCGCGCCCACCAGCTCGCCGTGGTTCATCGTGTCGATGGCGCGGCGCTCGGACTCGGCGTGCGTCGTCTTGAGCAGCTCGTGGCGCAGCTTGTCCGGGTCGGCCATGTCCTTGTCGGTGAGCGCGCCGCCCACCGCCTCGCGGATGGCCTCCGTCATGGGGATGCGCTTCCAGCCCTTGCCGAAGTCCAGCGTGTGCCCCTGGTAGGGCACCTTCGTGGAGCCCGTCACCGCCTGGGCCGCCTCGGAGATCATCGCCTCGGACAGGTCCATCAGATCCTCGTACGTGGCGTACGCCTGATAGAACTCGAGCATCGTGAACTCGGGGTTGTGCCGGGTGCTGATGCCCTCGTTGCGGAAGTTGCGGTTGATCTCGTAGACGCGCTCGAGGCCGCCCACCACCAGCCGCTTGAGGTACAGCTCGGGGGCGATGCGCATGTACAGATCGATGTCGAGCGCGTTGTGGTGCGTGGTGAAGGGCCGCGCCGCCGCGCCCGAGACGAGCGGGTGCATCATCGGGGTCTCCACCTCGATGAAGTCACGCGCGTCCAGGAACTCGCGGATGAAGCGCACCAGCTTCGTGCGCTTGAGGAAGGTCTGCTTCACCTCGGAGTTGGAGACCAGGTCCAGGTAGCGCTGGCGGTAGCGGACCTCCACGTCCGTGAGGCCGTGCCACTTCTCGGGCAGCGGGCGCAGCGTCTTGGTCAGCGGGGTGAACTTCGTGGCCGACAGGGACAGCTCGCCCGTCTTGGTGCGGAACACCGGGCCGGTGGCCCCCAGGAAGTCGCCCAGGTCGCACAGCTTGAAGACTTCGTAGGCGTCACCCAGCGCGTCCTTCTTCATGTGGACCTGGATCTCGCCCGAGCGGTCCCTCAGCTTGATGAAGGCCGCCTTGCCGAAGGTGCGCATCGCCACGATGCGGCCGGCCACGGTATACGTGGCGGGGTTCTGGTCCAATTCCTCGGTGGACTGAGCGCCGTGGCGGGCGTGGATCTCCGCGGCCTGGTGCTCGGGGCGGAAGCCGTTGCCGTACGGGTTGAAGCCCGCCTCGCGCCACTTGGCCGCCTTGTCCAGGCGCTGCTGGTAGATCTCCTGCTCTTTGGACCCGTGGTCCGAGTCCGCTTCCGCCGACTTGTCGCTCTTGTTTTCAGGGTCAGCCATGGCGTGCGCTCCGAAGGGCGCGGCACCCTAGCCAAGCCTACCCCGGGACGCAACGCATCATGTCCGTCAGGACGCGGACATCACCAGGAACGCGGCCACCGCGGCCGCCAGCAGCACCGGGATGAGGATCTCCACCGGCAGGCGGTGGTTCATGTGCGTCAGGTGCAGCTTGCGCAGCCCGAACCGGCGCTCGCGCTTCACCCGGTTCATCACCAGCGAGGCCATCGCCGGGGGCGCCTTCTCACGCTCCACCTTGCGCACCCGCTGCACGGTCTGCGCGTACTTGTCCCACCCGGCGCGGCACTCGTCGCAGCCGTCCAGGTGCGTACGCACCGCCTGCGCCTGCGGCGCTGGCAGCTCCTCGTCAGCGAGCGCGAAGAACAGGGACTTCGCTTCCCGGTGGCTCAGTTGCGGTTCCACGTCCATCAGTCTCCGCTGAAAAACCTCATTCCTCAAGCTGTCCCAACAGATCCGCCAGCTTCTCCCGCGCCCGGTGCAGCCTGCTCTTCACCGTCCCCTCCGCCAGCTCCGTAATCTGAATGATTTCTTCGTAACTCAGACCCTCGATGTCGCGCAGCGCTACCAACATGCGCGCGTCCGGCTCCAGCTGCCCGATCGCCCACTGCACCCGCGCCCGCTCCCGCGACGTCTGCAACGCCGCATCTGGAGTGGGAGGTGAGCCCAATGCGCCTGAAAGCGCATCTTCACTTACATCTCCATACTCATCCGAGCGGCCCCGGCCCCGGCGCTTCAGGTACTTGAGGCGGTTGATGCACTGGTTCTTGCTGATGCGGAAGATCCAGGTGGAGAGCTTGGCGTCCTCGCGGAACTTGGTGAGGTTCTGGTGGACGCTGACGAAGATCTCCTGAACCAGATCATGCGCTTCCTCGCGGTCGCCGAGCATGCGGACGCAGAAGTCGTAGACGCGGTCCTGGTGCTCGCGCACCAGTTGCTCGAAGGCGTCCGGGTCTCCCCGGCGCAGCCGAGACAGCAGCACGCGCTCGGAGGTCGCGTCGCCCGTCGCGGCGGCCCCCGCTGCCTGCTGCTCCATGTCGAGCACCCCGCTCGAAGACACCTGCCACCTCCCGCGGCCCACTTGCGGCGCGTGGCCGTAGCCTACCGCGTTGCCGGCGGCCCTGCTCCGCGGCCCCTAGGACACCAGGGCCGCGGAAAGGTTCCCCGCCCCGTGGCTCACTCCGCCGAGGCGCTGCGGTTGGGGTTCTTCACCCCCAGCAGCTGTGCGGTGATGAACGACTCGAGGTTGCCGTCCAGCACCGAGTCCACGTTGCCCGTCTCGATGCCGGTGCGCAGGTCCTTCACCATGCGGTACGGCGCCAGCACGTAGCTGCGGATCTGGCTGCCGAAGCTGATGTCCTTCTTTTGCGCCTCGGCGGCGTCGCGCTCGACCTCGCGGCGCTTGAGCTCCATCTCGTACAGGCGCCCGCGCAGAATCTTGAACGCCATGTCCTTGTTGGCCGACTGCGAGCGCTCCGTCTGGCAGGTGATCAGAATGCCCGTGGGCAGGTGGCGCAGCTGCGCGGTGGACGAGGTCTTGTTCACCTTCTGGCCACCCGCGCCACCGCCGCGGATGAACTTCAGCTCGTAGTCCTTCTCGGGGATGTCGATGCGGATGGAGTCATCCACCTCGGGGTACACGTCCACCGAGGCAAACGCCGTCTGCCGCCGCGCGTTCGCGTCGAAGGGGCTGATGCGCACCAGCCGGTGCACGCCCACCTCGGCCTTGAGGTAGCCGTAGGCGAACTCGCCCTTGATGTGCAGCGAGACGTTCTTGAAGCCCGCCTCTTCGCCGGCGACCATGTCGCTGACTTCCACCTCCCAGCCGCGCTGCTCGCAGAAGCGGGTGTACATGCGCATCAGCATGGCGGCCCAGTCCATGCTGTCGGTGCCGCCCGCGCCCGCGTTGATGTCCATGAAGCAGTTGTTGCGGTCGTTCTCTCCCGAGAGCATCCGCGCCAGCTCCAGCTTGGCCACCTCCGCCTCCAGCGCCGGCAGCGAGCCTTCCGCCTCCTGAGCGCTGGCCTCGTCGCTCATCTCCTTGGCCAGCTCCAGCAGCGTCTGGGCGTCGTCCAAGCCCCGCAGCGTCTTGTCGAAGGAGCCCACGCTGGCCTCCAGCGTGGACTTCTCCTTGAGCAGCGCCTGCGCCTTGGTGTTGTCGTCCCAGAAGTTGGGCTGGGTGGAGTCGCGCTCGATCAGCGCGATGCGAGACCTCTTGCGGTCGAGGTCAAAGATGCCCCCGGAGCGCCAACAGACGCTCTCGCAGGCCGCTGATCTTCTCCATCGTGTCGTTCGCCATGTCGTAATCCTCGTGGAGCGCGCTGCCCGCGCGCTAGGGGGTCTTGAGAGAAGAAGAGAGCGGCTGTCCACCCGACGCCAGAGCCGAGCCACGCACGCGCGCCAGCAGCCACTCCAGGTGGAAGGCGCCCGCCATGCCCAGCGAGATGGGCAGGATGAGCGCGATGAGCCGCCAGTTGTCCTGGTTGAACAGCGGGATGACCTTGAGCACCACCCCGAGCACGCCGCTGGCGGCCAGCACCAGCCAGATGTTGCGCAGCCCGGCGCGCGCAAACCTCGAGCCCCACGTGAGCATCAGGCCCAGCGGCAGCGCCAGCAGGGTGAGCGGGTTGGCCAGGAAGAGGTTCTCGTTGCGGTACGTCACCGTGTGGTCGGTGATGAGCCACATGATGAACAGCGCGGTGCCGGGAAAGCCGAGCACCAGGCCCACCACCATGTTCTCCAGCCCCAGCAGCACCCGCGCGAGCCGCGAGCCCTTGCGCTCCCAGAACGCCAGCCCCACCGCGCCGCCGCCCAGCACGAGCCCCACCAGCAGCACCCACGGGCCATAGCCCGGCGGCTCGGCGGGAGGCGGCGCCCGGTCCGACTTGAAGTACTCCACGCTCCGGGCGACGAGCGGCGCCTTCTGCCCATCCGTCCCCGTCAGCTGGATCTCGGCCACCTGCTTCTCCAGCTCGTCCGGGAGGAACGCCTCGTCCCACCTGGTGACGGGCCGGTCGATCTCGTCGTTCATCAGGAAGTCGAGCAGCAGGCTCATCGGCGCGCTTACGGCGGTGTAGCGGCGCGTATGCTCCCGCAGCGTCATCCGCCCCGGAGCGCTGGCGGCCTGGCGGAACTGGCCTCCGGTGGCCCGGTCGATCATGTCCCGCAGCCGGGTGACGCAGTTGTCGTTGTAGTGGTGGTACAGGTAGTGCCGGTTCTCCGGCTTCACGTTCTCGGCGAGCAGGCGGGCCACCTCCACGCGCTGCTCGGGCGTCAGGTTCAGCTCCTGAATGCGCACGTCGCGGTTGAGCGACTTGTAGGCGCGGTAGGTGCGCGCGGCGCTCGCGTCGGCCACCCAGAACTCGAGCCGCCCCATGGCGTAGCGCCCCAGCATGGTGCTGTCGAACGAGAACATGCCGTAGTTGTAGAGCCGCTGGTGCTGCAGCTTGCGGTCCTCCACCACCAGCGAGCCATGTCCCCACCACGAGGCCACGTCATCCCCCGGGCTGAACGTCACCAGCGAGATGACCAGGTCCTCACCGCTGCTCTGGCCAGTGCCCCACGGCGGCAGGTCCGCACGGGCGGGAGCCGCGAGCAGCAGACCAAGCAGGCACAGGAGCAATGGAGCAGAGCGGGGCATGTCTCGTCCAACACGCGAAGGGCTTGTCGTACCTATCACGCGCGTGGGGCGACACAACCCCGAGCTTCGCCCGTCTGTTACACGAGCCGCCGGGCACGCCCGGCTTTCACCGCGTCCGACACCATGCCGCTGCCCCCCAGGAGCTTCTCCTCCAGGGCCGCCATCTTCCGCGCGTCATACGAGCGCTCGTGATCGTACCCCAGCAGGTGCAGCACCCCGTGCGCCAGGTAGCGCGCCACCTCGGACTCCAGCGTCCGGCCGTACTCCCTGGCCTGCCGCTTCGCGGTGTCCATCGAGATGACCACGTCTCCCAGCTGCCGGGGCCCGGGGGTGCCCTTGGGCAGGTCCCCCGCCGGGAAGCTCAGCACGTCGGTGGCCTTGTCCTTCTTGCGCCAGGTGCGGTTGAGCCGGCGGATGGCCCGGTCTCCCACCAGCGAGATCGACAGCTCGCACCCGTGCAGCTCCAGCTGCTCCAGGAACGTGCGCGCCAGGGAGGCCAGCGGCCGGGCCAGCGCCTCGCCCTGCGCGTGCGCCACCTGCACCGTCACCTCGTTGGCCGGCTGCGGCGCCTGCTTGGGCGTCTCGATGTGGGCCAGCTCCGGGCGGAACGCGGGCGCGCAGATGGACCAGTAGTCACACGCGCCCTGCCCGTCGTTGCGGTAGATGACGCGCCGGCCGCGGGGCACATAGCCCACCTCGCCCGGGCCAATGCGCTCGCGCTTGCCGTCCACCACCAGCGTCAGCTCGCCCAGCAGCACCAGCACCACCTCGTCGAACTCGGGCTTCTGCGCGGGCTCGGACCAGCCGGGCGGCGCCAGCATCCGCGCCACCGAGGCCGAAGAGGTGCCCGTGGTGGCCGCGCCGATGAACTCCTCGATGCGCTTGCCATCCTCGCGGGGGATGAGCTTGCCCTTACGCAGCCTCACGCGCTCTTCACCTTGCCATCCTGCTTGGGCGCCGCGGCCACCATCAGCGGCGCGGCCTTCACTCCCGCGCTCAGCGCTCCGGCCGGGTACTCCGGGCGCGCGTGGTAGATGCCCTTCAGGGTGTGCAGGAAGGAGGAGGAGATGAGGTGCAGGTCCTTCAGCGTCAAGTCACACTCGTCCAGCTGCCCCTCGGCGAAGATGAGGTTGATCATCTTCTGCACCTGCGCCTGCAGCTTGGGCGCGGTGGGCTCGGGCATCGCCCGCGTGGAGGCCTCCACCGCGTCGGCGATCATCACCAGCGCCGCCTCGCGGAACTGGGGCTTGGGGCCGGGGTAGCGGTAGATGCTCTCGTCGATGGGCGGGGCGTTCTCCTTGCCCTCCTGCTCCTTCACCGCCTTGTGGAAGAAGTAGCCCACCAGCCGCGTGCCGTGGTGCTGCGGAATCGCGTCCGCCACCAGCTTGGGCAGCCGGTACTGGCGCGCCATCTCCAGCCCCTCCGTCACATGGCGCTTGATGATGACGGCGCTCATGGCGGGGGCCATCGTGTCGTGCCGGTTCTCGCCCTTCTGGTTCTCACCGAAGTAGAGCGGGTTCCGGCCCTTTCCGATGTCGTGGTAGTAGGCGCACGAGCGCGCCAGCAGCGGGTTGGCGCCAATGGCCTCCGCCGCGTTCTCCACCAGCGTGCCGATGATGATCGAGTGGTGGTAGGTGCCCGGCGCCTGGACGATCAGCTCCTTGAGCGCGGGGTGGTTCAGGTTGGCCAGCTCCAGCAGCTTGATGTCCGAGGCGTAGCCGAACGTGGCCTCGATGAGCGGCGTGAGCGCCATCACCATCACCGGCACCGCCAGCGCCGCGCCCACGCAGGCAAACAGCGCCGTGAGCAGCGTGTCTCCGCTGAGCCCCTTGCCCTCGCCCAGGAACAGGAACAGCACCGCCACCCCGTTCACCAGGCCCGTCACCAGCCCCGCCTTGAAGATGCCCACCCGATCCCTGGCCCGGGTAATCCGGTCCGAGGCCACCAGCGCGCCCACCAGCGCGTACACGCCGAAGGACAGCGAGTTGCCCAGCATCACTCCGGCCAGGCACGCCAGCACCACGGCGAAGAAGAGCGAGGACTCCTCGGACAGGATGAAGCGCACCAGCATGGCGCCCGCGGCGATCGGGAAGGCGTAGTAGAGCGCCTCGATGGGCAGCACCTCGTAGCGGTCCTGCACCGCGTCCGCGATGGACACCCACACCTGCAGCAGCCCCAGCATGAGCACCAGCAGCGCGCCCAGCAGCACCCCGTCCTTGCGTGTGGGCCGGAAGCGCCGGAACGCCGTGCGGCAGAACACGAACGAGGCGGCAATCAACAGCGCCACCACGCCCGTGCCGCCCACCTGCAGCTGAATCAGATCCAACCGGTCCGTCTGCGCCCGCATCCCCTGGAGGATGACCAGGTGCGTCTCGTTGACCAGCTCTCCGTCGCCAATGACGCGCTGGCCCTTCTTGAGCGAGATGACGGCGTCCTTCACCGCCTCGGCCGCCTTCAGGCGCCGCGCGCTCGTCTCGGCGATGTTGATCGTCAGATCCGGCCGCACCAGCCGCTTGGCCAGCCGCAGCACCGCCCGGCGCTGCACGCCCGGCGAGTCCGGCAGCAGGTTGCCCGGAATCGAGGCGAACCGATCCAGCTCGGAATGGGCCTCGCGCACATCCAGCACCCCGGGCGCCGCGCCCGACAGCGTCTGCTCGCCGCTGTGGCGCACGTCCCTCACGGTGATGCCCTGCGGGCCCTCTCGTGCCAGCTCCTCGCGCGAGTTGCCGATGAACACCGGCCCGCGCTCCGAGCCGTACGCCCGCTCCAAGAGCAGCAGCGTCGCCGCCTCGGCCTCCTCGGAGAAGCCGTTGTTCAGCAGCGCCTGAAAGTCCTCGGCCTCCAGCGCCGCGTCTCGCTGGCCGAACAGCAGTTCCTGAAAGTCTCCCTGCAGCGCCTCGCGCTCCTTGCGCACACGCTCCAGCTCCTCGGGCGTGGGCGGCGCCATCGGCTTGCGGGGCTTGCGTACCTCTGCCTCCCCTTCCCCACTCCGGGCGCTGTCCTCGGAGGCCTTCACAGCCAGCCGGCGGCGCATCTCGGCGAAGGCCGTCTTCATCGCGAAGCGGACCTTGTCCACCGCCTCGGGGTTCAAGTCGTACACCGGGCGCACGGCGCCGCGGGCCTCCAGGCGCCGCTGCTCCGTCATCGCATCGTGACGAATCTCGTAGTCGCGGCCGGCCTTGAAGCCCGCGGGCGAGTTGGCCCGGAAGGGCTTGCCCAGGTGCTCCTCCGTCAGCGCGGGGATCTGCTGGCTATAGAGCCCCGGAGAGATGACGAAGCCCGCCGCCACTGACACCACCAGCAGCAACAGCACCAGGGTGAGGCGGCGGCCCCAGGCTTTGCCGCCCAGACTAAGACGCCGGGTGAGCGCGTCGAGAGGGCTGGGCCCAGGGGGCGATGATTCCGGTTCGGCCATGAGGCCCCCACCCTACGCAAGCCGCAACGGCAACATCAAGGTCGCAGGACCTTTGTGTCCCCGTTGCAGCCCGGTTGGAACCTGGCCAGACGGCCAGGTCCGCGAAACTACGTGGCAATCGGGTCTTCGACTTCCGCCGTCTCGGGCTGCACCGGGTCCTGCGCCTCGCGGGCCTGCTGCTGCTTGGACGACTCGGCCTTGGCCGTCTCGAACTTGTCGTAGGCCCGGATGACCTCCTGAACCAGGGGGTGGCGTACCACATCCACCTCCGAGAACTCAGAGAAGCAGATACCCTCGATGTTCCGGAGGATGGCGCGCGCGTGGTTCAGGCCGGACATCTTGCCAATGGGCAGGTCCACCTGCGTCACGTCGCCCGTCACCACCGCCTTGCTGTTGTAGCCCAGGCGCGTGAGGAACATCTTCATCTGCTCGACGGTGGTGTTCTGCGCCTCGTCGAGGATGACGAAGGCGTCATTGAGCGTGCGGCCGCGCATGAAGGCCAACGGAGCCACCTCGATGACGCCCTGCTCCACCAGCGCCGCGGCGCGCTCGCCCGCCATCATGTCGTGCAGCGCGTCATACAGCGGGCGCAGGTACGGGTTCACCTTCTCCGCCAGGTCGCCTGGCAGGAAGCCCAGCTTCTCGCCCGCCTCCACCGCGGGGCGCGCCAGGATGATGCGCTTAACCTTGCGCTCCTGGAGGAAGGCGACCGCCATGGCCATGGCCAGGTAGGTTTTACCCGTACCCGCGGGGCCAATGCCGAAGACGATGTCGTGGGAGCGGATGGCCTCCACGTAGCGCTTCTGGGCGATGCTCTTGGGAGCAATCTGCCGGTTGCCGGAGCTCTTGAGCACGGGCCCCAGCATGACTTCCTGCAGGGACTCGGCGCCGCCCCGGCCGAGGACTTTGATGCCCTGCTCCACATCCTCGCGGTAGATGGAGCGGCCGGCGCGGATCATCTCCTCGAGGTTCTCCACGAGGCGCACGGCGAAGGCGACCGCGTCAGCGGGGCCCGACAGGTGCAGTTCCGTGCCGCGCTGGCCCACCCGGACGCCCAGGCGGCGCTCGATGAGCTTCAGGTTTTCGTTCTGGTTGCCACACAGGGCCACGGCGGTGTCGTTGTCACGGACATCGACCTTGGCAGAGGTAGGGCGAGAGGCAGGAGCTTCCACCGTGGCAGGGGTTCGCAATGAGTTCTGTTCCTCCATGAACCTTCCCGGACTCAACGTAACGTCGCCGTCTGACCCGGGAAAGATGGCAACCGGCCGTGCTTAGTGCACGGGCGGCAGCAGAACGAACTCCCGAGCAGCCAGGCGCTTGTAATAGTACTGCTCACTCCAGGGGTACTGCAGCTCTTCCTGCTTTAACAACCCGGCGGTCACCAATGCATTCAACTGCTCTGGCAGCTCGCCTTTTTCCAGGCGGAACACCTCCAGCGCGGACTCGATGCGCTTGATCTGCGCGCGGGAGATGAAGCGCTGGGCCGCCGGGTCGGCAATCGAGGAGGCAGGCGAGCTGGCCAGGGAGATGCCCCCGGACAGCTGCGCCACCAGGAAGAGCACCGCCGCCAGCGTGGCCATGCTGGCCCCCACCCGGCCCAGGCTCTGGCCCACCTTGGAGAGGATGCCCTCGCGGTCGGAGCCAGGGGCCTGGCCGTTGGCGAGGACGGGCTTGGCGTACTCCAGGTTGATGAGGTTGAGCAGCGCCTTGCAGGTCTCGAACTCACCCAGGCAGCTCACGTCGATGAGCTTGCGCACATCGCGCCCCGGGGCGATCACCTCGTAGACGCGGCGCTCCGAGTCGCCCACGGACTTGAACTCGCCCTTGTTCTCGTCCTTCTTCTTCTCGGCGAACGCGTCATCGAAGGCGGCGTCCAGGTCCTCCTCCTGCACGCGGGGCGGAGGCAGGGGCCGGGTCGTCTCGAACGTCATGTCCAGCCGGTTGATCTTCTTGCGGATGACGGGCCACTCGTCGACCATCCGGAAGCCCTCCATCAGCACCGACTCGGCACGCAGCGGCGTGATGGCCTCGGTGTCGGAGACGACGGGCTCGACCTTGAACTCGTAGGTGCCCGCGTCCCAGCTGAAGAGCTTGTAGATCGTCTCGGTGGCCTGCAACTGCATCATCTTCTTGAAGTTGGGGGCGGTGATGAAGCCGCTGGAGACGAGCACATCGCCCAGGCGCTTGAGGGTGCGGCGCTGCGTCTCCAGGGCCTCCTCGAGCTGGGCCTCGGTGATGATCTCGGCGCGCACCAGCATGTTGCCGATGAGGTCCTTCTTCTTGCGGGTGACGCTCTCCACCCGGGCGATGTTGCCGTCCTTGAAGAAGACGTTGACCTCCTGCTCCTTGTTGGCCAGGCACAGCTGCCCGGTCTTCTGCTGCTGGCCAATGAGCTGCAGGATGTCCGCGATGCCGAAGTCCTTGAGTGTTCCCTTGAGGGCCATGGTGGGCGGACCTACTGAGTCTGGCGCTTGCGCAGGCCGCGCAGCGACAGGAGATAGAGGGGGAGCAGCACCAGCACCACCGGCACCAGCTTGAGGTACACGGGGGCGTCACCGTAAGGGGCCTTGAGCAGCCCGTCGCGCAGCATCACGACGGAGAGCGCCAGCAGGAACAGGAAGCTGTAGACGGCGCCGCGCACGGGCGCGCCCGAGAAGATGTGGCCCGCGCCAGACACCAGCGCCCCGAGCGCCAGCGCCAGCCGGTTCATCCACGTCTGGTGGCGCTCCACCTCGGCTTGCTTCTGCGCGCGCAGCGGCTCGGGCACCACGCCCTTGCGCGCGAAGACGTTGGTGCACTGGCTGCACATGAAGCTGCCAGCGCTCAGGTCCGGATCACACCGCCGGCACACCACGTTGCCGCACTTCTCGCAGGACTTCGAGGCCCGCAGGCGGTCGCGCACGTAGCCGAAGGCGAACAGCAGCAGCGCCAGCGCCGCGGGGTACACCCGCGCCATCGTGCCCGAGGAGCCCACCAGCAGCCGGTTGAGCTGAGACTCGACGCGCTGGCCCGCCGCCTCGCCGTCGGCCAGCACCATGATGTCGGACTGGGGCAGGGTCGGCGACAGCAGCAGCAGGTTCACCAGCATCCGGTCATCCGGCGGCACGTCCCGCCCCACCAGCGAGGAGTCCAGCAGCTGCGCGGTGGCGAGCGTCTGGCGGTGGCGATCCATCTCGGCGCCCACCAGGCTGTCGGGCATTCCCTTCGCCCGGTGACGGTAGATCTGCGCCAGGTTGTAGGGCGCGGCCGCCAGGGTGCCATCGGCCTGGGCGGCCTCCTTGTAGATGCGCTCGGCCTCCTCGGTCTTCCCGGCCGCCAGCAGCACGTTGCCGAAGTTGGTGAGCAGAGGCCCACTGCGCTGGCGCAGCGCCGCGGCCGCCTTGTAGGCCGCCTCGGCCTCCTCGAGCTGCCCGCGCCGGCCCAGGTAGCGGCCCAGGGCGAACAGCTCCGCGAACGTGGCCTCCTTCGCCGCCTGGCGCGCCAGCACCCGGGCCGCCGCGTCGTCGCCGGCGAACCCGCCGCGCTCCAGCACGTACACGTCCTCGGCCACCGTGCCCGCGAAGACGGTGGAGCGCGCCACGTAGCCGGCCGCCAGCGGGATCAGCCCCACCAGCGCCAGCAGCACCGCCGTCACGGCGCGCTCGGCCACCGAGAGGTAGAGCACCACCGCGGCGAACAGCACCAGCAGCACCGGCACCACGCCCAGCCCCAGCAGCAGCGGCATCACCAGCACCGTCACCGCCACGGCCATGGACTGCCACTTGCCCATGCCGCGCGGGAACACGTGGTGAAAGTCATGCAGGAAGTAGCGCACCCGCCGCCCGAAGAGCACCGCCACCACCGCCAGCGCCGTGGCCAGCACCGCCAGCAGCGCCATGGCGCCCACGTCCGCGAGGGCCGGCCGCAGGTAGCGCGGATCACTCATCAGCGCGGACAGGCCCGCCTGAAGCTCGGGAGAGTACCGGCCCACCGAGCCCGGCTGCTGGCGCACGTACAGGTCCGCCAGCGCGAAGCGCGCATAGGGCAGGTTCGGAGACAGCGTCGCCGCGGCCTCGGCCAGCCGCACCGCGCCGCCGAGATCTCCCGCGTCACGCCGCGCCCGGGCCTCGCGCAGCAGGCTCACGCTGAAGGCATCGAAGTCCGTGGCGGACACCTCGTCACGCAGCTTCAGCAGCGCCTTCTTGCCCAGGTCCGCGGCGGCGATATCTCCCGCGGCACGGGCCTGCTTCCAGCGATCCCACACCGCCAGCAGGTCCGCGTCCGACACCCGGGGCGCCAGCAGCGGCGGCGCCGACCGATTGCCCACCGGAGCAGGTGGCGCGGGCGCGGGAGTGGGCGTCTCGGCGGGCGTGCCCGTGGGCGGAGTAGGCGCGGCCGGCGTGGTCGGCGCCGGCGTGGGCTGCGCCGCGTCGGGATCCTCCTCCTCGGTGGGCTCCTGGTCCCTGCCCCGGCCCTTCTTCTTTCCAGGACGACGGGGCGTGGGCTCCTCGTCCTCGTAGACGGACTCTTCCTCATCGGGCGAGCCCGTATCGGGATCGACCTCTTCGATCAGGGAAGGCGCGTCGATCTGAGCAGAGACCTCGCTCGCCGAGAACAGCGCGACGAAGAGGAGCACCGGGAGCAGGCGCGAACAAAAGAAGTGAGGCATCCGGACCTTCGATGATAGGCGAGGGCCTCTCTCAGCGAAAGCAATCGCGCCCCGGCCCCTCTCGGGAGCCCCCTGGCTTACTGGGTAGGCGGCCAATTCCCGGACTTGGGCCCAGGCACCAGGCGGGCACAGGGCCCCGTAGTTGGAGGTTGGTTCACACATGAACACCACCCGGGAGCAGTTCGAGCGGCTGGTCGGCATCATGGCGCGGCTCAGGGGGGAGAACGGCTGCTCGTGGGACCGGGAGCAGGACCTGCGCTCGATGCGCCCCTACCTCATCGAGGAGGCCTTCGAGGTGCTGGACGAGATGGACCGGGTGGCCGCGGGCGGCCCCTGGCGCCCCCTGGCCGAGGAGCTGGGGGATCTGCTCTTTCAGATCGTCTTCCACGCCCAGCTGGCCGCGGAGAAGGGCGAGTTCACCATGGAGGAGGTCTGCCGCTCCATCAGCGACAAGCTGGAGAGCCGCCACCCCCACATCTTCGGTGGCCAGCCGCTCGAGGCCCCGGAGAACAACGCGGAGGACGCCCTGCGCAACTGGGCCCGGCGCAAGGCCGAGGAGAAGAAGCGCAAGACGGGCCGGGAGGGCTCGGTGCTCGATGGGGTGCCCACCGCCGCCCCGGGCCTGCTGCGCGCCGAGCGGCTCACCGAGAAGGCCAGCCGCATGGGCTTCGACTGGCCGGACACCGCCGGGGTGCGCGCCAAGCTCCAGGAGGAGCTGGACGAGCTGGACGAGGCCGTGGCCTCGGGAGACCGCGACGCCATCGAGCACGAGCTGGGCGATGTGCTCTTCTCCCTGGCCAACCTGGGGCGCTTCCTCCACGTGCCTCCCGAGGATGCGCTGCGCATGGCCATCCGCCGCTTCATCTCCCGCTTCCAGCACATTGAGAGCGCCCTGCGCGCCGAGGGCGTCCCCTTCGGCGGGGCTACATTGGAGCACATGGAACGACATTGGCAGGCGGCCAAGGTGGAGGAGAAGGCCCTGCCGCCGCCGGCCTCGTTGCCCCGGGCGCCGCTGCTGGCGCTGCGCTTCACGGTGGCGGACCTGGCCGCCCAGCGAGCCTTCTGGGATGGCGTTGCCCCCCTGATCGGCTGGCACGCCGAGCGCGGCGAGCCGGGCGAGGCCGTCTACGGCGATGGGGCCCTGCGGCTCGTCTTCACTCAGGGAGCGGGGTGCCCGGGTGCCGGGGCCGCCGTGACGCTGGGGGCTCCCTCGGCGCGCTCGGTGGAGCGCCTGCGAGGGCTCCTGGAGGCCTCCCACCCTGGCGCCGTGCAGGGGATCGAGCCCTCACGGGTCCGCTTCCAGGATGCGGCGGGACTTCTCTGGGAGTACACCGTCTAACACGCGCGCCTTGACGCTTGGCAGGCGCCGAAGTAGGTACGGCCCCCTTCGTTTCCACAGCCGTCAGTTGGAGATTACCTTGGCGAACACCAAGTCCGCAGAGAAGCGCAACCGTCAGGCGCAGAAGCGCCGTGCCCGCAACACCACTGTCCGCACCACGGTGAAGACCGCCGTGAAGAAGGCGCGTGAGACCCTCGCCGGCAAGGACGTGGCGAAGACCACGGACGCGGTCAAGGACGCCACCCGCACGCTGTCGCGCGCCGCCTCCAAGGGCGTGATTCACCCGCGCACCGCTTCGCGCCGCATCTCCCGGCTGGCCAAGGCCGCCCGCAAGGCCGCCGCCGCCGCCAAGTAGTCCGGTGCCGGGAGAACGCTCCCGGCGCCTCACCAGCTCTGAGCCAGCCGCTCGTAGCCCTCGCGCATCAGCGTCTCCGAGAGACGGTGGAGCGCGGCCTGGCGGTTGGCCTCGGCCTGCAGGACATCGCCACTTCCCGGCAGGTAGTCCTCGGTACCGGAGACGCTCGTCTCCGCCAGTACCCGTCCGTCCTTCGTGAGCCTCAGGACCGCCGACGCGGAGGCCCGGTAGCTGGCCAGCTGCGGGTCCCGGATCTGCCGTCGGTTCTTGTTGCCCTGCTCGTCCACGGTCTCCTCGAAGAGGGGCTCGGTGACGATGGTGGGCCAGCTGCCCACGGACGTCACCACGCCCTCGAGGTTCGCGTCACACGTGCCGCCTCCGCCCAGCGTGCCCGCGCGCAGCATCTCCTGGCGGAAGGCGCGGGTGAACAGCGTCTCCAGGCCCGGCTCGGGGGTGTCGTTGCGGAACATGGGAGCGCACACGGCGCGCACACCCTCCGGCAGCATCTCGTCGCGGGGCAGGAAGCGGTAGCCGCACCCCAGCCCCATCGCGAGCACTGCCCACGCCATCGCGCTGACCCGAGCCATGGCACCCACAGTAGCGGGCCGAGACGTCCGGTCAAGCACCGGGGCCACGTCCCCCTGTCCCCTCCCGAACAGCGACGCCGCGCGAGGCCAGCACGGGAGCGGCCGCCGTCCACGCCTCGTCAATGTGCCGGGCCTTCCCTGAGCCGACCCGCGCGGTGCCCAGCGGCCAGCGCATGTGCCCCCCGTCGAGCCCCCGCACCACGAGGTAGTAGCGGCGCCACAGCAGGGCCACGAGCAGCGCGAGCAACCCCAGGGCCGCCATCACCGGCCGCAGGGAGGGGACGAGGACGGCGACCACCACGGCCAGGGGCACCACGGCCAGGGCCTCGATGAAGAGGCGCCGGCCCAGGGTGACGACCCGGAGGTTGCCCAGCTCCACGACGACGGACGGGGTGGCGGCGTCCGCACGGTACGTCAGCCGCCGATCCTCACCTCTGATGAGACGCCCACCCCACTCCAGCGAGAGGAAGGGGGCCTCGGGTGCCGAGGCCGCGGGCAGCGGGGCGTCCGGCAGCAGCCTGCCGCACGCCACGCAGGGGCCGCTGCGAGCGGGTTGAGGCCGCCCGCACCCCGTGCACATGACGAGGACCTCGGTGGGCACCGCGGGCCTCCGCTCAGCCGACGACGAAGTTCACCAGCCGCTTGGGCACGAAGACGAACTTGCGCAGCGTCTTGCCCACCATGGCCGCCTTCACCCGCTCGTCCGCCTCGGCCGCAGCGCGCACGTCCGCCTCGGCCGCGTCGGCTGGCACCTTGATCTCCGCGCGCAGCTTGCCGTTGACCTGCACGGCGTAGGGGATCTCGTCATCCACCACCAGCGCCGGATCGAACGCGGGCCACTCCTGCAGCATGGTGAACGTCTTGGAGCCGTACGCCTCGGCCACCTCGTCGGCGATGTGCGGGGCGAACGGGGTGAGCACCACGGCCATGATGCGGATGGCCTCGGCCATGGCGGCCTTCTCGGCGGGCGTCTCGGGGGTGCCCACCGCGCTCAGCGCGTTGAGGTACTCCATGATGCCGGCGATGGCGGTGTTGAAGGAGAGCCGCTCGATGGCCTCCCCTACCCGCTTCAGGCACTTGTGCGCGGCGCGGCGGATCTCCAGCGCCTTGCCCTCGTAGGGGCCCGAGTGCGTGGCGCCCGCGACGCCCTCGTGCGTGGCAGCCATGACCCACACGCGCTTCAGGAAGCGGAAGGCGCCCTCCACCTGGGCATCGGACCAGTCGAAGTCACGCTCGGGCGGGCCCGCGAACGCCACGTAGGCGCGCGCGGTGTCCGCCCCGTACTTCTTCACGATGGAGGCCGGCGCCACCACGTTGCCCCAGCGCTTGGACATCTTCTTGCCGTCCGGGCCGTTGACGATGCCCTGCGTCACCAGGCGCGTGACGGGCTCGTCCACCGGAGACAGGCCCAGCTCCTTCATCACCCGCGTCCAGAACCGGAAGTACAGCAGGTGCATCACGGCGTGCTCGGGGCCGCCCACGTACACGTCCACCGGCAGCCAGCGCTTGGCCGCGGCCGGATCGAACGGCGCGGCGTCGTACTTCGGCGACAGGTAGCGCGCGATGTACCAGGTGGAGTCGACGAAGGTGTCCATCGTCTCCGCCTCGCGGCGGGCGGGGCCCTTGCACCTGGGGCAGGTGGTGTTCACCCACGAGGCCACCTTGGCCAGCGGGGGCTCACCCTTGCCCGTGAGCACCGCCTGGGTGTCGATCTCCGGCAGACGCACGGGCAGCTGATCCAGCGGCACGGGGATGCCGGCGCGCTCGGGATCGCACTTCTCGCAGTAGACGATGGGGATGGGCGTGCCCCAGTAGCGCTGGCGGCTGAAGCCCCAGTCCTTCTGGCGGTACGTCACCGTGGCCTTGCCGCGGCCCTCGCCCTCCAGCTTGGCCGCCATCTTCGGGCGGGCCTCCTCGGAGCTCAGCCCGGTGTACTCGCCCGAGTCCACCAGCACGCCGTACTCCGTGTAGGCCGCCTCCAGCGTGTCGCCCGCGGGCAGCTTGTCGCCCTTGGCCGGCTGAATGACGACCTTGATGGGCAGGCTGTACTTGCGCGCGAACTCGAAGTCGCGCTGATCATGCGCCGGCACGCTCATCACCGCGCCCGTGCCGTAGTCGGACAGCACGAAGTTGGCGATCCAGATGGGCACCTGCTGGCCCGTGAAGGGGTTCACCGCGTGAGCGCCGGTGAAGACACCCTCCTTGGTGGCACCCTCCGCCGTGCGGTCCGTCTTGTTGATGGCCGCCATCTTCGCGACGAAGGCGTCCACCTCGGCCTTGCGCTCGGGCGTCGTCAGCTTCGCCACCAGCCGGTGATCCGGCGCCAGCACCACGTAGGTGCAGCCGTAGATGGTGTCCACCCGGGTGGTGAAGACGCGGATCTTCTCGTTGCTGCCCTGCACCGCGAAGTCCGCCTCGGCGCCCTCGGAGCGGCCGATCCAGTTGCGCTGCATGCTGGTGATGCGCTCGGGCCACTCCTTCAGCTCATCCAGCCCGTCCAGCAGCGCCTGGGAGTACCTGGTGATGCGGAACGCCCACTCGGGCATCTCCTTGTCCAGCACCGGTGAGTCACAGCGCTCGCAGGTGCCTTCCTTGACCTGCTCGTTGGCGATGACCGTCAGACAGCCCGTGCACCAGTTCACCTTGCTGAAGCGCCGGTACACCAGCCCCCGCTGCAGCATCTGGATGAAGAACCACTGGTTCCAGCGGTAGTACTCGGGCTTGCTGGTGTTGACTTCGCGCTCCCAGTCGTATGCGTAGCCCAGCGAGCGCATCTCCGCCTTGAAGGAGTCGATGTTCTCCTGGGTGCGCACGGCGGGGTGCACGCCGTCCTTGATGGCCGCGTTCTCCGCGGGCAGGCCAAAGGCGTCCCACCCCATGGGGTGCAGCACATCAAAGCCCTTCATCCGGAAGTAGCGCGCGTACACGTCCCCGATGAGGTAGTTGCGCACATGCCCCATGTGCATCTTGCCGCTGGGGTACGGCAGCATCTCGAGGATGTACTTCTTCGGGGCTTCAGGGCGGGTGCCCGCCCGGAACGCTCCCGCCTCTTCCCAGCGGGTCTGCCACTTGCCTTCAATCGCCTGCGGCTCGTAACGCTCGTTCATCGCCATATTCGTTGCGCCTCTTATGGGAGGCCCGCTTCCTAAGCAACAAGCGAGGCAGGCCCTCTCTCCCGGCTGTCTCCAGGAAGGCGGACGGGACGCATCCCCCTTCTCCTGACACCCGCGCCCGGCGGGCTCGGGCGCCTGGGGAGCCTCCCGGGCCCGCGGTGCTATAAACCCGGGCATGACGTCCCCAGGCACTGCCCCTGTGGCCCCACGCGCTGGCACGGCGCCGTGGCTGGAGGAGCTCGACATCCTCGTGCGGGCCCGCTACCCGCTGCTCTACCTCGTCTCGTGGGAGGAGCACCGGGTGGACACGGTGCTGGCGGAGCTGGCGCGCGCTCATGGCAAGGCGCTGCTGCACTGGTCCATCAGCAAGGGCCTGCGCAACGTGGGAGGCACGCGTGCCCCCGCCCTGCCCCAGGACACCACCAACCCCGTCGAGGCGCTGGCCGCCATCGAGAAGCTGACCGAGCCGGCCCTGGTGGTGCTCAAGGACTTCCACCCCTACCTCGAGGACAAGGGCGTGGTGCGGGCCGTGCGCGAGCTGGCCCACTTCCTCAAGACGACCTTCACCACCGTCATCATCCTCAGCCCCACGCTCCACATCCCGGTGGAGCTGGAGAAGGAGGTCTCCGTCGTTGACGTACCGATGCCCACCTACACGGACCTCATGCAGCTGCTCAAAGAGATCGTCACGGTGGTGCGCAAGGGGAACAAGGCCACGGTGGACCTGTCGCGCGAGCACGCCGATCAGCTGATCAAGGCGGCGCTGGGGCTCACGCTGTCGGAGGCGGAGAACGCCTTCGCCAAGGCGATTGCCCACGATGGGAAGCTGTGCGCGGACGACATCAAGCGCGTGCAGGACGAGAAGCGCCAGGTGATCCGCAAGAGCGGACTGTTGGAGTACTACCCACCGGACGAGACGCTGGGCAACGTGGGCGGCCTGAGCAACCTGAAGGCCTGGCTGGGCCAGCGCACCAGCGCCTTCGGAGAGCGGGCGCGGCAGTTCGGCCTGCCCGAGCCCCGGGGCGTGCTGCTGCTGGGGGTACAGGGCTGCGGCAAGAGCCTCACGGCCAAGGCCATCTCCGCGCAGTGGAACCTGCCGCTTTTGCGGCTGGACATGGGCCGTATCTTCAGCGGGCTGATCGGCTCCTCGGAGGAGAACCTGCGCAAGGCCATCCGCGTGGCCGAGAGCGTGGCGCCCGTGGTGCTGTGGGTGGATGAAATCGAGAAGGGGCTGTCGGGCGTGGGCTCCTCGAGCACGGGGGACAGCGGGGTGTCGGCGCGCGTGTTCGGCACGCTGCTCACGTGGCTGCAGGAGAAGACGGCGCCGGTGTTCGTGGTGGCCACGGCCAACCGCATCGAGGGGCTGCCGCCGGAGCTGCTGCGCAAGGGCCGCTTCGATGAGATCTTCTTCATCGATCTGCCCGAGGCGGCCGAGCGGCGGGAGATCTTCCGCATTCACCTGAAGCGGCGCAAGCGGGAGCCGGCCAACTACGAGCTCGACGCGCTGGTGGCGATGACCGAGGGCTTCAGCGGCGCGGAGATCGAGCAGGTGGTGATCGCCGGGCTCTACGAGGCGTTCGCCGAGGGCGCGGACCTGGCACAGCAGCACATGGTGCGCACCCTGCGAGAAACTTTCCCGCTGTCGGTGACCATGAGGGACGAGATCGCCCGGCTTCGGGACTGGGCCAAGGGGCGCACCCGTCCGGCCTCGGGCGGCAGCACTTCGGAGGCGCGATGACGTCCAGATTCTCCCGGTTCCTCCACCTGGAGCGCTCGCGTGCCGAGCGGCCTGCCTCGGAGGAACCCTCTCAGCTGCAGAACGGCAACCGCTTCTCGGCCGTCGCGGGGCCGCAAGGGGCCCCACAGGCCACGAGCGTCCCCGAGGCCCACCTCGAGCGCTTCAGGGGCGAGGCGCCGCTGGCGCTCGCGGACCCGGCGCAGAAGGCGGAGCACTTTCCGCGCTGTGGCAGCTGCGAGGCCGACAACAGCGCCTTCGCCAGGGAGTGCTCTCAGTGCGGCGCGGACCTGACCACCCCGCAGCAGCGCGCCTACAACGAGCGGCTCCAGCAGACCCGCCAGCAGGAGGCGGCCCAGGCCCGCGAGGCGGCGCTGGCCTTCGAGGAGCAGCGCAAGCGAGACGAGGCCGAGAAGCAGCAGGACTCCGAGCGGTTCGTGCGGCTGCTGAAGGAGGCCCGCGAGCAGGAGCAATCAGGAGGCTGGTGGCGGACGATTGGCCAGCACGGCTCCATTGGCATGTGGCTGTTGTCGCTCCTGCCCCACCCGCTCCTCCGCTGGGGCGTGCTCGCGGTCGCCATCCTCGTGCCGATCCTGCTCTTCAAATTCGGCAGGGGGATGACCCGGTTCACGGCCATGTTCCTGGGGCTCTCCGTGCTCGGCCTGTTCCTGCCTCCCAGGCGCTGGTAGAGAGAGGGCACGGCCATGAACAAGCCACGGCCTCCGCGCCCAGCGCCTCCAGCCTCCGCGGACAGAACACAGGAGCGCGCTCCCGTGGCGTCTCCCCGGGCCGTCCGCACGGCTCAGCGCCCCGAGCCACAGGGCACCCCTCGGTCACGCGTGGCACGGGCCTGGGCGCAGCACCCGCTCGTGGGCATGGTGCGCCACCGTCGGCGCCTCGCGTTCTACCACGGGCTCCAGGGCCTGATCCGGGCGGGGATTCCCCTGAACATCGCCTTCAGCGAGCTGTCTCGCGGAGCGGACAAGGATCCATTCCGCCGCGCGGTGGTCGAGGTGGCCCGGGAGGTGAGCGCGGGCGCGGGGCTGGCCCAGGCAATGCGGCGCCACCCCGTCTGGTTCGAGCCCTGGGTCATCGAGGCGATTGAGACGGCCGAAGTCTCTGGCACGCTCGAGCAGGCCCTGGCGCGCATCATCCAGTGGCTGGAGGAGACGCAGCGGCTGCGCCTGCGCACCCTCGCGCTGTGCATCTATCCCGCGTATCTGTTGGTCGCCTTCGTCGTGGGCGGGTCGATGCTGGACGTCTCCCGGGGGGCAATGAGCTCTGGCGCCCGGTCGTCCTGGGCGGGTGAGTTCGCCGCCGGGTTCTTCGGCCGGTTCTTCCAGGTCGCGTCGATCGGGCTGGGGCTGGCGGGGGCTCCGCTGGTCATCGCCGCCCTGGGCTTCGAGGAGCGCTGGGCCGAGCTTCGCCTGAAGCTTCCGCTGCTGGGAGGCTTCCACCGGCAGCTCCAGGCCAGCCGCTTCTGCCAGGTGCTGGGCTCATCCATCGGAGCGGGGCTGGAGATGGCTCGCAGCCTGCGGATGGCCATCACGGCCACTCAGAACCCGGCGCTGCAAGCGCGAGCGGGGCAAGTCGTTCAGCAACTCCAGGACGGCGCCACGCTGACGGACGGAGTGGAGGCGCTCGGCGTCCTCGAGAGCGAGTCGCTGCGGCGCATCGCCATCGGTGAGCGCACGGGCCACCTGGAGCCCATGCTCCACCAGCTGGCGCGGGAACTCTCCGAGTCAGCGATGCGCAAGCTTCAGACGCTGGTCTTCACGCTCATCGCCGTGCTGGCCGTGATTCTCTTCGCCAGCAGCGTCGCCGCCATCTTCTCGTTCCAGGGCGATTACTTCCGCCAGCTGGACGACCTGAGCCGCGGCTGACCCGCTTCGGCGAGGGGTGTACCTATTGCCCCTCGCTGGACACGTCCATCCGGTCGAAGGCCTTGCCCAGGGCCACCACTCCCACCGCTACCTCCACGAGCAGCCCCGCCGCCGCGATGAGGCCCCCGAAGGGCACGGCCCAGATTCCCAACCAGCCCGACAGCGCGAAGCCCACCAGCAGGGCCACGATGGCCGCCGGAAGCAGGCCGCCCACCAGCACCACTAACGCGCCCGCCAGGGTGAGCAGCCGCTGGCCCAGTGCCTCGATTCCGCGCGCCCGCTCGCCGTCCGCCGGCAGCCACGAGGGAAAGAGCACCACCGCCGCGTTGTGCACGAACACCCCGCCGATGGTCAGCGCCGGTAGCAGGGGAATCAACCCCAGCCCGCTCGCCACCCAGTAATCCCAGCTCCACCGGCTGTGCGCCCCCGCCCCCATGAGCACGGTCAGGAGGATCAGCGACACCTGAATGAGCCCCAGCATCAACCCCGGCGCGAGCATCTCCGCCACCACCACCTGCCGCCCTGTCAGGGGCATGGCCCTGAGCAGATCCAGCTTCGTCAGGTCCAGCCGGAGATCCGAGCGAAAGGACACCGGCCCGAGCAGCAGCAGCGCCACCGCGATGGCCAGGTAGATGCCCGCCATCAGCTTGCGCACCACCGGCAGGGACTCGGGGGCAAAGATGAGCGTGCCCAGCGGAAACAGCAGCCCCAGCAGCGACAAGTAGACGATCAGATCCGGCCCGCCCATTCTCCGGGCCGCGATGAGGTTCTTCCACAGCAGCGCCACCTCGGGGCGCCCGAGCGGCTCGAGCCGGAAGAAGGGCTTGCGCAGCACGAGGTGCCCCACCCGCGCCATCCGCTGTCCCCGCCGGCGCGCCCGCTCCTCGGTGCGCACCACCACCGCCTCCTCGAACGGGACGACCAGCACCGACACCCACACGTAGTGCGCCGCGAGCAACCCCAGCGCCAGCGGCAGGGCCCTCAGGAAGTCTCCCAGCCCATCCGCCATGGGCAGCGCCACCAGCGCCCGCCCCGGCCACAGCGCCATCCGCACCGCGGGCTCCTCCAGGATGACGAACAGCCACTCGCGCACCCACTCATTCCCCTGCACGTCCCTGGGCAGCGGGTGGTTCTTCAGCGCCAGGTACATCGCCACGCCCACGGCGGTGAACAGCGCCCCGAGCACCAGCCACCGGATCGCCGTCCCCACCCACCCGAGCCGCGCCAGCCGGGTCCGCACGAAGGAGGCCGCGGTGATGTGCAGGTTCACCGTGGCCAGGGCCACGAACCCACCCAGGAAGAACAGCACCGGGTGCAGACTCACCGCCCGGCCGATGAAGAGCGTGGTGAAGAAGGCGGCCACCGCCGCCCCGAAGAGCCCTCGCGCCAGCTTGTAGTGCAGCAGCGCCCGCCGGCTCACCGGCGCGGGGAACAGCTGCTGCACCTCCGTCTCCGAGAACGAGAGCGCGGGCCGGTCCTGCCCCAGCGCCCACGCGGCGGCGAGGCTGATCATCAACATGCCCGCCAGCGGCAGCTCCGCGAACATGCGCGCATCGGCCGGCAGGGCCGATGGCGTGCCGCTGAAGCTCAGCCGCCGCAGCAGCACGGCGTACAGGTACGCCCCGCCCACCAGCAGCCCCACCAGGTACCGGGGCTGCCGCAGCCGCTCCAGCTGCTTGCGCACCCGGTTTCGCAGCGAGGCCCACCACAGAAACACCACCGCCCGGGGGAAGTTCACGGCGCGGAGGGCTCCGGCCGCTCGTCCGCGCCAGCGCTGGTGATGCGGATGAAGAGCTCCTCCAGCGAGGTGCTCCCGTCCTCCGGGCCCGCCAGCTGCGAGCGGATCTCCGCCAGCGTCCCCAGCGCCACCGCGCGCCCTCCCGCGATGACGAGGATGCGGTGGCACAGCTCCTCCACCAGCGGCAGCAGGTGCGAGGAGAGCACCAGCGCCGCCCCCTGCTCCGACCGCTGGCGCAGCGAGGCCTTCATCCGCCGGATGCCAATCGGATCCAGCCCCGTGAGCGGCTCGTCCAGCAGGATCAGCCGAGGCTCATGCAGGAAGCCGCATGCGATGGACAGCTTCTGCTTCATCCCGCGAGACAGCTCTCCCGGCAGCGAGCGCTCCTTGTTGGCCAGCTCCATCTCCACCAGCAGCGCCCGCGCCTTGTCCTCCCAGCCCTCCACGCCATAGAGCCGCGCGACGAAGTTCAGGTGCTCCCACACGGTGAGGTACTCGAACAGCCGCGGCTCGTCCGGAAGGAACGCCAGCGCCTGCTTGGCCTGCACCGGCGCCACCGCCACGTCATGGCCCGCCACCACCACCTTGCCCGAGGACACCGGCAGGATGCCCGCCAGGCAGCGCAGCGTGGACGTCTTCCCCGCTCCGTTGGGCCCCACCAGCCCCAGCACCTCTCCGGGCGCCACCTGGAAGCTCAGCCCCTGCACGGCCTTCACCGCGCCGTAGGCCTTCTCCAGGGACACCACCTGCAGCACGGGCGGCGCTCCGGGCGGGGCGGCCGGCTCGGCTTCAGGGGTCGGTTCGGTGGGCGGCACGGGGCTTTTGGTCAGTGCAGCTTGAGCAGGTCCTTCACCGTGTCCAGCACCACCTTGGACTGCACGGGCTTGACCAGGTACGCGCTGGCCCCCAGCGTCATCGCCCGCTCGCGGTCCGCCGTCGCCCCCTCGGTGGTGATGACCACGATGGGCACCTCACGCTGCTCCGAGGCCTGCCGGATGTGGCTGATCAGCTTCAGCCCATCCATCAGCGGCATGTTGATGTCGGTGAGCACCAGATCGAACCGGCTCTGGGTGAACTTCTTGAGGCCGTCGGCCCCGTCCACCGCCTCGACGCAGACGACCCCGCCCAGCCGCTGCAGCGCGAACATGATGCTGCGCCGCATCGCCTGGGAGTCATCAACCACGAGAGCATGGATCTGCGTCATGGCCCGAGGATACCAAACCGGCTCCGACCTGAAAGAAGCCGCCCGCTTGGGGGCTCAGCGCCGACGTCTCACGAAGGACACCAGGGCCGGGCCCATCTCTCCCAGGGGGAGCACCCGCCGCACCAGCCCCGTGGCGATGGCCTCCTGGGGCATCCCGAAGACGACGGCCGTCTCCTCGGACTCGGCCCAGATCTCTCCGCCCGCCTGGTGCACCTCGCGCGCCCCCGCCGCCCCGTCCGCGCCCATTCCGGTGAGCACCACCGCCAGGGAGCGCGAGCCCAGCGTCTTGGCCACGCTCGAGAAGAGCCGATCCGCGGACGGCGCGTACCTGTCCTTCTCCCCCTGAGGAGCCACCTTCAGCACCACGCCTCCGTCCCGCTCCTCTACCGTCATGTGGCGCCCACCCGGAGCGATGTAGACGTGGCCGGCGATGAGCCGATCCCCCTCGGCCGCCTCCGTGACGTTGAAGGGGCCAATCCGATCCAGCCGCTCCGCGAACGCCTTGGTGAACTGCGCCGGCATGTGCTGGCACACCAGCACGCAGGGAGTGGGTTCCACCGCCAGCGCCTCCAGCAGCCGCTGCACCGCGGGAGGACCGCCCGTGGACGCGGCCACCGCCACGACGAGGGGCACCTCCTGGGGGCCCTTGGGGGGTGGGGGCTCCCTGGGCGCCAGGTCCGCGCCCCGCCGCGCACCGGCCCGGCGCACCAGCCGGGCCGCCCGCACCTTCTCCACCAGCTCCGCGCGCAGGCTCTCGCGCACCTCGGGCGTCAGCTTCTGGGGCTTGGCGATGAAGTCGAACGCGCCCAGCTCCAGCGCCTTGAACACGTCCGCCTTGTGCGAATAGCTGGAGATGACGATGACGGGCGTGGGCGCCGCGTTGCGCAGCAGCCGCAGGAAGGTGTACCCGCCCAGCCGGGGCATCTCCAGGTCCACCGTCACCACGTCCGGGCGCAGCTCGAGCACCTTGCGCAGCCCCTCCTCGCCATCCACCGCCCACTCGACGACCTGGATGTCCTGCTCGGACTGCAACAGCTGCGTGAGCATCCGCCGGTTGTGGGCCGAGTCGTCGATGACGAGCACCGAGATGGTGGGACGCGGATCCATCACGTCCCCTTCGGGGTCAGCTCGGGCTTGCGGTACACCAGGTCTGAGCGCAGGTGCACCAGCTCGAAGTCCGCGCCCAGGTTGAGCAGGTTCTCCGAGTGGCCCAGCATCAGGAAGCCCCCGGGCACCAGCTTCTCGCTGAACACCTGCAGCACCCGCTGCCGCGCGGGAAGATCGAAGTAGATCATCACGTTGCGGCAGAAGACGACGTCCATGCGCGGCACGAGCAGGCACGACTCGACGTCCAGCAGGTTGAGGTGCCCGAACGACACCCAGCCCCGCACGTCATCGCGCACGCGGACCCTGTTGGCCTCCAGCGGGATGAAGTAGCGCGAGGTCAGATCCGGCGTCGCCACCCGCATGGACGAGGGGCCGTACTCCGCCCGCCGCGCCGTGGCCAGCACCCGGCGGGAGATGTCCGAGCCGTATACCTCCACCTCCCAGCTCTCGAAGAGGCGGCTCTCCTTGAGGAGGATGGCCACGGTATAGGCCTCCTCGCCGGTGGAGCACCCCGCCGACCAGATGCGCAGCCGCTTCGTCGCGGCGTTGCGCTGGTGGAGCATGGGGAGGATCTCCTCGGAGAAGGCCTTGAGCTGCACGGGCTCCCGGAAGAAGTACGTCTCGTGCGTGGTGAGCGCCTCGACGGCCGACTCCAGCTCCGCGCGGCGCTGGGGATCCTGGCGCAGGTAGGTGTGGTACGCGCCGAAGTCCGCCAGCCCCAGCGCCTCGAGCCGGGGCCACAGGCGCCGCTCCATGACGAACTTCATGTCCTCGCGCACGAGGATGCCGCAGTAGGCGTACACGTGGTCGCGCAGCAGGTGGAACTGCTCCGCGCTCATCTCTGGCCGGCTCTCGTCGTCGTAGCGTCCCACCCGAGCCCCCGTGCCTCAGCGCTTCGAGAGCCGATCAACCGCGTCGGTGAGCGCACGGCGCGCCAGCGCGTCCTGCTCGGAGGCAAGCGCCGCGCGGACCGCTTCCAGGCTCTCTCTTCCGCCGGAGTCCCCGAGCACCCGGGCCGCCGTGGCGCGCACGTCCCAGCCCGGGTGGCCCAGCAGCTCCACCGCCAGCGCCACGCCCTCGGCGGACACGGCGCCCGCCTGGAGCGCCGCCTTGACGACCTCGGAGTCCGCGTGGCGCACCGCATCCCGGAGCACCTCGGGCCGCACCGTGCCCATGCGCGCCAGCGCGCGGATGGCCCGGCCCGCCAGCGCCCCATCCGGGTGACGCACCAGGCTCTCGAGATCCGCGGCCCGGTCCGCGGCGCTGATCTCTCCCAGCGCCTCCACCGCGGCCAGCCGCACGGAGATGTCCTCGTCCTGCAGCCCGCGCCGCAGCATCGCGCCCGCGGAGGCATCGCCCACCCGGCCCACCACGCGCGCCCCGGCGGCGCGCACCGGGGCGGCCTCGTCCGTCAACGCCGCGCGTGCCAGCTCCAGGCCCACCGCGGGATCCACCTCCATGGCGCCCTCCAGCGCGGCGGCGCGCAGCAGCGGATCGGCGTCCCTGGCCAGGCGGCGCAGCGTGGGCAGCGCGGTGGTGCCGCCCGCGTAGGCGTAGGCGGCCACGGCGGCCGGCGTGGGTCGGCTCTCCATCACCCCCTCCAGCGCCTTGAGCACCACGTCCCGGCAGCCTCCGGACAGCACTCCCAGCGCCCGCACCGCAGAGCCCGCCAGCGCCGGCTCGTCCAGCAGCGCCACCAGCGGAGCCACCGCGTCCGGCGACTGGGTGCGCCCCAGCGCCTTCACCGCCACCGCGCGCAAGTCGTCCTCGGCCCACTCGAGCAGCGCGCTCAGCGCGGGCACGTACGAGGGGTCCACCATCTCCAGCAGCGCCTGGGCCGCCGCGGCGCGCGCGGGCAGCGACAGCTCCGCCATACGGCTCAGCAGCTCGCGGCCCGCCTCGGAGCCCAGCCGTGACAGCGTGCGAATCACCTCGCGCAGCAGCCGGTCCTCGCGCGCCGCCTCGGCCACGAGGATGCCCAGCGAGGGATCGCGCAGGGCCCCCGCCGCCACGAGCGCGCCCGTGCGCACGTAGAGATCATCGGACTCGAAGGCCTGGGCGACGAACTCCACCGCGCTGGGCAACCGCTTGAGCGCGTTGCGGGCCTGGGCGTCGATCTCCGCGCGCAGCGCCGCATCCGCCACGCTGGCCTGGGTGCCCAACGCGCCCAGCGCCGCCTCGCGCACCGAGCGCAGCACCGCCCCCAGCCCCCGGCCAATCAGCGCCGTGGCGGAGATCTGCGGAATGAGCCCCAGCACCCGGTAGGCGCTGCGCTGCAGCCGAGGGTCGGCCAGCAGCGGCACCACCACCGGCAGCGGCGGCGGCCACTGCAGCTGGGTGAGCGCCTCCAGCACGGAGAGCTTCAGCAAAAGCTCGTTGTCCTTGAGCAGCCGCTCCAGGGCCCGCGCGCCCACTTCGGTGCCCACCCGCCCCAGCGCCTCCACGACCGAGACGCGCACGTTCAGGTCCACGTCATCCAGGGCCTGGATCAGCGCGCTCTCCGCTCCGCGCCGGCCCATCTGCCCCAGGATGTCCGCGGCGAACTTGCGCTGATCCGGATCGGGGTGGCTCAGCAGCCGGATCAACGGCGGCACCGCCGCGTCCCCCAGCCCCACCAGCGCCTCGGCCGCCGCGTTGCGGGCGCCCGTCTCGCCACGCTCGCCCAGCACGGCGACGAGCCGCAGCGCCACCTGGCTCAGCCCCGGCAGGCGCTTGAAGCTCTCGGCCGCGGCGCGGCGCACCCGCCAGCTGCCGTCATGCAGCCCGCCGATCAGCGCTTCGAGCGTACCTGGCTGTGCCGGGTCCAGGCCCAGCATCGCGCGGTAGCGCTCCTCCTCATGGAGCGTGGAGACGTCTGTCGTCACTCCACTCCTCCCGTCCGCTTCGTCTCGCGCTCCACCTGCGCGCGCAGCAAGGCCTTGATGTCCAGCAGCAGGCGCGGTCGCTCCTGCGTTCCGCACACCCCTACCACGAAGGGGGCCCTTCCCGCCGACAGCAATGGCGGCGCGGGTTTGATCTCACTGCGGCGCACCCGCATCACCTCGGTCACCCGATCCACCCTCAGCGCCAGCCGGCGCTGTCCCACCAGACACACCAGCAGCCGCGTGCGCGGCCCCAGCGGAGCCTCCGCGGTGCTCAGCCGCTGGCGAAGGTCCACCACCGGCAGCAGCGCCCCGCGCAGGTGCAGCATCCCCTCCACGAAGGACGGCGCGTGCGGCACGGAGACAACACGCTGCGGCGGAAGGATCTCCTCCACTCGCATGATGTCCAGGGCGTACTCTTCCTTACCCACGGCGAAGCAGCACAGGCGGACCACGGGGTCCACGGTGGCGGCGGCATCCGGGCGGGGCCGGCGCGGCAGCAGGTTCACGGGCTCTCTCATGCCAGCGCCTGCTGTATGTCGAGGAGGATGAAGAGCTGGTGGGCGCGCCGACCGATGCCGACCACGCAGTCGCGCTCGCCGCCCAGGCCCGGAGGGGCCGGCTCCAGCATGGAGGGCTTGAGGCGCACCACCTCATTGACCGCGTCCACCCAGATGCCGGCGGGGCCCTCTTCGGTGTGGGCCACGATGATGCGCGCCTGTCGCGGGGGCGGCGGCGCATCCGGCCCGGCCACCTTCGCCGCCTTGTCCGTCAACCGCAGCCGCAGCTTGATGTCGTAGACAGGGATGACGTCCCCGCGCAGGTTCATCACGCCCAACAGGTGCGGCTCGGCCCGGGGCAGCTCCGTCAGGGGAGGCACTTTGCCAATCTCCCGGATGGAGCGGATGGGCACCGCGTAGCACTCGCTCTCCAGCATGAAGGCCAGGTACTCCTCGGGCGTCTCCTCGGGAGTGACGGGGAGCATCTCGTCGCTGCCCGCGGCGAACTCCAGCAGGCCACCGACGTCCTCGTCCGGCCGGTAGAAAAAATCATCGAGCAGTTCGGAGAAGCGAGACACGGCCACCGGAAGATATCAGCCCCGCGTCCGTGCCGTCAGGCCCAACGACGCTCCGGCCCGTTTCTCTCCTCCAGCAGGGCCGCGACATCCAGCACGAGCACGGTTCTCCGGTTTCCCAGGTCCGTGGCGCCCGAGATTCCCCGGATCGACTGGAGCCGGCCGCCCAGCGGCTTGGTGACGATGTCCTGCTGGCCAAACAATTCGTCCACGGCAATGCCCATGCGCTCCTGGGCCAGGCCCACCACCACCACGAAGTGGCGGCCGGTGTTCGTCTCGGGCAGGCCGAACAGCCGCGCCAGGCGCATGAAGGGCAGCGTCTGCCCGCGCAGGTCCAACACCTCGCGCCGCTCCACGGTGCGGATGTCCTTGGGCAGCACGGAGAGTATCTCCAGCACGCTGTTGAGGGGCACCGCGTACGTGCGGCCACTGACACCCACCACCAGCGCCCGGATGATGGCCAGCGTCAGCGGCAGCGTGAGGTGGAAGGCGGTGCCCCGGCCGCGCTCGCTCCACACGTCGATGATGCCCGACAGGTTGCTGATGTTGTTCTTCACCACGTCCAGGCCCACGCCGCGGCCCGACAGCTCGCTGACGATGCGGGCGGTGGAGAAGCCCGGCAGGAAGATGAGGTTGAGCAGCTCTCGGCGGCCCATCTCCTGGGACTGCGCCAGGGTGATGAGGCCCTTCTGCAGCGCCACCTCCTTGACGCGGTGCTCGTCGATGCCGGCCCCGTCGTCACTCACCTCGATGAGCACGTGGTTGCCCTTCTGCTCGGCGCGCAGCGACACCATGGCCCGGCGGGGCTTACCCACCACCACCCGCGCCTCGGGCGGCTCCACGCCGTGATCAATGGCGTTGCGGATGATGTGCATGAGCGGATCGCTCAGCTCCTCGACGATGAGCTTGTCCAGCTCCACCTCGCCGCCGCTGATGACGAACTCCAGCTCCTTGCCGGCCTCGCGGGCGATGCGGCGCACCAGCCGCGCCAGCTTGTCGAACACCTGGCCCACGGGCACCATGCGCGCTTCCAGCAGCCCGCTCTGCAGCGCGTCCAGCTTGCGCTCCAGCTGCCGCGTCTCCCGGGCCAGCTCCTGGCCCCACAGCTTGGCGAGCGTCAGCGTGCCGTCCTGCCGCGCCGCCTCGGACATGCGCTGCAGGTTGGCCTTGATGAGCAGCAGCTCGCCCACGGTGTTCATCAGCCCGTCCAGCTTGCGGATGTCCACGCGCACCGTCTGCGTGAGCGAGCGCAGCGAGGTGTCCAGCTCCACGCGCGGCCCCTTCGGCGCGGCCTCGGGCTGCACCTCGGGCTCGGCCTCCAGCTCACCCTCGGGCTCCGGCTCCGGCTCCGGCGAGCCCCGGATGCTCGCCTTCGGCAGCGGCGGCGGGGTGAAGTACTGCGAGGGCACCGGCGGAGGGGGCCGCAGCGACTCGTCCAGCTCCAGCTCCAGCTCGGGCACCGGCGGGGGCGCGGGCGCCTTGACGGCCTTGCCCTTCTTGCCACCCGAGCGGCGAGGGGGGGCCTTGGGCACGGTGGCCATGCGCACCGAGGCCGGCTCGGAAGCCACCGGAGCAGCCGCGGGCGCACTGAAGGCGGCAGCCGCGCGCACTGGCAGTGAAGAGAGCTGAGCAGGGGTGCCCGCCAGGGCCTCGGCCAGCTCCTGCTGGCTCACCTTGGCGCCGAAGATGAGATCGAACGCGATGCCGCTGGCGCTGCTGGGCTGCGCCGAGGGCAGCGTGCTGATGATCTCTCCCATGGGCTTGAGGCGGGAGTTGAGCTCGGCCAGGCCCTTGTCGAAGTCGGACAGATCGAAGTCGGCGCGCACCCGCCACAGCGCGATGCCGCGCCGCACGTTCTCGCGCAGCCGGTGCTCCTCGTACTCGGTGAAGACGGCGCGCACGCCCGCCTCCAGCTCCACCCGCTCCAGCGGATCCTCTTCCCCCTGGGGGCGCGCAACGCCCAGGTTGGTGAGCCGCTCGGTGAGCGCCTCCACCCGGACCCCCAGCGCCTCGGTAGTCTCACCGCGCGAGGTGTCCACCAGCAGCGCCTGGAACACGTCCAGCGACTCGATCAGCGAGTCCAGCACGGTGTCGTCCAGCACCAGCTTGCCCAGCCGAAGCCGGTCCAGCAGATCCTCGGCGCCGTGCGCCAGCCGGGCGATGCGGTCCTGGCTGAACAGCCCCGCCAGCCCCTTGAGCGAGTGGGCCGCCCGGAAGATGCCGTTGATGAGGTCCGGATCGAACTCCTGGCCCCGGCGCTCGTCGAGCGTGAGCAGATCCTTGCTCAGCGTCTCGATGATCTCCGTCGCCTCGGCGACGAACTCGGCCAGCGCTTTGCCTGCCTGACTCAAGGCGGTAGCGGCTCCGGGCTCAGGCCAGCTTCAGGTAGCGCCGCAGCAGCCCTTCCAGGCTGGCGGGCTGGAACGGCTTGACCAGGTACTCCGCCGCCCCGAGCGCCATGCCGCGATCCCTGTCCTGATCGCGCCCCTCGGTGGTGATGATGAACAGCGGCGTATCCTTGTAGGCGGGGTTCTTCTTGACGAAGTTGATCAGCTCCAGCCCGTTGATGTCGGGCATGTTGATGTCGGTGATGATCAGATCGAACCGGTGGCGGGGCAAGAGCTTCAGCGCCTCGAAGCCGCTGGGCGTGGTGATCGCCTCGATGCCCGGCACCCCTTCCACCGTCGCCGCGATGAACTCGCGCGTCGCCTTGGAATCCTCCACGATCAGGACCTTGAATCCCATTGCGCTGGCCTCAAGTCGGAGATGGTAGCAGAAGGTACGGCAGCCCTGGGAGCCCCAACACTCTGGTCATCAGGATTTGCGCACTGGCAGCAATTTGGCCAGTGGCTTGTCGGCCAGAATCGCCACCTGCTTGCCCTTGAAGCCGGACAGGAAGTGCTGCTGGAGCGCCGCGGCCTGTGCGGCCTCGTCCAGCCCGCTGCCGGAGGGGATCTCCAGGGCCACGGACTCGACCCTGGCCTTGGCGAGCACCCGGGCGGCGCTGGCCAGCACCTGGCCCAGGGCCTCGCGGTCCAGCGTGGCCCGGCGCCCCAGGCCCACGGCGAACACGCGGGTGAAGGGCATCCGCCCCTCGGAGGGCAGCAGCAGCCAGTCCTCCCGGGCGCCGGTGAAGAAGCCCTTCTTGAGCACCTGGGACAGGTAGCCGCACAGCCGCCAGTCCACGTAGCCGGCGGTGCCGGGCAGGGGCCGGTCATCCTCGGCCACGAAGAGGCACAGGGCGTCCACCCCGGCGAGGGCGTCCAGCCCCTCGAAGCCTATGTCATAGGCCGTCACGCTCACGGCTTACCGAGCGCCACCGCGACGCGGTCGAGAAGGCCGTTGACGAAGGCGCTGGACTCCTCCGTGCCGAAGTTCTTGCCCAGCTCCACGGCCTCGTTGATGGAAACCTTCTTGGGGATGTCCGGGCGGTACTTCAGCTCGAAGACGCCCAGGCGCAGCACGTTGCGATCGATGCGCGACATGCGATCCAGCCGCCAGTTGTGGCTGTGCTTCTCGATGAGCTCGTCAATCTCGGCCTGGTGCGCGCGCACCCCGTCCACGAGCTCCTGGGCGAACCTGACGGCGTCGGGATCCGGCTTGCCGTCCTCGGCGGAGGCCGACCACGCGGACGCCAGCGCCTCGGCCGGCGTGCCCGGAGCCATCTCCAGCTGGTAGAGCGCCTGCAGCGCGCGCTCCCGCCCGGTTCTGCGTGCTCCCATGCTAGCCCCTCTTCCCTTCCGCCATCTTCGCGTACAGGTTGACCATTTCCAGACAGGCCATGGCCGCCTCCGCGCCCTTGTTGCCGGCTTTCACCCCGGCCCGGTCAATCGCCTGCTCCACCGTATCGCACGTGAGCACGCCAAAGGTGACGGACACGGGCCTGGGGAGCGCCGCGGCGGCGAACGCCACCGAGCCAATGCCCTTGGAGCACTCCCCCGCCACGTAGTCGAAGTGCGGGGTGCCGCCGCGGATGACGGCGCCCAGGGTGATGAGGCCCACATAGCCCTGGGACTCGGCCACGCGGCGCGTCAGGCCTGGCAGCTCATAGGTGCCGGGGCAGCGGTACACGTCAATGTCCGAGTCCGCCACGCCATGGCGCACCAGCGAGTCCACCGCGCCCTTGACGAGCTCCTCGGTGATGAACGCGTTGAAGCGCGCCACGCAGATGGCGAAGCGGCCCTTGGGGGGCAGGAAGTCACCTTCGATGTAGCGAGGCATGGGCGCTTCCTACACCAGGCGCCTACCCGCCGTCTTCACGACTTGTCACGCCGGCGACGGGGGGTCCGGGCCGCCATCCGCTGCTGCGCACTTGCCTGGGACAGGGGGATCTGCTCCGCCACCTCCAGGGAGTAGCTCTCCAGGCCCACGATCTTCTTGGGGTTGTTGGTCAGCAGACGCAACCGGGTGAGCCCCAGGTCCTTGAGGATCTGCGCCCCCACCCCGAACTCGCGCAGGCGCGTCTGGTCCGGGTTGGCCTTCACCACCTGCTCATTGGAGGTGTGGGTGCACTGCAGCCGGGCCTTCCCCGGCACTTCTTTCTGAAGGTAGACGATGACGCCCCGGCCCTCGGCCTGGATGCGCTGCATGGCCTGCTCGAGCTGGCTGCCACACTCACACCCGCTGCTGCCCAGCAGATCTCCCACCAGGCACGCCCGGTGAACGCGGGTGAGCACGGGCTCCTTGCCGCGAATGTCGCCCTTGACCAGGGCCACATGCACGGACGAGTCCACGTCACTGCCGTACGAGTAGGCCTGGAAGCTGCCCGCGCCCCGGCGGTCGACGGTGGCGCTGCCCAGCCGCTTCACCAGCCGCTCGCGCTCCAGCCGGTAGCGGATGATGTCGGCCACCGACAGCAGCACCATCTTGTGCTTCCGGGCGAACTTCTCCAGGTCCGGCCGGCGGGCCATGGAGCCGTCGGCCTTCATGATTTCGCAGATGACGCCGGCCGGCTCGAGCCCCGCCATGCGCGCCAGGTCCACGCTGCCCTCGGTCTGCCCGGTGCGCACCAGCACCCCGCCCTCGCGGGCGCGCAGGGGGAAGATGTGGCCGGGGCGGACCAGGTCGCCCGGCTTGGCGTTGGGCGCCACGGCCGCCAGGATGGTGCGCGCCCGGTCCGCGGCGGAGATGCCGGTGGTGACGCCGCGCGCCGCCTCGATGGAGATGGTGAAGGCCGTCTGGTAGGGCGAGGTGTTGTCCTGCACCATCAGCGGCAGGTTGAGCCGGCGGATGCGCTCCTCGGTGAGCGACAGGCAGATGAGGCCGCGCCCGTGGGTGGCCATGAAGTTGATCGTCTCGGGCGTGGCCTTCGAGGCGGCCATGACCAGGTCGCCCTCGTTCTCGCGGTCCTCGTCATCGGTGAGGATGACCATGCGCCCCTTGCGGATCTCCGAGAGCGCCCGCTCCACCAGCTCGATGACGTCCGTGCCTTGCTTGCCCCGCGCCATGCCGTGACTCCTCTAGCCTTTCGTGCCGAAGCCGGCGGCCCTGAGCGCCTCTTCGGTCAACCCGCCCGTGGGCGGGCTCTGGCGCAGCGAGAACAGCCGCGCCACGTACTTGCCGATCATGTCCGCTTCCAGGTTCACCCGCGAGCCCACGCCCTTGGAGCGCAGCGTGGTGCGCGCCTGCGTCTCGGGGATGAGCTGCACGGTGAAGCGGTCCGCGAGCACCGCGTTGACGGTGAGGCTGATGCCGTCCACCGCCACCGAGCCCTTCTCGATGAAGTAGGGCGCCAGCTCCGCGGGCAGCCGGAAGGCCATCACCCACGAGCCGCCCTCGGGCCGCGTCTCCAGCACCTCGCTCACCGCGTCCACGTGGCCCGCCACCAGGTGCCCGCCCAGCCTGTCTCCCAGCGCCAGCGCCCGCTCCAGGTTCACCTTCGAGCCGGGCTTGCACTGGCCCATCGTCGTGCGCCGCAGCGTCTCTGGAGCCGCCTGGACCTTGAAGGTGTCGCCGCTGCGCTCCACCACCGTGAGGCAGGCGCCATCCACGGCGATGGACTCGCCCAGGGTAAACCCGCTGGCGCCCAGCGCCGTGCGGATCCACAGATCCGTCATCCCACCTGGGACGACACGATCCACCACACCCATGTCCTGAATGAGACCGGTGAACATTCGGCGAACCTATAACGGATTCTTCAGAGCTGCGCCCTGAGCAGCAGATCCTCACCCAGCTGCTCGATCGCGACGCGCTTGAGCGTGAGCGCCTGGGCCATGGCCTTGATGCCCAGATCACCCGACCAGGAGAGCCCCTGGCTGCCAATGAGCTTGGGAGCCAGGAACAGGGCCAGCTCATCGGCCAGCTTCTCGCGCAGAAACGAGCCGTACATCTCCGCCCCACCCTCCACCAGCACGTGGTTGAGCCCCTCTTTGGCGACGCGGGCCAGCAGGGCCTTGAGGTCCACCCGCCCGCGCTTCTCGCGCACCTGCCACACCTCCACCCCCTCGTCGGTGAAGCGGCGGGCCTTGCGGCCGTTGGGGTCCTCCAGCGTGGCCAGCACGGTGCGCGCCGGAGAGCGCTGGGTGAAGACGGTGAAGGAGGGCTTGAGGCTCAGGCGCGAGTCCACCACCACGCGCACCGCGTCCTTGCCTCCGCCGCCGGGCAGCCGGGTGGTGAGCTTGGGGTTGTCCCGGCGCACCGTGTTGGAGCCCACGAGGATGACGTCCACCTGATCTCGCAGCCGGTGCACCCACTCGCGCGCCACCTCGCCAGTGACCCAGCGCGAGTCTCCCGTGGCGGTGGCCAGCTTGCCGTCCAGCGTCACCGCCGCCTTGAGGGTGACGTACGGCATGCCGGTGCTGATGGCCTTGAAGAAGGGCTGGTTGAGCTTGTCCGCCTCGGCCTGGAGCACGCCGGTGAGCACCTCCACCCCCGCGCGCCGCAGCCGGGTGATGCCCTTGCCGTTCACCTTGGGGTTCGGATCCGATGAGGCGGTGATGACCCGGCGCACCCCGGCCTCGATGATGGCCTGGCTGCACGGGGGCGTGCGCCCGTAGTGATCACACGGCTCCAGCGTGGTGTAGAGGTCCGCGCCGCGCGCCTTGGGGCCGGCGGCCTCCAGGGCCACGACTTCACCGTGCGCGGTGCCCGCCTTCTTGTGGTAGCCGCGCGCGATGATGCGGCCGCCCTTCACCAGCACCGCGCCCACCGGAGGGTTGGGGCTGGTGCGGCCCACGCCCTTGGAGGCCTCCTCCAGGGCGATGCGCATGAAGAACTCGGCCACCGCCCGGTCGAAGTCCGCTGCCCGCTTCGCACGGGGCGTCTTGCTGGCCTTGAGCCGTGCGCGCGTCAGCAGCCTCATGACGGTTGGCCACCCTTGCCGGGTTGAGGCTTGGGGCGGCCCTCCTTGGACTGATGATCGGCCAGCTCCTTCAGCTCGTTCATGAACTCGGCGATGTCACGGAAGCTGCGGTACACCGAGGCGAAGCGCACGTAGGCCACCTCGTCCAGCGCCTGCAGCCTGCGCATCACCTCTTCGCCGATCACGCTGGAGGGCACCTCCTTCTCACCCATGCCCTGCAGCAGCCGCTCGATGGCGCCCACCGTCTCTTCCAGCTGATCGGCCGACACCGGGCGCTTCTCGCACGCGCGCTTCAGGCCGTTGAGGATCTTCTCCCGGTCGAACGCCTCGCGCCGCCCGTCCTTCTTGGCGATCAGCGGGTAGAGCTCCTCCACGCGCTCGTACGTGGTGAAGCGGCGCTTGCACTGCAGGCACTCGCGGCGTCGGCGGATGACCGAGCCCTCGTGCGACTCTCGCGAGTCGATGACCTTGTTCTCGGCGTCCTGGCAGAAGGGGCAGCGCATGGGCTCGATTCGGGGACGGCAACCCTCACCCCGGCCCCCTCCCGGAGGGAGAGGCAGGGCTCTGGCACATTACTTCAGGCGCGAGGCGTAAAGCGGGAAGGACTTCGTCAGCTCCTTCACCTTGCCGTGGATGCGCGCCAGGTGCGCGTCGTCCGAGGCGTGATCCATCGCCTCGCCGATGAGCTGGCCCACGATGGCCATCTCCGCTTCCTTCATGCCCCGCGTCGTCACCGCCGGCGTGCCCACCCGGATGCCCGAGGTCACCATGGGCTTCTCCGGATCGAACGGGATCATGTTCTTGTTCACCGTGAAGCCCGCCTTGCCCATCACCTCTTCGCCCTGCTTGCCGGTGAGCTTCTTGGGCCGCAGGTCCACCAGCATCAGGTGGTTGTCCGTGCCGCCCGAGCACAGCCGCAGCCCCGCGCGCTGCAGCGCCTCGGCCAGCGCCTTGGCGTTGGAGACGATCTGCCGCTGGTACACCTTGAACTCAGGCGTCAGCGCCTCGCGGAAGGCCACCGCCTTGCCGGCGATCACGTGCATCAGCGGGCCACCCTGGATGCCGGGGAAGATCTGGCTGTTGACCGCCTTGGCGAACTGCTCCCTGCACAGCACCAGGCCGCCGCGAGGGCCCCGCAGCGTCTTGTGCGTGGTGGAGGTGACGAACTCCGCCAGCGGCACCGGCGAGGGGTGCACCCCCGCGGCCACCAGGCCGGCGATGTGCGCCATGTCCACCATCATCGCCGCGCCCACGCTGTCGGCCACCTCGCGGAACTTGCCGAAGTCGATGATGCGCGGGTACGCGCTGGCACCCACCACGATGACCTTGGGCTTGTGCTCCTTGGCCAGCGCCGCCACCTGGGCGTAGTCGATCGTCTCCGTGTCCCGGGTCAGCCCGTAGTGGACGATCTTGTAGAGCTTGCCGGAGAAGTTGAACGCCGCCCCGTGCGTCAGGTGGCCGCCCGAGTTCAGATCCAGCGACAGCATGGTGTCGCCCGGCTTCATCAGCGCCATATAGGCCGCCATGTTGGCCTGGCTGCCCGAGTGGGCCTGCACGTTGGCGGCCTCGGCGCCGAACAGCTCCTTGGCGCGGTTGATGGCCAGCGTCTCGGCCACGTCCACCACCTCGCAGCCGCCGTAGTAGCGCTTGCCGGGGTAGCCCTCCGCGTACTTGTTCGTCAGCGTGCTGCCCACGGCCTCCAGCACCGCGGGGCTGACGAAGTTCTCCGACGCGATGAGCTCGATGCCCTCCTCCTGGCGCTGCGTCTCCTGGCGGACGGCCTGGGCGATCTCGGGATCAACCTCGGCGAGCGTGCGGGTGTTTTCCATGACTTCCTCCTTGCACCCAAGACTGGAACGCCAGCCGGTGCCGGGACAAGCGTGATGGGGCCACGAACGGCAGGGCCCCCCAAGCGGGCCTCATCGCTCCGATTCGGCCTCGCGGATCTTCTGCACGCGCTTCTCGTGCCGTCCGCCCTCGAACGGCGTGGCGAGGAACACCTCGAGGATGCCCCGTGCGACCCCCGCGCCGATCACCCGCTGGCCCACGCACAGCACGTTGGCGTCGTTGTGGGCGCGCGCCATGCGGGCCTCGAACTCGGTGCTGCACAGCGCCGCGCGCACGCCCCGGTACTTGTTGGCCACGATGCTCATGCCAATGCCGGTGCCACACACCAGCACCCCGTGCGTGTACTGCCCGGCGGCCACGGCTTTGGCCACCTTCGTGGCGAAGTCCGGGTAGTCCACCGAGTCGCGCGAGGTGGGCCCCACATCGTCGAAGCCGACGCCGCGCTCTCGCAGCGAGGCCACCAGTTCCTGCCGCAGCTCGAGGCCCGCGTGGTCGGATGCAATGATGATCTTCACGCGCGAGCCTCCTGTGGGGGTGGGTTGCGCCTACTTGCTGAAGCGCTTGAACAGCAGCACCGCGTTGGTGCCGCCGAACCCGAACGAGTTGCTCATCGCCGCATCCACCCGGATCTCCCGCGCCTGGTTGGGCACGTAGTCCAGATCGCACTCCGGATCCGGCGTGGTGTAGTTGATCGTCGGCGGCAGCACTCCGCGCTGCAGCGCCAGGATGCTCACCACCGCCTCGGCGCCACCGGCCGCGCCCAGCATGTGCCCCGTCATCGACTTGGTCGACGACACGGCCAGCTTCCGGGCGTGCTCTCCGAACACGCTCTTGATGGCCTTCGTCTCGTTGGCGTCGTTGTACGGCGTGGAGGTGCCGTGGGCGTTGATGTAGCCCACCTCCTCGGGGTTCATGCCCGCGGACTTCAGCGCCAGGCGCATGCACCGGGCCGCGCCCTCGCCCTCGGGCGCCGGCGCCGTCACGTGGTTGGCGTCCGAGTTGGCCCCGTAGCCCACCAGCTCCGCCAGGATGTTGGCGCCGCGCTTCTTCGCGTGCTCCATCTCCTCCAGCACGAGCACGCCCGCGCCCTCGCCCATGACGAACCCGTCCCGATCCTTGTCGAACGGGCGGCTGGCCGCGGCGGGGTTGTCATTGCGGTTGGACAGCGCCTTCATCACCGAGAAGCCGCCAATGCCCAGCGGGGTAATCGCCGACTCGGCGCCACCGGCGATCACCGCATCGCACTCGCCCAGCCGGATGGACTTCCACGCCTCGCCAATGGCGTGCGCGCTGGTGGCGCAGGCGGACACCGGAGACCAGTTGGGCCCCTTGGCGCCGTAGCGGATGGAGACCAGGCCCGCGGCCATGTTGATGATCATCTGGATGATGAAGAAGGGCGACAGCCGGTCAAACCCCTTCTCCAGCCCCTTCTTGTGCTGCTCCTCGAGCGACGAGATGCCGCCAATGCCCGAGCCGATGATGACGCCCACGCGCTCGTTCTCGTACCCGTGCGGCTTGTCCGCGCCGATGGGCAAGCCGCTCTCGCGCACCGCCATCTCCGCGGCGGCCACCGCGTACTGCGAGAACAGGTCCATGCGGCGCACTTCGCGCTTGTCCATGAACTGCTCGGGCACGAAGTCCTTCACCTCGCCCGCGAACCGCGTATCGATCTTCGCCAGCTCGAAGCGCGTGATCTCGGCGATACCGGACTTACCGGCGAGCATCGCTTGCCAGTTCTTTTCGGTCCCGGTGCCCAGTGCCGTGATCATCCCGGTACCAGTGACGACGACTCGACGGTTTGACACGATCTTCTCCAACGCGGGGGACGGCTACGGAATGCGCGGCCATGGAACGCTGGACTTCAGCGTTCCTCCGGCCCGGCCACGCCTGCTGCCTTACTTCTTGTGCGTGTTGATGTAGTTGATGGCATCACCGACGGTCTTGATGTTCTCGGCCTCCTCGTCGGGGATCTCGACCTCGAACTCCTCCTCCATCGCCATCACCAGCTCCACGATGTCGAGGCTGTCGGCGCCAAGGTCCTCGATGAAAGAGGACTCGGGCTTGATCTCGTCCTCACCCACGCCAAGCTGGTCGGCGATGATGGACTTGACCTTGTTCTCGATGGCTTGCGTCGACGACATAGGATTCAGACCTCCAGGAACCATGTGGGGGCCCGGCATACTCCCCGGGCGCTGTAAAAAGCGGGCGCGGTATACCCCACGCCCGTCAGCAATCCAACCTTGGGCTACATGTACATGCCGCCATTGACCTTCAGGACTTCTCCGGTGATGTAGGCAGCCGAGTCACTCGCCAGGAAAACCACGGCGTTGGCGACCTCCTCGGGGCTCCCCAGGCGAGCCAGGGGAATAGTCTCCACCATCTTCTGGCGCAGCTCGTCAGAAAGATGGGCCGTCATATCCGTGCCAATGAAGCCCGGAGACACGGCGTTGACGCGGATGTTGCGGCTGGCCAGCTCCTTGGCCACCGACTTCGTCAGGCCAATGAGGCCTGCCTTGGAAGCGGAGTAGGCAGCCTGGCCCCCGTTACCGGACTCCCCCACGATGGAGGTGAGGTTAACGATGGCCCCGCTGCGCTGCTTCATCATCGGACGGCTGGCGGCGCGGATGAGGGCGAAGGCGCCCTTGAGGTTGGTGTCCAGCTGCTTGTCCCAGTCCTCGTCCTTCATGCGCATGATGAGCCCGTCCACGGCCACGCCCGCGTTGTTGACGAGCACGTCCAGGCGGCCGTGCGTCTTGACGAGCTGCTCCACGTTGCTGGCGCAGGCGGCGGTGTCCGACACGTCGAACTTGAGCGCCTCGGCCTTGGCGCCCGCGGCCTGAATGAGGCCCACGGCCTCCTGAGCGGCCGCCTCGTTGCCCGCGTAGCTGATGATCACGGTGCTGGCGCCCGCCTTGGCGAAGGCCACCGCGCACGCCCGGCCAATGCCGCGCGAGCCACCCGTCACCAGCACCACCTTGTCCTTGAAGCCGCTCATGCTGCCCCCAGGGCCGCCAGCGTCTTCTCGAGGCTCGCGGCGTCCTCCACGTTGAACGTCTCGATATCCTTGCTGATGCGCTTGACCAGGCCCGCCAGCACCTTGCCCGGGCCCAGCTCCACCACGCGGGTGACGCCCTGGGCCTTGAGGGCCTCCACGCATTCGATCCAGCGCACCGGAGCGCTCACCTGCTCCAGCAGCAGGGGCACCACGCGCGAGGCGTCGCTGTTGGGCCTGGCCTCCACGTTGGTCACCACCGGCACGCGCGGGGCGACCACCTGCACCCGGCTCAGCACCTCGGCCAGCCGCGGCTTCACCGGGTCCATCAGCGAGCAGTGGAAGGGCGCCGACACCGGCAGGGGCAGCACGCGCTTGGCGCCCGCCTCCTTCAGCTTGGCCTCGGCGCGGGCCACCGCGGAGGCGTGCCCGGCGATGACCGTCTGCTCGGGCGAGTTGTAGTTGGCCGGAGCCAGCACCTCGCCCTGAGCCGCCGCGTCACAGGCCGCCTTCACCTTGTCCGGCTCCAGGCCCAGCACCGCCGCCATGGCGCCCACGCCCGCGGGCACCGCCTCCTGCATGAAGGTGCCACGGGCGCGCACCGCCCGGACGGCGTCCTCCAGCGACAGCGAGCCGGCGGCCACCAGCGCCGAGTACTCACCCAGCGAGTGCCCCGCGACGAAGTCGGGCACCGGGCCCCGGTTGGCGAACACCGCGTACACGGCCACGGAGACCGTCAGAATGGCCGGCTGGGTGTTGGCGGTCAGCTTGAGCGCGTCCTCGGGGCCCTCGAAGCACAGGGACGACAGCTTCTCGCCTAGCGCCCGGTCCGCCGACTCGAAGACGGCGCGAGCCTCGGGGAACTTCTCCAGCAGATCCTTCCCCATGCCCACCTTCTGGCTGCCCTGCCCGGGGAAGACGAATGCGATCTTCGACATTGTGTACTTACTCCCTCCCTGACTGCCTCACGGCTACCACCGCACCATCGCCGCGCCCCACGTCATCCCCGCCCCAATGGCCATCATCGCGACCAGGTCGCCACGCTTGATGCGCCCTGAGCGCAGGGCCTCGTCCAACGAGATGGGCAGCGACGCGGCCGAGGTGTTGCCGTATTTATCGAGGTTGATCCAGCACTTCTCCAGCGGCACCTCGAGCCGCTGCATCACCGACTCGAGGATGCGGCTGTTGGCCTGGTGGACGATGACGTGGTCCACCTGGGACGCCGTGAGCCCGTTGGCGCTCAGCGCCTCCTGCGTAATGTCCGCCAGCGCGCGCACCGCGCACTTGAACACCTCGCGCCCGTTCATCACCACCTTGTTGCGCTGGGCGCGCAGGTTCTCCTCCGTCAACGGCTCCTTCGAGCCGCCGCCCGGGATGGCGAGGATCTCCGCCAGCGAGCCGTCCATGCGCAGGTGGGTGGAGAGAATGCCGCGCTCGGGCTCCTCCGCGGGCGCCAGCAACATGGCGCCTGCCCCATCGCCAAAGAGGACACAGGTGTTGCGATCCCCCCAGTTGACCAGCTGCGTGAACAGGTCCGCGCCGATGACGAGCGCCCGCTTCACCTTGCCGGTCTGGATGAACTGCTCGGCCACCGAGAGGGCGTAGATGGAGCCCGCGCACGCGGCCGCCACATCGAAGGCAAACGCGTTCACCGCGCCCAGCTTCGCCTGCACGAACGCCGCGCAGGACGGCATGGGCATGTCTGGCGTGATGGTCCCCACCACGATGAGGTCCACCTGCTCCGGACGGGTGCCGGCCATCTCCAGGGCCTTACGGGCGGCGGCGACGGCCATGTCGCTGGTCGCCTCGCCGGGCGCGGCCTTACGCCTCTGCTTGATCCCCGTACGCTCGGTGATCCACTCATCCGAGGTATCGACGAACTTCTCGAGGTCCTTATTAGTGATGACCTGTTCGGGGGCGTATGAGCCGGTTCCAATGATCTGCGCGAGCGCCACGAGGTACTCCCAGAGTGTCGTTGGAACCCAACGCTTCGGGCGCGCTCTCTAATCGGAAAAAGAAGCCTCTGTCGCTCTTTTTCCTCTCATGCAGACCAGGCAGGCGACCACGCACCGCACCCAACGCACCGCATCAGCGGTCCGGACAGACGGGTGGCGATTCCGGACGGGCAGTGCCCACCGGAGCGGCTGAACCTGGCTAAGGAGCATGGGCGCGACAAGGCACCCGTGAGCACGGTTTCGTGCTCCGGGTGCCGCCGCGCGCTGAGCAGGGTCCCCTCGAAGAGGGGAGGCCCTGGCTACTCTGTAGCGACGACCTCACGGCCACCATAGGTGCCGCAAGCGGCGCAGGCGCGGTGCGGCAGCACCGGCTCCTTGCACTTGGGGCACTTGTTGACCTGCACCGCGATCCGCAGGTTGCTGTTGGCCGCGCGACGACGGTCACGGCGCATCTTCGACGTACGCTTCTTGGGAACTCCCACGACTCACCTCTAGCTCAGCTTGATGTTCATCAGCGGCGCGAGCCGAGGGTCGATGACCTTCTGCTCGCAGCCACACTGCTTCTCGTTGAGGTTCTGGCCGCACTGCGCACAGAGCCCTTTGCAGTCCTCACGGCAGACCGCACTCATCGGGAGCGCGAGCAATACCTGCTCGCGCACGATCGGATCCAGATCGATCTTCTTCCCGTCGAAAATCATCTCGTCCGCATCCTCGAGATCGAAGGAGCCCGCCCGCTCCGCCTGGGCCTTGTCCTCCGCCGTCTCCTCTTCCCCACCCACGCCCTCACCCCGGACCAGGGCCTCGGGCACCAGGTTGAGGGTGAAGGACACCGGCACGTCCAGCGTCACGTCCTTCAGGCAGCGCTTGCAGAGCGCGGCGATGTGGGCGTTGAGGCTGCCCTCCAGCAGCACCCCGCCACTCACCTTCCTGAAGGAGGCGTGCAGCGTGGAAGGCCGGGCTGCCCGGAAGCCGGTATCCGGACCGGCGCTCCCCAGCACCTCCTGGAGCAGCTCGAGGCCGATGGGCTCGTCCAACTTCAGCCCCGTTTCTCGAATTTGTTCAATCTTTACGAGCATCTACAAAGCTTCCAGGCAAAAGGGCGCGCAACATAGAGGGGGGATCCCCAAAAGTCAACGCGCCGTTGTGAGAGTTTCCAACCGTGGATCCTCCTAATAACGCTCTGGTACCGTCCGTGTAATGCACGGTTGGTGGTTGCGCGTGATGGTCAGCATCCTGGCGGGCGGGCTCTTGAGCCCCTCCCTGGCCTTGGCCCACCTCCCCTTCCCCGAGCCCCCGCGCTTCCAGCTGGGGCCCACCAACTCGCAGATCACCCGGGCTCAGGATCAGATCGAGCAGGGCGACTTCGAAGAGGCGGTGAAGACGCTGCAGGAGGGGCTGGACTCGCCTGACGTCACGGACGATCAGCTGGTGGAGCTCTACCGACTGCTGGGCCTGGCCTCGCTGTACCTGGGTGACGAGGCGCGCGCACGCGAGGCGTACGAGCGGCTGCTCCAGGCCCGGCCGGACTTCGAGCTGCCCCGCACGGCGCCTCCCAAGCTGCGCTCGCTCTACGCCCGCATCAAGGAGGACATCAAGAGCCGGCGCGTCCGCCCGGTGACGCTGCAGGTGGATCCCATTCCGGACCCCGAGGGCAGCGGGCCCGTATTGGTGGAGGCGCGCATCGACAACATGGCGCTGGGCGCCAAGGCCCGGCTCTTCTACCGGCGCGCCGGGGACGTGGCCTACAACTCGGTGGACTTCGCGCGCCAGCGCGGGAGCAAGGAGCAGTACCAGGCCACCCTGCCCGCCTATGAGATCCCCGTCGAGGCGGCTCCTTATGAGGTGGAGTACTACTTCGAGGTGGCCGACGCGGCGCAGCGGCGGCTGGCCGGCCGGGGAGACCCCTTCAACCCGCTCATCTTCCAGATTGCCCCGCTCAAGTCGGCCAACACGGCGGCGGCCAGCAGCAGCCGCCCCTGGTACAAGAGCCCCTTGTTCTGGGTCGCCGTGGGCGCCGCGGCCGTGGGTGGCACCGCCGCTGGCGTCGCGCTGGCCTCCTCCGAGGACCGGGGCCGCGTCCCCGTCACCATCCGCATCAACCCGAGCTCGCCATGAGCCTGCGCCCTCTTCCGCTCGCCTTGCTGACCCTCACGCTTGCCGCCGGGTGCGGCGAGGCGCCTCCTTATAATGAGGGGCCGCGCTTCGGCGTGGAGCTGCTCGTGTCCCAGGCCCTGGCGGACCAGCTGTCCGCCTTCCAGCTGGTGGTGCTGACCAACGGCAGGCAGCGCGAGTGCACGGAGCTTCAGAAGAGGTGCCTGCGCCAGCAGGTGAAGCAGGAGGACGCCCTGGTGCTCAAGGACGCCAAGGGCGCCGAGGGGCGCACCCTGCGCTTCCCCGTCGACCTCCGAGGCACGACCACCTCCGCGCAGGACGTCAGCATCGAGGTGCCGGTGGGCCGCGACTACGCGCTCATCATCGAGGCTGTCTCCGGAGACAGCCCTCCCCAGTTCCTGGGCAGCTCGTGCAACTACCTGCCCCAGGTGAACGCCACCGGGAACGAGCCAGTGCTCGCCGCGCCCATGACGTTGAACGCCGTGGCCTGCGATCCCACCTTCGACTCCTGAAAACCCGGAGGGGCCTGGCCCCCGGGTGTGCGGCGGAGCAGGCAGCGCCGCGAGTTTCCACCTCGTTGTCACACTTGAATCTGCTACTGGTGCGGCATTGAAGCCTTGCTGGACTTCACTGACCTACCCGGAGGCGGAGCGTTCATGGCGCGTATCCTGATCATCGAGGACGAACAGGATCTCGCGGGGCTCGTCGAGTACAACCTTCGCGCGGCGGGCTTCGAGCCGGAGGTGGCCAACACGGGCGCCGGCGGCTTGGCCAGGGCCCGCGCCAAGACTCCGGATCTGGTGCTGCTGGACCTGATGCTGCCGGACGTGGCGGGCAGCGAGGTGCTGCGCATGCTCAAGAGCGACACCGAGCTGCGCAAGGTGCCGGTGGTCATCGTCAGCGCCAAGGGCCAGGAGGCCGACCGCATTCAGGGCCTGGAGATGGGGGCGGATGACTACGTGGTGAAGCCCTTCTCCGTGCGCGAGCTGATGCTGCGGGTCAGAGCGGTGCTGCGGCGCTCGGACGTGGACGACGCCACCGCCACGCAGCTGGCCGCCGGAGACATTCAGCTGGACACCTCGCGTCACCAGGTGCGCGTCAAGGGCGAGGAGATCATCCTCACCGCGCTGGAGTTCCGCCTGCTGCACACGCTGATGGAGCGCAGCGGCCGGGTGCAGACGCGCGAGGTGCTGCTGTCGGACGTGTGGGGCATTCAGGCGGAGATCCACACGCGCACCGTGGACACGCACATCAAGCGCCTGCGCGAGAAGCTGGGGCCCGCGGGCGACATCATCGAGACGGTGCGGGGCGTGGGCTACAAGCTCAGCACGCCGTAAGGCTCGCGCCCCATGCCCCTGCGCTTCCTCGTCGTCCCACTGCTGCTGCCCGCGCTCCTGGTGCTGACGCTGCTCGCGGCGCTGGGGGAGCTGGGCAGCGCCCTGGCCGCCGCCGCCGTCACGCTGGCAGGCTCGGCGATCGCCATCGCGCTCAGCCGGGAGAGCGCTCATCGCCAGCTGGACGCGCTCGCGCGCAAGACGCGCGGCCGGCTCGAAGGCACCCCCGTGCCCGCCACGACGGAGGAGCCGCTGGACGAGGTGGCCACGCTGGAAGGCGCCATCGACTCGCTCCATGCCCGGCACCTGGCCCAGCACGCCCAGCTCACCCAGGAGGCGCGCACCCTCACCGCCGTGCTGGACGGCATGATCGAAGGCATCTGGGTCACCGATGCCGAGGGCACCGTGGTGCGCCACAACGACGCCCTGCGCGAGATGCTGCAGCCGGGCCCCGTGGGCATCGTCGGCCAGCGCCCGCTGGCGCTCATCCGCAACGAGGCCCTCAACGAAGCGGTGATGCGCGCCTGCACCGAAGGCGCCTCGTCACGCCTGGAGCTGACGCTGGAGGGGCTCTTTCCCCGGACGCTGGCGGTGCGGGTGACGCCGCTGGGCAGGGACCTGCCGGGCAGCGCCGCCGTCTTCCACGACATCACCGAGCTGCGGCGGCTGGAGAAGGTCCGCAAGGACTTCGTGGCCAACGTGTCCCACGAGCTGCGCACCCCCATCACCGCCGTGCGCGGCTACGCGGAGACGCTCCAGAGCGGCGCGCTGCAGGACCCCAGCGTGGCGGCCAAGATGGTGGAGATCATCCACCGGCAGTCCGAGCGCCTGTCCGAGCTGGTGGAGGATCTGCTGGAGCTGTCCCGGCTGGAGTCCCGCGAGGTGAAGCTCACCTTCTCCCGGGTGCCCCTGGCGGTGGCGGCCTCGCGCGCCGCGGAGACCGTGAAGCCCAAGGCGGCGGGCAAGTCCATTCACCTGGAGCTCCACGTGCCCCCGGACATGTCCGCCCGGGGCGACGAGCGGGCAGTCGAGCAGGTGCTCCTCAACCTGCTCGATAACGCGGTGAAGTACACCCCCGCCGGAGGCCGGGTGGAGGTTCACGGCAACCTGGAGGACGGGCGCTGCGTGGTGCGCGTCAAGGACACCGGTGTGGGCATCGAGCCCCGGCACCTGACCCGCATTTTCGAGCGATTTTACCGGGTGGACAAAGGTCGCAGCCGCGATATGGGGGGAACCGGGCTGGGGCTGTCCATCGTCAAGCACCTGCTGGGGGCCATGGACGGCGAGGTGAAGGTGGAGAGTCAGCCCAATGTAGGCAGTGTGTTCGCGATTTTTCTTCCAGTGGATACCTCGGAGACGGCATCCAGGTAGGATGCAAGCACCATGCGGGTAGCGATCCTCGCGGACATCCACGGCAATCTTCCTGCCTGCGAGGCGGTCCTCGAGGACATCGACAGGATGGCGCCCGATTTCATCGTGGCGGCGGGAGATCTCGCGCTGCGCGGCGCCCACCCTCGCGAGACGGTGGAGCTGCTGCTGGACCGGTGTGACTCGGTGCTGATGGGCAACACCGACTGCTACCTGGCCGGCAACTACCTGGGCGGGGCGTACCGCGAGCGCGACCACTGGAAGACGGAGCTGTTGCGCTGGACGCGCGATCAGCTGGGCGAGGCCCACCTGCGCACGCTGGGCGCCCTGCCCTTCTCCGTGCGCTACACCCCGCGCAAGGGGCAGGACCTGTTCGTCTGCCACGCCAACCCGAAGAACCTCGAGGAGTCGCTGGATCCCACCCTGGACGAAGTGTCCGTCCGGCGCTTCTTCATGCACCTGGACGCGGCCGCGTGCGCGTTCGGGCACCTGCACTTCCCCTACCGCCGCCGCGTGGGCCGCATGCTGATTGCGGACGTGGCCAGCGCGGGCATTCCGCGCGATGGCGATCTGCGCCCCGCCTACGGCATCTTCACCTATACGCCCAAGGGCTGGCGGGTGCAGATCCGCCGGGTGCGCTACCCGGTGCGCAAGGCCACCCAGGCGCTCACCGCTCGCAAGGTGCCCGGCGGCCCCATCCTCATTCACAAGCTGGTGGAGGCGCGCTACCGCCACCACCACGCGCTGCTGGAGGCCGCCCGCCGTCACTCGGGGCTGCCGCCTCCGGGCCCGGTGCTGCGTCCGCCTCCGGGCGCGCCTCCCCGCCCCGCCGCGGTCGACGTGCCCGCGGTGGAGACCGAGCCCCCCGTTCCGCGCCACGACGAGCTGGAGGCGGCCACCCTGCGGCAGGAAGAGGTGGATCCGCGCGAGCTGCCTCCCGTTCCCGAGGCGGAGCTGGCCGATGAGGCCCCTATCGCCGCCGCGCAAATGGGCGCCGTCGTGAACGATCTGGACGGCTAAACGCCCCCCTCGTCACAACGTCGCAACGCGCTCGCGTAAGCCCGCGAATTTCGTGAGGCGCGAACGTCACGCATTTGTTACCGGCGCGTCATGCGTCCGAAAACCGTGGCGGTGACATTGCCCGGCCATGCCCCATGTCCTCATCGTCGACGACGAGAGCGATCTCGCCCAGCTGATCGACTTCAACCTCAAGTCCGCTGGCTTCACCACCCACGTCGCCTCGACGGGGGCAGCCGCCCTCACGGCCGCGCGTGAGCAGCGTCCCGAGCTCGTGCTGTTGGACCTGATGCTGCCGGACATGCCCGGCACGGAGGTGTGCCGGCACCTGCGCGCCGATCCGCTCACCCGCGACGTGCTCATCGTCATGCTCACCGCCAAGGGCGAGGAGTCCGACCGGGTACGGGGCTTCGAGATGGGCGCGGACGACTACGTCACCAAGCCCTTCAGCGTGCGAGAGCTGGTGCTGCGCCTCAAGGCCATCCTGCGCCGCAGCGGCCCACCTCGTGAGAACGCGCCCTCCATCGCGCTCGGGCCCCTCAAGCTCGACGTGGCCTCCCACCGCTTCTACGTGGAAGGCAAGGAGGTGGCCCTCACGGCGCTCGAGTTCCGCCTGCTCGAGCACCTGATGACGCGCGTGGGGCGCGTGCAGACGCGCGAGCAGCTGCTCGAGGAGGTGTGGGGCCTGTCCAGCACGCTGGAGACGCGCACCATCGACACCCATGTGATGCGCCTGCGCGACAAGCTGGGCCCCGCGCGCGCCTACCTCGAGACGGTGCGGGGCGTGGGCTACCGCATCGTCGACCCCAATACGCTCTGAGGGCCGCGGGGATCGTTGCTCACTTGTCACCGGGGAGCCGTCAAACAGCCACTGAGGCCCCGTAGATCGCTCCCGTCTTTTCCGACTGGAGCATTTCACCGTGACGAAGAACCTGCTTGTTGCCCTGCTGACTCTGACCTCCGGCGCCGCGCTGGCGCAGACGGCTGAGACGCAGCCCGCCACTTCCACCCAGGCTGAGACGACCCCGGCCGCTGAGTCCCCCGCGGCGCCCTCGACCGAGGACCGGCTGACGACGACCGAGGGAAAGGTCGCCGCGCTCGAGGAGCAGAACACCGAGACGAAGAACGATCTGTCGGTGCTCAAGAAGCTCAAGTTCTCCGGCTACGTGCAGGGCCGCTACACCGCGCAGCAGTCCCTGGACGAGACGGGCGCGGGCGGCTTCAACCGCTTCAGCGTGCGCCGCAGCCGCCTCAAGGCCACCTACACGGGCGACCATGCCCAGATGGTGCTGCAGATCGACGCGGTGCCCACGGGCGTGGCGCTGCGCGACGCCGAGGCCACGCTGTTCATCCCCGGCACCAAGCAGAACATGTCGCTGACGCTGGGCCAGATGAAGTGGCCGTTCGGCTTCGAGGGCCCGCAGTCCTCCAGCGAACGGGAGTTCCCCGAGCGCACCGCGGTGGTGCGCGCCTTCCTGCCAGGCGAGCGTGACCGCGGCCTGCGCTTCAGCGGCAAGTTCCTCAAGTTCCTGCGCGTGAACGCGGGCGTCTTCGACGGCAACGGCACGAACAACACCGGCTTCATCGGCACGGACAATGACAAGGAGAAGGACCTCATTGGCCGCGTGGGCTTCGACCTGAAGTGGATCTCCGGCGGCGTGTCCGGCTGGTACGGCAACACCCTGGGCCGGCGCACCACGGGCCCCAACCCCGACGCGGGCCGCAAGGCCTACAGCCGCAACCGCATGGGCGCGGACCTGCAGCTGTACCTGGACCTGCTGCCCGTGGGCGGCACCGCCCTCAAGGGTGAGTACATCGCCGGCAGCACCTACCAGCGCGGTGGCGCCGAGCAGTTCGGCGTCGCGGCGCACGGCTGGTGGGCCATGGTGGTGCAGAACGTCGGCCTGTCCAACCAGGTGGCCATCCGCTACGACTCGTTCGATCCGCAGAACAGCGCCCAGGCCACCGAGAACAACGGCGCGCTGGGCGCCAACAACCCGGTCAGCACGCTGGGCTTCGCCGCCATCCACCACATGGGCGAGAACCTGAAGATCACCGCGGCGTACGAGCTGCCCATGACGGCCACGGCCGACGGCGGCACCGCCGAGGACCCGAAGGACAACCTGTTCACCGTTCAGTTCCAGGCCCGCTTCTAGCCTCCCCCCTTTCTAAGGAGAACCACTCACCATGAAGAAGCTCATCGCGTCATTGCTCGCCCTCTTCCTGGCGCTGCCCCTGGCGGCGCACGCTGGCAACATCACCGTCAAGGGCTCGGACACCATGGTCATCCTCGGCCAGCGCTGGGCCGAGGACTACATGAAGAAGAGCACGGGCACCAAGCTGCAGGTGACCGGCGGAGGCTCGGGCACGGGCCTGGCCGCGCTCATCAACGGCACCACGGACATCGCCATGTCCAGCCGCCCCATCAAGGAGGGCGAGACGGAGAAGCTGCGCGGCCGCTTCAACACCGTGGGCAACGAGATTGCCGTGGCCAAGGACGGTGTCACCTTCTACGTCCACGAGAGCAACCCCCTCACCTCGCTCACCCAGGAGCAGCTCAAGGGCATCTACCTGGGCGACATCACCAACTGGAAGGAAGTGGGCGGCCCGGACGCTCCCATCGTCGTCTACTCGCGCGAGAACTCCTCGGGCACCTATGTGTTCGTGAAGGACAACCTGCTCGGGGGTGACGACTACACCGCTACCGCGCAGACGCTGCCGGGCACCGCGGCGGTGGTCAACGCCGTCTCCAAGGAGAAGTTCGGCATCGGCTACGGCGGCGCCGCCTACGCCAAGGGCATCAAGGAGCTGAAGATCAAGAAGGGCTCCGAGGAGATCGCCCCCAGCGCCGAGAACATCAAGAGCGGCAAGTACCCGCTGTCGCGCGACCTGTACTTCTACCTGCGCGCCAAGCCCACCGGTGAGGTCAAGGCCTTCATCGACTTCGTCCTGTCGCCTGACGGCCAGTCGATCGTGACCCGGGTCGGATACTTCCCGGTCAAGTAACGGCTTCACAAGATTGTCACGCGAGGCGCTGAAACAAGATGGATAGAGAGGCCGTCATGCAGGAGGGTCTCGCGGAAACCATGGTCGTGCCGCAGCTGTCGCCGGCGGCGCGGCGGCGGCAGATCCGGGAGAAGGTCATCGCGGGCTTCATCTCGCTGATGGCCTTCACCGGGGTGGCCGCGCTGGTGCTGATCATCATCTTCGTCGCCAAGGAGGCGCTGGCGCTCTTCCTGGACGCCCACGCCCGCGAGGAGGCGAGCCTCGCCAAGATGTTCACCGCTCAGCCGACGCGGCCCGGCAAGCCGCTGGCCTACCTGTGGCAGCCGGTGTCGGGCGTGCCCAAGGTGAGCATGATCCCGCTGTTCATCGGCACGCTGAAGACGACGGCGGTGTCCATGCTGGTGGCGGTGCCCATCGGGGTGGCGGGAGCGCTGTTCGCGGCGGAGTTCGCCCCCCGGCGGCTGCGCGAGTTGCTCAAGCCCGTCATCGAGCTTTTGGCGGGCATCCCCTCGGTGGTGCTGGGCTTCTTCGCGCTGATGGTGCTGGCCACCTTCCTGCAGAACACGTTCGGCTTCACCTACCGGCTCAACGCGGTGGTGGCCGGCCTGGGCCTGGCGCTGGCCATCGTGCCCGTCATCTTCACCGTGTCCGAGGACGCGCTCACCGCGGTGCCTCGCAGCTACCGCGAGGCCTCGTTGGCGCTGGGCGCCACCCCCTGGGAGACGGCCTGGAAAGTGGTACTGCCCGCGGCGGCTCCCGGCATCCTCGCCGCGTGCGTGCTGGGCTTCGGGCGCGCCATTGGCGAGACGATGATCGTGCTGATGGCCTCGGGCAACGCGGCCATCGTGTCCGCCAGCCTGGGTGACTCGGTGCGCTCGCTGTCGGCGACCATCGCCGCCGAGATGGGCGAGGTGGTGGTGGGCAGCCCGCACTACTCGTTGCTGTTCTTCATCGGCGTGGAGCTGTTCGTCTTCACCTTCGTGCTCAACATGATCGCCTCCGCGTGGACCAAGAAGGTCCTCAAGCGGCTCACCGGAGGGGCCTCATGAAGCACGCCACTCGCCGCACGCTGGGCGGAGCGTTCAGTACGCTCACGGGGCTGGCCGCGCTGCTCATCGTGGCGATGCTCGCCATCATCCTGCTGGACGTGGTGCGCGGCGGCATCGGCCATGTGAGCTGGCAGTTCCTCACCGAGCCGCCCTCTGACGGCATGATGGGCGGCGGCATCTTCCCCGCCCTGTATGGCACCGCGGCGCTGACGCTGCTGATGACCGTCGCGGTGATGCCCGTGGGCGTGCTCACGGCCGTCTACCTCCACGAGTACGCGCCGCACGACTCGATCCTGGCGCGGTGGATCCGCGTGGCCGTCGTCAACCTGGCCGGCGTGCCGTCGATCGTCTTCGGCCTGTTCGGCCTGGGCTTCTTCATCCACTTCTTGGGCGGAGGCCTGGACCGGGCGCTCGGCTACCAGGAGCTGCACTGGGCCCAGCCCGGCATCCTCTGGGCCTCGCTCACCCTGGCGGTGCTGACGCTGCCGGTGGTGATCGTCTCCACCGAGGAGGCGCTGCGCGCGGTGCCCGTGGACCACCGCACCGCCAGCCTCGCCCTGGGCGCCACGCAGTCCCAGACGCTCATTCGGGTGGTGCTGCCCGGGGCCCTGCCCGGCATCCTCACCGGCGCCGTGCTGGCCATCTCCCGCGGCGCGGGCGAGGTGGCCCCCATCCTCTTCACGGGCGCGGCCTACTTCCTTCCCGAGCTCCCCTCGTCGCTGAACTCGCAGTTCATGCACCTGGGCTACCACACCTACGTGCTGGCCACTCAGTCCCCGGACGTGGAGGCCACCCGCCCGCTGCTGTACGCCACGGTGTTGGTGCTGCTGCTGCTCACCTTCACCCTCAACCTCGTCGCTGTCGTCATCCGAACCCGTACGCGCCGGCGTGCCGCGAGCACCGGCCATTGAGACGCCGTCCATGACTTTTCAGCCGCCCAGCCCGCGCATCAAGATGGAGTCGCGGGAGCTCATCCTCCGCTATGGCACCAAGGTGGCCATCAACAAGGTGAGCCTGGCCATCCCCGAGCGCCAGGTGACCGCGCTGATTGGCCCCTCGGGCTGTGGCAAGTCCACCTTCCTGCGCGCGCTCAACCGGATGAACGATCTCATCCCCAGCTCCAACCACACCGGCACCATCCTGTTGGATGGGACCAGCATCCACGACAAGCACGTGGACGTGGTGGACCTGCGCCGCCGGGTGGGCATGGTGTTCCAGAAGTCCAACCCCTTCCCGAAGACGATCTTCGAGAACGTGGCCTACGGCCTGCGCGTGGGCGGCATGAAGGACAAGGCCGAGATCGCCGCCCGGGTGGAGAAGTCCCTGGTGGGCTCCGCGCTGTGGGAAGAGGTGAAGGACCGGCTCAACGACAGCGCCCTGGGGCTGTCCGGCGGCCAGCAGCAGCGCCTGTGCATCGCCCGCGCCATGGCCGTGGAGCCCCAGGTGCTGCTGATGGACGAGCCCGCCAGCGCCCTGGATCCCATCGCCACGGCGAAGATCGAGGAGCTCATCCACGAGCTGAAGGCGCAGTACACGATTGCGATCGTCACCCACAACATGCAGCAGGCGGCGCGGGTGAGTGACCGCACCGCTTTCTTCTACATGGGTGAGCTGGTGGAATGCGGTCCCACCGAGCAGATCTTCACCAACCCGCGCGAGAAGCGCACCGAGGACTACGTCACCGGGAAGTTCGGGTAGGAGCGAGGGACACGGATGCCGGCGACACATACAGACAAGGCGTTCGAGCAGGACCTACGGGACCTGCGCGAGAAGCTGCTGGCGATGGGCGCCAAGGTGGAGGCGCTCATCGCGGGCAGCGTGCGGGCGCTCACCGAGCGGGACTCGGTCCTCGCCGAGTCCGTCATCAAGTCCGACAAGGACGTGAACCGCCTCGAGGTGGAGGTGGACGATCTGTGCCGCCGCATCCTGGCGCTGCGGCAGCCGGCGGCCAGCGATCTGCGCCTCATCACCACGGCGCTGAAGATCGTCACGGACCTGGAGCGCATTGGCGACCTGGCGGTGAACATCGCCGAGCGTGCCGGCGACTTGAGCCAGGCGCCGCCGCTGGCGCCCTACATCGACACGCCGAAGCTGGCGGAGCTGGCCCAGCAGCAGGTGAAGAAGTCGCTGGACGCCTTCGTGTCCAATGACGTGGCCAAGGCCGAGGAGGTGCTCAAGGGAGACGATCTCCTGGATGCCCTCTTCCTGAAGATCTTCAACGAGCTTCTGGCCTACATGATGGAGGACTCGAAGAACATCCGGCGCGCCACGGCGCTGATGTTCATCGCCAAGCACCTGGAGCGCATCGGCGACCACGCGATGAACGTGGCGGAGATGGTCGTCTACATGGTGCGGGGCAAGGACATCCGCCACCCGCTCAGCCGCAATCTCCCCCAGGATTAGGACCCGGCCGGAGCTGCTCGCGGGCTGAGGCACACGAAGGCCCGCCTGCGCCCCTGGGCTCCAGCCGAGCAGGTTCACCCTGGGGAAAGAATGCGGAGGCGCCGCCTCGGAGTTTCCCTCAATGTCAGGGGAGGATCTTTGAGTCGACCGATGACCGACGGGGCGCGCAAGGTCCTGGTGGTAGACGATGATGCGGACTGGCGGGAGTTCCTCCGCCTCTGTCTAGAGGATCTCGGCTACGAGGCCATCGAGGCTTCGGACGGGCAGGAGGCGCTGGACTCGCTCTCACGAGAGCGCTACCGCGTCATGCTGCTGGACCTGAACATGCCGGGGATGAGCGGCCTGGAAGTGGTGGAGAAGATGCCGCGCAACGGCTCACCTCGCATCGTCTTCCTCACCTCCGCGGCGGCCCAGGACGTGGGCAGCGCGCTGATGTCGGGGCCCCACTATTACCTGCCCAAGGGAGCAAGCCGGGATCAGCTGTCGCTGCTCCTGCAGTCGCTGGAGGCCTGATTCCGTTTGAGGACACAGGATAAGACTGACCTGAACGTGGCTCCCATGTAGAAAGGGAGCCGGAGGGCAGTGCGTCATCGGGTCCGAGCTGGTCATCGTGCTGGTGCTGGTGCTGGCCAACGGCGTGTTCGCTGGGGCGGAGCTCTCGCTGCTGACCCTGCGCAAGACACGGCTGCGCGAGCTGTTGGACGAAGGCAGCGGAGCCGCCCGGACGATCGAGGCCCTGCGCGCCAACCCCGAGCGCCTGCTGGCCACCGTGCAGATCGGCATCACCGTGGTCAGCGCCACGGCGGCCGCCTTCGGTGGCGCCTCGCTCTCCGAGCCCCTCGCCCTCTTTCTGACGGGACTGGGCCTGGGCCCGCAACTGGCGCAGCAGGTCGCCTTCGCGCTGGTGGTGGGCTTCATCTCCTACCTGTCCCTGGTGCTGGGCGAGCTGGTGCCCAAGTCCCTGGCGCTGCGCTTCGCCGAGCGCTACGCGCTGCTGATCGCGCGGCCGCTGTACGGGCTGTCCTGGGTGGTGCGCCCGGTGGTGTGGCTGCTGACGGCCAGCTCCAACCTGCTGCTGCGCTTCTTCGGAGACCGGACGAACTTCTCCGAGGCCCGCCTGTCGCCCGACGAGCTACAACAACTGGTGGAGGAGGCCTCGAAGACGGGCTCGTTGGATCCCCGGGCCGGAGAGATTGCCTCCCGGGCGTTCGATCTGACGCAGCTGACGCTGTCGGCGGTCATGGTGCCGCGCAGCCGGATCGTCGCCCTGCGCCGGCACTCGAGCCCGGAGGAGATCCGCCAGGTGCTCCTGGAGCACGGCCACGCGCGGATGCCGGTCTACGAAGAGACGTTGGACAACGTCGTCGGCTATGTGGTGACGAAGGATCTGCTGAATGTGGCCTGGGAGGGCCCGCTCATCGTGCTGGAGGACGCGCTGCGCCCGCCCTACTTCGTCTTCGAGTCCATGCGGGCCATCGACGCGATCAAGGAGCTGCAGAAGCGGCGCATGCAGCTGGCCATCGTGGTGGACGAGCGCGGCGGAGTGCTCGGCCTGGTGACGATGGAGGACCTGCTCGAGGAGCTGGTGGGCGACATCCTCAGCGAGACGGAGACGCCCGAGGAGCTCATCCGGCGCGAGGGGCCCACGACGGCGGTGGTCCAGGGCACCGCGAGCCTGCGTGAGGTGAACCGCGCGTTGGGCCTGGAGCTGGAGGAAGGCCAGGGCTACTCCACGGTAGGAGGCCTGTGCGCCGCGAAGACGGGAGACATCCCCACGAAGGGCGCCCGGCTGACCCTGGAGGATGGGACGGTGCTGGAGGTCTTGGACGCCACACCGCGGAAGGTGCGCACGGTGCGCATTCACCTGCCCGCCGAGCAGACCGCCACACCGCCGTGAGGAAGAAAGATGAAGGGCCCGGAACCGACGGGGATTTCCCCAACGATTCCGGGCCCTTACATGCGCGGGATACAGGATTCGAACCTGTGGCCTTTGGCTCCGGAGGCCAACGCTCTATCCAGCTGAGCTAATCCCGCATGCGGCCTACAACGGAGGGGACAAGTAGCCGACTTCCCCGGTTGAAGCAAGCACGCAATCCCACAACCGCTGACAGGTCGACGACAGTCCCGGCGGCCCCCTCGAAATCCCGAATACCGGCAATGTTCCAGTTCCAGCGAGGGGCTATCTGCGCACCGTCAGGGTCAGCGCGAGATCGAACGACACATCGCTCGAGGTGGCGCTGGACTGCTTGACCATGACGGCCACCACGTTGTCGCCGGAGACGAACGGGTTGACGGAGAGGTTGAGCGCGACATCCACCACCGTGTTCTCCGCGGAGGCGCTGGCGAACGCGCTGAAGGCGGTGCCGTTGCCCATGTTCCGGGAGAAGACGAGCGTGCCGTTGATCCAGACGGCGACAGCATCATCGAACAGGGTCCTCAGCTGGGCCTGAGTCACCTGCCCTTCCACCCGGAACCGCCGGCGAAAATAGTAGCTCGGCGAGACGGGGCTCCTGCGCAGCAAGGTGGCTTCATCGCCATCTCCGTAGCCGAGCTGGCCCAGACCACTCTTCCAAGCCGAGTCATCGTAGGCGAGCGTGCGCCACTGGGTGCCGAGATCGACACCCCGGTCGTCATAGCGCCACGAGGAGCCAAACACGGCGGGCCTGATCACGGTCTCGGTGACAATGGAGAACGCCGCGTCACTGAGATCACTGACCGTGGCATTCGCCGCATCCGAGATCCGGATCCTCGCCTGGGAGGTCATCACCGCCGGGACAGTCCACATGTACTGCCCGGTGTTGGCGGTTGACTCGGTGATCAGCTGCCACGTTGCGCCGTTATCGGGAGAGAACTCCAGGCGCACGCTGCTGATGGCGCCCGCGCTCGTCCAGCGGATGTCGTGCCCCCCCCCGGAGCGAAGCGCCTCACCCCCGTTCGGGCTGACCAGGGTGAGCTGGGGCCCGGAGGCTGGCGCCGTCGTCACGGTCAGCTCGAAGTCGAAGGACACATCACTGGAGGTGGCTCCAGCCTGTTTGATCATGACGGCGACGACGTTGAGGCCCTCCCGGAACGGATGGGGGCTGAGAGGGACGGTACCCGCGCTGATCTCGTTCTCCAGCGACGACGCGCTGGCATAGGTGCCATGCGCCGTGCCGTTGTTGACGTGCTTCGCGAACACCTGCTGCCCATTCACCCAGACCGCCGCTCCATCATCATGAAGCACCCGGAGCGCTGCCTGAGTCACCGGACCCGTCAGGGTGAGGGTCCGCCGGAAGTAGACGCTGGGCTGGCTCGAAGGTGTCTTCACCAGTTGGGTGGCCTCGTCACCGTCTCCATAGCCAAGCTGCGCTGGCCCGGACTTCCAGGTGGTGTCGTTGAACGCAGGCGAGGTCCACTGCGCGCCGGGATCAACGCCCCGGTCGTCGTACCTCCACGTGGAACCGAAAGAGATCGCCCGGGAAGTCGAGAGCCCCCTGAAGCGCAGCACCGCCTCGAGGAAGTAGTAGTCCCCATAGATGAGGCCGACGTCGATCTCCTGCCTGGCGGGGTAATGACCGACGCCGTGTTTCAGGATGGAGTACGTCTCGGTCCCCGCGACCAGATAGGCCGGCGAGGCCAGCGTCTCCATCATCCGCAGCGCGGCGTCGCGATAGCGGGCCTTCTCAGCGGCATCGGTCACGAACCCAGAGAGCTCCAGCAGCGCGGAGGCGACGACCGCGGCCGCCGAGGAGTCCTTCACTTGCTGGCTGGTGGGCGCGTCGAAGTCCCAGAAGGGAACGCCGTCCGCGGGCAGCCTGTCCAGGTAGTAATGGGTGACCTTCCGGGCGGCCTCCAGCATGCGCGGGTCGCGGGTGTACCGGTACGACATGGTGAAGCCGTAAATGGCCCAGGCCTGGCCCCGCGCCCAGGTGGAGCTGTCCGCGTAGCCCTGGAACGTGCCCCGCGAGCGGATGCGGCCCGCGCCGTCATAGTCCACCACGTGGAAGGTGCCGCCATCCGGGCGCACCATGTCCGTCAGCGTCTTCAGGGCATGGCGCAGCGCCATGTCATTCCAGGCGGCATCGCCTCCGTTGCGAGCGCCCCAGAAGAGCAACTCCAGGTTCATCATCGTGTCCACCACAAGAGGAACGTCCCAGGCGGAGTTCCAGTCGCAGCAGTCGATCACCCCCACCGTGGAGTTGAAGCGGGCCGCCAGTGAGCGGGCGGACGTCAGCAACACACCACGGTAATAGGGGTCTCCCGTCAGCATGTACCCGTGACCAAAGCTGAGCATGAACTTGAAGCCCAGATCATGGGTCTCCGTATTGGTCTTCTGAATCTCCAGGTGGCGGGTCCACTGATCGGCTCGGGTGCGCCAGATCGCCTCTCCGCCGGCCTGGTGCATGAGCCACAGGTTTCCGGGGAAGAACCCCTGCGTCCAGCCGGTGAAGTTCGTGTTCGGCCTGGTCGTCCACGTCCCGTCGCTCTGGGTACTCCGGGGGTATTGCGTGGGAGAGACCACGGCAGCCGTCCGCGCCAATTGCTGCCGCGCCACCGAGAGCACGCGGTCCGCGTCGGCCGAGTCGAACCCCGGGGACTGGGCCGCACTCGCGGTGGCGACCAGCAGCGACAGGATCAACGTGAGCGCGAACCGCGCCTGAAACGGAAAGAGCGCCATGAGGTGCCTCCTGAGCTGGAGGCGCGGAGATGCGGATGGTGGCGCCTGAAGGCAACTGTCCTCGGGGCAAGGACTCCTGTTGCCAGACACTCAGCCTTCAGGGTGCCGCGGCCGGACCAACGACCGCGGCACCCCGCACTGCTTACGGGAGCACGTCCGAGGCCTGCTTCGTCATGATGAAGCCGTCGTGGTACAGCACGCCGGTCCTGGAGATGCTCTCGTTCCGGTACAGGCCCATCTTCAGGTAGTTGAGCTGCCCGGAGAACTGCGTGGCGGCGTAGCGCCTGGGCAGCGCCAGCTTGCCGTTGTGGTACAGCTCCACGAAGCCCACTCTCGCGTCAGGCGACCACTTCACGCGGAAGACGAAGTCCTGCCACACGCCGCGCACCAGCGGCGCGCGCCACACGGTGGTGCTGCGGATATTGAGGCGGATCTCCTCTCCATACACGAAGAACTCCACCGGCGGTGGGCCACTGCTGCCTTCGTGGTGCCACTGGAGGAACAGCTGCCAGGTGCTCGCGCTGGGGAAGTCCGAGGCGAACATCGTGCTCCACTTGTAGTAGTACTCCGAACCCAGCGGCTCGCGCGTCATCTTCGTCAGCTCGTTGCGGTTGCCGCTGGAGTTGATGGGATCATCTCCCTGACGCACGGTGACCTTCATCGAGTAGCGGCCCTCGCGCACCGGCGAGGTGACGGCCATCATGCGATCCGCGCTGACGATCTGCTTGCCGGACCACTGCGAGTAGTCACCCGTCTCGAAGTCGCCTCGCCACACCACGCCAGAGGTGGTTGACGGGGCGCTGCACACGCGCGCCTCGGCGATGCTCGCCCAGTCATTCACGGTGCTGCCGTTGACGGTGATGCGCACGCGGCGCGCGGTGCGAGCGGCAAAAGCATACGTCTCCGCGGACGCCGTGGTACCGCTGCTCTGGCCACTGTAGGCCTGTGTATAGGTATACCCATCCGGCGACGTGGAAACGGTGAAGGAGTTGACTCGGGTGTCCCCCTGGTGCCAGGCGATGGCCACCCCCGACATGGCGCGCGAAGAGCCCAGATCGAAGTCGACCCACGAGCCCCTTCCGTAATTGCTCCAGCGCGTACCCAGCTGATCATCGAGCGTGTTGGCAGGCAGGTTGCCGTCATTGCCACTGGCGATGACGGAAGAAGCAGTCAGTGGCGTGCAGTTCTGTAGGGTGAGTGCACTCTCAGTGCTCTCCAGCGCCAGTCCCTCGAGACTTTCCATCTCCTGCTGACCACAAGCGAGAACGGAGATGACGAGCAAAGGGCTGACGAGCAGAAGGGCTTTCTTCATTCACGGTTCCTCAAAGACAACAGGGCCTCATCCGCGCCGCGTGCGAGCGGTCGGTGGGTCTGCGCTGGGGTGGTTGTGAAGACCGCGGGATGCGGTCTCATTGTTGCGGCCCCAACAATGGTGGAGCGCGGGATTTATTTCCTGCGCCGTCCAATGTCTGTCCAAGCCTGTCTGCAGTCCAGGAGAGCAACCACACTCTGTGCCTCCCCGGAGGACGGATACCGCTTGGGATTGTGGGGCTCCATTCCTTGCGGCCCCTCACAAGGAGTTCGTCATGCCTTCTGCCCTGCCCTCGCCTGCTCGCATTCAGTGCGCCATGATGCTCGGGTGTCTGCTCTTCACGACAGGCCTCTTCGCCGCGCAGCCATTAGCGCCTATTGGCGACAACCGGGCGCTGACGTTGCCAGCCCAGCGGCACGTGGTGCGGCTCACCCCAGAGTCTGGGAGCGCCGTCTGGTTGCTGGCTCTGCAGCAGCAGGGGCAGCAGGGTCGGGGGCTGGGCCTGTTCCGCAGCGATGACGAGGCCCAGACGTGGAGCTACCTCGGCCCCCTGCAGAACGATTGGACGCATCGCGACACGGCGGACCTGCTCGCCGTGGGCGCGGATGTCGCCCTGGTGTACTCGTACGAAGGTTCCACCTTCGCTGGCTCTCCACGCCATGACGTCTCCTTTCAGTGGTGGCGCTACCAGGCAAGCACCCGAAGTTGGTCCCCCTCACCTGCGGTGCGTGTCTTTGACTCTCCCGGCAACGCCACCGGCTACACGCGCGCGGAGCTCGCGCGCGACTCACAGGGCCGGCTGTGGGTGCACGCCTTCCGCCTCGAGCCGGACGGCTCCAACACCGCGGACGTCTCCGTCAGTACGGACGGGGGCCTGACGTTCCAGCGCCAGCCGTCCCTGGCCACCCTGCCCCGGCGTGGTGGCGGAAGACTGCTGCACCTGGGCGATCGGCTGCTGTTCCTCTATGGGCAGCAGGGCTTGGGCCCAGCCTGGTTCCGGGTGCGCATGGACAGTGCGCCGCTCGAGGCATGGCAGCCGCAACAGCAGGCCTTCTCCGAGGGCATCTACCATGGGGCCTCACTTAGCGCGGTGTCTGCCGGCGGTGGACGTATGCACCTCGTCTACAAGGACGCCGCCGAGCGGCTGTTCTACCGGGCCTTCACGGGCACGGAGTTCGGTCCGCCTATCACCCTGGAGAGCTCCGGAAGCTGGGCGCTGCAACCCGCCGTCACGCTCGTGGGCGAGGAGCTCGTCGTCTTCTCCAATCCCGCTGTCACCGTGAACACCCATCACACGCTGGCCGCGCGGGTGCTCTCCGGGGGCGGCTTCAGTGCCTCCCAGGTGCTGGAGCGCTCGGTCCGCTTCCGTGGCTACCTCGCCACTCCCGAGCGGCTCCCGGCGGGGGCACTCCGCGTGCCCTGCTTCCATGCGGAGGCGGCGGACGCCAACTCGGGGGGGACGGCCTCCGTCGCCTTCTTCGAGCGGGACGAGCTTCGGCCCAGGGTGGAGGTGGTGCACACCAACACCGCGCATCGCTTCCTCACGCTCGCCCCCTCGGGCACGGCGTATGCGCTGCGGCTGGACGATTTACCGAGCCGTCTTTATGAAAGCACCGATGGCGCGCGGAGCTGGCGCTTCAAGGGACGGCACTCCCTGGGCGGCTCCTTCCGCTTCATGTCCGCGCTGACGGACGGCACGCTGCTGGCCAACACCACCCGCGACGGCCGCAATTACATCTCCCGTTCGGAGGATGGAGGCGCGACGTGGAGCGAGGTGCTCCTGCTCGGCAACTACCGCATGCTCACGCCCCGTAACATCGCGGAGCTGGATGGCACCGTTTACCTCATCGAGTACCAGGCCCTCACCGCCCAGGATGTTCCCCTGCGGCTGTTCGCGAGCACGGACCGGGGCCGGACATGGCAGGTACGGCAGACCTTCCATGGCCACCGTCACGGGCATGGGCTGGCGGCGGATCCGGTCCACCACGCCCTCTGGGTCTTCTTCGGCGACAGCCCCCGTCAAGCGGGCACCTTCCGCTCGACGGATGCGGGCCACACGTGGACGAGCGTCCTCAGTGGGCCGCCAGGGCTCGTGGTCGACGCGACGGTGCTGAGTGATGGCAGCCTGCTCTACGGGCAGGACACCATCTACCTGCCCCATCGGCCTCATATCGTCCAGCTCGCGCCGGATGGGACCTATGTCCCGCTGGCGGTGCTGCCTGGCCCCTCGTACTCCGCCTTCGCTCCGAGCGCCGGCGGCTTCGTGGTGGGCAGCGCTCGCGAGCCGGGCGGGGACGTCTATCCCCCCGGCGAGGAGAGCGCTCATGTCTGGGCCAGCTTCAATGGGCTCGATTGGGAGAAGCAGCGCAGCTACCAGCGCCTGGACACCACCGTGACGGTCCGCGCCGACGTCTACTACGAGCTGCCCTCGGGCCTGCTCATCCTGCAGCTGCAGAACGCGCGAGGCTTTGGCCCTGGAGGCTACGGCTACCAGCTGCTGCGCCTCACCCCGTCACGCGGTGTGCTTCACAGCGAGAGGCAATGAGCCGAGGCGAGGCGCCTACCGCTTCCCCCCACCGCCCGGCTCGCCGCAGGTGCACTCGAGGCACCCATGTGAGGAGCAGGTGCCGCACGACACCTGCAGCTGCTTCTTCAACGCCTGGCGCGCGCGAAACAGCCGCACCGATGCATTGTTGGCGGTGATGCCGGCCTCCTCGGCGAAGGACGCGACGCTCAGCCCATCGACCTCCACGCGCCGGAGTGCATCGGCGTACTCCGGCTTCAGCGTGCCAGCCAGCCGGCCCACGCACTTACAGACGGCGTCTTGCAGCTCGGCGTCTGGGGCCTGCGCCTCTTCGGTCTCGGCCGCCACCGCCGTCATGGCCCGCTGCGCGGCACCAGCGCGGCGAGCATGATCGATCAGGGCGTTGCGCAGCAGTTGGTAGAACCACGCCACCGCGGACTGCTCGTTGCGCACCGTCTCCGCCTTGCCCAGGCCCCGGATGAACGCTTCCTGAAGGATGTCCTCCGCCACCGCCCGGCTCCCTACCCTGCGCTCGAGGAACCGAAGGAACTCGCGGTGGTTCTCCACCAATATGGAGAGGACGTCGGCCGACATCTGTCGCGCCACAGCCTCCCCCTGCTCCTGCCTGGTGTCCGGCTCGGCCATGGCCCTCTGCCTACCCCATCCGCCCGGCAAGCGCTCTTCGTGCTCCACCGGCTCCAGGGCAGCCGACTTCGGCCCACCTTCGAGCCCTTTCCGGCCCGAAGGGGAATTTCCCAATGAACTCCACTGGTTAGGGGTGCACGAGCCGGGAATCGAACCCGGACGGCCCTTTCGGGCCAGCGGATTTTAAGTCCGCTGCGTCTGCCAATTTCGCCACTCGTGCCCGAGTGCCACGCAGGTACCGGCACCTTCTCTCAACTGCTGGACGACCGCAATGCGCTCAAGGGTCGATTCCAGCCCGCCCCTGTTATAAAGCGCCCGCCATGCTCGAGACAGTGACCAAGGGCTTCCGCGCCGCCAAGAACCGCCTTGCCGGAAAGAGTGAACTCTCGCCAGAGGTGGTGGACGAATCCCTGCGAGATATTCGCGTCTCCCTCCTCGAGGCCGATGTCGCCTTCGATGTGGTGAAGAAGTTCGTCGCCCGCGTCCGCGAGAAGACGGTGGGCGAGGTGGTGCAGACGACCATCACCGACAAGGCCGGCAACAAGCGCAAGGTCAGCCCCGCTGACTACTTCGTGAAGATCTGCCACGACGAGCTCGAGGCCCTGATGGGGCCGGTGGACACCAGCCTCAAGCTCAAGCCCAAGGGGCAGCTCAGCGGCATCATGATGGTGGGCCTGCAGGGCTCGGGTAAGACGACCACCACGGGCAAGCTGGCGCACCGGCTGATCGCCGAGGGGCGCAAGCCGCTGCTGGTGGCCGCGGACATCTACCGCCCCGCCGCCGTGGACCAGCTCAAGGTGCTGGGCGAGCGGCTCAAGGTGCCGGTGTACCACGAGCCGAACGTGTCGCCGCCGGAGCTGGCGGTGCGCGGGTACGCCGCGGCGCGCGAGCAGAAGTGCGACGTGGTGCTCATCGACACCGCGGGCCGGCTCGCCATCGACGAGACGCTGATGGCCGAGCTCGAGTCCATCAAGAGCAACGTCCACCCGGATAACATCCTGCTGGTGTGCGACGCGATGATTGGCCAGGACGCGGTGCGCACGGCGGCCGAGTTCGACCGGCGGCTGACGCTGGACGGCTTCATCCTGACGAAGCTGGACGGTGACGCGCGTGGTGGCGCGGCGCTGTCGATCAAGGAAGTGACGGGCAAGCCCATCAAGTTCCTCGGTATGGGCGAGGCGATGGACCGGCTGGAGGAGTTCCGTCCGGACGGCCTGGCGGGCCGCATCCTGGGCTTCGGCGACATCGTCGGCCTGATGCAGGACTTCGAGAAGGTCGTCGACGAGAAGAAGGCCGAGGAGGACGCGCTCAAGCTGCTGTCCGGCAACTTCTCGATGAAGGACTTCGTCGAGCAGATCCGGATGGTGCGGCGCATGGGGCCGCTGAAGGACCTGCTGGAGAAGTTCCCGCTGTTCGGCGAGCTGACCGAGCAGATGAACCCGGACGAGAACGAGCTCACGAAGATCGAGGCGATGTACGACTCGATGACGGCGAAGGAGCGCCTGCGGCCGGACCTGATCAACGCCAGCCGGATCAACCGCATCGCCAAGGGCAGCGGCCGCAAGCCCGAGGACGTGAAGGACCTGCTGTCCAAGTTCGGGATGATGCAGCAGGTGATGGGCTCGATCGGGCAGAACCCGGGGCTGCTGGGGCGGATCCCCGGCTTCAAGCAGCTGGGTCAGCTCTCGCAGATGAAGAACATGGACCTGTCGAGCATCATGGGGAAGGACAAGCTGATGCAGCAGGCCATGAGTGGCATGGGTGGCGGCATGCCCATGCAGATGCCTCAGATTGCGCCCGGCTACACCCCTCCGATGGGCCAGGCGGCCATGGCCAAGGCCCGGCTGATGGGCTACGCGCCGCCGTCCGCGAGCGGCAAGCCCGAGGATCGTGACGCCATCAAGGAGCGCCGCAAGCGCGAGAAGGCGAACAAGAAGAAGAACCGTAAGAAGAAGTAGCCCTGCCCCAGCGTCGCGCCCAGCGGCTCCCACGGTCCCGATTCTGGGACTCCCTGTCCACATCCGCGGACGGTGGGCGTGGGAGCCGGGAACCTCAAGGCGCTGGCATTCGAGGGGAAAAGCGGTCTTTTCTGCGCCCAAAGCGGGCCAGCGGCGCCTGGAGCGTGCTGGAACGGTCCTTGCTCTGGAGCAGCGGTATGACCCCATTCAGACGTTTCGTTCCCCTGGTAGTGGCAGTGCTGTTGTCGGCCTGCATCGATCTCCCCGAGGTCGTGGATCCCCCTGATCTGCCTGGCGACGGAGGAACCCGCCCGGATGCGGGGATGCCACCGGACGCGGGCCCACCTGACGCAGGAGTCCCCGCTGATGCGACTTCGCCGACGGTGACGCAAGTCTCGCCGGCACCGGGTTCCAGCCAGGTGGCGACGAGCACGCAGTTGGTGGTGACCTTCTCCGAGCCGATGAATGTGGGCACGGTGCAGGTGAGCACGGCGCCCCAGACGAACCTGAGCGCAAGGACCTGGTCGAACGGGGACAGCCAGCTGACGCTTCAGCCGGGGGAGTTGCTGGCGCAGAACACGACGTACTCGCTCTTCGTCGATGGCAGGGACAAGGCGGGCAACCTGCTATCGGGGACGAAGGCGTACTCGTTTACGACGACCGGCCCAGCGCCGGACACCACGTCCCCGACGGTGTTGAGCAACACGCCCAGTGCCTCCGCGATCGGCGTTGCTCGGAACGCATCGATCACGGTGGTGTTCTCGGAGCCGATGGACAAGGCCTCGGCGCAGACGGCGTTCGCCATCACGTCGCCTACCGGGTTCAAGGCGGGGCTCTTCACCTGGAACACGAGCCAGACTGAGATGACCTTCAACCCGGATACGGACTTCCCTTATGGGGCTGAGATCAGCTGGGAGGTCAGCACGGCCGCGGAGGATCTCGCCGGCAACACTTTGAGAAGCGCCGCGACGGGCACGTTCCGCGTAATTCGCGTGAATACCGTTACGATCGATTTCGATCCCCCCACCAGTGGCTCAGCATCAAGTCCTGATTATTGGCGCCAAAGTCTTCAATACAATCTCGAAACTGTAGGCGACTGGGCGGGAAACAAAGGCTACAGGCTCTTTCTGGGATTTGGACTCGACGCACTTCCAGACAGCCTGCTACGAATTACTAACTCCAAGCTGAAATGGTATGTAAGCGGTCGCGATGGAGATGCTTTCGGCTCACTCGGAAGGCTTTTACTCGAGAGAATTTATATTGGAAATCAGATTGCGCTCTCGACTGCTGACTGGACCAATCCTGACGCGCGTGTTCAGTATGAGTCTCAAGCCCTCAATTCTCCTCTCTTTATAACGAGCAACGAGATAACGACTGTTGGCACTTTCGATGTCACATCCTTTGTCGTGCTTGACTGGCAGGACAGAGCGAATCGAAGCAGCAAGCGCTCACAGTTCAGGCTTCGCTTCGAAACAATCACCAACAACAACAGCATGGAGGACAGTCTTTACTCATCGGCAGGAACATCGCCCAAGTTAGCTGAACTCGAGGTCACCTACGAGTATCCCTGACGAGATCGACAAGCCTCTATTTGCGCTTTGGCACAACAAGCCCTCGGGCAAGGCGGCGTAGCACCCGCCGCTTTTGCCGACGCTTGTATAGCTTGTGAGCATTGTCCCCTTCTTCGTTCATGCGAGATGTCTCCTCATCCATGATCTGGAACTCGACCAGCGCAAACACAATGCGTCCCTTGCGCTGCCGCGAGTCTTGCTCTGGTGGAGGCAGGTACGCATCCATCCGCATAGGCATATCCACCACGAAGTTGAGCGCTCGGTAGGTGTTGCCTGAGAACTGATTGCCGGTGCGGTCTTCCCGGTCTTCATAGTCACGGTCCAGATGGAGTTGTGCCGCATACTGCTCGAAGTGCGGATACTCCATGAGGACTGACTTGAAGGGGACAAGCGAGTTTTCTGTCTGCCCAGGCACAACGATATTGAATGGGAACAGCCGCTGCGTAAGGAAGTAGAGAATCGGAAGGATATCCATCCGGCTCTTGGTGATGATTCGAAAACGCGTGCGGTCATACACCTGCGCCGCCACGGTTTCCTTCTTCGCGATCAGCTTGGTGATCAGGGAGTCGCGCGTCTTGAGAGAGTGCGCGAACTCCACCACGGGCAAGCCCTTCTCCTGGATCTCCTGGGCTACCCCAAGCACCTTAGCGGTCACCATGTCCGACAGCTCTGCTTCGGAGGCCGCCAGGCGGAAGAGCAGATCCCTTCCCTCGATGTGCTGAAGCACGTGCATCACCTTCAGCGTGATGCAGGCGATTCGCCGATACCTGGGAGCACCCTTCACCCCCGACGCAAAGAGGAAGAGGTCGTGAATCTCCGCTGGTTGAGCGACAGCATCCGCGACCCGATAGTTGAAGGTCTTCCGGAGGTACTCCACGGCGTCCGCGAGCACCGCGCGGGCCCACGCCTCGTCGTAGGGCCGTGAGAGGTCGAGTTGGCAGAGCCGCAGGAAATGGTCCACCTCGTCCCGGGACTCGAAGTGCATCCTTCGCCAATCGATGACCGACCCTCCCCGCAGGATGAGCCGGAGGCGCTCCAATTCTCGGAGCCCCATCTGTTCGACGGGGCGGAGCGGGAGTTCGGGCAGGTGGGGAACGAGGGATTCAACCTTCACGGAGGGGCTTCTAGCTGAGGCCGCACGAGCAGGGCAATGCGCACGAAAAGCCAAAGGGCCCTCCCCCACCTAGGGAAGGGCCCTTCAGGTTCATCTCTCGAACGAAGGCCTACTTGTTAGCCACCGGCTTACCGTTCTCGAACCGCTGCTCCTTCACCATGCGGTCACCCTTGAAGTGCATCTCGGACACCTTCTGACCGTCCTGCGAGTACTCCACGAAGAGTCCCTCACGCTTACCGCCCGTCCACTGCTGCTCGCTCTGCTTGTTCCCGTTGGCGAAGAACTGCACGCGAGTGCCGTGGTAGTTGCCGCGCACAAACTCCGTCTCGCCTGTCTTCACGCCGTTCTCGTCCCAGAAGGTCCACTTGCCGGTCTTGAAGCCGTCTTGATTCTGCCCGGCGGCCTGCTTCTGGCCGTTTGCCCAGAACGACACGGAGGGACCATGCCTCGTGGGCTCACCCTTCGCCTGTTTCGACGTCTTCTTGCAGAAGACGTCACTGTCCTTGGAGATCTTCGTGGTGTTCTGCACAGTCCCCGCCGGGCAATCCAGCCGAACAGTCCCGCCCGAGATCGTGATGCCTGCCTCGTTGGCCAGCGCAGGCGCCGCAGACATGGCAAGGCAGAGCGAGAAGAATCGGGTCAGGTTCATGAGCGACATTGTGTTTCCCTTTCTGGTGAGCACCGGCGTCCAAGCGCCGTCGCTTTAGAGAACGGCCTGAAATAGGCGAAATTCAAAGCCCCTATGTGCGCCAGACAACTACTTCCCGAGACTGACTCTGTCCCACAAACGACAAGGCCCCGCTCCTCACTTGAGGAACGGGGCCTCTGCGAAGTCCTCATGTCAGAGGACCTTCAGCTGGCTACTTCGTGAGCTGCGCGCACACCTCGTTACCACCGGTGAAATACAGGCCGATCGAGAGCCCAGTCGCGGTAGCGCCCGGGCAGAAGTTCATCGTGAAGGTGGCCGTCTTGCCGTCGGCGCTGACCGCATACTCAGAGGGACGGATCAGGTCGTCACCCTGGAGCTCAGTGCCGTTCACGCGCACGTACATGAGGCCGTTCAGGTCAGCCTTGGCCGTCGGGAACGAGGTTCCCGTCGTGTAGGCCTTCACGCGGGCCTTGGCGGTCACGTCACCGGCGCCCGAGCAGAACGTGTCGTTGGCGAAGGAGACCTGCGACACCTCGTAGATGATCGGGCCGGTGGAGGCAGTCGTCCACACCGGCGCCTTGCCACCCTGAGCGGGGGTGAAGTTGGCGCAGGTGGGCGCCGCCACCGCAGTGCACTTGCTCGCGCTGCAGTACTGGCCGTAGGCGCAGGTGGACTTGCCCTCGCCCACGCAGGAGTCACCAGGGTTGGTGCCGCCGGCCTCGCACTGGCCCGACGTGGTGTTGCACTTGCGGCCCGTGCCGCACGAGGCGTCAGTCGTGCACTTCGTCGTGCACACCTTGTCCAGCGTGGAGCAGATCAGGTCCGTCTCCGTATCCTTGTTGCACAGCTGGTTCGTGGAGCACTGGCACACCTTCGTGGTGTCCGTCGCGCTCACCGCCGCGCAGGTCTTCGCCGTGTCCGGACAGTCCGCCGCGCTCGCGCACGTGGTGACACAGACCTTCGCCGTCGGGTGGCAAATCTCGGACTCGAGGCAGTCCGTGGCGCTCGCGCACGTCGTGCTTCCCTCGCCGTCCTCGGGGCAACCGGTCATCACCAGGCTCATCGCGCACAGCGCGGTGAGCATCCAAATCGTCTTAATCTGCATGCTGGAACTCCTCCTGTGGGTGCCTCGCACACGGGGCTTTCCGGCCTCACAAGCCCCCTCCGTCCTGCGAGCGGGGAGCGCTTTAGCCCCCCCCCCCCGGACGTGTCAACGAATGTCGACGCGTTCTCGACCGGAGCGCGCCCACACGCATTCAGTGCATGCACCAGCCAACAGTGACGCGCCGCTTGTGACGGCCTCGTCACTGCCAGCTTGAAGAGTCCCGCTCAGAAGGTAAACGGGAAATCGATGGGATCCCCCTGCTTCTTGTGCTTCGGGAAAGACCATCCCTTGATGAGCCCCGTGATGCAGCTCGCCATGTACGTCTTCTTGAACTCTTCGGAGCGGACCGAGACGCTCGTCGTCCTGCCGCTCGTCTGAATCACCCAGCGCATCACCAGCTTGCCGCTGATGTCCGGGTCGCGCTTCTTCTGCTCGCTCACGCACTTCACGATGGCCGGCTTGTTGGCCAGCACCACCGCCATGATGTCCGACTGAGCCAGCGTCTCCTGCGCCTTGCCGCCACCGCCCGGCTCGGGCGGGATGTACGGGGTGGGCGCCGAGCCCGTGCCCGAGCCCGACTGCGTCTTCTGCTGCGCCTTCGGCTTGCCAAACAGCGAGTCGAAGTCGTCATCCAGCCCGTCGTCCGCCGGCGGCTTCGTGGTCTTCGAGGAGGAAGAAGAGGAGGAGGCGGCGGCTACACCTTCATCCTTGCCGCGCGGCCGGGTGGCCGGACGAGACGGCTCGCGCTCAGGCGTGCGCGAGGGCTGCTCGGTGCGAGGCTCCGCCGGCTTCACCTCCGCCACGGCCGGGGGCGGCGTCGGAGGCGTTACCGCCGGAGGCGTCGCCGAGGCCGGCGCGGGAGGCGTTCCCGGATTGGCCGGCTGCGTCCCGGCCGCCGCGACCACCGCGGACGACGGAGGCGTGGCAGCGCCCTGGGGATTGGGCTCGGCCGGAGGCGGCGTGTTCGCAGGCGCCGCCTTCGCGGGTGGCTCGGCCGGCGCGGGTGCCGTCTGCACGGGCTGCGGCGTAGCGGCGGCAATCTGCTGCGGCGTGTCGTTGGAGCCCGAGCCCCTGAGCGCCAGGAAGATCACGGCGCCCAGCAGCAACACGCCCACGGCGCCGATGCCGGCGAAGAGGGCCGTCTTATTGCCGCCACCCTGCGGCACGGCCGCTCCCGGAGGCGGGTAGCCCGGGTACGCAGGCTGCGGATAGCCCGCCGCGTACGCAGGCTGCGGGTAAGCGGGCGCCGGCTGCGCGTAGGCCGGCGCGGGCGCCACGGGCGCGTACTGCATGGGCGCCGGCTGAGGCGCGTGCATGGGCTCAGCGGCCATGGCGGCCATCACAGGCGACGCACGAGGGGCCGCCGGCTCCGGAGGCAGATCGAGCAACCCACCCATGGCCGACTTCTCCTCGACCGGAGCGGGCTTGGGCGCGGGCTTGAGCGCATCGGTCTCCTCCTTCACCAGCGAGGCGAGCACGCTCGCGGCGGAGGGCTTCCAGCCCGACGAGGGCGGCTCGGCACCCAGCGCCGGAGCCGCGGGGATGTCCGCGCGTGGCGCCTTGGCCGCGGCGCCCGCGCTGAAGGCGGACTCCACGGGAGCGGACGGCGTGGAGGGGGCCACCGCCGCGGGCGCGACGATGACAGGCTTGGCCGGGCGCGGCGCCAGCACCGAGGCCAGCTCCGTCGCCTCGGACAGCGGGATCCAGTCACCGAAGCCCGCGCGCCAGCAGAGGCTGTCAGGCCCCACCTCGCCGCGGTCCCAGTGCTCCTTGATCTTCTCGACGGTGAGCGGGCCCACCTGCCGATCCTCGATGGCGACGAACCAGTCGTTCGCGGGCGCGGCCGCCTTGGGCTCGTCCGGCTCGGACTCGGCCGCCGCCAGCTTCTGCATGGCCGAGGCCGCGTACGGCTTGGTGTCGCGCGGCGAGTCTCCCAGCGACTCGCCCGCGGGGATCTTGTGCGGACCGGAGCTGAGGACCTGATCGAACACCGCGCCGATCTCGTCCTCCTCCACGCCCGAGAAGAGGCCCTCACTGGGCGGGGTGCCCACCGACGCAGGCATCCCCACGGCAGCAGAGCCGTCGGCTCCATTGCTCGCGGAGGCCGCCGCAGCGGTGTCCGCGGCCGGTGCGTCCGATGCCCCGTTGTCCTTCGACGCCGCGGCGCCAGCAGGACGAACCAGGATCATATGGCCGCACTTCTTGCATTTGATCTTGACGCCCTTGGCGCCCTTGGCGCCAACCTTGTCGTCACTGATCATGTACTGCGCATTGCAGCTGTCGCAGACGAAGCGCATCGTTCCCCGCAAGTCTCAGAAATACCGAGTAAATCTCGGCCAAAATCGTAGAGGTGGCCCCCGGGGGGGTCAAGGATGAGGCCTGTGACCGCCCGGTCGCCTTTCAACGGTTGAACCCTCGCCGGAGTTCTACCCACTACTTACGCACCTGCACCTCCACGTGCGTCCCTACAGCGACACGCAGATCATGCAGGTCCTCTGACGTCGCAAATACCAATAGATCCCGTAGCTTGGTAGCGGTCGTCACCCGCGAAGCCGAGCCTGTCTCCCCGGTCACCATGCGGTGGACCGGCTCCATCTCGCCCGCGGCGAACAAACCCGCCCGGGCGGCGGTGAGTTCCACGCCTTCCAGCCAGGTACGGATATCCGTGGGCGTGGCGGTGGGCAGGTAGGCGCGGACAATCTTGGCCAATGCCGCCCGAGCCGGCTCGCTGAGGCTCTTTTCCAGCATGCGGCGGGCCTCGTCGAAGGCGCGCGGGTCCACCGTGGGCTGGATCTGCCGCGCCACCAGGCTGAGCGCCGCCTGCAGCAGGGCCTCGAGCCGATCTGGCGCCAGGCGCTGGCTGAAGGCGAGCTCCGGACGGGCCAGGGCCAGGGTGCGGCCCAGCAGGTAGTAGACCTCTTTCTGCCCCTGCTCATCGAAGAACTTGCGGCCCACCCGGACGCTGGCCGGGTGCGTCTGCAGCAGCTCCACGTTGAGCATCGGATCGGGCAGCGGCTCGTTGCTACGGCGGCTGAGCTGCTCGCGCTTCACGACGAGGAAGGGCGAGTACAGCTCCAGGGCCTCCATGCCGAAGAGCCGGGCCACGTAGCGGTAGTGGTGGAGGTAGTACTCCTGCGAGGTGCTCACGTCGATGCGGTGCTTCTTCGGCACGAGCTGGTACTGCTGGAAGGGCACCGCGTACAGGTGGCCCACCTGCTCGAACAGAAGGCCCAGCAGCTCCGAGAGCGGCCCGCGCACCTTGGGGTGGAACAGGTGCGACTGCCAGAGCCGATCGGTCAGCGCGCGCTGCGCCACCTCCTTGCGCTTGGCGTGAGGCCCCAGCTTGGTGAGGATCTCCTTCTCGTCGTCTCCCGGCGTGCCGACGAGCCCCGCCACCGCCTGGGCCGCCAGCCACGCTCCGTCGTAGTTCTTGCGCACCGCGAACAGGCGCACCAGCTGGTTGCACACCTTGCGCGGATCCTTCGTGGTCGGCAGCGCCCGGCGGAGCGCCACGATGGCCTCCTCTTCCCTGCCCGGCATCTGCGCGGCCACCTCGGCGAACACCTCCTGAGCGCCCGCGTCGTCCGGCAAGCCGTTGGCCACCACGCCGTAGGCCGCCACGGCCTGCTCCGCGTCCTTCAGCTGGAAGCGGTACAGATCGCCCAGGGCCCGCCACAGCGCCATGCGAGGGGCCTTGGTGTCCGGCGTCTTCGGCATACGCGAGAGCATCCGCGCGTAGTTCTCCGCCAGCGCCGTCCACTGGCTGGCGGCGCCCAGCATGCCCTCCAGCGCGCTGAAGGCCTCCACGAAGCGGTGGTCCAGATCCAGCGCCGCGTTGAAGGCCTCGGTGGCGCTCTCGACGTCCTTCAGCTCGTCACGGCGGATCTCACCCAGGGCGAACCACACCCGCTTGGCCTTGTTCGGCTCGGCCACCAGCGCCGGCAGCTTGAGCATCCGCTGCAGCACGTCCGCGGCCTTGTGCCCCTGGCGCGTCTCGCGCAGCAGCACGTAGAGCGAGTCCATCACCTCGAGCGCGTCCGGCTGCTCCTTGAGGGCACCGGAGAACGCGTCGATGGCCATGAACGGGTCCTTGAGCTTGTCCCGGGCGATCTGGCCCAGCTCCAGGTAGACGCGCGCCTTGGCCTCGCCGTCCAGCACGTTGACCAGCTGCTGGCGCAGCTCGGCGGACTTCTCGTACTCGCCCGCCTTGTCCATCAGCGCGACCATCGCGCGCAGCGACGGCTCGTGGCCCGGATCCGTGGCCAGCGCCTTCTCGAAGTGGTTCTGCGCCCGGTCGGTGTGGCCCAGCGCGGCCAGCACGTCGCCCAGCTGCCAGTACACCTCCACCACCTCGAGGTCCGTCAGGCTCTCGCGGTGGTGAATGAGGATGGCCTGCAGGACCTTGAAGGCGTCCTCGTAGCGCTTGGCCTGGACGAGCAGGTTGCCGTAGCTCTCCAGGTTGGCCAGGTAGCGCGAGTCGAGGCCGTAGGACTTCTCGTACGCGTCCAGCGCCTTCTCGCGCTTGCCCAGCTTCTCGGACACGTAGCCCAGCCGGTAGAGCTGGCGTGACAGCTCCACCGTGAGCGCGCCGTCCTTCTCCGCGATGGCACGCTCGGCCATCTTGCGCACGACGATGTCGAGCATCCGCTCGCCGCCCAGCCAGTCCTCGCGCGCCACGTACACGTCCGCCAGGGGCCGCGCCGCCTCGAGCAGATCCGGCACCTGCTTGAGCGCCTCCTCGTAGTAGCCGGTGGCCGTCTCGCGGTCCTCGCGCGTCTCGGCGTGGTACTTCGCCACATCCAGCAGGGCCTGCGCCTTGGCCTTCGGATCCTCGGTGTTCTGCGCCTCCTGGAGCAGCGTCTGCTCGTAGCCGCTCCAGTCCTTGGCCTGCTCCTGAATGCCCTTGAGGGCGCGGATGCTGGGCAGGGAGCCCGGATCGATCGCGAGCGCCTGCTGGTAGCAGGACTTCGCGGTGCCCGGGTCCATCAACATGTCCTCGTTGATCTTGCCCATGCGGTGCCACAGCTCCACCGCCTCCGGCGTCTGTCCGGCCAGCTGCGCCTCGCGCTGCAGCATCTCCACCGCGAAGGGCCAGTTGCCGCTGCGCTCGTACAGGTTACCCAGCGCGTGCAGCGCGGGCCGGGAGGACGCATCGGCGTTGAGCGCGTAGTGGTAGCTGTCCACCGCGCGGTCCACCGCCTTGAGCTGCTGGTGGTAGACGTTGCCGATCTCCACGTACAGCTCGGCCTGCTCCTCGGGAGTCGTCGCCAGCGCCAGCTGCCGCTCGTAGGCCACGATGAGATCGTCCCACCGCTCCTGGATGCGCCGCAGGCGGATGAGCGACTTGATGGCCTGCAGGTTCGTGCCGTCGATGGCCAGGATGGCCTCGATGCACTGATCCGCGTTGGCCGGGTTCTGGTACTTGTCCTCCCAGATGCCCGCGCTGCGGAAGAGCACCCGCACGCGCTCGCGGTAGTCGTCGCTGAGCTCCAGCATCCGCTCGTACACCGCCAGCAGCTCCGCCGGCTGGTCGAGCTTGGTGTGCAGCCGCTCCAGGGACTGGAGCGACTCGCGGTTGTTCGGGTCGAACTCCAGCGCCTGGCGGTAGGCCACCACCGCGGCCTCTTCGTCGCCGATGTCGCGCTCGTAGACGCCCGCCATCTCCACCTGGATGCGCGCCCGCTCCTCGGCGGTGCCCATCAGGTCGCGCTTGCGCAGCAGCGTGGAGGCCACCTCCGCGTGCGCGTTCTGCCGGCGGTACAGCCCGATCAGCACGTCCAGCGTCTCGAGGTCCGGCTCGAGCTCCAGCGCCCGGAGCAGCGTGGAGGCCGCTTCCTGCGGATCGTTGATGCGCTCGTCGTAGACGCGGGCGATCTCCTTGAGGATGCCCTTGCGCCCCTCGATGGAGGCGGCCGCCTCGAGCTTCTGCTCCAGCGACACCACGTACTCACGGTCGCGGCCCCGCCGCTGGAACATCGCGGCCAGGCCGTCCAGCGCCGTGGCGTTGGTCGGATCGAACTCGAGGATCTTCCGGAACGAGGCCTCCGCCGCCGGAGCATCGTCCAGCCGCACGTCGTGCACTCGCGCCAGCGTGGCGTAGAGCCGCTCGGCCAGCGGGCCCTTGGGCAGCGCGTCGGCCACCTCTTCATAGACGGCGGCCAGCTCCTCGTGAGAGCCCGTCTCGTCCGCCAGCCGCTCCACCTCCTCGCGGATGGTGTCGTCGGCGGCGTCGATCTGCAGCGCGCGGCACACGGCCAGGAAGGCCACGTCCTTCTGCCCCAGCCGCTCCTCCTGCACCCGCGCCAGCTCGCGCAGCCAGCTCAGCTTCTCCTCGTCCGTGACGAGGTGAGGCATGTAGCGGTCCACCACGCCGGCGTAGGCACGCCAGTCGTTGTGGTTGCGGTACAGCGTGGACACGCGCTCGAAGGCCGTGCGGTTGGCGGGATCCAGCTCCAGCACCTTCTCCAGCGCGCCGGTGGACAGCTCGGCCTTGGCGCCCGGGCCCTCCCACAGATCCGCGACCGCGAAGTACACGGCCACCGCCTGCTCGCGCTCCTCGGCCGCCAGGTGCACCTGCACCTTCAGCTCCAGCGTGCGGACCGCGTCGTTGTAGGCGCGCAGCGAGACGAACAGCGTGTTGATACGGTCCAGATCCAGCACCGTGTGCGGCTCGACTTCCAGCGCCCTGCGGGCGGCGTCCAGCGCCTCCTCGCGGCGGCCCATCTCGGCCAGCACCTCGGCCAGGCGCACGCGCAGGGCCTTGACGCCCTCCGAGGACTCCTGCAGCGGCACGAGCCGGCGCAGCACGCCCACCAGCTCCTCGCGCTGCCCCGTCTCCTCGTACAGCTCGCGCAGCGTGTCCAGCACGCCGCGGTGGCGCGGATCGCGATCCAGCGCCGCCTTGAGGTACGGCACCGCCGCCTCGGGCTGCTTCAGCAGCCGGTACACCACCCGGCCCAGGCGCTCGTTCAGGCGCACCAGCTCGCGAGGATCCAGCGTCGCCGCCAGCCGGTCGGCCAGCAGCGTGCGCAGCTCCTCCGGCCGCCCTGCCCGCTCGAGCAGGTTCTCCAGGGAGGAGAAGGCCTGATCGTTGCGCGGGTTCTTCGCCAGCAGCTCACGGTACAGCTCGATGGAGCGGCCGAAGTCATCCAGCCCCTCGGCGGACACCTGCGCCATCTTCGAGAGCACGCGCTCGCGCTCGGGGCCCGTCACCCGATCCGCCTCGTGCTGCAGGATGGCGTACAGCTTGTCGTTGGCGCCCACCGCCTCGTAGAGCCCCTCGAGCAGCCGCGCGGACGCGAGGTGCGCCGGGTCGATCACGAGGATCTGCTCGAAGGCTCCCGCCGCCCGATCCGGGCTGTCCAGCCGGTCCTGGCACAGCTGGCCCAGGCGGAAGAGGTAGCCCACTTTATCCGCGGACTCGGTGGCTCCGGCCGCCAGCGCCTCCAGCACGCCGGCCAGCTCCTGCCACGCCTCCAGGCCGACGTAGAGCCGGTCCAGCGCGGTGAGCGCCTTCTCCTGCACCGAGGGGTGCAGGCTGCGCGCGCGCTCGTAGTAGGTGATGGCGCGCTCGGGCTCGCGCAGCTTCGTCTCGAGCATCTGGCCCAGCTTCAGGCACACGTCCGCCGCGTCCGCCGCCTCGGCCACGCGCGGCAGCGACTCCTCGTAGGCGCTCACCAGCTCGTCGTAGGTGTTCGACGCGTCGGTGGCGTTCTCCAGCCGGTGGCGCAGCTCGGCGTCGTTCGGGTCCTCACTGAAGGCCCGGAACAGCGCCAGGAAGACCAGCTCCGCCTCGCCCTGCGTCTCACGCAGCGTGGCCAGCTCTCCCAGCAGCGCCTTCTTCTCGAAGGCGTCCGTGGACACGCCCGTGCGCGTCTCGATGAGCTGCGCCAGCTTCGGAATGTCTCCGCTGGTGCGGAAGGCGCGCAGCAGCGTCTCCACCGCGAGCAGGTTCTGCGGCTCGCGGGCGACCCAGGCCTCCATCCGGGCGATGGCGCCCGCGTGGTTGGACTGCAGCGCCAGCACCTCGCCGTACAGCGCCAGCGCGCCCGCCTTGTCCAGCAGCTTCGACTCGCGCACCGTGGCCAGCCGGAACTTCAGCTCCAGCGACTCCTCGGCCGGCATCAGCGCGATGCGCCGCGCCAGCACGTCGGCCAGCTCGGGCCAGCGCTCCTGCTTCTGGCAGAGGCTCTCCATGCGGGCCAGCGTCGCCGCGTCATCGGGCCGCAGCTCCAGCAGCCGCCGGAAGGTCGCCAGCGCGCCGAGGTTGTCCTTGAGCTGGTCCTCCTGCAGCACGCCGATCTGGAAGAACACCCCCGCGCGGCGGGCCGGATCCTCGGCCATCGCCAGCTGGCGGCGCAGCACCTCCAGCAGCTCGGCGGGCTTGCCCTCGCTCGTCAGCAGCCGGCCGATGCTCTCCAGCGCCTCTTCGTCCGTGGCGCGCAGCTCCAGCACCTTGCGCCAGGCCCCGAGCGCCTCGTTGTCATCGCCCATGCGCGCCTGCAGCCGGCCCAGCGCACGGTAGATCTCCGCCCGCGCCGTATCGCCCGCCTTCGGGGCGATGCCCGAGAGCACCTCCATCAGCTCCTCGGGCGTGCCCGCGGGCTCCACCAGCGAGAGGCACAGCTCCAGCGAGCGCGGATCGTCGGGCAGATCCTGCAGCGCACGCACGGCGTACACGAACGCCAGCTCCGCGTTCTCCATCGGGCCGGCGTACGTCTCGGCGATGCGGCGCAGCAGCGCCACGCGCTCCTGCGGCACCGGCTCCACCGAGGCCCGGGCCTCGAGCATCTGCACCTGCTTGAGGTGATCTCCGACGCCGGCGAACACCGGCTCCAGGGCGCTGGCCGCCGCGCCGCGCAGCGGGCTCTCCGAGCGCGCCATCTCCTCCAGCGCGCCCACCGCTCCGGCGTGCCCCGCCCGGCGCGTGAGCACCGTCTGGTACAGCGCCAGCGCTCCGCGCGGATCATCCAGGCGGGTGAACTTCAGCCGCCCCAGGCGCACGCGCAGATCCGACGCCTCTTCCAGGGCGTTGCGCGAGTCCGCGATCTGGATCTCCCGCTCGATGTGCTGCGCCAGCTCCGGCCAGCGCTCCATCTCCGTGAGCACCTTGCCCATCAGCTTGAGCGCGTTGCTGTTATCCGGCCGCCGGTCGAGGATCGCCTTGTACACCTGCGCGGCGAGCGCCTTGTCCGACAGCGTCTCCTCGGCCATGTGGCCCAGCTCGAAGAGCAGGTTCACCTGCGCGGGCACGTTGGGCTCGGCCAGCACCTGGCGGCGCATCACCAGCGCCAGCTCGCGGTGGGCGCCCGTGCGCCGGTGGATGCGCGACAGGCCCTCCAGCACCTCGCGGTTCTTCGGATCGCGCTTGCTGATCTCCTCCAGCGCGCGGACAGCCAAGTCGTAGCGCTTCAGGCGCCCGTCGTAGATGGCCGCCAGCCGGCGCCACAGGTCCGCCGCCAGGGCATCCTGCAGGCCGCGCTCGAGCTGATCCTCGTACGAGGCCGCCACCTCCTCGAAGGAGCCCGAGTCAGCCGCGAGACGCTCCAGCTCGTCCCGCACGCTGGCCTCCTGCGGGAACTCGTTGAAGGCGCGCAGACGCGCGGCGAAGGCCAGGGACGTCTGGCCCAGCGCCTCGCGCAGGATGGCGATCTCCTGGATGCGCTCCAGCCGCTGCTCGGGCGGCGCGGAGGACAGCAGCACCTCCAGCACCTCCACCAGCTTGCGGGTGTCGTTCACACCCCGGTAGATGGGCTCCAGCAGGCGGGCCGCATCCAGCCGCGGGCCCTCCTCGTGCGCGAACAGGCGCTCCAGGCCCGCGATGCCCTGCGGATCTCCCGGCACCAGCTCCAGCAGCCCGCGGTAGGCGAGCAGCGCCTCGGCCAGGCTGCCTTCCTTCTCCAGCAGCTGCGCGCGGCGCAGCACGAAGCCACGGCGCGACTCGGCGTCCGGCGCCAGCTCGGCGAGCTGCGCGAGCACGTCCGCCTGCTCCTCGCCACGGTGGTTGTTGGCGAAGAGCCGATCCAGCGCGAGCAGCCCCTCGGGCACCTTGCGGATGGCGAGCGCCGAGCGGTACGCCTCGATGGCCTTCGCGTCGTCGCCCGCGCTGGCATAGGCATCACCCGCCTTGAGCAGCAGGCTCAGCCGGGCCTCGGGATCCGTGGCCAGCTGGGCCTGGGCCGTGTACACCTCGGAGAGGTTCTTCGCGTTCTGGCCCTTCTCGTACAGGCGAGAGAGCGCCTCGAGCGCCTGGCGATCCTGCGGCGCCTCGGCCAGCAGGCTCTTCCAGAGGCGCGTGGCCTCCTCGGGCTGGTTGAGCTGCTCGCGCAGCTCCGCGGCGCGGCGCAGCAGCGCCAGGCCGGACGAGTCACCCTCGGGCAGATCCGAGGCCGCGTTCTCGTAGATCTCCGCCAGCACCTCGTGCGAGCCCGTCTCGCGCGCCAGCCGCTCCAGCTCCGGCCGCAGCCCCTCACGGTCCAGCCCCGCGGCGAAGCTCTTCACCGCCGCCATGAAGGCCAGCGACGGCTGCTGCATCTCCTGCTCGTAGATGCGGCGGATCTCCGTGGCCAGCGCCACCTTCTCCGCCGAGAGCGCCGCCTCCATGCGCGCCTCGCGCAGGGCCACGCGGCGGGCGTGATCGCCCACCTGCTTGAGCACCGGATCCAGCACCTCGAGGGCCGCGCCGCTGGTGGGCAGCGCCGCCTTCACCCACGTCTCCAGCGCGGCGAGCGCGCCGGGGTGGCCCGGATCCTCGGACAGGATGCGCTGGTAGAGCGTGAGCGCGCCGTTGGCGTCGTTCAGCGTGGTGCGCAGCAGCTCCGCCAGGCGGAAGGAGACCTCGCGGCCCTGAGGGCTCTGGCCCTCCTGGGTGCGGCGCAGCGCCAGCGCCCAGGCCAGCGCCTTGGTGTCACCCAGCTCCGTGTAGAGCCGGTCCAGCACGGCGGCGGCCTCGCGCTGGAGCGGATCGCGCTCGGCGATCGTGCGCCAATCGGCGGCCGCGCGCGTCTTGTCCGACAGCCGCGTCTCGTGCAGCAGCGCCGCTTCGCGCAGGTGGGCCACCTGCTCGGCCGGCTCGGCGGAGACGGAGGCCTGCTTCTCGAGCACCTCAGCCAGCTCGGCCCACTGCTCGCCCGCGCGGTGCAGCCGCTGCAGCGACTTGAGGCAGTCGACGTTGGTGGGCTCCAGCGCCAGCAGCGCGCTCAGCGACTTGATCGCCCCGGCCCGGTCATCGAGCTTCTTCTCCTGCACCTCGGCCAAGTCCCTCAGCAGCCCGGCGCGAGCAGGGCCGACGTTGCCCTCCTCCGTCATCTCCGAGAGGATCTCCGCGTAGGCGTCGAGCGAGTCCGCGTCCTCGGCCGCCTGGCGCGCGGTGGCCCGCAGCGCCGCGTCTCCCGGCAGCAGACGCACGGCCCGGGCCAGCGAGGCGAACGCCAGCTCCGGCTGACGCAGGTGCGCCAGGTGCACCTGCGCGGCATGGCGCAGCGCCTGGGCACGCGTCGAGTCGTCGCGAGCCACCTCGGCCAGCACGTCCAGCGCGGACACCAGCTTGCGGTGATCCTTGGTGAGCTCGTACGCCGGAAGCAGCGCGCGCGCCGCCTCCTCACGCGCCGGCCCCGAGGCCAGCATGCCCTCGAGCGCCGCGAGCGCGTCCGGATCCGACGGGCGCTGGCGGAGGATGTCCGCGTAGCTGCGCACCGCCTCGGCCTGATCGCCGCCCGGCGTCTCCTTGAGCAGTTGCGCGCGCTTGAGCTTCAGGCGCGCCACCTTGTCGGTGTCTCCGGCCGTCTCGGCCAGGGCCACCATCTTCGCCAGCGTCTCGTTCAGCTCGCGATTGCGGCCCGCCTTCTCGTACAGCTCGGCGAGCCTCGGCAGGTACTTGCCCTCCTCCGCGCCGTTGGAGACCGCCGCCTGGAGCGCCTCGGCGGCTTCGGCCGGGCGGCCCGTCTGGGCGTTGAGCTCCACCAGCTGGAGCAGCAGCTTCAGCCGCTCCGGGCCCTTGGCGGCCTGGATGCGCTTGCGCAGCAGCGCCTCGGCGTCCGCCACCCGGCCCGCGCGCCACAGGGCACGCAGCAGCCGCTGCAGCAGCTCGGGCGCGTCCGGGGAGCGCTCGAGCGCCGCCTGCAGCGCGCCCGTCGCGTCCTCCCACGAGCTCGTCTCCTCCGCCAGGGTCGCCGCGTCCGAGAAGAGCGGCACGGCGACCGCCAGCTCCTCGGACTCCGTCGCCAGCCGGCGCAGCACGCGCACCAGCTCCGCCTGCGCGGACAAGTCTCGCGCCAGCCGCATGGCCTCGGCGCGGCTGATGTCGTCCTTGGGATCATCCCGCAGCGCGCGCACGCGGCAGTCGAAGGCCGCCCGGCTGTCCGCCAGCTGCTTCTCGTGGATGCCCGCCAGCATCGAGATGAGGCGCCGGCGAGCCGTGACGTCCGTCGTGGCCTCCAGCTGCTGCTGGAGCGCGGCCACCTGCCGCTGGTGGTCCCCCGTGCGGCCATAGTGGGCGGCCAGCGCCTCGGCGATCTCCGCCGTCTGCACGCCCGACGCCGCCAGCCGCTCGAGCCCGCTCATCACCAGGCCGGTGGACACGTTCTCCGACAGCAGGCCCAGAAAGAGCTTCGCCGCGTCCTGCGGCCGGTTCAGCCGCTCGGCGTACAGCTTGCCCTGGCGCGCCGTCCAGTCACTGCGCTCCATCTGCGTGTCGGCCAGCTGCGCCAGCCGGCCCGCCAGCGTCGCGGCCTCCTCGAACTTCGACAGCGCCACGCACAGCGACTGCAGCCGCTGCAGCGGCCCGGGCTCATCCGGCGCCAGCGTCACGAGCTGGCGCACCAAGGGCTCCAGCTCCTCGGGCGCCGCGCCCGCGGTCTCCTTCCGGCCGATCTCACCCTCCAGCCGGGCCCGCGGATCATCCGCCAGCGCCGTCACCGCCTTGAGCGACTTCACGGCCTCCTCGGCCGCCGCGTCACCCGGCGCACGCGCCAGCACCTCCAGCCACGCCGCCTCGGCGCTCACCGGGTCCGCCAGCGGGCCCTGGAGCAGCTGCGCCAGCTGCCGCCAGATCGCCAGCGACACCTGCTCGGGCGCCACCAGCGCCGCGCGCTTGAGCGCCATCGCCAGCGCCGACTGCACCTGGGCCTTCTCCGCGTGCTCCACCACCGTGCCCAGCAGCAACGGCCGGGCCGGATCCAGCACCAGCGCCCGCGCCAGCACCTCGAAGGCGCGCTTCGGATCGCCGCGCTCCTCGAACGTCATCGCCAGCGACTCGCAGAAGGCAATGCGCTCGGCGCGGGGACGCGGGGCGAGCATCGCCAGGTCCAGCAGCGGCTCCACCGCGTCGTACTGCTCGGCATCCACCAGCAGCTTGGCCAGCGAGAAGGCGGCCAGCGCGTTGGCCGGATCGCTCTTGAGGGCCGCCTCCAGGTGGGTGCGCGCCGCGGTGGTGTCCTTCACCAGGTTGAGGCACAGGTCCGCCAGCCGCATGCGCAGCGAGGACTGGGCCAGGCGATCCTTCACCGTGGCCAGGTGCTTCTCGAGCACCGCGACGGCGTCGGCCGCCCGGCCGTTCTCCATCAGCGTCTCGGCCGCCAGGTTCACCGCGTCCGCGCGAGAGGGGTCCGCCGCGGCGGCCTTCTCGAAGGCCGCGAGCGCCCCGGCCGCGTCATTGAGCCGCGTCAGGCGCCCGGTGCCCACGCGCAGCCACAGGTCCACCTGGGCGGAGCGATCCTTGGCCTCGCCCGCCATGGCCTCGAACTGAGCCAGCAGCGGAGCGAAGTCCCCGCTGCGCTCGGCCACGCGCTCCATCAGGTTGAGGCCCTCGGGCATGCCGGGCCACAGCAGGAAGCACCGGTCCAGCGCCTCCTTCACCTTGCTGGCCCCCGCGGCCGCGTCGTACCAGGCGAACAGCTTGGCCACGAGCAGCGACAGCCGCGCCGCGCTCTTCCGGTCGCGCTCCTCCAGCGACATGCTGCGCAGCATCCGCACGCGGTCGCGCCACGTCTGCTCGAAGCGCTGCAGCGACTTCTGCGCCTTGTCCACCCGCGCGCTCTGCGGATCCAGCGTGCGCGCCACCTCCAGCACCTTCTGCGCCAGCACGTGCTCGGTGGGATCGTCCACCAGCCGCTCGGCGAAGGCCGCGTACTCGTCGGCCATGCCCTCGGGCCCCAGCGCCTCGCGCTCGCGCTCCAGCGCCTCGAAGACGGGCTGGAAGCGATCCTCGGACATCAGCAGCTGGCGCATGCGCCGGAAGGTGGCCCGCTCCGGGGTAAGCTTCGCGCACTGCTGCAGGCAGAACACCGCCCGGTCCCGGCGAAAGAGCTTGGTCTCGTAGAGGTCCGCCGCCTTCAGGAAGAAGGCCGCGCTCTCCTTGCCCGTGGTGGCGCTGCCCAGCTTCTCCAGCGTGTCGGCCAGCGCCGAGGCGTCCTGCCGCGACTCGTAGAGCGTCTTCAGCCCGCGCAGCACCAGCAGCGGGTCCGGCGCCAGCAACATGGCCCGGCGCAGCAGCTCCTCGGCGCGCGCGGGGTTGCGCAGCCGCTCGTTGGCCAGATCCGCCGCGCGGCTGAGCAGCCTCGCAGCCTCCGCCGCCGGCACGTCGCGCCCACGGCTCTCGTAGAGCCGGATGAGATCCTCGACGCGGCCCGCCTTCTCAAAGGTGGCCTCGGCTTCGAGGAAGGTCCGTTCGTCGGTCGCGCGCACGGAAGCACGCGGGGTGGAGGTGGGCTGTTCCATGGAGAGCGGGCCTCGCGGGAAAGAGAGCGCAACCGCACGGAGGCGCTAGAGGGGCGCAACTCTAGCGACCGTGAGCGCCTTCGAGCAATCGCGCAAAGCTCGCCAACCGGCGAGAATTATTGACTTTCTTGCTGTCCGTCCGAGGAGGCGGGCGCTGCCGTCTCCTCAGCGGATTCAGAGTCCTTGGCGGCCGGAGCCGCCGCGGGAGGAGCTTCAGGTAGCGCCCTGGCGCGCTCCAAGCCTGCCTGATCATTGAGCCGGGTGTAGAGCTCGACCGCCTTGTCGCGCTGCTGCAGCTCTTCGGCGAGCTGAGCGGCACGCGCCAGGTTGCCCAGCTGCTCATGGAGCGGCAGAGCCTTCTCCTTGCGCCCCGCCTGCTCCCAGGCTTCGGCGGCGGAGGCCGTCTCGCCGAGCAGCTCCAGCCAGCGGGCGCGCCCTGCCGGCTTCTTCTCCTCGTCGGCCCGGGCCAGCTCTTTCTGGGCCAGCGCCTTGGCCTCCTCGTCGAGCTTCAGCCGCTGCATGAAGTGGAAGGCCTTGGGCGGAGGCAGCGGGCTGAGCACCTCGACGGCCTCACGGCGCTGGCCAGCGGTGGCCAGCAACGTCGCGGCGCCCAGGCGATCCCCACGCTCCACCAGGGCCTTCACCTCGAGCCCCCGGACGCGGTTGGCGCTGGCCATGTCCCGCGCGCGCTCGTACGCCTTGCGCGCCTGGGTCAGCTTGTTGGCCCGCTCGTAGGCGAGCGCCGCCTGATCGTACTGCCGCGCCCGCTCGTACAGCCGCGCCACGTTCTCGAAGTCGCCCTTGGAGACGTAGTGCTCCATCAGCAGCTCGTACGCGCCAGCCTTCTCCAGCGTGGGAGCCAGCTGGTCCGGCGGCAGCCCCGCCAGCAGGCGCCGCGACGCGTCCAGGTCCTTGCCCTGGATCGCGCAGCGCAGCGCGCTCTTCGTGTCGCCCCCCGCCTCGAACAGGCGAGTGGCGTCCGCGAAGGAGTTGTTGCGCTCGTGGAGACGGCCCGCGTCACGGGTGCGCCCCATGGCCTCCAGCTGCTTGGCCTGCTCGGACCAGTCGCCCGTCAGCTCCGGCATCGGAGGACGCTCGGCACGCTCCGGGCGATCCGGCCGGGCGGGGCGCTCGCGGCGCTCACCGCGCTCGGGGCGATCACCCCTCGGCGGACGATCGGCCCGCTCACCGCGCTCCGGACGCTCGCGGCGCTCACCGCGCTCGCGGCGCTCGCCACGCTCCGGACGGTCACCGCGCTCGGGACGCTCGCGGCGCTGCTCACCCTCGGCGCGAACGGGCTCCTCCCGCTCGGGGCCGGGCTGCCGGCCGCTGGCGGCAAAGGCCGCCTCGGCCCGCTCCTGAGAGCCCGCGGCGCGCCAGGCCTGGCCCAGCGTGTACATCACATCCGTGTAGGCGACGTACTTCTCGCGCACCGGGTCGCCCGCCGGAGCCGAGGGGGCCGCCGGAGCAGCTCCCTCGGCCGGAGCCGCGGCACCCTCGGCGGGCGTGCCACCCTCGGCGGGCGCGGCACCCTCGGTCGGAGCCGCTGCCTCGGTCGGAGCCGCTGCCTCGGCGGGCGCGGCGCCCTCGGCCGGCGCGGACGCGGCAGCCTCGGGCGCGGGCGGCTTCGTCTGCCGCTGCACGCGCGTCAGCGTGGTGATGAGCCGGCCACGCGTGTTGAGGTCCAGATCCTCCAGCGACTTGAGCCGCATGGGGCGCAGCGAGCGCACGATGGCCTCGAGCGGCCCCTTCTGCGCGGCGAAGTCACTCTTCGAGAGCGCCTTCTCCAGCACACCCAGCTCGGCGATGACGCGCTGACCCGGGCCCACAGGGCCCTCGTCACGGTCGCGGCCACGGCCACGGCCTGGCCCGTCTCCCCGGCCACCGCCCCGGCCGCCATCACGGCCGCCAAAGCCACCCCCACGCCCTGCTCCACCACCTGGCCCGCCACCCGGTCCGTCTCGGCGAGGGCCCTGGCCGGGCGGCCCACCGCGCCCACCACCGCGAGGCCCACCGCTTCCATTCTCCTGAGGCACGTGTATCTCCCGCTAGAACGCGTAGCGAAGGTTCGGCGTCACCGCGAACCCGATCGAGCCCGCGGAAACCAGATAATTGCCCGTCACCTCGATGCCCACCGAGAAGTGACGCAGGCGCGTGTAGTACTCCACTCCAGGCCCGGCGAACACCAGAATGTCGGAATCCGGCAGCAGCAGCTTGGGAGAGAACATGGCCAGCCCCGCTCCCCCGCGCGCGTAGATGAACAGCCGCATCACGTCCTGGCTGTCCGCGAACCCCTTCAGGTGCACCCGCGCGGTGCCGCCAAACGCCAGCGTCGAGAAGTCTCCGGACGCCGCGCCCCCCGACTTGCCCACGTATTCCGAGCCGGCCCGGTTGACCGCCCCCAGCACGAAGGCGCCCAGCGACAGCCGGTCCCCCAGGTCGAAGCCCACCTCCACCTGAGCCACCTGCCCGGAGGAGAAGGGGCGCTCGCCCCCCTCGTCCGCCGGTGGGTTCAAGATGAAGAAGGCGCCACCCTGCACACCGAAGTACAGGCCGCGCTCGATCTCGTCGAACTTCTCGGCGGGCCGGTCATTCACCGGGTTGGCAGCAGGAGACTGAGCACTCGCGAGCGCCGGAACACCGAGCACGAGCAACAGAGCAATGGAGGCAAGAGCTTTCATGCGGACCATGACGTTACCGCGCCAGCGGGGACAGGCGCCGGAAAAGCGACGCGGGCGGTCCCGTTACCGGAACCGCCCGCACACTGCAATTTTTCACCCGCCGGCTGTTATTCGCCGGACGCCTTGAAGATGAACGGATAGGTGACGACCACCACACCGCCGCCCTTGGGCTTGGGGAACAGCCAGGTGCGCACGCGGCCGGCCACGCACTTCTCCAGCTCCGCGTTGCTCGCGGTGGACTGGGCCACATCCGACGAGCTCACGGTGCCCTCGGCGGTGATGACGAAGCGGATGGCCACCTTGCCGGACAGCTTCGGGTACTTGGTCAGCTGGCTCTCGTAGCAGAAGCGGATCTGCCCGCGGTTGCGCTGAATCACCTGGCGGATGAGCTCCTTGTCCAGCGAGCCCATGACGACGGGCTCCGAGGAGGTGATGCCCACGTCCACGCTCGACTTGCCACCCAGCACGCCCACGCCCGAGCCGTAGCTGGCGGTACCACCGCCGCGGCCCTTGGTGCCGATGCCGCCGATGCCGATGGTGTCACCGGTACCGCCGCCACCGCCGCCGCTGCCCTTGATGCCCAGGCCGCCCAGGCCGCCCGAGTTGCCCGCGATGGCGCCGAACATGTTGCCCGTGGCGCTCTTGAGCTCGCCGCCCAGGCCCGAGTTGCCGAAGATGGTGGAGACGCCGCCCTTGCCGCCGAAGATCTTCGCCGTCAGCGCGCGCGCCTCGTCCTTCTTGTCCTTCTGAGTGGCCTGGGGAGCGGTGCGCTGGTTCGTCTTGGGCTTCTCCTTCTGGCCCATGGCGCCCTCTTCCTTCTTCTGCTTGGCGGCCATCTCGCCGCTCTTCTGCTTCTCCTTCTGCTGGTTGAGCTTCTCCAGGAACTTGTTCTTCTGCGTCTCGGGCGGCTTGATGATGAGCTTGGCCAGGCGCGCGTTGTCGCTGTTGAGCTCGTCGGCGAACTCCTCGCCGTCACCGCTGCGGTTCATCGCGCCGATGACGAACATCGTCCCGGCGAAGAACATGAGCAGGAAGATGTTCAGCGCCCGGTAGTCCACCGAGTCGCCCAGCGGCACGTACACCTGCTTGGGCGCCGACTGGAGGCACACCTCCATCGTCACCCCGCCCAGGTCCACCCAGAAGAAGTCCTCCGCCTCGAGCGTGAGCCCGTAGCCCTCACCCTCGCTGGAGGCCTTGCCGGACTCGATGACCGCGCCCAGTTCCAGCGTCTCTTCCTTGCGCGTCAGCTCGCCCTTGAGCTTCTTGCTGAAGAAGACGGTGAACGACTGCCCGTCGGTGCGCACCACCTCGGTGCTCGGGCCGCTCAGCCGGGTGTCGCCCATGACGAAGTCCACGCCCGCGGCGCTGCCCACCTTGAAGGAGCGGGACTTGCCCGGGGCCAGGAAGAACTCGCCCACGCGCTGATCGCCCCACATGAAGCGCACCGACGCGCCCAGCGGGCCGCTCGCCTTGTCCTTGCGCACCTTGCGCACGCGCGGCGCCTCGGCCTGGGGCTCGTCGTGGTACTCGGGCTGGTTGGCCACCGGGGCCACCACCTCGTTGCGCTGAGTGGGCGCGAACGACTCGTCCATCGCCGGGGCCTGAGCGGCCACTGGCGCGAGCTCGGCGGCCACCGGAGCGGCGACCGCCTGGGCCAGCGCCTCGGCCGCGGGCGCCGACACCGGCACCTTCGTCGTCACCTCGGTGCTGGACACGGCGGCGGCCAGGTTCACCGCGGCCACGGCGGCCGGGTTCTCCAGGCGGATGGTGGTGCCACCCACGCGGATCTCGTCACCGAAGGCGACCTTGCCCTTGTTGACGCGCTTGCCGTTGACGTAGGTGCCCTCGACGCTGCCCATGTCGATGATGGACAACGAGCCGTCAGCGCTCACCTCGATGACCGAGTGGATGCGGCTGACCTTCTCGTCATCCAGGCACAGGTGCGCCGAGGACAGGCGTCCGATCTTGATGATGTCACGCTCGAAATCCTTAGAGGTGACGAGGCTTTCGCCCTTGAAGACCTTGAGTGTCAGAGGAACGGCCATGACGGCTCCGATGTAAACTTTCTCGCGGTACAGACACCGCGTTCTGCCGAAGGTTCCCGAGAATTTTCGGGTTTAAAGCTCGCCCACCGACTGCATCACCTTGTCCTGAAAATCCTCGCGGATGCGGATCAGGTTGGAGTGCTTCACTTTCTTGCGCGCCTCGACGTACTCGCCGTCGGGCTTGGTGAGGTCGCCCTCGATGGTGTCGTCCTCGAAGTCGATGGTGGTCGTCTTGTTGTAGCGCACGTTGCCCTCGCCACCGCCGCCGCCGCCCGCCTTGCCCTCGTCCTGCGCCAACACCGGGCCAGCCACCAGCACCATGCACACCGCCAGGAGCTTCTTCATCGCGCTCTCCTCACCGGGCCCCAGGGCCCGCGCTGCCACGACTTAATCAGCATTCCAAGATTCGCATCATTCGAGGGGGCCCCGCTACCGGCGGACCCCCGCTTCCGAACACTCGCCTGCTCCTAAAACTCGTCAGTCGGCTCGTCCGGTTCCGCCGCGATTGGATTCTTCTGCCCAGAGGCAGCACCCGCGGCGGGATCCTTCGGGGCCTGAGCGCCGTTACCGGCGGGAGCGGGAGCCGGCGGGGTGCCGCCCTGAGCGCCCTGAGCACCCTTCTGCTGCTCCTCGGCCTTCTTGAGCTCGGCCTGCTGCTGAGCCTGGAGCGCCTCCATCTGCTTGGCCTGCTCGATCGCGGCATTGGCCTCGGCCTTGGACTGGATGACCGCCTGGGCCTCGTTGAGCAGCTTGAAGACAGGGGCCTCGGCGCTCAGGGCCACCTCGTCGCCCGCCATGGAGATGTACTTCTTGTAGAGCTCCACGGCGCGCTCGGGCGCGTCCTTGGCGCGGTGCAGGATGATGGCGCGGTTGAGGTAGATGGCGGCCAGCTTCGGGTCCAGCTTCTCGGCCGCGTCGTACTCCTGCATGGCCTTGTCGTACTGGCCCTGGCCCTTGTAGGCGACGCCCAGGTTGAGGTGCACGGCGGCGCTCTTGCCACCGGCCTGGAGGATCTTCCGCAGGTGCTCCTCGGCGCCGGGGTAGTCCTCGGAGTCGAGCGCCAGCTGCGCCAGGACGATGTGCGCGGGCAGGTAGTCGGCGCGAGCCTCCAGGGCGCGCTTGAACTGCAGCCGGGCCCCGTCGGCGTCGCCCTCCGTCTGGAGGATGAGGCCCACGGTGTGGTGCAGCTCGGGATCGTTCTCGTCGAGCTTCAGCGCACGCACCGCCACCAGCTTGGCCAGCGCCAGCTGCTTGCGGTCCACGTAGCTGCGCATCATCACCTTGAGCGCGGTGGTGGACTGCGGGTCGCGCATGAGCGCGGCCCGGGCGAACTCCAGGGCGCGGTCGTGGTTACCCGTCTGGCGGTAGATCTCCGCCAGGCGCGCGCGGCTGGCCGCGTCGTCCGGGTAGCGCTTGAGCACGTCCTGGTAGAGCGCCACCGCGCCGGCGATGTCACCCTCGTTCTGCGCCATGACGGCCAGGTTCTCGGAGGCCTGGCGCAGCGACGGCTTCTTCTTGATGGCCGAGCGGTACCAGTTCTTCGCCTCGTCCTTCTTGCCCTGGCGCTCGGCGAGCACACCCAGGTTGTAGTCGGCCTCGGCGAGGTTCGGGTCCGCGTCCATGGCGGCCTTGAACTTGCGCTCCAGCGACGGGTAGTCGATGGCCTTGCCCTTCTTCTGGGCGTCCATCGCCTTCACCGCGTCCTCGAACAGCAGCTTGGCGCGGTTGGAGATGGAAATGGCCTCGGGCTCCTTGGCCGGCCCCGTGGGCTGCTTGGCGACAGGCGACCTGGTGCCCGGGCCGGTGGGACCGGTGGCGGTGGAGGAGGTGCAGCCCGAGGCCAACAGGGCCACGGCCACCATCCACAGCGAGCTGCGAAGGATGCGGTTGCGGTTCATCATTACAGGAAGTCCTCCGGCTCCTGGTCTTCCGAGGCCGGCTTCTTGGTGGAGCTGCCGCCCTGGGCGGGCGTACCCGAGCGAACATCGGTAGCAGTCTGCTCACGGAGCTTGCGGGCCAGGTCCGTCACGTCCTCCTGGAGCGCCTCACGCTTGGCGGCCACGGCGGGCTCGTCCTCGACCGGCGGGGGCGGTACGTCCTGGATGGAGGCGAGCAGGTCGCCGCCAATGGCCAGGTCGGCGCCCTTGGTGAGCGCCACCCGCTCCTCCTGCACCTCGGGGAACTGCTCCGGGGCGTAGGTGCCGCGCAGCATCTTCAGGCTCTCGCGAGTGCAGTCGCTGAAGAAGTCCAGCTCCTGGCTCTTGGTCACCGCGGTGGCGAAGGCCTCGGTGGCCTTGGCCTTGAGCGGCTGGGCCTGGTTGTCGAACTCGCCGCGGATCGCCATCTCCGTCTCCTCGTCGATGCCCGGAGGCATGGGCGCGTTGGCGATCTTGTCGGCGAACTCGTGGTAGGCCAGACCGATGCGGTGCAGCGCGCAGATGGCGGGCTCGGGAGCGCCGAAGGCCACCGTCTGGATGTACTTCTTCTGCACCACGTCCAGCGCGCGGCTCTTGTCGGCGATGGAGGCCTTGAACTTGTCGGGGCTGGCGGGCCGGCCCCAGCTCAGGCGCAGGCGCAGGTACTCGCGCCAGTCCGGCTCCACGCTCAGGAAGTGCGCCTGGGCCACCGGCGCCACGGCCTTGGGCTCCAGATCCTTCTGCACGCGCTTGGGCAGCTTCTCGTAGTGCTCGAGGATGCGGGTGTACAGGCGGCTGGTGTCCTTGGCCCGCTTCAGCTTGTTCGCGTAGATGTCGACGATGCGGCCTTCGGCGGTGAGGTACTTGTTGTGCTTGGACAGGTTGTCGCGCTCGTAGTCCTCGAGCATCTTCAGCGCCTTGCCATACGCGCCGCTCTTCTCGTGGATCGCCACGATGGACAGGAAGATCTGCTCGGCGTCCTTCGTCTTGGGCCACAGCTCCATGTAGCGCTCGCGGTTCTTCAGCGCCTGCTTGAACTGGCCTAGACCCTCGCGGTACGTGGCGGCGTTGAACAGGGCGATCTGCGCCTTGGCCTCGTCCCACTTCTGCGGCGGCGTCTTGTCGTCGTCCTCGCCCTTCTTGGCGCCCTTCTTCGGCTTGGCCTTGCCAGCGCCCTTCTCGTTGACGCTGCGCTCGTAGCCCTTCACGTACAGCTCGTACGTGTTGGCCGCCTGCTCGAAGTCACCGACGGCCTCCTGCGCCTCGGCGTTGGCGTAGATGGAGTCCGGCACGAAGCGGCTGCGCGGGTACTTGGCGATGAGCTGCTGGCGCACCTCGACGGCCTTGTCCAGCATCTTCGCTTTGAAGTAGTCCACCGAGGCGTTGTAGAGCGCCTGGTCGGCGATGTTGGTGGACGGGAAGTCCTTCACGAAGTTCAGGTACGCCTCGGCCGCCTTGGCGAACTGCTTCTTCTCCTCCAGCTGCGCCACCAGCGCGAACGAGGACTGCTCGATGAGCTTGGACAGATCCTCGCGGAACTTGCCCACCGCCAGCTTGTCGTTGGCGTAGAACTTACGGGCCCACTCGTTCACCTTCGCGTAGTCCTTCTGCAGGTTGTACGAGTCGAGCACCAGGTTGGCGGCCACCTCGCCGGCCTTCTCGCCGTTCTCGAACTTGTGGTCCGGGTGCTCGAGCGCGATCTGGCTGAAGCGCTGCACCGCCTCGTCGAAGTGGTTGTAGCGGTAGTAGATGTTGGCCGCCTTGAAGGCGATCTCCACCCGCTTGTCGCCCTTGGGCAGGTACTTCAGGTAGCGCTCGCACGCGTCGAGCAGGCTCTTCTTCGGCTCGGCGATGGCGACCTTCTTCTTGATGTCGCCCGTCTCGGGGGCCTTGGTGGGGTTCTTCTCCTCGGCGACCTTGACGACTTCGTCATAGGCGAGCACCGCGTTGTAGGCGGCGTTGGGCAGCCACTTGCCGGGCTTGCCGGGCTTGGGGTTGCCCTTCTCGTCCTTGGCCTCGAGCACCTCGGCGTCCTGCAGCACCACCAGGGTGTAGTTGAGCGAGGACTTCTCGAAGTTCATCAGGTTGTCGTTGAGCAGCTCCGCCCAGAAGAACCGCATGTCGTATGCCTTGGGGTTCTTGGGGAACAGCGTGAGGTAGTCGCCGTAGATGGCGTCGGCGAAGCGGAAGGTCTCCTCGTCGCGCGTCTTCTTCGCCTCGTTGTGCCAGGTGACGGCCAGGTTGGACAGGGTGCGCTCGGCCAGCTCGTTGGCCTCGTCCAGCAGCCGCTTGTCCTTGTCCTCCTTGATGATGCCGGAGGCCTCCACTTCCTTGGTGATCTTCACCAGGCGGCGCACCTGCGACACGGTGCGCTCCTTGTTGCCCATGCGCAGCACGCAGTCGACGATCTTCGCCTGGAAGCCCGGAGACTCGGGCGACAGGGGCTTCTCCTTGATGAGCGCGTTGTAGGTGATGGCCGCCTCGCGGTCCTTGCCATCGCCGTAGTAGAGGTTCGCCAGCTGCTTCATCATCGCGTAGCGGTCCTCGGGCTTGGTGGCCACCTTGCTGAAGTCGTCACGGGCCCCCATCACGTCGCCGTCACGCGCGTAGGTGCGCACGTAGTCGGCGCGGGCCTCGCGCACCAGGCTGTTCTTGCCGCTCTTGCCGCCGTCCTTCTCCACCGCGTTGGCGCCGGCCAGCTCGCCGTAGAGCACCACCGTCTTGAACTTGTCCTTGGCGGCCGGGTAGTCGCCCATGTTGAAGTAGCACCAGCCCTGCTTGTAGAGGGCGAACGCGTAGTTCTGGCTCTCAGTGAACTCGGCGGCCTTCTGGTAGGCCTGCAGCGCGCGCTCCAGCTCGGGGCGCTTGCCCTTCGAGTTGTTGAAGTAGTACTCGCCGAAGGCCAGGTACGCGTCCGGCACGTACTTGCTCTTGGGGTACTTCTCCAGCAGGCGCTTGTAGGCCACCAGGGCCTTCTTGTCCTGACCGTCCTCCATCAGGAAGTTACCCAGGAAGAAGAGCACCTCGTCGCTGCGCTCGAACTTCGGGTACTCCTGGACGATCTTCGTGTACTGCTCCATCGCGGCCTTGCCGTACTGCTTGGCCTTGGCGAGCAATTCCGCCTTCTCCGCCTTGGCCCTGGTCTGGGCCGCGGCGTCGTTGCGGTTCATCGCCTTGATGAGATCGTCGTCCTTCCGGTTCGCCTCGAACTCGAAGAACTTCGACTCTTCCCAGTACAGCTCGCCCAGGCGGAACAGCAGGCTGGGCTGCTCGGTCTGGTCGGCCGACAGGTTGATGATCTTCTGAAGCGAGGCGATCTGCTCGCGGCGCTTAGAGGCCACCTGCAGTTCCACGCCCAGTCTGAACTGGTCGTACTGCAGGGCCGGGGCGTCGGAGTCTTTCTCCTTTTTACGGGAGATGTCGCCTGCCAGCGACTTGTCCACACTGGTGGCCGACTTCTTGCCGAGGTCCGCCTCGCGAGGCGTCTTCTTGCTCTGGGCGGCAGCCGCCGGAGCAAGAAGCAAAAGGCCGATGAGGAGCGTGCGACGCATGTCTCTCCTATCCCGAACCATCCAGTCCTGAACGCTTGCTTGACGGGCAAGTAGCCGGGACTCTTTAGGAATTTCCATTCGAGGGGCGCCACTATGCGCAGGCCTTTCGGGGTCGGTCAACTGAACCTGCTCGGCCGCTTCTGATCCGGAAAGCGGGCCGGAAATCTTCCAGAGCCGCTGTGCGGAATGCGTTGGGTAGGCAGCCATGTCGGTCCCCCAGGTTATGGGGGAGGTAGCGCCCGGCTGCCTGGCTGCTCTACTCTGCGATGCGTTCCCGATCATGAGTCTCTTGCCTGAAGGCGCCAGCTTCGAGGAGCTGGTGCAGGACTATTTTCTCGCTGTGCGAGGCGGTGGGCTGATGCTCTCCGCCTTAGACACCGAGCTTCTGACGTCCTGGGCCCAGGAAGGTGTTCCCTTCGAGGTGGTGGCCCGAGGCATTGCCCGCTCCGCGGAGAAGGCGCTGTGGGACACGCGCCCCGGAGAGCCGGTGCTGCGCAGCCTGCGCGCCTGCAAGCGGCAGGTAGAGTCCGAAATCAAAAAGTACCGGGACCGGAGCTCGGGCGAGGGGGCAGCCGAGCGCCGCCGGAGCCGGACGTGGGAGGAGACGCGGCATGCGCGGCTGCGGGCCTCGTTGGAGCGACTGGCCGAGCGGCGGCCGGAGCTGACCTTACGGGTGGGGCAGCTTCTGGAGTCAGTGCTCGCCACCCCGCCCGCTGAGCCGGCGCGGATGGATGCCCAGGAGTGCCTGGTGTTCCTGGGGCTGCTGCGCGCCCTACCCTTCTGCGAGCGGGCGCGGCTGTGGCGCGAGGCGCGAGGCGAGGGGGCGGAGAGTCAAGGCATGTCCGCGCGCTCGCGGCAGCTGTCGCGGCGCTTCCGGCTGCTGGCGCTGGTGCGGCGCACGCTGGAAATGAAGGAAGTCTAGGCGGATGGGAGCACCTGAACACCTGCTCAGCAGGTTGTCTGGCGGGGGGACTGCTATGGATCGCGGCGACATGGGGACCAAGGGCAGTGGCGGCGGAGCGTGTGGCGAGTGCGGGGGTCGGACGTACGTGATCGAGCGGCAGGGGGACCGGGCTCACGCACGCATCTGCGCGTGCTCCGCGTCATGCACCGTATGCGGTGGGCGTGGCAGCATCCTCGTCGAGCGCGAGGCGGCCTTCAGCCAGAAGATGGGCACGCGCAAGTATGAGGTGCTGGCCCCGTGCTCGTGCACGCTGCGCACCAAGCGGCTGGCGCGCTACAACGAGGCGGGGCTGCCCGGAGTGGTGGCCCACGCGAGCTTCGAGAACTTCCGCCCCGCCAAGCCCGAGCAGGACCGGGCCCGTAGCGTGGCGATGCACTTCGCCCACCACTACGACAAGTCGGGCCCCAACAAGGGCTTCGTGCTCAGCGGGCCGGTGGGCACGGGCAAGACGCACCTGCTGGCCTCGACGCTGGCGCACCTGGTGCTCGAGGTGGGCGTGCGGGCCCGCTACGTGGAGATCTCCCTGCTGTACGCCACCATCCGCCGCGGCTTCCAGGAGGGCCGCAGCGGCGGAGAGATCATCGGGCCGCTGTCCGAGGTGGAGGTGCTGGCCATCGACGAGCTGGGCAAGGGCCGCGGCAGCCCGTTCGAGATGGAGACGATGGATGAGCTGATCGCCCGGCGCTACAACGCACACCGCACCACCCTGTTCGCGACGAACTACTCGCTGGCGTACGAGCGCAAGAACGTGCGTCAGGTGGCGGGCTACCACGCCACCGAGGACACGAAGACGGCGCTGCGCGAGGCGGAGCTCTTGCGTGAGCGCGTGGGCGAGCGCATCTACAGTCGGCTGTGTGAGATGTGCAGCTTCGTGGAGCTGCCCAAGGACACCCCGGACCGGCGCCACGCGCGGCAGGAGATGGAGTCTCGCACCCAGCCGGCCCCTGGCGGGATGCGCGCCGGCCGCTGAGCGCGCCAGAGGGCTGCAATTCCAGGGCTTTAGCTCCCCTGCTGGCCTGGTGAACGGGCTTGCCGCAGCGGCTTGGTTCTCGGCGCGCCCGCGTTTGGCTACGCTGCGGGTACGGACCAGCGCCCCATGACCTCCATCCGCATCCTCGTTGCGGACAATTCTGCAGTCGCCCGGAAGGAGATCTCCCAGATGTTGGGAGCGGATCCGGATCTGGACGTGGTGGCCACCGCGTCCACGGGGCGGCTGACGTTGGAGCGGGTGGGCCAGCTGCTGCCGGACATCCTGGTGCTGGAGCTGGCCATTCCGGATGTCAGCGGGCTGGACGTGCTCAAGGCGCTGCGCAAGCAGGCCCCGTACCTGCCAGTGCTGGTGTTCAGCTCGCTGACGGAGAGCGCGGGCAACGTCACGCTGGACGCGCTGGCGCTGGGCGCGAGCGACTACGTCACCAAGCCCCCCGCGGGAGGCGCGCTGGAGCGGGCCCGGGAGACGCTGATCACCAAGATCAAGGAGCTGTACGCGCGCAACCGCAGCGAGATGCAGCGGGCGCTGGCCGCGCGAGGCACCGAGCCGGTGAAGATTCCGCCCCGGCAGCCGCGCGTGGGCGTGGTGGTGGTGGGCGCGTCGACGGGCGGGCCCAACATGCTCACCGAGGTGCTCTCGACGCTGCCCGCGGAGCTGCCGGTGCCGGTGCTGGTGGCCCAGCACATGCCCCCCGTCTTCACGAAGCTGTTCGCCGAGCGCCTGAACAGCGCCTGCCGGCTGCGGGTGCGCGAGGCGGTGGGGGGCGAGGCGATCCGCGCGGGGCAGGTGTGGATTGCCCCGGGGGACTTTCACCTGGCCCTCACCCGGGACGGGCCTCAGGTGAGGCTCATCACGCACCAGGGGCCGCTGGAGAACTCGTGCCGCCCGGCGGTGGACGTGCTCTTCCGCTCGGCGGCGTTGACCTACGGCTCTGGCGTGCTGGCGGTGGTGATGACCGGCATGGGCCAGGACGGGCTCAAGGGCTGTCAGGCCGTGAGCCAGGCCGGTGGGCAGATCGTCGTGCAGGACCCGAACACCTGCATCATCGGCAGCATGCCCCGGGCGGTCATCCAGGCGGGCCTCTCGCCGCAGGTGGTGCCGCTGCAGGAGCTGGGCGCGGAGATCCTCCGGCGCGCCACCCGGGTGCCCGCGCCGCACTGAGCCGCTCGGGTGCCTCACCGTGGAGCAGGCAGGCAGGCACGCGAGGGCCCCACGCATGAATATCTTCCCTCCAATGCCCCCCCGTAAGGGGCAGCCAGGTGGGAGATGGAGAAGATTCACGTTCCAGCTTCAGGGTGGATTGCGTTCGGCGTGCTCGTGCTGGGCCTGCTGCTCGTCGATCTGCTGGCCCACCGCAAGAAGCACGGTGAGTCCAAGCGCAGCGCCATCATCTGGAGCATCGGATGGATCGTGCTGGGGCTGAGCTTCGGCCTTTACGTCTGGCAGGCGTACGGCTCCCGTCCCGCCCAGGAGTACCTGGGGGCCTACCTCATCGAGAAGAGCCTGAGCCTGGACAACCTCTTCGTCTTCCTCGTCATCTTCCGCAGCCTCGCGATACCCGAGGACGAGCAGCGGCCCGTGCTCTTCTGGGGCATCTTCGGAGCGCTGGTCTTCCGGGCCCTGTTCATCTTCGCCGGGGTGGAGGCGCTGGAGCGCTGGCATGCGGTGGTCTATGTCTTCGGCGCCATCCTGCTGTTCACCGCCTACCGGGTGGCGCGCGAGGATCCGTCGCACAAGAAGGACAGCAAGCTGGTGCACTGGCTGGCCAAGCGGCTGCCAGTCACCACGACGCTCAATGGCTCGCGGTTCTTCGCCCACCTCAACGGGCGCCGGGTGGCCACGCCACTGCTGGTGGCACTCATCGCCATCGAGCTCACGGACATCGCCTTCGCGGTGGACTCGGTGCCCGCCGCGCTCGCGGTGAGCACCGAGCCCTTCATCGTCTACACCTCGAACGTGTTCGCCATCCTGGGCCTGCGGGCGCTCTACATCGCGCTGGCCCACGTGATTACCGAGCTGCGCTACCTGCACTACGGGCTCGCCGCCGTGCTGGCCTTCGCGGGCCTGAAGATGATCATCCCGGACAGCGTCATTCACGTGGCGCCCCTCGTCTCGGTGGCGATCATCGTGGTGTGCATCGGGGTCTCGGTCCTCGCCAGCCTCCGGGCCCGAGCCAGGCAGCGCCGGCTGGGACCGACGCCGGGCGGCTCACCGCCCTCCCCCCCTGGGGAGCAACGCGAGGTGCACGTCTAGGCGCTGTTGCCTGAGATAGGATGGAGCGGATGAAGCACCGGCTGCGCATGGCAGGAGCCCTGGCCCTGGGCCTGCTGGCGGCGTGCGCCGCGGGGCCCGGCTCGCTGCGCGATGAGGGCAGCGAGCGCATCGAGGAGGCCATGCGCCCCGAGCTTCATCCGGACGTCATTCCCGAGGGCATCGTGCTGGGAGATGACGCTCCCCCGCTGGCACTGCCTGAGCCCGAGCTGGCGCGCGTCACTCCTGTCGAGCCCTCGGCCAGGGACTTCTCCACCCCGGGCCCCTGGCTCTATGTCGTGCCGGTTCCGGTGGTTCCGGGGCCCGTCTCCGGGCCGCAGCCCGGCTCGGTGCGCTACCACATCGAGGCGAAGCCGGGCGGCAGCATCCCCGGCCTGCTGCCCTGAGCCCGTGAGCCCTACCCTCCGATGAACTCGCGGTGCAGCCGCGCCGTCAGCGGCTTGAGCTGGTTCTTGTCCACCAGCAACGAGAGCTGCAGCGGGGAGGTGTGCACCGCGTGGACGCGCGCGCCCAGCTCCTGCGCGGCCACCAGCGCCCGGCGCAGGTAGGACCAGTCCGCGTTGATGCCCGCGCCCACGCAGGTGACGGTGCCCACCTGCTCCTGCAGCGACACCGCGTCTCCGAAGCGCACGCTCAGGTCCTTGCGCACCACGTCCAGCCCGTGCACGTCCTGCAGCGGCACGGCGATATAGGCCCGCGGCTCCTGGCCCATCAGCCCATCGAAGCTCAGCGCCCGGCCGCGCACGCCCCGCGCGTCGAGGAACTCGAGCAGCTCCGGCAGCCGCACCTTCTCCGAGACGGCGGACAGCACCGCCATCTCCTGCTCCGCCGTCACGCCCTTCACCCGGGTGTCCGCGGGCGCTGACAGCTCCTGCACCGGGGTGCCCGTGCCCTGCGCGTGCGCCGTGCGCGCCAGAATCACGATGCCCTTGGCCTTGGCGAACTCGACCGCCTGCGCGTTGAGCACCTTGGCGCCCGCGCTCGCCAGCTCCTGCATCTCGTCGTACGAGAGCGACTCCAGCTTGCGCGCGTCCGGCACCACCCGCGGGTCCGCGCTGAACACGCCGTCCACGTCCGAGTAGATTTCACACGCCTCGGCCTCGAGCGCCGCCGCCAGCGCCACCGCCGTGGTGTCCGAGCCTCCGCGCCCCAGCGTCGTCACCTCCTTCTTATAGGAGACACCCTGGTAGCCCGCGACGATGACCACCTTGTTGCGGTTCAGCTCCTCGAAGAGGCGGTAGGGCCGCACCTCGACGATGCGCGCCTGCGAGTGCGCATCATTGGTGATGATGCCGCTCTGACTGCCCGTGAAGCTGATGGCCGGCACGCCCATCTCCTGCAGCGCCATGGACAGCAGCGCCATGGAGATGCGCTCGCCGCAGGTCAGCAGCATGTCCAGCTCGCGCCGTGGGGGATCCGGAGACACCTGCTTGGCCAGCGCCAGCAGCTCGTCCGTCGTGTCCCCCATGGCGGAGACCACCACCACCACCTGGTAACCCGCCTCGCGCTTGGCGCGCACCCGCTGGGCCACCTTGCGAATTTTCTCCACATCGGCGACCGAGGAGCCGCCGTACTTCTGGACCACGATGGGCATAACCCGCCTCACTCTCCCGCTAGGGCGTGTCCGGAGAACCACGCCTGGAACCTTCTATGCAGGACCCTGGCCAACCCTCATACCCCGCCTGCCTGCCTGCTGGCCGACTTCTTGACACATGCCTGTAGCGTGGTTTGAAGACTGCCGCGAAGGAGCCTTCCCATGCCGATGATCGAGGTGCGGAACCTCACCAAGCGTTACCGGGATCGGATTGCCATCGAAGGCCTGTCCTTCTCCGTCAACGAGGGGGAGATCCTCGGCTTTCTGGGCCCCAATGGCGCTGGCAAGTCCACGACGATGAAGATCCTCACCGGGTTTCTGCCTCCGTCGGCGGGGACAGCGCGGGTGGCGGGGTTCGACGTGTTCGAGCAGCCGCTGGAGGTGAAGCGGCGCATCGGCTACCTGCCGGAGACTCCGCCGCTGTACCCGGAGATGACGGTGCGCGGGTACCTGAAGTTCGTCGCTGAGCTCAAGCGGCTGCCGGGCCGTGGGGTGAAGGCCGAGGTGGAGCGGGTGGCGGGCCTCACCGGAGTGACGGACGCGATGGACCGCGTCATCCAGAACCTGTCCAAGGGCTACAAGCAGCGCGTGGGCATCGCGCAGGCGCTGCTGGGCTCGCCCCCGGTCATCATCCTGGACGAGCCCACCGAGGGCCTGGATCCCGCCCAGCGCGCCGAGGTCCGCGCGCTCATCAAGAGCCTGGCGGGCAAGCACACCGTCATCCTGTCCACGCACATCCTGCCGGAGGTGACGATGACGTGTGAGAAGGTGCTCATCATCAACCAGGGGAAGATGGTCGCCTACGACGAGATCCGGAAGCTGGCCACGGTGCACGGCCAGGCCGAGAACGTCTCGCTCGAGGAGATCTTCATCAAGCTGACGGCCGCCTGAGCGGCGCGCTCCCCGCGACTTCGAGAGGACCTGTCATGCGTGTCGCCCTGGCGATTGCCCGTAAGGAGCTGTCCATCTACTTCACCACGCCGTGGGCCTACGTGGTCTTCACGGCGATCGTGGCCATCTCCTCGTTCTTCTTCATGAGCCTGCTGCAGACGTTCCAGCAGGTGCAGGAGCTGGCCCAGTCGGTGGGCTGGAGCCAGCTGCCGGCCGAGTCCGCCGCCTACCGCAACCTCACCGATGGCGTCATCGTGCAGCTGTGGGGCGTGCTGCTCATCCTCACGCTCTTCGTGGCGCCGTTCCTGTCCATGCGGCTGTTCGCCGAGGAGAAGCGCAACAAGACCTTCGAGCTGCTGATGACGACGCCGGTGCGCCCGGCGGAGCTGGTGCTGGGCAAGTACCTGGGCGGGCTGGGCATCATCGGCACGGCGCTGGGGCTCACGCTCGTCTTCCCGCTGATGCTGTCGGCGTTCGGCTCCAGTGAGTCCGGCACGGTGCTGGAGTGGCCCACGGTGCTGCTGGGCTACGGCGCGGTGCTGCTGTGGGGCGCCACCTGCATGGCGGTGGGCATGTTCATCTCCTCACTCACCGAGAGCCAGATGGTGGCCTCGCTGCTCACCTTCGCGGTGCTGCTGCCGTGGATGCTGCTGCGCGGCCTGGCTCAGAGCGCCGAAGAGCCGCTGCGCTCCGTGCTGGGCTACCTGGCCTTCGATGCGCAGCTGCAGAACCTGCTGCAGGGCGTGCTGGATGTGAAGGCGCTGGTGTTCTTCCTCTCCGTCATCCTCTTCTCGCTGCTGCTCACCCACCGCACGGTGGAGGCGCAGCGCTGGGCCTAGCCATGAGCACCTCCACCGTTGGAAAGATTCTCGGCGCGCTCGGGCTGCTGCTGCTGCTGTCGAGCCCCTTCACCCTGTTCTTCACCTCGGGCTCGGTGGGGCTCACCGCCGGCAAGGCGGTGCTGGGCCTGGTGCTGCTGGGCGTGTACTTCGCCACCAACCTGAAGCAGTTCAGCCAGCTCGCCACGCGCCGCTCCAGCTTCTTCTTCGGCACCTCGGCGCTGCTGGCGGTGGGCGCGCTGGGGGCGCTGGTGGGCGTCAACTACCTGGCCTTCAAGCAGAACAAGAGCTGGGACCTCACCGAGCAGAAGATCTTCAGCCTGTCTCCCCAGACGAGCTCCACGCTCACCGGGCTCGAGCAGAAGGTGCGTGCCATCGGCTTCCTGCCTCCGGGCCACGCCGCCTACGAGACGGTGGAGCAGCTGTTCCAGCGCTACAACGCCGAGGCGCCGGAGAAGTTCGAGTACGCCCTCAAGGATCCGGCCCGGCACCCGGACCTGGCGGCGAAGTACCAGCTGAGGGACGGGCAGGCGACCATCGTGCTGGTGCGCGGCGAGGGCGCCCAGGAGGCGCACACCCTGCTCTACGCCATCTCCGAGCAGGACCTGACCAACGGGCTGATCAAGCTGCACGCGCTGGGCTCGCAGAAAGTGTACTTCCTCACCGGGCACGGCGAGTGGCCGCTGGACGCCGAGGACGCCCGGCCCGGGGATCCGGGCGGCGCCGTGTCCGAGTTCCGCAAGCAGCTGCTGCGCGAGGGCTACACCGCCGAGGAGCTCAACCTGGCGGGCCGCAACGAGGTGCCCCGGGACGCGTCGCTCGTCATCATCGCCGGGGCGAAGGCGCCCTACACGGGGCGCGAGCAGGAGGCGCTGCGCCAGTACCTCGCCTCGGGCGGACGGATGCTCTACTTCGCGGAGATGGCCGCCGAGCCCCGGCTGGAGGAGCTGCTGGCCGAGTACGGCGTGGAGGTGGACGCGGGCCTGGCCGCCGATCCGCAGTACAACAGCGGCAACCCCTACGCCCTCGTCTCCACGTTCTTCGGCCAGCACGAGATGACGAAGCCGCTGGCCCAGCGCAAGCTCAACCTCGAGTTCCCCACCTCGCGCAGCCTCACCGTGCTGCGCCAGGGCATGGCCGCGGGAGTGAAAACAGAGGCGGTGGTGCTCACCTCGCCCTTCGCCTGGGTGGAGCTGACGCCAGCAGCGGACGCCACGCCTTCGGATGGCGAGAAGTCCGGGCAGCTCACGCTGGTGGCCTCGGCCACGCGGCCCACGAAGGACGCACAGGACAAGCGCTTCGACGAGGCGCGCGTGGTGGTGATGGGCGAGTCGGAGATCCTCCTGGACGCTAACTGGGGCCACGAGGCCAACCGCAACCTGGTGATGAACGCCCTGGGCTGGGCCACGCACCAGGTGGAGAAGATCACCATCCGCCCGCCCAACCGCGAGGTGTCCACCCTGAAGATGGATAGCGCCATGCTGGAGCGCCTGCGCTTCGTGTCCACGGACCTGCTGCCCCTGTCGCTCATGGGCATGGGCGTGGCCATCTGGCTGTCGAGGCGCAACAAGTGAAGCAGCCCGGGAAGGCCCTGGCCCCCCTGCTGCTACTCACCGTGGCCGCCAGTGGGCCGGGGCTCTTCGCCTGTGGCGGCGAGAAGAAGCCAGCCCAGGCACAGCCCGGGGCCCAGGCTCCGGGCAAGGAGCCGGACGAGAAGCTCTTCGCCACGGGCACGACAGGGGGCCCGAAGCGCGAGGCCGACACCGCCGCTCCCGTCTTCACCCAGCTCACCGTGCAGGCCCGCGGTAGCACGGCCACCCTGGAGCGTGAGGGGGACACCTGGCGACTTACCTCTCCCGTGTCGGCGCTGGCGGAGAAGTGGGTGGTGGACGCCATCACGAGCCAGCTTCAGTCCGCGAAGTTCAAGACCACCGTGGCCGAGGCTCCCACCGACGCGGACCTGGAGAAGTACGGGCTGAAGCCTCCCGTCTTCACGGTGTCGGCCAGGGCTTACGTCCCGGATGCCTCGGGCGGAGGCAAGGAGGATCCGGCTCGCCAGCACACGGTGACGCTGTACGGGGGCCTGGAGAATCCCTTCGACGGCTCGGTGTACATGCGTCGCGAGGGGGATCCGCGTGTGTACTCCGCGAACGGCTCGGTGCGCTACGCGCTGGAGAAGGACGTGTTTGCTCTGCGCGCGAAGGACGTCTTCGGGCTGGATGAGGCCAGGCTGAAGGCCTTCACCGTCACGGCGAAGGAGGGCGCCTACACACTGGAGCGGGACACGGACAAGCCGTGGCGGCTGACGAAGCCGGCGGCCCAGCGCGCGGATCCGGATCGGGTGAAGCGGCTGCTCCAGTCGCTGCGTGGCCAGCGGGCGCTCTCGTTCCCCGCCGACTCGGCCGAGGCGCGCACCAGGCTGGGGCTGGACAAGCCCTCCGTGGAAGCCCGCTTCACGCTCGACACGGGCGAGCCGGTACGGGTGCGGCTCTCCCAGGTGAAGTCCGAGAGCGGCTCGAAGGTGTACGCGCTGCGCGAGCAAGGCGCGGAGGCAACCCTGGCCGAGGTGCCAGAGGCGGCGATCAGCGTGCTCGACGTGGGCCCCGGCGAGCTGCGGGAGAAGACCGCGCTCTCCTTCCGGCACGAGGAGGTGAAGCGGCTCATCATCCACCCGGGTGACGGCGCGGCCCCCTTCACCCTGATCAACCTCAGTCCCAAGCCGGGCACGCTGGAGGGCTGGCAGATGCAGGAGCCTCGGAGCGGCAAGGCGCAATCCTCGAAGATGGCCTCGCTGCTGAAGACACTGCACTCGCTCAAGGCCACCACCTTCGGCGAGGCCAACCCCAGGAAGTGGAGCAAGTACGGCATCACGGACGCCTCGCGCGGCGTGGTGATTCAGGATGCCGACGGCAAGGAGCTGGCGCGGCTGTGGATCGGCAGCGAGGTCCCCGGCAAGGAGGGCCACGTCTACGCCCGCGGCTCCGCCAACCAGGTCATGGAGCTCCACGTGGACTGGCTGGCCGAGCTGCCCTCGCGCCCCGAGGACCTGATCGAGGCCCCGCCGCCGGACGCGGGCACTCCCGTTCCTCCGCCCTGATCAGAACGCGCGGCCCTGGCCGCCATCCACCGGCAGCGTGGCGCCCGTCACCCAACGCGCGCGCTCCGAGCAGAGGAAGACGACGACGTCCGCCACCTCCTCGGGGGTGCCGAAGCGGCCCCAGGGAATCTCCTCGCGCAGCAGCTTCTCCACCTTCTCGGGCTGGGCCTTCTGCCGCCGATCCCAGCTGCCTCCCGGGAAGAAGATTGAGCCCGGGGCCACGCCATTCACACGGATACGATGGCGGGCCAGGTCCACGGCCATCTCCTTGGTGAGCGCGGTGACGCCCGCCTTGGCCGCGGTGTACGGCGCGCTCGCCGCGTACTCCCGCCCGTAGATGGAGTTGATGTGCACGATGCAGCCGCCGCCACGCTCCCGCATCAGCTCCACCGCGCGCTGGCTGCACCACACGGCGGACATGAGGTTGCGATCGATCACGTCCTTCCACTGTGGGGCCGTGGCCTGATCGAACGAGCCCGCTCCCCCGCTGCCGCCCACGTTGTTGACCAGGATGTCCAGGGTGCCAAAGGCGCGCACTGCCGCGTCCACGGCCGCCGTGGCGCCCTCGGGCGTGGCCACGTCTCCCACGAAGGTGGCCACCTGAGCGCCCGCCGCGCGCAGCTCCGTGGCCGTCTGCTCCAGCGCCTCCGCGCCCCGGGCGCTCACGCACACCCGCACGCCCTCACGCGCCAGCGATGCGGCGATCGCGCGTCCGATACCCCGGCTGCTTCCGGTGATCAGCGCCGCCTTGCCCTCGAGCTTCAGATCCATGGCGCCTTCTACCCTGGACGAGCCCCGTCTCGCCGCTGGCGTCTCGCGGCGCTTGCTTGTGACAAATTGCCACGCTTGGTCCGCTTGAGGCCTCTAAGTCCTCGAACTGACTCGTATCCCCTACCCTGACTTCAGGTGTAGCAAAACGCCTCAGTGCCCATGCTCCGCGCAAGCCGTGCGCGATGTCCCGAGGAGCAAGTGACGCAAAACCAAGGGGTTACGAGTCAAGAGGCGCGTGGCATCAGAGTTGCGAAGGGGGACTGCGACCATGTCCACCTCCACTGCCCAGAGGCACCTCCCGGAGCGCCCGCAGCAGCCCCTGTCCTCGCCTGCGCCGCAGGCGGTGCGCGGCCAGCTGGCCCCGGGTTCCTCCTCGAAGCTGAACCTGCTGGTGGACCTGGTGCTGGTGGTGGGAGCGCTGTTGGGCTCCACAGTGCTGATGGGGCACTCGATTCAGCTGGGCAACCTGGACCTGTGGCTGATGCTGGGCCTGGCCGGGCTGAGCTGGCTGCTGGTGGGCAGCGCGCTGTGCCTCTACGATCCGCGCTTCTCGGACCGGTCGCCGATGGATGACCTGGCGCTGGTGTCCATCACGGTGGTGGTCGTCACCGGCGGGCTGTACCTGGAGCGGCTGCTGATCGCCGACGGGATGCCCGTGGTGGCGTTGACCTTCTTCCCGCTGCTGCTGTGGGCCAGCGTGGTGGCGCTGCGTCAGCTGGTGTTCCGCCGGCTGGCGGTGCGCGAGGCCCCCATGGACGAGGCGCTGATCATCGGCGTGGGCTCCATGGGCCGGCTGACGGGTGAGGATCTGCTGAAGAACGGGCGCCGCCGCATCACCGGCTACCTGGCCTTCGGCAGCGAGAAGCCCCTGGCGGACGTGCCGGGCCCGGTGCTGGGCCGGGTGGAGCACCTGGACGAGGCGCTGTGCCAGCTGCCCGTGGATATCGTCTACATCGCCGGCAACGTGCAGAAGCACGGCGCGGAGATGCAGGCGGCCATCAAGGTGTGCGAGCGCCTGGGCATCCCGTTCGCGCTGCCGGCGCATCCGTTCCGCATGGACCGCGCCCGCCCCGAGGACAGCCACGCGGCCTCCGATGGCTACCTGCACTTCGTCACCCACGCGCCCGCGCCGCACCAGCAGGCCATCAAGCGCCTGTTCGACATCAGCTCCTCGGCCGCAGCGCTGGTGGCGCTCTCGCCGCTGCTGCTCACGGTGGCGGTGCTGATCAAGCTCACCTCGCGCGGCCCCATCTTCTTCAAGCAGAAGCGCGTGGGGCTGCACGGCAAGACGTTCAACATGCTCAAGTTCCGCTCCATGGTGGTCAACGCCGAGGAGCTGAAGCAGAAGCTGGCGGCCCTCAACGAGCAGACCGGCCCGGTGTTCAAGATGAAGAACGACCCGCGCATCACCTCGATTGGGCGCTTCATCCGCAAGTACTCCATCGACGAGCTGCCGCAGCTGCTCAACGTGCTGCGCGGCGAGATGAGCGTGGTGGGCCCCCGCCCGCCGCTGCCCAAAGAGGTGGAGAAGTACGCCGCCTGGCAGCGCCGCCGCCTGTCCGTGCGTCCGGGCCTCACCTGCATCTGGCAGGTCTCCGGGCGCAATCAGATCTCCTTCGAGGAGTGGATGTACCTGGACATGCAGTACATCGATAACTGGACCCTGCTGACCGACCTGCGCCTCATCCTCAAGACGGTGCCCGTGGTCATCACCGGCAGCGGCGCCAGCTAACCCCCAAGCCTCAACAGCCGTCCCACCCTTTCGCGTTCACGGAGGAACCTCTATGCAATCGGCCCCATTGCACCCACATGAAGAGCAGCGCCTGGAGTCACTCGCCGCGCACGCCATCCTCGACACGCTTCCCGAGCAGGACTTCGACGACGCGACGCAGCTGGCCTCCTTCATCTGCGGAGTGCCCATCGCGCTGGTGTCACTGGTGGACCGGGAGCGGCAGTGGTTCAAGTCCAAGGTGGGCCTCGACGCCAGCGAGACGCCCCGGGACGTGGCCTTCTGCGCGCACGCCATTCTTCAGGACGATGTCTTCGTCGTGCCCGACGCGCACCAGGACGAGCGCTTCCATGACAACCCGCTCGTCACCGGTGGGCCGCGTGTGCGCTTCTACGCGGGCACGCCGCTCAAGAGCGCCACGGGCCAGAGCCTGGGCACCCTGTGCCTCATCGACAACAAGCCGCGCCAGCTCACCGTCGAGCAGGCGGACGTGCTGCGCAGGCTGGGCCGCCAGGTGGAGGCGCACCTGCAGCTCCGGCTGCGGGTGAAGGAGCTGGAGCGGCTCGAGCTCCAGAGCCGCTCGCAGCGTGACGCCCTCTCACGGGTGCAGAAGCAGAAGGACGAGCTGGTGCAGCTCGTGATGCGCGACTTCCACGCGCCGCTGTCCTCCATTCAGTCCAACGCCTCGTTCATCCAGTACCTCATGAACCTGCCCGACCGGGTATGCCACTCGGCGCGGGAGATCCGCGATGCGGCCGAGAGCATGCAGCGCATGGTCACCAACCTCATGGAGGCCAGCACGGATGACGCCCCGGTGGAGTTGCAGACCACCGAGTTCGACGTGTGCGCGCTGCTGGGCGAGGTGACGCGGGACTTCTCGCAGCGCACGCGCGACTCCCACCGCCAGTTCACCCACAGTGTGCGGGTGTCCGAGCAGCGCATCACCGCCGATCGCGCGCTGCTGCGGCGCACGCTGGACAACCTGCTGGACAACTCGTTCCGCTTCACCGCCCTGGGCAACGGGAAGGTGTGGCTGGAGGCCTCGCAGCCCGAGGCGGGCCTGCTGGAGGTGCGCGTGCGTGACGAGGGGCCCGGCATTCCGCCCTCGACGCGGCCCCACCTGTTCCAGGTGCACATCCCCGAGGGGGTCCCCTCCTCCGCCCGGGCCCGGGCCAGCAATGGGCTGGGGCTGGCCTTCTGCCGGCGCGCCGTGGAGGCCCACGGTGGGTGGATCTGGGTGGAGGACAACCACCCCCGGGGCATCACCTTCTGCCTGCGCCTCCCCGTGCGGCCCTCCCAGTCCCAGGTGCTGGCGTCCTGAAGTGCGGTGGGGGGTCCTCGTCCTCCGGGAGAGTCGGCTAGAGTGGGCCGCAACTCCGGGAGGAAAGATGACGAAGCGATTGGCTTGGGGCTGGCTCATGGCGCTGGTGCTCGCGGCGTGTGTCGCACACGAGAAGGCGGGTGATCAGGCCGCGGCCCTGGGCGATTGGAGATCGGCGTACGGTGCCTACAGCGCGGCGCTGGCCAAGGAGCCGGAGTCCGCCGTGCTCAAGGAGAAGTACAACAACGCCAGGGCCCGCGCCTCGGCGGACGCCTACCAGAAGGCCCAGGCGTGCGCCGCCGGAGGGGACTGGGGCTGCGCGCTCGGTGAGGCGGAGTTCGCGCTGGAGCTCGACGGCGGCAACGCGGAGATCGCCGGGTTCCGGGCCAACGCCGCGAAGAACCTCGCGCTGAGCCGCCTGTCCCAGGCGCGCCAGGAGGCCGAGCAGGGCAAGTACCGCTTCTCGCTGGAGCTCATCGAGAAGGCCCGCGCCCTGTCGAATGATCCCGCCGTGCTCTCGGGCATCGATCAGGCCCGGCCTGGCCTGGCCATGATGGCCGAGAGCGGGGCGGAGAACCTGCGCCAGCGCAAGGCCTACCCCGAGGCGGTGGATGCGCTCTCCGTCGCGGTGACGATTGATCCTTCCAAGCGCGGCAAGCTCGATGCGCTGCAGCGCGAGTACGAGGCCTGGCGCACCGCCGAGTACGAGCGGCTGGCCGCCGAGGGCGATCAGGCCCTGGCCGTGCGTGACTGGTCCGGCGCCGAGCAGCGCTACGCCGCCGCGCTGAAGATGAAGCCGGGCGGCCGGGCCGAGCCGCTGGCGCGCTACGCCAACGGCATGAACCTGGGTGAGTCCGCGCTGGCCCGGCGTGACTTCGCCGCCGCGACGGCGGGCTACCGCCAGGCGCTGGCTTCCGGACAGGACCGCGGCTATGCCGCCCAGCAGCTCGATCGCGTGGAGGTGCGGCCCTACTCGGTGCGCGTCCGCTCGGTGCTGGCCCGGCCCATGCGGCCCGATGGCCGGCCGTGGGTGGGCCGGATGAGCCCCTTCCTGTCGCGCATGATCAACATGTTCACCAGCGACTACATGGACGCCAGCACGGGCCGCGCCAGCCGCCGGCTGATCGACGCGGCGATGAGCATTCCGCCGGAGAACCGCCCCACCCTCTCCCTTCAGGTGACGCTGCCGGACGGCACGCGGCTGACGACGCCCAACCAGAACGGCCTGTACGTGGGCTACGACGCGGAGTTCGTCGTGGCGACCAACTCCTTCGACGAGCGCCGGCTCGCCATGCGCGTGGTGCACTGGAACGGCGTGGGCTACGAGGACGTGGGCGTGATCGACTTCCCCCTGGGAGAGATCGTCCGGCGCCGCGAGGCCAACCTGGCCGCGCAGTCCGTGGCGGCGGTGCAGCTGCTGATCGAGCCCGCCTCGCCGGGCCGCGCCGACGGCATGTTCGCCAACATGTTCCCGATGAATGACGGGACGAACCTGGCGCAGGACTACTCGATGCCCACGCCCAACTCGGCGGGCTACCGGCTGCGCACCGTGCGCGCCCGGGCTGCCCCCGAGCTGTTGGCCGCCGAGCCGGACGAGGGTGCCGCGGAGCTCGTCGTGGAGATCCTCCAGGCCGGGCGCGTCGTCTACCGCACCACCCAGCTGGACAACCTGTACGAGGGCCAGTGGACCGTGTCGAACACCCACCTCTTCGTGCAGCAGGGTGAGCAGCTGCGCGTGCGTGTCTGGGACATGGACCCCGTGGATCCGGACCTGCTGGTGGACCTGCCCCTGTCCGCCGAGAACCTGGCCCAGGGCACCGTGGAGGTAGTCACCCCCAACGGCAGCGCGGCCATGCTGCAAGTCGAAGCGCGTCAGGTGTGGGCGGGCGGCATTACCCCGTAGTCCCCCGCCAGAACGTGAGGAGGGTGGCGGCGTAGCGAGGCCAGTCACCCTCCCGCGTGTCCAGGTGGAGGAAGGGCAGCGTGCTCCTGCTCAGCGCCTCCCAGCGCCGGCGTTGGGACTGCACCACCGCCTCCACCGCCGCCGCGCGTGAGCCGTACCAGGTGTCCATGCCCTCGGCCCACCCTTCCTCCTGGCGGTCCGGGCGCTCGATGGCCCGCTGCTCGGCCAGCGCCTCCGGGTAGCTGAGCAGCACCTGCGCCGCGCCCAGCCGGGCCAGCCGCGCGTCGTAGCGCTCCAGCAGCTCCCACTTAGGGTGCAGCGCGTAGGTGGTGAGGTGGAAGCGCTCGACGATGAAGCGGCGCGAGGGCTCGTCCGCGAGCTGCCGCTCCATCCGGTCCAGCACGCGCTCCAGGGCCTCGAAGGTGGGAGCCTCCCGCCAGGAGGGGTCCCTCACCTGCTCCATGATCTGCCCCAGCGTCTCGTCCTCGAAGATGAACTGGGGCGCGGGCCCCGGCTCCGCCTCGAGCCGGGCGCGCGCTTCGCGCAGGACCGAGCTCTTCCCCACTCCGGTGATGCCGTCGATGATCAGGATGCGTTTCATGGCGCGATGGGGGCTGGGTTAACGACCCGCCCCCATCGTACGCAACCGAAGTACCCCGCGCGGCTTAGATCTCCAGCAGGGCGAAGCGCTGATCCGGCGTGTGCTTGGCCATCAGCGGCATGGCCACGTTGTAGACGGGGATGCCGCCGCGCGTCTTGCCCTCGCGCGCGCCGTGGTGCGCGTGGCCGTGGAACACCACCTCGGCCCCGTAGTGATCGATGGGCATCGCCAGGCGGCTGGTGCCCAGGAAGGGGCGGATCTCGATGTTCTCCCCCTCCAGCGTCTCCGGGATGGGCGAGTAGTGCATGATGACCACCTTCTTCGGCGTATCCAGGTGGCTCAGCGCGGCCTCGAGCTTGAGCGATTCGGTCACCGCCTCCTGCACGAAGGACTTGGTCTGCCCCTCGCCGAAGGCCTGCAGCGTGGCATTGCCGAACCCGCCGCCGAAGCCCTTCACCCCGGCCACTCCGAGCACCTTCTCGAAGATGTAGTGGTCCCCATCCAGGATGTGGACACCCACCTTGTGCAGCTCGGAGACGATGTCCTTCACCTGGCCATGCTCATAGTCATGGTTGCCCAGCACGGCGGCACACGGCACCCGCAGCGCGGAGAGCTCCTCGGCCAGCACCTTGCCCTCCTCGGCCATGCCCCGGTCCGTCAGGTCTCCACAGAGCACCAGCAGGTCCGCCGAGCCGTTCACCTGCTTAACGAGCTGGCGGAACCGGCCGTGATGGTCCTCTCGGCAGTGAAGATCACCGACCGCCGCTAGCCGTATCTTCGAGCTCGGGTCGCGCGCCACGCTGCTCTCCTCCGTTCTTTCTGTCTCTCTCGTCCCAGGCCCTGCCGTCACGGAAACCCCAGTGGTGAATGTCCACGTGGTAGTTCACCCTCGAGATGAGGTTGCCGCGGCAGTAGTTGTCTTCCCAGTTGCCCTCTTTGACGGTCTCCAGCGTGCGCGTGAGCAGCTCCGCCATCAGCCAGTCCGGGACGATGTCGCGCTCGGACGGGTAGGCGAACCGGAACATCATCAGGTGGCTGAACAGCACCTCCCAGTACCGATCGAAGCGGCGCAGCACCCGGTCCCAATCCATCGTCCGTCCGGCCTTGAGGATCAGGTGGTTGACGTCCGCCCCGTCATAGCGCTCGCGCTCGTTGACGAAGGACTTCGACCAGATGATCTCCTCGGCGGGAGCCACCAGGCAGCGGTGGCCGAACACCGTGGCCACCTTGGCGTGCTCGAACCACTCGTCGTCCACCACCGCCACACCGTTGCCGGACGAGAAGATGAAGTCGACGAAGTACTCGCCCTTGAAGGCCTTGTAGAGCCACACCTCGTCGGTGCGCTCGGTGCGCCACCCGTCCAGCTCCAGCACCTCGAGCGCCTTGCCCGCGTCGCGCTTGCGCGGAAACAGGTCCAGGTCCTTGGTGTCCCGGTAGATGCCCGTATACGTCGCGTACGCATAGGCACCGCCCACGACGAAGGGCACACCCGCGTCGAGCAGCAGTCCCACCGCCCGCGCCCGGGCGTTGATCTCATCAGGAGCCCGATCGCGCTCGGCCAGCGCGGCATCGATGCCAAGCTCCCCGGGGTGGTTCGGGTGTCGCTTTTCCATGGCCCAAACCTAGGGACGGGCGAAATTCCAGGTCGTACCCCGGTACAAATCCGCCCGCCCAGCAGCCAGCCAGGCTGCAAGCCCGCGTCTCTATTGGGTTTTCAGCAAGCCAGTGAGCGCGTTGGCCCAGGGCGACACGAGCGGCTCCCCGGCTGATAACGCACCGCGTCTTCCACTTAAAAATAGCCGATGTCAGGGCTGCTTGTTAGGCAGGCAACCCCACCATGCTGGCCCGCGAGAGCGCGGTGCCAGGTGGGGAACTCTCATGGAGGTTTACACAATGAAGGCGAATCGTCTTTTCATCGCGTGCGTGGCGACGGTGGCTCTGGCGGCGTGTGGCGGCGGTACGGAGCTGACCACGTCGCTGACCGGCGCGGCCGAGAAGCCCACCGCGGTCACCACCACCGGCAGCGGCACCGCCACCGTCAAGATCGACGGCGGCAAGATCGAAGTCTCCGGCTCGTTCAAGGACCTGAGCTCCAACGCCTCGGGCGCCCACATCCACGGCCCCATCGGCGCTGACGGCACCGGCCCGGTGTTCTGCCACCTGAAGGTCGACACGGGCACCAGCGGCTCCATCTCCGCCGAGGGCGCCATGGACCCCTGCAGCGCCGAGACGCTGACCGACGCGCAGGTCGCCGACATGGAGGGTGGCAAGTTCTACGTCAACCTGCACTCGGCGAACTTCCCGAACGGCGAGCTGCGCGGCGACCTGAAGAAGTAGTCCGCCCACGCTGTAACCAGGGGAAGGCCGGGCCGCTGTCTGCCCGGCCGCCCCTCCGCGTTGTCCTTCCTTGACTCGGCCCGGCGTGCTCTTTAGGTTCCGGCCCTCTGTTGTAGCGTCGCCCAAAGGGATTCCATGGCCCGCATTACCGTCGAAGACTGCCTCCCCCGCGTGGACAACCGTTTCGCCCTGGTGCTGCTTGGCGCCAAGCGCGCCCGCCAGCTGATGGCCGGGGCCCGCCCCATCATCGAGGTGTCCAAGAACAAGCCGCCCGTGCTCTCGCTGCGCGAGATCGCCACCGGCCACGTGAAGTTCGACCGGGACGTGCGCGAGGCGCTCTCTGGCAAGTACGCCGGCGATGAGGCCGCCAAGCCGGGCACCCCCGCCGCCACGCCGACGCCTCCGGCCGTCTAGCCCAGCGTCTCCGGGGGAGTCGAGTCTCCCGCGCGCAGCACCCGTGTGGCGCGCGCGGCGATGGACTTCTCCCCCTTGTAGCCCAGCAGGGACACGAGCTGCGCCAGCGGCACCCAGCGCACCTCGTCCACCTCCACTCGAGGGCCGGGTGGCAGCACGCCCAGCTCCCCGCCTTCGTAGCGGAACAGGAAGAAGTGCACGCGCTTGAAGATGCGCTGCCCCCGGAACTGGTACACGTAGCGGATCTCCCCCAGGGACGCCATGAGCGAGGCCGTCAGCCCCGTCTCCTCGCGGATCTCCCGCACGGCGGTCTGCTCGGGCGTCTCGCCGGGATCCACATGCCCCTTGGGCAGCGCCCACAGGTTGCGCCCATGGGGGCGGATCACGGCCGCTTCCCAGCTCCCCGCGTTCTCGCGGATGACTACACCTCCGGCGGACGCCTCGCGCGGCATACGCCGCCCACCCTACCTGAAGCGGGGGGTGTGCGCTTCAGGTCCCGTGCGAGAAATGGCGCAGCTTGGCCTCGGCGCCCAGCCGGTAGGCGTACCGCAGCTCCGACAGCAGCCGGTCCAGCCGCCGCTCGGCCACGTGGCCTAGCAGCCGGGTACAGAAGTTGCGCGACAGCCGGTTGGCCTCCTCGTACCGCCAGCGCTCCTGCACGCTGAGCCGGGGCAGGTAGGAGATGCGCTCGAAGAGGCGCCGCATCAGCTCCTGGGCCCAGGCCAGCACGCCCTCGCCCCAGCGGTGCAGCAGGCACACGGCGAACTTGTCCACCTCCGCCTGCAGCTCCAGCTCCAGCAGCGACAGCGCCCGCCCGTGGGCCGCGGTGTGCGCTACGTACAGGAAGTGCGACACACCCTCGGCCACCTGGCAGTACCCGTCCAGGTCCCCGTCCAGCACATTGCCTACCGGGGCGCCTTCGTAGTGCTTGAGCCGGGCCAGCAGCGAGGGCGCCAGGTACAGGGCCAGCTCCAGCTCGCCCTCCCCTTCGCCCTCGGCCACCAGCAGCTCCTCCTCCGAGCGGCCCGTGGAGCCCAGCAGCACCGCCGCCTCCGTGTCCACCACGAAGGCGTCCGCGCGGGCCTGGCAGGTGATGCCGTAGATGGCTTCCAGGTGGTCCTGGATTCGACCAATCATACCGTCTCCCTGCTCGCTAGTTGGCCAGGTTCCCCTTGGGAACCAGCATCCCCGCATCCACCAGCACCCGCTCCAGCTTGTTGCTGCGCGTGCGCACCCAGCTCTCGTACACCTTGAGCGTGCCGGTGGGCCCGCCCTGCACCAGGCCCCGGGCGGAGATCTCCTCCAGCACCTCCACCAGCGCCCGGAACTTCGAGCACAGCTCCCGGTACACCTCGGCGAACCCCGCGGTGGGCGACAGTTCCGCCACCTGCCCGTACGCCGTGCCTCCCATCTGGATGTAGTAGTCGGCCCCCACCGCGCTGCTCTGCAGCGAGCCGGCGAAGAAGCCTACCTTGTAGAGAGACACGTCCCCCAGGCGGCGCAGCGTGCGGATGCGCTCCTCCCGCTCCTGCTGGAGGGCCCGGTGGTACAACATCGCCAGCGGCTCGTGGTCCCTGCGGCCCTCGGCCTCCTGGCTGAACAGCTTGTCGGTGAGCGCGAACTCGGTCAGCAGGTTGACCAGGTAGAACTCGGTCAGCTCCGCGATCACCACCTTCTGGCGCTGAGTGACTTCCTCCAGCACCGACTTGAAGAACTCCTTCAATGAAGAGCCAGTCACCAGTTCACTCATTTACATCGACCTCCTACCCCCCGTTGAGGCCCGGGGGGACCCTTGAAGGGTAACAGCGAACATTTTGAGCGGCAAAGGGCGAGCCCAGTCATTCCAGGCACTTACGCTGGCACTCGACCCTTGAGAGTGCCAATTCCGCCGCCTCCCTCGCGCTGCGGGGCAGCCGGCCGTTGACCTGATAGAGCGGGGAAATGGGCAGTCGTGACGGCTATTTAGCCAGGCACAAGGACCTGAGCTCGGCTCGCTTGACGGGGTGACTTCCCTGGTTATTATCCCGCGCGCTGAGCCGTTAGCACTCCGGACCCGAGAGTGCTAATGCTCGCCGGGCCGACATAGGCCCCTATTACCCCAAGCGCCCGGGGAAGCGTCCGGACGCCTCAACTGAAGGAGAACTCACCATGAAGATTCGTCCCCTGCAGGACCGCCTCATCGTCAAGCGCGTGGCCGAGGAGAACAAGACCAAGGGCGGTCTGTTCATCCCCGATACGGCCAAGGAGAAGCCGCTGGAGGGCAAGGTGATCGCCGTCGGTAACGGCAAGGTGCTCGAGGACGGCAAGGTGCGCGCCATGGACATCAAGGCCGGCGACACCATCCTGTTCAGCAAGTACGCGGGCACCGAGATCAAGATCGACGGTGAGGAGCACCTCATCCTCCGCGAGGAGGATGTGCTGGGCGTGATCGAGAAGTAATTCCGCTGCTCTTCCCACTACTTTCCAAAGGAACACACCATGGCTAAAGACATCATTTTCGATCAGAAGGCGCGCGACGCCATCCTCCGCGGCGTGAACATCCTGGCCGACGCGGTCAAGGTCACCCTGGGGCCCAAGGGCCGCAACGTCGTCATCGAGAAGAGCTTCGGCTCTCCCACCATCACCAAGGACGGCGTCACCGTCGCCAAGGAGATCGAGCTGGAGAACAAGTTCGAGAACATGGGCGCGCAGATGGTGAAGGAGGTCGCTTCGAAGACTTCCGACGTGGCCGGCGACGGCACCACCACCGCCACGGTGCTGGCGCAGGCGATCTTCCGCGAGGGCGCCAAGCTGGTGGCCGCCGGGCACAACCCGATGGACATCAAGCGCGGCATCGACAAGGCGGTCACCACGCTGGTGGCCGAGCTGAAGAAGATGGCCAAGCCCACCAAGGACAAGAAGGAGATTGCCCAGGTTGGCACCATCTCCGCCAACGGCGACGCCACCATCGGCCAGATCATCGCGGACGCGATGGAGAAGGTCGGCAAGGAGGGCGTCATCACCGTCGAGGAGGCCAAGGGCCTGGAGACGACGCTGGACGTGGTCGAGGGTATGCAGTTCGACCGCGGCTACCTGTCGCCCTACTTCGTGACGGACCCGGACCGCATGGAGGTCGTGCTGAACGATCCCTACATCCTCATCAACGAGAAGAAGGTCTCGTCGATGAAGGACCTGCTGCCGGTGCTGGAGCAGGTGGCCCGCTCGGGCAAGCCGCTGCTGATCATCGCCGAGGAGGTGGAGGGCGAGGCCCTGGCCACCCTGGTGGTGAACAAGATCCGTGGCGTGCTGAGCGTGGCGGCCGTGAAGGCGCCGGGCTTCGGTGACCGTCGCAAGGCGATGCTCGAGGACATCGCCACCCTGACCGGCGGCAAGATGATCGCCGAGGACCTGGGCATCAAGCTGGACACGCTGACGCTGGCCGACCTGGGCCGCGCCAAGCGCGTGACGATCGACAAGGACAACACGACGATCGTCGACGGCGCCGGCGCGCAGAAGGACATCGAGGCTCGCGTGAAGCAGATCCGCGCGCAGATCGAGGAGACCACCAGCGACTACGATCGCGAGAAGCTCCAGGAGCGCCTGGCGAAGCTCGTGGGCGGCGTGGCGGTGATCAACGTGGGCGCGGCCACCGAGACCGAGATGAAGGAGAAGAAGGCTCGCGTGGAGGACGCGCTCAACGCCACCCGCGCGGCCGTCGAGGAGGGCGTGGTGCCCGGCGGCGGCGTGGCCTTCATCCGCTGCGTCAAGGCGCTGGACACCCTGAAGGTGGACGCCGGTGAGAAGTTCGGCGTGGACATCATCCGCCGCTCCATCGAGGAGCCGCTGCGCCAGATCGTCGCCAACGGCGGCCAGGAGGGCAGCGTGGTGGTGAACAAGGTCAAGGAGGGCACCGGCGCGTACGGCTTCAACGCCGCCACCGGCGCTTACGAGGACCTGCTGGCCGCGGGCGTGATCGATCCGGCCAAGGTGAGCCGCACGGCGCTGCAGAACGCGGCCTCCGTGTCCTCGCTGATGCTGACCACCGAGGCGATGGTGGCCGAGCGTCCGAAGGCGGACGACGACAAGCCGGCCGCTGGCGGCGGTATGGGCGGCATGGGCGGCATGGGCGGCATGGGCATGTAGTCCCCTGCCCCCGCGCACCCGCGCTGGGAAAGCACACGGCCTCCGGCTCCCCTCGTGGATCCGGGGGCCGTTGTGTTTCCGGGCAAGCAGGCAGGAGAGCGGGCCAAACGAGGTGTGGGGCTGGCGTGAATAGGTTCCCAGGACAGAAGAGGGATCTCACTCACGCGGAGGCAGCCACATGGCCGGCGAAGAGCAGCAGACGGGGACCAAGGACGAGCACTACAACCTGATCAGCGAGCTGTACCACCTGCTCAAGGGCGCATCGACGAGCGAGCAGTACATTCAGGATGCCCAGGAAGCAGGCGACCAGGAGCTCGCTCAGTTCTTCAAGGACTGGCAGGACGAGCAGCGCAACTTCGCCGAGCGGGCAAAGAACCTGTTGGGCAGCCGCATGACCCAGCCGAAGGCGGGCATTGGAGGCGGCACGCAGCAGCGGCAGATGAAGGATGTGACGAACGCCAACGTGAAGTCCGGCGGCAACGCGAAGGACGACATCGTGGACGAGCAGTCCAAGGAGTCCTTCCCCGCCAGTGACTCGCCCGCCAAGTACTAGCCGTGCTCGCGCGCCCCGCGGCGTCGTTCTGGATTCCGCGGGGCCGTTGATCTTGACTCCTGGGCCGTGAAACGTGCCCAGCCGTTGCCCATTGGCGCTGTGCTCCTGCTGGCCCTGGTGGCCAGCGCGTGCCGCTCGGCGGCGTACCAGACGCGCGAGGAGCTGCCCTCGGAGCTGACCGCCTCCGCGGTGATGGTCTACCCGTTCATCTTCCGGTGGCCAGAGCCCGCGTGGCGCTCGTTCGAGCTGTCCCAGCGGCTCATCGATGTGGGGCTGGCCGAGGCGGGGGAGCGCACCCTGTTCTTCGGCCCCTCGGAGTTCACCGTGTACCGGCCGGACGAGGACAACGCCTGGGCGGCCAGCAACGCGGTGACGCTGCTGGCCAGCTACAGCGTACGGCCCGAGCAGGCGCTGGTGCTGCGCGGCTGGGCCGAGCGGCGCATCCAGTCCGTCCAGGGCGAGCTGATGGACGCCCAGGGCCGCAGCGTGGGCCAGAGCCTGGTGGAGGAGACGAGCTACCTGGGCCACGTGGAGATCCTCCACCCCTCGAGCCGCCAGAAGGTGCTGGACGTGTGGGGCGAGGCCAAGGCCGACCCGTTCGCCGAGCGCACGGATGACGGGGCCGACCCGGCGCCCGAGCTCACCCACCTCATGGAGGGCCTCACCCGCCAGGCGCTGCGGCGGCTGGTGGAGCACCTGCGCCCTCCGCGTGAGCCCTCCCCTGCCCCGGCCACGGTGGCGCTCGTGCCGTGGAAGGCCTTCGAGTACTCCGAGGAAGGCCGCCCCGCCCACCTGGGCGCCCTGGCCCTGATGGACCCGCTGGACGCGGAGCTCTTGCGCCAGCAGCGCCTGCGCTTCGCCAACCCCCTGCTCGAGCTCACCCGGCTGGACCGGATGGGCCGGCTGCCCGCGGGCCTGTACGTGCTGTCAGCCCCCAAGGGCGGGAAGCTGGCTCCGGGGGATGTCATCCTCCAGTTGGACGGGCAGCCCGCCCTACCGCAGGTGCTGGCCCGGGCCCGGCTGGCACCCACCCCCGTGCAGGCACATGTCCGTCATGTGTCAGGCGCGGCCTCTCGGATGCTCCTACCCTGAGAGGTTTGACTTGCTCCCAGTGGCGAAACGCCCGTAAAGAGGAACGCTCCCAGGGTATTCCGGGTTTCTGCCGAGGCCCGGACGCGGAAGGCGAACCGCCATGACCGAGAAGCCTGAAGTCACGCAGTCCGTAATGACAGAAGCCGAGGGCCGTCCCGTTCGCATCCAGGTGCGCGAGTGGACGGTGGAAGTCGCCGCGGGCCCGGACAAGGGCAAGAAGATCACCACTCAGGACTCGCTGGTGCGGGTGGGCTCGGATCCCTCGAGCGACCTGGTGCTGACGGATCCGACGGTGAGCCGGCGGCACCTGGAGATCGAGCGCACCTCGAAGGGGCTGCTGCTCAAGGACCTGGGCAGCCGCAACGGCACGTACCTGGACGGGCGCCAGGTGCTGCAGGTGGTGCTGCAGTCGGGCGACAAAGTGCAGTTGGGCAAGACGAAGCTGGCCATCAAGCCGGACACGCGCACCACCGAGGTGGAGGTGCCCTCGGGGGCGGACTCCTTCGGCAGCCTGGTGGGCGCCTCGGACCGGATGCGGCTGCTGTTCTCGGACCTGCGGCGCATTGCCCGCGAGGACATGAACCTGCTCGTCGAGGGAGAGACGGGCACGGGCAAGGAGCTGGCGGCGCGCGCGGTGCACCAGCACTCGGCCCGGCGGCACGGCCCCTTCAAAGTCGTGGACTGCAACCTCATCACCGAGGAGAAGGCCGAGCGCGAGCTGTTCGGCTCGATGCGCGCCGCGGACGACGAGGAGAAGGGCGTGCGCGGCGTGTTCGAGGCGGCGCAGGGCGGCACCCTCTTCCTGGACGAGGTGGGAGAGCTGCCGCTGGCGCTGCAGCCCAAGCTCTTGCGCGTGCTGGAGACGCGCGAGGTGCCCACGCTGGACGGGGGCACGGTGCCGGTGAACGTGCGGGTGATTGCCTCCACGCACCGCAACCTGGAGGAGGACGTGCGCCAGGGCCGCTTCCGGGCGGACCTGTACTTCCGGCTGGCGGTGGCGCGCGTGCGGCTGCCGCCCCTGCGCACCCGGCGCGATGACATTCCGGTGCTGGCGCACTCGCTGTTGCAGGCACTGAAGGCCTCGTTCGAGCTGACGCCGCAGACGCTGGCGCTCTTCGAGGGCTACGAGTGGCCGGGCAACGTGCGCGAGCTGCGCAACGTGCTGGAGCGCGGCGCGCTCATGCAGGAGACGGGCAACACCAGCTGGCTGGACTTCATGGCCCAGCCGCAGCGCAAGAACGAGAACGCCACTGCCTCCGAGCCCACCACGAGCGTGGGCGCCCTGGTGGTGGGCATGAACTACCACGAGGCCAAGGACCGGGTGCTGGCCGACTTCGAGCGCTTCTACTTCGCCGAGGTGATGAAGGAGATGGCCTTCGACATGAAGGCCGCCGAGCAGCGCACGGGCCTGTCCATGCAGAGCCTCTACCGGCTGCTGAAGAAGAACGGGCTGCGGCTGAAGGACCTGAAGAACGCCGAGGGCCTGGAGAAGTAGGCCCCCTGAGCGGGCCGTCCCAGGGAGGGGACTCACCACATGTCGCCACGTCTCGCCGTAGCGTGCCTGCTCGTCACCGCCGCCTGTGCGGGGGCGCAGAAGACCGACAGCGCCCAGGCCACCTCCTCGGTGCAGGAGCGGATGCGCATCACCAACCAGCCTCCCTTCGACGTGTCGGTGTGCCAGCAGCGCACGCTGAGCCTGCCGCAGCCGCCCACCGAGGCGCTGCTGGTGGGCGCCGTCGCCTCCTCCCAGCCCCAGGTGATGGAGTGCCTGGTGGACCCGAGGAGCCGCGCGGGCGGAGAGACGACGAAGGTGACGGTGATGGCGAGCGTCACCGACCAGGCGGGCACGCACACGGTGACGGGCGAGAACCTCACTCCCGAGGGCCAGCAGTGCATCCAGGCCACGGTGAGCAAGCGGGTGCCGCTGCAGCCTCTGCCCCCGGGCGCCGCCAAGGTGGAGGGCCAGGCGGCCTTCATCCACGAGGCGAACGGCAGCCCGTCGGTCAGGTTCGGCGTCAACGAGGGCTCGGACTTCTCGGGCACGCTGCGGCTGGCGCAGCCGACGTGGTGTGACTGTTACGCGCCTTATGCGAACCGGGCGCCGCCGATCCTCACGGCGACCATCACCCTGCGCAGGGGCTCGGGGACGCCGGCGGATGTGACGTTCGAGCCCAGCGGCAGCACCGAGGGCGATCAGCTGGCCGCGTGCCTGAAGCAGAAGATGCTGGTGCTGCCGGCCACGCTGAATGTGGATGAGGTGTCGTTCCCCTACCGCTTCACGCACTTCAACGCCCTGGCGACCGAGCCCGCGGCCAACCTGCCGGGCGAGCTGCGCTTCTACCAGCTGGATCTGGTGCGCGGTCAGCACGCCGCGGCCACGGCGATGGCGCTGGGCACGCGCGGCCACGCGGCGGAGGCGTATGACACGCTGGCGGTGCAGTACCAGAAGGATCCGAAGAAGAACTCCGCGCTGATTCCGAAGCTGCGCGAGCAGTGCGCCACGCTGGTGAAGGCCGCTGAGGGCTGGGTCGCCGCGCTGGAGGCTCAGCAGCGCGTGGATCAGCAGACGGTGACGCTCGCGCAGGAGCTGAAGGTCAAGGACTCCTCCTGGGCCGAGGTGGAGACCGGGAGCCAGGGCGTGCTGGCCACGACGCAGCAGGATCTGGCGGGGGCCAGGCAGCGCCTGGCGGATGACCAGGCCCTCTGCGTCAAGCTGGGCAAGTAGCCGTCAGGCGAACAGCTCGAGCAGATCCTCGCGGGTAATCGCGGTGGCGGCCGAGGCCTCGCTCAGGGCCGCCTCGAAGATGGCGCGCTTCTTCTCCTGGAGCCCGAGAATCCGCTCCTCCACCGTGCCCTGCGACACCAGCCGGTACACCATCACCGGCCGCTCCTGGCCGATGCGGTGCGCGCGGTCCGCCGCCTGAGCCTCCACCGCCGGGTTCCACCACGGATCCATCAGGAACACGTGGTCCGCCGCCGTGAGGTTCAACCCCGTGCCGCCCGCCTTGAGCGACATCAGCAGCACCGGCGCCCCTTCCGCTGACTGGAAGCGCGTCGTGATTTCCCCCCGGTTCGTCGTCGTTCCGTCCAGGCGCTCGAAGGCGATGCCTGCCTCCTTCAGCGGCCCCTCGATCAGGTCCAACAGCGAGGTCCACTGCGAGAACACCAGCGCCTTGTGGCCATCCGAGACGGCGGTATCCAGCGCCTCCACCAGCGTCTGCACCTTCGACGAGGAGGCCGCCTGCTGGCCGGGCACCAGCGCCGAGTGGCACGCGGCCTGGCGCAGGCGCAGCAACGCCTCCAGCGCCTTGAGCACGCTGCCGCCCTCGTTCAGCAGCGCCACCACCTCCTTGCGCGTGGCCGCCATCACCGAGTCGTAGACGCCGCGCTCGCGCTCATCCAGCGCCACGTGCATCACCGCCTCGGTGCGCGGGGGCAGTTCGGGCGCCACCTCTCGCTTGAGCCGCCGCAGCACGAACGGCCGGATGCGCCGCCGCAGCCGCTCGGCCGCCTCGGGCTGCCCCTCCGAGATGGGCTGGGCCACCTTGTCGTTGAACTCCCTTCGCCCCCCGAGCAGCCCCGGGTTGGTGAAGTGCATCAGGCTCCAGAGTTCCTCCAGCCGGTTCTCCAGCGGCGTACCGCTCAGCGCCAGCCGCAGGTTGGCCTTCAGCCCGAACGCCGCGCGCGCCACCTGGCTCTCCGGGTTCTTGATGGCCTGGGCCTCGTCCAGCACCACCGCCTCCCACGTGCGCCCCGAGAGCACCGCCGCGTCCAACCGCAGAATGGAGTACGTGGTGATCGTCACATCCGCCGCCTCGTCCAGCGAGCGGCCGGGGCCGTGGTACACGCTGACCTTGAGCGAAGGCCGGAAGCGCTTGAGCTCCGCGGCCCAGTTGGGCAGCACGCTGGTGGGGCACACCACGAGCGAGCGCGCTCCCAGCACGCAGATCGTCTGGAGCGTCTTTCCCAGGCCCATGTCGTCGGCCAGGATGCCCCCCAGCCCCGCCTCCTTCAGGAAGCGCAGCCAGCTCACGCCCTGCTGCTGGTACGCGCGCAGCGTCGCCGTCAGGTCCTCCGGCAGGCTCGGCGGCGGCAGCTTCTCGAAGCCCTGAATCAATGGCGCCAGGCGCTCGAGCCCCGGCGGAGGCGGCTGCTCGAGCGTCTCGCACAGCGCCGTCAGCTCCGGCAGGGCGTGGTTGGACACCCGGCCATCCGCCTGCCTCGCGGCCAAGAGGTCCGCGACGCGCTGGCCATGCTTGTCCAGCCAGGCCCGCGGCAGCGGCGCCCAGCCTCCGCCCTCCAGCGGCACCAGGCCCAGGCCCTCGGACCAGGCCCGCACCACCGCCGCCGCGTCCACCGTCTGCGGCGTGCCCTTGCCTCCCTCCACCTGGAACTCGAGCGTGAAGCGCACCTCGGGCACGCCCGCTCCCGAGGCCCCGGGCTCCACCTTGAGCAGGGGCTTGAGCCGCATGTTCGGGCTCACCACGCCCGCCGCGTCTCCGGCCAGGTCGCCTCGCCACTTCCGCAGCTTGTCCGCCCAGCGCACCATCTCCTGGCCCTGCACCGTGAGCCGCCGCCCGGGGACCAGGTTCAGCTCGTCCCGGAGCTGATGGATCAACCGCTGCTCGGCCGCCTCGTCTCGCAGCGGCACCGCGCCGCGCAGGAACACCATCCGGCCCGCGTCGATCCGCACCGACGGCGGCGCGCCGTACACCAGCGTGGGGAACACGGACAGCCCGGACTCCAGCTGCTGCAGCTCCAGCAGGATGCGCGGCTTGAGATCGCGATCCAGCGGCGGCAGGCGTCGGCTGCGCACCTCGATGGGCATGCGCCGCGCCAGCTCCGGCAGCACCTTGGACGTCACCTCGCCGATCTGCTCCGCCGAGAAGGTGCGGACCATGGGCAGGTTCTGCAGCCACGTGCCCGTCATCCCCGTCTCACCCAGCCGGGCCAGCGCATCGCCCACCAGCGCGACGCCCGCGCTCACCACCTGCACGATGCGCGGATCCTTCGCCACGGTGACGACCAGCTGCGCGCCCCGGTCCTCCACCACGGCCCGGGGAAGAACGACTTCCTCCGAGATGGCCACCGGCCGCCCATCCAGCAGCACGTTGCGCGCGGACTCCAGCGCCCGCAGCAGCGACTCCAGCCGCTCGGGAGGCAGAGCCCCACGCGTGCGCTTCTCCAGCAGCCGGTCCGCGTTCATGTCCGACTGCTCCAGCTGAACCGTGGCCGCCTGCGCGGGCTTGGCCAGCACCGCCGCCAGGCCCTCCTCCAGCGGCTCCTCCTTCCCGTCCGCGTGGACCAGCGCCCGGTGCACCTGCAGCCCGCCCTCGCTCCGGGTGAACCGGTAGACGACGCGGGACCACCGGTTGGCGGCGACCTCCAGGGGCTTGTCCTGCTTCTCCGCCTGCTGAATGGAGAGCGTGGCCGCCACCACGTGCTCACACGGATCCATCCGCCCGTCACAGTCGCACTCCCAGACTTCATCACCGGGGTACAGGTTGACGGTGTAGGCCACCGGGCGGCCCGGGGCTCGCACCCGGAGCTCAATCTCCTTCTCCGTCTGCGCCTGGAGCGCCACGGCGCCCGCGCGAGAGAGGTTCACCCCGGTGGACCAGATTCCGGGGCGGGCTTCCTTCCGAACGGCTTCCAACAGTTTCGCGGTCGCGGACATGGACGAGGGCTCCCTACGCTCCGCCCGTGCGCCGCGCAACACCGATGCGCCCGGGAAGGACCACTCCCCGACGGAGCAAGCAGGGGCCTGCTCCCGCCTCCAGGCACAGGCTAGGCTCCACGCCCTTCAACGAACCGTCTTGGGAGAACGGATGATGGGGATGCAGGCAGTCCGCAGAAACGTGGCTCGGGGGTTGGTGGTGCTCGCCGGGCTCTTCGCCGCCGCAGCCGGGGCCCAGAAGGCCAGGGACACCCCCGTGAACGCCAAGCCCCTGGAGGGCACGTGGACGCAGGTGGAGCGCGAGGGCAAGGGCTACGTCATCCGCCAGTACTGTGACTCCACCACGCCGGGCTTCAAGCTCCAGCCCAATGGGGACTGGTGGATGAACTACGGCCAGGACGACGAGTCCCTCAAGCTCACCGCCCTCAAGCCGGGCACCACGGCGGGCGCGTACACGCTGGAGCTGACCCGCCCGGGGGGCGCCAAGGAGAAGGTGGAGTGGACCGTGGCGGACGCGAAGAAGGGCATCGCGCGCCTGAAGGGCGGCAAGGACAGCTTCTTCCGCGACGGCATGCTCTTCGTGCGGGAGGACAAGAAGGCAGCCCTCCCCGTGCGGAGCGAGAAGTGCGACGAGGAGGAGGAGCAGTAACCTCTCCCCCACCCTCGCCTACGCCTCGGGCGCTCAGGCCACCGAGGCGTTGTCGTTGGCGGCCTTGGCCTCGCGCAGCTTCACGCTCACCAGCTTGGAGATGCCCGGCTCCTCCATCGTCACGCCGTACAGCGTGTCGGCCACCTCCATGGTCCGCTTGTTGTGGGTGATGAGGATGAACTGCGACTGGCTGCTCATCTCCTTCACCATGTCGTTGTAGCGGCCCACGTTGCCCTCATCCAGCGGCGCGTCCACCTCGTCCAGCAAGCAGAACGGCGTCGGCTTGATGAGGAAGATGCCGAAGATGAGCGCCACCGCCGTCAGCGCCTTCTCGCCGCCGGACAGGAGATTGACGCTCTGCAGCTTCTTGCCCGGCGGCTGGGCGACGATCTCCACGCCCGGCTCGGCTCCCGGCCCCTCGTTGGTGAGCACCAGGCTGGCGCGCCCGCCGCCGAACAGCCGCGGGAACACCGCCTGGAACTTCTCGTTCACCACGTCGAAGGTCTGCTTGAAGCGCTCGCGGCTCGTCCCGTCGATGCGGCTAATCGCCTCCTTGAGCTGCACCAGCGAGCCCTGCAGGTCCTTCTTCTGCGTGGAGAGGAAGTCGTAGCGCTTGGCCAGCTCGTCGTGCTCGTCGATGGCCGTGAGGTTGATCTCCCCCATCTTCTCCACCTGAGCCCGAAGGTCCTTCAGCTCCGCCTCGGCCTCGGGAGGCAGCGGCGCCAGCAGGTGGTAGCGGTGCAGCTCCAGCTCCAGCTCCACCTGATGCCGCTCGCGGATGCCGGATGACAGGTGCTCCACCTCCAGGGCGATCTCCCGCTCCTTGAGCGAAATTTGAGACAGGCCCTGCATCAGCTCGTCTAGCCGGCCGCGCAGCTCGCGGAACAGCGTGTCCTGCTCGCGCACCTCGGTGGAGGTGGCCGCGTGAGCGCTCCGGCGGCCCTCCAGCGTCTCGGCCGCGGCGCGGTGCTCCTCGGCCCGCTTGGCCCGGGCGCCGTCCGTCTCCTCGATGCGTCGCTTGAGCTCATCCGAGCGCGCGGTGCCCTCGCCCACCACCACCCGCAGGCGGTGCACGCGGTCTTCCATCTCCCGCTTCTGGGTGAGCAGGCTCTCCAGCTCCTTGCGCGCCGACTCGCCGCGCTCGCTGCCCGCGGCCACCTTGATGCGCAGCGCCATCAGCTCCGCGGACACCGTGTCCGCGCGCTGCTTGAGCGACTCCAGCTCCGCGGACAGCTGCCGCACGCGCTCCTCGCGCCCCTCGCGGTCCGCCTGCCCGTGGGCCACCTCGCCCCGGCTGTTCTCCTCCTCGTGCACCAGCGCCCCGTGCGAGTGCGCCAGGTGCGACTCCTCGCCCGTCAGCGTGCTCAGCCGCTCGCGCACCCGGGCCAGGTCCTCGCTGGCCTTGTGCAGGTCCTTCTCCTGGCTGGCCAGGTTCAGCTCCTCGGCGTGCTGGTTCTTCGCCAGCCCCTTGAGCACCCCTTCGGTGTGCCCCATCTGCTTCTGCAGCGTGTAGTGCCGGGTGAGGATCTCGTTGTAGCGCTCCTCCACCCGGGCCACCTCGGTGGCCAGCTCGGCGATCTCACGCTTCTTCTGCAGCGCGCCCACCGCCGCGCCCTCGCGCTCGCCGCCGATCATCGTGCCGTCGGCGCGCACCACCTCGCCCTCCAGCGTGACGAGCGTGCACGGCGGGCCACCCGCCGACGCGTACGAGCGCGCCGAGGCCATGTCCTGGACGATGACGACATCGCCCAGCAGCAGCCGCACCACCGGGCGCAGCGGCTCCTCGTACTTCACCTCGGCAAAGGCGCTGGCCAGCACGCCGGGGCGGCTGAAGTCCGGCTCCACCAGGGGCGTCAGCGCCTCGTCCAGCGGCACCGGCAGGAAGCTGCCCCGGCCCTCGGAGGCGGCCTTGAGGTACTCCACCAGCTCGAAGCCCTTCTCCCGGCTCTCGACGATGACGTGCTGCAGCCGCTCGCCCAGCGCCGCCTCCACCGCGCGCTCGAGGCGTGCCGGAGGGGTGAGCACGTCCGCCACCAGGCCGAAGATGCCCTGCTCGCGGAACTGCTGCCCGGCGCGCATCATCACCGCGCGCACGCCGCGATCGAAGCCCTCGTAGTTCTTGTGCAGCTCCTCCAGCGAGGACAGGCGGCTGCGCTTGTCGGCCAGCTCCTCGCGCAGGCTGATGACCTGGATCTCGCTCTCGGCGAAGGCGGCGCGGGTGCTCGCCAGCGCCTCCTCCTCCTGCGTCTTGCGGGCGGCCAGCTCCAGGGCGTTGTGGCGGCTCTCCTCCACCATCTGCAGCACCTGGGTGCGCGCCCCATCCAGCGCCTGCTCCTGGGCGCGCAGCAGCTCCATCTCCGTGTGCAGCTTGTCGCGCCGGCCCTCCAGGTCGGTGCGCTGGCGCGCCAGGTTGACGAGGTTGGACTCGTGGTTGGCCAGCCGCGCCGCCACCGCCACCAGCCCCGCGCGCTCCTGCTCCAGCCGCAGCGCCACCTCCGTCTGCAGGTGCGTCACCCGGCGCAGCTCCTCCTGCGCCACCTGCATCGCGACTTCATCTTCCTTCCACGCCCCGGCGATGCCCGTCAGCTCCGCCTCCCGGGCCGCCATCGTCTCGGCCATCTCGGCCTGCCGGGCCACCAGCGGGCTCAGCTCGCCTTCGGACTGGGCCACCCGGGCGCTCGTCTCCTCCAGGTCCTTGCGCCAGTAGGCCAGGTCCTGGTCATCGCGCTGCACCGCGCGCTCCAGCGTGTGGACCTCCTCGGCCAGCTTGCGCAGCGCGTCAGCCTCGAGCTCCAGCTCGCCCCGGCGCCGGGTGATGGCGTCCTCCAGCTCCTTCACCCGGTCCAGGCTCTCGCGCTCCTCGCCGCCCAGGCTCTCCAGGCGGGCACTGAGCACCTTCTTCTCCGCCTGCAGCTCCAGGTAGCGGTGCGAGGCCGCGTGCAGATCAATGTCCCGCATGCGCGCCTTGAGCTTCTTGTACTTCTCGGCCTTCTTCGCCTGCCGGGCCAGCGTGTCGAGCCGCTTCTCCAGCTCGTTGGTAATGTCCGTCACGCGCAGCAGGTTGGCCTCGGTGGCCTCCATCTTGCGCTCGGCCGCCTTGCGCCGCGCCTTGTACTTGGTGACGCCGGCCGCCTCTTCGATGATCGAGCGCCGATCCTCCGGCTTGCTCGAGACGATGAGGCCCACCCGGCCCTGCTCGATGATGGAGTAGGCCTTGGTGCCCACGCCCGTGCCCAGCAACAGCTCGGTGATATCCAGCAGGCGGCACACCGTCTTGTTGATGAGGTACTCGGACTCGCCGCTGCGAAACAGCCGCCGCGTGACGGTGATCTCCGGCAGGCCCTGGTACTGCGGCGCCAGCTGATCCGTCTCGTCCATCGCGAACGTGAGCGACACCTCGGCCATCGACAAGGGCGGCTTGGACTCCGAGCCGTTGAAGATGACGTCCTCCATGCCCCGGCCGCGCAGGTTCTTCGCGCTCTGCTCGCCCATGGCCCAGCGGATGGCGTCCACGACGTTCGACTTGCCGCAGCCATTGGGTCCAACGATGCCGGTGACGCCTTCGCCGAAGCTGAAGACGCTGCGCTCCATGAATGACTTGAAGCCGGTGATGTCCAGGCGCTTGATTCGCATCCAGCGGTGCTCCTGTGCGGCGTGGTGCGCGGGTGTGGAAATCGCTCCGGAGCCGAAAAATCGGCCCCAGACGCGTTGTGCTGTTACCAGCCGAGTATGAGGGGATCAAGCATGACCATGCAACGTGTGGCCATACATTTCGCCCTCGGCCCTGTACCGTCACCCGTGGACGGCAAGGGGTTGAAAAGTGAGAGAGGCACCCTACCTTCCCGGTGATCCGTTGGGAGGCTTCCTACGTTCCAGCCCTTGCTCGCCCTCTCGCTCCTCCTTGGAGCGAGTCCTTCAGAACTACCTCAGCGGTCTGACATGCCCCCCCCGGCGGCGGCGTGCCCCAACCCGTACTTCCCGCTCGAAGACGGGCTGAGGCTCACCTACCGTGCGGGTCGATCGTCCGAGATGACGCTTTCGACCCAGGGAGTCACCTCTGGCCCGGACGGGCTCAAGGGTCAGATGGCGGTGGAATTGAAGGGAAAACGGGGCGAGACGGAGGCCTTCTGTACCTCCGAGGGCGTACGCACCGGGCTTGGCGGCCTGGAGGGATCTCTCCTGTCGGCATCAGGTATGCAAGTGGAGGTGGTGTCGGCAGAAGGTGTGGTGGTGCCGTCCCACATGGCCATGGGCTCGACCTGGCGCAATTCACTGTCGGTGAAGATGCAGCCGCCCGCGGGCTCGAAGATGGGGGCGGGGATGATCATCGCCACCACGTTCGACAAGGAGGCCACCGTCGTGGGGGAGGAAGAGGTGACGGTGAGCGCGGGCACCTTCAAGGCGCTGAAGGTGAAGAACACCACCACGGCGCGGGCGTCGCGGCCGGGGGCACAGGGCCGCAAGGTGGACAGCATCATCTGGTTCGCGCCCGGCATTGGCATCATCAAGGTGGCCACCGGGGACTCCACGGACCTGGAGCTGCTCAAGGTGGAGCGGCCCGCCGCCGCGGCCACCAAGGCGCCCTCGGGCGCGAAGAAGGGCTCGAAGAAGCTGTGAGCCGAGCCCCCGCACCGGGAGCAAGCTGGCGGCCGAGCTGAGAAGCTGAGGGGTGGAGCGGTGTGGGCGCGCTCCGGTAGTTTCGCGCGCTCCTATGAGTTCGCTCCGCCCTTCCGACACCGTGACTGGCACCCCCTCGGGTGCCGTGCTTCCCGAGGCCAACCGCCTCCCTTCCAATACCATCCAGGGCCCGGCGGGCCTCTTCGATGCGCCGTCGGAAGAATCGCGGTCGCTGCGGGACATCGTCGCCACGCTGCAGCGCGTTCCCGAGCCGCTCATCTCCGAGCCGATGCCGGATCCGTTCGTGGTGAAGCTGACGGCGCAGAGCCCTGGCGGCGCGCGCACCGCGGGCCTGTGGCTGCTGGCCACCACGAATGATCAGCCCTTTGCCTTCCGGCTGTACCGCAACGTGGATGGCCGCTGGGTGCCGCACGTGGTGGACGGCCAGCACCGCGCCATCTTCCCCGAGGGCAAGCTGCCCGCGTGGTGGAACGCCGGAGAGGTGGATCCGCTGGCGCCGCACCTGCCGAGGGATCTCGTCCTGGCGCGGTGGGCGCCGGAGATCGACGTGCGCAACGGCCTGCTGACGCTGCACTACACCGCGCGCGACAGGGCCGGCATCCTGCGCTCGGCGTATGCCACGGCCACGGCCATCGACGGGGAGTGGACGGACCACGGCTTCCTGGACATCAACGTGCGCGCCAGGGACGTGGCGCCCACGTACCCGGGCGGCCCCGCCGGAGAGAACCCCGTGCTGGGCATGATCGACGGCCACGTGGGCGCCGCGATCGACGCGGACGGCCGCGAGCGCACGTTCCTGCTCACCAAGGTGGACGGCAACGGGCTGGAGTGGACCGACTCGGCCACGGGCCAGCGGTGCAAGGCGCCCACGCCCATCCTGTCTCACGAGTTCCGCCAGGGCGCCGACGGGCGCATCGAGCTGCTGGGCGCGCCCCGGGTGCTGTTCACCAACGGGCCGCACCATGACGGCCTGGTCGAGGGCCAGTTCGTGGTGAACGAGGGCGGCCGGGCCTACGTCATCTACAGCGCGGGCTTCTTCGGCAACGCGGAGTACCGCACGTACATTGCCCAGCTGGATCTGCTGGCCAACACGGTGACGGGCGAGCGGATGCTGATCGACAGCCAGAGCCGCGCGCTGGGCGGGCAGTGGAACGGTCCGGGCCACCCCTCGCTGGTGAAGCTGGGCCAGGGCGTGTACGCCATGTACCTGCACGTGTGGCGCAACGGCACCGAGTACTCCAAGGACGGAGATCAGCGGCAGGTCATCCAGCGCCACGTGGCCTTCCAGGATCTCCAGGGCCAGGCCTGTGAGCCGTTCCTCGTGGAGGAGCGCTTCACCGGCTAAGCCATCCGAACTAAGTCCTTGCAGGGGCCCGTCGGCGCGTCGGGCGGAGGGCCCGCCGCAGCGCTCTTCTGCGGCGGAGCCGGCGCAGAAGACGAACCGCCGCAGGGTAGAACGCCGCAGGGTCTTGCGTCAGCA
>DATHBR010000080.1:0-43391 GCA_035296065.1 Myxococcaceae bacterium | reverse complement strand
GCCCTGGCCTGGGCGCACCGGGAGCCATGGCCGCGCCGGGGCCCGCCATGGGCACGCCCGGCCGGGCCGGGGCACCTTGCCCGGCGGCAGGAGCCGTGGCACCCGGCCCCGGTCTGGCCGCGGCGGCGGCATGGGCCGCGGCACCCGGCCCCGCCATGGCGGCCGCACCGGCTCCAGGCGCCGTGGGCGCCACCGGAGCGCTCTGGCCTCCCATCTCCACGGGGAGCTCCGCCTTGGCGATGCGCACCGTCTCCCCGGGGGCAATTACATCTCCCCACAGCTCTCGCGGGAAGGCGTCCCGCAGATGCGGGAAGCGCCCGGGAAAGGCGAAGTTCAGCCCGTCCTCGGACACCTGCAGCCGGCCCTGGATGGAGCCGGTCTCAATCAGCAGCTCGATGGTCGACAGGGCCAGCGGACCCCAGACGGTGCCCTTCTCGTTGCGGACGAAGTACTGCCGGACTTCTCCCTCCGCCATGCGCGGTCTCGCTCCTTGGGTGTCACCCTATAGCATCAGGGGCGGGCGCCCTCCATGGCCGCCAGCCCAATCATCGCCAGGCACGCCGAGTCTCCCTGAAGCGTGGTGGGCGGATCGAAGCAGTGCACGTTGCTATCGAATACCTTGCAGATGCCCTTGGGCGTGGAGGCGCACGCCGAGCGCGAGTAGGCCGTGGCGCACGCGTAGCCGCAGACGGCGGTGCCCTCGTTGCTGCGGCACTGAGGCGTGGGCAGCTCGCGCCCATAGGCGCAGATGGCTCCCGGCGAGGGATCGAAGCAGGTGACACGCCCGCTGTCCGACTTGCACAACCCCAGCGGGGTGTTGGCGCACTTCACGCCATCCGCGCCGGCCGTACACTTATAGCCACAGGCGAAGTCCGAGCCATGCGTCTTACACTCGACCTTGGGCGTCTCCGGGCCATACACGGCGAACACCGAGGCGGGCGGATCGAAGCACTCCACCGACTCTCCCCGGCCGCGGCACACTCCGGCCGGAGTGCGCGCGCAGTTCACCTTGCCGAAGTAGGTGGCACAGGAGTAGCCGCACGCGGCCTGGCCCTCGATGGTCTTGCACTCGGGGGTGGGCAGCGAGCCCTTGTAGGCCCGGACGACGTAGGCGGGCGGATCGAAGCACACCGCCTGGCCATCAATCACCTGGCAGACGCCCTCGGGGGTTTGAGCGCACCGCACCCGGAGTCCATCGGACTTGCACGCGTAGCCGCAGGCGGCCTGGCCGTCCATGGAACGGCACATGGGGGCCGACGGGTCCGGGCGGGCCTGTGACAGCAGCACGAGCATCAGGGGGACGAGCGAAGAGAGCACATGGACCTCGGTGAGGAGCCGCCAGGGGATTGACGCTCAGGTTTCAGCGGGGCGCAAGCAAGCGTCCAGGTGGCGGGCGTGGTAGTGGGAGCACCGCCCCCCTGGAGGAGTGCCGTTCTGGACGTTACCGGCCTGGAGCTTGCCCTGCTGTGCCTCGCCGCGCTCATCGCCGGCGGGGTGGACGCCATCGCCGGTGGGGGAGGGCTCATCACCCTGCCCATGCTGCTGGCCACGGGGATACCGCCGCACGTGGCGCTGGGCACCAACAAGGGCCAGTCCGTCTTCGGCGCCTTCGCGGCGCTGGTGCGCTTCTCTCGGGCGGGCCTGGTGAAAGGCAAGCTGGCGTGGGTGACGTTCCCGGCGGGGCTGGTGGGGGCGTTGCTCGGCACGCGCCTGGTGCTGTGGGTGAAGCCCGAGGTGCTCAAGCCGCTGGTGCTCGTGCTGCTCGTCGCGGTGGCGGCCTTCCTGGCGTTTCGAAAGGGGCCTCCGCCCGGGGAGCGGCCCGAGCCGCCCCTGGCGCGGATGCAGCTGCTGGCAGGGGTGGCCGCGCTGCTCATCGGTGCGTATGACGGGTTCTTCGGCCCCGGCACGGGCACCTTCCTCATCGTGGCCTTCTCCACGCTGCTGGGGCACGGGCTGATGCGCGCGTCGGCGGACGCGAAGGTGGTCAACTTCGCCTCCAACCTGGCCGCCGTGGCACTCTTCTGGTGGAAGGACGTGGTGCTGTGGCAGGTGGCGCTACCCATGGCCGTGGCCCAGTTCACCGGGGCGTGGATCGGCGCCCACCTCACCGTGAGAGGTGGGGACAAGCTGGTGCGCAAGGTGGTGCTCGTCGTCGTCGCCGCGCTGGTGCTCAAGCTGGGGCGAGACCTGCTCGTGGGCTGAGCGAGGGCCGCGCGCTCAGGGCGCGCACTGGGTGCCCGGAGCGGGCCGCTCGTGCCCGTCGTACGTCAGCCCCTCGGGCCCGTACCAGGGAAGTACCTCGACGGCGAAGCGGCCCGCCTTCAGGGCCGGGTCCGTCTGGGTGAGCGCGACAGCCTCCTCCAGCGTGGGCACGTCGAAGATGAAGATGCCCGCGAGCGCGTCCGCGGGAGGCGTGGGCCCCGGGATGAACGGGCCGGCGATGAGCAGCTTGCCGCAGGCGGCCAGCCGCTTGATGTTGGCCATGTGCCCCTCACCCGCGGCGACGGCCTCGGGCGTGCGCTCGGCGCTCCAGGCGGGGCCCCGCTTGAGGAACGCCATATAATAGGTGCGCATCTTGAACTGCTTGGCGGGAGCGGCCGGGGCCGGGGCTGGGTCAGCCGCGGGGGCCGGGGACTGAGCGGCCTGGCCCGTGGCACAGCCGGTGAGGCAGCCAGCGAGAACGGAGGCAAGGAGGGTAGGGCGCATGAGCTCCTCCGTAACATGCCGGTTGGCGGTGGGAAGGCGTCAGCCGATGTGCACCACCAACGAGTGTCCGCGCTTGGCCACCTGGCTCACGAACTTCTTCAGCTCCGCGAAGTAGCTGAGCAGCTCCTCCAGCGGATCCTCGTCGTCCGGCGGTTCATCCCACGTGCCGGGGTAGATTTCCTGCTGCTGCATCTTCGTGGCATCGAAGCGCTTGCGCAGCGTGTCCATCGAGAACTTCTGCAGCGCCTCGGAGAGCTTCTTCACCTCGTCCGGAGCGAAGGCACGCGCGGTGCCCTCGTCCGAGGGGATATCGCCCACGTCCACGCCCCCGCGCACCAGGAAGTCCAGCGGCGCGGTGCCCTCCCACGCCGTCTCCGTGAGCAGGTACTGCAGGCCGTGCCACGTCTCGCCGATGTCGAGCTCCAGGAACTTCGCGCCCTCGGCATCGCCGAAGTCCTCCTCGTCATCCAGGAAGGGCTCCAGCCGCTCCGGTGCCTTCAACAGCGCCTGGCGCTGGGCCTCTGTGGCGCTGCGCAACGTGCAGAGCATCTCCATCGTCGGCTCCTGGCTACGTGAAACCCTCGGCTGCCCGGAGAGGGTGGGGAGTGCGCATTACCATCCCGCGCCAATCTTGGGCACTGCCAAGCTAGGCTGGGGCGCATGAACCGCTTCCGCCTCGTGCTGTGCCTGACGCTGCTCGTATCGAGCCTGGGGTCCGCGCAGACGGAAGAGGAAGAGTGGTCCCCGTACACGCCCACGCAGCCCGCGCCCGCGCTGCCGCCTCCGCTGGTGCCGGCGGATCCGCCCGTGGCTCCCGCGCCACCCGAAGAGCCCGAGTCCTCTGAAGCCTCCGACGAGCCCTCCGAGCCTCGGGGGGAGCTCATCCCCCGAGAGCTCCGCCCCAAGGGGCCCAGGACGGAGAGCACCGCGCTGCGCCTCGTCGGTGGGCCTTTCGCTGGCATCATCGGCTCGTTCGGAGGCGCCATGGCAGGCGCCATCATCGGCGGCGTCGTCCTGCTGCCCTTCTGCGTGGGCGCGTTGCAGGACCGAGACCCGAACAGCGGGTGCCTGGTGGGCCTCGTCGCGCTCAGCTCGATCGGCGCGACGCTGGGCGCGACGGGCACCGTCTATCTGGTGGGAGAGATGTTCGGAGGCCGGGGCCGGTTCCTACCGTCGCTCCTGGGCGGCCTGGTGGGTACGACGCTGGGCGCTGTCAGCGGCACCGTCAGCCAGAACACCCTGGTGCTCGTGCTGGGCCTGGGAATCGGGCCCATCATCGGGGCCGTCGTGGGCTACGAGGTGTCCCACTCCCTGGAGCCCTCCGTGGCGCCAATCGTCAGCGCCACTCCCAGGGGCGGATTCCTGGGAGGGCTCGCGGTTCGTTTCTGAGGCCTAATAAGGCGCCTCGCCCGAGGGCATGAAGGGCGGCAGCGGATCGATGGGGCTGATCGGCAGCGGCGCCGTGTCGTGGGCGCGGCCGAAGCCCTTGGCGCCCGGGGCCAGCGGATGCTCGCCCGAGAACAGGCTCCGCGCCCGGCCCACCAGCCAGCGCACGCCCTGCAGCGCGTCCTTCACCAGCGCCACGGGCGCCTCGCGCGACAGCAGCGGGGGGCCCTTCAGCGTGCCCGTGGCGGTGTCGCCCGGCATCGGGTTGATGCCCACGCCCCAGTCGTAGACCATCTTCCCGCCCAGCGTGGCCGTGTACACCGCCGCCACGTTGGCTATCAGCCCCACTAGCGCCTGGCCCACCGAGGGAGGCCGCCGCAGCCGCCACAGCGTCACGCCCACCGCGCCCAGCGTGATGGCCGCGTTGCCCACGCCGTGCAGGAACACCATGTCCCGCGCGCGGGGCTCCTCCATCTTCACCTCCTGCGAGGCAGCCAGGCCGGCCAGCCCCGAGAAGAGCGCGCTCGCCGTGCCGGCCACCCACAGCCTCCGGCCCACCTTGGCCCAGGCCTGGTCTCCGCTGATGGCGGCGATGAAGTCAGCCACGGTGGCCGTGGGCAGCAGCGCCAGGGGCGCGTGGACCACCGCCGGGTGCAGCTCATGCAGCAGCATCTTCATGGGACGTCTCCCTCCCTGTGGCTGGGAGGGTAGGCACCCCACGGCGCGCTGCCCTCTCACGGGCGGCCCGGGAGAGGCTCGCTCCCCTGGCTGGTGTGCTTCCGCCAGGGCGAGCGCCTCTACAGCACCACGTGCTCCTTGTGCTCGCCGAAGACGTCCCGCATCGCGTCGGAAATCTCTCCCAGCGTGGCGTACGCCTTCACCGCGTCGAGGATGAGCGGGATGAGGTTCTCGTCCGGCAGCTTCGCCGCGTTGCGCAGCGCGTCCACTGCCCGCGTCGCCGCCGCGTTGTCGCGCTCGGCGCGCAGCCGCTTCAGCTGCTCCTCCTGCATGCGCCCCACCGTCTCGTCCACCCTCAGCAGGCCCTGCGGCGGCGGCTCCTTCACGTGGAACTGGTTCACGCCCACCACCACCGTGCGCTTCTCCTCCATGTCCCGCTGGGCCTGGTACGCCGCTTCCTGAATCTCTCCCTGCGGGTAGCCCTTGGCGATGGCGGACACCATGCCGCCCATGTCATCGATGCGCCGGATGTAGTCCTGCGCCTTCGCCTCCAGCTCGTCCGTCAGCGCCTCCACCGCGTACGCGCCGCCCATCGGGTCGATGATGTCCGCCACGCCGGACTCGTAGGCGATCACCTGCTGCGTGCGCAGCGCCAGCCGCGCCGCCTCCTCCGAGGGCAGCGCCAGCGCCTCGTCCCGGCTGTTGGTGTGCAGCGACTGCGCCCCGCCCATCACCGCCGCCAGCGCCTGCAGCGCCACGCGCACCACGTTGTTGTCCACCTGCTGCGCCGTGAGCGTGCTGCCGGCCGTCTGCGCGTGGAAGCGCAGCATCATCGAGCGCGGATCCTTCGCCTTGAAGCGCTCCTTCATGATGCGCGCCCACAGCCGCCGCGCCGCCCGGAACTTCGCCACCTCCTCCAGGAAGTTGTTGTGCACGTTGAAGAAGAACGACAGCCGCCCGGCGAACTCGTCCACCTGCAGCCCCGCCTTCAGCGCCGCCTCTACGTAGGCAATGCCGTCCGCCAGCGTGAAGCCAATCTCCTGCGCCGCCGTCGAGCCCGCCTCGCGGATGTGGTAGCCGCTGATCGAGATGGGGTTCCACTTGGGAATCCGCTTCGCGCAGAACGCGAACAGGTTCGTAATCAACCGCAGCGAGGGCGCTGGCGGGTAGATGTACGTGCCGCGCGCCATGTACTCCTTGAGGATGTCGTTCTGCACCGTGCCCGAGAGCTGCTCCAGCGCCACGCCGTTCTTCTCGCCCACGGCCGCGTACAGGCACAGCAGGATGGGGGCCGTGGCGTTGATCGTCATCGAGGTGGACACCTCGCCCAGCGGCAGCCCCTTGAGCAACACCTCCATGTCCTTCAGCGAGGAGATGGACACGCCCACCTTGCCCACCTCGCCCCGGGCGCGCGAGTGGTCCGCGTCACGCCCCATCTGCGTGGGCAAGTCAAAGGCCACCGACAGGCCCGTCTGCCCCGACGCCAGCAGGTAGTGGTAGCGCTGGTTGGCGTCCTCCGCCGAGCCGAAGCCCGCGTACTGGCGCATCGTCCAGAAGCGGCCCCGGTACATCGTCGGCTGCACGCCGCGCGTGAACGGGTACTCACCCGGGAAGCCCAGCTGCTCGGTGTACTCGCCCTTCACGTCGTCCGGCGCGTACAGCGGCTTCATCTCGATGCCGCTCGAGCTGTCGAACGAGGGGTGGCGCTCGCCGCCCTTCGTCTTCGCCTTCTCGTACACCTGCTTCTGCCAGCGGGCCTTCTCGTCCTTGAAGTCAGCCATTGCTCACTCCACCACGACGAGCTTCGCGTTGTTCTCCACCGTCGAGCCTTCCTTTGCCAGCAGCTCCACCACCTTGCCGGCCTTGGGGCTCTTCAGCTCGTTCTCCATCTTCATCGCCTCGACGACCACCAGGCCCTGGCCCTCCTTCACCTCGTCGCCCACCTTCACCAGCACCTTCACCACCTTGCCGGGCATGGGCGCGTTGATGACCTGCTTGCCCTCGGCCGTGAAGCCCGCCGAGCCCGCGCGCAGCCGCAGCCGCCGCTCGTCCGCCACGTCCACCCGCTGCACCTGGCCGCGCACCAGCACGCCGACCTCGTCGGCGTTCTCCTCGAACTCCACGTGGTACGAGGTGCCGTCCACCAGCATGGACACCGCGCCGTGATCCAACGTCAGCGCGTCCACCGTGTACGTGCGCTCGTTGAGCGTCAGCTTGTAGCGCGTACCCCCCAGCGGCTCGATGTCCACCGGTACCGCTTCCTTCTGGCCCTGCAGCTTCGCGAAGTAACGCATGACGACCTTTTCGAACTCGTGACTCGAGGAACCGCTAACGCCGACGCAGACCCTGTCTCCACGGAGACACTCCGCCCGCGGCCCCGGTGGCTCCGGCCTTCTGCGGCAGCGTCTTCGCCCGCTTCTGATCCCGCTGGTGCGCGAACACCGTGCTCGCCAGCAGCGCCACCTCGTGCAGCGCCGGATCATCCTGGCCCAACAGCGCCGTGTGCTCGCGCGTCAGGAAGCTGGTGTCGTAGTCCCCGCTCGCGAACTCCGGGTGCGCCAGGATCGCCCTCAGATACCGGATGTTCGTGGTGATGCCCTTCACCACGTACTCGCTCAGCGCCCGCTGCGCCCGCGCGATGGCCTCGGGCCGCGTGGGCGCCCACACCGACAGCTTGGAGATCATCGGATCGTAGAAGTTGGGCACCGTGTAGCCGGCGAACACGCCCGAGTCGTCTCGCACGTTCGGTCCGCCCGGCACCCGCAGGTACTGAATCTTCCCCGGGCTGGGCATGAAGTTGCGCCCCGGATCCTCCGCGTAGATGCGCACCTCGATGGAGTGGCCCTGCGGCGGCCGGGGCTCGGTGAAGGGCAGCTTCTCGCCCTCGGCGACCTTGATCTGCAGCGCCACGAGGTCCAGCCCCGTCACCCACTCCGTCACCGGGTGCTCCACCTGCAGGCGGGTGTTCATCTCCAGGAAGTAGAAGTTGCGGTGCACGTCCACCAGGAACTCCACCGTCCCGGCGCCCACGTAGTTCACCGCCCGGGCCGCCTGCACCGCCACCGCGCCCATCTTCGCCCGCAACTCGGGGGTGAGGATGGGGCTGGGCGTCTCCTCCACCACCTTCTGGTGGCGGCGCTGCGCCGAGCACTCGCGCTCGTTCAGGTGGATGACGTTGCCGTGCGTGTCGGCGAACACCTGGATCTCCACGTGGTGGGGCTTCTCCAGGTACTTCTCGATGTAGACGGCGTCATTGCCGAACGCGTTGAGCGCCTCGCTCTTGGCCGAGCGCCACGCCGAGTCGAACTCCGCCGAGGACTCCACCCGGCGCATGCCCTTGCCGCCGCCGCCACCGGCCGCCTTGGCCATGATGGGAAAGCCGATCTTCTCCGCGTACGCCTTGGCCTCCTCCGTCGAGGCGAAGGGGTCGGCGCTGCCCGGCACCACCGGCACCCCGGCCTTGATCATGTTCTGCCGCGCCCGGGTCTTCTCGCCCATGGCGTCCATGGCCGAGGCCGGCGGGCCGATGAAGATGATGCCCGCCGCCTCGCAGGCGCGCACGAAGGAGGCGTTCTCGGACAGGAAGCCGTAGCCCGGGTGGATGGCGTCCGCGCCAGAGCGCTTGGCCGCCTCGATGATGCGCTCCTGCACCAGGTAGCTCTCGCGCGAGGGCGGCGGGCCCACGAGGTAGGCCTGGTCGGCCATTCGCACGTGCAGCGCCGAGCGGTCCGCCTCTGAGTAGACGGCCACCGTGGCGATGCCGAGCTCCTTGCAGGTGCGCATCACCCGGATGGCGATCTCCCCGCGGTTGGCGATGAGAATCTTGCGGATCTTGGGCATGGGGCGCCCCTTTAGCACACGCCAGAGCCGCCTTGGGTGAACGCCGTGGGGGGTGACTCCCCGCCCCGGAGCGGGGATAGTGCACCCGCCCTGTCCTCCCCTGGACACCCGAGGTGCCCCATGCCCGTGTTTCGCTGGAGCCTGTCGCTGATTGCCGCGCTGTGTCTTGCCGGCTGCAAGCGCGAGGAGCCGACCCCCACCGCCGCCCCCACCCCTCCTGCCGCCCAAAGCCCCAAGGCCCCCGCCCCCCCCGCGCCGAACGCTCCCAAGCACGGCGCCACCGGGGTGGGCACGGACGCGCCCGCGGTGCCCCCGCCTGCCACGGAGCTGTCCGCGCTGTCGCTCCTCAAGACGGTGGACCCCGAGAAGTGCGAGTGGGTGCACCAGCCGCTGCCCTCGGGTGAGCCCACGGTGGTGCTCGCCTTTGACGCGGCGTGCGACCGGTCCATGGTGTCCTTCAGCCTCAGTGGCAACGAGGGGCTGGCGTTCACCTGGCCCTCTGGGGAAGGCGAGGTGCCGAAGGCGTGGCGGGTGGACCTGGCCAAGCGCAGCGGCAAGGCGCTGGAGCTGAAGGGACTGCCCGGTGGCACCGGAGCGGGTGGCCAGGACAAGCCGTACATCGAGCAGCTCGGCTTCGACAAGCAGGGCACCCCGGTGGCCCTCATCGCGGACGTGTTCGTCACCCGTGAGCCCAAGAAGGGGCCCAAGGACAGCTACTCCATCACCTACGAGGGCAAGAGCTACCCGCTGCCCGAGGTGGATGGCTCGGCGGGGCTGGCGCACGCGTACCGGCTGGAGGGCCAGACGTGGAAGCGCATCGAGACCAAGGGCAGCCGCTTCGAGTCGGACATTGCCCCGGGGACGCGCGAGCTCGACGCGGCCCAGGCGATGCTGCCGGTGTGGAGGGCGTCTCCGCCGGATGCCATGCCGGGCGATCAGGCCTCGGAGAGCGCCGTGAAGCTGCTGGACGCGGCGCTGCCCGGGCAGGACGAGTCTGGACAGTGGATGTCGCTGAACACGCCCGGAGGCACGTTGCACTACCGGGCCGCGCAGGGTGGCGAGTACCTCTATCCCTCCGCGCCGGTGCGCTGGGAGGAGGGCGGCAAGCTGGTGGAGCTGGAGGGGCTGTCGGCCCAGCCGGGGGACTCGCTGGGCTTGCAGGTGAAGGAGGAGTGGCTGCTCATCGCCAATTACGGTGAGTCCCGGGGCGTCCAGGTCTGGGACACGCGGACGAAGAAGCGGATGCTCTCGTTGGAGGGAGCCAACGCCGCCACCTTCTGGCCCAAGCCCGCGTCCAAGCCCTGAGGCTCAGCCCCAGCTCCAGGCCCAGGTGTCGAGGATCTGGAGCACCGGCTGCACGAAGAGGGGGGAGCTGGCGAACAGCAGCGTGAGCGTCCAGGTGCGCGCCAGCGCCGGGGGCCAGCGGACCACTCCCAGGGCCCGCTCGGCCCAGACGAAGGGAATCTGCAGCAGGAAGAAGCTGGCCATCATCCCCGCCCAGTAGAGCCCCACCGACGGCAGCATGAAGTAGAAGTGGATGAGCGCGCTGGCCACGAACGTCAGCCAGAGGCCCAGCTCCACATGGCCGCTCCGGGCCACTGGCGCGAAGACGTTGTACTTCAGGAAGCGGTGCACCGCCCGGTTCCAGCGCCGGCTCCAGAACTCAGAGATCGTCTTCGAGAGGATGGGATCGTCGTGCAGCGGCCGTGGGTCGATGCCCACCAGCCCATAGGCGATGATCACCGCCGCGACCGTGATCTCCACCGCCACGTACATGAACAGGGCGCCCGCGCCCCAGCGCACCAGGAGCCGGGGCGCGCCCTCGAGCAGGTGGCTTGCGTAGTGCACCGTCGCCCAGAAGCCGAGGAAGAGCGGCAGCCCGACGAGGAGCCGCGTGAGCGCGTTCAGGTCCAGCCTCGGGGAGATGCGCTTGGCGCGCAGCGTGTCCACCAGGCCCACGGTGTGCCAGAGGCGATGGGGCACGGGCACCTGGCCGCGCTCTCGGGTCAGCTCGATGACGCGGGCCGTGAACCAGATGCCCCCCAGCGCCAGGAACGCCTTGAAGGTCGGGTACTCCTCCGGCACGAAGAAGGCCAGGGGTAGCGTGGCCGCGCACACGAGCACCGCCGCGCCGCGTCGCCACGGCGAGCCCGTGGCCAACAGCGCTGCAATGGCCGCCGCCACGTAGAGCAACCCCAGCGGGAGGACCAGGTGCACCCGGCGGTTCTAGTACATCGCGGGCATGGTGGGGGCGCGCGCTTAGCCCGCGCTTCGCTGGGCTCGGAGCGCGCGCACCAGAACGATCAGCAGCGTCAAGGTGGTGAGCGGCAGCGCGAACCACAGCATCACCCGCGTGAAGCCGTGCAGCGCGTCATGCTGTTGGGCGGAGAGCACCAGGTAGGCGGTAAAGGCGACGTAGTAGCCGAGGAAGACGGCTCCCTCCCAGCGCGAGATGACGTGGCCGCTCATGAAGACGGGGACACAGGCGAAGGTCACGGCCAGCATCACCGGCAGATCGAAGCTGAGCACCGCTGGACTGACGGGCACGCCGGTGGAAGACAGGGTGGCGCTCAGTCCCAGCACGGCGAGGATGTTGAAGATGTTGCTGCCCACCACGTTGCCCACGGCGATGTCCCGCTCACCGCGCAGGGCCGCCAGGATGGAGGTAGCCACCTCGGGCAGCGAGGTGCCCCCCGCGACAATGGTGAGGCCGATGACGAGCTCACTGATGCCCAGCGCCCGCGCCATGGCCATCGCTCCGCCCACCAGCCACCGCGAGCCCAACATCAGCATCCCCAGCCCCACGAGAACGAGCAGCACGTTGAGCGCCATGGCCCCCCCGCGGCGGGGCTGCTCGCCATCCGCCTGCTGGCGCTCCGCGGCGGACTCCTTGCGGCTCTCGCGCACTGTCCACGCGCTGTAGAAAATGGCTGCGCCCAGCAGCAGCGCTCCGTCCAGGTGGGAGACGCTGCCGTCCAGCCCCATCAGCAGCGGCGCCACGGCGACGGCCACCATGATGGGCACCTCGCGGCGCACCACCTGGCGGGCCACCAGCAGGGGCGTGATGAGCGCGGAGAGGCCCAGGATGAACAGCACGTTGAAGATGTTGCTGCCCACCACGTTGCCCAGCGCCAGGTCCGTCTGCCCGTTGCGCACCGCCATCCCCGACACCGCCATCTCGGGGGAACTGGTGCCATAGGCCACCACCGTCAGCCCCACGACGAGGGGTGACAGGCCCAGCGCCACCGCCAGGCGCGACGCGCCCTTGACGAGCAGCTCCGCCCCCAAGACCAGCAGCCCCAGGCCCACGATGAACAGCACTATCTGCACAGCGCTCATTCACATCACTCCCGCGCTCGAGGCCATGGGGCACGGCCCAGCGTCCCAGCATACCCGTGGGGCGCTCGTTACCACTGAATCGTGACGAGCAGTTTGCAATCGCTAGCCCGGACGTTGGGTGGCATCCAGGAAACAGTGGGTGAGCGGCGTAGGGCTGACGGGTAGGCAGGGGCTGCTTACCCTCCAGGGCATGCTTGATGTCTTGGTGGCGTTGGCGGGGGACACCTGGGGGCAGTACGACGTAAGGCGTACGGTCCAAGAAGCCGAGGAGCAGCGCTTCGGCCTGGTGGTGGGTGGGACGGGCAGTGGAGGGCTCTTCTCCGGGGAGTCTGCCGATGGAGGCGTTCCGGACACGGGCACTCCCGACGCGGGCACCGACATGCCTGACGCTGGCACGCCTGATGCGGGCACACCGCCGCCGCCGCCTCCGACCACACCTCCGCCGACCACCCGCGGCGACTGGACGTTCTACAGCACCGCTCAGGGCGGCCCTCAGCGCGTGTACGGCGTGAGCGCCGACGAGGGCGGCAACATCTGGGTGGCGGGCGGTGAAGAGGGCTTGTTCCTCCTCCAGCCGGGACAGACACAGTTCCGCCGCTTCACCATGGACAATGGCCTGCGGCCCTATGGCTACATGCTCGATGGGACTGCTCCCACGGGCACTAAGTACCTCAAGGTCATCTCCGTCGCGGGAGGGCCCGCGGGAGTCGCCTTCGTGGGCTACGAGGGCAAGAAGCCCGCCTCGGGCATGCCCACCTGCGAGGACGAGTGGGATCAAGCCCATGCCGCGGGCCGCACTCCGGACGCGAGCATCTACAAGAGCGGGGACGCGGACCGGGTGACACTCACGCCCAACGGCATTCAGGTGGCGCACTACGACTTGTCCACCGGGCCCAACAAGGTGGCCGCCGAGCCGCGCGGCCGGGAGAAGATCTGCAACATCCTGCGCATTGCCTATGACGCGCGGACCAGGAGCGTCTGGTTCGGCGGTGGACACGGCTTTGCCTGGGGCTCGGCGGATTTCCCCGGATACACCTGTGCTCCCGGGACCTGGAACTACAGCTGCGCCGGGGTGATGGAGCACGTGCACCCGGCCATCAACGCGTGGAACAACGCCCGGACGCGCGCGGTGCTGCTCACGGACCTGTATTACGGCGTCGCGGTGGCCTCCAACGGTGACGTGTGGTTCGGCGGTGCCAACCGCTCCACCCGGTTCCGCTATGGCACCAACGGCAACAATTATTGGAAGGCCCAGGTGGAGACCGAGGGCAGCGGCTACGCGTGGAACCGGATCGACATCTGGCCCGATGCCGTGGCCGAGCCCACCATGCCCACCGTGCAGCAGCGCGTGGATGACCTGGTGTCAGGCATGGCGGTGATGAGCGACCAGTCCGTGTGGGTGGGCAGCTTCGCCCGGGGGCTCGCGCTGCTCGATGCGAGCGGCCAGCGGCTGCGCACCCTGTCCACCGAGCTGGTGGATGGGTATGGCTATGTGTCGGCCGTCGCCGCGGATCCGCTCGATGACAGTGTCTGGGCCGGCGCACGCTGGGGCGGAGGCATCAGCCGCGTGCGCGGCAGCACGGTGCAGAAGTACGGCACCGGCGTGCTGCCCGACAACCTGGTGTGGACGCGCGTCAACGACATCCAGGTGGATCGCTCCGGAGCTACCCGCCGCATCCTCGTGGCCTTCGAGGGCTCGAGCAGCTCTCCCGGAGCGGTTGGAATCTACGTGGGGCCTTGAGACGGCCGGGCCTCCTCGAGCCGCCGCTCGATTTCATCCGCTGCTTGCGTTACCCCTCCTTCCGCCTTCGCGCGCTGGCCCAGCTGCTGGGCCCGCTCGCGCACTTGCGGCTGAATTACTTCCCGCAGCGCTTCCGTCAGTGAGCTCGCGCTGAGCTCACCGCGCGCCAGCATCGTCCCCACACCTCGCTGACGCACGAGTCCGCCCCAGGGCACCTGTCCGAAGAAGGCGGGGATGATCACGGATGGCACACCCGCGGTCGCCACGGCCCCGGTCGTGCCCGCGCCGCCGTGATGCACCACCGCCGTCACCTGGGGGAAGAGCCACTCGTGCGGCAGGTTGTCATCGACGTACACGTGCTCTGGGAAGGTGCTCCTGCCGTCCACGGTGTTTCGGTGCAGGATGCCGCGGTTTCCCGTGCGCCGCAGCGCCTCGAGGATCAGCTCCGTCACGGCGGTCTTGTCGTGCGTGCCCCAGCTGCCGAACCCGATGTAGACGGGCGCCGGCCCCGCCTCCATGAACTGGCGCAGGGAGCTGCTCACCGGCTCCTCCACGGCCCAGTGCCACCGCCCCGTCTGCACCACCCGCTCCGGCCAGTCCGTGGGCCTTGGCAGCAGCGCCGTGCTCCAGGCCGCCAACACCGGCATTCTGAACACGAGCCCCGGCTCATGCAGCTCCCCGAGCCGCAGCCAGCTCAGGCCCTGCCGCCTGCGCCACCCGCCGACGATGTCCGCGGTCAGCGCCGCCCCAGCGATGTTGCGCAGGCGCGTCGAGAGCAGGTTGAGGCGCTTGCCACGGTCCTGGATGTGCTCGTCGAAGAGGCCATAGCTCCGGGTGGCCAGGAACACCGGATCGAAGAAGGCCTGCACGATGGGCAGACCGCGGCTCTCCGCCACGTGCAGTGCCGGGAGCGTGTAAGCCGCATTGCTGATGAGGACGTCAGCCGCACCGCTTGCCTCCCAGAACTGCTGGAACTGGGGCCCCATGAGCTGCCGCTGCCACTTCAGGAAGAGCTTCACCCCCGCCACGCCACCGGAGGAGCTCGCCAGCTCCTGCATCAGCTGGTCCGTCCCGTCTTCTTCCAGGGCGTGGAAGGCCAGCCCGTGCTGCTCGATGAAGGCCTTGAAGCCAGCCCGCGCCGCGATCGTGACACCGTGGCCGCGCCGCGTGAGCTCCGCTCCCAATGCGACGAAGGGCTGCACATCCCCTCGGGTTCCCCAGGTCAACGCCACGAAGCGATAGCGCTCTTTCGGTGCGAAGCGCCGCAGGTACGCCTCGGGCCAGGGGGCCAGCTGACGTGTGCTCATGCGCCCATTCATAAGAGAGCCCATTCGCTGACCCGAGGAGCGCCTGGGCACGACCGTTTCATGATGGACACCTGGCGCACTCCAGGCACGAAGCCCCCGACGAGCCCATGCAGACTCCACCGTTATGAAGGTCGAGGAATACGTCCAGTATGATGGGCTCGGGCTCGCGGAGTTGGTGAGCCGAGGCGAAGTCTCCCCCTCGGAGTTGGCGCTCACGGCGCTCGCGGCGGCGGAGCGGGTCGAGCCCCGCATCCGCTCCCTGGTCCGCGTCTTTGCCGAGCGGGCCCACGCCCCGCGCATGGGCTCGCTGCCCGCGGGTCCTTTCCGGGGCGTGCCTTTCCTGCTCAAGGACTTTCCCCTGGAGAAGGGCACCCCCTGCGAGATGGGCAGCCGCCTGTGCCAGGGGTTCGTCTCTCAGCAGGACTCACACCTGATGGAGCGCTTCCGGGCCGCGGGGCTGGTGACACTGGGCTGCACCGCCACGGCGGAGCTGGGCTACAGCGTCACCACGGAGTCGCTGCTCACCGGGCCCACGCGCAACCCCTGGGACACCGGGCGCATGGCTGGAGGCTCCAGCGGAGGCTCCGCGGCCGCGGTCGCCGCGGGCATCGTCCCCCTGGCTCACGCCAGCGACACCGGAGGCTCCATCCGCATCCCCGCCTCGTGCTGTGGCGTGGTGGGGCTGAAGCCGACGCGCGGCCGCATTCCGCTTGGGCCCGGCTCGGGCGAGTCGATCAGCGGGCTGGGGATCGACTTCGCGCTCACCCGCACCGTGCGCGACTGCGCCGCGCTGCTGGATGCCGTTCAGGGCGCGGGGGTAGGGGACCCCTACGTCATCGCGCCCCCCGCTCGCCCCTATCGCCAGGAGGTGGGAGCGCCGCCCGGGCGGCTGAACATCACCTTCACGACGCGGGCGTGGTCCGGCGCGCCCGTGGATCCCGAGGTGAGCCGCGCGGTGGAGCAGACCGCCGTGCTGTGTGAGTCGCTGGGCCACCATGTCCGCGAGGCTTCTCCCAGCGTGGACGCCGCGGGCCTGATGTTCGCGACAGTCCGGCTCGGCTCGGCGCACCTGGCGGCGGGCATCGATGGGCTGGCGGGTGCGCTGGGCCGTACGCCGGGAGAGGACACGCTGGAGGCGACGACACTGGCCACCTACCGCTATGGCAAGACCGTGCCCGCCACGGAGCTGCTTGGCGCCATCGCCGTGCTCAATGGGCTGTGCCGTTCGGTGGGCGCGTTCTTCGAGGGGTGCGACGTGTTGCTGACGCCCACGGTGGCGCGTGTGCCCCAGCCGCTCGGCACGTATGACGCCAACGCGCCCGGAATCACCGCCGAGCAGTGGCCGGAGCACATCTTCGCGTTCGCGCCCTTCACACCCCTGTTCAACGTCACGGGCAACCCGGCCCTGTCGCTGCCCCTGCACGAGAGCAGCGAGGGGCTTCCCATCGGGATGCAGCTGGTCGGCCGCTATGGCGCCGAGGCGACGTTGCTGCGGCTGGCGGGCCAGCTCGAGGAGGCCAGGCCCTGGCGGACCCGGCGGCCCCGGGTCCACGCCAGCCCATGAGTGCTACTTGCGCTGCTGGCTGAGGTAGCGCTCCATCAACTGGCGCGCCTCGCTCAGCTTCGCCTCGACGAAACGGTCCTCCTCGTCGGGCTCCGGCGGAGCGGGCGGCTGCTCGGCTCCCGTCTTCGTCGCGTCGCTGAAGTCCACCGCCGCCGCCAGCAGATTGCGCGCCGGGTTGTTGTTACCCAGCAGCCGGGCAAGCACCGTGGTCTCCACGTCCAGCCACTTCGCCGTCTGACGCAGCACGTCGATGAACTCGCCCTCCAGCGCCTTCGAGGGCTTACCGGGGCCGCTCACGCACACCCGCGCGTAGCTGTTGCCCCGGTCCGCGTACAGGCTCAGCGCGCGGTCCCGGAAGTCCTGCGCCAGCGCCTGCGTCACCTTGTCCAGGTGCTCCTCCAACTGCCCGTCCTTGCCCTTGCGGTCCGGCGCCAGCGGCACCTCGGCGACGTGCCAGCCCGCATCCGTCAGGCCAGCGGGCGGCTGCGCCCATTTCACTTCGGGGGTGGGCAGGCCCAGCTCCTCAGAGACGCGGCGCAAACTCTGGCGCAGGGCAGTGAGGTTTCCTTCGACGTCGGACAGGAACAGGACAAGGCGCGGGTGGGGCAAGAAAGGTCTCCTTAGTGAGCACCTTGTAAGCACGCGCGGCGTTTTAGAATTTCCCCTGCGCCGCGCGCTCGCCTGCCCTCCGGGTAAGCATTCCCCCCCTGCTACAGCGGGATGTTGCCGTGCTTGCGCGGCAGGTTCTCCTGGCGCTTGTCCTTGAGCATCTCCAGCGCGCGGATCACCTTGGCCCGCGTCTCCTCGGGGCGAATCACCTCGTCGATGTAGCCCAGCTCCGCCGCCTTGAAGGGGTTGGCGAACTTGTCGCGGTACTCGTTCACCAGCCGCGTGCGCTCGGCGTTGGCGTCCGGCGCCTTCGTCAGCTCGTTGCGGAAGATGATGTTCACCGCGCCCTCGGGCCCCATCACGGCGATCTCCGCCGAGGGGTAGGCGTAGTTGATGTCCGCCCGGATGTGCTTGGACGCCATCACGTCATACGCGCCGCCGTAGGCCTTGCGCGTAATCACCGTCACCTTGGGCACGGTGGCCTCGGCGTAGGCGTACAGCAGCTTGGCCCCGTGGGTGATGATGCCGCCCCACTCCTGGTCGGTGCCCGGCAGGAAGCCCGGCACGTCCACGAAGGTGATGAGCGGGATGTTGAAGCAGTCGCAGAAGCGCACGAAGCGCGCCGCCTTCACGCTGGCGTCGATGTCCAGGCAGCCCGCCAGCACCGCGGGCTGGTTGGCCACGATGCCTACCGGGCGCCCATTCATGCGCGCGAAGCCCACCACGATGTTCTTGGCGAAGTGCTCCTGCACCTCGAAGAAGTGCTTGTGGTCCACCACCGCGCGGATGATGTCCTTGATGTCGTAGGGCTTGTTCGGGTTGCTGGGGACGATCGTCTTGAGGCTGTCCTCCACCCGGAACGCGTCGTCGTCGCACGGCTGGACGGGCGGGTCCTCCTGGTTGTTCGACGGCAGGAACGACAGCAGCTCGCGCGTCATCAGGATCGCCGCCTGCTCGTTCTCCGCCGCGAAGTGCGCCACGCCCGACTTCTGATTGTGCGTGAGCGCGCCGCCCAGCCCCTCCTTCGTCACCTCCTCGTGCGTCACCGTCTTGATGACGTCCGGGCCGGTGATGAACATGTACGAGGTGTCCTTCACCATCATGATGAAGTCAGTAATCGCGGGCGAGTACACCGCGCCGCCGGCGCACGGGCCCATGATGAGCGAAATCTGGGGCACCACGCCCGAGGCCAGCGTGTTGCGCAGGAAGATGTCCGCGTAGCCCGCCAGGCTCTCCACGCCCTCCTGGATGCGCGCGCCGCCCGAGTCATTCAGGCCGATGACGGGCGCGCCCACGCGGGTGGCCATGTCCATGATCTTGCAGATCTTCTGCGCGTACGCGCCCGACAGCGAGCCGCCGAACACGGTGAAGTCCTGGGCGAACACGAACACCTGGCGGCCTTCCACCGTGCCGTAGCCGGTGACGACGCCGTCGCCGAGGATCTTCTTGTCTCCCATGCCGAAATCGCTCGAGCGGTGGGTGACGAACTTGTCCAGCTCGCAGAACGAGCCGGGGTCCAGCAGCAGATCAATGCGCTCGCGGGCGGTGAGCTTGCCGGCCTCATGCTGCTTGGCGATGCGGTCCGCACCGCCGCCCAGCTCGGCCTGCTTCTCCATCTGGTCGAGCCGCGCGCGAAGGGGGTCCTTGTCTGGGGTTGCGTCCATGGCCATGGGGCGCCCCTCTAGCACGATTGGGGAGCGTGCGCACAGGCAAGCTCTCCCCGGCCAGGTGCGGCCAGACCTGACCGGACCAAGCTTTTGCAGGTTGGGAACCGGACAGGAGGTGGTGATGCAAGGCAGGCGCGGGTCATTCCGGATTGCTTCGTTCCGGGGAATTCCCATCCTTATTCACTTCTCGCTGCTGCTCGCCCTGCCGCTGCTCATGGTGATGCTGGGCGAGGCGTTCCTGAAGCAGGGGCAGGCGCGGGGCGTGGCGCCGGGAGAGCTGGGCGCCGAGCGGTACCTCTGGGGCCTGGCCATGGCGGTGGGGCTGTTCGCCTCGGTGCTCGTCCATGAGCTGTCCCATGTCATCTATGCGCTGCGGAAAGGTGGCAAGGCGCGCTCCATCACCCTGATGATCGTGGGGGGCGTGGCGGAGATCACCGAGCTGCCCAAGCGCCACCGCGACGAGGTGCTCATGGCGCTTGCGGGCCCGGTCACGAGCCTGGGCCTGGGAGGCCTGTTCATGGGCGCGCTGGCGCTGCTGCCAGCGGCGAGCCCCTTCGCGCTGGCGTTCTGCCTGTTCTACCTGGCAGTGGCCAACCTGATCCTCGGAGTGTTCAACCTGGTGCCCGCCTTCCCCATGGACGGGGGGCGCATCCTGCGCGGGCTGCTGGCCGGGCGCCTGGGGCTGGTGCGCGCCACCCACATCTCGGCGTGGGTGGGCAAGGCCTTCGCGGTGCTCTTCGTCGCGGTGGCGGTGCTCACCTTCAACCCCATGCTGGCCATCGTCGGCGTCTTCATCTTCATGGGGGCGGGCAGTGAGAACCGCCAGGTGGTGATGCGCGCGGAGCTCGAGCGGCTCAGGGTGGTGCAGATGATGAGCCCGCGCTTCCACGGGCTGGACGTGGACGCGTCGCTGCAGGAGGCCGCGGCGGAGCTGCGCCACGAGCGCAAGCTGGCGCTGCCGCTCACCGAGCTGGATCGCCCGGTGGGGTGGGTGGCCCTCGCGGACGTGCTGGCGGTGCCCGAGGCGGAGCGCGCGGGCCGCTCGGTGCGCGAGCTGCTCAAGCCGGCCACGGTGGTCGAGCCCGAGGTGGACGGGTGGACCGCGTTGCAGCAGCTCATCGAAGCGCAACCGCCCGTGCTCCTGGTGCTGGAGCATGGGCGGCTGGTGGGGACCCTGGATGGAAATGACATCCACGCGGCGCTGGCCCTGCAGCTCACCCGCGAGGAGCGGGCCCGGGCCCGTGGCTCGCGCTGGCGTCAGGAGCGCCCTGCCTGACGCCAGGCCCGCCCGGCTTGCCCGGCTTGCCCGGCTTGGAAGGCGGGCTTAGTTGGTGCCCACGCCCACGGCGGCCCAGCTCTCCTTCACCTTCGCTACCTCGGGGGAGGTGGCGCCGTACAGGTCCGTGGCCGCCTTGATGGTGGCCTCGCGGGCCTGGGCGAACGTGGTGCTCGGCGTCATGTAGTGCTCGAGCGCGCGGCCGAAGATCTTCAGGCCCTTCTCGATGCCGATGCCGTCGGTCACCGTCTGCTTGGAGGTGCGGTTGGTGCCGCCGTTGGCCAGCAGGTAGAAGGCGTTGTTGGCGATGCCGCTGGAGCCGTGCACCTCGGTCTGCTTCGGGTAGTTGCTGTAGTGGTCGACCGAGTACTTGTCCTTGGTCGGGTCGTCCATGTAGCGCAGCGCGTCCGTCGGGTCGCCGTTGCCAGGCGTCCAGGCATCCTCGCCCACCGCCCAGTCGAACTTCACCGCCGCGTTCTGCTGGCTGGCGTACCACTCCACGCCCGTGCCCATGATGTCGCTGAAGGCCTCGTTCAGGCCGCCCGACTCGCCGCGGTAGATGAGGCCCGCGGTGCGCTCGGTCAGGCCGTGGGTAATCTCGTGGCCGGCGATGTCCAGCGTGGTGAGCGGGCCGGCCGTCTTGCCGTCGCCGTCGCCGTAGTTCATCTGGTTGCCGTCCCAGAAGGCGTTCACGTAGTTGGTGCCGATGTGCACGTTGGAGACGAGCTTCTCACCCTTGCCGTCCAGCGAGTCGCGGCCGAGGATGTTCTTGTACATGTCGTACGTCATCTGCGCGCCGTAGTGCGCGTCCACCGCGGCCTTGTTGCGCGTCGGGTCGCCCGCCTCGCCCCACACGTTGTTGTTGTCATTGATGGCCACCGGGCCGCTGGGGCGCTGCTTGTTCTGCGCGTCCTGCGTCACCACGCCCTTGCCGCGGGTGCCGTCGTCCAGGCTGTAGGTGCCATCCGCGTTCTTCTTGGTGGAGAGGTCCACCGTGCCGCTGTACAGGGTGCTGTCGTCACCCTTGCCCGTGGGGGGCGGGGGCGGGGGCGGCTGCTCGGCCTTGGCGGTGGCCGTCAGGGTCCAGCTGTTGAGCGTGCCCGTGTCGCGCTTGGCCTTGTCCTCCACCGTCAGCGTCCACTCGCCCGCGGTCTTCTCGCCGGCGAACTGCGCCAGGTCGAAGCTGCCCTTGATGTTGTCCTCGCCGCCACCGGCGCGGTCGCTGAGCACCGCCGACTTGCCCGAGGGGCTGGTCAGCGTCACCTTCAGGTCGCCGCGGTAGGTGTGCGCCAGGTCCAGGTCCAGCTTCAGCTTGTCGATCGTCACGTCCTCGCCGAGGGTGATCTTCGAGGTGGTGGTGGCCAGGTCCGCGATTGCCGCCTTGGGGGTGGCGGTGCCCGTCACCGTCTTGGGCTCGAGGTTGGCATGGGCGTCCAGCTCGATGCCGCCCATCTGGTTGTACTTCTCGAAGAGCGCGCCGGTGTTGGCGTCGATCAGGTAGTTCATCCGGCGAGGACGCTCGTCGGTGGAGGAGGTGTTGGTCAGCTCGGCGCGGTAGGCCGAGTGGTACTGGCCCTGGGCGTCCTTGTAGAGGACGCGCTCGAGGGTGGGGGCGCGGTCCGTCTTGCTCGCGAAGTCCTTCTGCGCGATGGCCAGCGCGTCCTTGGCGGACAGCTTGGGCTCCTGCTTGCCCAGGCCCGCGGGGATGAGCGAGGTGTCACCAGTGAGGCTGTCGAACTTGCCGTTGGCGTCCAGGTGGCCGATCACCTGCTCGCCGAACACCTTCACGCCCTCGTGCATGCGGTCCATGCGAACGTGCGTCATGCCCAGCGCGTCGCGCTCGATGTTCTTGGGGCTGAAGGCCTGGGAGGCATCGAAGGTGGAGCCGCGCAGGGACTCGGAGGTGCGCACCGACTCGTTGATGTGGTTCAGCGTGGCCTGGATGGCGAGCTGGCCGTCGCGGCTGGTGGGAGCCACCGGGCCGGGCACGCGCGTCGCGCCACCCGCCAGGTCCACGGGGCGAGCCGCGGCGGAGGCGGTGAACCCGGACTGGGCCACGGTGTTGGTGGCGCGGGCGGCGGCCGGAGCAGCCGGAGCCTTCGCGGCGCTGGTGGCTTGCGTCTCGACGCCACGGGTGGTGGGGACAACGGGGGTCTGACCATCAAGGCGACGAATGCTCACGGTGGGCCTCGGAAATTAGGGGGAAATGAGTGAGGAACACTTACATTGTCGACATTGGGGGTGGAGGTGTTGCTTCGTAGGATTAAATAAGTGGATGTAGGAAGGGGTGTACTGGTTGCACACTTTTGTTCCGGGTCATTGGGGACTCACGGGGCCGGGGGTAGGGTCCAGGTGACGGAGAAGCGGTGGGCGCCGCCGGAGGCGCTGTCGAGCCAGCCGGAGATGCGCTCACTGTTGGAGAGCAGCGGGCCCAGCTCGGTGCTGGCGAGGAAGAGGCTGGCGAGCTGCTGATTGGACATGATGTCCATCAGGGACACCTGGGAGAGGGCGCGCGCCACCTTCTTGGGGTCCAGGGTGAAGTCCACGGCGTGGGGCAGCCTGGCGCCAGTCTCGGGCAGTGCGTCCATGAGGCCCTTCAGCACCGCCTCGTCATTGCCCAGCACCAGGTGCTGGCCCTTCTGCCGGACGAAGATGCTGCCGCCCTTGAGCTCCAGGGCGTAGCCGTCCTCGAGGGCCCTGGCCTTGGGGAAGTCGGCGAGCGGAGCGAGCGCGGCCTTCATCTTCGCCGCGTCCTTCACCTCGGCGACGACGGCCTGACGGGGCGCGAAGAAGCGGCCCTCGGGGGTGCGCAGCGAGGCCTTCACCTGCGCGCTGTCCACCAGCACCGCGAGGTGGCCGGTGAGCTGCTCGGTGACGGCCTTGGCCACCGCCTCCACCTGGGCGGGAGGGCAGGTGGCGCACAGCTGCTGAACGCTCCAGCGCACCGAGCCCACGGCCTGCGAGAGCCCCGCGGGAGCCACCTGGGCGCGGGAGAAGAGCAGGCCGTTGAGGTTCAGGGTTCCATAGGGGCTCACGCCGCCAGACTGGAAGGGGGGCAGGGGGAGCCGGGTGGCGCTGCCCTCGGCCTGCAGCGTGGTGGCGTTGCCGTCCAGGCCCGCGACGATGGGGCCCTGAATGAGGAAGACGGCTCCGGGCAGCTTGCCGAGCCGGGCGTCCGGGGCGGGCGCCTTGCCCAACAGCCGGGCCGCCTCCTTGAGCGCGTCGTCATCATCATAGGCGGTGACGAAGGAGCACATCTCCTGGCCCTTGAGGGCGTAGCCGGCGCGGCCTCCGGAGCTGCGGGGAACGCTGGCGGTCGTCACGCCTTTGGCCGTGGCGGTCTTCACCGCTCCGTTGGCGGCGAGCGCTTCGCCAGCGCGGGCCTGGAAGGCCTTGGGGTCCGCCAGCCGCGCGCAGGATACCTTGCCCCGGCGGATGAAGGAGATGGTGGCGGCCCCGGCCGGATCAATGCCCACGGCGGAGAGGGTCTCCGCGCGCAGCGGGTCCAACGAGAGGAAGGGGTGGAACTCGGGGGCCCAGGTCGAGGGCCGCATGGCGGCGGCGTGCGTGCCCGCGCGGGACATGAAGGCGTTGAGCCCCGAGAGCTTGTCCAGCCGGGGAATGTGGACGACGGTAGTGGCCGAGGTGGCGGCACGAGGAGCGGGGGCCGCGGCGAGCGTGGCGGCCAGGACGAGCGAGAGCATGCCGTGGTGAGAACAGCCCGGCTCCCACCCTGTCAAGCCAGGGATGACAGGGTGGGGCGCCGCTTTGGCTCAGGGGCAGTACTCGTGAGCCCCCGGGTCGTAGGCCGCGGTGCCACCGGGAGTGGCGGCACAGGCCGGCTGCGAGCCGCTGTAGGTGGAGCTCACCGCCTTGTCGAGCACCTCGGGATTGGGTGAGACGAGGCGGTAGCTCGGCTGGGAGGCCTTCTGGGCGGGCTCACCGCCGCAAGCCGCTGGCCTCCAGCTGGCGCTGTCATTCTCGAAGGCGATGTCGTTGGCCAGCCGCGCGTGGCAGAAGGACCAGGCGCCACTTTCCTGTGGCGCCATGCGGCAGAAGCTGTACCCGTCGCGGAAGGCGCTGTCCTGCACGCTGCAGCCCACTCCCGCGTAGGAGAACAGGTTGTTGTTCATCCGCACCTCCGGGTGGCTCTTGCCCGCCTCTCCGTACAGCGGCAGCCCCGGGGTGTTGGCGAACGTGTTGTGGATGAGGTGCAGGCCCGCGACGCTGCCCACGCGAACGCCCACGCCGCGGGTGGCCGGGTTGCTCTCATAAGGTGCGTCGGCCGAGAGGTTGTGGAAGGTGTTCCGGGTGATGAGCACATGCAGGTGCCCCACCACCTCGAGCGAGATGCCGACCGGGACGTCCGTGAAGTCGTTCTCCTCGATGACCAGGCACTTGAGCGGGTTGGGGGAGTTGCACCGCGTGGTGCTCGCGTGCACCACGATGCCCTCTCCGCTGGAGCCGGTGCCGGTGCCATTGCCCAGGTAGCTGCCCGTGGCGCTGTCGTACCGCAGGCCCCGGAGCCCGGAGATGGTGTTGCGGAAGATGGTCAGCCCTCCCTCGCCGTCCTTGATGTCGATGGCGTTCTCGCCCGGAGTCAGGCCTCCCAGGCGCTCGTCCGGAGCGGTGCGGAACGTGTTGCCGGAGATGGTCACGTTGCGCCAGGCGTACGTGACGTTCATTCCGCAGGCGGCCCTGTTCTCGAGCTGCACCCCGTCGCCCGAGCAGCGCTCGAAGGTGTTGCCGGTGAGCTCCACGTTCTTCGCGGTGCAGGTGTGAAAGCCGTGGGTGTCCACCGTCTGGGGCGCGCTCCAGCGGATGCAGTCCTGGATCCGCGAGCCCACGAGCCGGAAGGAACGGACCTGCTGCACCGACGAGTCCACGCGCAGGCAGCTGCCACCCGCGCCGTTGCGGATGGTGGAGTTCTTGATGGTCGTGTTGTGCGCCCGCACCGAGACGAGCGTCCAGGGAGACCGCGGCAGCCCGAGCTTGAAGGCCTCATGGCCCAGCCCATCCACGGTGAAGCCGTCCAGCTCGATGCCGGAGACCGCCTCGGTGAAGACCAGGATCGGATCCGGTGAGTCCACCGGGGCTCCATCCGCCCCGGCGCGCCGGAAGATGACCTCGCCCGCGGGCTGGCCCGCGATGGTCCGCGCTCGCGTCAACGTCACCTGGGACATCTGCGCGCGGTTGAAGGTGAACGGCGCCTCGTGGCAGACCGCGCGCTCGCAGTGGTAGGTGATGACGTCACGCTCCGTGTCCGCCGCGGGCAGCACTTCGAAGGCCGCTGGTAACGTGGCCACCGTGGCCCGTCCGATTCCATCCGCGCCCACCGCGAACGGCGCGCAGGGCGCCGTGGTGCTGGTGGCACAGTCTGGGTTCACCGTGATGTGGCTCCGGGCCTGTGCCGCCGTGGCGAGCAGCAGCACCAGCGGCACCCATTGAGTGATTGTTCTCATGGCCCCAGCGCGATTGCAGGCCGTGTACCAGCCCCGGCACTTCCATCCGGAGGGTGATGGCGGTCTTCCCCCAGGAGACCTGGGGCGCTTGGAGTGGGCAATTTGCTGTACCGGGAGGGCACCCTTCCGTTGAGTGGTGCGCACCTGTCCATCCGCGGGGCTGCCGGTGCTATGCAGCGGCCCATGGCACGGACAACCCGCAGGCATTTTCTGGCGATGGCAGGAACCGGAGCACTGGCGCTCTCCACGGCGGAGGCGCTGGCGCAGCAGCCCGCGGCCAAGGTGCGTAAGCACAACACCCCCGAGCTCAAGCCGGACACGAGCCCCGGGCCTCACGTGCTCAAGTTCGACTTCCCCGCGCTGCACATCGGCTCGGCCGTCTACAAGGAGGGGCCCACCGGGTGCACCGTGTTCTCGTTCCCCAAAGGAGCCACCGCGGTGGCGGACATCCGCGGGGGAGCGCCGGCCACCATCTATACGGACCACCTGCAGGAGCGCAGCGCCTATGTGGATGCCATCTGCCTGGCGGGTGGCTCCAGCTATGGCCTGGAGGCCTCCACCGGTGTGGCCGCGGAGCTGCTCACCCAGCGCGGCTACTCCACCGCCTGGCAGGAGATCGCTGGCGTCACCGGCGCCATCATCTTCGACTACCGCCCGCGCGATAACGCCATCTACCCGGACAAGGAGCTGGGCCGCGCCGCGCTCCGGGCCGCCGCTCCGGGGGGGTTCCCGTTAGGGGCGCGGGGCGTGGGCGTGGCCGCCACCTGCGGCAAGTTCCTGCTGCCCGACTACCAGTGGGAGCTGGCGGGGCAGGGCGGGGCGTTTCATCGCACCGGGCCCACGCGCATCGCCGTGTTCACCGTCGTCAACTCCTTCGGCGCCATCCTCGATCGCCAGGGCCGCGTGGTGCGCGGGTTCCTCGATGCGAAGACGGGCAAGCGCCAGCCCGTGCCCGACCTGCGCCAGGGGGACAAGGCGCCCGCGCGGGAGAAGGGCAACACCACCCTCACCGTGCTCGTCACCAACCAGAAGATGGCGCCGGATGACCTGCGGCAGGTTGCCCGGGGCGTGCACGCCTCCATGGCCCGCGCCATTCAGCCCTTCCACGGGCCCAATGATGGAGATGTGCTCTTCGCCGCGACGACGGACGAGGTGGACAACCCCGCCCTCAATCCGCTGCGGCTCACCGCCATCGCTTCCGAGTGTGCGTGGGATGCGGTGCTCAACTGCTTCACGGGCCGGACCTGAGCGGCCTCGTGGGGCTCAGCGCGCGGACCGGGTGCGCACGAGGATGACGTCATCCACCAGCACCGCGCCCTCGCTCGCCAGGGAGACCAGGACGCCCACCCGCTGATCCACCAGCGCCGGATCGAACGTCACCTTCTCGGAGAGGTGAGTCCAGCCCGTGGTGGCGTTGACCCGGTGGCAGGGGCCATCCCAGGGAGGGGTGTTGAGCTGCACGCACAGCAGCACCGCCTCGCCCCCCCGGGTGCCCTTCACGTGCGCCTCGAGCCGGTACTCCTCCCCGGCGGCCAGCGGATCGCGCAGCTCCTGCTTCACCGCCACCGTCGAGCCCGAGGGCCCCTTGCTCAGCACCAGCCCCGCGTAGCCCGATTGCCGCCCGTCCGGTGAGGTGACGGCCGTGCCCTCTGGCCCCGCGTCCGTCCAGGAGACCCACAGCCCCAGGTCGCTCTCGAACGAGCCGTTGCGCAGCAGGTTGTCCTCCTCCTCGTCCGCGTCGCCGCGAGCGACCTCCGCTTTCGCGAAGGACACGTCGTCCACGTACACCGTGGCCTCGTTGGTGGTGAGGCTGAGGAACGAGTTGCCGACCCCGTTTGCCTCGGACATGTACAGCATCCGCGTCACCGTCTTCCACCGGGGCTCGGCCTCGAGCTGAAAGTCATAGCCGTGGAAGTTGACCATGACGCGCTCCCCGCCGGCCGCGCCCTTGATGCGGACACGCACCTGGTAAGTTTCTCCCGCCTGGTGAGGCTCCGTCTCCTGGCCCACCATGGCGCCCCAGCCGAGCGTGCCCTTGGAGAGCTTCAGGCCCATGTTGCCGTGGTCCGCGGCCTCGGCGCTGAGCGAGGCTTTGCCGTCCGTCTCGATGGCCGTCCACCAGGGGGCCAGCCCCGCCTCGAAGGAGGGGTTGCGCACCAGGTTCGGTCCGATGACGGGGGGGGCGCCTGCGCCACCACAGCCGGGCCCCAGGCTCAGGGCCAGCACACTCAGCACCCAGGGCTTCACAAGCGCGGTCCATCCTCGCATCGCTCGCTCCCGCGTCATGCTTCGTTGGCGTCGGACACAAGAGAATACCACGTTTGGCCCGAGCCCTGGATGCACGCGGCGCGCAGGGTCCACTGGCGAGCAGAGGCCCGGCTCAGGTGTCGCGGTGCACCGTGTTCGGCGCAAAAGCAGGCAGGCAGACGGCGATGTACTCGGCGCCTTCCTCGTCCGGCGTGCTGTAGCGCACCCACTCGCCCGGCTCGCACACCACCGCCTGGCCCGCGCGCACGTCCATCGCTCCGCCCTGGTGCTCCACTCGCAGGCGGCCCCTGAGCACCACCGTCACCTCCTGGAACTCGGGCCTCTGCCCGGGCTCTACCCAGCCCCCGGGGCTGCGCATGTGCGCCACGCTGACGTTGCCCGTCTTCGTGTTCACCCTTCCTACGTACTCGTCGATCAGCTTCGGCTTGTTGCCCGCGGCTTCCACCCGCGTCGGCGCGGGGATGAGGGTCGGCATGGCTGGCTCCTGGGGTTGAAGGTTCGCGGCGCCAAGCTACCAGCGCGGCCACACTTTGGGTGTAACCCGTGCGCGGGGTGGTGCGTAGGGCTCTCTGCCGGATGTCCACCCTGGGAGGCCCTTCACATGAAGCCACCGCGTCTGTCCCTGCTCGCGCTCGTTGCCCTGGCCACCTCCTGTGGAGGCTCGGATGAGGGGCGTGGCCCCATCGTGGGCGGACTGGACACCTCCGAGCAGGGCATCGTCTCGTTCGTGAAGGAGCGGCGGTACAAGGACTGGCTCGCCGAGCCCGCGGTGCATCAGTCCAGTGGGCCGCATGGCCCGGTGCGCGTCTTCTTCAATGACGTCTCCGTCGAGTCCCTGCGCGCCAACAACGCCACGCACACCGTGGGCTCCATCCTCGTGAAGGAGCTCTACGCCCCGGATGGCAAGGAGCTCATCGGCCACGCGCTCGACGTGAAGGTGGAGGCCGGCGCCCACAAGGACACGTGGCTCTACTTCGAGGGAGTGCTGCCCGGGTACAAGAACAACTTCTATGGCCGCGGCCATGAGACGTGCCACGGGTGCCACGAGGCCGGGAAGGACTACGTCACCACCGCGCTGCCCTGAGCGGCGAGCGCCTCAGTGGGATGCGTCCGGGGCCTCGTGCTCCCGGCACAGCAGCGCGCTGTCCGCGTGCGAGAGCGGATCCTTCGTCAGCCCGCAGCGGAAGCGCCCGTGCGCCTCGCGCTGGAAGTAGCGGCAGGTGCCACACACTCCGAAGCTGCGCTGGCCGTGCTCCTGCTGGAGCGCTCGGAGCAGCTCCGTGAGCGACTCCTCCAGCCGGGTGCCCGCCTCCGGAAGCTCGCGCATGGCCCGCGCGAAGAGCTGCGTGGGCAGCAGCCGGGAGATCAACGCGCGGCCCGCCTCGCTCAGGTGCAGGTGCACCACTGAGAACTCGGGTCTACCACTTCCCCTATACCTCAACGTCGTCGCCGGCACCGAGGTGGACTTCCCCAAGGTGGCCTGAGCGAGGCTCTCTCCGCGGGAAGCAGGGTGTACAAAGCCCACCCATGAGGTAGGGTGTGTATAGCCCTACCGGAGGCATATGGCGCCCCCTCTTCCCGTGGACCCTCGAATCCCTGAATACGGCTCGCAGGTTGGCCCCTGGCTGGTGCGCGAGCGCATTGGCAGCGGCAGCCATGGCGTGGTGTTGCGCGCCGTCAAAGCGAACAAACCCAACGGCAAGAGCTATGCGCTGAAGCTGGCGCTGGAGGCGGAGGACGTGCGCATGGAGCGGGAGGTATGGCTGCTCTCGCGCCTCCGCCACCCGTCAGTGCCAAGGCTGGAGAGCCACGGCACCTGGACCAGCCCCCGGGGTGACGCCTACCCGTACCTCGTCATGGAGTGGGTGGAAGGGTTGTCGCTGTACAAGTGGGCGGTGGAGTACGGGCTCACGTTGAGGCAGGCCATTGGGCAGCTGGCGCAGGTGGCGCGGGCGCTGGAGGCCACGCACCACCATGGGGTGCACCGGGATGTGAAGGGCGGCAACGTGCGGGTGACCCCCAAGGGCCGCGTGGTGCTGCTGGACTTTGGCAGTTGCCGCTACCCGGGGGCTCGCCCGCTGACGCGCGGTGGCATGCCGCCTGGCACCGATCAGTACCGCAGTCCTCAGCTGCACTTTCTCAAGTACGCCCTGCGGCTCGGCGCCAAGGAAAATCACGAGGGGGACCCCGCGGATGATGTGTATGCCCTGGGAGTGACGGCCTACCGGCTCCTTGGGGGGACCTACCCACCGCAAGGCGCGGATCCCGATGACGAGAACGATCTGGGTGAGGCGGTGAAGCTGGAAGCCCCTCGGGGACTGGCCGACTGGTGCCCGGAGCTGAGCGCGCTCATCCTGCGGATGCTCTCCGAGGATCCGCTGGCCCGGGGCAGCGCGAAGAAGGTGGCGGAGGAGTTGGAGCGTCTGCTCAAGAGCGCCAACCCGGCGCTGGATCGAGTCTGGATGGAGGGGGCTTCGTTGCCGCCCACCGACAAGACCCGGTGGCTGTTGCCTGCCTGGTACCCAGAGCGGCAGCTGACGCGCATAGCGGCTGCCGCGGGGGTCGCCATTGGTGTGGGGCTGCTGGTCATGCTGGTGACGCGCGACGCGGACAGGCCCGAAGTGGCCTACGCGGAGTCGCGGAGCGAAGCGCAAGCTACCGAGCAGCCAGATGGAGGCACGGGACAAATGGGAGACGAGGCGATGGCCTCGGTGCACCCGGCCGAAACTCCCCCGGTTTCAGGACGGGTGCACTCTCGTCAGGTGCCTGACGAGCCTCTCCCTGGGCAGAAGCGCCCGCCCTGCAGACTCCGGAACGTGGTCGTGATCAATGGTGGCTGCTGGGGAGTGCTTGAGGGAGAGGCTAAGCTTCCATGCGAAAAAGGCGATTACGAGTACAAGGGGCGTTGCTACGCTCCTTTGTTCCTTGGTGCCGAGCGCGTGCCGACGTCCGAGGAGCCTCCATAAATAAAAAGCCGAGGGTGGGCCTAGGCGTGCTGGCGCGCCAGCTCCGCCGTGGCGTGGAAGTGCACGCTGTCCCCGGCTCCGCCAGGCTGCGTGAGGCAGAGCGCTGGAAGGCTCACAGCTGGCCGCGGTTGGCCCAGTCGATCATCCGCCGCGCCAGGCCCTCCGCGTGGCGGCGCAGCAGCGCCAGCTGCAACATCTCGTCATCCGTGCGCGCCTTCGCCAGCCGCTCGCTCAGCCGCTCGGAGAAGTGCACCACCTGGCGGATGCTCAGCGAGCGCGGGAACGCCGCCGCCTGGATGCCGCCCGCCAGCCACACCAGCTCCGCGTCCGTGGAGTGCCCCTCGCGCAGCAGCTTGCCCACCAGCTGCTCGCGGTCCACCTGGCGCTCGTAGCTCTCGCGCGACTGGAGCTGGCCCCGCCAGTGCTGCGTGCTCCACGGGTCCGCGCTCCCGTCCCCCATCATCCCCACCACCCGCGTCTCCGACTCGGCCACTTCCCACATGCCCGCCAGCGCCGGCGCCCGCGACAGCCGGGCCAGCTGCGTGCGCTGAGCGGTGATGAAGGAGTGAATCTCGGGCAGCGGGACGTTCTGTGCGGCCTGGCCATCCACGACGAGCTGGAGCGACATGAGCAGTTCCCCCGTTCCGCGCTTGCCTCTACCGCATCATCCAACCACCCGGGCGCGGCTCCGAGGCAGTCGTTCCTTAAGTAACTCTGGCGCCCGTGCGGAGTCGCGCCAAAAGTTTGCGCGCCGACGCCAGCGTGCGTTCTTCAGCCACTCTCATCTTCTAAGAGAGGGATTGGCATGGTGCGCTACCGGAGCGGCGTGCCACCATTGCTGCTCTCTATGGCGACCTATCCCGCGTCGGCGCGCGAGGCGATTCAGCAGCTGCGTGAACTGGCGGAGGCCCTGGCCGTGCGCGAGCGCCGCGCCCAGGCGCTGGAGGAGCTGCGCGCGCTGGCGGAGCTGGCGCGCGGCAAGCCCGAGGGGGCCGCGCTGCGGCTCGTCACGGTGATGGCGACGGTGGGCGCCTCGCAGGAGCGGCTGGAGCTGCTCTTGCCTCCGTCCATCTTCGCGCCCGAGGCGTGGGCCTATACCTTCCTCGAGGGGCTGCTGAAGGTGCCGCTGGATGAGTATGGCGGCAAGCGGCTGGTGGAGGTGGGCACCGGCTCGGGGTGGATCTGCATCGCGCTGGCGAAGTTCACCCGGCTCTCGCGCATTCACGGCGTGGACCTGAACCCCCACGCGCCCTGCGTGGCCACCTGCAACGCATGGCTCAACGGAGATGAGCAGCTGGTGGCGCGGCTGTCCTTCGCGGAGAGCGATCTGCTGCTGGGGCTGCCCGAGGATGGGGCGTGGGACTTCATCGTGGGCTGCATTCCCCAGGTGCTGCGCACCGAGGGGCTGCCCGAGGCGCCCGCGGACGCGGACCCCGAGGCGCTGTATGACTTGTCCAACTACGCCGCGCTGCAGAACGTGTACGAGGACCACTTCGGGCTGGGGCTCATCGCGCGGCTGCTGGACGAGGCGCCCGAGCGGCTGGCGCCCGCGGGGCGGCTGTTGCTCAACCTGGCGGGCCGGCCCGGGCGCCCCATTATCGAGCGCATGTTCACCCGGCGAGGTTTCAGCACGCAGGTGCGCGTGGCGCGGCGGGTGATGCAGGCGGCGGACACGGACATCCGCCCGCTGGTGGCGCTGGAGCAGCGCACGCAGCGCGAGTTCGAGTTCTTCATGGAAGCTCACAGCCCCGAGCCGCTGCGCGCCGCCACCGCGCTGGGCTGGCTGCAGGCCGGGCACCCCATCTGGCACGAGGTGGCGGTGTGGGAGGCGCAGCCCTCGCTGCCGCGCGAGACGCTGGCCCTGCGCGCGGCGCTGCGGCGGCTAGACGCCGCGAAGCTGACGGAGGAGCTGGACTTAGGGGCCGTGTCCCAGGAGCAGCTGGGCTTCGTGGCGGCGCTGGCCCAGCGGCTGGCCGGAGCGCCCGTGCTGCCGTACACGCACGAGGCGGGAGATGCGCCCTTCCGCCGCCGCGTGGCCCGCTACCTGGAGCGCTTCTTCGAGCTGCGGCTGTCCGAGGATGAGGTTTTCGTCGCCCCCGAGCGCGAGCAGGCCGTGTACTCGCTGCTGCTGTCGCTGTGTGAGCCGGGCGATGGGGTGCTGGTGTCGCGCCACCTGCTGCCGGTGTACGCGCGGGCCCTGGAGCGCGCCGAGGTGAAAGTCACCGTGACGCACAGCACCCTGGCGGAGATCCGCCAGCTGCTGAGCGCCTTCGAGGCGAAGGTGGTGTTGCTCTCGGTGGCGCCCGGCGAGCGCACCAACTGGGCGGTGCTGCGCGACATCGTCGCCGAGGCGGCGCGCCGGGGCATCTGGGTGGTGGTGGACGAGAGCGAGTTCTTCCACATCACCAGCGAGGTGGAGCCGCTCACGCTCTTCGAGTTCCTGGCGCGCGAGCCGCTGCCTCCCAACCTGGTGGTGCTCTACGGCCTCATCAAGAATGCCGTGTGGCCGGACCTGGAGCTGACGCTGCTATTGCCCGTGCCGGAGCCGCTGCGCTCGGACCTGGAGGTGGCCGCCGAGGTGACGTACTCGCGCATCGGCACGCTGGCGCAGTGGTTCTACGAGCGCACGTTCGAGGAGCTGCTCTCCTTCCGCATCTCCTTCGCGGAGGCGGAGCCCCCCCATGCCGAGCGCGCGCCCCCGGTGGCGCTGCCCCGCTCCCGGCGCATTCAGCACCTGGCGGGCTTCCCCGCCTTCGCGCCCAAGGTGTTCCGCCCAGAGGATCCGGAGCTGGTGCGGCTGGACTATGGCGAGAACGAGGGGCCCATGCCCCAGGTGCTCGTCGAGGGGTTGATCGCCGCGCTGTCCATGCCGCACGGGGCGGGCAAAGCCCATGGGCTGGCCGAGGCGGTGGTGGCCTTCCTGCTCGAGACGCGCGCGGCGCGCTACGCCCCGGAGGACGTGGTGCTGGGGCAGGGCGTGTGGCCGCTGGTGCACCACCTGGGCGTGGCGCTGCGCCGGGTGCTGGGCCGGGCGCCTCGCGTCTTCATCGCCACGCCCTGCTACAGCGTGCTGCCCCCCGCCTGGGAGGCCGCCGGGTGCGAGGTGGTGCTGGGGCCGCTGAGCGCGCTCCAGGAGCGGCGCGGGCCGGGGGGGCCGGACGTGGCTGTCATCTCCCAGCCGTCCAACCCCGAGGGCCGCTACCTCACGCAGGAGGAGCTGGTGGCGCTGGCCACCTGGGCGGTGGAGCAGCGGGCCCTGCTGGTCTCGGACGAAATCTTCGGGCTGGTGAACTTGACCAACCCCACGGCGGAGACGGTGCGTAGCCCCGTGTCCCTGGAGCAGGTGGTGCCCGGAGTGGGAGCGCGCACGGTGGTGCTCGGCGGGTTCTCGAAGGAGTTCGCCGCGGGAGGCCTGCGCCTGGGCTGGCTGGCGACGCGGGACAGGGCGCTCGCCACCGCGCTGCGGGACAGTGGGCTGGTGGCTCCCACGCGGGCCATGGCGCGCGCGGCCGCCTGGCTGTATGCCGCCTATGCGCGCAGCCCCGAGGGCCGGCTGCTCTACCCCGCGCGCCACAAGGCGCTGCGAGAGTTCCTGGTGCGCATGCGGCGTGAGCTGGCCGAGAAGCGGCGGCTGCTCGCCGAGGCCCTGCCGGCCGAGGGCTACCCGGACACGCTGGAGGCCGGAGGCCTGTTCCTGGCTCCGCGCATGAGCGCGTGGCTGGGGCGCGAGGTGGACGGGGTGCGGCTCACGGTGGAGAACCTGCCTCGCATCGTCTACGAGCACACGCACGTGGTGCTCAACAGCGGCGCCTGGTGCGCGGATCCCGGCCGCGTGCGCGCGGTGTTCTCCATTCCCATGCAGAAGCTGGAGAAGGCCCGGGAGCGGCTGCTTGCCTTCGCCGCGCGGCTGGGCCCCAAGCCCGGCTGATTCGACTTCCTGGAGCGCCTGGGTTAGAGGCTTGGGCATGCCTTCGATCAATCCCAAGCTGCAGCGGCGAATCCTCAAGGCACGAGAGCTGCTCTCCGAGGCCGAGGTGGAGCTGGAAGCGGCGCTCAAGGACCTGGCGGTCGAGGAGCGCGCGGACAAGCGGATGATCAGCCGCCGGCTGGAGACCGCCTTCCAGAAGCTCGCCGCGGGCAAGAGCAACCTGGAGAACATTCTGACCGAGGACGACTGAGCCTCCTCGGGCGCCCGGAGGCTGGCACTTCGCCTCGCGAGTGATGAGCTTGCTCGCGTCCATGGCACGCGCGCTTGTCATCTTCGTGGTTCTGAGCTGGGCCTGCTCGGCCGCTGCCCAGGCGTCCGGTGGTAAACCCCGCGCCCTCGCCGGGGTGTGTGGAAGGGCCAACTGGGTCTGCGTGGCCGAGTGCATCGACGCGGGCTGCGTGGACATCTGCCTGCGCCAGGGCTGCGAGGCGGCGCTCGAGCGGCTCGAGCGCTGCACCGAGAACGCGGGCTGTGCGCCGGATGACACCACCTGCTCGGCGCGCATCTGCGGCAAGACGTGTCAGCGGGCCTTCGAGCCCGCCCCGCCCAGCCCCGAGAAGGAGCAGCCCACGCCGTGCGCCGGCTTCACCGCGGAGGCCGGCGGCCCACTGCCCAAGGGGGTAGCAGGCAAGTGGGTGCTGTCGGCGGCCACGCTGCAGCCGGAGCCCAAGGGCACCCCGGGGCGGCTCAACCCGGAGCCTCGCGCGGACTATGCGCGCAGCCTGGAGGTAACACCCGAAGGCTGCTTCATGCTGCGCACCTCGCTGGAGGACGCCACGCTGGGCCGGGGCAACTCGCTGGAGGTGCGCGCCTGGGGCACCTTCGCGATGACGGGCGAGGACAAGGTGACGATGCTGCCCAGGGACGGGCAGGCGGTGGGGCCCGTGTGTGGCAAGCCTCGCGTCATCCCCCTGTCGAAGGGGAAGTTCCTCGGGCCCCGCTACAAGGTCGTCGTCGAGAAGGACATCCTCACCCTCATCGTCGATGACAAGAACCAGCGCACCTTCCAGTTCCAGCGCGCTCCGCCCGGGGAAGCCGTCGCTCCCGACTCCGCTCCCGCGAAGCAATAAGGCCGCTGGCAGGCCCGGGAAGTGTGAGAAGGTTCGCCGGTGATGGAGCGGATGTCGAGCGTTGACGCCGCGTGGCTCCGGATGGAGGAGCCCGCGAACCTGATGATGATCACCGCGGTGCTCTGGTTCGATGAACCTCCGGACTGGGAGCGGCTCAAGGCGGTGGTGCGCGAGCGGATGGTGGAGCGCTTTCCCCGCTTCCGGCAGCGCGTGGTGATGCCCGAGGGCGTGCTGGGAGCCCCGCACTGGGAGGAGGACCCCGACTTCCGCCTGGAGGCGCACGTGGGGCACGCGGTGGTGCCGCCGCCTGGAGACCGCGCCGCGCTGGAGGAGCTGGTGAGCCAGTGGATGAGCACTCCGCTGGAGCGCTCGCGGCCGCTGTGGCAGCTGCACGTGGTGGAGGGCTTCGGCCAGGGCGGCGCGCTGCTGGCCCGGCTGCACCACGCGCTGGCCGATGGCATCGCGCTGGCGCGGGTGCTGTTGTCGCTCATGGATGAGAGCGCGGTGGAGGAGCACTTCGCCCCGGAGCCCGCTCCGGCGCCGCGAGCGGCTCAGCCGGGGTGGCTCAAGCTGGTGCGCGGAGCGCGCTCGGTGGTGAAGGGCACCCGGGCGGCGCTCAAGCGCGGCGCGGAGCTGTTCGCCGAGCCCATTCAGCTGGGAGACATGGTGCGCACCGGGGCCCGGGGCGCGGCCACGCTGGGCCGGCTGGCGGCGATGTCCGCCGATCCGCTCACGGTGCTCCGGGGCCCGCTGGGCACGGCGAAGCGGGCGGTGTGGTCGGACCCCATCCCGCTCGAGGAGGTGAAGGCCCTGGGCCGGGCGATGGAGAGCACCATCAATGACGTGCTGCTGGCGGCGCTCACCGGGGCGCTGCGGCGCTACCTGGTGGAGCGGGGCGGGGAGCCGGTGGATGTGCGCGCCTTCGTCCCCGTGAACCTGCGCCCGCTGGATGAGCCCATTCCGCGCGAGCTGGGCAACCGCTTCGGCCTGGTGTTCCTGCAACTGCCGGTGCACGAGGCGGAGCCCCGGCGGCGGCTGAAGGAGCTCAAGCGACGCATGGATGAGCTGAAGCGCTCACCCGAGGCAGCGGTGACGTTCGGGCTGCTGGGCGTGGTGGGGCTGATGCCCACCGCGGTGGAGCAGCGCATCGTCGAGGTGCTGGGGCCTCGGGGCACGCTGGTGATGACGAACGTGCCGGGGCCTCGGCACGCGGTGTACCTGGCGGGCACGCGGCTGGCGGGGTTGATGTTCTGGGTGCCCCAGGCGGCCAAGGTGGCGCTGGGCGTGAGCATCTTCAGCTACGCGGGGCAGGTGACGGTGGGCGTGTCCGTGGACGCCGGGCTCGTGCCGGATCCTCACCGGCTGGTGAGCACCTTTCAGGATGAGCTGCGCGCGCTGGCCGCTGTCGCCTCGGAAGAGGAGAGCGCGTCGTAGCCGCGGCCCTTGAACTCCAGCAGGCAGAAGCCATGTCGATGCACACGCGCAGCTCGAGCATGGTCAGCGCTTTACACCAGCCCGTGCTCCTCGAGCTTGTTGTAGAGGGTGCGGCGGCTGATGCCTAGCAGGCGCGCGGCCAGCGTGCGGTTGTCTCCGGCCCGCTTGAGCGCGTCCAGCAGCGCCTGGCGCTCCGTCTCCCGGCGCTGGGAGTCCAACGTCTTCTGCTCCCCACCCGCCGCTGCCGCCGCGGGCATGGAGGCTCCCGCCGAAGCCGCCACCGCGGGCTGTGGCATCAGCCCGGGCTGCCGGGCCAGCTCGCGCGCCACGTCCTCGCCGGTGAGGTTCGGGCCGTCGGAGAGCACCACCAGCCGCTCCATGAAGTTCTGCAGCTGGCGCACGTTGCCGGGCCAGGGCTGGGCCTGCAGCGCCTGCAGCGCGTCCTGCATCAGCGTGAAGGGCTGGCGCCCATTCGCCTTGGCGTGCACCTCCAGGAAGTGCCGGGCCAGCGGCTCGATGTCCTCCGGCCGGGCCCGCAGCGGCGGCAGCCACACCGGCACCACGTTGAGCCGGTAGAAGAGGTCCTCGCGGAACTCGCTCTTCTTCACCATCTCCTCGAGCGGCCGGTGCGTGGCCGCCACGAAGCGCACGTCCACCTTCAGCGTCTGCGTGCCGCCCAGGCGCTCGAACTCGCGCTCCTGTAGCAGCCGCAGCAGCTTCACCTGCACGTGCGGGGTGATGTCTCCAATCTCGTCCAGGAAGAGCGTGCCCCCGTGGGCCAGCTCCACCCGGCCTGGCTTGCGCGTGGCCGCCCCCGTGAAGGCGCCCTTCTCGTAGCCGAACAGCTCGCTCTCCAGCAGCGTCTCCGGCAGCGCCGCGCAGTGCAGCTTCACGAAGGGGCCCGCGTGCCGGGGGCTCGCGTCATGCAGCGCCCTGGCTGCCAGCTCCTTGCCCGTGCCGGACTCGCCGCGCAGCAACACCGTCGCCGTGCCCGCCGCCGCCCGCGCCAGCAGCGACTCCACCTGCGCCATCGGCGCGCTCTTGCCCACGAAGGTGCTGGCCTTCAGCGGCGTGCGCTCCTCCACCTCCTCGCGCGCCTCGTGCACCAGCAGCGCCTTGCGGATGCTGAAGAGGATCTCCTCCCGGTCGAACGGCTTGAGGATGAAGTCCAGCGCCCCCGCTTTCATGGCCTCCACCGCCATGGGCACCGTGCCGTGCGCCGTCATCAGCACGATGGGCACTCCGGGCCACGCGCGCGTCACCTCGGCGAGCAGCTCCAGCCCGCTCATGCCCGGCATCCGCACGTCGCTCACCACCACGTCGATGGGCCTCTGCCCCAGCAGCGCGAGCGCCTCGGCGCCGCTTCTGGCCGTGTGCACCGTGAGCCCCGCCTGCGCCAGCAGCGCGCCCAGCACCTTGGCCACGGCGGGATCGTCATCCACCAACAACACGCTTCCCTTCAGCGGCTCGGCCACGGTGCTCCTTCTCCAGAGGGGGGGGCGCCCTCGAGCGCCCCACGGGCAGGCAGGCGCAGGCTCACCAGCGTACCGCGCCCCTCCCGGCTCGTCAGCGACACCTCGCCCCCGTGTGCTTCCACCACCCGGCGAACGAACGCAAGCCCCAGCCCGCTGCCGCTGGCCTTGGTGGTGAAGAACTCATCAAACGCCCGCTCCCGAGCGCGCGCGTCCATGCCCTCGCCCGTGTCCTCCACGCTCAGCAGCACCGCGGCGCCCTCGGGCTCCTCGCGCTGGGTGCGCACGGTGAGCGTGCCGCCCTGGGGCATGGCCTCGTAGGCGTTGCGCACCAGGTTCTCCAGCGCGTTGGCCAGCAAGTCGTAGTCCCCCGAGCACGGGGGTAGCACGGGCGCCAGCTCGCGCTCGAGCTTCACGTTGGCGTAGCCGGCGAAGGCCTGCAGCGACAGCACGTCCTTCACCAGCGCGTTCAAGTCCAACGGGCGGGGCAGGGGCTCCACCCGGCCCAGGCGCTGGTAGGTGCTCACCACCCGGTCCAGGCGCTCCACCTGCTCGAGCAGCAGGTCCAGGAACTCGCCCTTGTCGTCCCAGGGGCGGCGCTGGGCGTGCTCCTCCTTGAGGAACTGGGCGGCGCCCTTGAGCGCGGCGATGGGGTTCTTCAAGTCATGCGCCATCTGCGCGGAGAAGCGGCCCAGGGTGGCCAGGCGCTCCAGGCGCTCGCGCTGGGTGACGAGCGCGCTCACCCCCCGGCGCGCGGCGGTGAGCAGCGAGAAGGTGACGGCGGCGGTGCCCACCACCAGCGCGCCCTGCTCGCCGGCGAAGAGGCGGAACACGATGAGGTAGGCCAGCACGCCCACCACCGCGAGCGTGCCCGCGTAGAGCGCGGCGCCCCGGGACAGGTTCAGCTCCAGCAGCCGGAAGCGCAGGGCCACGGTGGCCATGACGGGCAGGCCCAGCAGCGTGCCCAGGGTGCCCAGGCGGGGCATGTTCAGCCCCAGCTCCGCCATCATGTCCGTGCCGGGCAGGGCGACCAGCAGCACCAGGCCCAGCAGCAGCAGGCCGGTGCGGATGCGCTCGTCCAGCCGGGGGGCGCGGCGCAGGTGGATGGCCAGCAGCGCCCAGCCGGTGCCCAGCATCAGCGTGTCGATGGCCAGCGTGAGGTGGGCGAACAGGGGCGAGGTGGCGCGCTCGGCCAGCCAGTCCGAGCCCAGCGCGGACAGGGTGACGCCGGCGAAGACGCCGAACAGGGCGTAGGTGGAGTAGATGACGGCGGCGAAGCGGCGCCGCTGCCCGGTGAAGGACAGGATGAAGTGCATGGCGCACGGGGCGGCCATGAGCTTGGCCCCGAGCGCCACGAGCCTCCAGCCCTGCTCGGTGGAGACGGCGTAGGCGAAGTTGGCGAAGTTCCACGTGGACAGCGCGATGGACAGCAGGGACAGGGGCAGGGCCAGGGGGCTCTTGCCCACGCGTCCCAGGGCCAGGCCCGCCAGGGCGAGCTGCCCCGCGCAGGCCACCAGGCTCAGCCAGGCCAGGGCGCTCATCCGGGCAGGCGCCTGCGGCTTCGGGAGTGGGTGCGGCGCATGGGCTTCAGTAAAACACGCCGTCCAGCTTCTCCAGCACGGCTTTGATGGCCTCGGGGGTGGTGCCGTGCCGCTCAGCGAGGACTGGGGCTGAAAGCGTCAACGCGGCTGTCGTGGCGGGTGATATCTCCAGGCCCTCGATCGTAATGCGACCGATGGTGCCTGGCCAGGGGTAGGCGCTCAGCTCACGCCACCTCCGCACGGGATCGAAGAGGGTGAAGCACGGCCAGGAAGGGAAACGGAGCTTGCGAGCGTCGCAGCCTACAAAGCGGCAACCTTGCAAGGTGGCCTCCGTGAAGTCGCAACCCTCGATGCTGCCGGTGCCCAGGGAGCGGGGAAACTCTCCAAAGTCGTTGCCCGACAGAAGGCCCGTGAACCGGCAGCCCTGCAAATGGGCAGTGTCCCACCGGAAGCCCTTCAGCTCCCGCTTGACCACGAAGGTGCAGTCGATGAACCGGGCTTGAGGGATGACCAGGTTCCGTGCGGCGATCTGTAACACCAGGGTGCAATTCCGCAGCGTCAGGTTGGGGCCGAGGAAGTAGACGACATTGCGACCGATGTCGATGCGCTCGCCCGTGAGCTCCGCGTCTTGAAGATTGACCTGGCTCAGGGCGCCCCTCTTCAGAACGTGATGAGACGGAAGAACTCATCCGCCAAACGTCGGCCATGGAGGGCCATGTTCGAGTCCGTACCGGAGAGAATCTCATAGCGATAGCCTGTGGTGGGGTCAATCGCGTCGACTCCCTTGTAGTTCCATTTCAGCTGCGCGAATCGTTGCCTCATGCGCGCCTCCACGAAACGGCCGCGGGCCTGGCGCTCCAGTAAGCGTGCCAGCCAGTACCTGCCCTGATCAGTGGCTTGGCGGATGGCGTCAACCTCGTCAGCCTTCAAATCATCGGGGCCCCATTTCTTGGCCATCTGCTGAGCCGCTGCCTCGAGTTCGTCTCCCATCGGATCCCGGGTGGGGATCTCCTTCAGGGATCTGTTCGCAGGCACGTTCCAGCGCCGCCCCAGAAAGCTCACCAGCCGGTTGCCGGCATGGTGGCGAATGATGATGGTGGCGCCCGCGCGAGCCTCGCTCGCCGCTGCGGCCCTGGTGCCGGGGCCGCGCACCATGAGGGTGAAGGTGCCTTCTCCCGCAGCTGCCACTTCTTCCACTGAGGCAGCCTCGGTCAGGCTTGTCCCCTGTGCTTCGGCTCGCGCCGCTGCGCGCGAGAAGCCCGGCAGCTTCGGCAATTGCTGAGAGAGCTTCACCGCGCTGCCGCTCAGCGCCGCCGTCACCACCAGCACGAGCACCCGTGCGGTGTTCTCTCCCAGCACCCGGCTGAAGCGCTCGCTGGCCTCTTGCACCTGGGCGAACGAGGTGGCCCGGTCCACCTCGTTCATCAGCCGGGCCCAACCGTCCATCAGCTCCCACAGTGTGGCCGCTGGTAGCCAGGCCAGCAGCGCCAGGGTCATCCCCGCCGCCAGCAGCTTGGTGGTGGGCTCGGGCAACAGCCACATCGTGAGGTACAGGCCGGCCGTCCACACGACCATGGCCACCAGGGCCTGCGGGGACACCACCTCCTTGAGTGCCTCCCACGTCTCCTTGAGCACCCCACGCAGAGACAGCGCGAGGGCCAACATGCGCAGGTCCTCTCGCTTCAGGGTGGGCCCGTCCTTCAGAAAGCCCAGGCAGTCACCGCCGCCGTACTGCCGCTGGCACAGGGCGAGGTAGCTGCGCGTCATCTGCGCCGCCGTCTCCGCGGCCAGCGGGCTGTTCTCGTCCAGGGGGGTCAGCCGCACCACCTGCTCGCCACGCACCTCCGCCAGGACGTGAGCCTGCAGCCCGCCCTCCAGCAGCCAGCGTGCCGTCTCGCCAGGCGTGTTGGAAGGGTGGATTCCCGAGGCCAGCGCGCGCATCGCCCGCTGGAAGTCCGCTTTGTCCACCTCCACGGGCTCGTCATCTCCCGTGCCCGCGGTGAGCACGCGCAGCTCGTAGCGGGCCACCTCTCCGGGAGGTTGCCGGGGCGTACTGGCACACGCCGTCATCACCAGTGCCAGCAGCAGGGCACCTGTCTTGCGCATCCTCATGGAGCCCTCCACCTCGGAGAGCCCGGGAGCGTAGCCGGAAACGACGTGAGGGGCGGACCGTGCTGGTCCACCCCTCACCTTGCTTCAACTGCCCTTGTGTCGAGCCGCTACCCTCAGTTGGGTTCGGACGTGCAGAGATCCAGCTCGAACAGCGGGTTGATGTGGCCCTCGGCGTTGCCCGACATCGAGCCCGCGTAGATGGCTCCGTCGAAGCTGCCGTTGCTGAAGTTGATGTGAGCGTACGGCGCCAGGATCGTCCCGAACACGCCGTGGTTCATGATGTCGATGCTCGTGGCCGTCACGAAGTTGAACAGCAGGCCCGTCTGATCCACGCCCCCGCTGAACTGCGTGCTGAAGCCGGTGATCGACACCGAGGCTCCCACCACGTTCACCACCACCATCGAGCCCGCAGGAGCGCTCACCGACAGGAACCGCGTCGAGGACAGCACGCTGGCGTCCACCTGGAACACGTTGAGCGTCGGGTTCGTGCCCGTCAGGAACAGCCCGCCCCACGTCTCGAACCGCGTCGTCCCGTTCGCCACCTGAACGCTCAGGTTCGCCGTCAGCTGCTTCAGCGACGCACCCGCGGTGGTGAAGTTGATGGGCGTGCCCGCCCCCATCGTCCCACGGTAGAGCGTCACCGTGCCGTTGGCGCTCAGCGTGCCGCCGTGACGGGTGTGCCCGAAGATGCCGCCGTGCTGCAGGCTCAGGTTGCCGCCCGCCACCAGCACGTTGTTGACGTCGCTCGCGTCCAGGCCCGCGCCCACCGAGAAGTACTGCATGTCGATGTTGCCGCCAGCGGCCACCTTGCCGCGCACGTCCGTGCCGCCCGTGTAGTTACCCAGCAGGAACACGTTGAAGTCGTTCAGATCCACCGACACGCACACGCCCGGCCCAGGAGGCGGGGGCGGAGGAGGCGGGGGCGGCGGAGGAGGAGGCGGCGGAGGCGGCGGAGGCGGCGGAGG
>DATHBR010000079.1:0-38023 GCA_035296065.1 Myxococcaceae bacterium | reverse complement strand
GCGTCAACCCGCTGTGCTCGAACTGCTCGGCGACGCGGACCCACTGCGGCTTGTCGGCTGGCTTGGTCATGGGTCCAGGGGTGACCCACCTCGCTCAACTCAACAAGGTCCCCCAGCACGTCCTTGGCCGGACGGATACGGTCCACGCGCATGAGCGTCACATTACCCACCGCGATCTGAAGCCCAGCAACGTCTTCATCACCCGAGACGGCGGCGTCAAGCTCCTGGACTTCGGCATCGCCCAACATCCGACCGCGTCGGATAGCCACGTGACCTGGGCTCTGAGGACGGCGGGCACGCCGCTCTACATGGCCCCGGAGCAGTGGCGTGGCGAGCAGCAGGATGAGCGCACCGACATCTGGGCTGCTGGAGTCGTGCTGTTCGAGCTGCTCACAGGAGAGCCCCCCTACGCCCGCGTCTCCGATCTGAGGAAGAGAGTCCTGTCCGCGGAGCCAGTCCCCTCGGTACGGGCGCGCTGTCCGGAACTTCCCCGGGAGGCGGAGCTGATCGTTGCCCGGGCGCTCGCCAAGAACCCGGCGAACCGCTACCCGACGGCGCTGGAGCTCGAGGAAGAGCTGCAGGAGCTCGAAGAGCAGCTCGCGGCGGGTCATCACCCTCCGCGCAACACCACGCCGCAACTTCGCCAGGTGACATTGGTGTCCTGTTGGCTCGTTGGGCACTGGGAAGACCTGGACGCCGAGGACAGCAGCGAACTGGAGGCTGCCTTCCATCAGTGCTGCTCGGACCTCCTTCAGCAGCATGGGGGCACGGTGGCCTTGTGCCTGGGAAACAAGCTCCTCGCGTGCTTTGGCTATCCGCGGGCCTGGGAAGATGGCTCCGCGTGCGCCGTGCGCGCGGGGCTTCACCTGGTACGTGACTTCCAGAAGTCGCTGCGCACGAGGCTTCCACACCCTGCGTCGGCGCAGCTGGCGGTGAAGGTGGGAATTCACACGGGTCAGGTGTCCCTGGACGAGGCCGAGCTGGAGCCGCGCGGGCAGCGGCTCTCCATCCGCGGCAATGCCCTGGAGATTGCAAGCGTCCTGGCTACCCATGCCGCGGCAGACACCGTGCTCCTGAGCGACAGCACCTGGGAGCTCGTACGCGGCACCTTCGAGGCCGAGTCCCTGGGCCGTCGCAGCTTTCAGGGGTTGCCGAGCGGAAGGGAGATGGAGCTCTTCCGTCCTCTGCGTGAGCGCAAGGCTTTGTCTCGCTTCGAGCGGATCTCCGCCACCGGGAGGCTCACGCCCTTCGTGGGAAGGGAAGCCGAGCTTGGGCGGCTCCTCGAGCTCTGGGAGCTGGCCCAGCGCGGCCATGCCACGTGGGCCTTCATCAGCGGAGAGGCTGGCATCGGCAAGTCCCGCCTCCTCCAGGAGTTCGCGAGCCGGATTCCCGGGAGTGTCGTGCTGCGGCTCCAGGGTCAATGCTGGCCTGAAGCCAGCAATAGCGCTTTCCATCCCATCATCGAGATGCTCACCCGGGTCATGCCGCTGACTCCCGAAGGCTTCCCACGAGAGCGCGCACGGCCCATGGAGGAACGGTTGCGGGAGCTGGACCTGAGCTCCGAGCAGGTCTGCCTGCTCGAGGCGCTCTTCGCTCCTCCCGCTACCAGCCAGCCACTGCTCTCCCGACTGACGCCAGAGCAGCTCAAGGACAAGACCCTGGAGGCGCTGGGCGACCTGCTCATCAGGCTCGCGCGGGACATGCCGGTGCTTGCCATCTGTGAGGATCTCCACTGGGCCGATCCTTCCTCGCTCCAACTGCTGGGCTTTCTGCTCAACCACGTCAGGGATGCGCGCGTGCTGTTCCTGCTCAGCGCCCGCACCGGGTTCGCGCCTCCCTGGGAACAAGGGCTTGGGCTTCATCGTATGCCTCTGGAGCACCTGTCAGCCCACCACACCGCGCTCCTGATCAAGGAGTCGGCCAGCGGCTGTCCATTGGCGGCGGAGACCATTCAGCAGCTGGTGGCGAAGACGGATGGCATCCCCCTGTTCATCGAGGAGATGACACGCATGGTGGTCGCGCAGGCCTCACTCGACGGCTCCCTGAGCGCGCGCTTCCCCTCCTCCGTCCCAGCCACATTGACCGAGCTGCTTCAAGCCCGGCTGGACAGGCTTCCCCGGAGGCAGCGCGCCCTGGCCTGCATCTGCGCGACGGCGGGGCGTAGCTTCACCTTGAGTATGCTCTCGCGGCTTACCGGTTGGAGCCCCCGGTGGCTGAGCACAGGCCTCGCCGCGCTCTTCGAGGCAGGCATCCTCATTTCAGAAGAGGCTCACGAACCGCGCTACCGGTTCCGGCATGTGATGATTCAGGAAGTGGCCTACCGGGCGCTGCCGCGCAGCCAGCGACAGCACTTTCACCGGAGCATGGCGCAGATGCTCGAGGAGCTGGGTGGCCCGCTCGTCGAAGCGCACCCCGAGCTGCTCGCCCGCCATTACACGGAGGCCGGAGAGGTCGAGCTGGCCATCCGCCACTGGGCACTGGCCGGAGAGCGCGCGAGCCAGCGCTCGGCGAACATGGAGGCAGTCCATCACCTGACCCGGGCGCTTCAGCTCCTGCGAAGCCTACCGGATGCCTCGGCCCGTGCGGCGGAGGAGCTGCGTCTGCTGTCAGCCCTCGGCTTTCCGCTCGCTCAGATTCAGCGCTACCGCTCGCCCGAGGTGGAGGTTCTCTTCGAGCGGGCCAGGGAGCTGTTCCATGGCGTGGGAGATGACTCACGGAGCTCTGGGCTCTCCCACTGGGGGCTCTTCCACTATCACTTCGCACGCGCGAAGTTCCACGAGGCGCACGAGGTGGGAGAGCAGCTCGTCATCCTGGGCCAGCGCGATCGCAGCCGGGAGCTCCTCACGCTGGGCCATCGCATGAAGGCCACCATCCTCTTCTGCAGAGGGCAGCTCGGCGCTGCCCAGGAGGAGGTCGAACACGCACTGGCGTATGCTGACTTCAGCCTCGCGGAGCACCAGGAACAGGCCGTGAAGCACTGGGTCAGCCCTCGCGTCCTGAGTCTTGCTTATAGCGCCATCATCTACTCCGTCCTCGGGGAGTCGGATCTCGCGGTGCGGTACACCCATGAGACCCTGGAGCTGGCCGAGCGCATTGGCCATCCCCATACGACGGCGTATGCGCTCACCCACGTGGCGCTGGCCAGCCAGCTCCGCCAGGACTCGGCTCATGCGCTGGAGTGGGCCGACAAGTGCATCGCTCTCTCCCGAGAGCACAAGTTCCGGCTATGGCTCGGCTGGTCTCGTGTTGCACGAAGCTGGGCCCTGGCTGGACTTGGCCGGCTCCAGCAGGGAGTCGATCTCTTGCGGCGTGATCTGGAGTCCTGGCTGGAGTCTGGAATCCGGCTCAGCATGCCCCTCAACTTCGGCATTCTCGCGGAGATGCACTTGAAGCTTGGCCAAGTACAGGCAGGGCTCGACGCCGTACGCAAGGGGCTGGGCTGGGCCGAGCTGACGGGCGAGCACTATTACGGGGCTGAGCTGTACCGGCTTCAGGGGGAGCTGCTGCGGCTGCGCGGGGAGGAGGCCCAGGCCAAGCGCTGCTTCTTCCGAGCGCGTGCTATCGCCAGCCAACGTGGCGCCAGGCTCTTCGAGCTACGCGCGGTCGTCAGCCTGTGCCGCCAGCCACGAGACTCCAAGCGGCGGCAAGCCGCCTGGCGAATGTTGAAACGCATTTGCGATACTTTCTCACCTCGCCTTGACTCCACGGATCTTCGGGCAGCACGCAAGTGCCTTGCTCATTTACGGGGAGTTCCCCGCTCGTATGAGCCTTCCTCCGCGATTTAGTGAGGCCTGATGATCTGAGACTGTCCTGGCTCCTGCTCCGCGGGTGCCTCCAGCTTGGGAGCCTGCACGTGCCGGGCTTCGCGATCAGCCCAGTCGGTTTCCCTCCTGCGGTAGGACCGTGGTTGACGGTGCTCAGAATGACAGAATCCGTGTGTCCATGCCCAGTCAGCCGCCCCTGGGAGATCACGGCCGCCCTATCTCATGCGTCGGCGGTGAGGTAGAAGAGCCTGGGCCCAACATCCCTGATGCTCCCGAGCCTGGGAGCGCCTCCATGAGGAGCACGTGCAGCGGCTTTCTCCAGGCACCCAGTTCGATTCATGGCGCGTGGAGAGTTGGCACAGCCAGGGCGCTTATGGCGCCGTCTACCGTGCCGTGCGCATCGGCCAGGAGCACCTGGGGCCCGTGGCCCTCAAGCTCTCGGTGTACCCGTGGGATTGGCGCTTCGCCCGTGAAGCGGAGCTACTCTCTCGCCTGAGTCACCCCAGCATCCCCCGCCTGTTGGGCCGGGGCGTGTTTCGCCACCCTTCCGGTGCCGCCGAACACCCTTTCCTCGTCATGGAATGGGTGGAAGGCACGCCCCTGTACGCCTGGGCTGAGCGCCACGCGCTCTCTGGCCCGGAGGTGTGCCGGGTGCTGGCCCAGTTGGCTCGAGCGTTGGAGGCCATTCATGCCGCGGGCGCCGTGCACCGTGACGTCAAAGGCGACAACGTGTTGGTCCGATTGTCGGACAACTTGCCGGTGCTCATCGACTTCGGCTCCTGCTACTTCGAGGGGGCTCAGCGCCTCACCTGGGAGTCGTTGGCTCCTTTCACCCCTGAGTACCTCTCTCCTCAAGCCTGTCTGTTCGACATCCGGTTGGCCCGCAACCGCGACACCTATTACGTGCCCTCGCCCGCGGATGACCTCTATGCCCTGGGCGTGACCGCCTACCGCCTCGTCATGGGCCAGTACCCTCCTCCCATGGATGTTCAGCAGGACGGGGAAGGCTCCTGGAGGGTGTCGCCCCCCGACCCCAGGCCCCTGTTGGAGAGCAACCCCCGGGTGGACCCTCGCCTGCGCCACGTCATTCTCCGCCTGCTCTCGGAGGCTCCCGAGGCTCGCGGCACGGCGGACCAGGCGGCCCAGCCATTGGAGGCCATGGCCAGCGCCAGCGTGCCAACGCGGCTCCCCGCGCCACCGCCAGCTACCGCGCTACCGCCGACAGCCCTGGCTCCAGCCCGTGGCGGTGAGCGCCCCGCGCCCGTCAGGCCACTGGGGCATTCGTGGACCTGGGCGCCCTGGCTGACCCTGGTGACTCTAGGAGTCTGCGTCGTGCTCCTGTGGAACTGGTGGTCACCGCCCCGCGTGCCCACGTACGTGTCGGAGAGCACGCAGCAGGCTTCGGGCTCTCACGCTCCAGACGCGGGAACCACCGCCGTTGGGGACTCCTCGCCTGCCGCGCCTCAACCTTCCTCCTCTCCGCCCACGGACACACCGCCCATTGCTCAGGAAGCTCCCCCCAAGCCACGCCCAGGACAGGCCGAGCCCGACGAGAGAGGCCGGTGCCCAGCGCCCAAGCAGGTGCCCCTCAATGGAGGCTGCTGGGTCGAGTTGTCCTCGATGACCGCCGAGGAGTGCGCGGGGAGCGGCGGCGTGATCTTCAAGGGCAAGTGCTACGTCGCCCCTCTCGCACCGCCAAAGTCCAAGAAGCCTCCGCCCACCTCGAGCCCCGCAGACGCTCGCTGAGCGGCTGGCGAAGTTGGAGCGGCAATGGCCTCCGCTCAGCCGTTGAGCATGAAATCGGAAAGGCTCGTGGCGTTCAGGGCCCGCTCGAACCACTGGTCGAGCGTGTTCAGGTCTGTGCACGACAGGATGCGCTGGCGCTCCTCTTCATTCAGGGCAATGCCGCGTGCAGCCAGGATTCTCAGCACTCCCTCGGCGCGTCCGCGGGCCAACCCTTCAGCCAACCCCTCGGTCCGCCCCTCGGTCCGCCCCTCGGTCCGCCCCTTGGCGATGCCTTCCAGCAGGCCTTTGGCGTGCCCCTCCTCCCTGAGCATGTCCGCGATGGTTCGCACTTGTTCCTCCGCTCCGAGCTCACCCGCCACTGAATTTAACACGCGCCACAGCGCTGCGTAGGCAGCGTCCCGTCCCACGGATAACAGGTAGTGAACCACGGCATGTAACTGCTCCAACCCCTGGGGAGACTTCAGCAACTCGGCCAGCAGCGGTCTCCAGCTCTCCAGCAGCACGGCCACCTGCTCGGAGCGGCCAAAGCGCAGCAGAAGCACCGCCAGGGGGACCAGCGGCGGGCCGGGCCGGACTCGGAGCGCCTCCTCGCGGTGCACCGTCAGATCGTCCACCAGGTACTCCAAGCGCGGCACCAGCGCGTGCCAGTGCCGCAGCGCCTCTGGAGGAAGGGAGAACAGCTCCGCCACCTGGCGCGGCGCTGTCCATTGGCTCTCCAGGCCGTGATACATCACCACGGGGATGACGACCGGCAGCGACTCACTGTCGGGGTGTTGCTGGCGCCACAGCTCCAGTTGGCGCACCACATAGCGCAGCATCCGGAAAGCCATCCAGCGATCCACCGAGGACTGGTGCTCCAACAGGAAGTAGAGCAGCACGGGCTGTCCGCCATGGAGGTGAGCCGAGAAGAGCAGGTCGCTCTGGCTCTCTCGGAGCTCCGGGTCCACCACGCTGCCCGGCTCGTGGCGCAAGGTGGACCAGTCCACACGCGCCACCACCTCGGGAGGCAAGACGATGCGCAGCTCGGCCGCCGCCCGCTCGGGATGGCTGAAGGTGAAGCGCGCGAACAAGTCATGAGGCCCCGGCATCAGGGCCGCCGCTCAGCAGGTGCCGTGCCAACGCACTGCCGGGACGCATCCACTCACGGACTCCGGCCCCATGCCGCCGCCGTGAGTCTCGCCCGGTGGACGCTGCGTCCCGCGTGGCGGACGGACTCGCCACCCGATCACCCCAGCTGCTCTTCCGAGTGCCGGCGAGCGAGCACGGCGTTGATCTCCGCGCCCAGCATCAGCGCCAGCGAGGAGATCCACATCCACAGCAGCAGGACGATGATGCCACCCAGGGCTCCATAGGTGATGCCGAAAGTGCTGAAGTGCGAGACATAGGAGGAGAAGCCCAGCGAAGCGGCGAGCCACACGAGCACTCCCACCACGGAACCGGGCAGGATGAACCTGAACTTCTGCCGGGCATCCGGGAGCACCGTGTAGAGCGTCGCCCAGAGGATCATCATCAGCAGCGCCGCAAGGGGTAACCTCAGCCAGCCCACGAGCATCGTCCAGGGTTGTCCGAGCCGGGTGGCGAGCGCTGGCGCGGCCACCGCGACGAGCCCGGCGAGCAGCGCCAGAACGGCTCCCGCGAGCATCATTCCGAGTGCTATCGCGTAGACCTTCCAGCGCGGGCGGCCTTCCGTCACACCGTAGGCGGTGTTGAGGGCCTTCATGAGGCTCACCACCCCCGTCGTCGCCGACCACACCGCGGCCAACGCGCTGAACGTGAGCACTCCCCTGCGGGGCCCGGAGGTGAGCTCCGCGAGCTGCGCATAAGGGATCTGGCTGAAGGCCTGGGGGACCTCGCGCCCCAACTCACCGATGAGCGTCTGCACCTGGGCGGGTTGGATGACGAGGCCCGCCAGGGCCACCATGAAGAGCAGGAAGGGAAAGAGGGAGAGGACGCCGTAGAACGTCAGCGCGGCCGCCGCGTCACTCAGCTTGTTGCGCTTCCATTCCCCCCGCAGCCTTCCCAGGAGGCGCTTCCACTTCGCCGCTCTGTCTGGCCGGCCCCCGCGTGCCTGGACCGTGCTTCTGTCCGGGCCGAGCACTCCCTTGTCTATGAGGCTGCTGGGCACACCTGCCATGGGCGTCTCCTGACGGAAAGGTAGCCTCGCCCCGCCCGTAGGCAGTGCGGGGCCGCGCCGCGCCAGCGAGGCAGCCGAGCCAGAGCATTGGACGCTCCATAAGTTAGTACGGCAGGCGGCTCAGGCTTCACCAGGAGGTACCGCTTGCCGCCAGTGTCAGGGCACCTCCAGCCGAGGAGACAGGTCATGGAACGCAGGGATGCTGATCGCATGAAGGCAGTGCTCGCCAAGGTGATGGCCGTCCTGGTCATCGTTGGCGCCATCAATTGGGGGCTGATCGGGTTCTTCAACTGGAACCTCGTGGACGCGATCTTCGGTGGCGGCGCGCGCGAGCAGACCAGCGCGATTGGACGCCTGATCTATTCCATCGTAGGGCTGGCGGGAGTGGCGCTTGCGCTCACCTTCCCGTGGCGACGGCCGGTGGAGACGACAACAACGACCACGACGACTACGCTGAGAGGAGGAGTTCGCCGTCGGGCCGACGTGCTCCCCTAGGTGGTGCGCCCGACCATCGCTCATATGTTCCTTCCGCACCTGGTCGCTTCCTCGCCCCTCAGTTTCGAGCTCCAAAGAGGTGCCGTCGGCCTGGTCGCGGCCAGCGCCTTCGCGTTCGCGCTCTGGTACACCCTGTGGCGGGGCCTGGAGCGCAGGAGGTTGGTGCTCGACGTGGCCGCCCTGCTCGTGTGCGGTCCGGCTCTGGGCGCATTGGCGTGGTGGCTCATCTTCCTGACAGCTCCCCCACACATGGGCGGCCCTGCCAATGGGCGAATCATGTGGGTGCTGGTGGCGATCCCCGTGACCGTGCTCGTCAGCCTGGCAGGGGCCTGCTTCGGCATCGGGTTGGCTGAGAAAGTTCAAACGGGCCGCGCGCCCTCCACTCGCGGCTACCTCGGTGCCCTCGGCGGGTTCTTGCTCGGGAGCCTGCTCGCGGCCGGCGAGTTCGTGGCCATCTACGAGATCAACACCACGCTGCAGCACCTGGGTGCGTTCGTGCTCGCCCCCCTCACGATCGGGGCCATGGGCGTCATGGGTTTCTTCCTCGTGGACGCCGCGCCGCCCCCCAAGGGACCAGGCCAACGGCTGCGCCCCCCTCCAGGGCGGTGACATTTATCTATCGCGGGGTGGGCATCCGTGGTTCAAGTGCTTAACTTGATGCTCCCAAGCATTCTCGTGAAGGGTCCCAGTCTCCAGAAGGAGCCGGGGCCTGGCGCTAACTCTCTACGTTTGGAGTCTTTATGTCCGTCACATTCCTGAAGAGGCAGAAGGAACGAGCTCGTCAGCAGCGCAATGAGGACAAGCAGGTCAAGCGCGATCAGCTCAAGAAGGAGAAGGCCGAGCGCCCCACCCGCGCCAGCGACGGAGTCGACCCGGACATCGCGCACATCGTTCCCGGGCCCCAGGCACCGGTGGAGTACTAGCCTACTCGTACAGTTGCTTCACCTGGCCCGAGAACGCCACCGTGGGCGCGTCCCGGGGCAGGAACGGGGTGAAGGGAGGTAGCTCCTCCTCACCGATGAGCAGCTCCAGCACCCCAGGCACGGGGCCGCGCGCCAGATATTCCTCCATGCGCTGCTCCAGCTCGGCGGCCGAGCTGGCTCGCCCTACCCAGAGCTGCTCGGGGCCGCCCATCCCGCTGGAGAGCCGGGCGATGTCCACCGCCGGGTAGGTCGCGCACTCCACCCGCCCCTCGAAGTACAGCTTCTGCCGGGTGACGCACATGCCGTGGCCCCCGTTGTTGAAGATGACGTAGAGGATGGGCAGCCCGTGCTCGACCGCGGTGTGGATCTCCAGCCCGGACATGAGGAAGGCCCCGTCTCCCACGAAGGCCACCGTCCTGGCCCCCGCGGAGCCGAGCTGGGCCCCGATGGCCGCCCCCACCGCGTACCCCATGCCGCCCATGCCCAGGGCGATCGTCGAGCTGGTACCGGTGGGCACGATGCCGTAGTGCATCGCGGAGGCGGAGCAGTTGCCGGCGTCGTAGACGAGGTGCCCCTCACGCGGCAGCACCCGCTTGAGCAGCGCCAGCGCGTGGCTCTGCAGCAACCCCCCCGCCCCTGGCTGAGCGCGCTGCCCGCTGGCCAGCAGCGGGCGGAAGACACGCCGCGCGTAGTCCCGCGGAGGTGAGAACCGCAGCGGCGCGCTGGCCTGCCGGGCCCGCAGCGCGCGGAAGGCCTCTCCCGCGTCGGCCTCGAGGAACCGCGCGGTGCGGTAGTTGGCCGCCAGGTCCGCGCAGTCCACGTTGACGAAGAAGACGTCTTTCTTCGTCAGCAGGTGGCTGATGGGTCCGCGCGTCATCACATTGAGCCCCGTGCCGGCGAACACCAGCAGGTCCGCCTCCCGCTCCAGGTACTCGTGCACCGACGGGTGGCCCGCCACCCCCACCGTGCCCAGGTAGCCCGGCGCATCGTTCGGAAAATCGCCGCGGGAGGAGAGCGTGGTGGCCACCGGCAGCCCGGTGGCGAGCGCGAACCCGGCGACCTGCTCTCCGCCAGGCGAGCGGCGCACGCCATGGCCCAGCACCAGCACCGGAGCCCGGGCCGCGCGCAGCGCCTCGAGCAGCGGCTCCACCCGCTCGGGGGCCACGGGCGGTGGGCGCGCCACCACCTCCTCGAGCCAGGCGCCCCAGTCCGGCGGCGTGTCCCCTACCTCCAACTCATGGACATCGCGTGGAATCAGCAGCACCGCGGGCCCGGGGCGGCCCGTGAGCGCGGCCCGCAACGCGCGCCGCAGCGTGGGCCAGAACTCCTCCGCGCGCGTGAGCTGGGCGGTGAACTTGGAGGCCGCGCTCCACAGCTGCACCGCGTTGAGGGTGTGCCCTACCCCCGACGAGTCCTGGAAAGCGCCACGGCCATGGAGGCTCAGCGGAGGCTGGCCCACCACCGCCAGCACCGGCACCGACTCGGCGTAGGACTCGGCCACCCCCACCAGCAGGTTGAGCATGCCGCCTCCCGAGGTGGCGCAGCACACCCCCAGCCGCCGGTGGACTCGCGCGTAGCCGTCGGCCATGAACGCCGCACCGGACTCGGAGCGGGCCATGACCGAGCGCAGCCGCCCCTGCCCCCGCCGGTGGATGGCATCGTGCAGGTGCTCGATGTTCGCTCCGCTCACACCGAACACGTACCGCACGTCCAGCGCCAGCAGGGTCTCCACCAGTGCGTCATTGAGCTTCATTGCGCCCTCCCTCGCCCCCCGTGCCTACCAGCCATGCCAGCGCCTGCTGGCCTCACTTCAACCCTTGGGCTTCTGACGACGGCGCGGGGCCTTGCCCCAGCGCAGCACCATGGCGCTGACGAAGTCGCCTCCATTGGAGAAGGTGCCCAGCGCGATCTGATCCCCCGGCTTGATCTTGCCCTTGTCCAGCGCGTCCGCCAGCGTCACCGGAATGGAGCCCGCGAAGAGGTTGCCGTAGTAGGCCAGCGTGTCATGCGACCGCTCCGGCTTCACCCCGATCTTCGCGCGCCACTCATCGATGAACATCTGGTTGGGCTGGTGGGTGATGAGCAGGTTGACGTCCGAGGGCTTCAGCTGGGCCTGAGCCAGGCAGCGCTTCACCGCCTTGGGAATGAGCGCCACGGCGTTGTCCCGGATCTGCTCGACCATCTCGGGCGAGAAGTTCACCGTGATGGGGCCGCAGCCGCGCTCCCAGTAGTTCTTGAACTGGCCGTCCACCAGGTCCGGCTCGAAGCGGAAGATGCCGTAGTGCTCGCCGTGTGAGCGCTCGTAGCTGGCCAGGAACGACGAAGGGCCCGGCTCCAGCAGCGTGGCCGAGGCCCCGTCGCCCAGCACCCAGGAGCGCTTGGACTTCTGGAACTCGGGCAGGCGCGAGATGAAGTTGGTGGCGGTGACCACCACCACCTTCTTGTACCTGCCCGACTCGATGAACGAGCGCGCCACGTTGAGCATGGACAGGTAGGACGAGCAGCTGGTGTCCAGGTTCATCATGGTCGCGTTGCGCGCGCCCACGCGGTTCTGAATGGCCGGGCCGATGCCGGGCCAGAACGTGTCCATGAAGATGCACGAGCAGATGATCAGGTCCACCTTGCTGGCGGCCGTGCCGGTGCGCTTGAGCAGCTTCTGCACCGCCAGGGTGCCCAGATCCTCGGAGAGGTAGTCCGGCGATGCGAAGCGGCGCTCGCGCACTCCGCGGAAGAAGGCATTGCTCTCCGCCAGCGCATCCCCGCCAGCGGCACCGGCCGCGGCGGCCAGTTGCTCATTGACGACGACCCTTTCGGGCATGAAGTTGACCACGTCTACGATGCGAGCGCCTGCCACGAGAGCCTCCACCCAGACCAGGGAGTCCCCAGAGGATACAGGACATGGCGTTCGAGTACGCGGCCAACGTCTACAGCCCACGCTCGAGTACCGCTATAGTGAGGGGCTAAGCGGGCAGGCCCCCCCTCAAGCCAGCCGCCAAGGGCTCGAAGGCCTCCAGGGCCACCAAGAAGAAGTAGGAGCCTTGCCGTCCCAGGCGTTGCTGAGGCACTGACGCAATCTATGGAGAGTGTCCCCGCGGTAACGAGCAAGGCTGGGCATCCCGTGGCCTACCTCACGGACGTGGAGGGTATCTGGGAGAAGCTGGCGAGCTTCTGCCGGGACAACCCGCACGTGGCCCTGGAGGCGGGAGACCGGCTGGTGGTGCGGCCCGGAGCGACGTTCATCTTCGGCGGAGACGCCATCGATCGGGGCCCGGATGGGCGGCGGGTGGTGCGCACGCTGCTGGAGGCGTGGCGCCGGCAGCCCTCGCAGGTGGTGTTGCTGGCGGGCAACCGGGACATCAACAAGCTGCGCCTGATGCGCGAGCTGAACGGGCACCCTCCGGCGAGGACACCCGCCGAGGTGCGGAGCGAGCCGCGGCCGGTGCTGCTGCGGTGGATCTTCCAGAACACCATGGGAGCGCGCGAAGCGTTCGCGTGCCGGCAGGAGGAGCTGGCCCGCGGCGGCGCCGAGGTCAGCGACGAGGACGTGGTGGACAGCTTCCTCGGGGACCTGGGGCCTGGAGGAGCGCTGCGCGACTACCTCACCGCGTGCCGGTTGGTGCACCGCATCGGCAACACGCTCTTCGTGCACGGCGGAGTGCACGAGCACAGCCTGGGGTTCGTGCCCACCCGGGGCCGGGTGGAAGGGGTGGACGCCTGGGCCGCGGCGCTCAACCACTGGTACGCCGAGCAGCTTCAGTGCTTCATCGAGCAGCGCTTCATGCCGGACGGCACGCCGGCCTGGGAGCCCGTCATCGCCTACCAGGCGCCCACGCCTGGCAAGCGCATCAACACCGCCAGCGTGGTGTACGGGCGCATGGCCGACGAGCACAACCACCCCACCCTGCCCTCGCGGGGCCTGGTGGAGGCGCTGACGCGCGAGGGCATTCACCGGCTGGTGGTGGGCCACACGCCCAGTGGCGACTGCCCCTCGGTGGTGCGCGGCGAGCAGTTCGAGCTCATCCTCGCGGACAACTCGTACGGCCGGGTGGAGGGGGGCTCGCAGCTCTTCCTGCGCGAGGACAGCGTGTACGTGGAGGGCCGGGTGAAGCTGGACGGCGGGCAGCTGGAGCAGGTCCACTTCCAGCTCACGCTCGGTGACGACGCCTCCTTCATCGGCCGGCAGCTGCTCGACACGGGGCAGCTGGTGAAGGGGCCGCTGGGCAATGGAGACTGGCTGCTGTTCCGCTCCCTGCCAGGCTGGCGCGTCGAGCAGGTGCCGACGGCACCGGACGCGCTCACCACGCAGCGCCTGGGGCCCGCCCGGTCCGACTCTGTGTGATGGCGAGCAGCGGGAGCATCAGGTACGACTCGCGCCGTGGTTAATGGCGCATTCTCCCGTGTCGGGGAGCGCGCGGCCCGCTACTTCCCGCAGCACCTGCGTGCACATGCTCCCTGTCCTTCTCCTGCTCGCAACCACCCCTGCTCTCCCCGAGCCAGGCCCCCCCCTCGCCAGCCAACGAGCCCGCCCTCAGCCAGGAGCTGATCAGCGCCCCGACGCCCGCGGTGGTCCTCGCCACCTGGGACGAGGCGCTGGGGCGGCTGCGGGCCCGCTCGGTGGAGCTGCTGCTCGCGCTGGGGCAGTTGGAGTTGGCGCAGGCGCAGGCCCGGCTGGCGCTGTCGCCGCTGCTGCCCAATGTGAGCGGCTCCGCGTCCGTGCAGGAGCGCCTGGTGGGCAGCGGCTCCGTGCCCATCGAGGGAGGCGGCTCCGTGGGGGAGGATCCGGATGGCCCCCGGCCCACCGATCCTCTGGTCACCCTGCGCGCCACGGCCACGCAGTCCGTGCTGGATATACCGGCCTGGTACCGGCTGGCGGCCGCACGGTCTCGCGAGCGCGCGGCCCAGGCCTCGGCGCAGGACACCTGGCGGCTGGCCCTCCGGGAGCTGTCCCGGAGGAGCTGTCCCGGAGCCTGGTGGCGCTGGTGGCGGCCGAGCGGGGAGACGCTCTACTCCTCCGCCAAGGTGCACGTGAACACCCGGCGCTCGGGGCGGCTGGCGGCGCCGAAGCTCAACGCCGATGCCTGGGAGTACATCACCTTCGATCTGAAGGTGAACGCGCAGGGCGAGGTGAACGCCGAGGTGTCGAAGTACTGCGCCGGCTACATCCTGCGCTGCACCGCCTGGATCGAGTCGAGCGACCCGGCGATGCGCTTCTCCGGCTCGATTCTCTCCAGCGACGGTGGCGGCACGGAGTTCAGCAGCGTGAGCTCGGAGCAGGCCATCCGGTTCGAGCTGCCCACGAGCATGTGGCACACCACGAAGTTCTCCGTGAAGCTGAAGACCCTGGCGGGGCTGCCCGTCGGCTCGACCGTGCAGGTGCGGATGCGGATCGGCTACTGACTTCCGGCGCCCCGGCCCAGGAACTGCTCCACCACCTGGTCGAGCTGCTGCTCCCAGGTGGTGCGCCCCACCCGCTCCACCGCCGAGACCGCGAGCCGTGAGCGCAGCGCGGTGTCCGTCACCGCCCGCCGCACCTGCTCGAGGATGCAGGACAGGGTGGGCTCGGCCAGCAGGCAGTTGCGCTCGTGCTCCAGGAGCCAGCGGTTGGCCGGGTTGTCGTTGGTCACCACCGTCACCCCGCAGGCCATCAGCTCGAACGGCAGGTACGAGGGGTGCTTGGTGAACATGAAGCACAGCCCCACATCGCACTCGCGGTACAGATCCGCCGTCTTCTCGTATGGCAGCACGCCCAGGTTGGTGATGACGCCCTGCAGCCCGTAGTGCTCGGGGTTCCACCGCTCGCCCGCGGAGACGAGCTCCACGACGGCGCCCAGCTCGGCCTTGAGCTGGCGCAGCACCGCGATGCCCAGCTCGAAGGCGTTGCGCTCGCTGCCGGGCCGTCCGTAGAAGAAGACGCGCAGCGGGCCCTTCCTCGGCGGGCGCCGCGCATGGAAGATGGCGCGGTCCACCGTCGGCTCGAACCAGCAGCCCTGCATGGGGTAGTTCGCCGTGACGTAGTCGTGCAGGCCCTGGGTGTTGAAGATGCCGTAGAGCCCCAGCCGGTACGTCTGCTCCGCCAACGCCGAGTGCGTGCCCGCGGGAAGGAAGGCCGGCTCGAAGTCCTGAATGAAGTACGCCTTCGCGGTGGCCCGCGGGTGAGAGAGCACCGCGTAGGCGCTCTTCCACAGCGTGGCCACGGCGAGATCACACTCCGGCAGCGCGGCCACCTCCTCCAGCCCCTGGAGCACGCGGAACGTGCCGGGAGGCCTGGGGAAGATCCCCGCGATGCGCGCCGTCATCTCCGCCGCCGTCACGTTCGGGTTGTCGTAGATGACCAGCTCGCTGTGCGCCCCGTGCCGATCGCGCAGCAGCTCCGCGAACCGGAGGATGGTGTGGATGCCCGCGTAAGGGTGGTGGAACGAAGGCAGGAACCAGGTGATGCGCTCCAGCTTCCCCTTCTTGCGCAGCGTCGCCAGCCGGGCGGGAGCCTGCGCCCGGGCCTCGCGGACCTGCTCGGAGGTGTGGTCCAGCGCCGGGAGGTGATCGGCCACGTGCCGCTGGCGCCGAGCTCTCTCGGCGGCCGCGGGATCCTGCGCGCTGGGCAGATCCCGCGACAGCGTGCGCAGCGCCAGTTCCTCACCGTCCTCGGTGTGCCGGCGCAGCGAGCAGTCGGGCCCGAGCAGCGTGAGGTTCGGGTTGTAGAAAGGGTCGCCCGAGCGCAGGTACGGCCGGTAGGACGCGAAGGATGCCCAGAAGTCCTCCTCCGGGAGGCTGTCCAGCCGCCGGCTCGCGGACTCGTGGTGGAACAGCTTCGCATGGGGCGTATAGAGGACGCGCAGCCCCATGGCCACCGTGCGCAGCCCCAGGTCCACGTCGCTGCCCACGACGATGAAGCGCTCGTCGAACCCGCGCAGCGCCTCCCACACCTCGCGGCGCAGCATGACGCAGGCGCTCGTCACCGCCAGGAAGTCCCGCGTCCAGTCCGGCAGGCCGAACGGAGTCCACCGCCCCGTGTCCGGCATGCGCCAGAACGGGTGGCCCGCGAAGCCCGTCATCCCCACCGTGACGCCCGCGTGCTGCACGGTGCTGTCGGGGAACAGCAGCTTCGCCCCCACCTGCCCCACCTCCGGGCGCTGGGTCTGGCTGATCAGCTCGTCCAACCAGTCCGGGTGGATGATCTCGATGTCGTTATTGAGGAACAGCAGCAGCTCGCCCCGGGCGTGGCGTGCCGCGAAGTTGTTGATGGCCGGGTAGTTGAACGGGTGATCCCACGTGAGCTTGTGGATGCGCGGATCCGTCAGGCTCTCCAGCAGCGCGAACGTCTCCGGCTTCGTGCTGTTGTTGGAGACCAGGAGCAGCTCGTAGTGCGCGTAGGTCGTCTTCTGAAGGCTCGTGGTGAGCGTGCGCAGCAGCTCCGGCTTGTCCTTGAAGGGGACGATGATCGACACGAGCGGCTGGCCCTTGACCGGGTAGCGCACCCGGTAGTGCCCGGACGCCACCTGCTCCACCGTGCCCTCTTCGCCCTTGCGCCGCAGGTGCGCGGCCAGGGCGCGCACTCCCGCGTCCCCTTGCGCTTCCACGGTACGCCGGTGGCACAGCACCGCCGGCACGTGGGCGATGCGCCCGGCGCGCTCCGACAGGCGCAGCAATAGCTCGTAGTGCTGCGCCCCCTCGAACTCCGGCAGCAGTCCGCCCACCGCCTCCAGCAGCGCGCGGCGCACCACCACGAAGGAGCCCAGGTAGTTCAGCGAGCGCATCAGGTCCGGAGACCAGTCTGGCTTGAAGAACGGCTCGAAGCGGCGGCCCGTGTCGTCGCAGCGGTCCTCGTCCGAGTACAGCAGGTCCGCCTCGGGCTCACGCACCCCGCGCAGCACCATCTCGGCCAGCGCGTGCGGTGGCAGCAGATCCCCCGCTCCCACGAACGCGACGAGCTCGCCACGGACCGTCGAGAGCGCGGCATTCGCCGCCGCGATGGCGCCCCCCGAGCCCAGCCGCACCGTGCGGATGCGCGCGTCCTTCCGGGCGGCCTCCTCCAGCACCTGCGTGGCCTCGGGAGCGTTGGAGCCGCCGTCCGCCAGCAACAGCTCCCAGCGCTCATACGACTGGGAGCGCAGCGACCCAATGCTCTCCAGCAAGCGGGGCGCTGGCGTGCCGGAGGCCGTCATGACGAGGCTGACGAGCGGCGGCTGCTTCAGCTCCTTCACCGCCTGAGCCGCGCGCCGGATGAGCGCGGGCTCGCGCTCCCGGCACCAGGCCATGTAGTCCTCGTCGCTGGGAGGCTCCACTGGAGCCCGCGTGCCCAGCAGGTCCGCCAGGCAGAGGGTGATCTCCTGGTTGTACGTCACCTGGCGCCGGAACACCTCGCGCCACAGCGGCGAGGAGGCCCGCGCCCCCAGCGAGCTGGCCCGGGAGATGGGGTCCGCCAGCGCCAACAGCTCGGCCACCCGCCGCGAGGCCTCTTCCGGCGCGGGCGGGCGAAGCTTCACCGCCTCCGCCAGCAACTCCACCGCGGCCTGGTTCCACTGCCGCTGCCCGGCCAGCAGCTCGCGCAGCAGCGGCCCCAGCGTCGTGAGGTACGAGCGCTTCACGAGCCGCACCGCGCGCCCCAGCCCCTGCCCGCGGTGGCTCTTGTGCACCTCCCACTGCGTGGGCTCCAGCACGGGCGTGAGCCGCTTGTGCACCCACTCGGACAGATCCGTCCGCGTGCTCGTGGCGCTCATGCCGTACAGGTGCTCCAGCACCCCGAGCATCTCCCGATTGAACGCTTGCTGGGGCCGCAGCATCTCGATGTGGAACGGCTTCAGCCCCTGCGTGAAGCCGCTCTTGGCCGCGGTGATGACCCGCCCCAGCTGCTTGCGATGGGACGCAGGCACCTCGAACTGGAACACGTCCGACACCAGCCGCGCCGCCTGAATCGGTGTGTGCGCCCGGGCGGGAGACGCGGGCATGCGCCGCCGCAGCTCGTCCTCCAGCAACCGCAGGGTGCGCAGGTGCGACGTCAGCTCCACGCAGTCCGGGCCGCTGCACGGGCTCAGCTTGTCCACCAGGCGCCGCTGCGCGGCGATCATCTCCGCCAGCTCTCCCGGGCCGGGGGCGCCCGTGCTCCCGGACACCGGCTCGGGCAGATCCGCCAACGGCTTCGCTCGTGAAGAGTCCCCGGCCATGCGCTTAGAGCTCTCGAAGGTTGCGCAACATGCGGCGCCATCCCTACACCAGAGCCTGCCCCACCGCGAGCATCCTGAGGCCCTTGGAGGCAGGCAACCAGGCGGAAACGAGTGGATTTTTCCGTTGGGTTTCCAAGGGATGGACAGCTCCCCGTTCTTCGGAGGATCCTCGACATCCGAGGTCCGGAGCCCAGGGTTGGGGGCGATTCCTCCTCGGTGACGGGACGTCGTGAGAGACCAGGCATACAGCGCCGGTGGAACTCGCTTCGCGGGAAAGGAGGCTCGTACGTTCTCCGAGCTGCTCCGCCGACGCGCGGCCGAGCAAAGCCAGGCGCCCGCCTTCACCTTCCTGGGCGCGGAGTCCGCGGCGGACGTCACCCTCACCTACGGCGAGCTGGATCGCCGGGCCCGGGCGATCTCCGTGGAGCTGGAGACGCGCGGCCTGTCCGGGCAGCGCGTGCTGCTGAACCTGCCGGTGGGCCCCACCTACCTGGCCAGTCTCTTTGGCTGCTTCTACGCGGGCGCGATCGCGGTGCCGGTGCCCGCGCCGCTGTTCGACTCGCCGGGCCAGGGCCCGAAGCTGCTGGCCGCCATCGCGCAGGACTCGGGAGCCGCCGCCGCGCTGGTGGCGGGGCCTCGCGCCGCCGAGGGCCAGCGCCTGTCGGTCGAGGGCCTGGCGTCGCACGTGGATCTGATCGCGGCCGAGTTCATCACTCCGGGCCCCCCGCCCCCGGACTGGACGCCGCAGTTGCTGGACTCGCGGACGGTGGCCGTCCTCCAGTACACGGCGGGCAACGGCGGCGCGCCCAAGGGCGTGCGGGTGACGCACGCCAACCTGCTGGACAACGCCGAGGCGCTGCGCCGGGGCCTCGGCCATACCGCCGCGGACAAGATCCTGCTCTGGCTGCCCACGCACCAGGGGCTGGGGCTGATCGAAGGCGTGCTCCAGCCGCTGTACTCGGGCGTACCCGCCGTGTTGCTGCCTCCGCGGGCGTTCTTCCAGCGGCCCGTGCGGTGGCTGGAGGCGATCTCCGCGCACGGCGCGACGATCAGCGGCGCTCCGGACTTCGCCTACGAGCTGTGCGCGCGCACCGTCACGGATGCCGAGCTTGGCTCGCTGGACCTGAGCCGTTGGCGCGTGGCCTTCACCAGCGGTGAGCAGGTGCGGGCCGAGACGATCGAGCACTTCTCCGCCCGGTTCGCGCGGTGCGGGTTCCAGCCCAGCGCCTTCCGGCCCGTGTACGGGTTGACGGAGTCCGCCTACGTGGTCGCCTGCGGCAAGCCCGAGGGCCCGACGCTGCGCGAAGTCGCCCCGGAAGCGCTGGCGCAGCAGCGCCTCACCGAGAGCCCCGGCGCGGAGACGAAGCTGGTCAGCTGCGGCCCCGCTCCGAGCCTGCAGGTGCTCATCGTCAACCCCACCACGCGCATGGCCCGCGGCGATCAGGAGCTGGGCGAGGTGTGGCTGTCGGGCATCAGCGTGGCGGACGGGTATTGGGGCCGCGTGGGCACCACCGAGGAGGCCTTCCGTGGGCGCCTGGCCAACACCTCCAGCGGCACCCGCGCCTTCCTGCGCACCGGAGATCTGGGCGCCTGGGTCGGCGGCGAGCTCTACATCACCGGCCGCCTCCGGGATGTGATCATCTGGGAAGGCCAGGACCTGCGGCTGCATGACGTGGAGTTCGACGTGGAGTCGAGCCACATGGCATTGGTGCCCGGCAGCTGCGCCGCCTTCGTCCTCAAGCAAGGGCGGCGCGAGCAGCTGGCCGCCGTGGTCGAGGTGTTTCCCGCGCGGGGCGCTTCATCGGGCGCGGAGGACGAACAGGTCCGGCTCCGGGAGATCGCCCACGCCATCCAGCGCGAGGTGAGCCAGCGGCACGGCGTGAAGCTGGCGGAGCTGTGCCTGGTGCCCGCCTACAGCCTGCCGCGCGCCGCCACGGGGCATGTCTCCCGCACCGCCGTTCGCCAGGCGCACCTGGACTCCAGGCTCCAGCCGCTGCTGCGCTACCTGGGCGAGGAGCCCGCGGCGGCCGTGAAGGCCGAGGCCCCCGCCGCGCCCGCGATGGAAGCGCCCCGTCGCCCGCCCACGCCCGAGGAGCCCTCCTTCGCGGTGCCGATCCCGCTGACGCCCGCGATGTACGCGGTGAAGGATGCGGCGCGGGCCCTGGGAGACCGGACGGGTGCCAGCCGGATCTTCGAGCTGCCGGAGCGCACCGAGGCCTTCCACATCGCGGAGGCGCTCCACGCGGTGTGGATGGCGCATGAGCCTCTGCGCCTGCGCTACACGCGCCGGCTGGGCAGGGACGACTGGGCCGCGCTCATCACCCCGGACAAGGTGCCGGTGCCGTTGACGCGGCTGGAGCTCAAGTCCCGGCCGGACGAGGAGTGCTGGGCCGAGGTGGAGCGCACGGCCCGGCGGCTGGGGGCCGAGGTGGGCGAATGCGGCGGGCCGCTGGCCACGTTCGTCTTCTGTGATCGAGGCCTGGGCAAGACGCCCTGGTTGCTGGCGGTGTGCCACCCGGCGGTGATGGATGAGACGGCGTGGCGCGTCCTCGCCACGGACCTGGCGGATGCATGTGAGCAGGCGCGGCTGCGCGGGCGCGTGAGGCTGGCGCCTCCGAGCGGCGCGCTGACCCAGTGGGTGCAGGAGCTCGTCACCGAGGCGCGGCTGCCCCGGCTGGCTCAGGAAGCGCGGGAGCACTGGCTGGCGCGCACCTCGTCGCGCGGGCCGGAGCGGACGCAAGAGCCCGGCACGTCGGCACCGCCCGCGCCCGGCTCTCTGGCGGTGGTGGAAGCCGCCGCGCTGCAACGCGCCTCGGCGCTGTTCAACGTCTCCCGGGAGGCGCTGCTGCTGGCGGCGTGCGCGCTGGCCTATGGCACCCTGGCGCCCCGCCTCTCGGTGCGGGTGAGCCTGGAGCAGAGCGCGCGAGGCAGCAGCCGCTACCCGGTGGACACCTCGCGCATGCTGGGCAACCTGCACTACGTGTTCCCCGTGGTGCTCCCCGTGGACCCGGACACGCTGGCGGAGGAGCTGGCACGGCACGCCCACCTCGAGCTTTCACAGGCGCCCATGGGGGGCCTGGGGTACGAAGCCCTGCGGGTGTACGGCGAGGACCGCGAGTTGGCCGCCGCGCTCGGGGCGCTGCCGGCGCCGGACTTCAGCCTGCACCTGGCGGATGAGGGCGCCCCCTCGAGCCGGGCTCCGCTGCGGACCCTGGCCCGGTTCGATGATGGGCCGTGGCCGGGACTGAGCGCCGCGCCGCTGCGCGTGGAGGCGAAGCTGATGGCCGAGCGGGTGCAACTGCTGTGGCACGGCATCACCTCGAACGAGGGGCTACTCGGCGCGCTGGCGAAGCAGACCGAGCAGACGCTGCGCACGCTGTGCGCTCACGCGGACGGCACGCGGGCGGCCTCGGCGGCGGGGCTGGGTGCTCCCCGCGCCTCGAACGCCCAGCGCACCCGCTGAAGCGACTGAGTGCGCTAAAGTCCGCGCGGTGCTCTCCCAGGTCAGTCCCCGAGGATGCGGTCGGCCGTCGTCTCACAGGCTCGTACTGATTCTGCTGTGCGCCACGGCCGTGGCTTGCGACAGCGGCCCCAAGCTGGAAACGAAGGCCCAGCAGGCCGAGGCCGAGAAGCGGCCCGAAGAGGCGCTGACGCTCTACCAGCGCGCCTGTGAGAAGAACGTGCTGACCAGCTGCCTGCGCCTGGGCAGCCTCCACGCCGAAGGTCTGGGCACGGGGAAGAACGAGCCCGAGGCGTTGAAGTTCTTCACGCGCGCCTGCGAGGCCCAGCTCGCGGATGGCTGCGCGGGAGCTGCCCGCATCCTCGCCCGCACTCCCAGCGATGCGGAGCGCGCGCGAGAGCTGGAGAGCAAGGCCTGCACCCTCGGCCACAAGGCCTCGTGCACGGAGCAGGCGGTGCGCATCGTCCAGCAGACGCTGGACTTCACGAAGGCGACCCCTGCTCAACTCGAGGAGCAAAGCCGCGCCTTCGAGCTCCTTCAGTCAGGGTGCCGCGCCGGGGGACAGCGCGAGTGCGAGGCCGTGTGCGTGGCGGAGAAGGGCTCTGATCAGGACGCCTGCCGGATGGCCTGCGATAAAGGAGCGGGCTCGGCGTGCCACACCCTCGCGCGAGTGCAGCTGAAGGCGCAGAAGCCCGATCTGAAGCTCGTCCAGGAGCTGGAGACCAAGGCCTGCGAGGGCGGCGAGGCCGAGGCCTGCCTGACGCTGGCGCGCGGGGCCCTGCGCGGCTGGTTCAAGGGCGCCCAGCCCACGAAGGTGCTCGCCAAGCGCGCCTGCGACGCCGGAGACTGCTCGGCCGCGTGCGAGCTGGGAGACAGCCAGGCGTGCCTCACGGAGTCGCGCCGGCTCGCGGCGACCATTTCAACCGGCCCGAAGGACTCCGAGTCCTCCGCGTACATCGCGAAGGCCTCGGAGGCCTATGCGACCACGGCCTGCCGCCGGGGCCTGCTCGTGGCGTGCAAGGGACAGAACCCGAGCGCACCCGCCACGGAAGGCACGGAACCAAGCTCGGATCCTCTCGAGCTGATGCGCGCCGTGTGCGGCGTGGAACCCGTCAGCGATCGCCCCAAGGGCGCGGAGAAAGATGTGCTCTCCTGCCCGCGCTGCCCGCTGGCCTTTGCCGCGGGCGACGTGGGGGCTCCGACCTTCAGCGGGGCCGCGATGGGCTCATTCATGGATTCCATCCGCAAAGAGGCCCTCGTCGCGGTCGAGGGGTGCGAAGGCTACGAGTTCTCCGGCGTCACGCGCGGCACGTTCGGCCGGCGGGTGCTGCTGGTGCACTCAAAGGGACAGTGGAAGCAGCTTCGCTATTACCCCCACAACAGCCCCTGGATCGCGGATTCGACCCCGCGGCTGCGCGCCCGCGATGGCACGGAGATCTTCCTGAGCGATGAAGGCGCGGGCTGCCACATGGGCGGATGCTCCATGGTGTTGAAGCTCGTGCGCCTGACGGAGAAGAGAATGGAGCACCGGGTCATCCTCTCCTCCGAGTACGACGAGGAGCGCTGGAGCTGGTCCGCCTCCACGGTGAGCGAGGACGGCACGGTCCGCATCACGCTGCTGCCCAAGGAAGACGAGGGCGAGTACGTCGTCGAGTGGAAGTGGGAGAACGACGAGCTGACGACTCAGCGGGTCGACAGCTCCGTGACGAAGGACCGCGGAGTCGCCACGAAGCTGCCCCAGGGAGACTGGCGCGCCGTCCCCTCCCTGGACGAGCCGAAGCGCTGAGCCCTGCCCTACTGCCGCGCGGACTGAGGCGCGGCGAACTGCCCCGCCGCCTTGAGCACGCGCAGCGCGGCCAGCGAGGCGTTGAGCGTCTCACCCACGAAGCCCGTCTCGGCGGCGGCCAGCGCGGTGTTCGCGTCGGTCACCTCCAGGTAGGTGGACGTGCCAGCCTTGAAGCTGACGTCCACCAGCCGCTGGCCCTCGCGCGCCAGGCGCAGCTGCTCCTCGGCCTTGATGCGGTTGGCGCGGGCGCTGGCAAGGTCCAGCATCGCGCGGCGCACCTCGTCCCGGGCGCGGTTCTCGGCGGCGCGGGCGCTGGCCTCGGCCTCGGCGATCTTCGCGCTGCCCTCGCGCAGCTCCGCCCCGCGCAGGCCACCGTCCCACAGCGACCACTGCAGCCCCACGGTGACGAACCAGCTGGTGTTCTTCCCCGTGAAGCCCGCCACGTTGGCCCACCGGTACACGGCCGACAGGCCCAGGTTGGGCGCGTACTTCCACTTCGTCGCGCTGCGCCCCGTCTCGGCCAGCTCCACACCGCGCCGGGCCGCCTCCACGTCCGGCCGCGCCAGCACCGCCTTCTCCAGCTCGTCGATGCCCTGGGGCAGCACCGGCTCCTCGGGGACGACGACATCGAAGTCCGCCGGCTCGTTCATCAGCGTGGCCAGCGACTGCAGCGTGCTCAGGTACGTGTTACGCGCGCGCAGCAGATCCTGCTCGGCGCGGGCCCGCTCGATCTGCGCCCGAAGCAGCGCGACCTTGGGCTGGGCGCCGGCCTCGTAACCCACCAGGGCGTCCTTCTCGCGGGCGACGTTCACCGCCAGCAGGCGCTCCTGCACCGCCACCACCTGCTTGAGCCCCGCCGCGCCGAAGTAGAGCTGCGCCGACGCGAAGAGGATCTCCCGGCGGGCCGCCTCCACGTTGAGCGCCGCGACCTCCTCGCCAATGCGCGCGGCCTTGATCGCCATGCACAGCGCCGGAGCGACGATGGCCTGGTTGAGCTGCACCTGCGCGCCCAGCTGGTTGTAGCGTTGGATGGGCAGATCCTGGAACCCCGAGGGGAACAGGATCAGGCTGGTGGGCGAGCCCGGAGGGCTCTCGGGCGTCGGCGGCTGAGTCGGATCCGTGGGCGCGGGCGGTCCGCTCACCTGGCCCGTGTCACGGATGAAGTAACCCGTGGGCAGGCTGAGGACGGCCTCATCGCTGTTGCGCGTGTACGAAGCACCCGCGGAGATCTGCGGCAGGTAGCCGCTCCAGGCCTTGGAGGACAGCTCCTGCGCTTGAGTCAGCCGCGCGCGAGCCACCTGAAGATCCAGGTTCTGGCTCTCCATGCGGGTGAGCACTTCCTGAAACGTCAGCGTCCGGTTAGCAGCGCTCGGAGCAGCCGGAACCTCTGAGGCCGCCGGCTCGGCGGCCAGGGAGACAAGGGCAACGAGGACAAGGGGATTCATAACACCCTCCTCCTGAGGGGGGCGTAGGTACGACGGGGTATGAGAGGAAAAGCGCGGAGGAGGCGCGGAACCCACGGGTCCCGCCTCCCTCCCCCGCGCTTTGAATCAGGCGGCGTCGGCCTTGTGGTGCAGCTCGGGAGTGGCCGGAGCCTCGGGCTCGGACTTGCGCTTGCCGGAGACGCGGCGCCGCAGCCCGTCCATCAGCGAGTAGAACACGGGCACCACGCCCAGCGTCAGCACCGTGGAGGTGGTGAGGCCGCCGATGATCGCCACGGCCATGGGCACGCGCGTCTCGGCGCCATCGCCCTTGGCCAGCGCCACCGGCACCATGCCGGCGATCATCGCGATGGTCGTCATCAGAATGGGGCGCAGGCGGATGGGGCCCGCCTCCAGCAGCGCGTCCCGGGTGCTCTTGCCCTTCTCCTTGAGCTGGTTGGTGAAGTCCACCAGCAGAATGCCGTTCTTCACCACCAGGCCCATGAGCATGATCATTCCGATCATCGCGAACATGGACATGTACTGGCCGGAGAGCAGCAGTCCGCCCAGCGCGCCAATCACCGCGAAGGGCAGCGACATCATGATGGTGATCGGATCCATCAGGCTGCCGAACTGGGCCGCCAGAATCATGTAGACGAGGATGATGCCCAGGACCAGCGCCAGGAGGAACGCCTGGCCCGCCTTGGCCAGCTCCTTGCCCTGACCCTCGAAGTCGGTGGTCACCGTCTTGGGCAGCTCCGTCGCGGCGAAGGCATTCAGGAAGCCAATCGCCTCGCCGAGGCTGTAGTTGCGCAGGTCCGCCAGCAGGGTGATCTGCCGCTTCTGCGCCTGCCGGTCGATCTGCGAGGGGCCCTCGTCCGGACGGATGTCCGCCAGGTTGCGCAGCTCCACCAGCTGGCCCATGGGCGAGCGCACCATGAGGGCACCCACCGCCTCCGGGTCCGCCAGCACCGCGGGAGGCAGCCGCACCTTCACATCATAGGTGTCACCGCCCTCGCGGTACTGGGTAATGGCATCACCACCCAGGAACGAGCGCAGGGTGGTGCCGAGCATGGCGGCGGGCACGCCCACGCTGGCGGCACGCTCACGGTCCACGTCCACGGACAGCTGCGGCTTGCCCGAGCGGTAGGTGATGTCCACGTCCACCAGGCCCGGGTTCTTCAGCATGGCCGCGCGCGTCTTCTCCGCCGCCGCGACGACGTCCTTCCAGTTGTCGCCGCGGATGTTGAACTGCACCATCTGCGGCCGGGCGCCACCGCCGCTCACCGCCGCGTAGTCCTGCGTGTTGAGCAGCACGCCCGCGCTGCGCACCAGGTTCTGGCGCAGGTACTGCTTGAAGTCCTGCTGGCCATAGTCGCGCTCAGAGATGGGGACCAGGTTCACGAGCAGCTCGCCCTTGTGGACCTCCTCCTGCACGCCGCCGCCCGCGGCGGTGTACACGCTGGCGACCCCGGGCAGCCTGGCGATCTGCTCCTGCAGGCTGGCCAGCTCCATCTGCGTACGCTCCAGCGGAGTGCCCACGGGCAGTTCCACCGTCACCTTCGCCATGCCCATGTCCTGGGCCGGAATGAAGGTGAAGTTGATGAAGCGTGCCAGGAACAGCGTGAGGAAGAGCACGCCCACCGCGGCGCCCATGGTGATGGCGCGGTGATCCAGCATCCACCGCAGCGAGCGCCGGTAGCCGCTCTCCGTGGCCGTCAGCACCTTCTCGATGCCACGCGACACGGCCCCCGGCTTGCCGTGCTCCTTGAGCAGGCGGCTGGACAACATGGGGGTGAGCGTCATCGACACGAAGTACGAGATGCCGACCGCCACCGCCACCGTGACGCCGAATTGGTAGAAGAACTGGCCCATCATCCCATCCATGAAGGCCACGGGGATGAACACCGCCACGATGGACAGCGTCACCGCGAGCACCGCCAGGGCGATCTCCTTGGTGCCCTCGTAGGCCGCCTTGAAGGGCGAGGCGCCCTCCTCCATGTGCCGGATGATGTTCTCGATGACCACGATGGCGTCGTCGATCAACAGGCCGATGGACAGCGTGAGCGCCAGCATCGTCACCACGTTGAAGGTGAAGTCCAGCGCCTGCATCACCGCGAAGGTGCCGATCACCGAGGTGGGCAGCGCCACGGCGGACACCAGCGTGGAGCGCCAGTTGCGCAGGAACACCAGCACGATGACCACGGCCAGCAGACCGCCCAGCACCAGGTCCTCCTCCACCGCGGAGATGGACGAGCGGATGAACTTCGAGCCGTCCGTCACCGTGGACACCTTGGCGCCCTGCGGCAGCAGCGCGGTGATCTCATCCAGCGACTCCATGACCTCCTTGGCCACCTGCACGGTGTTGGCGCCGGACTGCTTGCGGACCACCAGCGCCACCGCGCGCTGCGAGTTGAAGCTGGCGCCCGAGCGGGCCTCCTCGGGCCCGTCGATGACGTTGGCCACGTCCCGGATGCGCACCGGCGCACCGGCGGGGCTGGCGATGATGATGTTGCGCAGCGCGTCCACCGAGCGCACCTCACCCTCGAGCTTCACCACGCGCTCGGCGCCAGGCTCGGAGGTACGGCCACCGGGAATGTCCACGCTCTGCGCGCGCAGCGCCTGCGTCACGTCCGTGATGGCCACGCCGTAGCTGCGCAACAGCCCCGGCTCCACCACCACCTGGATCTCCCGCTCCTGGCCACCCACCACGTCGATGCCGCCCACGCCCGCCTGGCGCTGCAGCGCGGGCTTCACCACGTCCTCGGCCAGCCGGGTGAGCTCCTGAATGGGCAGGGGACCAGCCAGCGACAGCGTGAGGATGGGCGCCGCGCCGATGTCGAACTTCTCCACCACCGGAGACTCGGCCTCGGTGGGCAGCTTGGACAGGGTGGCCTGCACGCGGTCGCGCACGTCCTGCGCCGCCACGTCCACGTCCCGGCTCAGCGAGAACTGGACGACGATCTGCGACACGCTCTCCACGTTCACCGAGCGCAGCGTCTCCACGCCGCTGAGCGTGTTGAGCGCCTCCTCGAGCGGATCGCTCACGTTGCGCTCCATCGTCTCGGGGTCCGCGCCCGGGAGGATGGTGGTGACGGTGACGACGGGGAACTCCACGTCTGGGAACTGATCGACGCCGATCTTCGGGTAGGCGAAGAGGCCGAACACCACCAGCGCCATGATGAGCATGGCGGTGAAGATGGGCTGCCGGATGAAAGTCTTAATCGGATCCATAAAGGTGTACCTGTCCAGTCCGCGGGACTACTGCACCACGCTCACGGCCAGGCCCTCGCGGAGGCTCGAGGCGCTCTCCACGACGACCTTGTCCTGGGGCTGCAGCCCACCGCGCACCTGAGAGAAGCGCGGGGTGACGGGCAGCACCTGAACGTCGCGGCGAACCAGCCGCCCATCCTCCACCACCCACACGTAGCTGCCCTTGTCATCCTTCAGCAGCGCCTGCGAAGGCAGGAACAGGCCCGCCAGCGCCTCGCTGCGCGAGAAGTCCAGCTCCGCCAGCGAACCGGGGCGCAGCACCATGCCCTCCTTGTTCGCCACGTCCGCCAGCACCTCCACGGTGCGGCTCTGCGGGTCCACCACCGCGCCCACCGTGCGCACCGTGGCCTCGAACGGGGTGTTGGCCGGGATGACGCGCCCGCTGAGCTTCATGCCCTGCTTGAGCGCGCCCGCCATGGACTCGGGCACCGGCAGGCGCACCTCCAGCATGTCCAGGTTGGTCACCATGAAGATGGGCGTGGGCGGCATCATCGCCACCGTGTCGCCCACGTTCTTCAGCCGCGCCGTCACCACGCCGTCGAACGGAGAGCGCAGCGTGTGATCGCGCAGCATCTCCTGCGCCGAGCGCACCGCGGCATCCGCCTGGGCGAACGCGGCGGCCGCCTGGCGCTGGCCCGCCTGCACCTTGTCCAGCACCGCCTGGGGAGCGCTGCCGCCCTCGAAGAGCTTCTTGGTGCGCTCCAGATCCGTGTTGGCGCTGTCCAGCCCCGCCCTGGCCATCTCGCGGGCGGCCATGGCCTGCTCCACGCCAATGGCGACGTTGGAGGTGTCCAGCACCATCAGCGGCGCGCCCTTCTTCACCTTGTCACCCACCTCGGCCTGCACCTGGGCCACGGTGCCCGTGGCCGGAGCGCTCAGCGTGGCCTCCATGCGGGAGCGGATCTGCCCCGTCACGCGGGACACATCACCCTCCAGCTTGTTCATGGGCGCGCTGGCGCGCACGCCCAGGGTGGCCTGGCCCGTGGTGCCACCACCGGCCGCGGGCAGCTGCGCCTTGTCGGCTCGCGCGTTGGAGCAGCCAAGCCCCGCGGCGGAGGCCAGGGCGGTGATCAGCAGGAATCGGGAGAGGGAACGCGGATTCATACAGTGGTCCTTCAGAGAGAAGCTCAGAGAGAAAGCTCAGGAAGCGGTTCGTGACTGCGAAGGGGGAGCGTCCGCCGCGGGCTGTTGCCGCCGCTGGCGCCAGCGCGAGAGCGCGTCCTCGAGGACGCCGTGAAAGAAATCGAAGAACTCGACCGCCTCGGTCATCCGCTGGCGGCGCACCTGCTCCTCGGGAGCGAGCCGCGCCAGCCCACCCCGGAAGATCTTCCCGGCGTTGAGCAGTGTCTTCATCGCCATCTGGAACTGCTGCTCCCAGGCCGACTGGCTGAAGACGTAGTAATGGCGGCGATCCCCCGGGTAGCTGATCTCCTCCAGCAGGGCGCGAGTGTGAAAGAGCCGGGCGTTGGTGGACACGGAGGCGGGGCTCACCTTGAGCAGATCCGCGATCTGCCCCAGTGACAGCGGCCGGTCCGCCAGGATCAGCAGCCCGATCATCCGGCCGCCAATGCGCGGAATGCCCTCGTCCTCGAAGTGCAGCCCCAACGTCTCGATGAACCGATGGTCATCGGGCGTTAGGGTGAACTCGCTTTTCTCCGCCTCCTCCAAAACCCTGCCTCCTTGCGGTCCAACCTGTAACGTCTGGCTCGAATAGTTCCTTCGATTCGTTCAGTCAACACTGAATGATGAGGGAATTCGAATACCTCCGATGGCGACTGGGCAACAGAGGCCTAAAGATCCGGTAGGACAGTCCCCTACAGAGGGTTGGAGCGCCCGTCGTCTCGCCTGGAGCCCGTAGACCTTTTCGGGGGGACGTCCGTTTCAGGGGAGCACGGCCGCGCAACCGCTCGCGGGCCGGAGCCTTTCCCACGGAGAACTCCCAATGCTGAAGCCTCTTGCCCTTGGTCTTGGTCTGCTCACGCTGCCCACCGCGGCGTTCGCGGGTGATGCGGCGCACGCGCCTCCTTCGCAGGCCAAGTCCGCGCCCCAGCCGGCTCCGGACGCGGTGCACGCGGCCGCCTCGGCGCCCCGGGTGCAGATCGCGCTGCTGTTGGACACCAGCAGCAGCATGGACGGGCTCATTGATCAGGCCCGGCGGCAGATGTGGACCGTGGTGAACACGTTCCAGAAGGCGCGCCGGGGCACGCAGCTGGCGCACCTGGAGCTCGCCCTCTACGAGTACGGCAAGAGCTCGCTGGCGGCCGAGGGCGGCTACCTGCGGCAGATCGTCCCCTTCACCACGGACCTGGACAAGGTGTCCGAGGAACTGTTCGCGCTGAAGACCAACGGCGGCGAGGAGTGGGCCGGCATGGTGATTCAGAAGGCCACGCGAAACCTGGAGTGGAGCAAGGCGCCCGGGGACCTGAAGCTCATCTACATCGCGGGCAACGAGCCGTTCACCCAGGGCCCGGTGACGCCGAACAGCGCGGTGGCGGACGCGAAGGAGAAGGGCATCGTGGTGAACACGATCCACTGCGGCACGGCGAGCGAGGGGACCAGCTCGGGCTGGTCGTCGGCGGCGCAGCTGGCGGGGGGCCAGGCGCTGAACATCGATCAGAACCGGGCGGTGGCGCACATCGCGGCGCCGCAGGACGCGGAGATCGCCCAGCTGGGGCGTGACCTGAACAAGACGTACCTGGGCTACGGGCGCAAGGGGGCCGAGGCCAAGAAGCGCCAGGAGGCGCAGGACTCCAACGCCGCGCCGAGCATGGCCAGCGCGACGACGCGCGCGGTGTCCAAGGCGAGCCGGCTCTACGACAACTCGGGGTGGGACCTGGTGGACGGGACGAAGAAGGGCGCGGTGAAGCTGGAGGCCGTGGCGGACGCGGACCTGCCGGCGGAGCTGCAGGGCAAGAGCGCCGAGGAGCGCAAGGCCATCGTGGACGCGAAGGCCAAGGAGCGCGAGCAGCTCCAGGCGCGCATCCAGAAGCTGCAGTCCGAGCGTGAGAAGTTCGTCGCGGAGAAGGAGAAGGCCTCGGCGGCGGCGGGGGCGGTGACGCTGGACAAAGCGATCATCGACTCGGCCAGCAAGCAGGCCACCGCGGCGGGCCTGTCGCTCGAGTAGCCCTGCCTCGCGGGGGCGGAGCTCCAGGACGGGTGGACGTGCGCCAAGAAGTGAGCACTCCCCCCCGTGTCCAGGCTTGACGCCTGGCGCGGGACCCTGTCCCTTACGGCCCGCCCCTGGGAGGTACCCATGAAAAGCGCCGCGCCCCTGCTGCTCCTTGCCCTGCTCACCCTGCCCCTTCACGCCGGTGCGCAGACCGAGCTTCAGGTGTGGCACGGCTACCGCGCCGCCGAGCGCGCGGGCCTGGAGAAGGTCGTCGAGGCCTACAACGCGGCCCGGGCCAGCTCCGGCGTGAAGGTGACGCTGCGCGCCATCCCCTCGGACGCCTTCACGGACAAGATCAGCGCGGCCGTGCCCCGAGGCATCGGGCCAGACGTGTTCGTCTTCCCGCAGGATCGGCTGGGAGGCTGGGTGGAGAGCGGCAACACGCTCGAGCCGCTCGACTTCCTTCTGGAGGACGCGACGCGCAAGAGCTTCATCCCCTCCACGCTGGAGGCGATGACGTACCGGGGCTCGGTGTACGGGCTGCCCCTGAACTTCAAGGTCATCACCCTCATCTACAACAAGAAGCTGATGCCGAAGCCGCCCCGGACGACGGGTGAGCTGACCGCGTGGTGCAAGAAGCAGCCGGCGCGAGGCGGCGACTCCACCTGCCTCGTCTACCCGTACACGGACTTCTACTACCACGCGGCGCTGATGAACGCGTTTGGCGGCCGGGTGTTCGATCCGGGCCCCAAGCCCCGGCTGGACGCGCCAGAGAACGTGAAGGCGCTGGAGCTGCTGCTGCGCTGGGTGGACAAGGACCGGCTCGTCCCCTCGGAGCCCTCCACGGTGCTGACCACCTCGCTGTTCAACGCGGGCAAGGCGGCCATGGTGTTCTCCGGCCCCTGGTTCCTTGGCGAAATCTCGCCGGAGATCGACTACGGGCTGGCCCCACTGCCCACGGTGGACGAGGCCGGCGGCAAGCCAATGCGCCCGTGGATGACGGTGGAGGGAGTGGCGGTGGCCGCGCCGTCCAAGAACAAGGAGGCGGCGTTCGAGTTCGCGCGCTACCTCACGGGCCCCGAGGGCGCGCGGATCATGGCGCAGGTGGGACGTCAGAACCCCGCGTTCGAGCAGGCGTACTCGGACCCGGCCGTCTCGAAGGATGCGACGCTGGCGGCGTTCCGCGCACAGGCGGACACGGCCATCTCCATGCCCAACGTGGCGGAGATGACAATGGTCTGGTCCCCGATGACCACCGCGATGAACGCCATCACACGCAAGGCGGCCACTCCCAAGGCGGCGCTGCAGGAGGCCCAGAAAGCAGTAGAGAAGGACGTGGCAAGCCTGCGCCGAAAGCGCTAGTCAGGGCCCCCACATGCAAGCCCCTGCCGACGCTTCCAATCCCTGGATTGCCCTGTTGACGCTCTCCGCGATGGAGATCGTCCTCGGCGTGGACAACATCGTCTTCATCGCCATCCTGGTGGCGAAGCTCCCCCCGGACAAACGCGAGAAGATCCGCAAGATCGGTATCGGCCTGGCGCTGATCATCCGCATTGGGCTGCTATTCGCGCTCTCGTGGCTGATGCGGCTCACAGAGCCGCTCTTCACGGTGCTGGGCGAGGACATCTCCGGCCGGGATCTCATCCTGCTGATCGGCGGCCTGTTCCTGGTGGCCAAGTCGGTGCACGAGATGCACTCGAAGCTGGAAGGCGGAGACGCGCACGAGAACGGTGGCAAGGGGCCGTCGGCGGCGGCGGTGGGCTCGGTGCTGGCGCAGATCCTCGCGCTGGACATCGTCTTCTCGCTCGACTCGGTCATCACCGCGGTGGGCATGGCCAGCCAGCTGTGGGTGATGGTCACCGCCATGATCATCGCCGTGGCGGTGATGCTGGTGTTCGCCGGGAAGATTGGCGACTTCGTGGAGCGCCACCCCACGGTGAAGATCCTCGCGCTGTCCTTCCTGCTGCTCATTGGCGTGATGCTGGTGGCCGAGGGGTTCGGCCAGCACATCAACAAGGGCTACATCTACTTCGCGATGGCGTTCGCGCTGATCGTGGAGCTGCTCAACATGCGGCTGCGCAAGGTGCACAAGCCGGTGCAGCTGCACGCGGGCACCGAGCAGGAGATCGCCAGCCAGATTGGCAAGTAGCGCGGCCCGGCCTCCGATGACGGTTCCTCCCGAGGTTTTGCCGTTCCCGAGCAGCCTCTGCCACCGGTGCGCGGCGCCGCCCCGGTACGTGCGGACACAGACGTCCACGTTCATCCTCTGCCCGCTGCTGCCGCAGAAGTACCCGCCGCAGCCCGTGCACGCCTGTGCGCTCTTCCGCCCAGCGGACCCCGCGAAAAAGGGGGGTTGACCCTCACGTAACGTGAGGCCCTATTCCTTCAGGCGGAGGTGACACGAATGTCCCTGACGGTGAGCCAGGTCGCCAGGTTGGCGGGGGTCAGCGTGCGAACGCTGCACCACTACGACGAGCTTGGCCTGCTCCGGCCTTCTGGGCGGAGCCAGGCGGGCTATCGGCTCTACGAGCAGGCGGATCTCCAGCGGCTGCAGCAGGTGCTCTTCTTCAAGGAGCTGGGCTTTCCGCTGGAGGAGATTCTCCGCCTGGTAAGCGATCGGGCCTTTGACCTCCGGGCCGCGCTGCGGATGCAGCGGCAGCTACTCACCGAAAGGGCCACCCGGGTGCAGGCACTCATCCAGGCGGTGGATGCGGCACTCGAATCGCTCGAGCGAGGAACGGTCATGACGAAGGAAGAGATGTTCGAGGTGTTCGGGGACTTCGATCCCACGAAGTACGAGGCGGAGGCCCGCGAGCGGTGGGGACAGACCGAGGCCTACCGGGAGTCCGCCCGGCGGACCTCGCGCTACGCCAAGAAGGACTGGGAGAAGATCAAGGCCGAGGGCGACGACATCCAGCGAGAGCTGGCGGCGCGGCTCGAGGCTGGCCAGGCGCCCACGGACGTGGAGGTCATGGCGCTGGCGGAGCAGCACCGCAGCTACATCGGGCGGTGGTTCTACCCCTGCTCTCCTGAGATGCACCGGGGGCTGGGCGAGCTGTACGTGAGCGACTCGCGGTTCACGGAGAACATTGACCGGGTGCGCCCCGGCCTCGCCCAGTTCATGCGGGACGCCTTCCGGGCCAACGCGGAGCGCGCGGCCCGGTAAAGCCCAGCGCCCGTGGATTACGGGATGCGCTTGAGGGTGAAGCGGGAGTTGGTGCGCATGCGGCTCGCGCCCATGTCCGTGTCCATCTTCACGGTGCCGGCGATGGTCATCAGCCGGCCCTTGGCGACATCGAACCCGCTGGTGACATCCGCATCCATCTTCATGCCCGCGGACGGCATGCCCTCGGCGCCACCCATGCCTCCCGGTGCGCCGCCCATGTTCATGCCGCCCATGTTCATGCCGCCCATGCTTCCCGGGCCTGGCTGCTCCATGTCCGCGCCGCCCATCTCGGCCTCATCGGACGGCTGCTGCTGAGCGGCCCCGGCGGCCGGCTGCGAATCGACTCCGACGCGCTGGCCGTCCAGCCGGGTCCGAAGGCGAGCGGTCCCACCCTCGATGGCATCGAGGGACACGAGCATGTTGCCGAACGGGGCGGCCACGCGCGTCTCCGTGCCGGGCGCCATATCGCCCTCGGGGAGCACCATCATCTCGAAGATCTGCTTGGGCAGCACGTCGATGCCGGGGTCCTCCTCCTTGACCTGAACGGCCTTGAGCGCGGGCGGAGGCGCGGCGCTCGTCTTCATGGCGGCGGTGACCTTCCCGGTCTTGGGATCCACGGAGGCGACGACCTCCACCTTCTGGTCACCCACGGTGGCGGAAGCCGAGGAACGGGCTCCGTTGGGCCCGGCCTGCACCTTGTGCACGCCGAGCACCATGCGGTCCTCCTGCATGTAGAGGGTGACCATCTTGAAGAACTTCGCGTTGCCCTTGCGATCGACCTCGGCCTTGACGACGCGGGCGGCCGGAGGGACCTGGGTGATGTTGGCTACCTTCTTGCCGCCCTGGAAGAAGTCGAGCTTCTCGACGGTGAGCTCCACATCGGCGGAGCCATCGGGCCTGACGGCGAGCACCTTCTGGCGGAAGACCGTCTGCACCTTCATCTGCATGCCGCCGCCAGCCTCGCCCGTGACGGCCATGCCAGGCATCCCGGGCATGGCAGGCATCCCGGCCATGCCGGCCATGGCCATCTCGAGGGTGGTGTCATCCTCGTAGCTGAAGCGGTGGGAATCGCCCTTCTTCCACTTGTAGTTGAGCTCGACGGCGAGGGCCGGAGCCGACAGGAGCAGCGCGAGACACGCGGCGGAGAGACGCGAACAATGGGACATGGAGACTCCTCGGGCCATGAGGACCCGTGGGTAGGGACAGCGTGAAGAGAGGCGCACTCTACGCGCGGATAGCAGGCCCGCTGCAACTCCTGAACAGATGGAGTCCGAGCCCATCTTTGCCCTGCCCTCCAGGCCCTGGCGGCTCTACCGTCGCGGCGGAGCGCTCATGAGGGGCGCCTCACGCCAGGTGGAGGTGCCCTGTGGTGGCTGATCAGTCCCTTCCCCGCTTCACGCCTCGGAGAGCACTCGGACGGACGGGCTTCCAGGCCACCCGGATCGGGATAGGCGACCTCGCGGACCGCTCGGCCCCACTCGAGAAGTGCGTGGCCACGCTGCGCCGGGCGATGGACGCCGGGCTCAACCTGGTCGACACCGCGCCTGGTTACGAGGACGGCTATAGCGAGGAGATTGTTGGTGAGGCGCTGCGAGGCCGGCGCGAAGGCATATTCGTCATCGACAAGATCGACTTCCTGGCTCAGCCGGTGGCGCCGCAAGTCGAACAGAGCCTCGGCCGGCTGAAGATGGACTCGGTGGACCTGTTCGCCTTTCACAACGTCTCCGAGCTGGAAGTCTGGCAGCGGCTTGCCGCTCCTGGAGGAGGCATGGAGCAGTTGGGGCGCTGCGTGAAGGAGGGCAAGGCGCGCTTCCGGGGCATCTCCAGCCACCACCCGGACGTGCTGCGCGCAGCGCTGCAGACGGACCTGTGCGACGTGGTGATGTTCCCCATCGGCCCCTTCTGCGATGCACGTTATGCGGAGGAGATCCTGCCGCTGGCGCGCGCCAGGGGCGTAGGGACGGTGTGCTTCAAGACCTTCGGCGCGGGGAAACTGCTGGGAGACACGGAGGGCTACGGGCGGCCACTCCAGGCCCGCCCACGCGGCAAGGTGAGTTCCGGAGGACAGGAGGCGCCCACGGCCTCCTTGCCACGGCTCTCGGTGGAAGAGTGCGTGCGCTACACGCTCACGGTGGACCCGGATGTGGCGCTGCTGGGAATGAGCTTTCCAAACGAGCAGACCGCCGCGCTCACTGCCGCGGCGGCGTTCCAGCCCCTGGCACAGGGGGAACTCGCGGAGATTCGCCGCCGGGCCGCGCTCGCAATGGAAGGCAAAGGCAAGACGTGGTGGGACCCACCACCCACACACGGCCTACCAGGCTAGAAGCCTCCGCCCTCCGCCTGCGCGCTGAGGCCATCTGGTCAATCGATCGTCCACGACCTTTCGAATTGGTCCAGGGGCGTGAACTTCACGTTACGGATCTTTGCCCGTTCAAGCACTTTCTTCACCGCTTCCACCACGAACACGAAGCTGAAGCGTTGAGCCGGCATGAAGAAGTCGGAGCCATCCCACGATGCGGGATTGAATAAGAGGCCTTTCCACACCGGGAAGATGCCAGCTGGAAAGATTCGAGGCACCTCGACACTCATGGAGTGATCGAGGTTGCCACACCGTCCCGTGACAGCCAGACCGCTATAGCCCGGAACCATCTGCCCCTGCTTGTTTTGGACAGTGACCGGATAGAGCGACCACCCCGTGAAGCCGTGGGTTCGCAGAAGATTCACCACTGAATCCGAAATAATGATTGGAGCCGCGTGCGTCGTCCATATGACTTCACCTGGCTCGGCACCGCCCATTTCCCATTCGACCGAAACCGGGGGGTTTGGCAGTGCTTCGGTGCGAAGCAAGCCAAGGGTATCGGTTCCCACTGCCAACCCGCCCCTGAATGCTTTTCTGCTCCCTGACTCTCTGAGACAGAAGATCTTGTCGAATCCGGGGAAAGCCTTAGTAGTTGATTTGGAATCCATACATATTTGCCAGATATCTGCCGAACTGGAGAATCTGATCGCGGGTGGGGGTTCTGGAAAAGAAGTCTTCCCACATCTGGTTGTATTCGTATGATTTTTTGAGGTGATTGGACCGGCTCCACCAAGCGCCAAATCTGGGGTCGTGAATGTTGAGCCCCGCCTCCTGAAATTCTTTCGCGCGCGATTGAGGAAACACGTGATGGGCATGCGCGTCTTCAGGCATCTTCCCTGTCAGCCGTGCCAGGTTCTCCCGGAAGTTTCCTTCTGTGAAAGACTTGAATCCTCCGCCCGCGCTCTTCCCGGCACCGCCGTCCCCGGGCTCCGAACCCGAAACCGAGCTCACCTACCGCATCCTCGGCTCCATCGAGCGCGGCGTTGACCCAGTCCCGCTCCAGCCCCAGTTGCCCCATCATCGTACCGGGCCCGCTCAGCGCCCCGTCCACCGTGTAGAAGACGCCCCCCTTGTTCCAATAGAAGGCTCCTACCTCGAAGCGGCCCGCCATCCATCGGCCCTCGTGCACTCGCAACCGGCCCATGCGCTGCAGTGGTTCTCCGTCTAGCGCTCGGGCCAGGTAGCCATCTGGCCTCATCACCACCAGGAAACGCAGCGCGTGTACT
>DATHBR010000078.1:0-105976 GCA_035296065.1 Myxococcaceae bacterium | reverse complement strand
GCACGGTTCCGTCGGTGCCACGGTGGTTTTCTGGGTCTCCCTGGCGGTCCAGCTATGGGATGTTCTCGCACGTGAAAACGAAACTCATCATCGAGGGAGCCGCGGACGTGTCCGCGGCGGCGAAGGAAACGGACGCACTGGTGGTGGTGGCGCCAGCGCCGCTGAGGGCCAGTGTGGAGCGGCTGGGCCTGCTGCCGGAGTGGAGAAAGGCGGTGGAGGCGGCGCTCTCGGCGGACCGGGCGCTGGCGGAAGGGGCGCCTGGGCCCACGGTGGTGGCGGCTCCGTCCGCGCCGGGTGGGCGGATCATCCTGGCGCCGACGGCGCCCATCGCGCATGACACGGATGACTGCCGGGTGTTGTCGGAGGCGAGCGCGGCGGCGGTAGCACGGGCGGTGCAGGCGGGCGCGTCTCAGCCGCTCCTGGCGGTGGCGGTGCCGGAGGGGGCGCGGTTTGCCCGTGCGTTGGAGGTGTGCACGCTCAGCTCGGCGGCGACGGCGTGGGAGCCGCTGGAGGCGCGGGAATCGCCAACGCGGCGGGCTCCGGCGACGCAGCTGCGCAAGCTGTCGGTGCTGAACCTGTCGAGCCAGGCGGCGCAGTGGGCCACGGCGCTGGAGGCGGGCCGGGAGCTGTGCCGGGATCTGGTGACGGGAGGGCCGGAGCGGCTGGCCCCGCTGCGCTTCGCGGAGTACTGCGAGGAGGCGTTCGCGGGCACGGGGGTGAAGGTGAAGGTGGAGAGGGACGTGTCCGGGTATCCGCTGCTGGCGGCGGTGGCGCGCGCGTCGATGCAGGTGGAGCGGCACCGGCCGTGCGTGGTGTCGCTGGAGCTGGTGCCGGAGGGGCCGGTGACGCGGACGGTGCTGTTGGCGGGCAAGGGCGTCACGTACGACACGGGCGGGGCGGACGTGAAGACGAACGGCGGCATGGCGGGCATGTCGCGGGACAAGGGTGGGGCGGCGACGGTGGTAGGGCTGGTGCGGGCGCTGGCGGAGCGGAAGGTGCCGGGGCTGAGGGTGGTGGCGCTGCTGGGGATGGTGCGCAACAGCATCGGCGAGGAGTCATTCGTCTCGGACGAGATCATCACCGGGCGCTCGGGCGTGCGGGTGCGAATTGGGAACACGGACGCGGAGGGGCGCCTGGTGCTGGCGGACTTGCTGGCGGCGCTGAAGGAGGGGGCGGATCCGGGCACGTCGGTGCTGGTGTCGGTGGCGACGTTGACGGGGCACGTGTACCGGGCGTTCGGGCCGTACGTGGGAGCGATCGAGAACGGGCCGGCGCGGGCGCGGGGCTTCATCCGGACGCTGGACGAGGTGGGCGAGCTGCTGGGCGAGCCGCTGGAGACGACGCGGCCCCGGCGTGAGGACTACGTGTTCGTGGCGCCCAAGGCTCCGACGGAGGACGTGCTGTCGAGCAACCGGCTGGCCAGCGTGGACACGGCGCGTGGGCATCAGGGGCCCTTTGCCTTCATCGACGTGGCGGCGGGGCTGCGGGGGTCGCAGTTGCCCTTCGTGCACCTGGACATCGCGGGCGTGGTGGTGAACCCGCCGGACTGGCAGGCGGGAAAGCCCACGGGCTCGCCCATCGCCGCGCTGGTGGCCGCGCTTGAGGCTCCTCAGCGCGGCTGAGCCCCAGGCTTACTTCGCGGCTCGAAGCCGCTTCATCAGCGCTTCGAGCTCGGTGTCGACTCCACGGGCGATGTCCTGGGCCCGTGGGGTGATGGCGATATCCGGCTCGATGCCAGAGTCTGGTACGTCCCAGAGCCCAGGGCGCATGGGATCCCTCAGCTCAAGAGGTGGACTTCGGAGGCGCGGGGAGCGAGGCGTGGAACTCGCGGGAGATGCGCTCCAGGTACCCCTTGAGCAGCTGCTCCACGCGCTCCGCCTTCGGCGAGCGGACGACGAACCCGATGTGATTCTTCTTCTTCAGCCGGTCGACGATCTCCGGATCCGTGAAGGAGCTGGTGTCCGGGTACTCGTCCCGCGCCAGCGAGATGACGACGCCGGCGAACTCCTCGCGCACCCGGGGGGCCTTGTAAGCAAAGCCGTCGCCCTCGATCTCCAGCTTGGCCCACTCGCTCCACAGGTTGACGCCCGTGGCCGCCTCCACCGTCTCCGAGATGTTCGCTCCACCCACCCGGGCGGAGGTCTCGATGAAGTACGCCTTGCCGTCATCCCGGCCGATGATGAACTCGGTGTGCGAGGCGCCCCGGCGCAGCCCGAAGCCCTGCAGCACCGCCGCGTTGGCCTCGAGCAGCAGCTTGGCCTCCTTCGAGTCCCGCGGCTGCGTGCGCGTCACGTAGATGCCGCCCTCGTGCGCCACCTCCAGCAGCGGGCGGCCGTAGCGGCCCACCTCCGCGAAGACGATCTTCCCGTCCTGGGTGAGCGAGTCCACGTGGTACAGGTCGCCGGGGATCATCTGCTCCAGCACGTTGTACGACTGGCGATCTCCCAGCTCGTGGATCGTGGCCCAGGCCTCCTGGGCGGTGTGCAGCTTCTTGATGCCCACCGCCGAGGCCTCGCCCCGGGGCTTGATGAGCCAGGGGGCGGGCACCTCCGCGAGGAACTTCGCCACGTCCGGGTGGTGGAACACCGGCGTGAAGCGCGGCACGGTGATGCCCAGCTCCTTCGCCTTCACCCGCATGGCCAGCTTGTCGCGGAAGAACCGGGCGTTCGAGTCGTTCAGGCCTGGAATCCGGAAGTGCTCGCGCATGGCCGCGCCCACCTCCACGTCGAAGTCGTCCAGGGCGACGATCCGGTCGATGCGCCGGTCCCGGAACAGCCACGCCACGCCGTTGATGAGGCCCGTGCGGTCCTCGAACGAGGGCACCGAGTGGAACTCGCTAATGTACTCCCGTGCCCAGTCCTCATTCTTGAACTTGTCCGAGGTGATGAGGATGACGTAGCAGCCTTCCTCGTGCAGCCGCTGGAAGAACCGATTGCCCTTGAAGAAGCTGGCCAGGCACAGCACCGTGAGACGATTCGTGGGGTTCATGCCCCTCCACCTCAACCCGATCTGAGCGCGAGATCAACTTCCAATGACCCCGAACCCCCACGCAGTCATCCGCGTTACATGCCCTGACCGGCCCGGAATCGTGTCAGAGGTCTCCGCGCTCCTGTTCCGGCTGGGCATCAACATCCACGACGCCGACCAGCACCTGGACGCCGAGGCCAACCTCTTCTTCCAGCGCATCGAGTTCCCCGTGCCCGAGAACTGGGAGCGCGTGCGCGCCGAGCTGACCCGGAGCCTGGACGCGCTGGGGATGACGTACTCGGTCCGGGTGCTGTCCGAGAAGCTGCGGGTGGGGGTGCTCATCTCCAAGCACCCGCACTGCGGGCTGGACATTCTGGACAGGCACCGGACGGGGGAGATCCAGTGCGACGTGCCGATCATCGTCTCGAACCACCCGGACCTGGGGCCGGAGCTGACGCGCCGCGGCTACGACTTCGTCCATGAGCCGATCGCGGGCAACAAGGCGCAGCAGGAGCAGCGCATCCTGGCGCGGCTGGCCGAGGCGAAGGTGGACCTGGTCATCCTCGCCCGGTACATGCAGATCCTCACCGGGGCGTTCGTGGCGGCGTACCCCAACCGCATCATCAACATCCACCACAGCTTCCTGCCGGCGTTCGCGGGGGCGGAGCCCTACCGCCAGGCGTTCCGCAAGGGCGTGAAGCTGGTGGGCGCCACCAGCCACTACGTCACCGAGCAGCTGGATGAGGGGCCGATCATCGCCCAGGGCGTCACCCGGGTGTCTCACCGGGACACGGTGAAGGACATGGAGCGCAAGGGGCGCGACCTGGAGCGCGTGGTGCTGGCCGAGGCGGTGCGCTGCCACCTGGAGGACCGCATCATCGCCTACGGGCACAAGACGGTGGTCTTCGAGTAGACACTACGCGGTGGGTTGTACGCACGAGCGCCTTTCCATAGAATCCCCTGGGTAGTACGGCTCCGCGACAGTGGAGCCGTGGTGCTCGAGAGGGGACATGCGGGTTTGCTTGCCAGGGTTGTTCGTGCTGCTGGTGGCGTTGCTGCCAGGGCCGGTGTTCGCGGCGAAGCGGGTAGCGCTGCTCGTGGGGGCCAACGAGGGCTGGGACGAGCCGAAGCTGAGGTACGCCCGAAAGGACGCTCACAAGCTTCGCGACGTGCTGGTGCGCAGAGGCGGCTTCGCCGAGAAGGACATCGTCGTCCTGGAGGATCCGGGGGCCGGAGAGCTGCGCGAGCAGCTCGAGGCCATGAAGCGCCAGTTCGTCGGCCGCTCCGGCGCGGAGACGCTCTTCGTCTTCTATTACTCCGGGCACGCGGACCGTGAGCACCTGCACCTTCAAGGGGCGCCTGCGTTCTCCTTGAAGGAACTGCTGGCCTCCCTGAGAGAAGTTCCCGCCGCCCAGAAGCTGGGCATCATCGATGCCTGCCAGAGCGGAGCGCTGCTCAAGGGAGCCCGGCTGGCAAGCCCGGGCTTCGACGTGGCGCGCAAGGAGGAGCTGGCCGTGAGTGGGCTGGCCCTGCTCGTGTCCTCCACCGCGAACGAGCCCTCTCAGGAGTCCAAGGAGCTCGCGGGCTCGTTCTTCACCCATCACCTGGTGAGTGGCCTGTTCGGCCTCGCGGATGCGAATGGTGACCGCAGAGTCACCCTGAGTGAGGCCTATCAGCACGCCCGCGAGAGGACCGCGGCCGCCACGGTCCACACCCGGGCGGGGCCTCAGCACCCAGGCGCCAAGATCGAGCTGGCGGGGTACGAGGAGCTCTACCTCACCGCGGAGGACGGCTCAGAGGCCGTGCTCGCGTTTCCGCCAGGCTGGCCTCGTTGCTTCCTCACGGACCGCTTCGAGATGCGCTTGCTGGTGGAGATCCCTCCGGGGGCCGCACGCAGCCTCGTCCCGGTGCCGGCGGGCTCATACCTGCTCAAGTGTGAGGCCAGTGAGGAGCTGCTTCGCGTGGCCCGCGTGGACGTGCGCGCCGCTGAGCACGTGGAGGTCTCCAGCGGGCTGAGGTTCCACGACAAGCCGCGCGGTGATGGGTTCGTGAAGGGGGGCAAGCCCCTGCGGACCGTGTCCCTGCTCCCCATCGTCTCGGGTGGGGTGATGGCTTCGGGGGCGGCGTTCCTGGCCCTCTCGAAGCAGGAGCGGTGGCGGATCGTGAACTTCGATCCCAGCCACGAGACGCTCGTGGATCTGGAGCGGCGCTCCGCGCGAGGAGAGCTGTATCAGCGCGTGGGCTTCGGCCTCATCGGAGCGGGCCTGGTGGGAATGGGAATTGCCGCGGGGATGCAGTGGATGCGCAAGCCCGAGCCTTCCCTCACGGTAGGGGTGGGCACGAGCGGCGCATCCCTGCTCATTCAGGGAAGGTGGCCATGAGGGCGAGTCTGTTGCCGATGCTGCTGTGGGGGCTGGTGCTGAGCGGGGTGGGGGGCTGCACGGACTTCAAGAAGACGGTGAGTGAGACGTGCGCGAGCGCGGGGGGCTGTGCGCCCATCATCGAGGAGCACAGCCAGAAGCTGGACCTGCCTACCAGCACGGTCACGCTGCGGCTGCGCGCGAGGGATCCCAAGGGAGGGACTCTTTGGTTCTCGTGGGAGGCGCAGGACTTCAAGGCCGTGAAGTCTCCCCCGCGTACCGGCACCGTGAGCGAGGCGATCTGGGCCCTGCCTCCGTGCCTGCCGCAGCTGGACTCCGTACCGATCATCACGGCGCAGGTGCGCAATTCGCTCAACGAGGTGGTCTCCCAGGCGTTCAGCATTCCGCACGTCGTTCGCTGCCCACAGTGGACAGATGCCCAGGGCCTGCCCGTGGCGCGCGCGGAGCACACCGCCACGCTGCTGACGACGGGGGATGTGCTGGTGGCGGGCGGCAGTGTGGGCCGCGTCTCCGTGCCCAGGGCGGAGCTCTATGATCATGTCAACGGGAGCTGGTCCGAGACGAAGGAGATGGTGATGGCTCGGGCCCTGCACACCGCCACGCTGCTTCCAAATGGCCAGGTGCTCGTCGCGGGAGGCACCAACAGCACGGGTGCGCTGGTGAGCGCGGAGCTCTTCGTTCCAGGGCCGAACCACTGGGAGCGAGCCAGCTCCATGATCACCGCGCGGTTTCAGCACACCGCCACGCCGATCGAGGGCGGTAAGGTGCTGGTGGCGGGAGGCTTTGGTGCCAAGGGCGAGCGCCTCACCTCCTCGGAGGTGTACCACCCGGTCAGACGCCTCTGGTTGGCTACCGGTGAAATGAACGAGCCGCGCGCGGGTCACACCGCGACGGTGCTGTCCACGGGTGAAGTGCTCGTCACTGGCGGGACCGAGGTCGGCGCTTCCGGCTTCAGTCGGGGTGCGCGGAGCACGGGCGTGTCCGCCACGAGCACGCCGCTGAACAGCTCGGAGCTGTACACCCCGCGCACGGGAATATGGTCATACGTCAGTCCGCTGAAGTCCGCCCGCTTCCATCATACGGCCACGCTGCTGCCCTCGGGCAAAGTGCTGGTGACAGGCGGCTTCAACAGCGACGGGCCGCTGCAGAGCGCGGAGCTGTATGACCCAGTGTCGAGGACCTGGACCGTGGTGGACAGTCTGTCCTCGTCGCGGGGGTTGCATACGGCGGTGCTGCTTACTTCGGGTAAGGTGCTGGTCACCGCGGGAGAGGGTTCTGGGGGGCCGCTGAGCAGCTCGGAGCTGTTCGATCCGGATACCGGCCTCTGGTCCCCCACCAGCTCGCTGGTGGAGCGCCGCTCTCAGCACACAGTGACGATGCTGCCGTCAGGCACGGTGCTGGTGATAGCGGGGCTCGGCTTGGCGGGAGCGCTCAACAGCGTCGAGGCCTACGCTCCCAACAGGGGCGCCTGGGCCGCCACGGGAGCCCTGGCGGAGAGCCGTTCGGAGCACAGCGCCACGCTGCTGGCTCAGGACAAGGTCCTGGTCGTCGGAGGGCTGGGCACGGGCAGCCGTTCCAGCGCGGAGCTGTACGATGCAAGCACGGGCACCTGGACTGCTGCTGGCGGCATGGCCACGGCCCGGTTCCATCACACGGCGACACCGTTGGGGTCGGGCCAGGTGTTGATCGCGGGTGGCATGGGCCCAGGCAACGGCAGCCTCCTCACCCGTGCGGAGCTCTATACGCCAGGCACGAGAGCGTGGACGCTGACGGGTGCCCTGTCCACGGTGCGGGTTGGGCACAGCGCTACGTTGCTGGCCACGGGCCAGGTGCTCGTCGTGGGTGGAACGGGAGTGCAGGGGCCGCTCGCCACCGCCGAGCTGTATGATCCGGCCACGGGGAACTGGACCCTCACCGGGAGCCTGGCCACGGCCCGGAGCTCCCACACCGCGACTCTGCTGCCCTCGGGTGAGGTGCTGGTGGTTGGAGGCTCGGGCGCCCAGGGGGCACTGGCCAGCGCGGAGCTGTACACGCCCGCTACGGGCACATGGCGCTCGGTGGGCGGTCTGGCCACGGCACGTGAGGGCCACACAGAGAGCTTGCTGCTCTCGGGGAAGGTGCTGATCGCCGGGGGCACGGGCGCGAGCGGGCCGCTGGCGAGCGCGGAGGTGTACGAGCCTGCCACGGGGGCCTGGGCTGCAGTGGGCTCGCTCGCGGTGCCTCGGGCCTGGCACACCGCCACGTTGCTCTCCTCGGGCAAGGTGCTGGTGACGGCGGGTGGCGGCGCCACCGGCGCATACCTGGCCAGCGCGGAGGTGTTCACGCCGGCCACGGGCACCTGGTTCTCCACGGCAAACATGGGCACGGGGCCGCGCACGTTCCATCGCGCCACGTTGCTCTCCTCGGGCAAGGTGCTCATCACGGGAGGCGCCAATGACGGCCCACCTCCCGGCAACGAGGTGTACTCACCGTGAGGTGAGCGCGGCACGGCTCACGGCGGGCAGCCGACGATCTGCACGGTGCGCTCCACCGGGGGAGCGCTGAGGCCGGCGCTGTCCTTCACCTCATAGCGCAGCGTGTACAGGCCTCCGACATTCACATTGACCTGCCCAGTGCGCACCACGGAAGAGCCAAGGTCTCCGTAGCAGGTGTCCAGGGCCTCCGCCCCGGGGTCCACCCAGGAACTGCCACAGTTATGCATGAGGTGGGCGGCCCCCTGGAGCGTGAGGACGGGCGGGATGCGGTCCACGACCGTTACGGCCCGTAGGGCTCTGAGTACATGCCACTTCTCGTTCCGCGCGAAGTACTCGACATAGTAGGTGCCTTCCTTCGAGGTATCGGGCCCGGGCCCATATGCATCCTGTCCCGAGTTGTATTTGCGCAGTGGGAGCGGTGTGCTGCACCCGTCCCACGCCTGGGCGCCCGGATCGACGTAAGCATCCACGTTGCACTCCAGCGTCAGCTCCGAGTGACCCCTGGCGGTGAGCACCGGTTGCCGCGGATCTGGGATGGTGACGGTAAACGGCGCGGACCGCGCGGTGTTACCGGAGGAGTCACTGACATGGTAGTGCACCGGGTAGGTGCCTGGCTGGGTGAGATCTGGCGCCACGAGCTGCACCTGGCTGGAGAGGTCCCCTTCACATCCGTCCGTGGCGACCACATCCAGTGACAGCGGCTCGCCGCACGCCAACGTCAGCACTCTTACCGGGCTCACCAAGGTTGGAGGTTCGGAATCCACCACGGTGATGGTGCGCACCACCGAGTTGCTGCCATCGGCGCCGTTACCCGACGGGTCCACTGCGGAGTACGTCACGGTGTACGGGCCCGGAGCGCTGGGCAGCGAGGCCGGGGTGGCGATGACCGGCACGTTGCCGTAGCAGGCGTCCGTGGCCGTCACACCCAGGCTGGGCTGAATGCCGCACTCCACCGTCTCGGTGGGGGTCCACACCGTGAGTACCGGCGCCGTGGTGTCCACCACGTTCACGTTACGGGTGATCTGCACCGCGTGGCCCGCCGTGTCATCACCCTGGTAGCGGGCGAAGTAGTTGCCCACCTGGTTGATGTTCAGGTCGGTGAACTCGCGGAACACGGTGTGCGACGTGTTGCCGTGGCATGCGTCAGACACCGTGGCCATCGGGTCATTGTCCAGGTTACCCAGCGCGCACTCGAGCACCATGGGGTTGGGGCCGTCGAGCATGATGATCGGGTATTGCGTGTCGTTCACCGTCACCGTGCGCGTCACCGGAGCTGGGCTGTTGCCCGAAGCGTCTGTCACGTTGTAGCTCACGGTATAGGTGCCAGGTGTGTCCTTGTTCACCGTCCCTGTTGTCACAATGGACGCGGACAGGTCACCCGAACACAGGTCGTTCGCGATAGCACCCGGGTCCGTGTAGGCGGAGAGACACTCCAATGTCTGAGTGGCCGGGCCGTTCAGCACAAGCTCCGGCACTACGCCATCCGTCACGGTCACCTTGCCGGTGCAGGTGGCGGACTGGTTCTGCGAGTCCGTACACGACAGGGTCACCACCAACTCGGTGGTTCCAATGGGGTACGGCCCGGGCGGGTCCTGTGTACAGCCGACGAGGTCATTGTCCGGGTCGCTCGAGCCATTGTCGATGGCGGCGGACGCGCCGCAGATATTGGTGACCAGAACCGACACGTCCTTGCAACGGGCCACAGGCCAATGGCCTAATAATCTGCACAGGCCACTGCAACTCCCAGGACCAATGTTGCCGCTAGAGTCACGTCCATTGTCCGTACCCTGATCACACTCCTCGCCCAGACTTGGCTCCACGATGCCGTTTCCGCACCAACTCGTCTTGCATGTCCATGAGCAGGTGGGCTCGGGTGGAACGTTAGTGGCTGGCCCGCCGTTTCCGTTGTCGAGGAGATCGCACTCTTCGCCCGATGGCTGGTTGTCCGCATTGCCACCGCAGCCGAAACCAGCGGCCGTGACACCGCGAATCAGGACGAAGGGCGCCCCGGTGAAGGTCTCAGACACGTCATAGTCATAGAAGGACTGGGCGCCTGGCATGGAGCCAGTTTCATCCACGGCCAGGGCCCCGACCGAGAAGTCGTGGTCAGGGTAGGTGATGAATACCGTGCGCGTCGATTGGCCATCTGCCCCTGTGAGTGAGCCGCCTGAGACATACTGCGAGAAAGTGGGCGGGGACTGTGCGGGGGCATGGCCTAGCGCGGCGCTGAAGCCCGCCACCGTGAAGACACCGAACGGCGACAGCAGCGGCACCTGCGTGCTTGGTGGGGCGCTCTGATACGCGCAGCCTAGCGAGATATACATGCCAGTCAGGAGGGGACGTTCCACCGCCAGTTCCACGCCTCCTAGCACGATCGGCTCGATGCCCGGAGGCGTTGTCGTGCTGTTGGAAGCCGGGTTCGAAGCGATGATGACGATATTGCCATCAATGATACGGCCCCAGCGGTGTTTGCTGTTGATCGCCGCCTGGAATGCGGCTTCGCCGCTCGTGCAGGCCGCATCTCCGATGATGAGCGCGCGGTAGCTCATGAATTGCTCTGATGTTTTGGCCTCCCACTGAGCGGGAGTGACGACTTCCACCGCGAAGCCCAGACTGGTCGCGGCTTGTGCCTCCATGCTTGAGGCGCCACCACTGACGCTGGAGCCCAGGATGAGCACCTTTCGGGTGCTGTTGGCCTCCTGGTGAGCGGTGCGTGGCCTCACCGCACCTGGCTCTTGCGGAGGCACTTCTGTCTCTTCGGCGCAGGCACTGGCCATCCATGTGGCCAACGCCAAGGTGATTCCCCAAAGGCTGATGAGTCTCATGCTACTTACCAGGTCAGGCGCTCGGAGCGCCGGTGGGTGGTCCGTTCCGACCACCTCTGATAGCAGGAAGACTACTCAGAGGGTAGGGGGCACGGGTTCAGGCGTCCACCCACTCGAGCCGCAGCCGCTTGTCCTGGACCAGCAGCGCCAGCCCCTGGCCCTCCATCATCGCGCGCCTCATGGCCTGCCAGGAGGTGTCGCTGAGCATCCAGGTGAAGCCGTCCTCGAAAACCTGGGCGCTCTCTTCCTCCTGGCCCGGGACGATCATCAGAAAGCACCCGCTGACCCACTCGCCCTTGCTGCCCGGCATGCTGATGGCGGTGGGCTCACGCTGGCCTGGCTCCCAGGTCAGGCACGCATCCGCCGTCCTATCGATGCCGGTGATCAGGGGAATGACCGCGTGCTCCGGAGCCTGCCCGAGAAGCCGCTGGACGTGAGGCTGATGGCTGGGAGGGATGCGCAGCACGATGTCTTTCCCGTTCTGCACCACGCGCACGTCCCAGTTGGGGATCCCCCCGGTCTTCGCCAGCATGCTGGCCTCGAGCATCGCCGCGGCGGGCAGCTCCGGGCGCTGCGGATCGCACCAGGGCGGGCAGGGGTAATGAGAGTACATCTTGCCGAGCGCCGTCATGACTCGCGCGGGTCCGCAGCGCTCACGCAGCTCCATCTCCTTGTCGGTGAGGAACACGACAGCGAGCGCGGCCGGGGGAATGGGCACACCTGGCCAGGGGTAGGGCACGGTGTAGAGGAGCTGCCAGCCGGGAAAGGGCCTCTTCTGGCTGAAGATCGAGGCGCTACCCACATTCACCCGGCGCCCCTGGGCGGCGAAGTCCCTGGCCATGATGAAGTAGCCTTTCAGCGCCGCGATGAAGGAGTCGGTGATCTCTTCGGGCGTCGTCCGCAGCGTGAGCACCAGCTCCCGCTGGCCGTGGGCGGTGAGCCCCTGGGTGACGAAGGAGTAGCACTCGTGCTCGCCCCACTGTGTGGTGATGGAGTGGCGGGTTGCCGAGAAGCTGAGCCCGGGAACGAGCTCGATCTGGCCCTCCAGGCGTGGCTGGGCAGGCTTTCCGCTGAAGAGGCTCCGCACGGAGTTCCAGAGGGACATGACTCAGCTGCCGCCCATCAGATCCGACTGGAAGGCGAAGCCCAGCCCCACGTAGGGCACCGCCCGGCTCACGTCCGCGCCGGTGCGCCAGCGGTGGCGCAGGTACCACGCGACATTGAGGAAGACGGCGGGCTTGTTGAAGGCCGTGAAGCCCTCGTCATAGAACACGTACGCGGCCAGCAACCCCAGCCGGTGGTGCCCGTTGTTCACGCTCTCGCCGGGGGCCAGCTGGCGCGAGGTGTAGAGGGGCCTCACCAGCGAGTGGCGCGCGCCCAGCACCAGGGGCGGCAGGCCCAGGAAGAGCACATCCAACTCGTTCGCGTACACCAGGCCCTTGCCGGGAACCAGCGTGTCCATCGTGCCCTCGTAGAAGACAGTGCCTCCGTTGCGCAGGTCCCCCATGTTCCAGTACTCGAGCGTGAAGCGGTTGCGCAGCGCGAGGGGCCCCACCTTCATCTGCACGAAGGGCTCGATGGCCAGGCGCATGCCCGAGGCCGAGCCGTAGTCCCCCGCCTCCTTGCCCGCCTCCAGCGAGGTGTCCGAATAGTCCGCGCTGGGCGAGGGGCGCGACTGCAGGTAGCCCAGCGTGCCGAAGTAGCCCACGTACTCGGCCGCCAGACGCAGGTTGAAGATGGACAGGGGCTGAAGCTCCACCACCGGCCCTACCCTGATGCTCGCGGGGCTGAGGCGCGGGTGGGTGCCCACGAAGACGAAGTTGTCCCGGAAGAGCGCGGCCTCGTTGCGGTACAGCAGCTTCTGGTAGCCCGCCCGGCTCGCCAGCTCCAGGCCCAGGGGGTTGAGCCGCGCGCCCAGCAGCGTGTTGAGCACCAGCCGGTCCGAGGGAGTCTCCGGCGTGGCCACGGGCGACTGAGCAAGACACAGGGCCGGCAGCAGCAGCCCGAGCAGCAGGGGGACGGCGCGAGTCATGGGGACAGCTCCGAGGTGAGAGCGCGGCGGGTGAGAAAGCTCAGCGGTCCGGTGTGGCCCCCGGGGGCGGAGCCACGGCAGGGCGCTGGGTCACCGTCACCAGGTAGCCGAAGAGGGCGGCGGTGAAGAACATGATCAGGCTGTAGACAGCCGGCGGAATGGCCATGGTGCTGTTGTTGAGCATCAGCGAGGCGATGGTGATGGCCAGCGCGCCGTTGTGGATGCCGATCTCCATGCCGATCGCGATGGACTGTTGCCGGCTCAGCCTCAGCAGCCGGGGGACGAAGTAGCCCACCACCAGGCTGGTGATGTTGAAGGCCAGCGCCGCGAGCCCCACCTGCTGGAAGAAGGTGCCTACCTTCTCCCGCTGGCCGTACACGGTGCCCGCCACCACCAGCGCCAGGAACACCGCCGACATGATCTTCACCGGCCGGTGCAGCCGCTCGGCCAGCTGGGGCCGCCGCTGCCTCAGCACCATGCCCACGGACACCGGGCCCAGCACCAGGCCGCAGATCTGCGCCACCTTGCTGAAGTGCAGCGGAATGGCCCGCGTCTCCCCCATGAAGTAGTCCAGCGACAGGTTCACGATCAGCGGCAGCGTCACCACCGTGAGCACGCTGTTGATGGCGGTGAGGCTGATGTTGAGCGCCACGTCCCCGTGCGCCAGGTGGCTGTAGAGGTTGGAGGTGGCCCCGCCCGGTGAGGCCGCCAGCAGCATCAGCCCCACGGCCAGCTCAGGCGCCAGGCCGCTCAGCTTCGCGATGGCGAAGCACACGCCGGGCAGCAGCACCGTCTGGCACACCAGCCCCACCAGCACCGCGCGCGGCATGGTGAGCACCCGCTTGAAGTCGGCCATCGTCAGCGACAGCCCGAGCCCCAGCATGATGATGGCCAGGATCAACGGCAGGACAACGGTTTGCAGGATGCTGGCTTCCACGTGGGGGGGCTCTCCTGGCGATCCGGGAGCCCCCATCCTCGCACAGGCCGGGCCCGCCGTTACCAGCCAAGTCGGCCGCGGCTCTCCAGGACGGCGTCGATCATCCGCTCATTGAGCGCGTAGAGCGGCCGCGCCGCCTCCTCGCCCTCGAGCAGCGCCAGCGCTCCGGCGATGGCCTCCAGCGTGGACATGCCCTCCGGGTGGGGCGGGCGGCGCAGGCGGCGCGTGTCCGGGCCGGGCGGGGGCAGCGCCAGGGTCGGCAGCGCCCGCAGCGCGGGCACCCGGTGCACCATGCGGCGCGCCTGGCTCCAGTTCCCATCCACCACCACCAGCCGCTTCGGAGGTGGCGCTCCGGCCGGAGCCGGCCGCGTGCCGGGGAACAGCAGCCAGGTGTCCGGCAGCGCCAGCCGCGAGCCATCGAAGGGATCGTCCGGCGCTCCGTACGGCAGCAGCTGGCAGTGCACCAGCGCCAGCGCCGCGATGCGCGCGGTGTTGGTGGACTTCGCCTTCTCCTTGTGGTGGCGGATGAGGATGAACTCGGTGCGCGTATTGAGGCGCGGCACCTGCTCGCACAGGCACAGCCGGGTGGGCAGGTAGCACCGGTGGCAGCGCCCCGCGAGGTCCGCCGGGGTGCGAGACCTCATGTGCTGACTTTGTTCTGCCTGCGGTACTGCTCCATGAACGTGCGGGCCTCGCGCAGCTTCTCCTCGACGAAGCGATCCTCGGCGTCCGGCTCGTAGTCCTCGGGCGTGTCCAGCTGGAACAGGGTGGCCAGGCCCGTGGGCGACACCTCGAGCCACTCGGCGGTGCGGCTGAGCGCCACCTGGCGGCGGCCGGCGAAGGTTTCCGGGCCGTCCTCCGGGCCGCAGCGGCAGATGCGCGCCGAGTCTCCCGTCACGTCCACGTACAGCCCCAGCACCTCCGCATCCAGCTCCGCCGACAGCGAGCAGGTGGCCTCGCTCACGTACGCGGCCAGGGCATGGGCGGCCGAGCGCTCCGACAGCGAGCGCACCATGAACACCTTCCACCCGGCCTGGATCAGCGGCCCGCTCTCCTCCAGCGCGATGAGCTCCGCCGGCGGCGACTGGATACGGGTCAGCAGCCGCTTTACGGGCGACTCGACGCGCTCCACACGCGCATGCGAGGCCGGGCAGAAGAAAAGGACGCGATAGTCACGGATGTCAGCGGCGGGTTCCATACGGCTAAGCGGAGAAAGAGGGGCTCCTGTAATAAACGTTTAAACCGGATACATAAGTTATTCAAGGAGTACCAGAAATTGACGGTGAAGGCGAATCCGCCGGGCGGCGGGGCTCGGCGGCGACCCAGACGCCCACGATGAGCACCAGCAGGCCGCCCACCACGGCCCAGGAGCCGAGCACCTCCTGGAAGAACACCCAGCCCATGACGGAGGCGGTGAGGGGCTCCAGGTAGGTGAGGGCGCTGGCGGCCGTGGTGGGGATGCGACGCAGCCCTGTGTTGAAGAGGATGTTGCCGAGCAAGCCTGAAAACACGCCGCCGACGACGACCCAGAGCGTGGGCAGCTGAAGCGGGGGCAGGGCGCTGGTGCCGAAGAGCAGCAGCAGGGTGAGCACCGAGATGGCGGAGTGCACGGACGTCACCGCCAGGGGAGACCAGGCGCGCGCGGCCGTCTTGGCGCCGAACACGGCGGCGGCGAAGAAGATGGCGCTGGAGGCCCCGAGCAGGGCGGTCCACCCGGAGAAGTCCTCGCCCGGCCGCCAGATGAGCATGGCCAGGCCGGCCAGGGTGAGCGGGGTGCCGATCAGGGCGCGCACCGAGCGCGGCTCGCGCATCACCCAGGGCACGGTGAGGGCGACGATGAGCGGGGCCAGGTAGTGGGTGAGCACGGCGATGGCCACGGGCCCGCGCTTCACGGCGGCGAAGTAGAGCGCCACGTTGATGGCATCCGCCACGCCCATGATGACGAGCGCCAGGGTGGCGCGGCGATCCTTGAGGGACTCGCGGCGCAGCACGAACGGGGTGGGCAGCGCCATGATGAGCAGCGCCAGCAGGGCATTCTGAGAGCCCGAGAGCCCAGCGGGCCTGAGGAAGAAAGGCCAGCAGCCCCAGAGGGTGGCTCCCGCCGCCACCATGGCGAAGTACCGCACGTGAACTCCTGAATGAGGCGGAGCAGCCCGCCCCGGAACGCCGCGCAGAGTAGACCAGGGCGCGGGGATGTGAACCGGTAACCCGTGCAGGCGCCAAGGGCGTGGGCAGTCACTGTCAACGCCGGTGACAGCGCGAGCGCCAACCCCGCGAGAATACGGCCCGTGCGGGTTGGCACGGCGGCTGCTCAAGGGCAGGGCAGAGGAGGCAACACCCGATGAGCCTGACGCGTGATTTGAGCGCCGCGATCCTGGATGTGGGCGTGGCGCTGCGACGACCCGAGGAGTTCACCACGAGGTGGAGGGACCGGGGGCTGGTGCCCGGCCCGCGGCCGATGATCTTCCCGGTGCTGCTGGGCAGCGCGGTGCTGGGCATCGCCGCGTACGGCATGGTGATGCGGCTGCACGAGGGCTGGGGAGGGATGCTGGGCGGGATGCTCAAGGCCCCGGTGGCGGCGGGGCTGGCGTGGATCATCGCGCTGCCGGCGCTCTACATCCTCAACTCGGCGCTGGGCTCGAAGCTGGACGCGTCCACCACGCTGCTGGCGGCGCTGGCCACGGTGAGCTTCGGCTCGCTGGCGCTGCTGGCCAGCGTGCCCATCACCTGGTTCTTCGGGCTGGCGCTGCCGTACGGCTTCGTGCGGCTGGGGGTGAACCTGGCGGTGTTCGCGGGGGTGGGCGTGTGCATGGTGGACGTGTTCCTGCGGACCATGAAGGCGCTGGAGCCCGAGCGCAGCCGTGCCTACGCGCTGCTGTGGCTGGTGCTGGTGGGTGTCATCGGCGCGGAGCTGATGACGCTGTTCTCCCTGTTCCGCTTCGACGCCTGACTTAAGGAGGCTGCCATGGACGCTGCTACGACTGTTGATGCTGCTGCGCTCCCGGAGACGCCGGCCCCCGCGGGCCCGGTGCCGGGCATGTTCGACCTGATTCTGCGCGGGGAGGCGCGCCTGCATCGGCTGATGCGGGACGAGGCGGGCCTGCCCGAGGTGATTCAGAAGTTCCTGGCGCTGTCGGTGCTGGGGCTGACCATTCACGGGGTGGTGCTGGGGCTGGCCGCGGAGCTGTTCGGGGACGCCCCCATGCTGGACTGGTACCAGGCGGGGCACCCGGTGGTGTGGATGCCACTGGCCTTCATCGGCGCGTTCCTGGGCGCGCTGTGCATCTGCCTGCCATCGTTCTACTTCTACACGCAGCTGTCGGGGCTGGACGCCTCGTTCCGGCTGGTGACGGCGCAGGCGCTGCGCGCGCAGGCGACGATGAGCGTGCTGCTGCTGGGGGTGCTGCCGTTCTACGCGGCGTGGCTGCTGGGCACGGTGGTGGGGGTGTTCGACGCGCAGCGCACGGCGCTGTTCGCGGGCATGTGCCTGCCGTTCCTGGTGGGGCTCCTGGGCATCCGGGCGGTGTACCGGGGGTTCTGCGATCTGGCCAACCACCTGCCCATTACGCACCAGCGGCGGGGCAACTTCCTGAAGCGGCTGGTGCTGTGCTGGGGCGGTGTCTACACGGTGGTGGCTCCGGTGGCGCTCTACCGGCTGGGCGAAGCGCTCGGGCCCCGGCTCTGACTCTCACCCCTATATAAGGAGGACGCTGCCATGGGCGTCGTGGAGACGTGCATTCTGTATCTGCTGTTGGGCACGGTGGTGGCGGTGGCGCTGGTGCTGCGCGCCGAGGGCAAGGGAGGCGGGGCGCGGGTGGTGACGTTCGTGGCCGGAGTTTTCTTCTGGCCGCTGTACGCCCCGTTCCTGCTGTCACCGGCGCGTCCGACGGGGACGGGGGCGGGGACGGGAGCGGTGGCGCAGCCGGTACGGGCGGCGCAGGAGCGGCTGCGCGCGGCGCTGCGGCAGGTAGAGGGGCTGGCGGCGGACGTGCTGCGCCCGGAGGTGGCACGGCTGCGCGGGCTGGTGGACGCGATGGGGAAGATGGAGGCGCGGGTGGCGGAGATGGACGCGCTGCTGACAACGCCCGAGTTCAACCGGGCGCTGGCGTCCGAGCAGCTGGAGGCGCTGTCGCGGCGAGGGCTGGGGCCGGAGGACGCGCGGGTGCAGAGCGTGCAGGCGCGGCTGCGGAACATGGAGCGGCTGGTGGCGATGAGGGAGCGCACGGCGGCGGACCTGGAGCGGGTGGTGCTGCAACTGGAGGAGATGGGCTCGCGGCTGCAGCTCTTGAAGTTCGCGGGCCGGCCGGACGCGGAGCTGGTGGAGCTGCTCCAATCGGTGGCGGCGAGCGTGGAAGAGGTAACGGAGGGGCTGCTGGCGGCCAGCTGAAGCCGTAGAGTCCACCGGCAATGGGGCCCCTCTTCGCGTACAGCCTGGTGCCGGTGCTCTCGGTGGCGCTGCTGCTGTGCTTCACGGCGGCGCTGCGAGCGCGGGAGGCGCGGGGGCTGGCGCTCTACTGCCTGACGGTGGCGATGTGGAGCGGAGCGTTGTTGATGTTGTGCCTGCCGCGCACGGCGTGGCTGGGAGAGCGGTTGGTGTCGCTGGGAACCTTCACCGCGGCGGGCTTTCTGCACGCGGCCTACAACGTGACGAAGCAGCGCTCGTACGGGCTGGTGGTGTTCGCGTACCTGGTGGCGCTGGGGCTGACGGTGCTGGGCGCGGTGGAGCCCAACGTGCTGTACGGGCCGCTGGCGATGACGCGGGGCCCGCTGTTCTGGCCGGCGATGGTGCTGGCGGTGGTGGCGGCGACGGTGCCGCTGCTGCACCTGTTTCGCGCGTACCGGGTGGCGCCCCCCGAGCGCCGGCCGCTGCTCCGGGGCGTGGGCATCGCCGGAGTGCTGGCGTACTCCGGAGGCATCGGCAACGCGCTGCTGCTCTCGAGCGGGTACGCGCTGCCATTCGGCATGTACCTGATGTTGGGAGCGCTGCTGGTGCTGGCGCAGGTGATTGGAGCGATGCAGGCGGAGAGCGAGCGAAGGTTGCTGGAGCGAAGCCTGCTGTACTCGGCGCTGGCGGCGGTGCTGTCGGCGGGGTTCCTGTTCGGAGTGTTGACGCTGATGGCGGGCAGTGGAGAGCCCTTCCTGGTGGAGTACCGGGTGGGGGCCTTCTTCCTGCTGGCGCTGGCGGCGCTGGCCTTCGAGCCGGTGCGGCAGGGCTTCCAGGAGTGGCTGGGCCGGCGGCTGCTCAAGGGCCGGGCGGCGGCGAGCGACTTGGCCCAGGAACTGGCCAGGCAGGAGGCCCGGGCGGACCAGGCGGCGCGGCTGGCGGAGCTGGGCCAGTTCACGTCCGCGGTGGCCCACGAGGTGCGCAACCCGCTGGGGGTGCTCGCCGCGCACCTGAAGTTGCTGGAGCGCAAGGGCACGGACCCGGACTCCATCGCGGCGATGCGTGAGCAGATTGAGCGCGCGGGACACTTCGTGGACGAGCTGCTGCGCTACGGCCGGCCCCGGCCGCTGGAGCTGCGGCGGGTGGACCTGCGGGCCACGGTGGCGCTGGCGTACTCCACGGCGAGGCAGGGGCTGGGGGCGCTGGCGCCCGAGGTGGCCTTCGAGGGGGCCGAGGGCGAGGCCCTGGAGCTGGAGGCGGACCAGGCGCAGCTCTCGCAGGTGTTCGTGGTGCTCTTCGAGAACGCGCTGCTGTCGCTGCGGGACGCTCAGGCACCCAGGCTGCGGGTGAGCTTCACGGCGCAAGCCGAGCAGGTGCGCGTGGTGGTGGATGACAACGGGCCTGGCATCGCGCCGGAGCTGTTGCCGCGCCTGTTCCAGCCCTTCGTCACGGGCCGCAAGCGCGAGGGGCCAAGGCCAGGCACGGGCCTGGGGCTGGCCATCGCGCGCGGCATCGTGGAGCGCCACAGTGGACGCATCACCGCGGGGCGCTCGGAGGACCTGGGAGGCGCCCGCTTCACCGTGGAGCTACCGAAGGCCCAGACAGTGATGGCCGCCGCCACGGGAGGCTGAAATAGTTCGAGCGCGACAGGACGCACACCGCGGTAACAGGGAGGGGACGTGGAGCAGCGACTGAGCCTCATCACGTTGGCGGTAACGGATCTCGCCCGCAGCCGGCGCTTCTACGAGCAGGGGCTGGGCTGGGTGCCTTCCGCGGCGGGAGACAACGAGAACATCACCTTCTACCAACTCGGAGGCATCGCCCTGGCGCTCTATGGCCGGGCGGCGCTGGCCGCGGACATGAAGGTGCAGGATACCGGCCGTGGGTTCGGAGGCATTGCCCTGGCCCATAACGTGCGCACGCGGGAAGAGGTGGAGGGGGTGCTCGCGCGTGCCCAGGCGGCCGGAGGGAGCATTCTGCATCCGGCGGAGGACGCTTCCTGGGGCGGCCGTTCCGGCTACTTCGCCGATCCGGACGGGCACCCCTGGGAGGTCGCCTGGAATCCCCACTTCGCGTTGGCGGCCGACGGCAGCTTGCGGCTGCCGGAGTGAGGCAGCGGGCGGCGACTACGGGGTGGCGCCGCGCCCCGAGACATCGTCCCAGCCCAGGCCGAAGCGGGTGAGGTACTTGCGCAGCCGGTCCGCGTCATTGGTGCTCTGCTTGCGAGAGCGGGACTGGGCGAAGAGCACGCGCCCGGCCTCCGAGAGTGAGCGGGCCTGACGGCACACGGTGATGACGTCCGAGAGCTGCACCCGGTCGAACCGGTCCAGTTCCGCGGCCAGTCCGTCTCCGAGCACCTGCGCCACCACATCGCCCGCGCCACCGGCTCCGGGCTGAGCGCTCCTGGCCCACTGCGCGCGCAGCCGCTCGAGCTCCTCGTCCACGTCCTCGCGGGTGATGCGGCCACCCTGGGCGAGCGTGGCCATGCGCAGCACGGCCGCGTTCAGGTCGCGGAAGTTGCCGCTCCAGCGGGCCTCGGGCGAGGTGGCGAAGCGCAGGAAGTGCTCCTGCGCCTCCTTGTTCATCGTCACCCGGAGCCCCAGCGCCTGGGAGGCCTGGTCCAACTCGTAGAGGAGGTTGGGGGGAATGTCCTCGGGGCGCTCTCGCAGCGCCGGCAGCCGGAACGTCCACAGGTTGATGCGCGCCAGCAGATCCTCCCGGAAGAGCCCCCGCTCCACCTCCGCCTGCAGGTCGCGGTTGGTGCCGGCGATGAGCTGGAAGTCGCTCTCCACCTCCTTGTCCGAGCCCACCGGCAGGAAGCGCTTGTCCTCCAGCGCTCGCAGCAGCATGGCCTGCTCGTCCGCGCCCAACTCGCCAATCTCGTCCAGGAACAGCACGCCGCCGTGGGCCTGGCGCAGCAGCCCGGGCCTGTCGCTCAGCGCCCCCGTGAACGAGCCCTTCACATGGCCGAACAGCGCGGACATCGCCCCGTCTCCGCGCAGCGTGGCGCAGTTGAGGTCCACGAAGGGGCCGCTCACCTGCCGCCGCGCCTTCTTCAGCGCGTAGATGCGCCGCACCAGCTGCGACTTGCCCGCGCCCGTGGGCCCGGTAATCAACAGCGGAGCGCGGGAGCTGATGGCTACCTGCTCGATGCGCTCGATGAGCCGGTTGAACGCGGCGTTGCGCGTGTCGATGCCCGCCTTGAGGAAGGCCAGGCCCTCGCGCTGCTCCTGCTGGAAGCGCGCCGCCAGCGTGTCGTACTTCGACAGGTCCAGATCAATGAGCGTGTGCCCACCCGCTCCACCCAGCCCCTTGTCCCGGGCCGAGGGCGGCGCGGTCTGCACCAGCCGGCCGGGGATGTGGCGGCTCTCCACCAGCAGGAACATGCAGATCTGCGCGATGTGCGTTCCGGTGGTGATGTGGACGAAGTAGTCCTCGTGCTCGGGCTGGAAGGGGTAGCCGCGCGCGTAGTCGAGCAGCGCGCCGTACACCTGCTCCAGGTCCCACGGGTTCTGGATGTCCACCACCGCGTCGCGCACCTCGGTCTCCGGGGACACCTGCTGGATGTCCTCCTTCACCGTCGCCGCCAGCACCATGGCCGAGCGCGGGTAGAGCAGCTCCAGCCGGTCCACCAGCAAGTCGTCCTGCTGGCACAGCGCCACGGTGGGGCGCCACTTCTCCCACCGCTTCGGGCCCTGCCCCTGGTCGATCGTCGTGCCGAGCATCCCGATGACCACCGTCTTGCGCCGCGTGTTCTTCGCCATGCGGATACGACTTTATCCCATGGGATAGGGAAAGCGGTACTCGAGTGGAGCCTCCCCTCGGAGAGCGGGCTGGCACGGCGGCTGCTTTACCTCCCTGCGTGCCCGGCACATGGGTTGGGCGAGCGAACGGAAGGCAAGGCCATGCAGCGCAACTACGAGGTGCTGTCGGACGAGGGGGCCAACCCCATCAAGGCGTGGACGGTGGGCGTGCCCTTCGAGGATGAGGCGAAGCAGCAGGTGAAGAACCTCGCGGGCCTGCCTTTCATTCACAAGTGGATCGCGGTGATGCCGGACGTGCACCGCGGTTACGGCGCGACGGTGGGCTCGGTGGTGCCGACGGTGGGCGCCGTCATCCCCGCGGCGGTGGGTGTGGATATCGGCTGCGGGATGATCGCGGTGCGCACCACGCTGCGCGCCGAGCAGCTGCCGGACAACCTGGCCCCGCTGCGCGCGGCGATCGAGCGCGTGGTTCCGCATGGCCGTACCGACAACGGTGGCCGGAATGACCGCGGCGCGTGGCAGGACGCTCCCAAGGCGCACCAGGAGGCGTGGGCGCAGCTGAAGCCGCGCTACGACGCCATCGTGGCGAAGCACCCGCGGCTGGGCCGTGGGCCGGACCTGGGTCACCTCGGGACGCTGGGGACGGGGAACCACTTCATCGAGCTGTGCCTGGACGAGGCGGGCGCCGTGTGGGTGATGCTGCACAGCGGCTCGCGTGGGGTGGGTAACCGGATCGGTAGCCACTTCATCGAGCTGGCCAAGGAGGACATGCGGCGCTTCTTCATCCAGCTGCCGGATGCGGACCTGGCGTACCTGCCGGAGGGGACGGAGCACTTCCGGGACTACGTGACGGCGGTGGAGTGGGCGCAGGAGTACGCGGCCACCAACCGGCAGCTGATGCTGGACTCGGTGGTGCAGGCGCTGAAGGCCTCGCAGCTGCTGCCGGGCTTCGGGCTGACGGACGCGGCGGTGAACTGCCACCACAACTACGTGGCGCGTGAGCACCACTACGGGAAGAACTGCTTCGTGACGCGCAAGGGGACGGTGCGGGCGCGCGAGGGAGACCTCGGCATCATCCCCGGCAGCATGGGGGCGCGTTCGTACATCGTCCGTGGGAAGGGGAACGCGGAGAGCTTCCACTCGTGTAGCCACGGCGCGGGGCGGGTGATGTCGCGCGAGGCGGCGAAGAAGCGCTTCACGCTCGAGGACCACGCGAAGGCGACGGCGGGCATTGAGTGCCGCAAGGACGTGGACGTGATTGACGAGACGCCGGCTGCGTACAAGCCGATCGACGCGGTGATGGCGGCGCAGGCGGACCTGGTGGAAGTGGTGCACACGCTGAAGCAGGTCGTGTGTGTGAAGGGTTGACCCGGTGAAGGGGCGCGAGGTGGCCATGCCGGGATGACGACATTCGAGGCGCCCGTTCCCCCCGAGACTTCGGTCGCCAGGTTGGGGGAGCGGGCGCCGCTATTTTTCGTGTGGGAGGATACGGACATGGTCCGGATCGATGGTTCGAAGGGAGAGGGAGGGGGACAGGTGCTGCGCACGTCGCTGGCGCTGTCGCTGGTGACGGGCACGCCGTTCCAGATGGTGAACGTGCGGGCGGGGCGGGCGAAGCCGGGCCTGCTGCGCCAGCACCTGACGGCGTTGAAGGCGGCGGCGGAGGTGGGAGCGGCGGAGGTGACGGGAGCGGAGCTGGGCTCGAAGGAGCTGACGTTCAAGCCACGCGCGCTGTCGGCGGGGAACTACTTCTTCGCGGTGGGCACGGCGGGCAGCGCGACGCTGGTGCTGCAGACGGTGCTGCCGGCGCTGATATTGGCGAGCGGCCCGTCCACGCTGGTGCTGGAGGGAGGGACACACAACACGGCGGCGCCGCCGTTCGACTTCCTGGCGAAGGCGTACCTGCCGCTGGTGCGGCGCATGGGGCCGCGGGTGGACGCGGAGCTGGAGCGCTACGGCTTCTTCCCGGCAGGAGGAGGGAAGATGCGGGTGGACGTGCATCCGGCGCCGCTGAAGCCGTTGAGCCTGCTGGAGCGGGGAGTGGTGAAGCGGCGGCAGGCGACGGCGCTGATCGCGAAGATTCCGTTCGACGTGGCGAAGCGGGAGCTGGCCACGGTGGAGCAGGTGCTGAAGTGGAGGCCAGACGAGCTGCGGAGTGAAGAGCTGAAGCGTCCGCTGGGGCCGGGCAACGTGCTGACGCTGGAGGTGGAGAGCGAGCACGTGACGGAGGTGTTCACCGGCTTCGGAGAGCGAGGCGTGAGGGCGGAGGACGTGGCAGAGAAGGTGTCAGCGCAGGCCAAACGCTACCTGGATGCGGAGGTGCCAGTGGGAGAGCACCTGTGCGACCAGCTGCTGTTGCTGTTGGCACTGGCGAAGGGAGGCACGTTCCGCACGCTGCCGCTGGACGGGCACTCGGAGACGCAGCTTGAGACGTTCAGGAACTTCCTGGACGTGAAGGTGAACGTCCGAGAGGTTTCGCATGAGGTCCGCGAGGTGGAAGTCCGGGGCTGAGGGGTGTTTAGCGGGTTTCCAATTCCTCGAAGATCACGCCATCTAACTCTAAACGCCGCACTGCTTCGACCAGGCGTTCTGTGGCGACGATGGTTGTCCACCCCTGCCTGAGACGGAACACGTCGAGCTCCGTGGGAAGCGAGGTGGCGTCAAGGATGACAGGGTCTGGTCGCTTCAGAGGTTCATTTTCGCAGACAGGGCATGGAGGCTTGCGATCAGGCGGCAAGCAATCGGGATGGAACTGGCCATGCAACTCGAACTGCAGCGCAAGCAACTCGGGAGGGAGCTTCATGCGGAAGCGGATGTTGAGGGGGCAGCCCTGAAGGCCTCGTACTCCTGCCTCCTGTAGTCGCTCCAAGGCCTCACGCCGGATGTAGAGGGACCAGGGGTTCTGCATGAAGAGCTGGCCAAAGTAGCCAGAGCCCGTCCCTTCGAGAGGCCCAAACTTTGTTCCGGGCTCCAAGACTGCATTCCCGGGCACCAGCGGACGAACCACCCCACGAAGTCGGGCGAACTCCTCGAACGGAACAGGCCAAGGCTTATCAAACTTCTTGCGCTCTGGGAGGTTAGACAGGTCCACGCATGGATATTGGAGACCTACGACGCCGCCCCCTGCACCGCACGTCGGACAATTCTCAACTCCCGGAAGACCCCACCGATGTTCAGCGTCAAGGTTGCCTGTATAGCGAGGTGCCTTGTCCTCAGTGACTTCGTAGAATTTCACGAGACTCTTCCTCTACTTTGAGCGGCTGGCGAATCAAGGTGCAACCAATTGAGGACCCACCGGGCTCACTGGGTAGTGGTAAGGCAACACGGGGCCAACGATGTCGAAGCGAAAAGCCAGTTCGAAGGCTTTGCCCAACAGTTCCTCTTTCGTGAGTCGGCGGCCAAGGTTGGCCCGGTGGTATTGCCGCCATGCTTCATTCCAAAGTCCGCCACGGCCTGTTCCTCCGTGAATGCGCCAGTGCACTTGCTCCGGGATGACCATGGTCCATGCATGCACGTCAATGCCCTGGTCCCTGAACCACTCTCTGAATTCCCGTGCCTGGGGGAAGAGGTGGTGCTTGACCAGCTTGCCTTCAAGCCGTGGAAAGGCTGGGAGGAAGCCGTGCCGATAGCGGAAGTGGAACGTCATTCGCGGACGTGCGTCGTCCCGGAGACCCGCGCGCCTCCAATTACGGTGAGGACCAGGAGCGCGGAAGGACGGACGGTAGCCTCGTGCCAATTCCGCGCCGTGCTCCAAGTGAGCTCGTGACAGTGCTTCTGGGGTTACATCTTCGCAATCGAAGATGCCGCACTCACCTTCATCACAGGCGAACACGATGCACTGATCAGCGTCCGGGTCCTCGCAAGAACCGGCATTGGAGTGCTCGCTGCCCTCCCACGCGCGTAGGGCAGGTGCTGGAGCAGCGCAGGCCAGGATCAGTAATGAGGAGAGGGAGAGCGCTAGCCAGGCATGAGGTGTAGTGGGGATTCTCATGTCGTTTTGGAGTCGAATCCGGGTGCCTCGACGAGCGCCGCGAGTCTCGCGAGGGACTGCCGCCAGCCCAGCTCATTGTCGGCGGGCGGCACGCCGCTCGGCAGCCCGTCGTGCACCGCGACGACTTCGGTGCCGCCGTCCGCATCAGCGAGCGTGATCGCGATCGTCATCTCGCCGCGCATCGCGGGATTGTCCGTCTCGAACTCGACCACTTCGACCATCTGCTCATCCGGTACGAGCTTGGTGAAGCGGCCGTGGTACGTGTCGGTATGCGCGGTCGTCTTGCCCGTGCCGGTGGGGGCCTCGTACGTGAGCGAGATCCGGATCGAACCACCCTCGCGGGGGTCGAACTCGTGCACGTGGCTGGTCATCCCTGGCGGCACCATCCACCGCGCGACCGCACGCGCATCGAGCAGCGCGCGATACACACGGGCCCGGGGCGCTCTCACATGGCGGCTGATCCGGGTCGAACTCATGCGTTCAGGGCCTTGGCGTGGTGGCGCAGGTGGTCCTCCATGAACGTGGAGACGAAGTAATAGCCGTGGTCGTAGCCCTCGTGCATCCGCAGCGTGAGCGGCTGCCGGGCCGCCGAGCACGCTTGCTGGAACAGCTCCGGCTTGAGCTGGTCCGTGAGGAACTTGTCCTTCGTCCCCTGATCCACCAGCAGCTCGGGCAGAGGCTCCTTCAACGTGCGCACCAGCTCACTGGCGTCCCACTCGCGCCACGTCTCCTGGTTGGGCCCCAGGTAGCCGCCGAACGCCTTCTGTCCCCACGGACTGCGGATCGGCGCGCCAATCGGAGCGAACGCCGACACCGAGCGATAGCGCCCAGGCTGGCGCATCGCGCAGACCAGCGCTCCGTGGCCTCCCATCGAGTGGCCGAAGATGCCCTCCCGGTCCTCCCTCGCCGGCAGGTGCGCTGTCACCAGCGCCGGGAGCTCCCGGGTGACGTACGTGTACATGCGGTAGCGCGAGGACCATGGGGCCTGCGTCGCATCCACGTAGAAGCCCGCGCCCACCCCGAAGTCCCAGGACTCGCTCTCACCTGGAAACCCGGCGCCGCGCGGGCTGGTGTCCGGCGCCACCAGCATCAGCCCCAGCTCCGAGGCCATCCGCTGCGCTCCTCCCTTGATGAGGAACGTGTCCTCCGTGCACGTGAGCCCCGCCAGGTAGTAGAGCACCGGCACCTTGCGCGTGGCCGCCTGGGGCGGCACGTACACGCCGAAGCGCATCTCTCCACCACACGCCTCCGAGGCGTGCCGGTAGAATGCCACCGTGCCTCCGAAGCCGCGGTGCTCGGAAATGAGCGTCAGCGGCCCTGTCACGCCCCGTACCTCACCACGCTGCGGATGGACTCGCCCCGGTGCATCATGTCGAACGCTTCCTGAATCCCCTCCAGCGGCACCATGTGGGTGATCAGCGGATCGATCTGGATCTTCCCCTCCATGTACCAGTCCACGATACGCGGCACGTCCGTGCGCCCCCGCGCTCCGCCGAACGCCGAGCCCTTCCACACCCGCCCCGTCACCAGCTGGAACGGCCGCGTGCTGATCTCCTGTCCCGCCGCCGCCACGCCGATGATGACGCACTCGCCCCAGCCCTTGTGGCAGCACTCCAGCGCCTGGCGCATCAGCTGCGTGCTGCCCACGCACTCGAAGCTGTAGTCCGCTCCGCCCTTGGTCAGGCTCACCAGGTACTTCACCAGGTCGCCCTCCACCTCGCGCGGGTTCACGAAGTGCGTCATCCCCAGCTTCTCGGCCAGCTCCTTGCGCGCCGGGTTGATGTCGATGCCGACGATCATGTCCGCGCCCACCATGCGCGCCCCCTGCACCACGTTCAGCCCGATGCCGCCCAGGCCGAACACCACCACCTTGCTGCCCGGCGTCACCTTCGCGGTGTGAATCACCGCCCCAATGCCTGTCGTCACTCCGCAGCCGATGTAGCAGACCTTGTCGAACGGAGCGTCCGGCCGGATCTTCGCCACCGCGATCTCCGGCAGCACCGTGAACTGGGCGAAGGTGGAGGTGCCCATGTAGTGGTGGATGACGTCCTTGCCGAGCCGGAACCGGCTGGTGCCATCCGGCATCAGCCCCTTGCCCTGCGTCTCGCGGATGGCCTGGCACAGGTTCGTCTTGCGCGACAGGCAGTACTCACACTGGCGGCACTCGGGAGTGTACAGCGGGATGACGTGATCGCCCTTCTTCACCGAGGTGACGCCCGGGCCCACGTCCACCACCACGCCCGCGCCCTCGTGGCCCAGGATGGCCGGGAAGAGCCCTTCCGGATCCTTGCCGGACAGCGTGTAGTCGTCAGTGTGGCAGACGCCCGTGGCTTTCAGCTCGACGAGGACTTCACCCGCCTTGGGGCCCTCGAGCTGCACCGTCTCGATACGGAGGGGCTTGCCTGCCTCGAACGCGACCGCTGCGCGAACGTCCATGTCTTCTCCCGTCGCATGGCCTCCCAGGAAGTGGGAGCCGCCGGGGCAGACTATGTCGTCTCGGAGGGCATCGCGGTATAGAGGAAATCGTGTCCGACGTTCCCGAGTCTCCCGAGGATGCCGCGCTGGCTCGCGCCAGCGAGGAGCTGCACCTTCCCAGCTACTACCGGTCCTCCGTGCGCCCGCTGCTGCGCAACCCCGAGGGCCACTGGCCGCGGTGCTGCGGAGGCGGCTGCGAGCCCTGCGCCCAGACGCTCTGCTTCGTCGCAGCGCGCACCCTGGAGCTGCTGGGCACTCCGCGCAAGGCACCGCTGCCGGACTGAGCGCGCCTATTGCTCCGGCTCACATCCCTCGGGTCCGGCCGGGGGGCGGGGCCTGGAGGTGTTGGGCCGCGGGTTCACGGTTTGAGCGAGAGCGACATAGGCCAGTCCCAGGGACAAGATGATGGCGGCTGTGGTGCGGGCCAGTCGGCTGCTGGGTAACTTCAAAGCGGATGCCTCTCAGGTGGGGAGAACGAGGGAGGCGGAAGGTAGATCCTGGGCCTGGCGCGCAAGGGCCAATCACCCCGCGAGGCCCCGGGATGTCGGCCGCTGGGCGGCACGAACGTGAACTGATGAAAAGAGAGGCCCGGATCCGTTCTCTTCCGGGCCTCGCAGCTCCTGACATGGGGCATCGGAGGCAGGGGAGAAGCGGCTATGCTGCGGCAGGACCGGCCCTACCTCATGCGCCCCGCCCCGCACCCACTCCTCCTCGTCGATGATGACGCCGCCTTCCGCAAGGTCTACGGCGGCCTGCTGCGTGACGCGGGCCATGAAGTCCTCGAGGCCGCGGACCGCCCCTCCGCCCGCGCCGCCTTCGAGGCCCGCGCCTTTCCGCTCGTGCTCCTGGACCTGATGCTGCCGCCCGACGGCAGCGTGTCCGCGGGCCTGGAGCAGCTCGGCGCCCTGCTCGCCGCTCGTCCCGGCACCAAGGTGCTCGTCATCTCGGGGGCAGGGGACACGCGCCACTCGCTCGAGGCCATCCGCCTGGGCGCGTATGACTTCCTCACCAAGCCCGTGGACCCCGACGTGCTGCTCGTCGTCGTCCAGCGCGCCATGGCCCGCATCGCCCTGGAGCGGCAGGTGGAGGCCCTGCAGTCCTCGCTCGCCCATGCCGGGGGGGACTCCGCCATGGTGGGGCAGAGCGCTCCGTTCCTCGCCGCCGTCTCGCTCGCCGAGCGCATCGCCGCCAGCGATCTGCCCGTCCTCGTCACCGGAGAGAATGGCACCGGCAAGGAGCTGCTCGCCCGCTCCATCCACCTCAAGAGCCGCCGCCGCGCCGGGCCCTTCATCCCCGTCAACTGCGGCGCCCTGCCGGAGAACCTCCTGGAGAGCGCCCTCTTCGGCCATGTGAAGGGCTCCTTCACCGGCGCCACGAAGGACCATCGCGGCCTGTTCTCCGAGGCCGATGGCGGCACGCTCTTCCTCGATGAGATCGGCGACATGACGCCGTCGCTCCAGGTGAAGGTGCTTCGCGCCCTGGAGACCGGAGACATCCTCCCGGTGGGCGCCGACCGCCCCATCCACGTGGACGTGCGCTGGCTGTCCGCCACCAACAAGGACCTGGGCACCATGCAGCAGGCGGGCACCTTCCGCGAGGACCTCTACTGGCGCATCAAGGGCGTGCAGGTCCACCTGCCGCCCCTGCGCGAGCGCACCGCGGACCTGCCGCTGCTGGCCCGCCACTTCCTCAACCAATGCGCCCACCTGTGCCCGGATGGCCGCGCCCGTCAGCTCTCCGAGGCCGCCACCGAGGCGCTGCTGGCCCACACCTGGCCCGGCAACCTGCGCGAGCTGCGCCACGAGATGCAGCGCGCCTCGGTGCTCGCCGGTGAGCGCCGCGAGCTTCAGCCCGAGGATCTCTCCTTCACCGGCAGCGAGCAGCGCCCGCGCTCTCCCGCCCCCGGCGCCACCACGCTCCAGCAGAAGGTGGAGGCCCTGGAGCGCCGTGAAATCGAAGAGGCCCTGCGCCGCTTCAACGGCAACCGCACCCATACCGCCGAGGCGCTCGGGCTCTCGCGCCAGGGGCTGCTCAAGAAGCTGGAGCGCTTCGGGCTCACCTGAGCCCCGCCCTCAGAACAGCCGCGCGCCGATGCCCAGCTTCACCTGGTAGCCCAGCCGGGTGATCGCGTCCTCCCGCGGCCGCTTGAAGCTCTCCACGCCCAGCTGCCCCGCCACCAGCAGCGTCACCCCCTGCGCCAGGTAGATCTCCGTGCCCGGGCCCGCCAGCGCCTGGAAGCGCCGCGTCCCAGAGGGGCTCAGCCCCAGATCCAACGGCAGATCCACCAGCCCCAGCACCGCCACCGTCTCCGCCACCCGCCAGCCCGCCACCGCGCCCGGCGCGATGCGCAGCAGCACCCCGGGGTAGTTGTCCTCGTCCAGGTACTCGCTGCCCGAGTTGAGCACCAACCCCAGGCTCAGCGTCGGCGCCAGCGACAGCCCGTCCTGCTCCAGCACCTGCCGCCGCAGCGTCGCGTCGAAGATGCCCGCCAGCCGGAAGTAGTCCAGCCGCGCCCGCGCTTCGATCTCGAAGCCCTCCAGGCCCTGCCGGAAACCCACCCCCATCTCAGGCACGCCTACATAGCCGTACAAAGCCGTGACGCCCTCCGGCAGGGCAACCGGGGCGACGACTGCACCGAAGGACCACGGCTCGCGGACCGGCGGCGTGCCTTCTTGAGCCGCCGACGCAGCGGGTAGGGTGAGCACGAGAGCGAGGAGCCAGGCGGGGCGCGTCATACGCACACCTTACGCCGCTGGTCGCTCCCGTCGACTTTCCGCGGGTCCGCTCAATTCCCGACAAACCGGTGGGGTCCTCAAAAAAAGTGTTCCAAGGGCTTTCTTAAAGAATGAGGTTGGTGAAGAATACGCAGTAGTTCCGCTATTCCGGATTATTACCGCTTAGTTCGACATCTCCTGAGTCCCCCCTCCTCCCCGGGAGTCACCTATGGCCGCTCGCCCCCATCGCGCGTCCATCATCGAGCCCGCCCCCAGTGCAGGACAGTGCTCTCGCGGCCGCCGCGCCCGCCGTCTCCGCGTGCTGCTGGTAGAGCCCGAGTGCCAGCACCAGCACGCGCTGGGCACGGGCCTGGCCGAGGCGGGGTTCGAAGTGGTGGTGGTGCCCTCGGCGGAGGACGCGCGGGCGGAGCTGGCCGCTTCGCAGGTGGTGCCGCACCTGTTCATCATCGAGACGGAGCTGGAGGGCGTGGACGGGTTTGGCCTGTGCTCGCGGCTTCGCGCGGAAGCACGCACCGCGTCCGTGCCGGTGGTGCTCCTCTCCAGCACGAATGAGCCGTTCCACGTCGAGCTGGCCCACACCGTGGGCGCCGATGACTACCTGCCCAAGCCGGTGCGGGTGCAGGACGTGGTGGCGCTGGCGCGGCTGAAGGCCGGCCGGCGCACCGGAGAGCTGTCCTACGAGGCGCACTCGGCGCGGCTGCCGCTGCCCAACGTCGCCCGGGCGCTGCTGGCCGGGGCGCGCTCGGGCCGGGTGGTGCTCAAGGACTGTGAGGGCTTCTTCGCCTTCCGCGGAGGCCGGGTGGTGGACGCGGGCTTCCAGGGTGAGCGCGGCGTGGTGGCGCTGCGGCGCCTGCTGGCCTTTGGCAGCGGGGTGTACGCGGTGTCCTTCGGCTCGGAGCTGCACCGCGGCTCGCTGCTGATGGACAAGTCCTTCCTGTGCGAGCAGGTGCTGCCGGCGCTGGAGCGCTTCGAGCGGCTGCGCGAGGTGGGCGTGCCGCTGGCCGCGCGCCTGACGGTGGAGTTCCCCAAGCTGGCCGAGTGCCTGCCCTCGCTGCCGGATGAGGTGATTGGCCTGCTGCGCCTGTTCGACGGCCGGCGCGCGGTGCGCGCGGTGCTCGAGGAGAGCCGCCTCACCGAGGTGGTCGCCTTCGAGACCATCACCCGGCTGTTCGCGCTGGGAGTGCTGGTGCCCGCCTGCCACGTGGAGGAGCGCGAGCGCCTGCAGGACGCCTCGCGCTACCTCGCGGAGGCGGAGGCCTGGCGCGTGGCGATGGTGGCCGAGGAGCGCGAGGCCGAGGAGAGCGCCGCCGAGGCCCACGAGGCGCAGGTTCAGGCCACCGAGGTCCCCCAGGCCGAGGCCCCCCAGGCCCAGGCGGCTCCGAGCGAGCCTGTGCCCCAGGTGCCCGTCGAGGCTCCAGTGGAAGCTCCGATCGAGGTGCTGGTCGAGGCTTCGTTGGTGGCCCCCGTGCTGACGTTCCCCAAGGCCGCGCCGGCCCCGCGCAAGCAGGAGCGGCCCAAGGTGCGGCTGCCCGCGATCCTGTCCACGGGCGGTGGGGCCGCCAGCTCGCGCCGAGTGGACAAAGTTTGACTCGCCCAGCCGGGTTAAGGGAGAAGTCGCCCTCCCATGTCCGGTCACAACCGATGGTCGAAGATCAAGCGCCAGAAGGCCGCGATGGGCGCGACCAAGGGCAAGCTCTACTCCAAGGTCATCAAGGAGATCACCGTCGCCGCTCGGCTGGGCGGGGGAGATCCCGCGGGTAACGCCCGCCTGCGCGCCGCCATCACCGCGGGCCGCGAGGCGAACATGCCCAATGACTCGATTCAGCGCGCCGTCAAGAAGGGCACCGGCGAGCTCGAGGGCGAGAGCTACGAAGAGGTGACGTACGAGGGCTACGGCCCCGGCGGCGTGGCGGTGCTGGTGGAGTGCCTCACGGACAACCGCAACCGCACCTCTGGAGAGCTGCGCGCCACCTTTGGCCGGGGCGGCGGCAACATGGGCGCCGAGGGCGCGGTCGCCTGGATGTTCAACAAGAAGGGCACCATCACCGTGAAGCCGGGCCTCACCGAGGACCAGGTGATGGAGAAGGCCATCGAGGCCGGCGCCGAGGACGTCATCAACCTGGGCGAGGAGGGCTTCGAGGTGCGCACCGCGCCGGTGGACCTGCACACCGTGGCCGCCAGCCTGGAGAGCGCCGGGCTGAAGCTGGGCGAGCAGAAGTGGGTCTACCTGCCGCAGACCACGGTGAAGCTCGAGGGCGACAACGCCAGGAAGATGCTCAAGCTGATGGACGCGCTGGACGAGAACGATGACGTGCAGAACGTGCACGCCAACTTCGAGATCGACGAGGCGCTGATGGAGTCGCTGCATTAGCCGCCTGCCCGCTCGGGGGGGGATCGACAGGGTGCCGCCCCCCACGCTACAAGGGCTGAACACCGGTTCCGTTGTTGTGAAGTTGGAGAGGCACGTGCGCGTCCTTGGAGTCGATCCCGGCAGCCGCTTCATGGGCTACGGCGTGGTGGAAGAGCGTCGCGGCAAGCTGGTGCATGTGGCGCACGGGGTCATCAAGGTGGACCCGGACGCGCCGCTGCACGAGCGGCTGATGGTGCTGCACGCGGAGCTCGTGGGCGTGGTGGCCCGGTACAAGCCGGACGCGGTGGCGGTGGAGGGCGTGTTCACCTTCCGCAACGCGCGCAGCGCCCTGGTGCTGGGGCACGCGCGGGGCGTGGCGCTGCTGGCCGCGGCGCAGGCGAAGCTGCCGGTGCACGAGTACCCGCCGGCGAAGGTGAAGCGCTCGGTGGGCGCGGGCGGCGCGGACGGCAAGGATGCGATCGCCCGCATGGTGTGTGCGCTGTTGAAGATCGATGTGATTGAACGGGCGGACGCCAGCGACGCACTCGCGGTGGCGCTCTGCCATCTCAACCATGGACGGGCCGCGGGGCTCGTGGCGGGAAGCTCCAGCGGCAAGCGCCGCAAGGGCGCCGCCGCGCTGCTGGCGGACCGGCTGAGCCCGTCCTACCGGCGCCCGGAGGCGCGATGATCGCCGCACTGCGCGGAACCCTGGTCGAGAAGAGTCTGGAAGAGGCCGTCATCGACGTGAACGGCGTGGGCTACCGCGTCTTCTTCTCCTTGCTGACGCTGGGCAAGCTGCCCCCCGAGGGCGAGCCCGTGCAGGTGCGCGTGCGCACCGTGGTGCGCGAGGACGCCCTGGATCTCTTCGGCTTCCTGTCCCGGCCCGAGGAGGAGATGTTCCTCATGCTCACCTCGGTGTCCCACGTGGGCCCCAGGCTGGCGCTCACGGTGCTGTCCGGCATGGAGGTGTCGGAGCTGGCCGTGGCGCTGAGCAAGAGCGAGGTGTCGCGGCTCACCAAGATTCACGGCATCGGGAAGAAGACGGCCGAGCGGCTGGTGCTGGAGCTCAAGGACAAGGTGAAGGAGCTTCACCTGGAGGCGGTGGCCAAGGGGGCCGCGGTGGTGGCTCCAGTGGGTGGCCCGATGGCGGACCTCGTCTCGGCGCTGCTCAACCTGGGCTACAAGGCGCCGCAGGCGGAGAAGGCGGCGGAGCTGGCCGGCGAGCGGCTGGGGCCCGAGGCGGCCTTCCAGGCGCTGTTCCGCGAGGCGCTCAAGGCGCTGCGCTCGGCGCCCTGAGCCGCGCGCCTCAGCGGCTCTGCCACGGGGAGCTTCCGTCCGCGCGGACGTAGAAGCTTCCCGGGGGCAGGGCGCCGTAGAAGAGCACGTCCAGCGCGCCCGTCACCGTCCGCCCGTCGAACAGCCCCAGCTCGCCCTCCAGCGGCAGGGTAAAGCCCAGCATCTCGCGGGTGAGGCGCACCGTGCCGCGCGGGGGCACCTGGAGCTCGGGCAGCACCGCGCTGGTGCCCGGGTGGCGCAGGGAGGGGATGGTCCGCCGCAGGTCCGCGGACAGGACGAGCCCGCCCAGGGAGCGCATGTGCTCGGTGGGGTTGTGCACTTCCACCCAGCCCTCGGAGGGGTTCACCGCGCTGAGCTTCAGCGTCTGGGGCGCCGCCTGGAGCCGCTCCAGCTCGGAGCCGATGAACCTGGCGCGGCCCTCGGCGTAGGCCTTGAGGAAGGGCAGCCCCTCGTGGAACTTCGCCAGGCCCGTGGGGTCCGGCTGCCCCTCGGGGCCCAGGTTCAGGTACGGATCGCCCTCCATGTGCGGAGCGATCAGCGCGTGCATCGCCTCCAGCCTCGGGTGGAGCACCGCCGGCTTGAACAGCTCGGCCAGCCCCTTCTGAATCAGCTCGGCCAGGCGCCCGCGCAGCCCGGGGTGGTAGGCGATGCGCGTGTTGAGGTTGGAGAAGGTGGGCAGGAAGCCCGGGCGGTCCACCCGCTTCGCGTACATCTTCGCCACCCAGCCGTCCGAGAGGCTGAAGGGGATGAGCGGGTGCTCCACCACCGGCTTCATCCCCAGCCCATAGGTGGGCCACCAGCGCGCGTCGTTGTTGTTGAGATCCCACGCCACATACGTCCACTTGCCCGTCTTCCGGTCATGGATGAGGTAGCTCTGTGAGTCCTCGGCGATGTTGTTGGAGATGAGCACCTCCACCGCCAGCGTGCGCAGGTAGCGCTCCAGCTCCAGGTGCTCGGCCAGCACGCGCGGCAGGTCCGGCTCGGGGGCGCGGTTGATGACGTGCATCAGCGCCTGAATGTCCTCCCTGCCGCGCTCGCTCTCATTGGTCTGCTTCTGCCAGTCCTGCTGGTACTCCGTGCGCCACAGCTTCATCTCGCAGTCCTTGGCGCCGCACCGGTAGATGGTCGGATCGTCATCCTCGAAGCCGTGGGCCTCGGCGAAGGAGCCATCCACCCGCTCGATGTCCAGGTAGACGCCCTGGTACTGGCCGTTGAGCGACAGCCGCACGTACTGCGTGCGCGGCGCGGGCAGGCCCATGGCGAGCATCAAGTCGTACGCGAGCTTCTCCGTCATCATCGTCCGGTCCTGGAACTCGGCGATGAGGTTGTGTTTGCGCCGGCCGTCGAACTTCTTCCCCTTGGGGAACTCGATGCGCCAGCTCTTCTTCGGGAAGAAGCGCGCCGAGGAGCCTCTCAGGCGCACCATCACTTCATGCTCCTGCCTGCCCACCACCAGCAGGGCCGGCTGCTCGTCCGTGTACGGATCCGCCGCGAACTTCGCCAGCGTCTCCTCCGTGATGAACAGCTCGTAGTGCGGCACGTCGGTCTGCAGCTCCGGGAACTCGAACGTCTCCGGCTCCTCCTGCTCCGCGCCGCAGCCACTGAGCGCCAGCAGCAGCACCGTCCCCACCAGCGCGATCCACCACACGCCACGGTCCTGCTCGTCCTGCCCCCCACCCACCATCACCACCGCCGCTCTCATTTGAGACTCCCCCGTTGTTCGTCGCTCTCAATGGAGAAAGGCGCGGGCCCCGGTGTGTGGACGAATCCTTTTTTCCGGCGCATTTCCGCGCCCGGCCTCGTCGGGGGCTGAACAGGCTTGCTTGACGGGGATCGCGGTGGGGTTGCCGCTTGAGGCGGAGGACCTAGATCCCTCCCCTGGGCGGCTCGCGGACGGCAGAGGGGCGGGTTTGCAGGCAAACACCAACAATGCGCTCTACTCCGGGCTCGACGAGTCCCTCGCGGACCGTTGGCTTCAGGACTTTCACGCCGGCCGGCGCCCGGTGCTGGAGCAGTGCTACCGGGAGCTGTACGGCACGGTGCAGCGCGCCGTGGGGCGGGTGCTCTCGGGCGCGGACCAGGAGACCGTCATCCACGAGGTCTTCTATCGATTGATCTCCCGCGAGGAGCTGCGCCGCAACTTTCAGGGCGGCTCGCTCAAGGCCTGGATCGCCACCGTGGCCTACCACCAGGCGCTCGAGTACGTGCGCCGCCAGCAGCGCGAGCTGGGCGCGCTGGAGCAGGCGTGGGACCTGGGGCAGAGCGAGGCCCAGCAAGCCCCCGAGGTGGCCTCCGAGTGCGAGGCGCGCCTGTTGGTGGAGCGGTTCCGGCGCGAGTGCCTGCCCGCGAAGTGGCAGGGCGTCTTCGAGGCGCGCTTTCTGCGCCAGCTTCCGCAGCGGGATGCGGCGCGGGAGCTGGGCCTTCATCGAACCACGCTGGCCTATCAGGAGCTGCGCATCCGCTCGCTGCTGAAGCGCTTCCTGCTGAGCGAAGGGAGTACCCCATGAACAACGCGGTCTGCCCCATGCGCGGCAGTGTCGACGACCACTTCGCCCGCAAGCTGAAGCCGGGCACGGAGCGCAACCTTCGCGAGCACCTGCCGCGCTGTGGCTCATGCAAGTCGCTCTATGATCGATATCTGCTGTTCCAGCAGCTGGACCCGAAGGCCGGGCGCGACTCGCAGAAGCGGCTGGGACAGGGGCTGGGGCTGGTGAGGCCGCCGCTGCCGGTGGCGCAGGGCGCCGCGGCGCTGGCGGTGGTAGCGGTGCTGGCCGTCAGCGTGATGATGACGCGCGATGCGCCCTTCGAGCCCGCGGCGGAGGTCCAGGGCTTTACCGCCCGGGGCGGCGGCGCGGAGGTGGCGCCCGAGGCCCTGCGCGTCTTCCGGGTGCGCCCGGGGGTGCCGGCCGAGGCCGTGGTGGGTGAGCTGGACTCGCGCGATGAGCTGGCGTTCGCCTACCAGAACCCGAACGGGAAGAAGTGGCTGCTCATCTATGGAGTGGATGAGCACGGGCACGTGTACTGGTTCCACCCGAGCTGGTCCAACCCCGAGGAGAACCCCGCGGCGGTGAAGGCCTTTGGCGGAGTGGCGCTGCATGAGCTGCCCGAGGCCATCTCTCATGACTTCGATGGGAAGAAGCTGGTGCTCCATGGCGTGCTCTCGGACGAGCGGCTCACGGTGAAGCAGGCCGAGACGCTGCTGCAGGGGCGCGAGCCGTCGCAGCCGCTGCCGCTGGCCGGAGCGGAGCACACCTCCTATACGGTGAAGGTGCGGCGATGACGTGGGCGCGCTGGAGCGGGGCGCTGGCGCTCGCTCTGGTGGCGGTGCCGGCCCTGGCGGAGGAGCGCCCTCGCGCGGCCTTCGCGTTCATCGTCGGAGTCAACCAGAGCGTGGATCCGGAGGAGCCCGCGCTGCGCTACGCGGATGACGACGCCGCGCGCTACCTGGATCTGTTCCGCTTGTTGGGCGCGCGCACGTACCTGCTGGCGCGGCTGGACGAGAACACGGAGCGGCTGCACCCGCAGGCGGCGGCCGAGGCGAGCGCGCCCCGCTGGGCCGAGTGGCAGCGGTTGGTGGATCAGCTCGCGCGCGATGTGGCTCAGGCGCGGGAGCGCAACCTGGGCACCGTCATCTACTTCGTCTACGCGGGCCACGGCAGCGTGCGCAACGGCCAGGGCTACGTGACGCTCGAGGACCGGAGGCTCACTGGCAGCGACCTGGTCGAGGGGCTCATCGAGCGGGTGAACGCGGAGCAGGTGCACCTCATCGTGGATGCGTGCTCCTCGTACTTCCTGGCGTATGGGCGAGGGCCGGGAGGCCAGCGGCGCCCGCTGCAGGGCTTCAGCGAGGTGTCCCGGCTGTCGGATGACGGGCGGGTGGGGCTGCTGCTGTCCACGTCCAGCGCGCGCGAGAGCCACGAGTGGGAGGCGTTCCAGGCGGGCGTCTTCAGCCACGAGGTGCGCTCGGGGCTCTACGGCGCGGCGGACGCGGATGGAGATGGGCGGGTGAGCTACAAGGAGATCGCCGCCTTCGTGGAGCGCGCGAACGCGGCCATTCCCAACGAGCGCTTCCGGCCCGAGGTGCACGCCCGCCCACCGAAGGACGGCCCGTGGCTGGTAGAGCTGGGCAAGGCGCTCGAGCACCGCATCGAGGTGGACGGCAAGGAGGCCATGCACCTGCGGCTCGAGGACAGCAAGGGCGTGCGCCTGGCCGACTTCCACAACGCCGCGGGACAGCGGCTGTGGGTGGCCAGGCCCATTGGCACCGGCCCGCTGTACGTACGCCGCGTGGCGGATGGCCAGGAGTACCGCGTGGACGGGATGCCCGAGGTGGTGCAGCTCGCCGCGCTCGCGCCGCAGGAGCCGCGCGTTGCCTCCCGAGGCGCGGAGCACGAGGCGTTCAGCCTCATCTTCTCGCTGCCGTATGACCGGCGGGCCGCGGACTCGTATGACTTCCGCACGCCCGTGCCGCTGGAGCCCCTGGCGGCGCCGCCCTCCTGGAGGCGGATGGCGGGTTGGAGTGCCATTGGCCTGGCGGGAGTGAGCCTGGGCAGCGGGGCCTGGACAACGGTGTCCGCACGGGGCGTTCGCTCGGGCGACACCAGCGGGCTGACCCACGCCGAGGCGGCGAGCCGTAACCAGCGCATCCAGACGCTCAACCGGCGCTCCACGGCGCTGTACGCGGCGGGCGCCGTCGCGGGGGCGGTGGGGCTTGGCCTGCTGCTGTGGCCCGAGTCCGGGGCCGAGGCGTTTCCGGTGGTTGCCCCAGGCTCGGCGGGCCTGAACGTGGAGGGACGCTTTTGAGGCGGCTGCTTCCATTGCTGGGGCTGTTGCTCGGCGCGTGCGTGGCGCAGGTGCCGCTGGATGAGCGCGCCTGCCCGTGCGCCAATGGGTGGACGTGCTGCGTGGTGACGCAGACGTGCATGCCGCGCCCGGAGATGTGTCCCGGACCCGAAGAGCCGCCACCCCCACCGCCACCTCCGCCAACGGATGGTGGACCGGACGGGGGGGACGACGGAGAGACGGGCGAGCCGGACGGAGGCCAGGGCGAGCCGGACGGCGGAGACGTGGACCTCGCCGGCCGCTGCTACGACAGGCACTGGTGCTGGGAGAACCCCTCTCCTCACGCGCGGTACTCGCGCGCGGTCTGGGCCTCGGGCGCCGGAGAGGTCTGGGCCGTGGGCGCGCCGGGGATCGCCACCCGGTGGGACGGCGCAGGCTGGAAGGTCTATCGCTCGGCGACGACGCAGCAGTTGCGGGCCATCTGGGGCACGCGCCCGGATGATGTCTGGGCGGTGGGGCATCAGGGCGCGGTGGTGCGGTGGAATGGCCAGGCCTGGCAGCCGGTGGCCACGGGGCTCAAGCAACACCTGGTGGCGGTGTGGGGCAGCAGCCCCAGCGACGTCTGGGTGGCGGGCTTCGACGGCGCGTTGATTCATTGGGACGGGGCGGAGTGGAAGCGGCCCGAGAGCGCGCCTCCGCACTACTTCACGGGGCTGTGGGGCTCGGCGCCCGATGATGTCTGGGTCATCACCGCCGAGGGCGCCTTGCTGCGCTGGGATGGCCGGGAGTGGGCGCAGCAGCCGAGGTTCACGGGCGAGCTGGTGTCGAACCTGAGCGGCGCGGACGGGGTGCTCTGGGCGCTCGATCAACGAGGCACCGCCGGGACGTGGCGGGTGATGCGCTACAGCGAAGGCTCCTGGAGCGTGGTGCACGAAGGCGCTCAGCCGCTGCACGGCCTCGTGGCCCTGAGTGCACAGGAGGCCCTGGCGGTCGGCGGCATGGGCAGCGTGCTCCACCTGCAGGCGTCGGGCACGTCCTGGATCTCGCTGGGCATCGCCGAGGACCTGATGCACGTCTGGGGCAATAGCGCGCTCGGGGTCTGGGCCGTGGGGAGCTATGGGCAGCTGGTGCAGCGCACGCCCGCGGGCTGGAAGGCCCTGCGCGAGGGCGCCGAGACGCCGGTGCTGGGCGCGCATACCCTCAGCGCCACGGAGGCCTGGACGAGCGGCGGAGGCGGGGCGCTGCTGCGCTGGCGCGAGGGGCAGTGGCGGTCCATTCCCACCGGAACGAATGTCGCGCTGAACGACGTCTGGGGCGTGGACCCGGAAGAGCTCTGGGCGGTAGGGGAGGGCGGACGGATCGTCCGGTCCGATGGAACCTCGGCGGCGCCGTGGCCGGAGTCCCTCGTGACGGAGACGCTGCGCAGCGTGTGGGGCTCGGGGCGCGGTGACGTGTGGGCCGTGGGCGAGGCGGGCCGCATCCTCCACTATGACGGCCAGCGCTGGAGCATCAGCGAGAGCCCCACCACCGTGCCGCTGTACCGGGTCTGGGGCACTGGCGCTCGGGAGATGTGGGCGGTGGGAGGCTCGGGCACGCTGCTGCGCCAGGACGGGACGGGCTGGCGCACGGTGGCGCTGGAGCCGCCCGTCTCGCAGGCCCTCTATGGGCTGTGGGGCTCGGGCCCGAACGACATCTGGGCGGTGGGCGCGCAGGGTGTCGTCCGGCGCTACGACGGGCAGCGCTGGTCCCCCGTGGTGCCGTTCGCGGCGGGAGACCTCGTCGACATCTGGGGCACGGGGCCCGCGGACATCTATGTGCTGGAGCGGCGCGCCGAGGGCACCACGCTGTTCCACTACAACGGGCTGACCTGGGTGCCGGAGCCCGTGCCCTACGGAGGGCGGTTCGACGCCCTCTGGGGCATGGGGACGGTCCCCCGAATCGGTGGCTTTGGGGGCTCCATCCTGCGCTACCGGCCTTGAGGCCTGGGGGGTGACTTCACACTCACCGGGGGCCACCGGTCGCTCCAGGGGGCGGCCTCCTCGAACTGGTAGGCGAGGCCAAGCAGGGTGGCCTCTTCGCCCGGGCGCGCGGCGAAATGGCTGCCAATGGGCCAGCCAGCCGGCGCGGTGAAGAGCGGCACACTCATGGCCGGCACGCCCACCATGTTGTGGATGGCCGTGTACCCGGCGAGCGTCTCGGTGCGCCGGATCAACGTCTCGCGATCGAGCCCGGGAGCGAGCGTGCCCAGGGGGAAGGGCGCCACTGGCACCGTCGGGCAGAGCACGACGTCGTAGCCCGCGAAGTACGAGCGCATGCGCCCGCTGGCTTCCTCGATGGCCGACATCGCCCGATCGAGCGCTCCGCCAGGCAGGCCGCGGTACCACTCGATCAGCTCTAGCGTGAAAGGCTCGAGGTCTTCGGGTCCAACGGGCCGCCCGAGCATGCCCTGCATGGTCGTGGCGAGCCCCGCCATCGCTGACCCCGCGACGGTGAAGAACGCGGAAGAGAGGGTGGGACCGGCAAGGTCCGGCAGCGGTGCTTCGACGAGCTCGTGGCCCAGCTCCGTGCATAGCGCGACCGTTCGCTCGAGCGCCGCCGCGACCTCTGGAGCCGGAGCCTCGCCCATGACAGTCCGGCTGTAGAACCCGATGCGCAGCCGGCGGGTGAGCGGCCGGTCCACGTAGCCGACGGGAGGGAAGGCCTTGCCGCTGAGATCCTCGGTCAGCGACAGCAGGAGCGCGCTATCGCGCACGCTGCGGCTCACGCAGTGGTCGCGCAGCAGATCGTAGGGCATGGCCATGCCCGTGGGCACCAGCCGCCCCCGGCTCGGCATGAAGCCGAAGAGGCCACACACCGCCGCGGGGATGCGGATCGAGCCGCCACCGTCGCTCGCGTGAGCCATCGGGACCATTCCGCTGGCCACGGCGGCCGCGGAGCCCCCGGATGAACCCGCGGCGGTGCGCGTGAGATCCCACGGGTTGCGCGTCACTCCCTCGAGCAACGTCTCCGTGCTGCCCAGCAAGCCGAACTCCGAAGTCGTGCTCTTGCCCAGGATGATGAGGCCCGCGGCATCGAGGCGCTGGGTGTACGGCGAGCCCTCGTGCGGCACATTGGCGCGGAACAGGCGCGAGCCCAGGGCGCACCGCTGGCCCGGGTAGGCCATCAGGTCCTTGAGCAGGAACGGAACGCCTCCGAGCGGGCCCGAGGGCCGCTGCGCCGCCCGCGCCCGCGCTGCCTCGAAGTCGTGGCTCGCCAGCGCATGGATGGTGGGCTCCAGTGCCTCGATGCGGCGGATGGCTGCATCGACGAGCTCGAGCGCGCTCACCTCTCCGCGCGCGACCAGGCTCGCCTGCGCGACGGCATCCAACTGAGACAAATCGTTCATGTGGCCACCCACTTTGAAAAGCCCGCCAGGCCGGCGAGCTGGTAACTCCAGAAGCCCTGGAACGCGTCGCGGATCGACGCTTCGTCCTCGTGGGCCTCCAGGATCGCGACGATGGTGCGGACGGTGTTGCGGAAGATCTGCTCGAGGACGAAGCGCGTGCTGGCCGTGAGCGGCGTGCCCCTGTCCGCCTGGAACTTCACGAGCGTGGGGCGCATCAGCGCTTTGACGAACTGAGCGGCGAAGTCCTCGTAACGCGAGCCCTTCGACCGATCGAGCAGGATGACGACCCGCCGCCGGTGCTCGATCCAGAAGCGCAGCAGTTCCTCGGCTTCGTTTCGAGCGGACGCATCGAGCGCCGTGAGGTCCGCCGAACGCGCGAGGGCGCGGACACGCTTGCGCACCAGGCGCAGGAACGTGGCCGGGAATGAATCAGGGAGGACTTCGTAGAAGAGCGCGTCCTTGCTCTCGAAGTACCGGTAGACGTTGCCCGTCGATACGCCCGCTCGCTCCGCGATGCCAGCCACGGTGGCGCCCTCGTAGCCGGCCTCGGCGAAGGCCTGCTCGGCCGCCGCGAGCACGCGGGCATGCGTCTCCGGTTTGCGCGTCTGCACCATTCACCACTCCTAAAGTGAATGGTGCATTCGCTTTTGAGGCTTGTCAACCCGCGCCCAGGGGGGCGCCGGGCTCAGGCGCGTTCCACTCGCAGGCGGGCGGGCAGGCCGTTGAGGTTGAACTCCTCCTCCTTGCCGGTGAGGCCCTCGGGGCCAACCTTCACCTCGGAGGCCAGCGTCTCGCGCGAGATGAGCTCGCGCGCCTCCTCCGTCACCTTGCGCACCCGGGCGTCTCCGTCCACCCACAGGCGGATGCGGTCCGTGTAGCCCAGCGCCATGTCCTTGCGCGCCGCCTGCACGCGCGCCAGCAGCTCGCGCACCAGGCCCTCGTCCACCAGCGCCTCCGTCAGCTCGGTGTGCAGCACCACCACGCCCACGCTCGCGCCCGCCGCCGCGTAGCCCGGGTTGGCCTCCACCAGCACCTCGAGCTCCTCGGCCGGGAAGGCCATGCGCTCGCCGTCCACCGTCAGCGCCACCATGCCCTTGAGCGACAGCTCGCGCTGGAGAATCCGGCCATCCGCCGCGTCGAACGCCTTGCGCACCGGCGCCAGCTTCGGGCCCAGCCGGCTGCCCATCGCCCGCAGGTTCGGCCGGACCTTGTAGCGCACCACGTCCGCCTCCTGGCCCGTCTCCAGGAAGCGCACCTCGTGCACGTTCAGCTCGTCGTTAATGAGGTCCTTGTAGACGGCCACCTGCTCCTGCAGCTCGCGCCGCGCCAGGATGACGTCCGCCCGAGACAGCGGCTGGCGCACCTTGAGCCGGTTGTCCGTGCGCACCTTCAGGCCCAGCGACACCAGCTCGCGCACCGCGCCCATCTCCGCCGACAGCCCCTCGTCGATCAGCGCCGCGTCCGCCTCCGGGAAGCGGCCCAGGTGCACGCTCTCCGGCTGCGAGGTGGGCCAGGGCTTGCGCACCAGGTTGCCCCACATCTCGTCGGCGAAGAACGGGATGAACGGCCCGGACATCGCCGCGATCGTCGTCAGCGCCTCGTACAGCGTGTAGTACGCGTCCAGCTTGTCCTGCTCCATGCCCGGAGCCCAGAAGCGGTCGCGGCTGCGGCGCAGGTACCAGTTGGACAGCGCGTCCACCAGCGCCACCATCCGCTGAGCCGCCTCGTACACGTGGTAGGTGTCCAGGTGCCGCGTCACATCGCGCAGCGCCAGCTGCACCTCGGAGAGGATCCACTTGTCCAGCACCGTGCGCGCCTTCGGCTCGCGCCAGCCCTGGCTCTTGCGGATGGCGCGCCACGGCGCCTCGGTGGCGCCCTCGTTGCCCCGGGCCGGCGAGAAGCCGTCGATGTTCGCGTAGATGGTGAAGAACGAGTAGACGTTGCGCAGCTTGACCTGGAAGTCCTTCTGCAACAGCCGCACGTTGCTCAGCGAGTGCCGCGTGTTGGACCAGGTGGGGCTCGCCGCGTAGAAGAACCACCGGAACGCGTCCGCGCCCGGGGCCCGGCTGGCCGGATCCTTGATCACCACGCGCTCGGCGGGCGCCAGCCGGGGCACCTCCACCGGCATCACGTCCGCGCCGCGCGCCGAGGGCTTCACGCCCAGCGCCTCCAGCTCCTTCTTGCCCAGCAGCAGCACGCGCCGCTTGAGCTTCTTGTGCGCCTTCACGGTGAGCGTCAGCGCCGTGCCCGCGTTGTCCGGGCGGAACACCTGCACCTTCGCGCCCTCCTGCAGGTCCAGGCCCTCCAGGTCCTCGCGGGCGATCAGCGCCTCGCCGGCCACTCCGGGCACTCCGGCCGCCTTGTCATCCAGCACGGCGAAGTCCATGCGGACCTCGTCCAGGATGATCTCCGGCGGGGTGTAGTTGCCCTTGGACTTGGACTCCTTCTTGCCCTCCTTGTCCGAGACGTGGCCCAGCACGATGCAGCTCTTGTACGGCAGCGGGTAGTCGCGCTTGGGGGTGATGCCCTGGCGCTGCTGCGTCTCCTCGTCGAACACCAGCGTGCTGATCATCAGCAGCGAGTAGAACCAGCCGCGCGTCTGATCGATGGCCTCGGAGATGAAGTCCGCGGGGAACGCCTGGGTGAACTTCTCGTGCGAGCCGGGCGCGTGCGGGTAGCCCCACTGCGCGAACGGCATGCAGCCGGAGTCGAACCACACATCCACCACCTCGGGCACGCGCTGGAAGCGGCCCGGGGTGCCCGGCTTCTCGTAGGTGATCTTGTCCACCCACGGCTTGTGGACGATCAGGTGCTCCACCGTGGTGGCGCCGGGCTTCTTGGCCAGGAACGCCTTGAGCTCGGCCTCCACCGCGGCCAGGTTGCTGCCGGGCTTCTCGCGCAGCGCCTGCAGCGAGGCAACGGCCTCCACCTCGCCCGTCTCCGAGTGGATCCACAGGGGCAGGGGCGTGCCCCAGTAGCGCTCGCGTGACAGCGCCCAGTCCACGTTGTTGGCCAGGAAGTCGCCGAAGCGGCCCTCCTTGATGTGCTCGGGCACCCAGTTGACCTGGCGGTTGTTCGCGATGGCCTTGTCCTTCACCGACGTGGTGCGGATGTACCAGGCTGGCCGCGCGAACTGGATGAGCGGGTCGTCATCGGCGCGCCAGCAGAACGGGTACTCGTGCTTGTACTGCTCGATGAGCACCATCCGCCCGCGCTCCTTGAGCTCGCGCTGGATGTCCTTGTCCGCGTCCTTGACGAACTTGCCGGTGAGCTGCGGCACGTCCTCGGAGAAGGTGCCATCGGTGCGGATGGCGCAGAACAGCTCCAGCTCCTCGGGCTTGATGAAGCGGGCGCGCTCGTGGCGGAAGGCCTCGTAGTCGTCCTCGCCGAACGCCGGGGCGATGTGCACGATGCCCGTGCCGCTGGTGAGGGTGACGAAGTCCGCGCCGATGACGCGCCAGGCGGGAGAGTCCGAGCCGCCTGCCTTGAGCGGCAGCTCGGTGTCGGCCACGCGGTTGAAGTACACGTCGTAGGGCGGCGTGTAGCGCATGCCCACCAGGGTGCTGCCCTTCTGCGTCTCGAGGACGGGCAGGTCCTTCTTGAGCTTCTTGGCCAGCTCGTCCCGCAGCCCGGCGGCGATGATGAACTTGCGGTCGCCCGCGTCCACGGTGACGTAGTCCACGTTGGGGTTGACGGCCGCGTACATGTTGGACGGCAGCGTCCAGGGCGTGGTGGTCCAGATGAGCAGCGAGGTGTCCGGAGCGTTGCGCAGCGGGAAGGCGACGTAGGCGCTCGGGTCGTCCACCGTGCGGTAGCCCATGCCCACTTCGCCCGAGCTCAGCGCGGTGCCACCCTGCGGCCACCACCAGACGACCTTGTGGCCCTGGTAGAGCAGGCCCTTGCGGTACAGCTCGGCCAGGGCCCACCACACGCTCTCCACGTAGCTGCGGTGGTAGGTGACGTAGGCCTCGGGCAGATCCACCCAGAAGCCGATGCGCTCGGTCAGCCGCTCCCACTCGTTGGTGTAGCGGAACACCGACTCGATGCAGCGCTCGGTGAAGGGCTCCACGCCGTACTTCTCGATCTCGGCCTTGCCGTGGATGCGCAGCTCCTTCTCGACTTCGACTTCCACCGGGAGGCCGTGCGTGTCCCAGCCGGCTTTGCGCGGCACGCGGAAGCCGCGCATGGTCTTGTAGCGGGGGAACAGGTCCTTGATGACGCGCGTGAGCACGTGGCCGTTGTGGGGCAGGCCGTTGGCGGTGGGCGGGCCCTCGTAGAAGACGAAGACGGGGGCCTCGTCGCGGCCCTGGAGCGTCTGCTCGAAGATGCGGCGCTCCTTCCAGAAGGCGAGGATGCGGCGCTCGTCCGCCGGGAAGTCGATCTCGTTGGGGACCGTGGAGAACAGGGGCGTAGGAGACTGGGACATGGCGGCGGAGTGATACCACCGGACGCGCCGGGGTGGGCTCTTTCGTGAGGGGGGCGAAGGGTGGCGAACGCTTGAGTCCGGGCCATGTAGGCTGGAGCGCGCAATGCCGACGGGCCCGCCCGCTCGGGGGAGGGAGCCGGATGCGCCTGCGACCTGAGAGAAGAGGGCTGGCATGGGCGCTGGTGGCGCTGCTGCTGCTCAATGCGTGCGCGACGGTGCCGACCGGGACAGGAGGCAGTGGGCGGCCCGTTCTTCGGGGTGCACAGCCTGGAAGCGAGGAGTGGGAGGACCTGAAGGAAGCGCGGCGGGCCGAGGTGGAATCAGCCCTGGCGGGGATGTGGGGCGTGGCGGCCGGGGTGAGGGAAGTGGGGGCGGTGCTGGAGTTCACCTTCTGGGCGGAGGGTGGGGCGCTGACGCTGGTAGCGCTGGGGCGCCATGAATGGGGTGGGGAGGCCGGGAGCGGGGTGGACAAGGCCGCCTTCGCTCGGGAGCTGCGGGAGAACCTGCTCACCTACGTCGAGAGGCATACCGGGAGTGTCAGGCTGACTCTGCGGAGGGAGCAGGGGCGCTGGCGGGTGGACTACGAGACGGAGGAGGGGGAGGAGGCTCCAGCGGAGGCGAAGACCTGGCCGGTGAGGCGGGTAGGCGTGAGAGCCGAGGTGTTGGAGGGCTTGCTCGCCGCTGGGAACGAGGCTGCGTCGAGGCTGTGGGTGCCCGAGGGCGCACGGGTCCGGTGGCAGGTGGAGATCGCGCTGGAGGACGAGCGGGTGAAAGGGCTGGAGACGCAGCCGCCGCGCCAGTGGGCGGGAGGTCGCTCGGTGAAGGCGGCGCCGGAGCTGGCGGGAACGCTGGTGAACGTGCTCGTGCCCTTTTCCCAGGGCCTGGGCCCTCGGAGGGTGAGGGTGGAATTGGAGGGTACAAACACGGCGGGGGCCAGGGTGGCCCATTGGAGGGTGGTGGAGGCCGAAGTCATTCGTCCACCGCCGCCAGCGCCCGAGCAAGCGCAGGAGGTGGCCGAGTACCGCGCGATGCACGAGCAGATTCAGCGCCAGTGGCGCGAGGAGACACGGGAAGGCTTCCAGCAGATGGGAGGCTACACCCTGGAGCATCTGGCGCTCTGGGTAGTAGGTGGACTGGCGGCGCGAGGCGTGGGAGTGGTGGTGGAGGCGGTAGCCCCAACGATCGCCCGGGCGTTGGCGCAAGGTGGCGCGCGGGCAGCGGGCTGGTTCCGCTCTCTGCTGGTACGAGCCCCAACAGCCGAGAAGCAGGCACTCAACAGGCTGATGGTGAAAGCTGAAACACAGGGCTTGGAGTCGCTTACGATTGTCGAAAGGGAACAACTCAACAGCCTGCTTGCGCGCTTGGAGAGGCTTGCGAGCACACCATTGCAGGAGATTCCAGGCGCCAAGGGCCGGTTACGAGATGATGCGAATGCATACTTTTATGAGAAGCTATACCCTGGGCTTTCGAAGATTCTGCGGGATTCAAAAGGAAGCCTCTACGACGTACATCATTGTATTCCTCTTGAGTATGCTCACCTTTTCCCATTGAGGGACATCAATGCCATAAGCAATCTGGCGGCGGCGGCGAGACCTGTGCATGTCAAGATCAACAGCGTTTGGGGCTTTCTCAAGAAGGCGCGAGGAGAACCAACAGTGGCAGAAGTCGAAGAAGTAGATCGCCTGGTCAGGAAACATTTCGGACGCTGGTTCAATAAGGTCTATGACGGGAGTGAGAGTGCCGCGAAAGAACTTGCAGCAGCGGAGAGCGCCGCAATGGGCGAACTAAGTGTTCTCTTGAGGCGCTGGCAATAGGAAGTGATATGCCGTCACTGATCCCCTTGCCGGGCCTTGACCGGTTGCTTGACGTTGTGAAGCAGTATCAGATCGAGGTGGAGATCCTGCCAGCGGGCCATGCTCCTCCAGCAGCTGGGCAGCTGCTCGCGGGCCGTACCATCGACCCGATGCTTGCCGCGGCCTATGCCCGTGTTGGGAAGCTGGGGTTCAAGCCCTGGCGCTCCCTATTGATGAGGTGCGACGATGAGGTCCACGGGCTCTTGCTGGAGAACCAGGAGTGGGATGGTTTCTGGCCGCACTCGTTCTGGCCCGAGCAATTCAAGCCGCTCATGCTCTTCGGGAATAATATGGGGTATCGCTACGCGGCTGTGCCAGAACTCGCTGAGGGAAATGAACCTCAACCCATCGTCTACGTAGACTCCTACGAGAGTATTTATGCCATGCCAGTGGCCTCAAGCCTTGATCGGTTCTTCGAAACCTACTCCCGGTATTTGGAACTGCAGGTGAGTGAATCGGCCTCGGGCGGCGCCGATACTCCGTACGTTGATTTTCCATGGGAGGTGCCAGAACTCCTCAGCGAAGACCAGTCCTTGAAAAGAATGCTTTCATTGGGGACCTTCGATAAATGGATGTTTCCTGGCGATGTGGGGAATGAAGAATCGATTCGTAAGTGGGTGTCAAGAGTACTGAAAAACCAGTGAATTTCTGTCAGTTGAAACTCCTTGGAGCGGCGCGGTGAACACAGAGTACATCTCCCAGATGTTGCCAGGATTAGCACGCTTGCTGGACACCGGACGGCGACATGGATTGAACTTGAAAGACTGGCCTGCTGGGCGCGCGCCACCCCGTGCTGGGGAGTTGCTGTGTGGGATGCCAGTGGATCCGATGTTGGCAACGGCCTGGACTCTCGTAGGGAAATTGACTATCGGAAAGTTCGATTCGCTATTGGTGCGATGTGACGATGAGGTGAACTGCTTCCTCTCGGAGAACGAGGAGTGGCAAAGCTTCTTTCCAAGCGAGTTTTGGCCTGATCACTTTCGTTCGCTCATGCTTTTTGGACGAGAGATGCTCTATGGGTACGCCACGATACCATGCCTGGCGAATTCAGAGGGATTGCAGCCAGTAGTTCACGTGGATCCATACGAGCAGATATATGCCCTGCCGATTGCCTCGGACGTCAATCGTTTTTTCGAGGGCTATACGAGATATTTAGAGATGGCTGGAGGGGACCCAGAATATGGAGAAAACCTCTTCGAGAATGTAATTTTTCCGTGGAATGTTCCAGAGATCATCGCTTTGGATCGTCCATTGGTAGAGATGATCAAGAAGGGGTGTTTCGACCCCTGGATGTACGAGCGCAACAAGCAGGGTCGGCGGTTCACGGAGGACGTTGAGTCCACGCGCGCATGGATCAGTAAAGTGCTGCGGTTCGCGGATGGCGGTGGGACTGGCAGTTGACGGTGGCGAGTAGGCCATCCTGTGGGGTAGGGTGCGCGGCTTCCAACGTCCTCTAGAGGCCTGCCATGACGGAATCCGAGGTGCTCGCCCCCATTCCCGGTTCGGTGGTTGGACGCTGGCGCATTATCGAGCGGGTCGGAGGCGGTACGTTCGGCATCGTTTACAGGGCCTGTCTCGCCGAGGATCCTGGCGGCGGCGAGTACGCCCTGAAACTGGCACGCGAGGCAGGGGACTTGCGCTTCGAGCGTGAGGGCGAACTTCTCTCGCGTATCCGCCACCCGCACGTGCCAGGGTTGAGGGATCGTGGTGTATGGCAGGGCAGTCGGCACCGATGGTACCCGTACATCGTCATGCAGTGGGTGGAGGGCTTGCCGCTCTACGACTGGGCGAAGCTGCGCGGAGTCACTTCTCGGCAGGCAATGAAGGTGCTTGCCCAGGTGGCGCGCGCGCTTGAGGCCACTCACCGGCACGGTGTGCACCGGGATGTGAAGGGCGACAACGTGCTTGTCACCTCCGAGGGCGACGCGGTGCTCGTGGACTTCGGGTGCTGCTGGTACCCAGGGGCTCGCGAACTCACCGTGGGCCTCCTTCCTCCGGGCACTCGCAACTACCGTAGTCCAGAGGCCCTGATGCATGAGCGCGAGGGGAATCCGGCGGTCCGGTATGTGGGAGCCCCGGCAGACGATGTGTACGCCCTCGGGGTGATGGCCTACTATCTGGTTACGGGTGCCTATCCGCCACAGAGCTCCGAGGAAACCCCACGCCTTCTGCCGCCGAGTGAGTTGGCCACCGTGGTCCCGGGACTGGAGGCCCTTATCTTGCGGATGCTCTCCGAGGCTCCTGATGCGCGTGGCACCGCAGGGGAACTCGCCCAGGCACTGGAACTGGTCGCCAAGAACTCCGCGCCTGAAGCGGATGTGCGGGTGAGGCCATCTCGCTCCATGCTGCCAACCGAGCGCGCCACTCGCCCCGGCCCCACGCGCTGGCACTTGGCACGCCAGGCGATGCGCAGGCACTCGAAGCCCATCATCGTGGCTGGTACCCTCGGAGTTGGCCTGCTGTCTGTGGGTCTGTTGCAACTGTCGCTCTCGAAGCTCGAAGAGCAACCTAGTCAATTTGGTGCCGTCGGAGAGAAAGAGCAGGAGGATGGCGGCGTGGATGAGCGGGTAGTGGGCTTGGCGGATGGCGGCGTGGAGCAGTTCCTCGCGGCGGCTGAGATTCAGCCGCCCTATGGTGTGCCAGGCTTCGTTCTCGGCGCGCCTCTTCCGAAGAAGCCTGCTCCTGGTCAGCGCAGGCCTCCATGTGAGCCCGTTTATCAAAGGTCAATCAACGGACTTTGCTGGTGGATCATGCCCAAGCCTCCGCCGTGTAATGACGCTTTTGAGCACGAGGGAAAGTGTTACACGGCTGTTATCCCCAGCACGCATGTGCCCACCTCGGAAGAGCCCTGATGGCGCGGCCGCCCCGGCAGACAAATGCATTGCGACAACCTTCTTCACATCTTCTCCGCATTTAGGGAGCTTGATTGGCAAGGCGCTCTTTGGGGGATCTAGTCGCTCCGTCAATCCCGCTCAAGTCTGAGAATTCGTCGAAGCCCATCTGTGGTGAGCATTTCGTGAGGGTTCCGATGAATCATCCTGTGGCAGTTTGAGCAGAGTGGAACGAGCGCCTCCACTGAATTCTTTCGGATACCGCCTGATACCGGAACTTCATGATGCATCTCGATGAAGTCATCGCCATGACTGCCGTAGCGCACGGCAAAGTCGAAGCGGCAGACGAGGCAGATAAGGCGGCCGTACTTTTTCCTCCAGTAGTTCTTTGCCTTTGTTCGCAGTGCGGCACTTCGTTCTGTCACAAGGTGATTCCGGTAGTGCTTGGCTCCCTCTTCATACAGATCAGAGGAGTCAAGCAAAGTTGGAGCAACGCTGCTTGCTGGGAATCGGTACCAACCGAGGCGCGGAAAGAAATCTTCACGGAACGGGAAATCTACATCCTTGATTTTGACAAACTTGATTGCAAGGCCAGTCCCGGAACGCGGAATGCGCTTCTTCATCCATGCATCACTGTAAGGGTCCGCACCGATGAGGCGTTTCACCTTGATGGCAAACTGCTGCTTGCTAGCGTACTCGAAGGCTTTGCCACGAATGACCTTAAACAGGACAAAAAAACGCCTAGATGTTTTGTCGAATCCGTACAGACGCAGACCTGGACGAATGATCGAGGCGGGCCAATGATTTCTCTTCCAGCCGCTCCACAGATAACCGCCTTCTAGGTATTTGGGCTGATGAGTAATTGCAAAACTGGCCTCAAGCTTCATCTTCATGCTGAGCCTCGATCCATGCAAGCTTGTCAACCCATCCGAGTCTAGTCACAACCTTGGGCAAGCGCTGCCTGCGCTTGTTCAACCCCCCGAATGGGTTGCCAAAGCCATCTGGAAAGCTCATTGAGCAAGGTGTGCATATCGGGTGTCAAGCCCCTTTCTTCTGCGTATCCCGCAATGCTCGAATCTTTTGGGTTGCGCTCTCGATACGAGCAAGTTGTGCCTGCTTGAATTCATAGCTGGGGTAGGATTGATGGTTCTCTGTGTGGTGCTTTGCCTGCCCAAGAGCTTCTAAAATTACCTCGATATCTTGTGCCGAGAGTTTTGTGTCCATAGTGCTCTCTTCCAGTGACGACCTTTGGTTTAGGACTATTCTGCTGCTGGCTGCGAGAATGGCTGTGCTTATGCTGCTCTACGAGTGCTGGCGGGCGGGCGCACGTCTCCGAAGTTCGGCGCCGGCAACACCACCGTGGGCGTCAGGCCCGGTGCCAGCAGCGAAGTGGTGAGCAGCGAGGACGGGTGGAAGTTCACGAATGCCCCTTCCACCAGCGAGGGCCCCGCGAACAGCTTCTCCACCACCATCGACGAGTACTGGTCCAGTGAGTTCTCACGCGTGTTGCCGTTGAGCACCACCTCCAGCCCCAGGTGCTCCGCGGTGCCCCGGATCCCCGGGATCGCGGACTGCAGCGGCGTGTAACTCTCCGTCGCCACTCCGTTCTCGCTCACCACGAACACCTCGCGGTCCGATGCCACCGCCAGCGACATGTTCCCCAGCGTGTGCCCCGGCGTGGACAGGATCGCCGCCCCCGGCCCCAGCCACACGTCCCCGTCCAGCAGCACCACCCGCTCCATCGGCACTCCCGCCGTGCCGTTCGGCACGTACCAGGCCGCCTGCATCGGGTGCAGGTGCTTGGCTCCCTCCCACTCCGCCCGCTGCACCAGCAGCTTCGCCCGCGGGAAGTACGCCGACTCGCCCTCGCCCCCTACCCAACGGCGGATGTCCTGCACGTGCAGGTGATCGAACGCCAGGTAGTCCACGTCCGAAGGCTTCAGCCCCAGCCGCTCCAGGTGGCTCTCCACCGTGCCGTGCCGCGTGGACATCACCTTGTCCGAGACGAACGCCCCGTAGCGCTCGCGCAGGCTCCGGAAGAACGGCGCGTTGTACCCCCGCTCGTAGTCGCTCGGGTTGAACAGCAGCGTGCGCAGCGCTCCCTCCTCCAGGAACTGCACCACCTGCATCCGGTTCGTCATCAGCACGTACGGCGCCGGCGACAGCGCCGCCCCGCTGAAGGCGAACTGCGCCGGGTAGGGGAACGTGATGAGATCGCACGTGGCCACCGCCGCCACCGGGCCTCCCGCCACGAAGGCCGCCCGGGCCTCCAGCGCCGCGCGGCGCAGCTGCTGTAAACGCAGCCCAGGAACGTGCTCGGCGCGCGCCTCGGCAAGCTGGGGCAGGGTGCGGAAGCTCGTACTCATTCGGTCACCGTCAGGTCAAAGGCCGTCTTCACGGACTGATATCGCCCACGCGCCAGGTTGGCTTCAATCGCCTCCTGGTACCGCGAGAGCGGGAATGTATGTGTCACCAACATGGATGGGTCCGGTCCCTCCCGCCGTGACAACAACTCCAGTACCAGATCGAACGTGTGCTTGCGCTCCCCCCGGAAGCTCTCCTGCCCGTACACGTACGAGCCCAGCAGCGTCAGCTCGTTGCGCCACACCGTCGTCCAGTCCACCCGCTCGAGGATCCCCGCCGCTCCCACCAGCACCACCCGCCCCAGCGCCCGCGTATAGCGCAGCGAGTCCTGCACCGAGCCCGCGCTGCCAATGCAGTCGATCGTCACCTCGAAGCCTCCCGACATCGCCGGGGGCCCGATCACCGGCTTGTACACCTTCGCCCCCGTCAGCCGCGCCACCTCCGCCGCCTCCGTCACATCGTCCCGCACCCGGATGGCCTCGTCCGCCCCCAGCTGCCGGGCGAGCTTGAGCTGGTACTCCTCCGTCGCCATCAGCGTCACGTGGCTGCGGTGCCCCAGCGCCCGGATCGCCCACAGCGCCGCGAACGCCACCGGCCCTCCGCCAATCACCAGCACCCGCTCCTCGTCCTTCAGCCCCGCCTTGAGCACCGCGTGCAGGCTCACCGCCAGCGGCTCCACCAGCACCCCCGCCTTGTTCGACACCTGCAGCGGCACCGGGTGCAGCTGCGACGGGTGCGCCATCATCTCCGTCCCCATGCCCCCTGGCAGGTCCTTCTGGTAGCCGAGCATCTGCCCGGCCGCGAGGCAGCCCTCCGCCGTGTTCTCGCACCCGTTCTCCTGCCCCGCTGCGCACGGCTTGCACGCCGGTTCGATCTTCCTCAGCCGGCACGGCAACAGCGGGTTCACCGCCACGCGCTGGCCGACCTCCACTCCGCGTGTCTCCGGGCCCAGCTCGGTCACCTCGGCCAGGATCTCGTGCCCCAGCACCGCTGGGAAGCTATTGAAGGGCTCCAGCTGGGGGCTGGCCTTGAAGAAGAGCATCGCCATGTCCGAGCCGCACAGGCCCGTCATCAGCGGCTTGAGGCGCACCCACTCGGGGCCCGGCGGGGTGGGCGAGGCCAGCTCCCTCAGCGCCAGGCAGCTGCCCGGGCCGTAGTGGATTTTCGGATACATCCCGCCCAACCCCTTGGCCAGGACGTACTTGGGGATGGACAAATCGAAGACGAGACCCTTCACGTGACGCGCGCTCCCTGGCCAGCCAACCTGCGTGGCGCGCGAGTCTAGCGCTGGGAGATGAGCGGCGACACACGCCCCGTTCTTGCTAGGGTGAACACTGACATGGCTACGAAGCGGAAGTCCGACACGCTGTCGGAAGAGGTGCTCTCGGACGACGTCCGGCTAGAGGCCTCGCTGCGCCCGCGCACCTTTGACGAGTATGTGGGGCAGGGCGCTGTCGTCGAGAAGCTCAAGGTCTATGTCCAGGCCGCCGCCCGCCGCGGCGACTCGCTCGACCATTGCCTCTTCTCCGGCCCTCCCGGCCTGGGGAAGACGTCGCTGGCGCACATCATCGCCTCGGAGCTGGGCGTGGGCATTCACGTCACCAGCGGCCCCGCCCTGGAGCGCAAGGGCGACCTGGCCGGCCTGCTCACCAACCTCAATGAGCGCGACATCCTCTTCATCGACGAGATTCACCGGCTCAACGCCGCCGTCGAGGAGTACCTCTATCCCGCCATGGAGGACTTCCGGCTGGACATCACCATCGACACCGGCCCCGCCGCCCGGGCGATGAAGATCGATCTGCCGCCCTTCACCCTCATTGGCGCCACCACCCGCACGGGCCTGCTCACCTCGCCCCTGCGCGACAGGTTCCAGATTCAGGAGCGGCTGGACTACTACGAGCCCAAGTACCTGGAGGCCATCATCAACCGCTCGGCCCGCATCCTCGGCATTCCCATGGAGCGCGAGGCCAGCAAGGAGGTCTCCACCCGCTCCCGTGGCACGCCCCGCATCTCCAACCGGCTGCTGCGGCGCCTGCGTGACTTCGCCCAGGTGGAAGGCGAGGGGAAGATCACCCTGGAGCTGGCCCGCTCCTCGCTGGACCGGCTGGGCGTGGACGCCAGCGGCCTGGACGCCATGGACCGCAAGATTCTGCTCACCATCATCGAGAAGTTCGGCGGCGGCCCGGTGGGCGTGGAGACCATTGCCGCCAGTGTGGGTGAGCAGCGCGACACCATCGAGGATGTGTACGAGCCCTACCTCCTCCAAGAAGGTTTCCTGCAGCGCACCCCGCGCGGACGCATGGCCACGCACCGCGCGTACGGCTATTTCAAGAAGGCACCGCCTCCTGCCTCGCCGCAGGGCAGTTTCTTCTGATAGGGGATCGCTTCCCATGAGCCAGGCACGCGCCAAGGAGCCCGCCGCGAAGAGCCCCCGTGTCTCCCGGGACTTCTATGCGGACCTGATGCGCGCCACCCAGGGCACCCGCGCCGGGGTGCTCTCCGAGCGCGAGCGCTGGCTGCGCGGCCTCAGCGTCGAGGGCCGCGAGGGCCAGCTGTTCGAGTTCGAGATGCTGCTGCGGGGCGTGGAGCGCTACTTCAGCCTCCACAACGTGGTGGTGGACGCCCACGACAAGCCCCTGGTCACCCGGGACTTCCGCGAGGAGCTGGAGGATGTGCGCGACGCCATTCAGCGCGCCATCCGCATCGCCCGCCGGCTGCAGGATCCGGACTCGGACTCGAAGATGGTCTTCCGCAAGTATGTGGAGACCCAGCTGGCCGATGACCGCGTCCGCCGCGCCTTCCTCGAGGCGGAGCTGGACCAGGACACCCCTCAGGAGAGCCTCTTCGTGCTGCGCGAGGCCTTCGAGTCCCTGCGCAACCTCATCGACCATCTGCTGAAGCTGCCCACCTGCGGCCTGGCGCTCTTCACGGATGTGGGCAACCTGGCCCTGCGCGAGATCGTCCTCAACCGCTACTTCCGCCCCTTCCGGCCGCTGGAGTTCCGCATCGAGTACGACCGGCTGCGCTCGGTGCGGCTGCTCGAGCTGCTCGCCACCCAGCCCAAGGACACGCGCCCGCTCTTCACCACCGCCTTCCTCGCGCTGTTGCGCCTGCTGCACTACCTGTCCTTCGTGGAGCAGAACGGCGAGGACTCGGCTCACCGGCGCTCGCGCGTGGTGCTCGCCCTGGTGCGCAGCGAGGCGGTGAGCCTGGTGGGCTACCTGCGCCAGGAGCTGGCCGCCCAGGTGGGCCCCAAGCGCCTCAAGGCCGCCGGCCTGCGCGCCGCCCGCGACATCGCCAAGGAGACCCACCGCATCGTCCGCGAGGTGCTCGTCGAGCTGGATGGCGCCAAGGACACGCCCATGAAGGCCGCCGCCGCCTTCACCGAGCTGTTCCGGGCCCAGGTGCTGGCCCTGGTCGAGGCGCTCGAGCCGGGCGCCGCCGCGGGTGAGGACGCCTTCGCCACGCTCGTCTCGCCCGAGGCCATGGCCCAGCGCCTGCGCAAGGACCTATGGGTTTTTGGCCAGCTGTGCCGCGCCTCCGAGACGGCCCTGCGCGGCGAGGACGCGCCCGCCGCCGAGAGCGCACTGTCCGCGCTCAAGTCCTACCTGGGCTACTTCCAGGACGGCAGCTACCAGCTGCTGCGCTACTCGGACTACGAGCCCTTCGATCACTTCACCGCGCTGCTGGTGGAGCTGCCCTGGCCCCCCGAGGGCCCTGGCATCCGCCACCGGCTCGCCGAGGACCTGCGCCTGTTCACCCAGACGCTGGAGAGCACCTACGCCTCCGTCAGCCGCCGGGGCCTGCTGCACGGCCGCTCCTTTGATCGCAAGGAAGCGGAGGCCCTGCGCGATCGCTTCCTGACTCCCACCGCCCGTTAAGTCCCACCGCCGGGCTGGCCTTCAGGGTAGGTCAGACCCGCAGTGTTTGCTTCCGGGCACTGGCTTGCGCTATTGACCCGCCGCGTTGGTGGCCGGACGGGTGTCCAATAGGTCACACTCGTGTGGCTTGATGATAAATCCCGGACACCGATGTCACGGTGCAGGGGTTGGGGCGCAGCGACTTGAGGGGGGAGGGCCCAGTCAGCAACGGGCTCTGCTCCAGGAGCGAGGAGAAACCCGCGTGGTTTCAAGGGTTTATCAGCACAGCCACCTGCCCCACGAGGTGGCGGGCCCACCGTCGAGGTGGCACGTGGATTGCTCCTTCAAGTCCGGCGCATCCGATCCCGCAGTGCAGTGAAGTGAATGTGAGAGAGGCGACACCGCAATGCCTTTGGCTTCCGACAAACAGCGTACCCTCACTCAGTCCGTGTCCTGCCAGGGCGTGGGGCTCCACTCGGGGGCGAAGGTCACCCTGACGCTGCGTCCGGCTCCGGCTCACCACGGCATCGTCTTCGTTCGCACGGACACGCCGCGCCCGGTGATCATCCCCGCGCTGGCGGAGAACGTGGTGGACACCTCCATGGCCACCACGCTGGCCAAGGACGGGGTGAAGGTGGGCACGGTGGAGCACCTGCTGGCGGCGCTGGCGGGGCTGGGCATCGACAATGTGCGCGTCGAGGTGGACGGGCCCGAGGTGCCGGTGATGGACGGCAGCGCCGCGCACTTCGTGCAGATGGTGCACGGGGCGGGGGTGCGCGAGCTGGACGAGAAGCGCGGCTACCTGGTCATCAAGAAGCCCGTCACCGTGGTGGATGGGGACAAGGAGGCCACGCTGGCCCCCGCGCGGCGCTTCAGCGTCAGCTGCACCATCGACTTCAAGCACCCGGTCATCTCCAGCCAGTCCTTCGACATGGAGATGAGCGACCGGAGCTTCTCGGGGGAGATCTCCCGGGCGCGCACCTTTGGCTTCCTGCGCGACGTGGAGATGCTCAAGAAGCTGGGCCTGGCGCGCGGCGGCTCGCTGGACAACGCCATCGTGGTGGATGACTCGTCCATTCTGAACCCGGACGGCCTGCGCTTCCCCGACGAGTTCGTGCGCCACAAGATCCTGGACTGCATTGGCGACGTGTCGCTGTTCGGGCGGCCCATCATTGGCCACCTGAAGGCCTTCAAGACGGGGCACGCGCTCAACCACAAGCTGGTGCTCAAGGTGCTGTCGGACCCCAGCTGCTACGAGATCGTCCAGGGCGGGCCCCAGGAGCCCGAGCGGGCCGAGGTGCACCTGTCGGAGCTGGCGGGCGGCCTTGAGCTGGAGCCGCTGGTCGCCTGAGCCCCGAAGTTTCTTTTGCGAGGGGCTGGACACCTCGGTTAAGAGGCCGTCCCTATGTCCATGCCTTCCGTTCGTCTCGTCCTCACCGCGCTCGTCGCGGTCCTCTTCGCCGCGGGCTGTAACAAGCAGGCCACCCCCGCGGCCTCCGCCACGAACTCCGCCGCTGGCGCCCAGTGCGAAATGCCGGGCGAGACGGTTATCGCCACCTACAAGGTGGACGGTAAGGAGCAGAAGGTCACCTACACCGAGCTGCGCGAGCGGCTGGGCCCCTCGCTGGATGACCTGGAGAAGCGCAAGCAGGACATGATCAAGCGCGGGCTCGAGGGCTTCGTGCTCGAGAAGCTGGTCAAGGCCGAGGCCACCAAGCGCGGGCTGCCCAACGAGGACGCCCTCATCAAGGCGGAGATCGAGGACAAGGTCCCCGCCCCGCAGGACGCGGAGATCAAGCAGATCTTCGAGCAGGCCAAGGGCTCTGGCCAGCTGCCGGCCGAGGTGACGCTGGAGCAGGTGCGCCCGGAGATCGTCAAGATGCTGACCGAGCCCGCCAAGCGTGAGCGCGCTCAGGCGCTGTTCGGCGAGCTGAAGGCCAAGGCGGAGGTGCAGACGCTGCTGCCCGAGAAGCGCGTGGAGGTGGCCGCCACCGGTCCTTCCAAGGGCGCCAACAACGCCCCCGTCACCATCGTGGAGTTCAGCGACTTCCAGTGCCCGTTCTGCAGCAAGGCCAACCCCGCCATCGACGAGGTGATGAAGGCGTACGAGGGCAAGGTGCGCGTGGTGTTCCGCCACTTCCCGCTGGAGTTCCACGCCGAGGCCCCCAAGGCGGCCGAGGCCTCCATGTGCGCCGCGGACCAGCAGAAGTTCTGGGAGTACCACGACAAGCTGTTCGCCAATCAGCAGGCGCTCAAGCCGGATGATCTGAAGAAGCACGCGGCGGACCTGGGCCTGGATGCCGCCCGCTTCAACGAGTGCCTGGACTCTGGCAAGCACGCCGCCACCGTCAAGAAGGACTTCGAGGAGGGCAAGAAGGCCGGTGTCACGGGCACCCCCGCTTTCTTCGTCAATGGAATTGCGCTCTCGGGCGCGGTGCCCGCCGAAGAGTTCAAGAGCATCATCGACGCGGAACTGAAGAAGAAGAAGTAGAGTGGGTGCGTGGCCCCTCCACGACCTAAAGCCACTCCCCGAATCACCGGCGAGACGGCCGCTCTCGAGCTCGAGCGGTCGCTCGCCACGGGCCTTTCGCCCAGCCGTCCCTTCGCGGCGCATTTTCACTCGCCCGATGGGATGATCCTCCTGCGCGAGCCCCCGGACTTGATCGGCTTCTTCGCCGGCAACCTGGGCTCGCTCTTCATGGAGGATGTGTTCGCCTATGTGCTGTCCGGCATTCGCAGCGGACAGCTCATGGTGCAGCACCAGAACCTGCGCCGCACGGTGACGTTCCGGGATGGGCAGGTGATCTTCGCCTCGTCCACCGAGCGCTACGAGCGGCTGGGGGCGGTGCTGGTGCAGTTGGGGTTGCTCACCCCGGACACGCTCACCCGCGCGGTGGGCATGGTGACGTCCACGCGGCGCATCGGCCAGGTGCTCACCACCGAGGGCATGCTGTCCGAGGCGAGCCTCTACAACGCCATGACGTTCCTGGTGCGCGAGGTGGTGCTCAACCTCTTCGAGATGATGGAGGGCACCTTCCTGTTCCTGGAGTCCCAGCCTCCCCTGGGTGACGTCGTCAAGCTGCCCGAGCGCACGAGAGATTTGGTCATCCAGGGCATCAAGCGCGGCGAGGCCACCACGCGGCTGCGCCGGCAGTACCCGGACGACACCCGGGTGGGCCTGGGCCCCAAGGTGGACACGGTGCCGCCGGGAGAGGAGACGCTGTTTACCCGGCTGCGCCAGGGGGTGACGCTCAAGGAGCTGCGCTCGGTGTACGAGGGCAGCCTGCACGGCTTCTTCACCTGGCTGGAGGAGCGGGTGAGGGATGGCTCCGTCGTCATCGAGCCGGTGGTGCCGGCGGTGTCCTCGCCCCGGTCCGCCGTGGAGATGATGGGCTCGGAGATGCTGGGCCCCGAGGAGCGCTACAACATGCTGTTGGCCCTGGTGTACCGCGCCATCGAGGAGGCGGGCCGGGACGTGGGCATGCTGCGCAGCTTCATCAAGTCGCCTCCGCCCGGGCTGGAGGAGGCCTATGCCGGCGTGGAGCTGGGGCCGGATGGGCGCGTGGACGTGGAGCGCATCCGTCGCAACGTGGAGGGCGGGGGGGAGGCGCTGGCGCGCGCGCTGACGATGGAGGCGATGGACGCGTTCGTGTCCTACGCGCTGTTCTCCGCGCAGAACGTGCTGCCCAAGCACATCGCTGATCAGCTGTCGCTCACCTACCGCGCGCTTCAGGAGGGGTTGACGTGAGCACCGTGGCCGCCCGGGAGCGCCTTGCCCTGGCCGCGGATCTGCCGCTGGAGCAGGGGCTGGCGCTGTACTCGCGCGTGGCGCCGCACGTGGGCTACGCCAAGGTGGGCCTGTCGCTCTTCGTCGAGCATGGCCCGGCCGCCGTGAGCGCCTTTCAGAAGCTGGGCGCGCGCGTGTTCCTGGACCTCAAGCTGCATGACATTCCCAACACCGTGGAGCTGGCCGCCGCGCGCGCTGGAGCGCTGGGCGTGGCGCTGCTCACCGTGCACGCCAGCGGCGGCACCGCCATGCTGAAGGCCGCGGTGAAGGGGGCTCGCGAGGGCGCCCGGGCCCAGGGCCACGCGGCCCCGCGGGTGCTGGCCGTCACCGTGCTCACCTCGCTGTCCGCCGAGGATGTGGCGGCCGTGGGCTTTGGCGGCACTCCGGAGGCGGCGGCCCAGCAACTGGCCCGGCTCGCCGTGGACGCGGGCGTGGATGGGCTGGTGTGCTCTCCCCGCGAGGCGGAAGGGCTGCGCCGCTCGTTGGGCCCCTCGCTCTTCCTGTGCACCCCGGGCATCCGGCCCGCGGGCGCGGAGAAGGGGGATCAGGCCCGCGCCGAGACGCCCGCGTTCGCGGTGCGTGCGGGCGCGGATCTGCTCGTGGTGGGCCGGCCCATTCACACCGCCGCTGATCCGTTGGCCGCTGCTCAGGCCATCGCCGGGGAAGTTTCCTCCGCCTGACAGTGCACGGCCCCGCGCCGGAGGCTCACTGGTCAGACGTGTGGCACGTGCCCACGTTCGCGCTCTCTGGGTTTGGGTGGGGGCGCACATGCGGCTTGTGGGGATGCTGGGTTGCGGGCTGGTGGTGCTGTGCACGGCGTGTGGGGCCTCGCGCTCCTCGGTGGTGAGCGAGCCGGTGGAGAAGGCGGCTCCCAAGGCGACGGCTCCAGAGCTGGCTCCGCCCGCCGAAGAGGCCCCTCCGCGCCCCTTCATTCAGGAGGCCCGCGCTCCCTCGCGCCGCTACGTGGACGAGGATCTGGGCTTTGAGATCGTCCGCGCCAACACCGAGTGGCAGCTCGCCGAGCGCGAGGTGCAGCGCTCGCCGGATGGGCTCTCCATTCCCGTGGTGCTGCGCCACCGCGTCACCCAGGCCGAGGTGGTGCTGCAGGTGGCGCCCGCGGTGGCCTCGCCCGTGCAGTTCGCCGAGCGGCTCAACGCGGGCCTGCGCGAGCAGCCGGGCTTCGTCGCCACCGAGCTGGAGCCCCTGGCGCTGTCCGACAGCGCCGTGGGCTTTCACTTCGAGGTGGCTCAAGAGGGCCAGAGCGTGCGCGGCCGCGTCGCCGTCACCGAGGGCGGCCGCGGCCATGTCTTCATGATGCTGGCCACCTGGCCCGTGGATGCTCCCGAGGGCGTGGCCCAGTCCGTGGAGGCGCTGTTCGGCGCGGTGCGCCCCCTGCCTGAGCGCGGTTAGCCCCGGGCCTGCCTGGACTTGCTGGCCTTGCCCTTGGCGGGCCGGGCCGGCTCGGTGGCCGGCTCGGTGGCCTCCGGCTGGGTGGCCTGCGTGGACGCGCGCCGCCGCACGTACTCCACCAGCGTGCGCACTCCCACGCCCGTGGCGCCCTTGTTGAAGTAGCCCCGCTCCTTGGGGCTGGTGGACGGGCCGGCGATGTCCAGGTGCACCCACGGCGTGTCCCCCACGAACTCCTTGAGGAACAGCGAGGCGTTGATCGCTCCGCCCCAGCGCTCGCCGGCGTTCTTCATGTCCGCCACCTCCGAGCGCAGCGCGTCCTTCTGCAGGTCCGTCACCGGCATGCGCCACAGCTCCTCGCCCGCGGTGCGCGCCGACTCCAGCACGTCCTGCACCGTCGCGTCGTGCTCGCCAAACGCGCCGACGATGTAGTTGCCCAGCGCAATCACACACGCCCCGGTGAGCGTGGCCAGATCAATGACGGCCGCCGGCTTGTGCTCGCACGCCCAGGTGAGGATGTCGCCCAGCACCAGCCGCCCCTCGGCGTCCGTGTTGGTGATCTCCACCGTCTTGCCCAGCCGCGAGGTGAGGATGTCGCCCGGCCGGTACGCGGTGCCCGAGGGCATGTTCTCGCACGCGCCCACGAAGGCGTGCACCGGGAAGGGCGGCTTGAGCACCCCAATCACCTTCATGGCCGCCAGCACCGCCGCCGAGCCCGCCATGTCCGTCTTCATCTCGATCATCGAATCGGCCGGCTTGAGCGACAGGCCGCCCGAGTCGAACGTGATCGCCTTGCCCACCAGCGCCAGCGGCGCGCGCTTGGCCTCCTTGGCGTTCTTGGGCACGTAGGCCAGGTGGATCAGCCGCGGCTCGTTGGCGCTGCCCTGCGCCACGCCCAGGAACATGCCCATGTTGAGCTGTTCAATCTCGCGGCGCCCGCCGATCGTCGCCTTGATGCCCGTCTCCCTGGCCACCTCCTTGGCGGCCTCCGCCAGGCGCTCGGGGTTCACCACGTTGGGCGGCTCGTTCACCAGGTCCCTGGCCCAGTTGGTGGCCTCGGCCACGCGCTGGCCCAGCTTCACCGCCTCCTCGAGCTCGCGGCTCTTGCTCACCCCGTCCGGCAGCGCCAGGCGCACCGTGGCCAGCTTCGCCGCGTTCTTCTCGTCCTTGCCGGAGGTCTTGTACCGGTCGAACTTGTAGAGCCCCAGCAGCAGCCCCTCGACGACGGCGCGCGCGGAGTGCTCGAGCCCCTCGGCCATGGGCAGCACGAAGGTGAGCTCGGTGGCCTTGAGCTTCTGCGCCGTCTTGGCCAGGCGCCCGGCGGCCATGCGGATGACTTCGGGGGTGAACCTCGCCCGGGGCCCCAGGCCCAGCAGCGCCACGCGCGTGGCCCCAAGCTTGCCCAGCGTGTTGAGCACCAGCGTCTGATCCGCCTTGCCCTTGAAGCCCTCCTGGGTGGCGGCGGTGCGCAGCTGGCCGTCCAGGGCCGTGTCGGCGGCGGCCAGGGTGGCCGGGGCGTTGTCTCCGAGGTCGCCATCGAACAGGGGAATGACGAGCATGGCGCCGCCCGCCCGCGCGGCATCACCGGAGACGAAGCTGAAGTTCATGATGAGGGGGTGCTCCTGCGAGAAAAGAAGGGCGCGGAATGTAACGCCCCCCCTGTTGCACGCAAAGCTTCGGCTTCACTCTGGCGTTGCATTGACGCGCCGCGCTGGCTAGCTGTTGTCCTGCATGCCCACGTTGCTGCTGCACCTGACGGCCATCGAGCGGCTGGCTGCCCACCCTGGCAGTCTTCCGGCGGACATTGCCCGGGCCCTGTCCGAGGACATGCCGTACGCGCACTTCGGAGCGGCCCTGCCGGATCTGCCCCTGTGCGAGGGCGTGCGCGGCAGCCTGTCCGCGCTGCTGCCCGAGCGGGAGCTGCCGCTGTTCGCCCAGCTGTACCACGAGCGCGCGCCAGTGGGCCTGGGGCTGAAGATGGCGGAGCTGGTGGCCACCGGGGCCCTGGTGGGCACCGAGGCGGGGCTGGCGCTGCTGGCCGGCTACTTCACCCACCTGTGCCTGGACCGGGGGCTGCACCCCGCGGTGGACCGGATGGTGGCCCGGCACAAGCGCCGCGAGGAGACGGCACTGGACTCGCACCGCCAGGTGGAGTGGGCGCAGACGCTCTTCTACCTGCGCGAGCTGCACGGCAAGGACGTGCTGGGCACCGCGCGGGTGCGCGACTACTTCCAGGTCGTCAAGAGCACGGGCTTTCCGTACCGGGGCATTGGCCGGGGCATTTATGAGCTGGTGCGGCTGGCCTCGCAGGAGCGGGTAGGGCAGGCGCCGACCAAGGCGCAGGTGGATGGGTGGGTGCGCGGCCTCTATATGACGGGGGTGCTGCTCTCCAGCCCCCTGGGGCGCACCCGGGCGCTGCCGGCCTACTCGCAGCTGAGCTTCCACGAGCTGTACCGGCATGACGGGTTCGACTTCTCCGCCGAGGTGGACAGCGCCCTGGAGCAGGCGCGGGGCGTGCTGCGCCGTCTGCTGGCGTACATGGCGCGGGGCACGTTCACCCCGCGTACGCGCGCGCGTTTCCTGGAGGAGTTCCCCGAGGGGACGATTGGCGCCTGCGCCGCGTGAGGGCGCCCGGGAGCTGCCGGGTTTCGGACGCTGCGTGCCCCGGAGTGCGGTGCCGGTGTCCAGCCGCTGACGCGAGGCCAGCAGCCGTCCAGCCGAGCACTTTGCAAAGGGAGGTGGGCCGCTATCCGATCCAGGGGAGGGCCCCTATCCTCGTGCGGGAATGACGGTCCTGCTCCTCATCACCGCGGGCACAATCGCGGGCCTTGCCGGCGCGCTGCTGGGCATTGGCGGCGGTGTGCTGCTGGTGCCGGCGCTGGTGCTGGGGCTGGGCATTCCGCTGGAAGAGGCGGTGCCGGCCAGCCTCATGTGCGTGGTGGCCAGCTCGTGTGCGTCCGCCGCCAGCTATGTGGACAACCGGCTCAGTGACATTCGCCTGGGGATGACGCTGGAGCTGGCCACGGTGGTGGGCGCGATCGCCGGAGGCCTGGTGGCCGCCTACATCGCCCCGGCCATGGTGGCGGTGGTGTTCGGGCTGTTCACCCTGTTCGTGGCGCTGCAGATGCTGGTGCTGACGCGGCGCGCGCCCGAGCCGGCGAGCGCCACCAACTATGTGCCGATGAACTACCCGCTGGGCATCTCCGGCTCCTTCGTGGCCGGCAGCCTGTCGGCGCTGCTGGGCGTGGGCGGCGGCCCGCTGAAGGTGCCGCTGATGAGCTACGGCATGCGGGTGCCCTTCAAGGTGGCCACCGCCACGAGCAACCTGATGGTGGGAGTGACGGGGGCCGCCAGCGTGGCCTCGTATGCGTGGCGCGGGCACCTGCGGCTGGAGCTGGTGTCTCCGCTGGTGGTGGGCGTGCTGGCCGGGGCGTACGCGGGCAGCCGCGTCATGCCGCGAGTGCCCACCGCGGTGCTCAAGAAGCTGTTCGCCGGGGTGCTGCTGGTGGTGGCGTCGCAGATGCTGTGGAAGGGTGGGGAGGGACTATGGCCGAGCCTGTGGAAATGACGGAAGCGCCCCTGCGGGTGCCTCTGCCGGCGAAGTCTGTGACGGGGACCAACGCGGTGGTCCTGCCCGAGTCGGTCCGTGTGCCGGCTCCCCGCTCTCTCTCCGTGGAGCGCCCGCGCGTGGGGCGCGCGGCGGCGGGTGAGCGGTGGATCGCGCGCATCCTCCGGGGTGGGGCGGTGATCAGCGGCGGCATGTTCCTGGCGTCGCTGGGCATGGAGTCTTTGCCCAGCTCGCTGACGGCGCACGTGACGATCGACACCCTGCGCAAGGGCGCCGCGTCCATGCTGCTGGTGACTCCGGTGGCGCGGCTGGTGGTGGCCGGCGCCATGCTGGGGCTGCGCGGTGAGTGGCGCTACACGCTGTGCGCCGCAGGCGTGCTGGGGCTCATGGCGCTCGCGGTGAGCGCGGGCCTGCAGGGCTGAGCGCCCGCGCTCAGGCCGGGGCCCCCTGGGCCTGGCGCGCCAGCGAGGCGAGCACGGCCAGCAACTCCAGGGGCTCCACGGGCTTGGGCACATGGTTGTTGAAGCCGGCCACCAGCCCGCGCAGCCGGTCCTCGGTGCGCGTGTAGGCCGTCAGCGCCACGGCGGGAGTGCGTCCGCCCTCGGCGGCGCTCAGCGCGCGGATCCACTGGATGAAGAGGTAGCCATCCGCGCCGGGCATGCCGATGTCCGAGATGATCAGCCTGGGCCGCTTGGCCTTGAACGTGCGCAGGCCCTCTTCCGCGGAGGCGGCCGTGGCAACCTGTGCCTTGCAGCCCTCCAGCAGCGCCTTGAGGAACTCGCGGGTGTCCTCTTCATCATCGAGCACCAGGATGGACAGGCCCTCCAGCTCCGGTGGGCACTGCAGGCCCGAGGTGAGCTCGGGCGTATCGAGCCGGGGGGGAACTTCGGCCGCCTGGCGCACCGCCACGGACAAGGGCAGGCGCACCACGAAGGTGGCCCCCCGGCCCTGTCCCTCGCTGGCCACCGAGAGGCTGCCTCCGTGCGCTTCGACCAGGTGCTTGACGATGGACAGGCCCAGCCCCAGGCCTCCCTGCGCGCGCGTGGTGCTGGCGTCCGCCTGGCGGAACCGCTCGAAGACGTGCGGCAGGAAGTCGCTGGCGATGCCCTTGCCGGTGTCCGCCACGGTGAGCTCCACCGAGGAGTCCCGGCGCTCGACGAACACCTGGACCCGGCCTCCCCGGGGGGTGAACTTCACCGCGTTGGTGAGCAGGTTCCACACCACCTGTTGCAGCCGCTGCGCGTCCCCCATCACGGTGCTCGTGGAGTCGAGCGCCGCCTGGATTCGCACGCCCTTGGCGTCCGCGGCGGGACGCACGGAGTCCAGCGCCTCCTGCACGATGGGCCCCACGTCCACCGGCGCCACCTCCAGCCGCAGCTTGCCGGAGAGGATGCGGCTCACGTCGAGCAGATCATCGATGAGCTGCGCCTGGGCGCGGGCATTGCGCTCCACCGTCTCCAGCGCGCGCACCCGCTTGTCTGGCGGCAGGCTGCCGGCGCGCAGCATCTGCACCCAGCCGAGCATCGCCGTCAGGGGCGTGCGCAGCTCGTGGGACACGGTGGTGAGAAACTCGTCCTTGAGCCGGCTGGCCTCCTCCGCCTCGGCGCGCGCGGCGCTCTCGCGCTCGAGCAGGCGCTCGCGCTCGGCCTCGACCTGCTTACGAAGCGAGATGTCCTTGAAGACGAGCGCCACCTGGCGAAGCTCGGGCTTGCCCACGCGGCTGGCGTACACGTCGAACCAGCGGCCCATCGCCGGGGCGTGGTTCTCGAAGTGGGTGGACTCGCCGGTGGCCGCCACACGCCCGTAGAGCTGAAACCAGGACGCATCCAGCCCCGGGACGAGCTCGCGCGCCGTCCTGCCCACCGCGTTCTTCAACCCCGTCTGGACCTCGAAGGCGGCGTTGGCCTCGAGGAAGCGGTAGTCGACGGTCTCTCCCCGCTCGTCGAGGATCATCTGCATGAGGCAGAAGCCATCGTCGATGGACTCGAAGAGGGTGCGGTAGCGCTCCTCGGAGGCCCGCAGCGCCTCCTCCGCGCGCAGGCGCTGGGCCTCCTGCCGCTTGGCCTCGGTGACTTCCTGCCCCTGGACGAAGATGCCGGACACGTTGCCGTCCGCACCCCGGATGGGCTGGTAGACGAAGTCCACGAAGGCTTCGCTCAAGGCCGCGCCGGGCTCGCGCTGCAGCTCCACCCTCATTCCCCGTCCGGTGAAGGGCTCGCCGGTGGTGAAGACCCGGTCCAAAAGCTCGAAGTAGCCCTGGCCTTCGATTTCCGGCAGGGCCTGGCGCAAGGACTTGCCGATGATGTCGCGATGGCCCACGAGCTGGAAGTAGGCGGCGTTGGCCATGTCGAAGACGAACTCACGCCCGCGCAGGAAGCACACGAAGCCAGGAGCTTGTTGAAAGAGGCCCTGCAAGCGGCGCTGCTCCGCTTCGAGCTGCCGGTTATCTTCGAGAGCTTGGGATAGATGCTTCACGCCGACAGACTCCCGCCTATTGACCACGGGTACAATGCTGGGCTGGAACAGCCAGGGCCCAACGTTCAGTGATGGCTGCTTTTCAGGCGAAGCGCTCCTTGCGTGCTGGGCAGACGGCTCCGTGCTCGGCGGGGGAGCGCAGCAGGTGCCCACAAGGCCGTCTGGCGCCTCGGGGGTTCGGCTATCTTCGGCCTCCGCCATGGCGCCTTCTTCCGAGCAGCCTTCTCCGCTTCTGCCCCCTGGAACCCGGGTGGGGGGAACCTGGCGCGTGGAGGCGCTGCACGGGCAGGGGGCGTACGGTGAGGTCTACCGCGCTGTCCGCGTGGGGCAGGAGGACTCAGGTCCCGTGGCGCTGAAGATGGCGCGCTACCCGTGGGATGCGCGGCTTGTGCGTGAGGCGGCGCTGCTCGCTCGCCTGGATCACCCGGGTATTCCGCGGCTGTTGGACCGAGGCGTCCTGCGCCACGCCGTGACTGGGGCCGAGCACCCGTGGTTGGCCATGGAGTGGGTGGAGGGCACGCCGCTGTATGCGTGGGCGGAGCGGGAGGCTCCGTCTTCGCGGGAGGTGTGCCGGGTGCTGGCGCGGCTGGCTCGGGAGCTGGAGGCGGTTCACGCCGCGGGGGCGGTGCACCGGGACGTGAAGGGGGACAACGTGTTGGTCCGGCTGTCTGACAGCCAGCCGGTGCTGATCGACTTCGGCTCGGGCCACTTTCAGGGGGCGGAGCGGCTTACGTGGCAGTCGCTGGCGCCGGGGACTCCGGCGTACCAGTCGGTGCAGGCGGCCCGGTTCGAGATCGGCCTGGCGCGTAATCCGAACAGCTACTACGCGCCGTCGCCCGCGGATGATCTGTTCGCCCTGGGGGTGACGGCATATCGGGTGGTGATGGGCGAGCACCCGCCCGCCCTGGATGTCCAGGAGGATGAGCAGGAGAGGTGGCACGTGGTGCTGCCGGACCCCCGGCCGCTGCTGGAGCGCAACGCCCGGGTGGTGCCTGTGCTTCGGGAGTGGATCCTCCGGCTGCTGTCGGAGGAGCGGGAGACGCGTGGCACGGCGGCGGAGCTGGCTCAGGCGATGGAGGCCATTGCGGAAGCGCCGGAGCCGCGGCCGGAGCCCGTGGCTGTGCGGCCAGCAGGTGAGGTGCCCGTGCCGGACGCTCCGGTTGCAGCTGACCCGGGGGCGCGGTCAGAGCGTCCCCGGACTCTCGGGCGGGAGCGACCCTGGGAACTCTGGCGGGCGTTGGCCGCGGTAGGAGTTGGCGCGGTGCTGCTCTGGAGCATGCGGCCCGAGCCCGTCCCGCCGGGCCCCGTATTTGTGAATGGCCCCAGGGTGATGGAGTCCTCCGCACCCGATGCAGGCACGGCGGGAGTAGGGGATAGAGCACCCACCGAACCGGAGGCATCTGTTCCGCCTGCCTCGGAGGAAAAGCCCGTTGCCCAGGGGCCTTCGGCCAAGCCGCGCGTCGGACCACCCCGTCAGCAGATCAGCCCCGACGAAAAGGGCCGGTGCCCAGGAAGCATGCAGGTCGTTTTCGACGGAGGCTGCTGGGTCGAGAACCCCGCGATGACCGCCGAAGCCTGTGCGCAGGGCGGCTACGTCCTCCGCAAGGGTAAGTGCTATACCCCTGTGCTCGAGTCGCCCAAGAAGACTGTGCCTACATCGAGCCCGCCAGAGGCTCGTTGAGCCCGTCCCACATGCATGTGCGTAAGTGCCCGAAATTCCTGGAGCCAGGGCCTAATCGGGGCTGAAGCAGCGAGTGGAGACTCCTAACTGGTTAGGAGTGGGCGAGTGGGGACTCCCAACTGGTTGGGAGTGGCGAGTGGGGACTCCTAACTGGTTAGGAGTGGGCGAGTGGGGACTCCCAACTGGTTGGGAGTGGCGAGCAGTGGCGGAGAGCACCCCCGAAGAGATCAAGGAGTGAGGGTGAACTGGCGTGCGGTCCTACCCATCATGGCAGGCATGTTGTTGCCCCTGCCGCTCGTGCTGTTGCTGAGCGGTGCGCTGAGGCCTGAAGTGCCGGAGGTGGAGCCCAGCGGCAGACGCGTCAGCCCGGTGCTGAGCGCCGAGGAGCGCGAGCGGTTGACGACGTACCGCCGCGACTGTGGATCCGGTCAGCCATGTGAGTTTCCTCTCGGCTGCCTGGTAGAGACGCGGGCCAGACGGCACCTTTGCATCGACAGCCAGTGCTCCAAGGAAGTGCCATGTCCCGAGGGGCAGGTCTGCCGCGAACTCGCCACGGTAGGCGATGGCCCCCTGGTGCGGATCTGCGTTCCCGTGGGCGTTCGTCAAGAAGGGGAGGCCTGTACGGACTTGCCATCAACCCAGGAAGGAGCCTGCGCCTCGGGGTTGCTCTGCGGAAGTGGTCGCAGGAGATGGTGCGCCCGGCCCTGCCGGAAAGACGACGCAGAGGCGTGTTCCGAGGGCTACTTCTGCGCGAATACAGCGCCAGAGCCGTTGTGTCTCCCTACGTGCCAGGAGCGAGGGTGCCCGGAAGAGCAGCAGTGCATCCAGCATGAAGAGGGAGTCTCCGCATGCGCGGAAGTTTACGGCCCTTCTTGCCAGCAGACGCCTTGTTCCCGAGGTAGCGAGTGCCAGGTGACCCAACGGTTTGATCGCCCAGGCAAGGTGTGGCTGGAGTGCGTAGAGCGGTGTGGCGAAGGTTATCCCCCATGCTCAGCCGGGCTAGTCTGTGACAGTTGGCTGTGCAGGGCTCCCTGCGATCCGCAGGGACCGAACCTGTGCATGGAGGGGTACCTTTGCAGGCAAGCTAAGCCGCATAGACCGTACACATGCCAGCCGGAGTCGTTCGCGCCGTGAGCGGGATGGATAGAGCGCCGTTGGGGCTTGGTTGCCGAGCGGGCCACCCATATGCTCGTGCGACCTTATGAGCCGACTTCATGTTCTCTTCGTAGCCACACTTCTATCGGCTTGCGCAACGGTTCCTGACGCGGGTCCCGCCCTAGTGTCTCCGGTAACTGGAGCAGGACCATCCGCCCAGTGGCAGAGCACGGCTTCCCAGAGCCTCGTCCGAAGCGAGACTTCTCCTCTAAAGAGGAATCTATCGTTGGACTCAGCTCCCACAGCCGCAGACGGGGAACACGAGCCGAGTATCAAGGACCCTTGGAAGTCACTTGCGTGCACGCAGGCCTGCGAAGCCGGTGGTGAGGCAATGGAGGCGTTTTGTAGGGCGCTTCCGGACAAAACGGGAAGGCACAAAGTGATCAGACAAGCCTGCTGGGCTGCAAGCAGGGCCTCCAAAGGCGCGTGTGTCGTGTTTTGTAATGCTTACTTTGGCCCTCCCGCCAAATCCAACCGCTGAGGTGGCATATGCCTGAAGATGATTGGCGCCCGAAGTTGACCGCGATCAAATCCCCCATCGCCGATGACTATTGGAGGTACACGACTCCTGAAGGCAAACGGCGCACGTCAAGGCTCACGGTGGGGCGGCCCGTTCATTTCCCTCAGGAGCGTTGTTGGTACGCGCCGGTGATGATCGAAGGATATCTCACGAAGATCACGCCCATCTTCGGTGCAGGGCCCGTGGATGCGCTCATGAATGCGATGACGTTCATCAAGCGATTCAATGATGAGATGAGTGAGGTCATGTCGTTAGCAAAGTCACGCAAGACTGGGACAAAAGCGGCCAGACAGAAGAAACGTGGGAAGGCACCCTCGAACAATGTGCAGCGGAAACGGCCCCGTTCCTCTTCTCTCGCGAATCGGTGAAGTCGTTGAGCGTGGATGCCCAATAATTAGCTCAAGCCAGCAGTGCCTAAGTAGGCCGCCAGAAGTTCCTGAACAGATCCGAGGGGCCTCATAGGAAAGTGGAGACCTGGATTCGTCTCCGAACTTGCGGCTACCTACTTAGGGGAGGACCGTGGGCATAGGGGGATACTTCAGTCCTCAATAGTCACGATTGGCCCCGAGAAAAAATCGCCACCAAATGTTCTGGCGATGCCAAGAAAGCGTGACTCTATAAACCGGGAGTTCAATTTTTCCTGGCTCTGTGGAGGCGCTTCTTGGGCGCCAGCTGTTCCGCTGCTGCACCATTGACGAGAATAGGCGTCCACGCGGGGGCTTCAACTCGACGAAGCTCTTCGGCGAATCGTGCTTCTGACTCGTAGGGACCGGTCATATAGATAACGGAGTAAAAGCGGACCCAATCCGCCGAGCCTCGATAACCAGCAGTATCCTCCAAGATACCGGATAGCGCGACTCGCACCTCTTGAGGACTCTTAACGTACTTAAACTCGACTGCGGCCTTGATGGAGCGAACCCCGCCGTCTGGTTTGAAGTTTTTTATGATGCCTGAGATAGGGATCTGCGGGCTGTAATCAACGAACGCTGCCGACAACAATTCATCCATTACTCTTTGTATATCGGCCTCGCTCTTCGGTTGAATTGCCTGCCTATGTATAAGTTCTGCCGTCCTGCGAAGCATCTTTTCAAAACGGTCCAAATTGTATGCATCAATAGGGTCTAGGCTTTGCCCGACCACCGCTTTAATCCCTTCAATGACGTTGTAGATCACCCCAATGGCTGGGCTAAACACGAAATCAAAGGGGTCCTTCACAAGATTCCCTACACCATTCGCCGTTGCCTGCTGCCATTCCGTCTGGAGATCTCGTCGTGCGTCCAAGAGACCAGCGGCTTCTAGGGCTAGTGCTGTGGCCCCGTACAACCGTTTCAGGTAATAAGGGAAGTGTTCATCCGCAACTGGGTCCCCAGCTTCGACACGATCGCGGACTCGCTGGGCCTCCTCAAGAATGATGCGTAGACCCGGTAGCGCTCGCCGGAGAACATCTAATCCTGTCGAGTTCAAACTCGCTCCTGTCCGTCTGCGGGGAAGTAAAGGCTCCTCTTGCCGAGCCGCTTGATCATGTCTTCGATCGGTTGGTTTTCTTCTTCTTTTTCCTGGGGATTGCGAAGTTTTTGCGCGCCTCTACCACATGGGGGTTTCTGCTGTTATCGTACTTGCCTTGCCAGTGGCAGTTGCTGGCGCGGGGGACTCCGGCGTACCAGTCCGTGCAGGCGGGCCGGCTCTGGATCGATGAGGAGTCACTTCTAAACGTTTAAAAGTGGCGATCGGGGCTGGTGGTGACTCCCCACAGGTTGGGAGTGATCGGCTTGGGCCGAGCCGCTCAACCGTTGAATATCTCCAGCCTCATCTCAGATAAATATCTTCGATGATATTTCCGGCATAGTCCCTCTCTGCGTAGCACTTCGCTACCCAATGGCTGTCATGCCCACATCGAAAGCACGCATTGGGGAAGTTACCGTGAAGCCGCCCATGAATGCCGCGAGTGATTGCGACGAGATTCTCCGGCCGATTGTCAGTCTTCTTGCCATTGATGTGATGCACTATCCGGTCGTTAGGAATGGGCTGGCCCAGCTTTTTCTCCATCACGCGGATATGGACAAAGATCTCATTGCCGTTCTCTAAGAACGTCAGATAGCCATTCTTCATCCCAAAATTCATACTTCAGTCTCCTGACTAGAAGGCACTCTTGCCAATCGCGGAAACTCACACCCCGCGCGCGGTGAAGTGCGCCAGTACGTTCTTCACCTTGGCCACCTCGTCCGCGCGGCCCTGCTGCTCGTACAGCGGAAGCAGTGCCTCGAACTGCGTGCGCGCCGCGGCCCAGTCCTGCTGGTAGTAGCAGGACAGCCCCAGGTCCCACCGCGCCCGGGCCTCGAACACGTGATCGTGCAGCTGAGCGTACAGCTCCACCGCCTCGAGCAGGTGCGGCCGCGCCGCCTCGTGGTTGCCCAGGAGCCCCTCCGCCTCGCCCAACAGCAGCTGGCATTGCGCCAACGGCTCCGGATCCTCGCTGTGCTCCAGCACCGTCAGCGCCTCGAGGAACCGCTCCCGCGCCTTCTTGTAGTCCCCCGCCTCCATCCGGATGTCGCCGATGTCCATCAGCAGCGCCGCCACCCGCTCGGGGTTACGCGTCTGCCGGAACAGGATCAGCGCCTCCTGGTACTTCTCCTCGGCCCCGTCCGTGTGCCCCAGCGCCCGCAGCGACTCGCCGATGCACGCTCGGCACAGCGCCTCGCCCTCCCGGTCCTTCACCTCGTTGTAGAGCGCCGCCGCCTGCGCCATGCGCTCCACCGAGCCCTGGTGGTCCTCGAACTGCGCCCGCGCCACCCCCAGCCCGAACAGCGCCTGCGCCTGGCCCGCCTTGTTCCCCGCCTTCTGGAAGTGCTCCAGCGCCTCCTCGTAGCTGCTGCGGCTGGCCGCGTGGTCCTCCAGCATGCCGTGCAACTCCGCGATCTGAATCAGCCCCTGCCCAATCTCCGACGGGCTGCCGGTGATGCGCAGCGCGGCCAGCGCGTCACGCTGCTTCTGGAGGGTGGCGAGAATATGGGCGCGTTCGGTATCCGTCGGGGTCATAGGCTCCTTCAGCTCTCGCCCCCCTTGTTGCGGCGCCGGGCCTGCTTGTCCAGCAGTTCCTGCCGCGCATCCGCTCCGCGCTCCCCCTTGCCCGCCTCGTGCACCAGCAGCGGCGAGAAGAAGCAGTCCTTCTTCGTGTATTCATCGAACGCGAAGGCGAACCGGTAGCTCGCCGCCGCGCGCTGGTTGCAGTCGGTGCGCTCGCAGAAGCGGCACGTAATGCCCGAGGCCACCGCGTCCTTGCGCAAGTCGTTCGTCGGCAGCCCGTAGGCCAGGTACTTCGCGTTCTCCGCGTGGGTGCCCAGGCCAATCGAGTACGCCGTGCCCTTGACGATGGAGCCCTCGATGGGCTGCAGCTGCACCTTGGCGAAGCAGAAGTACGCCGTGCCGTCCGGCATCATCGAGTACTGCCGCGTCAGCTGCCCCGGGTTGAGGAACGCCAGGTGCACCGCCCACTTGCCGCACGAGCCGCCGCCCGAGGCGAACTTCAGCCCCGTGCCGCTGTAGCGCTTGGAGATGTTGCCCGCGAGGTCCGAGCGCAGGAAGTGGAACGGCAGCCCCTGCCGCTTCGGATCAGACAGGTTGCACAGCCGGTGCGCCACCGTCTCGTACGTGGTGCCGAAGATGGCCGACAACAGCTCCACGTCGTACCGGGTGCGCTCCACCTCCTTGAAGAAGTCCCCATAGGGCAGCATCAGCGCGCCGGCGAAGTAGTTGGCCAGGTTCACCTTGATGAGCCGCAGCGTCTCCGCGTGGCGCGTGCGCCCCCCGCCGACGATGCGCTCCACCAGCTTCTCCTGGTCCATCAGCAGCAGCCCGATGGAGGCGGCCAGCTGGAACTTCAGCGGCTGCTCCGTCAGGTCCGGCGACAGCGTCAGCCGCTTCTCCTCCCGGTCCAGCCGCCGCACCACCGACGAGCCGCTTGGGGCCCGCTCGAAGTCCACCCGGTAGCCCAGCCGCTCCTCCAGCAGGCGCACCAGCTGATGGTTGGTCAGCAGCCGCTCCAGCTTGAAGTCCCGCCGCAGCGCGTCCGCCTGCTCCTCCAGCTCGGGGAAGTAGTTGCGATGCGACTCCAGGAAGTCACTCACCTCGTCGAAGGGCGAGTAGTCCAGCCGCATGCCCTGGCTGGCATCTCCGCCATAGGGCCCCTGCGCCCGCGAGCGCTCCTCGGCCGACAGCTGCGCCAGCACGTTCTCCAGCTGCGTGCGCGTGTTCTTGTACAGGTTGAACAGCGCCGCCACCGTGCCCGCAAGCTTCGGCTCCGCCGACAGGCTCTGCAGCGACTCGGAGTCGATGTCCAGGCTCTTGAGCAGCGGCTCGTCCAACAGCTTCGCCAGCGCCTCGTCCACCCGGCCCTCGCCCAGCGTGGACATGAACTGCTCGGGGTCCTGATCGAAGTAGCGCAGCGCCTTCCACAGCAGCGGAAAGGGCATCACCCGCTTGCCCTTCTCGATGAGGTTCAGGTACGCCGGAGACACGCCCAGGTCCTTGGCCGCATCCGTCTGCTTGATGTTTCGCGCCAGCCGCAGGCCCCGCAGCTTCAGGCCCACGTTCGCGTTGAGTGCGTTCTCGTTCATTGCCTATCCCACATGGCGGCGCTCTCAGGCCCGCGCCGCCCATGCGGGCGGCACTCTGCAAATCGATTTACCGATTTGCAACCAGCGTTTCGGGGGCGCCATGGCCCTGTCTCAGGGCCAACGGACGGCGCCCCCTGCGCACTCCCGGAACGTTCAACGCCCGGAATTTGTAGGAATTTACAGTGTCCCGCCCGCACCAGGGGGTGGGGGAGCCCCCGCCTTTCACCACCTTGTCAACGTTTTACTGACACGCTGCGCCATGAAAAAAAGAAGGCGCTCGCGTCACGGGGGGCTTTGGGCCAGCCTGTGGGGCTCGGACCCTGACCTGGAGTGACACGCTTGGCTGAACTTCGCCCCTTTCGAGGCGTTCGTCCCCCGCAGGAGCTGGTGCTGCAGATCGTGGCGCCTCCCTACGACGTGGTGAACACCGAGGAAGCGCGCCAGTACGCGCTGGGAAACCCCCACAGCTTCTTCTGCATCTCCCGGCCGGAGATCGACATGCCGCCGGGCACCGACGAGCACGCGGACGAGGTGTACACGGCGGGCCGCAAGAACCTGGAGCGCTTCCAGGAGAAGGGGCGGCTGGTGCGGGACGCGCAGCCGTCGTTCTACCTGTACCGGCAGAAGATGGGCGCGCACGTGCAGACGGGCGTGGTGGCCGCGGCGAGCGTGGAGGAATACGACAAGGGCCTCATCAAGAAGCACGAGCTGACGCGCGCGGACAAGGAGGATGACCGCACCAAGCACGTGGACGTGCTGGGCGGCAATGACGAGCCGGTGTTCCTCACCTACCGGGCCTCGGAGGCGATCGGCGCGCTGGTGGAGGAGGGCACCCGGGGCAAGCCCGAGTACCACTTCACCACCGAGGACGACATCAGCCACACCTTCTGGGTGGTGAAGGGCGAGCTGAACACGCGGCTGCAGGAGGCGTTCCGGGCGGTGCCGGCGCTGTACATCGCGGATGGGCACCACCGCTCGGCGGCGGCCTCGCGGGTGCACGCGCTGCGCAAGGCGCGGGGCGAGGCGGGCAACCATGATCGTTTCCTGGCGGTGGTGTTCCCGCACGATCAGATGCAGATCCTCGACTACAACCGGGTGGTGAAGGACCTGAACGGGCTGACGCCCGAGGCGCTCTTGCAGAAGCTGGGCGAGCGCTTCGAGGTGAAGAAGGGCGCGCAGAAGAAGCCCACGGCGGAGCACCAGTTCGGCATGTACCTGGGCAAGGCCTGGTACCAGCTCACGGCGAAGCCGGGCACGTTCGAGCAGACGCCCACGGGCGTGCTGGACGTGACGATCCTGCAGAAGAACGTGCTGGAGCCCACGCTGGGCATTGGCGATCCGCGCAAGGACGCGCGCATCCACTTCGTGGGCGGCATCCGGGGCATGGAGGAGCTGGAGCGGCTGGTGGACGAGGGCGCTTACAAGGTGGCGTTCTCGATGTACCCGACGAGCCTGGATCAGCTGATGGCGATCGCGGACGCGGGGGAGATCATGCCGCCGAAGTCCACGTGGTTCGAGCCGAAGCTGCGAAGCGGGCTGGTGCTGCACCTGTTCTAGCCAGCGGCCCATGCCCGCCCTCGCGCGCCCGTGGCTGATGCTGCTCACGGTGGTGGGCCTTGGGGCCTGCCGGCACGCGGCCGTGCACGCGCCAACGCCCGCGAAGCAGCCCGCGAAGCAGCCCACGGCGCTGCGCTACAACGTCACCTACGAGCGCGAGCCGGAGCACGCGCTCGAGGTGGAGGTGGTGCTCGTCGACGGCGCGCCACGCGATTTCCTCTTCACGCGGCCCGGAGGCGTGAGCACCGTCCGGGCCTACCGGGACAACGGCGAGGTGACCGAGCTGACAGTGGAGCCCGACGGCATCGAGGCGCCGAAGGGCACACGCTTTCTGCGCTACCGCTACCCGATGGACTCGCGGCCGCGCCGGCGCGGCATGGACTTCTTCACCGGCGGCTCCCAGGGAGACGCGAGGCTCATCGCGGGGCGCACCTGGCTCATCCGCCCGCGGGTGGCGACAGGGGACAGGCGCGTGGAGCTGTCCATTCAGGGCGTGGACGCGCTGCTGCCGTGGCAGCCGGAGCCCAGCGGGCTGTACCAGCTTCGGGACAGTGATCTGGTGGACTCGGGCTTCCACGGCTTTGGCGGCAGGCGCTGCGAGGTGGCGCTGTCCGACGTGGTGCTGCGGGTGGGCATCCTCGGAGAGCTGAAGCACATGAACGACGAGCAGCTGTGCGACTGGCTGCGACGCACCGCCGAGGAGGTGCGCATGGTGCGCAGCCCCTTCCCACACCCCCGCGTCACCGTGCTCGTCTCTCCCGTGCAGGGCAGCAGGGCGGCCAACGTGTTCGGCATGGTGCTGTGGAGCGCTCCGCCCAGCATCGCCCTGCTGGTGGGCCAGGACGCCCCGCCCTCTGCCTTCCAGGAGGACTGGGTGGCCATTCACGAGATGCTGCACCTGACCCATCCCACCTTCGTGCCGCGCACCCGGTGGATCAGCGAGGGCCTGGCCACCTATTACACAGAGGTGGCTCGCGCCCGCTCCGGACGCTTCACTCCCGAGCAGGCCTGGCACGAGCTGCTCCAGGGCTTCGAGACCGGAAAGTCCCAGGCCGATGGGCGCACCTTCCAGGAGATGATCAACGAGGACGCTCCGCCCGGCATCTACTGGGTGGGGGCCTTCTTCGCCCTGCGCCTGGACGTGGAGCTGCGCCGCGCCACCGGCAACCAACGCGGGCTCGAGCACGTGCTGGAGTTGCTTGCGACTCAAGGTTCTACCACCACTCTAAAAGCCTACAGTGCCGCGGTGGATCAGGTGGCGGGGCGCCCGCTGTTCGATGCGCTGCTCGCGCAGGAACTTCGTGTCCCTGCTTTTGCTGGGTTGGGTGCTCTGTTAGAAGCGCTCGGTGTCAAGGCCACCTCTGGCGGCGTCACGCTGGAGCGGGCTCGTGACAGTGTGTTGCGTGAGGCACTGGAAGGACTTCGCGTCCCCGGTGCTCGGTAACGAACGCGAGATAAGTGCTTGCAGTAGCAGTGCAGTACCCCCAACGCAGTCCCGAAAGGAAGCATCCATGAACGTCAAGGCTTTTGCCGCTATCGTTGGTACCCTGTCCCTGGGCGCGCTGGCCACCGGTTGTGCCTCCAACAAGGCCTCCGAGGGCGCGGCGACCGAGACCCAGGCCACGCAGCCGGCCGGCGACACGTCGGCCACCGGCGCCGAGGGCACCGGCGCGGCCCCGACCGAGGACAAGGGTGGCGAGGCCAAGTGCGGCAACGGGTCCTGCAAGGGCTCGAAGTAAGCACTCGCCGTAGAGTCTCCGGGCGGTGGGAAGAGCACTTCCCGCCGCCCGTGTTATTTCCTGCCCAGGAGTCTCAGGTGTCCGAGAGCTACGCGCGGAGAAATGGGCTGAAGTCACTCGGGGTGGGCATCGGCCTGCGGCGCGAGTTCTACGAGCAGCTGCCGCGCACCGAGCGCACGCTCGACTGGGTGGAGATCATCCCGGAGAACTTTCTGACGCTGGGCGGCAGGTCCCAGCGCGTGCTGGACGCATGCGCCGAGCGCTGGAAGATGTTGCCGCACGGGGTGGGGCTCAACATCGGCGGGCCGGACGCGCTGGACGAGGACTACGTCACCCGGCTCACGGCGCTGGTGGGCAGGCTGGACGCGCCGTTCTTCTCGGATCACCTGTGCTACTCGCGGCTGGGTGGGGTGTTCCTGCACGACTTGCTGCCGCTGCCCTTCAACGAGGAGGCGGTGGAGCACGTGGTGCCGCGGGTGCTCGAGGTGAAGCAGCGGGTGGGCCGGCCCTTCCTGCTGGAGAACCCCAGCTACTACGCGCGGATGCCGGGCGGCACCCTGGCCGAGGCGGACTTCCTGCGGCACGTGGCCGAGCAGGCCGACTGCGGGCTGCTGCTGGACGTGAACAACGTCTACGTGAATGCGCGGAACCACGGGTATGAGCCGCGGGCCTTCCTGGACGCGCTGCCGCTGGAGCGGGTGGTGCAGATCCACCTGGCGGGGCACTTGCGCCGCGAGGACGTCATCATCGACACGCACGGCGCGGAGGTCTGCGACGAGGTGTGGGAGCTGTACCGCTACGTGGTGAAGCGCACCGGGCCGGTGTCCACGCTGATCGAATGGGATCAGGACATTCCGTCCCTGGAGGCGGTGCTGGATCAGGCGGACCTGGCGCGCGCGGCGATGGCGGAGGTGGCGCGATGAAGCCCGGGCTGAAGTCGTTCTTCGACTCGATGGAGGCGTACCTGGCGGCGCCGGGTGGGCTACCGCGGCTGCGCGCGGCGCACCCGGGGTGGGACGAGAAGCCCTCGCGGGTGGCGCTCTACGGGGACTTCGTGCGCCACCACGTGCGCTCGACGCTGGAGAAGCTCTACCCGCTCACGCTGGCCACCGTGACGCCGGAGCAGTGGACGGAGCTGGTGCGCGGCTACGAGGCCACCCGGCCGGGCCGGCACTACGAGATGAACCGCATGGGCGAGGGCTTCCCGGGCTTCCTGGCGGACGTGACGGCGGCCCGGGGGCTGGCGGAGTTCCTGCCCGCGCTGGCGCGCTTCGAGTGGGCGGACTGGGCGGTGTACGCCTCGGAGGAGCCGGTGCCCTCGCGGGTGGAGCGGCTCACGGTGAACCCGACGCTCACGGTGCTGCAGCACCCGTTCCGGCTGGTGCCCTACGTTCACGCCAGGGCCAGGGGCCCGGCCCCGGAGCCCGGTGAGGAGATGGTGCTGGTGTGGCGGCACCCGGAGGAGCTGCGCACCTGGTTCATGGCGGGCACCGAGCGGGCCCTGCTGGCGGTGAAGATGGCGCTGGAGGGCCTCTCCCCGCGGGACGTGGTGGCGGCCACGGGCGTGGCGGAGGCGGTGGTGCGGGAGGCGCTGGAGGAGTGCACCCGCAACGGGCTCCTGTTGGCGCCGTGAGTCAGGGGCCCGGCTGACACACGGCGCCCATGGCCGGCAGGCACAGGCCGGCCTGGCAGGTGAAGTCCCCCTCGCAGTCCTCGCCGTCCTCACAGCGCGCCAGGCACGCGGTGCCACCCTCGGGCAGCTCCTCGCAGCGGGTGCCCGGGCGGCACTGCCAGTCTCCGTCACACGGCGCGCACACCGCGCCGTCGCCCTCGCACCGAAGGCCACGGCAGGTGAGGCCGGGGCCGCAGTGACTGCTCTCCAGGCACTCCACGCAGCGGCCATCCGGCGCGCACCGCAGGTCCTCCTCGCAGCCTGTCTCCACGCAGCCCAGGTGGCCCTTGTCCCTGTCCGGGGCGGGGAGGTTCACCTTCACCTCCTTGGTCTCTCCGGCGCTCACGCACGTCTCGGACTCCACGTCCGGGAAGCCCTGCAGCGACAGGCCCAGCGCATAGCAGCCGTCGGGGATGGGGCCCATGCGCAGGCCGCCCTCCTCGTCCAGCCGCAGCTGCTGTAGGGGCGTGCCTACCAGGGACACCTGCGCTTGATTCACCCGCTGCTCGTTGGGCGCACGCACGCGCAGCGACAGGAAGCTGGCCTCCACGGGCACCAGCTCGCCCAGGGAGAGGGACTGGCCGCCCTGCACGGTGATCTCCCGGCGCAGGGCGCGGGTGGGCGAGGCGACGATGAACAGCTCCACGGTGCCGGCGGGGGCGCGCTCCAGGGTGAACTGGCCCTGGCTGTCCACGTTGCCGCGCAGGCCCGGCGAGCCCAGCACGGACACGAGCGCCACCGCCGGGTCGCTCTCGGTGAGCCGGCCATGCACGGTGCCCCAGCGGAAGGGCTCGTTCTCCAGCTCGCCGCAGGCGCCCAGGCTGAGGGCGAGCACCACGGCCATCGCGATGTGCAGTGTGAGGCGCATCAGAAGCGATACCCCATTCCGGCCCAGCCGCTGGTGAAGCCCACCGCCTGCCCTCGCCCGTCCACCACCACGTATGTCAGCATCAACTGCATCTGCGAGGTGAGCTCCCACCGCTCGCCCAGGCGCCACACCACGCCGCCCACTACGCCCGGGTTCACGGTGAAGTACTGCTGGCCGCCGGTAAAGGCCTCCACCTCGAAAGACCGCCGCAGGTACAGCGCGGCCACGCGGGGCCCGGCATACAGCGACAGCCGCTCCCAGCGCCACAGGTAGGGCATGGCCACGCCCGCGGAGAATGTCGTGTAGCCGAAAGGCACCTCGCTGCCCGGAGCGATGGGCAGGCTCTTGCGGCCCGTGCTGGCGCTCACGTCCAGGAGCAGGCCGAAGTCCCGCAGCGGCTTGTCCTCCAGCCGCAGCACCACCGCCAGCTCGGGCGAGGCGGGCAAGAGCTCCGCGCGGCTGCGCGCGTCCACGAACGAGAACATGCCGCCCACCAGCGAGAGCGAGCGCCGGGGGAAGCTCTCCGCCAGCAGCTGCTCCAGCGGCAGCCGATCCCCCGCGGCCACCTCCACCTCGCGGCGCATGAGCACCGCGCCGCCCTTGGTCAGCTCCAGGGTGCGGCGGCCGGGAGGCACGGCGATGCCTCCGGGCAGCTCGGTGCGCGGCTCTCCGTCCACCTTGAGGGTGAAGCCGTCCAGCCGCGGGTTGTACGAGAACAGCTCGGGCCGGCCCACGCGGTTGATGCTGCCCGAGAGCACCACTGGATCGGCGCCTACCTCCAGGATCTCCGCCGAGGGCCGCTGGCGCCCCTCGGTGAAGGCGAAGGTGCGGCGGCGCGCGTGATCATGCGCCTCGGTGGCGGTGACGGCGCCGTCCGCGTTGCGGTCCGCCGCGCCGTTGAGCCCCTCGATGAGGAAGTGGGTATAGATGTCGTTGCGCAGCCCCTCGTCCTCGCGGGCCGTCTCGCCCCAGTCGCACGCGGCGAACACCAGCGAGGCGCGGCTGGACTCCTCCAGGGGGCGCGCGTAGAAGCCGGACTTCACCCCGGCCAGCTCCGCCTCCAGCTCCTTGGGCAGCAGCGACTTGCCGCTGCCGCTGTGGCAGGTGGCCAGCACCAGCAGCCGGCGCCGGCTGGGCAGCTTGTCGAACTCGGCCTTGAGCACGTCCATGGACAGCGCCGTCTGCGTGATGGCGCGGTAGGACGCGTCCCGGGTGACCAGGTAGCGCTTGAGCTCGCCCTGGTTGTCCCGCGCCAGCGTGCCGTGCGCGGAGAAGTACACCACCACCACGTCATCGGGCCGCGAGGCCTCCTGCTGCAGCTGGCGCACCGCCGAGAGGATGGACGCGCGCGTCGTCTCCTCGGGCGAGGTGAGCAGGCGCACCTGATCGAAGCGCCCGCGCGCCGGATCCTTCAGCGCGGCGGCTAAGTCCCGGGCGTCCTTGTCCGAGTAGCGGAGGTTTCGCCACTGCGGATCCTGGAACTGGGAGATGCCCACCAGCAGGGCGATGCGGCGGGGGGCATAGGCGTTGGACAGCGCCGTCTCGTCGAGCTTGAGCGGTACCAGGCCGCCCTTCTCCTGGGAGGAGGGCGCCGCGCAGGCCACGAGGGCCCCCAGCAGCATGAGGACGAGGCGCTTCACGGTTCAGCGCGGATTCTGGCCGTTCTGGACGACGACGTCGAACCGGGCCACGGACAGCGGGTGGCCCTCTCGCAGCGTTCCTTCCACCAGCGCCTGCTGGACCTCCTCCGCCGACAGCGGCTCACCCGGGGTGGAGGTGGAGCCCACCAGCCACAGCGTGAGCGTGCCCGCCTCACCCGCCAGGCTCACGCCGGCCAGCCCCTGTGGGCCCTGGAGATCATGCGTGCCGGCCTGCAGTGGGAAGCTGCCGAGCAGCTCGGGCTCGCCGCCCTCGCGCTGCTGGAAGAGCAGGGCGGTGCCGGCCTCGGTGGCGTGGTAGCGCAGCAGCAGCACGTCCTCCGCGGGCACCGGGGCCCCCTCATCCAGCCGCCGCAGGTGGCCGTCCGCGCCGCGCGCCACCGCCGCCAGCTCCAGGGAGATGCGGCTCGAGCCCTTCACCCCGTCATAGAGCTCGGTGTCCGGAATGCTCGGCCGGGGGTTGAGTAGGCGGGGCACCATCACCACGCCGAGCAGACAGGCGGCCAGCGCGGTGGCGGCGGCGACCCAGCGGCCCGCGGGTGAGCCTCCGCGCAAACGGCGCCGCAGCCGCATCCAGCCCACCTCGTCGCGAGCGGCGGCCTTCGGCGGAGCCAGCCCCAGCAGCAGCGCATCCACCTGGCCATCGAGCGCGTCGGTGCCGGGGTGCTGGGCGAGGAACTCCTCGCAGGTGTCGCACGCGGAAGCCAGGTGCTCGCGGAAGTAGGCCACGGCCTGGGGCTCACGGGAGGTAAGGGCGCGCAGCGTGTCGGCATCGAGGTGCTTCATGGCCTTACTCCCAGCGTCCGGCGAGCACGCGCCGGAGCAGCTCCCGCTTGATGCGCGCCCGGAACCGCTCGAGCCGCATGGTCACCGCGCTCTTTCCCACGCCGAGCTTCTCGGCGATCTCCCGCGCGGACAGCTCTCCCTCCAGGTAGAAGAGCTGCACGGTCTTCTTCTCTTCACCCTCGGGCAGCTCGGAGATGAGCTGGCGCACCACGGCGATGTCGCGCTCCACCTGCAGCGCCTCGGGCAGCAGGGGCACCGTCTCGGGCTCCGCGTCGGGCGTCTCCTCGTCCAGCCGGCGCACGTGGCTCTTGCGCTCCAGGCGGGTGCGGGCCCGGTTGCGCGCGATGGACAGCAGCCACGCCTCGAACGCCCCGGGCTCCTTGAGCCGGGGCAGCGCCTTGAACGCCCGGACGTAGGTCTCCTGAATCACGTCTTCCACCTCATCGGCGTCCAGCGTGGCAAACCCGGCCGTCAGCCGAGCCACCAGGGGCCGGGTGCGCTGATACAGCTCCGCATAGGCGGACTCCTCCCCGCGAGCGGCCCGCCGCACCCATTGCGTCAGTTCCTCCGAGGAACCCACCTGTCCTCCTGACCCCGGCAGTCATCCGGTGGCCACACGCCGTGTTTTGGACGCCCGCCGTGCGCTTCCTACTGGCCCTTGGGAGCGTGTGGGAGAGAATGGGCGGCGCCGTTCACTTCCTAAAGGACACAGCCATGCGCGTCATCAACTTCAATGCCGGCCCGGCCGGTCTGCCCCAGCCCGCGCTGGAGCGGGCTCGGGAAGAGCTCTTGGATTTCCAGGGCTCGGGCATGTCCATCATGGAGCACAGCCACCGGGGCAAGGTGTACGAGGACGTGCACAACGAGGCCATCTCGTTGCTCACCCGGCTGCTGGGCATCCCGGCCACTCACCAGGTGCTCTTCCTGCAGGGTGGGGCCTCGCAGCAGTTCGCCACCGTGCCGATGAACTTCCTGCAAAAGGACACCAGCGCCGACTACCTGATGACGGGGGTGTGGAGCGAGAAGGCGCTTGACGAGGCGCGTTATTACGGCAGCGCGCGCATCGCGGGCACGACGGTGAACAAGGACGGGCGGTACACGCGCATTCCGGCGCAGGCGGAGCTGCAGCTGGATCCGGACGCGTCGTACGTGCACATGACGAGCAACAACACCATCTACGGCACGCAGTGGCACCGGTTCCCGGAGGTGGGCGGGGTGCCGCTGGTGGCGGACATGAGCTCGGACCTGATGTGGAAGCCGATCGACGTGAGCCGCTTCGCGATGATCTACGCGGGGGCGCAGAAGAACGTGGGGCCCTCGGGGATTGTGATCGTGGTGGTGGACAAGGGGTTCATGGCCAAGGGGCGCAAGGACATCCCGAAGATCTTCCGCTACAGCACGTACGCGGAGAACAACTCGCTGTACAACACGCCGCCCACGTTCGCGATCTACCTGTGCCGCAACGTGCTCTCGTGGATCGAGAGCGTGGGGGGGCTGTCGCAGATCGAGAAGTGGAACCGGGAGAAGGGCGAGCTGCTGTACGCGGCGATCGATCGCAACGCGGGCTTCTACCGTGCGCCGGTGGCGAAGGACTCGCGCTCGTACATGAACGTGGTGTTCCAGCTGCCGAGCGAGGCGCTGGACGACGCGTTCGTGGCGGAGGCGAAGAAGGCGGGGATGGTGGGGCTCAAGGGGCACCGGAGCGCGGGAGGCATCCGGGTGTCCATGTACAACGCGGTGACGGTGGACAACGTGAAGACGCTGGTGTCGTTCATGGACCAGTTCGTCAAGACGAAGGGGTAGGCGCGGCGGATGCGGCCCGGTCCCCGGTACTGGCTGCTGTTGCTGACCGGGCTGCTGGCGGCCTGCGCCACCTTGAGTCCGGTGGGGCCTGATGCGCTCGAGGCTCCGCCGGAGGTCGTCGGTTCATGGGAGGAGGGGTGTGAGGACCCGCGCACCCTCGTTCTCCTGTGCCAGGAAGAGACTGACGAGTGTGGCCTCTTCGTCTGCCGCGAGGTTGTACCAGGGGCGATTGTGCTCGCCTCTCGTGGCGGAGGAGGTTTCTCCGGGCCGAGTTCCCAGGGCCCTTTTCGCCGCTGGAGGAGGGGAGCCCGGTGGCCTGGGGAGACCAGGCCTGTCTTCACCTTCCGGTTCAACCGGCACCTTGAGCCCAAACCTCTAACGCCTCAGCTTCCGCTGCTCCCTTCGGGGCGCTACGTGCGGCACCACATCTTTCCCCAGGCATCGGACTTGGCGAGGTGGTTCTCGCGACAAGGTGTCTCGGACATCCATCTGTTCACGATGATCATTCCGGAGCACATCCACCGTGGGATTCACAGCGGAGGGCCCAGAGGTGGACGCTGGAACGAGGCCTGGAGGCAGTTCAAGTTCGAGAACCCTGATGCCCGCTCCCCAGAGATCTACCGGCACGCTGGGGAGTTGATCTTTCGATTCGAACTGACAGGGCCCCTTGTGCCGTATCGCAGCAGGAGAATGTAGCGATGCCCCGATTTTACTGGCTCGTTGAGGCCAAGGAGCCCCGCTACACAGGTCAGCTCGATGCGACCCACAAGTGGGGTCTGCCTGGCTTGCACTGCCCTGCTTGTGACTCCACCTGGGCTGGGAGTGCGTCCGCCTTCCCGAGCGTGGATCTCACCGCCCTGCCTGAAGCTGCCGAGTTCGAGAAAGCTCGACCCGAGCCTTTCGACGAGTTCATCCGTCTGCGCGAACTGGTTCGTCCCCTCGTGCCTCTTGGTGCGCAACTGCTGCCTGGAGCTGAGTTCGGTCCACTGGAGGGAAAGGCTTCAGGCTCTTTCGGCCAGTTCTTCATCCAGAGCCCGTGGATGCCGCTGATCCGCCGTGAGGCACTGGAGCGACTCCAGGCCACCGGGCTGCAAGGGGTGCGCGCGTTTCCTACGGCGTTGCGCTTCCGTCAGAAGAACTCACCGGAGCTGCTCGAGCTGGAGATTGCAGCGCACGGGAAGCTTCATCCAGACTGTTTCCCGCCGGGTACCATTGGGCCTTGCGGGAAGTGTGGCCGCCTGGGGATCCGTCGCCCGGAGAACATGCTTCTGGATGGCGCTTCATTACCGGAGCATCTCGACCTGTTCCGGCTGGCCAACTTCGAGACGACCCTGGTGGGAACCGAGCGCTTCGTGAACGCGGTGCGTCAGCTGGGCCTGGACGGCATCGACTGTCGGGAACTCCCCGTGCGCTGAATACCACCCGGCGGGTGGCGTCCAGAGTCTCGACGGCCGGTTGCGGCTGGCCTACACCTGCACGCCTACCCGTTGGGAGGAACCCATGAAAGCGACACTGTCCGCGCTGGTGCTGTCCCTTACCCTCGCGCTGCCCGCGATGGCCAAGGAGAAGGAAGCAGCTGGAGTGAAGTTCCCCGCGACCGTCTCGGTCGAGGGCAAGGAGCTGAAGCTCAACGGCGTGGGCGTTCGCACCAAGGCCATCTTCAAGGTGTACGCCGCGGGGCTCTACCTGGAGAACACGAGCAAGGACTCAGCGCAGATCATCACCTCGGATCAGGTCAAGCGCGTGCGCATGACGATGCTGCGCGACCTGGAGAAGGCGAAGATCACCGACGCCATCTCCGAGGGCATCGAGAAGAACAACAAGGCCCAGATGGCAACGCTGAAGGCCCGGCTGGACACCTTCAACGCGGGCATTCCGGACCTCAAGAAGGGTGACGAGCTGCTGCTCACCTACGTGCCGGGCAAGGGCACCCAGGTACAGAGCAAGTCGGGCCAGCAGATCTCCGTGGAGGGCAAGGACTTCGCGGACGCGCTCTTCGGGGTGTGGCTGGGCAAGAGCCCCGTGGACGGCGACCTGAAGGACGGGCTGCTCGGCAACGAGGGCTAAGCGCCTCAGAAGAGGCTGAGCTGAGCCGAGGGGCGCTCGGGCCGCCGGAAGGTGGTGGGCGCCCCTTCGGACACCGACGTCATCCGCATGCCCACCTTGCGCGCCGTCGTGTCGAACAGCCGCTCGATCGTCTGGGCGTAGAGCCCCTCGCCGCTCATGCGGCTGTTGAAGCGCGAGTCGTACAGCTGGCCGCCGCGCGTCTCCCGGATGCGGTGCAGCACCCGCTCGGCGCGCAGCGGCAGCTTGGCGCGCAGCCGCTCCTCGAACACGTCCTTCACCGCGCCCGGCAGCCGCAGCAGGGTGTAGTGCGCCCGCGTGGCGCCCGCCTCGCGCGCCGAGGCCAGCACCTTGGCGATGTCCTCGTCATTGAGCCCCGGGATGACGGGCGCCACCGACACCGCCACGGAGATGCCCGCCGCCGCCAGCTTCTCGATGGTCTGAAACCGCCGCTTCGGCGTGGCCACGTAGGGCTCCACGGCCCGCGCCAGCTCCGGGTTGTGGAACGGCACGCTGATGCTCACCCACAGCCGCGCCTCGCGCGAGAGCGTCTGCAGCACGTCCAAGTCCCGCTCGATGAGCGGCGCCTTGGTGATGATGGCCACGGGGTTGCGGTACTCGGCGCAGACCTCCAGGCACCGGCGGGTGAGCCGCATGGAGGCTTCCAGCGGCTGGTAGCAGTCCGTCACGCCGCTGAAGGCGACAGTCTCTCCCTGCCACCGGGGCCGCTCGAACGCCTCGCGCAGCAGCTCCGGCGCGTGGGGCTTCACCACGATGCGCGTCTCGAAGTCCGTGCCCGCGCCCATGCTCAGGTACTCGTGCGAGGGGCGCGCGAAGCAGTAGGCGCAGGCGTGCATGCACCCGCGGTACGGATTCACACTCCAGGTGAAGCACACGTCCGGGCTGTTGTTGCGGGCCATCACCTCGCGAGAGTGGTCCTCCAGCACCTCCAGCCGGGAGGGCGGAATCTCCTCGAGGTACTCCACCTCGGTGCTCGCCCAGGGGTTGGGCGGATTGGATACGGGACGCGCCTTCACAGGCCCAAGGTGAGCCTGAAAACACGTTCAGTCAAGCAACCAGGGAAGGGCTCGGAAACACGAAGGCCGGTAGCCCAGAGTTTCCTCTAAGGACTACCGGCCTTTACGAGTGAGCGGCGGACGGGATTCGAACCCGCGACCCCGAGCTTGGGAAGCTCGTGCTCTACCAACTGAGCTACCACCGCGACCGAAGCGGACCCAAGGTAGGAGTCTCTCCCCGCCTTGTCAACGGGAAGTATCCACCCGGGCCGCCCGGCTACTCACCTTCCTCTACGTGGAGCTGGTACGGATCCTGGAAGTTGGACTCGCGGTTCTTCGTGTCCCGCACCTCGAACACGTACACGCCCGGCTCCAGGCTGTAGCGGATGTTCTCCGGCTGATCCCCCTTGGCCCGGTCCGCCGTCTGCACCAGCGCCAGCTTCCCGTCCTCGCCCAGCCGGTGCAGGTACAGCCCCACGTCCACCTTCAGCATTCCCAGCAGCGTGGCCCGGATGGGCGTGCGCACCGGGCGATCCGTCAAGTCCAGCCGGTAGTAGTCCACGTCCTTGGCCGGGTACACCGTGCCGCGCACCGCCTTGCCCAACGCCAGCTCCATGCCCCGGTCCGCGGTGTTGTTCGGCTCGCGCTCCTCGCTGCCGTTGTCCGGCACCACCGTCACCGTGAGCCGGTACGGCAGATCCGCGTTCTCGAAGTCCTTCACCCACTTGCCCTCCACCTTCCGCGACGCCCCCTCCACCCGGAAGTAGCAGGTGCCGTTGCACGACACGTTGTTGAGCCGCTCGGGCTCCTTCACCGCGCCGTCGTTCGCCTTGAGCACCACCTTCTCCGCCGCCCCGTCTCCCTCCGGCGGCTCCACCGCCGACAGGATCAGATCCAGCCGCTCCACGCCCGACAGCTCCACCTTGGCCAGCATCGGCTCGGTGGTGCGCAGCACGAAGTGGTCCACGTCGCTCTTGGGCGCCAGGAAGCCCTCCTTGAAGCCCCCGCCCTGCAGCGGCGTGGCCTTGTACAGCTCGTCGTTGGGCTCCAGCTCCGCGTTGGCCCCGGCCTCCTCCAGCGACACCGTGAGCGTGTACGGGCTCGTCGCGTTGTAGGTGCGCTTGGCGTCCTTGCCCGCACCCACCCAGCCGCTCTTCACCACCACGTAGACCACCTGATCCGTGGACCGCACGCCGATGTTGCGCAGCGTGAGCGCCTCGTTCTCCTTGCCGCGCAGCGAGAACAGCGGGGCCTCCGCCGCCGACAGCACCGCCAGCTCTGGCCGCACGCCCTCGATGCCTGACAGCTCGATCTTCAGCGCCAGCCCCGGAGGCTCCACCGGAGCAGGTGCCGGCCCCGCATCCTGCGGCTGACCCAGCTGCGCCGTCTCCGTGCCCGTCCCCGTGCCCGTGTCCGTACCGGGCGCCCCCTCGGCCGGAGCCGCGGGCGGCTGGCCCTCGGCAGCAGGGGAGGGCGTCGCACCCTCGGCGGGCGGCGTCGCGCCCTCGGCCGGAGCCGGAGCCGGAGTCCCCTCCGTCGGAGCCGGAGCCGGAGTCCCCTCGGTCGGAGCCGGAGCCGGAGCCGTGGCCCCCGCCGGCGCGGGCAGTTCAATCCGGTACCAGTCCTCATCGCCCGCGTGGCCCACATAGGCCGCCACGCTCTGCCCCAGTGACAGCGGGTGCGCGTCCACCGCCCGATCATTGGGCTCGCGCTCCTCGCCATCACTGGGCCGGCGGTAGGTGAGCGTCAGCGTGTAGGCCCCGCCGCTGCCCTTGCGCGCCGAGGCCACGCGCACGAAGCGCTCGCCCTCCACGTACAGGTTGGGCAGCCGCTCCGGCTTGCCCTCGCCCTCGCTGTTCACGCTGCCCAGCCGGTTGCGGTCCCTGTCGTACACCTCGATCATCACATCCCCGCCGGGAATGCCGGTGACCTGGACCTCCGCGGTGCGCGGGCTGCCCGGCGCCAGCCGGTACCAGTCCTCGTCCACCTTCGAGGGGTCCGCCGACAGCCCGGCGCTCACCACCGCGTCGCGCGCCAGCGCCAGCGCCTGATCCGGGCGCTCGTTGGGCTCCTTCTCGCTCACCTTGTCCGGCCCGGCTTCCACGGGGCCCGCATCGGGCGTCTCGTCCTTGCCCTTGGGAGGGCAGCCGGCCAGCACGGCACACACTGCAATCACGCCCAGACGTCGCATCGCGTTCGCTCGCATCGGCCGCCTACTGTTGCCCCTGGGTACGGGGTGTCAAGCATCGCAAACACCGGGGCGGACATTTTCATCCAGCCCCCGCGCCCACTGGAGCCCGCCAAGCCCGCCGATCCAATATGCCGGATCATGCGAAGCCTCTCCCTTCTGGCCTCTGTGCTGCTTGCCGCCGTTGCCCCCAGCGCCCTCGCGGCGCCGCCCTCCGTGGGGTACGCCCAGGCGGCGGACTACCTCGAGAAGGACGCCCACCCCGAGCGCTACCACCCGATCAACGTGCTCGACGGGCGTGACGCCTCCGTCTGGTGCGCCGCCCCCGGCAGCGCCAGCACGCTCACCATCGGCTTCAAGGGCGTGGCCACCGTGGACGAGGTGCGCCTGTACACGGGCAATGGCTCGGAGCGCGAGGCCTTCAAGGCCTTCGCCCGCGCCAAGAAGCTCACCCTGGAGGGCAAGGACAGCGCGAAGAACTTCACCATCGAGGACAAGCGCGGCCTGCAGACGGTGCCCCTCAACCCCCCCGTCTCCGGCGCCTGGTTCACCCTGGAGGTGAAGAGCACCTTCCCGGGCTCGGACTCCGACGCCCCGGTGTGCCTCACCGACATCGTCTTCTACTTCGGGGGCAAGCCGCTCAACGGCACCAAGATGGCCCCCATCCTCCGGTACGAGCCTCGCACCGAGCCGCTGCTGGGCACCTGGTTCGCCGGGGCCAGGGGCGCTCCGGACCGCTTCTTTTCACTGTACGTGGATGGCACCTACCGCTTCGTCCACGAGCCGCTGGACGGCACCGAGCCCACGGTGCTCACCGGGGCCTACACGGCCTCGGGCTCACGGCTGACGGTGGAGCTGCCCAAGAAGGGCAAGGTGCCCCTGCGCTACACCCGCGAGGAGGCCGACGGCCCGGGCGGCGGGCACACGCTCACCCTGGAGGGCGAGCTGCCCGACGAGTGGAAGGAGCCCTTCCGCAGCAAGCCTTGAGCTACAGCGCGGCCAGCTTCTTCTTGGCGCTGAAGGCCTTGAAGAAGGCGATGATCTCCTCGACGGCCACCTTGGCGTCGGTCGCGTCCGCGAACTCCGACTCCAGGAAGATGCCGCCGCAGGACTCGCACGTGTCGTAGCTGAGCGGGTGGTGCCGGTCTCCGCCGGACACCCGCACCAGGTCGACCTGGCACTCGGGGCACTGACCGGTTAGCGCCTCCGCGTCCACCTTCCCCCCCTGGCTCTCGAGCCCGGGGAGGTTGTTATGGAGCAGCACGCGGTTGAGGTCCGCGACGTCGATCCAGAGACCGCCGCACTCTCCACACTTCCGCAACGTAGGATCGTCCCCCTCGAGATCAGACATCTCGACGTTGCACGTGGGACAATTCATGGGGCGGTTCATTCTCCTGAAAGGGAAGCAGTGCTCCCCGGTGAATAAGAGAATGATAGGGCGCCCGAATTTTCGGATGCAACCCGGTAGCCCCGTTCTGTTGCCAACGAACTTTCACCCCGTCCGTTGGTGCTGTCCGTGCAGGCGACCGGCTCAGGCCTTTACGCGGCGAATATCCGCCCCCAGGCCGCGCAGCTTCTTCTCCAGGCGCTCGTAGCCGCGATCCAGGTGGTACACGCGCGCCACCTCGGTTTTTCCCTCGGCGCGCAGCCCGGCGAGGATGAGCGAGGCGCTGGCGCGCAGGTCCGTGGCCATGACGGGGGCCCCGGAGAGCCTCTTGACGCCCTTGACCACGGCGGTGGGGCCCTGAATGGTGATGTCCGCCCCCATGCGGTGCAGCTCCGCCACGTGCATGAAGCGGTTCTCGAAGATGTTCTCCGAGATGACCGAGGTGCCGTTGGCCACACACATCAGCACCATGAGCTGGGCCTGCATGTCCGTGGGGAACCCCGGGTGTTCAGTGGTCGTCACGTTGACCGGGTGCAGTGTTTTCGGCGCCTTGCAGCGCATGCCGCCGTTCTCGGTGGTGAGGGTGCAGCCGGCCTCGCGCAGCTTGAGCACCACCGCCTCCATGTGCTCGGGCTGGGCGTGCTTGACCAGGATGTCCCCGCCGCTGATGGCCGCGGCCACCAGCAGGGTGCCCGCCTCGATGCGGTCCGGCAGGATGGTGTGCTCCACCGGCCGCAGCGACTCCACCCCTTCGATGGTGATGGTGGAGGTGCCCGCGCCCTCAATCCGCGCGCCCATCTTGTTGAGCACCCGGGCCAGCTCCTCCACCTCGGGCTCGCGGGCGCAGTTCTGCAGCACGGTGCGGCCCCTGGCCAGCACCGCGGCCATCAGCACATTCTCGGTGCCGGTGACGGTGATGAGATCGAAGTTGAAGGTGGCGCCCTTGAGCTGCTTGGCCCGGGCCTCCACATAGCCCTCGGTGAGGGTGATTTCGGCGCCCAGCGCCTTGAGCCCCTTGAGGTGCTGGTCGATGGGCCGCGCGCCAATGGCACAGCCGCCTGGCAGGGACACGCGCGCCCGGCCGAAGCGGGCCACCAGCGGGCCCAGCACCAGCACCGAGGCGCGCATCGTCTTCACCAGCTCGTACGGAGCTTCGGGGGTGATGGGGCCATCCGCGGACACCTCGCACACGCCCTTGTTGCGGCCGGTGAGCCGCTCGGCGCCGCAGCCCATGGTGCGCAGCACCTTGAGCATGGTGGCCACGTCCACCAGGTCCGGCACGTTGCGGTAGACGCTCTTGCCATCGCCCAGCAGCGACGAGGCGAGGATGGGCAGCGCCGCGTTCTTCGCGCCCGACGCCTTCACCTCCCCGTGCAGCGCGGGGCCTCCCTTGACGACGATCTTGTCCATCTGTCCTGTCTCACCCCCGTGGCGCGTTGGCCGCGGGGTGTGTCCCAAATGCCATGCGGTCTCGCCGCTCCAGGTCCTTCTCCACGCGCGCGTCTGTGTAGCCCGCGCTCTGGAGCAGCTCCCGGACGGCGGCTCCCTGCGTTTCGCCAATCTCCATTGCAAGCAGCCCGCCAGGTATCAGAAAGCGGCGGGCCCCTTCGACGACGCGGCGGATGAGCGCCAGCCCGTCTGCTCCTCCATCCAGCGCCAGGTGAGGCTCGCGGCGCACCTCCGCCGACAGGCCGGGGATCTCCCCCGAGCCGATGTAGGGCGGGTTGGAGACGATGAGGGCGAAGCGGGCCTCGGCGGGCACCGGCTCGAAGAGGTTGCCCCGCAGAATCGTGACGCGGGGCGCCACGCCCAGCGCCTCGGCGTTCTCCCGGGCCAGGGCGCAGGCGTCCGGGGAGAGGTCCGTGGCCGTCAGCGAGGCCTGGGGGCGCTCGGCCGCGAGGCTGATGGCGATGCAGCCCGAGCCGGTGCACACATCCAGCGCCTGGCTGGGGGCGTCCTTGGGCAGGGCGTGCAGGGCGGCCTCCACCAGCAGCTCCGTCTCGGGGCGGGGGATGAGCACGCGCGCGTCCACCTTGAAGGGGCGGTTGTAGAACTCCTTCACCCCGGTGAGGTACGCGGTGGGCTCACCCGCCATGCGCCGCTCGATGAGGGCGCGGAAGGTGGAGAGCTCCTCCTTGGCCAGCGGCCGGTCCAGGTCCACGTAGAGCCGCACCCGGGTGGTTTTCAGCACGTGCGCCAGCAGCACCTCGGCGGTGAGCCGGGGCGCGTCCACCTGGCGCTTCTCGAAGTGCCCCGTCGTCCAGGTCAGGACCTTGCGGATGGTCCAGGTCTCGCTGCTCATGCGCGGGCGGTGGGAGCGGGCGAGCCCGTCTGCTGCTTGAGGGCCTCGGCCTGGTAGTGCGTGCGGCAGGCGGTGATGACGTCCTCGACGCCTCCGGCCATGATGGCCGGCAGGTTGTGCACCGTCAGGCCAATGCGGTGGTCGGTCAGCCGGTCCTGCGGGAAGTTATAGGTGCGGATCTTCTCGCTGCGGTCGCCGGTGCCCACCTGGCCTCGGCGCATGGAGTCGCGCTCGGAGTTGATGCGCTCCTGCTCCATCTCATAGAGCTTGGCGCGCAGCATGCGCATGGCCTGGGTGCGGTTCTTCGTCTGGCTCTTCTCCTGCTGGCACTTCACCACGATGCCCGAGGGCTTGTGGATCAGGCGCACCGCCGAGTCCGTGGTGTTCACGCTCTGGCCGCCCGCGCCCGTCGAGCGCATCACCTGCATCTCGATGTCCGAGGGGTTGATCTGGATGTCCACGTCCTCCGCCTCGGGCATCACCGACACGGTGATGGTGGAGGTGTGGATGCGGCCTTGAGTCTCGGTGGCCGGCACGCGCTGCACCCGGTGCACCCCGGACTCGTACTTCATCTGGCTGTAGACCTGATCGCCCGACAGGGTGATGGTGACGTCCTTCACCCCGCCCACGCTGCCGGGGCTCATGTCGACGATCTCCGCCGACCAGCCCTTCTTGGCCGCGAAGCGCAGGTACATCTGCATCACCTCTTCGGCGAACAGGCCCGCCTCGTCGCCGCCCGCGCCCGCGCGGATCTCCAGGATGATGTCCTTCTCATCGTTCGGATCCTTGGGCAGCAGCAGGACCTTGAGCTTCGCCTCCATCTCGTCGCGCTGCTGCTTCAGCCCGGGCAGGGCCTCACGGGCGTACGCCTTCTCGTCCGCATCCCCAGCATCCAGCCAGGCTTCCACTTCCTTCATGTCGTCCAGCACCTTGCGGTAGGCCCGGAAGCTCTCGACGAGCTTCTCCAGGGCCGCGCGCTCCTTGGACACCTTCAGGAGCTTGGCGGAGTCGCCCAGTACCTCGGGGTTGGACAGGTCTGCGGTGAGGCGCTCGAACCGGCGCTCGACCTCTTCAAGCTTGTCAATCATCGTCGTTCCAGGGGTATTGCCCCGTTGCCTGCCCGCTGGCAAGGGTGGAGGGCCCTAAGAAATTCCTTGGTGCCCCGGCCAAGAGCGTGAAAGAAGGGCGCCCGCTGCCGCTAAGCTGCGGCTCAACATCTGCTACTGGAGTGCTGCACCATGCCCGCTCAAAAGGGAAATCGCTCGAAGAAGAAGCTGTCCAACCGCGCCAAGAGCAAGAAGGGCGTGCTCAAGCGCCGCCGCGTGCGCGCCAAGCGTGGACAGAGCAACAAGGCCAAGCACGGTTAGTCTTCCCGGCTGGCTCCTCCCCTGAGCTTCAGGGGAGCGAGCCCGGTGGGCGGTAGGGCTCCAACTCCGGCAGCATCCGGGGGAAGGAAGCCGACCGGGTGGCCAAAAGCCGCATCACCTCCTCGGCCTCGGGGCCGGTGACGAGGATGGGCTGAATGGGGAACTCGGGGTAGCGGTCGGTGCGCAGCGGGAAGAGCTCGCTGGACAGGTAGCCGCCCGGTGAGAAGCGCGCCTGGTACAGGGCGCTGCGCTTGTCCCGGGGGTTCCAGTTGCCTCCGAACACGAAGTTGCCCAGCGAGTAGATGGCCGGAGCGCCCTGGTGCAGCTCCATGGCCTGGAGCACGTGCGGGTGGCTGCCCAGCACCCCCGCCGCGCCCGCGTCGATGGCCGCCCGAGCCAGGCGGATTTGGTAGGGCAGCGGATCGTACGTGCTCTCCTTGCCCCAGTGGAAGAAGGGCAGCACCACGTCCGCCTGCGCCTTGGCGGCGATGATGTCCTCGCGCAGCATCCGCTCCATCACCTCCACGTCCGAGTAGTGGCCGGCCACCCCGGGCGTCGTCTCGGTGGCGTACACCTGGGGCGGCTCGATGTTGCGCTCGCCCAGGAAGAAGTAGCCCAGGAAGGCAAAGCGCACCCCGCCCACGGTAATCAGCGCGGGCCTGCGCGCCTCGGCCAGGTTGCGCCCCGCGCCGAAGTAGGGGATGCGCGCCTGCTCCAGCGTCATCAGCGTGTCCACGAGCCCCTGCGGCCCGTAGTCCATCATGTGGTTGTTGGCCAGGCTGACGATGTCCACGCTGCCGGCCAGCAGCGTGTGGACGAACTCGGGCCGCGCGCGGAAGTTGAAGTTCTTGGGCAGCTTGTCCGCGCTCTCGGTGAAGGGGCACTCCAGGTTGATCAGGAAGAGGTCGGCCGCGTCCGCCACGGCCTTCACCTCCTTGAAGCCGTAGGCGAACATCTCCTCGCGCGTACGCCCCTTGGCCACCTGCTCGTCGAAGTACGTCTGGTAGTGGTGGCCCACCGTCACGTCTCCGCCAACCAGCAGCGTCACCGGACGCACAGGCGTGCTGGTGGGTGGGGGCGTGGCCGGGGCTGTTGGCTCGGCGACAGTCGGCGGCGTGGCCGGGCTGGGAGCCGTCGCAACGGGCGCAGGGCCAGTGCCAGCGGGGGGTTCGGAGGGGGGTACGGGCCTGCGAGCGCAGGCAGTGACGAGCAGCAGAAAGAGGGTGGCGCGGCGCATAAATGTGGGGAAACTCTACCTTGCGCCCGCGAGTTGGCGACGCGTAGATTGCCCGCGATTTCATGGCCCGCGAAAAGGACAACATTGCGCTCTCCGACGAGCACAACACTCGCGGCATCGAGCTGGCGGATCGCGGCTGGTTGGACGAGGCCATCAAGGAGTTCAAGAAGGCCATCGAGCTGGACCCGAACTCGGCCCACGCCCATGACAACCTGGCCACCGTGTACGCGGAGAAGAAGCTGTTCCGCGAGGCGCTGGGCGAGTACCTGCTGGCGCTGAAGCTCGAGCCGGACAGCGCCACCGCGCACTACAACCTGGCCTGCTTCCTGTCCACCCACGCGGCCGAGATGGCCGTGGAGGAGTACAAGGAGGCCATCGAGCTGGATCCGGAGTACCCGGACGCGCACCTGAACCTGGGGCTCACCTACGCGGATCAGGGCCGGGTGGAAGAGGCGATGCGCGAGCTGAACACCGCCATCGAGCTGGATCCGCAGGATCCGTTCCCCCGGCACGAGCTGGCCGCGCTGCAGATGGACGAGGGGGACTACCGCTCGGCCATCACCCAGCTGAAGGAAGTGGTGCGGCTGGAGGCCGACAACTTCGAGGCCCAGCTGGATCTGGGCATCTGCTACGCGCAGAAGGGCTTCTACGCCGAGGCGGAGCGGGCCTACGGCAAGGCGCGGGCGCTCAACGCCGAGGATCTGCTGCTCAACTACAACCTGGCGGCGCTCTACGCGCTGTGGGGCCGGCCCAGGGACGCCATCAGCTTCCTGCAGAAGGCGCTCACCGCGGACCGCACCAAGGTGATGGGTTGGCTGTCCACCGATCCCATGTTCGACTCGCTCAAGGGCGAGGCGGACTTCGACGCGCTGTTCTGACGCGATGGAATGGATTTTCCTCGGACTGGCGATCCTGCTCGTGTTCGCCAACGGCTTCTTCGTGGCGTCGGAGTTCGCCATCGTGAAGGTGCGCGCCACGCGCCTGCAGGCGCTGGTGGACGAGGGCAAGCCGGGCTCCGGCAACGCGCTGAAGATGGTGGAGAAGCTGGACGCGTACCTGTCCGCCACGCAGTTCGGCATCACCCTGGCGTCGCTGGGGCTGGGCTGGCTGGGTGAGCCGGCGTTCGCGCACCTGCTCGAGCCCCTCATCGCCGGGCTGGTGTCCGAGGAGGCGCGGGCCACGGTGGCGCACACCGTGTCGGTGGCCATCGCGTTCGCGATCATCACCTTCCTGCACATCGTCGTGGGGGAGCTGGCGCCCAAGAGCCTGGCCATTCAGCGCGCCGAGGCCACCACGCTGGCCGTGGCGCTGCCGATGCGCATCTTCTACTTCATCTTCTACCCGGCCATCTGGCTGCTCAACGGCATCGCCCGGCGGCTGTTGCATGCGTTCGGGTTGAACCCGGCCAGCGAGGCGCACGAGGCGCACAGCGAGGACGAGCTGCGCTTCATCCTGCACAGCTCCGCGGAGGCGGGCTCCATTACGACGTCGCGGGCGGAGCTGCTCGAGCGCGTGCTGGAGATGGCGCAGAAGACGGCCCGGCAGGTGATGGTGCCGCGCAACCAGGTGAAGTACCTGGACGTGGAGGAGCCCTTGGAGAAGTGCATCGCGGACGCACGCGCGGCGGGGCACACGTGGCTGCCGGTGTGCCGGGGCAGCCTGGACGAGGTGGAGGGCGTGGTGAACGCCAAGGACCTCTTCTTCCTGCTGTCCAGGGGCGAGCTGCGCAATCTGGCGCAGGTGCAGCGGCCGGTGCTCTTCATCCCGGAGAACGTGAGCCTGGAGCAGCTGCTGGCGGAGTTCAGGCGGCGGCGCCGGCAGATGGCGCTGGTGGTGGACGAGCACGGCGGCACCTCGGGGCTGGTGAGCATCGCGGACGTGGTGGCCGAGGTGGTGGGAGACGTGGCGGAGCTGGGCCGGCGCATGGAGGAGGTGCGCTCGCTGCCAGGCGGCCGCTTCGAGCTGCCGGGCACCGCCCAGCTCGATGATCTCGAGGAGCGGCTGGACGTGAACTTCGACCTGAAGGAGGACGAGCAGGGCGAGGTGACGACGATTGCCGGCTACCTGATGACGAAGCTGGGGCGGGTGCCGGAGAAGGGCGACAGCCTCAAGCTCGACATGTGGCGCATCCTCGTCGAGGAGGTGGACGGGCCCCGGGTGGTGCGCGTCACGGTGGAGCCGCAGAACGCGGCCAAGGCCGCGGCGCCTGCTCCGGCGGATGGAAGCGCGGCGCCTCCCCCTGCCTCGGGCAGAGGGGTGGGGTGAGGGTTACTCGGGCTCCGGGGCGGCTTCCGCTTCGGCCTTCGCCTTGGCCTCGGCCTGGGCCTTGAGCTTCTTGCGCTCGAGCAGCTTCAGCTGCCGCCGCTCGCGCCGGTTCTTCCGGGCCGTCTGCATGGCCTCCATGGCGCGGATGAGCGGATCCCTCCAGGTGGAGTGCTGCAGCCGCGGCAGGCCGCGATCATTCAGGCCCCACTTGCGGCGCGCGAGGATCTTCGCGTCGTAGCCGAACAGCGCCTCGAAGAAGGCCTCCCAGCTCTCTCCGCTGTACTTGCAGACGAACTGGCGCAGCGCGCTCTCCTCCAGGCCGCGCAGGCGCATGGAGCGCAGCATCTGCTCCACCTGCAGCACCGGCGGCTTGCGCTCTATCTCCACGTTGCGGTCCACCAGCAGGTAGAAGCCCACGGCGAACACCACCGCTCCTCCCATCAGGGCGAGCCCCGGCCAGAGCAGCTGCAGGTGATACAGGCCGTACCCCGCGCCGCCCAGCAGCAGCACCCAGATGAGCCAGGTGACCAGCGGGGCCTGGAAGACGAACTGCCGGAAGCGCAGAAACAGCGAGCCCTTCTCCATCAGCCCGCGCAGGATGAAGGAGGACATCCACGTGAAGAAGGTGAAGGCCGCCACGCCCAGCCCCGCCAGCGGGCCCAGGAACCAGTCGGCCACGCCCGTGCCCACCGCGGAGAGCAGCGTGAGCCCCAGCACCGCGACCCGGCGCCGCTTGGCCCAGGGCGACTGGTTGTACTCCTTCACGCAGCTCTCCAGCAGGTTGGCGTGCTCCTCCCGCGGAGAGAAGGTGGACGTGGCCTCGATGCCCAGGTAGCCCTCGAGCGCCTTGATGACCTCGTCCATGTCCTGGAAGCGCTCGTCCAGGGACTTGGCCATCATCTTCATGACGATGTCCGAGAGCACCTGGGACACGCGCCCGTTGCGCCCATCCGGCCGCACGGGCTGCTCCTGCACGTGCATGTCCATCACCTTGGTGATGGTGTCCGCGATGAAGGGCGGCCGGCCGGTGATCAGGTGATAGAGGGTGCAGCCCAGCGCGTAGATGTCCGCGCGCGCATCCACCTGGGCGGAGTTCGCCACCTGCTCGGGGGCCATATAGGCCGGTGTCCCCATGGCGTACTCCTGGGGATTCTTTCCAATGTAGGTGACGGGGCCCGACTTCTTGCCCTTGCCCTCGGCGGAGCGCTTGAGCTTGACCAGGCCCAGGTCCGCCACCTTCACCACGCCGTTGTGGTTGAGCAGCAGGTTGTCCGGCTTGATGTCGCGGTGGACCATGCCGCGCTCGTGGGCGAACTTCAGCCCGCGCGCGGCCTGCAGCACGTAGCCGGCGGCCACCTCCGAGTCGAGCGGGCCTCCGCGCTTGACGAGCGACTGGAGGTTCTGCGCGTCCACGTACTCCATGCTGAAGAAGTGGATCTGCTTCTCCGAGCCGCAGTCGTAGACCTGGACGATGTTGTGGTGGATGAGCTGCGCGGCGGCGAAGGCCTCCTGGGTGAAGCGGTAGAGGAACAGCGGATCGCCGGAGAAGCCCGGCCGCAGCACCTTCACCGCCACGTCGCGATCCAGTGAGAGCTGGCGCGCCAGCCACACGGTGCCCATGGCGCCGGCCCCCAGCCGCTCGATGAGCTGATAGCCGCCCAGCTTCGTGCCGGGCACGAGCAGCACGTCGGTGGAGGGCAGGGGCGCCTCCTCCGCGGTGTCCTCTGGAGCGGCGGCGGTCCTCGCGGAGACGCGCTGCTGGGTGTTCATCAGCGCCACCCACTCGTCGGTGGGCGGCACGCCCTCGGCGGGCTCCTCCTCGGAAGAGGCGGGCAGCTCCAGGGTGGGGCGCTTCTTGGTGGGCGACAGCGCCACCCACTCGCCGGTGGGCGGCACGTCCGAGGCCGCCACGGGCTCCTTCTTGGAGGAGGGCGGCTCGGGGTAGTGCGTCATCACGGTGCGGTCGGCGGCGACCGGGGGCGGATCGTCCTGCGCGTCCTCGTCTCGCTCCAGGGGCGCGCCCGGCAGCGTGGCCATGGGCGATGGCTCGCGAGCCTTGCCGGCGACGGAGGCCCTGGCGCTGGGCGGCGCGCCCGGCAGCGTGGACTGGGCGGGAGCATCCTCGCTCAGCGCGGCGGCCTCTGGCAGGGTGGTGGGAGCGGTGATGGGCGCTGACTCGTCCTCGTCCGGCCGAACGAGCGCCGGAGTGGAGCGGGCCACGGCTCTCACCTCACCCGCGCGGGTACGCGGCAGGGTGACCGGGGCGGTGATGGGCGCCGAGTCGTCCTCGTTCGATGGAACGGGGGACGGAGCAGGGCGGGCAACGGCCTTCACCTCACCGGAGCGGGTGCGGGGCAGGGCGGGCTGCGCCTCGGAGCTCGTGCTGAGCTTGCGCTCGGTGGTGCGGGTGCGAGCGGGCGCCGCGGGCTCCTCGGGCGTGACGGCCTTGCGCTCATTGGTGCGCGGGCGCGCGGGAGCAGCGGGCTCCTCGGGCGTGACGGCCTTGCGCTCGGTGGTGCGGGTGCGAGCGGGCGCCGCGGGAGGCTGGGGGATCGGCTGCACGCGGGTCTCCGCGTTGCGCGTGCGCGCGGCCACCTCGGGCTCCAGCGCCGGCTGGAGCTTGCGCTCGACGGTCCGCGTGCGCGCGGCACCCGCCTGCGGTCTCTCGGTCGGGGGCGGAGCGATGACTGTCTTATCGCTGGCACCCTCCTGGGGCGGCTTCTCCTCCTCGTCCATCGGCGCTGCGATCTCCTCGTCGTCGCTGGGTCCACCTTAACACAGGGGTTGGGGACTACCCCTCGGTGGGCAAATGTGGCCCTGTGCGTTACAGCGCCGTGACTTCGAGCTGCGCCAGGATCTGGTCGCTCAACTCCTGGGTGTTGGCGTTCACCTGGATCCGGTACAGGCCCCGGCTCAGCACCGTGCAGGTGTAGCGAGCGCCCCCGTACTCGGGGTGACAGGGCTCCTGGCTGCCGTCCTGGGTGTTGTGGAGCGTCACCTGGGCGGGCAGCCCCTTGGGGTTGTCCAGCTCGACGTGGAAGCGGCCTTTGACTTCGGCGCGCGGGCGGTTGGGCGAGCGGATGCGGATGTGGTCCCAGACGTGAGCCTTGGCGATGGCCGGCTCGGGCTGGGGGCTGGGCGTGCTGGAGGAGTCCTGCGCGGCCGAAGGCCCCCGCGCGTTGCGCATGGCCTCGCCGCGGCTCAGGGGCTGGTCCAGCAACTGCCAGGCGGGATCATCCGGGATGTGGCGCGCCAGGAAGTCCCTGGGAGGCGTGAAGAGGTAGGTGGTCCTGTAGTTGCGGGTATAGAGGTCGCTATTCACGTACCCCGCGTTCCAGGTGACGTCGATCAGGTACCACTCGCCATCGATGCGCGCCGCGTTCCACGCGTGGGACTCGAAGGTGTTCTTGACGGGGCTGTAGGCATCCCCCACGACGGTGACGATCTCCTCGCCAACGGCCTGGCCCATCGCGGCCAGCAGGTTCGAGTAGCCAGCGCACACGCCCTTGCGGCTCTGGAACACGGGATCCGGTAGCTGGGAGGGGAACTTCCTCGTGAGGTACGCCTCCACGTCGTACACCACCCGGTCCGCCACGTAGTCGTGCAGGATCTTCACGCGCTGGAAGGGATCCCGCTCCTGGCTCACGAGGTACTTGGCGACGGTTTCCAGATCCCCCTCGATCGAGCGAGGCACCGAGGTGACGGCGGGGTGGAGCTGGTTCGGCAACGGATAGATGAGCTGGCCTCCCGCCTTGCGGACCTCGGGTGGCTTCTCGGCTTGTGCCGGCGGCTTCACCGGCGGAAGGGCGACTTCCCGCACGATGGGCTTCTCGGGCTCGGGCGGCTTGGGCTCGGCCTTCCAGGAGATCATCACGTCCGAGTCGCTGTCGCTCGGAGGCTCCTCCCGCGGGGGCTCCTCAGCGGGGACGGGAGCCGGGGGCTTCGCCGCGTCGGCCGTGGAAGCCACCGTGGGAGGCTCCGCAGGCGGCGGAGTGACGGCGGGCTCGGACGGAGCGGGGCGGGGCGGCTCAAGGGGCAGCGGGCGGGGCGCCTGGGGGGACGGAGGGCGCGGCGCGATGGCGATGAGCTGCTCGCGGTACGGGTTGGCCGAGAGCATGAAGGCCCACTCGACGCCGTCAGCGGCCTTGAAGAGCACCCGTCGCGCCGTCTCCACGAGCGGGCCTCCGGAGGAGGGCAGCATCCAGTCTCCGCGGGTGGACAGCGCGGTGAACACGCCCTTGGGCGACAGCAGCAGCGCGCCCACCATGAACAGCAGGTTGACCGCCCAGGTGCGCAAGAGCAGCCGGGTGTGCAGCCGCAGCGTGCGCGGTGGGCGTGCGCCGCCGGGCTCGCGGGGCGGCTGGCTCAAGAACTCCCAGGCCAGGGGGAACACCACGGACAGCCCCAGCCCCACGGCGAGGGCCAGCTCCCGCGAGGCCTCGTAGTGGACCACCAGCGAGGAGGCCACCCAGGCGCCCAGCACCGGCAGAGCCAGCGCCAGCGCCAGCACCACGAGGACGAACAACCACGACAGCGGGCCTGGCCCGGAGGACCGGCGAGGGGGTGGACGCACAGGCGGCCTTCCTTTCCGGCCTCAGTAGACCACGACTAAGCCATCCGGAGTAAGTCCTCGCAGGGGTAGCATCACCGGGCGGCGTCCAGCGCCGCAAGGAAACAGGTGATGGCTTCCACTGCGGACGGAGTTCGACTGAGCCTCTGGCAGCGCCACGCGTTGCAGCGACTGGTCCA
>DATHBR010000077.1:0-83696 GCA_035296065.1 Myxococcaceae bacterium | reverse complement strand
TACTCCTCGTCCTGGCGCAGCGTGGCCAGCACGTTGAGGTCCTCGAGCGTGGTGGTGTCTCCGCTGGTCGCCTTGCCCGCGGCCACGTCGCGCAGCAGCCGGCGCATGATCTTCCCCGAGCGCGTCTTCGGCAGCGCCTCGGCGAAGCGGATCTCATCCGGCCGGGCGATGGCGCCAATCTCCTTCGCCACGTGCGCGGCCAGCTCCTTCTTCAGCTCCGGCGAGGGCGGCGTGCCCTTCTTCAGCGTGACGAAGGCCACCAGCGCCGTGCCCTTCAGCTCGTCCGGGCGGCCCACCACCGCGGCCTCGGCGATGCGCTGGTGCGCCACCAGCGCGCTCTCCACCTCCGCGGTGCCCAGGCGGTGGCCAGCCACGTTCACCACGTCGTCCACCCGGCCCATCAGCCAGATGTAGCCGTCCTTGTCCGTGCGCGCCCCGTCTCCGGTGAAGTACCTGCCCGGCAGCTCGCTGAAGTACGTCTTCACGTACCGCTCCGGGTCCCCGTACACCGTGCGCAGCATCGACGGCCACGGCCTCGTCACGAACAGCAGCCCGCCCTGCCCCTTCGGCACCGCGTTGCCCTGCCGATCGAGGATCTCCGCGTGGATGCCCGGCAGCGGGAACGTCGCCGAGCCCGGCTTGGTGGGCGTGGCGCCCGGCAGCGGGGTGATCATCATCCCCCCCGTCTCCGTCTGCCACCACGTGTCCACCACCGGGCAGCGCCCGCCGCCAATCACGTCCCGGTACCACATCCACGCCTCGGGGTTGATGGGCTCACCCACCGAGCCCAACAGCCGCAGCGAGCGCATGTCGTGCTTGCGCGGGTGCTCCTCGCCCAGCCGCATGAAGGCGCGGATGGCCGTGGGCGCCGTGTAGAGGATCGTCGCCTTGTACCGGGCGATGATCTCCCAGAACCTGTCCGGCCCCGGGTGCGTGGGCGCGCCCTCGTAGATGACCGTGGTGATGCCGTTCATCAGCGGCCCGTAGACGACGTAGCTGTGCCCCGTCACCCAGCCCACGTCGGCGGTGCACCAGTAGACGTCGTTCTCCTTGAGATCGAACACCCACCGGGTGGTGAGCGACACGTGCACCGAGTAGCCCGCCGTGGTGTGCAGCACGCCCTTGGGCTTCCCCGTCGAGCCCGAGGTGTAGAGGATGAACAGCGGGTGCTCACTCTCCACCCACTCCGGCTCGCACACGTCACTCTGCTGGGAGACCAGCTCCTCCCAGGACACGTCCTTGGGGCCCAATTGCACCGAGTCTCCCGTGCGCTTGAGCACCACGACTTTCTCCACCGTGCGCATGTTGGGCACGGCCCCGTCCACGTTCTTCTTCAGCGGCACCACCGCGCCCTTGCGCCAGCCGCCGTCCGCGGTGAGCAGCACCTTGGCGCCCGCGTCGTTCATGCGCTCCTGCAGCGCCTCGGTGGAAAAGCCGCCGAACACCACCGAGTGCACCGCGCCAATGCGCGCGCATGCCAGCATCGCCACCGCCGCCTCGGGCACCATGGGCAGGTAGATGCCCACCCGGTCTCCCTTGGTGACGCCCAGCGACTTGAGCCCATTGGCCAGCCGGTTCACCTGCGCCGCCAGCTCGCCATAGGTGAGGGTGCGCCGGTCCCCCGGCTCGCCCTCGAAGAGGATGGCCGGCTTGTCCTTCAGCTTCGGCAGGTGCCGATCCAGACAGTTGTAGGCCAGGTTGGTGCGGCCCTCGATGAACCAGCGCGCGTGCGGCGGCTTCCACTCCAGCACCGTCTGGAAGGGCTCCTTCCAGTACAGCTCCTCGCGCGCCCGGGCGCCCCAGTACGCCTCGGGGTTCGCCGCCGCCTCGTCCCACAGCTTGCGGTAGTCCTCCATGCTGCGGATGTGCGCGCGCCGGGAGAACTCCTCGGGCGGCGGGAAGACACGATTCTCCGTGAGGACCGACTGGATCTCCTGCGACGGGCTCTGCGGCTCGGCCATGTGCTCCCTCCAAAGCGTTACGCCACGACGGAGACTATTGCCTAGGCCACCTCGCGGGCGCGCTCAAGGCTCGACTGGACAGGTAGCCGACTCTTGAACGGCCTCGAAGCGCGCCCACAGCTCGCAGACGCAGCTGTCCGGACGCCGCGCCTCGTAGCGCACCCGCAGCGTGCCGTCGAACTGCGTGGCGCACACCGTCTGGCCCTCCAGGTGAACACTCACCTGGTCCAGCAGGCACAGTTGCCCGTTGGCCTCCACCTCGGCGTTGGCCACGCTGCCGTCCACCGCGAAGGCCTCGCCTCCCGCCAGGAACCTGCCCACCAGCTGCATGTCCAGCAGATCGAAGTCCACGCGCACCACCTGTCCGGTGATGAGCAGTGAGGCATCCCAGAGCGCCTCGGGATCGGAGGACAGCAGGCCGCAGTCGTCGCGCAGCACCTCGGTGGTGCGCAGCGAGTAGGCCCCCTGGTTCTGGAGGAAGTCGTTGCAGCCGAGGTTCAGGCCCACGGCGACAAGCAGGGAAAGGAAGAGAGAGCGGCGAGTGAGCACGGGCACACCATAATCAACCCCGTGCGTCAGTGCAGTGTCCTCGCGCGGCACGGGTTAGAGTGTCCGCTCCCATGGCCGAGCCCAAGGCGTACAAGAACCCGACCCCCACGGTGGACTGCATCATCGAGCTGTCCGGAAACCGGATCGTCCTCATCCGCCGCGCCAAGCCGCCCCTGGGCTGGGCGCTGCCCGGCGGCTTCGTGGACGAGGGCGAGCCCCTGCACGTGGCCGCCGCCCGCGAGGCCCAGGAGGAGACGGGCCTCACGGTGGAGGTGCTCGAGCAGTTCTTCACCTACTCGGACCCGAAGCGCGATCCGCGCCAGCACACCGTGTCCACCGTTTATATCGTCCGGGCCGACGGCGAGCCCCAGGGAGGCGATGACGCCGCCGAGGCCCAGGCCTTCCCGGTGGGCGCCCTGCCCCGGGAGCTGTGCTTCGATCACGGCACCATCCTCGCCGACTACCTGGCCTACAAGCGGACCGGGCAGCGGCGGAAGATCTGAAGCGCGACGCGGATGTACGCCCTCCTGGCACTGCTTGCCCTCGGCCTGCTGCTGGCCGTGCATGAGCTGGGGCACCTGGTGGCCGCACGGCTGTTCGGCCTGAAGGTGCCCCGCTTCTCGTTGGGCTTTGGGCCGCCGCTGCTCTCGTTCCGGCTACTGGGCACCGAGTACGTCATCGCCGCCATCCCCATCGGGGCCTCGGCCACCCTTCACGGGGCCAACCCTCACACCCCGGGGTTGGATCCGGCGGATGTCACCAGCTACCAGGCCCAGCGCCCGTGGAAGAAGCTGGTCATCACCCTGGCCGGCTCGCTGGCCAACTACCTGTTCGCCTTGGTCACCCTGTTCGCGCTGTACAGCGCGGGCACGCACGTGGTGGTGCCGCTCACGGTGGGCACGGTGACGCCCGGCTCGGAGGCGGCGCGGGCGCAGATGCTGCCAGGAGACCGCATCCTCAGCGTGGACGGCCAGCCGGTGAAGAGCTGGTCGGACTTCGTGGCGCGCATCGGCCAGAGCCCGGGCAGTGAGCGCACGCTCATCGTGATGCGTCATGACGAGACGCGCGTGGTGCAGGTGCGTCCCCGGGCCGATGAGCGCGGGGTGGGCCGCATTGGCGTAAGTCAGCAGTACGTCTACCGCGAGCACGGGCCCGGCGAGGCGCTGGCGCGCTCGGTGGTGCACACCCAGCGGGTGGCCAGCGAGGCGCTGGGGCTCGTCTGGGGCTTCGTGACGGGGCCGGACCCCGCCGCCGAGCCTCCCAGCACCGTGGCCGTGGTGCGGCAATCCTCGGGCGCGGCGTCCACGGGGTTGGACTCGTTCCTGCGCGTGCTGGTGGCCATCTCGGTGGCGCTGGCGCTGCTGCACCTGGTGCCCGTGCCGGGCCTGGACGGGGGCCGGTTGCTGTTCCTCGCCATCGAGGCGGCGCGGGGCCGGCCGGTGGCACCCGGGGTGGAGACGGCCGCCAATACGGTGGGCTTCCTGGCCATCACCGCCGCCATCGTGGCCGTGGCCGTCGCGGAGGTCCGCCGCGCCCTGCCCTCCACGGAGCCCGCAGCCCCCGCCGTGTCCGCCACGCAGGCCAGTCCGGATGGTGGGAGCCCCGCCAGCCCGGATGGTGGAAGCCCCGCCAGCCCGGATGCTGGGAGTCCCTCCAGCCAGGCAGTGAGACAGAACGCCGTGGCCGCCCCGGGGGACGCGGGGGCTACCGTGGCTCCGCTTCCGAGACCGGACCCAGCGCCCGCCGGGCCCCGGGGGGATGCGGGCACGGCTCCGGTGACAGAGCAGCAGGACGCGGGAACCCCGGCAGCCGACAGGGTGTCAGACGGGGAGCGTCCTTCCCCCGATGCCGGGGAAGCAACCAGCCAGGGGCCAGCGTGGGATGGAGGGCTCCCGAGCCTGATTCCGGACGGTGGAACTGTTCCCCGAGACTCTGACGCTGCCGACGCGGGGTGAAGGCTTTATTCTCAGGCGGTCCATGAAACCCAAAGCGAACGCTGGTCTCTTCTGTGAACTCTACTGGGGCAAGTCCCTGTCCGAAGCCTGGAGCTTCGGCCCGGATCAGGCTCGCGTGCACGCGGCCCCTGACGAGAAGGCACCGCTGCCGCTCTACGGCTTCACCCTGCCCGAGGAGCCCTTCCTGCTGGCCGAGCGCATCCCCAACGGCTATCGCATCTTCGTGCCTCCGGGCGTGAAGGTGGAGCGCAGCACGCGCGGGGATGAGTACAGCCCGGTGCCCGCCTCGCAGGTGGTGCCGCACGAGGGCCGCCCCAGCGTGGAGCTGGCCGAGGGCACCACGCTGCGGCTCACCGAGGGCGAGCTGCACCTGATGATTCAGCACTCGGTGGCGAAGGAGCGGGTAGGCACCTTCGGCCTGAGGGAGCTTGGAGTGCTGGCGGTGGTCATCGCCCTGTTCCTGAGCGCCCCCATCGGGTTCCTCATCGCCGGGCCCACGCCCGAGCGGATGCAGGAGAGCAACGCCCGGGCGCTGGCCGCGGCGCGTGAGAAAGAGGAAGCCCGGCGCAAGGCGATGGGGCTGGACACTCCGCTGCGGCCCATCAAGCCGGAGGAGCAACGGCCGCAGCAGACCGATGGGGGTACGCCGCTTAGGCTGCCCACCAACCTCAGCGTGCAGTGACGCTGGAGCCGTGGATGTTCTGAGCGCCGTAAGCTCGCCTCTACGCTCCCTGTGAGGTAGGACCAGCGCATGAAGCTCACCGTTCACAACCTCGGACGTATCAAGGATGCCGAGCTCGATATCAAGCCGCTCACGGTCTTCAGCGGCCACAACGGAACCAACAAGACATGGGTTGCGTGGGCTCTATTTGAGCTTTTGCGACCGGTATCCACTGGGCCGAACGCAGAAGAGGATCTTTTCGTGGCCGACGAAGCTGATCCGGTCACAGCGAAAATTCGCGAAAAGCTCAAACCCCTCTTCGAGGCCTTAAGCCAAGGAACCTCTACAGCCACTGTCACCCTAGACGTCAGTGCTTTAGGTCCTTGGCCGAGCAACATACTCGAAGGCGAAATGGACTCTGGCGGTCTCAAGGAGTTCTTGGGAGAAAGAGCCAACGTGGCTGATGACACGCATGTGCGCCTCTCCATGCCCATCGCCGAGTTGGATGCACAGCATGACTCTGTCGTCGTTGAACTAGAGCCAGAACTCGGCAGGCTCAACGTGATCTCAAATTGGCATTTCGCCGATGGTAGCAAGCGAGCTGTTCGACGGACCTTCGCACGTTCAGATTGGGATGAGAACGCCCTCACAGAGCGAGCAACATGGAGCCTTGGGCAGCTCCTCATGACCGTACTTTGTTTCCCGGCAGACCGGGCCGGTATCGTGCTGGCCGCCGAGGGCGGTGCACAAGATTTCGATCTGCCCCCTCCAGTGAAGGACTTTCTGGAGGTGATGCGGCTTGTGCGAACAGCGCGAAGAGAAGCACCGCTGCGAGATCAGCTGCTGCCCTTCTTGAGTCGTATCGCTGGCGGCGAAATCCGTCTGGCTGGAGCCAAAGGCGAGGAACGGCTTGTTCTCGAGGTGGCCGGACGGGAACTCCCCATTACAGTGGCATCCTCACTCTCACGCTCTCTGGCTGGTCTTGCGCATTATATGCGCTCCTTTGCCTCCCCCGGGGATGTGATCCTCATCGACGAACTCGAAATGAATGCTCACCCTGCCGCCCAGCTCGCCCTCGTCGAGTTGATGGCCGTGATGGTGAGTTACGGCATCCGCATCGTCTTCACGACGCATAGCCCGTATGTGATTGATCACCTCAACAATCTGCTCGAGGCTGGACGCGCGCCCGAGGACCGTCGCGAGAAGCTCGCGGAAGAGTTCCAACTTCGAACGAGCCGTGCATTCCTGCCAGCGGACAAGGTCGCCGTCTACGCCTTCGAGGAGAAGTCTGACGGCTCAGAAGTAACGGTGACGAACGCCATCGATCCGAAGAGCGGCCTTATCACGAGGAGCACGTTCGCGCCCGTGACGCAGCGCCTCAGCCAGCTTTTCAACGCCGCGCTCGATGCATCGGAGGACGGTGAGTGAGTACGGGGGGCGGGACTCTTGAACGGCTGCTCTGGAATGGGCTGCACCCAGGCGTCTACTCGCTCTCGGAGAGCGAAGTGGGCGCGAAGCTCGCACCAGTGGACAAGGAAACGATTCTCCTCTTTCAGCTCGATGAACCCCACGACGAGCTTCGCCATGGTGAGCCCCAGGGGACGCAGATCTGCGACGGGCTGTTCTTCTACCGGCGCAAGAAGAAGGCCGACCCCTGGCTCCTCTTTTTCGAGCTCAAGCGCGGCAACGATTTCGATCATGCGGTCGCGCAGCTCAAGTCGGCGATCCAGCTCCTCATCAAGGGACTCCATGAGAGGTGCCGGCCGCGAAGCATTCACGCCGTGGTCGTCTCGGGCGCCGAGTCACCTCCTGACAGGCAGCAACTCCAGAGCCAGTTCCGAAAAGAACTCCGTGCCGACAAGATCAAGGCCAGCCTCGGGTTTGTTCCCTGCCCGCTCAAGGGGGAAGCCGACCTGCGCGATGAGCTGATGACACGCATTCAAGCGGCGAACCAGAACGAGACAGGGGAAGCCTGAGCCAGCCTTGGCAAAGGACCGGGGACATGAAGGGACTGCTCCTAGACGACCGCTGGGCTCCCATCACGGAGGAAATGGGATTTCTGGAAGCTGATGCGGAGCACGCCGCCCGGGTTTTCGCCACCTGGCAGGGAGGGCTCCTGGAGCGCCGTGGTATCGCCGTGGGGGTACGTTCAGTGCCGGGGCCGCTAGAACAAGCCCTCTCGGCCCTGCTGCCCCTCACCACTCCTGAGTTGCAGCGGCACCTCTTCATGCCGACACGCAGCGCCTGGACGGGGTACGTCGACAACGCGCGCGGAGGGACCGATGCCGAGAGCGCCATGGCGGTGATGGCTCGAAAGGCTGGCTGCCGCGGGCTGCGCGTGGTCGCCGTGCCCAACACCTACCGCAAGGGCAAAGGCCGCTATGGAGCCGTGATGCTCGAAATGTATGGCCCACACCGGACGGCCTGGATCAACACCATTCGCGCGGTGAACGCCGCCAATGACGGAGGCCGTTGGGTCTTCGCACAGTGGGGAGAGCCTTTCCCCTTCGAGAAGCTGGAGCAGTACCAGGCGCCCCGGATGAAAGACCGGTTCACCTTCGACATGCTCCAGGAGTACCTGCGTCACCTGGGCCTCTTGCCCTTCGAAGAGCGCTTCTATCTGCCGGACGGCGCACCCGCGTGGCTGGTCGAGCGGACAGGCCCCACCGTCCCCACCCACGAGGAGTTCACGCTGGCCCAGGTCCGAGAGAACTTCTGACGCTCAGGGCCACTCAGGGCCCCAGGCCCACCCACACCTCGCCGTCCTCGAAGAACTCCTTCTTCCAGATCGGCACGTCCTGCTTGAGCCGCTCGATGGCGTGCTCACACGCCAGGAACGCTTCCTTGCGGTGCGGCGCCGCCGCGGCGATCACCACCGCCAGCTCACCCGGCATCAGCGTGCCCACCCGGTGCATGATCGCCAGCCGCGTGCCGCCCCAGCGCTCGGCTACCTCCGCGCCGATTGCCGCCAGCCGCTTCTCCGCCATCGGCGGATAGGCCTCGTACTCCAGCTTCACCACCGGCCGCCCCTTGGTCTGGTTGCGCACCGAGCCGGAGAACGTCACCAGCCCCCCGTACGCCTCGCCTGACACCGCCGCCACCACCTCTTCCAGCCGCAGCGGCCGGTCCACCACCGAGAACAGCCCCGAGCCTCCCGACACCGGCGGAATGAGCGCGAAGTCGGCTCCCGCTGGCACGGGCGCCTCCGCGCCCACGAACTCCTGGTTCACCGCCACCCGCAGGTGCGGCAACAGGGGCTTCAGGCTCGCGTGGCGCTCGGCCAGCAGGCCCAGCACATCGCTCACCCGCGCGCCCTCGGGCACCTCCAGCGTCTCACGCTGGGTGCCCGCGCGCTCCCGCGCCGCCGCGAAGTAGAGGACGGTGATCGAGCCCATCTCAGTCCTTCCGCAGCACCACCCGCCCCCGGAGCCGCGCACCGCCCTCCTCGGGAGAGAAGTCCATGAACGCATGATCGAACGGCGTCACCTGATCCAGGAACGCCCCGCCAAACGCCTTCGCCGCGCCCAGCTGCGCCGGCGGCACCCCGGGCACCTGCTGCGGCGCATCCAGGTCCGCGCGCAGCCGCCCCAGGTCCACCATCAGCGACAGGTGGCTCGGGCCGAACGCCCCCGCGCCGAACCGCTCCCGGAGCGCGCCTCCCACGTCCCCCGCGGGCCGCCCCTCCAGCGCCTCACCCGCCTGCAGCGACAGCCGATCCGGCCCCACCAGCAGCACCACCGGCTGCTCCAGCACACGGCCCCGGAACCGCGTGGTGCCCCGCTCCGCCCCCTTCTCCACGCTCCACGAGGAGCCCTCCAGCGCCTTCGTCACCACCGCCACCACCGGCTCGGAGCGCGTCAGCCCCGCCTCCAGCAGCACCGAGCCCCTGGGCTCGGGCCGCTTGTTGGTGATGAAGTTCCGGTAGAAGGCCGGCGCGTCGAAGTACACCAGCAGCGTCAGATCCCCGCGCAGCGCGCCAATCAGCCCTTCGCCATCCAGGCCCCGCGCCGTCATCTTCGTCAGCGCCTCCATGCGCCGCTCCGAGCCCGGTGCGCCGATCAGCCAGTTCGCCATCTGCTCGGCCGGCACCGACACCATCGCCGAGGCCACCGGCCCCATCGGCGCCCGGCTCAGCAGCGCGGGCACCGGCCCCGGCTTGCCCTCCAGCAGCGGCTTATCCGACGCGAGGAAGCCTTCCAGCTCCGCCCGATCCTCCTTCACCCGCAGCGAGGCCATGAAGCCTGGAATGGGGTCCTTCTCATCCGGCTTCGAGGTGCCGAGGAACGCGTACACGCTGCCCTCCTGCACCCGCCCGCGCAGCCGCGCCAGCATGGGCGACTCGGACAGCCCCGCGCCCTGGAAGCCCACCACATGGCGGCGCAGCGCCTGCGCATCCGGCGCCGCCACCGCCTGCGCCTTCACCGGCTCGCCCTCCTTCACCTCGGGCGCCTCGGGCAGCGCCACGTACAGGTAGCCCCGATCCAGGAACACCAGGCCCGCCGGCTCATCGTCGAACTCCACCCGGGCGCTGCCGTCCTCCAGGCGCTGCACGGGCCGCCCCGCGGACTCGAACTCCTTGAGCACCCGCTCCATCGCCGGCGGCCCATCCTGGATGCCCAGCAGCACCACCGAGCCATCGAACGACGGCACCGCGAACACTCCGAAGCCCTCCTCCGCGTCCACCACCCGCGAGGCCGTGCCGCGCACGCTCTCGAGCAGCAGCGGCAGGAAGGGCGTCGACTCGATCTGCGCCCGGGCCATGTCCGGCCCCACCAGCTTCTCGTAGAAGCCCGCCAGCGGCGCCACCGCGTCGGCGATGCGCGGCACGTAGAACGCCACCGTCGCGTCCTCCGGAATCGCGCGCAGCACCGGCCGGGGCACCACGGTGAGCTGCACCCGGCCCACCTCCTCCGAGCCGTCCAGCGCCCGCACCGTGTACGTGCCCGCGCGAGCGAAGGCGTGGAAGGCCTGAGAGGCCGTCTGCGAAGGTGTCCCGTCCCCGAAGTCCCAGGTGACGGCGCCCGCGCCCTCCTGGGCCGAGCCGAACTGCTGGGGCACCCCCGCCTCCACCGTGCGGTCCACACCCAGATCGGGCTTCACCGCGCGCCGGCAGCCGGGGCCCACCAGGCCCACGGCCACCACGCAGAGGACGGACAGCAGGACTTTCAGGGCCGGGGACGAGGAAGACCGCATATGAGCGGTCTAGTAGTCCAACGCCAGCCCGAACATCCAGTGCCGGCTGGACAGAACCAGCCCCGAGCCTCCGAAGTTGTTCACTTCAGAGAACGAGTACTCGGCGAACACGTAGCTGTGGTTCACGCCCAGGTCCGTGTCGAAGTCGCGCGCCAGCCGCTGCTCCAGCACGTCCAGCATGAACGAGGCGCCCAGCGTGGCGCCGTAACCCCACCGGCCGCCCTTGCCCGAGCGCCCGCTCAGCTGCTGCGTGTCGTCACCCTTGTTGATCCACCACGGGATGTAGACGAGCCCCAGCTTCCCGTACGGCACCAGGGGCACGCCCCACCGGAACGCCGGGTAGTCGAACTTGTAGATGCCGTGCAGCTTGAGCGGCAGCACCTTGAGCGCCGTCTTCTCCACCGCCGCCGAGCCATCCTCGGTGATGGTGTCCGCGTACTTCTCCGCGTAGCCCGCCGAGAAGCCCAGGCCCGCCGTGCCGATGCCCTGGTAGAAGAAGCGCTGCATCTCCACTTCGAAGAGCAGCATCGACTCGTCGCCGAACGTGTCCGCGTACGGCGTACCCGTCAGCCCCGCCTCCGTGTCGATGCGCGGCTTGTAGCCCCCGAGCTTGAACTCTATCGCGCCCGTGCGCGGCGACTGCATGATGGGCACATCGGACATCTGCGCCTGGCTCGGCAGTGCGCTCAAGAGCGCGAGGACGCCGAGGGCCGCTGCTCGACTCATGACCTGTTTCTCCTTGAAGACAGCCACAACCCAAGGGCCGCCAGCACCCAGCCGCCAGCCAGCCCCACTCCCGCCGCGCCACAGCCTCCCATCTCCTGCCCGTTGGCCTCGACGTACCTGTCGAAGAAGCCCTTGGTGAAGATGGGCGTGCCTTCCAGCGCCTCGGAGGCCACACTCTCGTTGTCCGCCGCGTCCACCGCGGTGGCGGTGACGCGGTACGTCACATTGTTCTCCAGCCGCTCGACGCGAAACTGCGTCTGGTCCGCCGACTGCGTCACCGTGCGCGAGCCGGCGCCGTCGGTGCGCTCGATCGTCACGTTGATCTCCGTGGCGTCACTGGGCGGGTCCACCCGGATGGACAGCGCGCTGTCCAGGCCCTGAACGCTCGCCAGCGTGGGCGCGTCGGGCGGCTTGGCGTCATAGACGACGGTGACTTCGTCATCCTGGAAGGTGCCCGAGCCACACTCGGTGCCGAGGGTGCCGCCGGGCAGCTTGATGGAGGCGCACAGGCGGTACTCGTCCTCGCGGCCCTCGGCGGGGCAGGACACCGGGGTGGTGCCCGTGCCGAAGCCCGGCAAGTCACTGACCTTGAACGAGACGGTGCCCGAGCGGATGTTGGCCAGCTGGCTGGAGGACACCTTGGGCAGTTCCTTGAACGTGCCGCTGGGCTCGTCCGTGCACGAGGTGCCGGACACCAGCCAGAAGCGCAGGTCCGAGCACAGCTGGAGCGTGCTCCCGTTGTAGGCCCAGTTCACCGTGCGCACCAGGTCGCACGGCTCCTTGGGGACACGCAGGGAGGACTCGCCATTCTGCGTCGTGAGATCCACGATACGCGTCGTCGTCTGCCCGAAGGCAGCGGACGCGGACAAAGTCAGGGCGATGAGCAGTAAACGCATGGCCGGAGGTAAACCTAGCAAGTGGGGGGCCAGTGAAAACGGGGGGCGGCTCCCTTCATTCCCCCGGGCGCCCCCGCCAGGGCCGCGCCAAATGGGCAAGGCGGCTCCAGGGGCTGTGCCAAATTGTCAGGCGGGGCGCTGCAGCAGCCGCAGGCCGGCCTCCACCAGGTTGAGGGCGGCGCCCCGGTGGGCGTTGTCCACCGCCGCGAAGAGCGAGAGCCACTCGGGCGCCTGCGGAAAGGTGCGCAGGCGGCCGACGTGTACCGTCGGGTCGGCGGTGACGAGCATGGGCATGGGGTAGACCTTCTCGCCCGGCGTATCCAGCACCTTGAGGGCGGAGGAGGCCTTGAGGGCCGCGCGCGCCTGCTCCACCGGTGCGGGCGTCTTGAGCTGCACGTGCACGCTCAGGCCGTGGCCGTAGAAGGTGGGCACCTGCACCGCGGTGCCGGCGACGACGGGCAGCTCCTTGCGGCCGGCGAACAGGCGCGCCGTCTCCAGCGTCCAGCCGGCCTCCTCCTCCGTCCACGGGGAGTTGGCCATGAAGGGCCCCACCTGGGGCACCAGGTTGAAGCCGATGCGCTGGGGGAAGGTGTGGGCCTCGGGCTCGCGCCCCGAGAGCAGGCCGGCCGTCTGCTTCTCCAGCTCGCTCACCCCGCCCACGCCCGCCGAGGAGGCGCTCATCAGCGCCGTCACCTGGGCGCGGACCACGCCGAAGGCCTGGTGCAGCGGCGCCAGCAGCGTCACCAGCGCGGTGGTGACAGCCGAGGGCAGGCAGACGATGCGGCCCTTGAAAGCGGCGCCCAGCAGCTCGGGATTGAAAGTCGGCAGCACCAGCGGCACGGTGCCGTCGGCGCGGAAGGCGGAGCTGACGTCCACCACCCACGCGCCCGCGGCCTGCGCCACCGGGCCCAGCGTGCGAGAGGCGCTCGCCGGGGTGGCCAGCAGCACCAGCCCCACGCCCCGGAAGGCCTCGGGCGTCGTCTTCTCCACCTCCAGGGTGTCCTCGCCGTACTCCAGCTCCACCGCCTCGGAGCGCTCGGAGGCGAGCACGCTCACGCGCTCGGGATCGATGCCCTGATCGGAGAGCACGGAGACCACCTCGCGGCCCACCACCCCCGTGGCCCCCACAACGGCGATCCGTACGTTCTCGTTCATGGCGCGTCCCTTTATGCCAGCCGGGCTCCGGGTGCGAGCCTTCCCGTCCGGCTCAGTCTTCCTTGAGACGGGCGGTGGGCGTGGGGCCCGGCAGCGGAGGGAACTTCGGGTTGCGCTCGGGCTCGGAGGCGCGGACATAGTGCGGCTCCAGCGCGAACAGCTCCTCCAGGGACTGCTTCTGCGGCAAGCGCGCCAGCCGGGCGATCTCCACCGCCGAGGGGAAAGCGGGCCCCTGCAGCAGCCGGTTCGCGGCGACGCCCGCCTTCTCCAGCGCGGCGCGGTACTCGGTGAGCGCGGGCCCCAGCGCCAGGGCCTCGGGCTCGGCGGCCAGCTTCGCGGCCACCTCCTCGGGGGACATGGCCGTCTCGGGCGCCAGCGGCTCCAGCGTGTACCCGCGCCGCCGGTACTGGCCCAGGTAGAGATCGTCCTTGCGCGCCACCGAGAGACAGAAGAGCGGCGGCCCCTCGGGGCCCTCCATCGCCACCGCCGCCAAGGACGAGGCGCCCGCCACCTTGAGGCCCACCGCGTAGCCCAGCGCCTTCATCGTGGCCAGGCCGATGCGCAGGCCGGTGAAAGAGCCAGGCCCCAGCCCGATGGCCAGCCCCTCCAGCTCGGAGAGCTTCACCCCGTGGCGCGCGAGCAGCTCGCCCACGACGCCGGGCAGCACCTCGCTCTGCTTCTCGGGCGGGGACACCACCTTGTACTCCACCACGCGCACGTCCTCGCCCCGGCGCTCCACCAGGGCCAGCGACAGGTTCAGCGTGGAGCTATCCAGCGCGAGGAGCATGGCCACTCCTCTACCCTGGCAGGGCCCGGTGTGGGGCGGAAAAGGCGGAGCTCTTGTCCTCGCAGCGATACAGCCGCACCCGCGCCAGGCCCTTCTTCACCATGTCCAGCTTGCGCGCGGCCTCCAGCGACACGTCGATGATGCGCCCCTCCTTGAAGGGCCCGCGATCGTTGACGCGCACCTGCACCGAGTGGCCGTTCTCCATGTTCACCACGCGAAGGCAGGTGCCAAACTTCACCGTGCGGTGGGCCGCCGTCATCGCGTTCTGGTTGAACTTCTCTCCGCTGGCCGTGGGCCGGCCATGCAGTCCCGGGCCGTAGTACGAGGCCAGCCCCTCGCCCAGATACGTGCGCGGCGCCTTGCCGGGCTGCTCGTCCGTCCCGGGCCGGGGCCTCGAGGCCTCGGAGGCCGGCTCAGGCGTGGGCCGGGCCGCGCGCGAGGCGCAGCCCGCCGTCAAACCCAGCCCTACCGCCAGCGCGACGAGCCGCCCGACCACCCGCTCACCACTTACGGGTGATGTCGTTGAAGGCGGCGAACACCATCAGGACGATGAGCAGCGCCAGGCCGATCATGTTCGCCACTTCGCGCACGCGAACCGGAATCGGCCGGCGGCGGACGGCCTCCCACCCCGCGGCCAGCAGGTGGAACCCATCCAGGATCGGAATGGGCAGCAGGTTCATCACGCCCAGGTTCACGGAGATGACGGCCATCAGGTCCAGGTAGCTGTTGAGCCCCTCTTCCAGGCGCTTGGCGGTGGCCTGGTACATCATGATGGGCCCGCCAATGCTCTTGGCCGACACCTCGCCGGTGAACAGCGCGGCCACCGAGAGCACCGTCTGCTTGATGACCTTGGGCACCACCTTCATCGACTGGCTCAGCGCCTCGCTCACCGTGAGGTCCAACGTGGTGCGCTCCACGGGCCCGTCCTCGGTGCGCCAGCCGCGCAGCCCCAGATCCAGCGGCGTGCTCTCGTGCCCCATGTCCTCCAGCCGCTTCAGCGGCGCCTGGGCCACCTTCTCCGTGCGCTCGCCTTCCTTGCCCCGCCACGTCAGCTCGAACGGCGTGTCCTTCAGCCGGCTGAGCTCCGCGGCCAGCAGGCCCAGCGAGGCCAGCGGCTTGCCGTTGATCGCCACCAGGCGATCTCCCTGGCGCAGGCCCGCCTTGTCCGCCACGCTGCCCACCACCACCGAGCCCACGTAGAGGTCCGCGTACTCCGCCCCGAGCGCCGCGACGCCCTCTCCCGGCTGCTTGTCGAGCTGAACCGTCACCACCTCGGGCAGGTTGCCCACCACCCACGCCAGCTCCACTGGCGTGGGGCGCTGCACGAGCACCTCCAGCTTGCCCTGCTGCTGCGCCAGCACCTGGCGCAGCGAGCCGTCATCCGCCACCGGCTTGCCATTGATGGCCAGAATGCGATCGAACGTCCGCAGCCCGGCCTGCTCCGCCGCCGAGCCCGCCGGCACGCCCAACACCGGCGTCAGCGGCACCGCGTGCACGCCAATCAGGCCCCGCTCCACCGTCTCGATGGGGTTGGTGTCCACCTGCTTCACCGGCGTCACCGTGATGATCTGCTGCGTGCCGTTGCGCTCGATGGTGATGGGCACCGGCCGCTCGAAGCGGCCCACCAGCGCCTCGGTCATCTCCCGGTAGTGGCGCACCTTCTCGCCATCCACCGCGAGGATGCGATCGCCCGGCTGAATGCCCCCCATCGCCGCCGGAGAGTCCGGCAGCACGGTGCCCACGCGCGTGGAGATCACCTCGTGCGGCCCCAGGTAGACGAAGAAGTAGATGAGCACCGGGAAGATCAGGTTGAAGGCCGGGCCGGCGATGACGATCGCCATGCGCTTCCACGGCGGCTGGGCCAGAAAGCCCCGGTGGGCCTCCTCCGGCTCCAGCTCCTCGCCCGGCATGTCGCCCGCCATCTTCACGAAGCCGCCCAGCGGCAGCAGCGCGATCTGGTACTCCGTCTCACCCTTGGTGAAGCTCAGCAGCTTGGGCCCAAAGCCGAACGAGAACTTGAGCACCTTCACCCCGCAGGCCTTCGCCACGAGGAAGTGCCCCAGCTCGTGCACCGTCACCAGCACGCCCAGCAGCAGGATGAACCAGAGGATGATCTGCATGGCGGCAACAGTAATCGTGCCGCCCTCAGAGGACAACGCACATCCGGCCACACTGCCCGGCCGAGCACACAGCCGCTACGACACAAGCCCCCGGACGAACTGCACGTAGATGAACACCAGGGGCGCGTTGAACAGCAGCGCGTCGATGCGGTCCAGGATGCCGCCGTGCCCGGGGATCAGCTTGCCCGAGTCCTTCACCCCGTACGCCCGCTTCAGCATGGACTCGCACAGGTCCCCGATGGGCCCGAAGATGCCGCCCACCACCCCCATCACCACACAGTCCACCACCGTGAAGTGAGGGAAGAAGAAGGCCCGGGCGATGAACATGCCGCCCACCGAGCCCACCATGCCTCCGAAGAAGCCCTCCCACGTCTTGTTCGGGCTTACCTCGACGTACAGCTTGTGCCGGCCCAGGAAGCGGCCAGCGAAGTAGGCGGCGGTGTCATTGGCCCAGGTGATGACGAGCGCGCAGATGACCCAGGCCAGGCCGTACTCGCCCAGCCGCAGCGCGGACAGGGCGGTGAGGCCCACCGCGCCGTAGAGAAAGCCGGTGACGAGGTGCGAGGCGCGCACGGGCGCCTCGGGCAGCGGGCCGCGGATGAGGTGGTAGGTCCACGCGAAGAAGAACAGGCCCGCGGTGAGCCAGAAGGCCAGCTCTCCCGGGTGCTCGGGGCTGCGCAGGGGCAGCAGCGGGGCGATGCCCGCCAGCACGATGCCCACCCAGGCGGCGGGCGACAGGCTCTTGAGGGTGATGGTGTAGTACTCGCTGGCGCACGCCGCGGCGGCCACCGCGAACAGCGCCGCGCTGTAGGCCCCGCCCTTCCACAACAGGAAGAGGACGACGGGCAGCAGCACCACCGCCGAGACGATTCGGACAACGAGGTTCTTGTTCTTCTCGTTCACGCCTTGGCCCGTTGGGTTTCCTCGTGCTGCAGCTGTGAGGACGTCAGCCCGAAGCGCCGCTCCCGCTGCTGGTACTGCAACACGCAGCGCAAGAAAGCCTCGCTCCGGAAGTCCGGCCAGGCCACGTCCGCGAAGCACATCTCCGCATAGGCCATCTGCCAGAGCAAAAAGTTGGACACCCGGAACTCACCGCTGGTGCGCACCACCAGATCCAACGGCGGCAGCCCGTGGGTCCACAGGTGGGCCTCCAGCTCCGACTCGCCAATGCGCTCTGGATCCACCTCGCCGCGCTTGGCCGCGTGCGCCAGCTGGCGCGCGGCGTGAATGAGCTCCTCGCGGCCGCCGTAGGACAGCGCCAGCGTGAGCACCATGCCCGTGTTGTGGGCCGAGTCCGCGCGCAGCTTCTCCAGCGGATCGCGCACGTAGCGCGGCAGCTTGTCCACCTCGCCAATGGCGTTGAGGCGAATGCCGTTGTCGAGGATCTCCGCCGCCTCGCTCTCGAGGAACTCGCGCAAAAGCCCCATCAGGCCCGCCACCTCCTCGGCGGGCCGGGCCCAGTTCTGCGACGAGAAGGCGTACAGCGTCAGCGCGGAGATGCCCACGCGGCGGGCGGCGCGCGTCACCTCACGCACACTGGAGGAGCCCTCGCGGTGCCCCTCCAGCCGCGGCATGCCGCGCAGCTCCGCCCACCGGCCGTTGCCGTCCATGATGATGCCCACGTGACGGGGCAGTGGCCGTGCTTTGACCTGTTGTTCGAGCGTGTGGAGAGCGATGGGGCGTTCCATGAATCGTGCCACCTTAGAGGCCCGGCACGGCTCCGTCCACGCTCGTGTGAGCGAACGGTCGCTGCGAGGCCCTGACCGGTCGCACGGTCGCGTTCAACGGTGGCGACGCGCGCAATGCAGCCGGCGCTGTCAGAGCTGAACGGTTCACAGTGACAGCCGGCCGGGCGCTGTCAGTGCGAAACGTTTCGCAGTGACAGCCGGCCGGGCGCTGTCAGAGCTGAACGGTTCACCCTGACAGCCGGCCGGGAGTCGCGGCTGGTGCCAACTGCCCGTTTTTACAGCACGGGGCCTCAGGGCAAGCGCGCACGGGCCCGCGGCTCCTACCCTCCACGTGGGCCACCGGGCGTCCGCCCTATCAGGGTGTGTAACCCCAGAAGCTCTGGTAAGGTGCGACGAAGGAGGTGTTGTGTGTCCTTGTCGCCTTGCTGGGTGGTGCTGGTGCTGGTGCTGGTGCTGCCCATCCCCGCACGGCCTCAACCCGGAGGCCTGGAGGCAGCCGCCGGTGCACGGCAGATCGATCTGAGCCAGCAGCCCCGGCCCGAGCTGTGGGTGGCGCCTGGGCAGGCCACGCTGGTGCGGCTCGACGCGGCGCTGGACCTGCGGAGGATGCGCCAGGCCGAGCCGGTGGAGGGCGTGCGGCACGTGGAGGTGGCCGAGCGCGCGGTGACGTTGGTGCTGGAGCAGGGGCTGAAGGAGGGCGCGCGGCTGGAGTTCACCGTGTGGTTCGCCGAGGGCCCGTCACCGGAGGCGGTGACGCTGGGGCTCACGGTGGACCGCGCGAGGGCGGAGCCCGAGGTGGAGCTCTACCGGGCCAGGCCTCCAGCCGAGGCGCTCGAGCGGCGGGTGCAGGGGCTCACCGCGCATGTGGCGGCGCTGAACGCCCGGCTCGCCGCCGTCTCCACGCGCGAGGTGAGCCTGTTTCCCCTGATGGCCGCGGGGGTGCTGGGCCCCCAGGGCGTGCGGAGCGTGAACCTCTCACGACGTTTAAAGGTGGGAGCGCCGGGCCTCTCCGTGGAGGACGCGCGGCTGCACGTGGCGGCCGGGCGCATGGCGCTGGAGGTGACACTCACCCTGGCCCCGGGCGCGCCGGCCTGGGTGCCAGGCGCCGTCACGCTAACGGAGCATGGCTCCACCGAGCCTCTTCCGGTGCGCGGCCTGGAGCTGTTGAGCGGCGCCGCGCTCCAGCCGGGCACCAGCTCGCGCCTGATGGTGGAGTGGGACACGCCCCAGCCCGCCGACGGCCTGCTGTACGAGCTCAGCGTGAGCGAACGCAACGGCCCGCGGTCGCTCAAGGTGAATCGTCTCCGGGCGGACTCCACGCCCACCCCACCCCCTTCCATCAAACAGGAGCAGAAGCCATGACGCGAACTCCCACGCCCCCCGAGCCCGGGACTGCGGTGGTCCGGCTGGACAGCCACCCAGACTTCCTACCCAGGGGCACGGTGGTGGACGGCTTCCGGCTGCTGCGCCATGTGGCCACGGGCAGCTATGGCAGCGTGTGGCAGGTGCAGAGCCTGGCGGCGCCCACCCTTCGCTTCGCCCTCAAGATCAGCCTGCATGCGCCTGGAGAGGACAACCCGGGGGACGCCCGCGCGCTGCGCGAGGTGCTGCTGCTGCTGCAGGTGGCCCATGAGAATGTGGTGCGCCTGGTGGCCCATGGGCGTTGGAGAGACCCGAAGAAGGGCTCGGTCTACGTGGTGCTGGAATGGGTGGAGGGCGGCACGTTGTGGCAATGGGCGCACACGGCCCGCCCCAGCGCTCTACAGGTGGTACGGCTGACGCAGAAGCTGGCGCGGGCGCTGCAACGTGCCCATGCGGCCGGAGTGGTGCACCGGGACGTGAAGCCGGACAACGTGCTGGTGCGCGCCGCGGATGGGGAGCCGTTCCTCTCGGACTTTGGAGTGGGGCGCTCGCGGTGGTTGCCCGACCTGACGCAGGGCGCGCTGCCGCCCGGCACTCCCTCGTACCAGAGCCCCCAGCTGCTGGCCTGTCACCTGCCCCAGGGGGCCCCCTACCGCGCCCAGGCCACGGACGACTGGTACGCGCTGGGCGTGCTGCTCTACGAGCTGCTCACCCAGGTGCCGCCCTACCCCCGCTCTCACGACGCACAGGAGCTGGCCGCCTGGGTGTTGCGCTACAAGCCAGTGGCTCCGCACGAGCTCAACCCCCGCGTGCCCCCGGCCTTGAGCCAGGTGGTGCTCACCCTGCTCAACGCCGAGCCTCACCTGCGCTACCCGGATGGGCAGGCGCTGTGCGCCGCGCTGGAGCAGGCGCTGGCCACCGCCGATGCGCCCGAGGCTCCCCTGTACCCGCCGCTGCCGCCCCCCGAGCTCACTCCCACCCGGCCCCCTTCCACGAGCGACGGTCCGCCCGCGCAAGACGAGCAGGTGCGCAACGCCCATGTGATGAGGGACGAGGAGGATCCGGAAGAAAAGCGCCTGGAGCGCCTGGAGCGCCAGCGCGATTCGCTGCTGAGGTCCCCGCGGCAGCGGCGGCCGTGGTGGGTGTGGAACTGGGCGGTCCGGGTGACACGGACGCCCCTGGTGCTCTTGGGAGTCGTGGTGGCGCTTGGGACGGCCCTGGCCGTGGGAGCCTGGGCACAGCGCCGGCCTCCAGTGCCGCGCGTGCCACTTTCCGTGCTGATGCCCGCGCCCCAGGTGCCCGCTCCCGTGGCACCCTCGGGCTCCTCCACTCTGCTGACGCCCTCGGACGCCAGCCCATCGACGGAAAGCTCACTCGTGAAAAGCCCGAAGAACTCCGTTGTCCCTGCCTCCCCCCCCGCCCCCAGCCCGCTCAGGGCCGCCAGGCGCGGCGCGGCGAAGGCTGTCGTGTGCCTGAGCCTCATCACCGCCAGTTGCACCAGTGTGCCCCTGCGGCCCACTCAGCAGCAGTGCCCCCCCGCCGCCGTCGCGGCGGTGAAGCAACGAGGCTGGCACAAGATCGACCTGGACCTCGATCCGAACAAGCGGTGGGCTCGCTTGCGGCCCGGTCCCATCATCTCGATCAGCGCCATCGAACCTGAAAAGCAATTCCCACACCCGCCCAAAGGCGCACTGCTGCATGGCCACGTCTTCTTCGCGGAGGACGGGCGCGTGGTGGTGCGCTACCTGGAAGTCGAACTCGAAAGCGGTGAACGGGTGCCCATCTGCCATGCTGTCGTCGCAGGCGACAACCGCACGGTGGATGTCCCCGATGTGAGAAGCCGCACCGAGAACATGGTGGAGGCGGATAGTAACCAGATCGCCAATTTCTTCCGGGTGCTGCCCGACTGAGGCCCGCGCGAGGGCGCCCTCTACCAATCCGGGTGGCATCCAAAGGGGTCATCTGGCCTGGGCTGGCGGCATCGATACCCCTCGGGGCAGACAGGAGGGCCCTGCGGATCACAAGCCGTTATACATTCATATACATGGCAGACTCGCCCAGCGGAGCAGGAGGGCAGGTCTTTGCCACACCGCTCGACGCAGTTCATCCACACCTTTCCAGGTTGGGGTGGATCCGCGAACACATTACAGCGCTGGCCTCCGGAACACGGCGTCTGCTGACAGTTGGTGCCGTAGACCTGCGAGCAAATGGAAGCCCCTTCATCGAACCGGATACACTGTTGGCCGGTGGCACAACCTCGCTCCTCGCAGGTAGGCAGGCATACCGGCTGGGGGCGGGTGTCGGCGCAAAAGAAACCTTCGGAGCACTCTGCCTGTTTGCCCAAACGACAGGGGCGAGCGCACCAGCCGTACGTACCACCGCACAGCAGTTCTTCCACACATGCGCTCTTCTGGTCAGTTGGGAGTCTGTAACAGTGCTCGCCCTCCTGGCGCAGACCTACGGGAGTGCAAGCGCGCACCAACAAGCCCGATCTTTGAGAAGCAAGGGCCCGGCATACATGTTTCTCCGGGCACTGTGTATCCGTGGCACACTGGCTGTCGGTGCAATACGCCTGTCGATACCGGTCCTCATACAAGCAGCCCAGCGGCGGCTCACACTCGGCGGTCGAGACACACCGCCGATGGTATGTCGCCAACCGCGCACGCTGCTCGCCGTCAAGCATTGGGCTGACAACCATCCCTGACAGGGACACCTGACGGTGCTCAGGTCGAAGCAGTCCCCACAGCAACAGCGCGAGCGGCAGTGGCAGAAGCAGGCCAACACAAACCGTGAGCAGCGTGCGCCGGTTCATTCGCGACACTGTGTTTACAGAGCGCATCATCCTGGTTGGGACCGTCGCAAACCTCCTCCATGTACTCTCCCGCGAGTCGCGGAGGACCGTACCAGCGCGGCTCTCGCACTGTCCACGCCACGGCACGTGGCGTGGCGGCATGTCCAGCATCGCGCCCTACCAGTCCCGCTGACAGCCAAAATCCCCTTCCTTCGCGCCTGCCTCGCACCGGTATCCCTCGGGGCAGACGAGGGAACCCTTCGGATCGCAAGCCAGCCTGCAAAGCACCTTGCCACAGCTCATCCCAGCGGGGCAGCGGGGGGGGGCCTCCCGGCACCACGTGATACAGCTGAGCCACGCCTTTCCGGGATATTTAGGTTTAGTGAGCACGCTGCACGTTTGGTCCCCGGGACACGGCGTCTGCTGACAGTGGGTGCCGTAGACCTGCGCGCAGGTGGAAGTTCCCTCCTCGAATCGGATGCAGTGCTGGCCCACCGGGCAGCCTTGCTTCTCACAGGTGGGCAGACACACGGGCTCGGGGCGGGCGTCCGCGCAGAAGAATCCTTCGGCGCACTGGCCTGGAGCACCCAGACGGCAAGGGCGGGCACACCAGCCATCCTTCCCCGCGCACAGCAGCCCTTCCCCGCAGGCGCTCTCCCGGTCTTCCGGCAATCTGTGACAGTTCTCGCCTTCCTGGCGCACGCCCACGGGAATGCAGAGGCGCGCGATCATCTCGGATCCCTCCACGGGCATCTCGCGGCAGATCACACCCTGTGGACAGTCCGCGTCCACAGTGCACCGGCTGTCGGTGCACAAACCTCGCCGAAACACGGGCTCATACACGCAACCTAGCGGTGGTTCGCACTGATCAGCCGAGCGACAGCCTCGGCGGTAGGTCATCAAGCTCGCGCGCCGATCGTTGTCGAGCACCGGGATGATGCGTGGGTCCACCAGGTTATCTGGCCTTGGCCCAGGCAGGAGCAGTGTACTCAGCAGCAGCACCAGCGGCAGCGGCAGGAGCACGCCTATGGCGACCATGAGCAGCGTGCGACACTTCACCCTCCACCACACCGGTCGCACTCCGCCTTATCTATCTTGGGACCATAGCAAACTTCTTCCACATATTCTTCCGAGCAAAAAGGGAGGTCATCGAGTTGCTCCTTCACGTCCTTTTCAACGGCCTTGCCAATGCGGCCGTCCTTGCCGAACTCAGACGGACAGCCCGCCAGCGCCACCGCCGCAAGAACGACTGCGTTCACCTGAAACCACCGCATCAGCCCTCCCGCGAGTCGCGGAGGACCGTACCAGCGCGGCTCTCGCACTGTCCACGCCACGGCACGAAGGCACCGGGCGGATAAACACGCTCCGCTTTCTCCATCGCGCCCTGGCCGTGCTACCCTCACGGTATGAAGCGTACGCCATGACCCGTGGCGTCACCTACCCCCACGATTGGAGCCCACGGCCGTCCCCGGCTCCCGAGGCCCGCACGGATGCCAGCTCCCGTCACCACCACGCCCGCGGAGGGCGCCCACCTGTTCACGCTCGCCGGTGAGCGCTACCACCTGGTTCGCAAGCTGGACACGCGCGCGGGCGCGCAGCGGCTGCTCGCGCGCCGTGAGTCGCCGCGGGGCCCCGGTGGACTGGTCGTCATCAAGCAGTTGCCCTCTCACGCCCGCTGGGCCCAGCGTCGGCGCCTGGCGCACGAGGCCTGGGTAGCCCGGAGGCTCAATCACCCGGGTCTGGCGCGAGTGCTCCACGCCGAGACGGGCGCCCGCCGTCCGCTGATCATCATGGAGTACACCGACGGCGTGCGCCTGGAGCGGGCGTTGAGCTGGGCCGCGCGGCGCGGCGAGCACCTGTCACCCCCCTGCGCGGCCTATATCGCCGCCACCGTGGCCGACGCGCTGGCCCATGCCCACGGCCTCACCGATGAGTGGGGCCGTCCGCTGCGGCTCGTCCACCGGGACGTGAGCCCCTCCAACATCCTCTTGAGCCCGCGGGGACAGGTGCTCCTGACGGATCTGGGCGCGGTGCTCACGGGCACCTCGCGCCGCATCCGCACCGCCGCGCACACGTTGAAGGGCAGCGTGACGTATGCCGCGCCGGAGGTGCTGAGGCTGGAGCGGCCCGACGCGCGCGCCGACCTGTTCAGCCTGGGGCTGATCCTGGTGGAGATGCTGACCGGCAGGCACCTGCTGGATCCGCCCCACCAGCGCGCCCCGGTGCCGCTCACGGGCCTGTTGCGCAAGCTGCTCGGGAAGATCTGGACCGAGCAGGACACCTGGGAGGATCCGGCACGGCTGGCGGCGCTGGCCGCGCGCTTGCGCCCCGAGCAGGTGGCGCGCGTGGCTCACCGGGTGCCACCGCCGTTGCGGGCCGTGGCCCAACGCGCGCTGAGCGTGGACCCGGCCAGGCGCTATGCCACGGCGGAGCGGATGAGAGACGAGCTGCGCGCCTACCTGGCCAGCACGCATCCAGGCTATGGGCCCGAGCACCTGCTGGCGGAGCTGCGCACGCTGCGGTCCATGCCGCACGCGGGCCCTCATGCCGTGGAGTCGAGCCACCAGCCGCTCCCCTCGGCCTTCCGGTGACAGGCGCCGTCAAGCTCTGAGGTGTCGCCCGGTGAGGGTGAGCGGCGCACATGACTTCAGCTACCCTGATGGACAGATTCGCTGTGACGGCGACGTATGGCCTTCCGCCTGTTTGACCCTGGAGCAACCTGCTCCGTAGGATCAGCCCCGCTCATGCCCCCCAAGTTGATAGGTCCCTACCGCGTCATGGAGACGCTTGGCAGCGGCGGTGTAGGGACCGTGTACCGGGCCCTGGACCGACGCACCAACGACTCCGTGGCCCTGAAGCTGCTTTCGGCGGGGCCCGCGCTGGACACGCGGGCCACGCGGCGGCTGGCGCTCGAATACGAGACGCTGGCGGACATGTCGCACCCCAACGTGGTGAAGGTGTTCGACGTGGGCGTCTTCCAGGGCTACCCCTACCTGGTGATGGAGCTGATTGAAGGGCTCACGCTGCGCCACTACCTGAACCTGCGTGGCAGCGATGCCCAGTCACCGCCCAGCCCGGTGTCACGGCCGCGCATGCGGCTGCTGCCGGTGGACGAGGACTCGTGGGGAGACAGTAAGGCCGGCTCGGAAGACGGCGGCTCGGACGACGGCGGCTCGGACGACGGGCGGTCGACGTTCGACATCTCGGCGTTCTCCGAGGAGGAGCCGAGCGAGGACGCGGGCTACCACGCGGGCGCCGCCTCGGTGAGGGCGCTGGCGGACGCGGCGGACGAGCCGGACACGGGCGGCTCCATGGACGTGGACGTGCCCATCGAGATCTCGGACCCGAAGGTGCAGCTGGTGGAGCGGCGCATCCTGGAGGCGCGCACGGATGATCTCAACCGGCCCGACCGGATGGGCCGGCTCAAGGACGCGATGCTCCAGGTGTGCCAGGGGCTGGCGTACATCCACGGCCACGGGCTGGTGCACCGGGATTTGAAGCCCTCGAACATCATGGTGGACGAGGACCGGCAGGTGCGGCTGATGGACTTCGGGCTGGCCAAGCACCTGGCGGACGACGCGGGGCTCACGGCGGACGGGCGCATGGTGGGCACGTTCCGGTTCATGTCTCCGGAGCAGATCCTCGGCGAGCCGCTGGATGCGCGGGCGGACCTCTACAGCCTGGGCGTCATCCTCTATGAGTTGATGACGGGGCGGCCTCCGTTCGACGCGAGTACGCCCGGCGCGCTGTGGCAGCAGGTGCTCGAGGCCGAGCCCCCGCCCATCCTGGCGCTGAACCTGAAGGGCGATCCTCAGCTGGCCCGCGTGGCGCACCGGCTGCTGCGCAAGGAGCCGGACGATCGGTTCCAGACGGCCGAGGAAGTGTACGAGGCGCTGGCCGAGTGAGCGCTCCGAAAGTGCATACGCTCACGGTGGAGCCGGCCAAGGCGGGCCAGCGCGTGGACCTGTTCGTGGGCGAGGCGCTGGGCCTGTCCCGGGCGCGGCTCAAGCGGCTGTTCGAAGAGGGCGCGGTGCGGGTGAACGGGCGGCCCGCGAAGAAGGGCCTGCTGGTGGCGGCCGGGCAGCAGATCTCCGTGGAGTACGAGGAGCAGACGCGCGAGGCGGTGCCGGACGCGGACTTCCCGCTGGTGGTGCTGCACGAGGACGCGGTGCTGGTGGCGGTGGACAAGCCCGCGGGGCGGCCCTCGCAGCCGCTGCGGCCGGGAGAGACGGGCACGGTGGCCAACGCGCTGGTGGCGCGCTACCCCGAGTGCGCGGGCGCCTCGGAGGACACGCGCGAGGGCGGGCTGTGCCACCGGCTGGACATCGAGACGTCCGGAGTGCTGCTGGCGGCGCGCACCCGCGAGGCGTGGAACGCGATGCGCACGGCCTTTGGCGGGCGCGAGGTGGACAAGCGCTACCTGGCGCTGGTGACGGGGCCGCTGGCGGACGAGGGAGAGATCGACATGCCGCTGCGGCACCACCCGCGCCATCCGGACCGGGTAGAGCCGGCGCTGGTGGACCCGGAGGGCGATGCGCGCCCGGCGCAGTCCGAGTTCAAGGTGCTGGGCCGCGCGGGTGAGTACAGCCTGGTGGAGGTGCGCATCCACACGGGCGTGCTGCACCAGGTGCGGGCGCACATGGCGGGCGTGGGCGCGCCGCTGGTGGGAGACACGCTGTACGGCGGGCGCGAGGAGCCGGGGCTCTCGCGGTTCTTCCTGCACGCGAAGTCGCTGGGCTTCACGCACCCTGTCACCGGCCAGCGGCAGCAGGTGGAGAGCCCGCTGCCCGGGGAGCTCGCGGCGGTGCTGCGGAAGCACCAGCTTCCCGTGCCGGGTGCTGCTACTGGCCCATCACCTTGATGATGACGCGCTTGCGCCGCTGGCCATCGAACTCGGCGTAGAACACCTGCTGCCAGGGCCCCAGGTCCAGCTTCCCGGCGGTGACGGGGATGATGACCTGGTGGTGCACGAGCATGGACTTGAGGTGGGCATCGCCATTGTCCTCGCCGGTGCGGTGGTGGCGGTAGTCGGGGCCATGGGGAGCGAGCTTCTGGAGCCACTCCCAGATGTCCTCATGGAGGCCTGACTCATCGTCGTTGACGAACACACCGGCGGTGATGTGCATGGCGGAGACGAGGACCATGCCCTCCTGAATGCCACTGTTGCGCACCAGGGAGGCCACGGTGTCGGTGAGCCGGACGAGCTCGCGGCGGGCCTTCGTCTCGAACCAGAGGTACTCGGTGAGGGTCTTCATTTGGGTGCCCCAGGGGGTACAGTGACGGCCGCGATGCGCGCCATCATCCACGTCGACATGGACGCCTTCTACGCATCCGTGGAGCAGCGGGACAACCCCTCTCTGCGGGGCAAGCCCATCATCGTCGGCGGGCATGCGCAGCGCGGGGTGGTGGTGGCGGCCTCGTACGAGGTGCGCCCCTTCGGCGTGCGCAGCGCGATGCCCATGGCGCGCGCGATGAAGCTGGCGCCGCACGCCATCGTGGTGCAGCCGCGGTTCTCCGCCTACTCGGAGGCCAGCGAGCAGGTGTTCGCCATCTTCGAGCGCTACACGCCGCTGGTGGAGCCGCTGTCGCTGGACGAGGCCTTCCTGGACGTGACGGCCTCGGTGGGCCTGTTCGGCCCGCCGGCGGACATCGCCCGGCGCATCCGCAAGGAGATCGCCGACGAGCTGAAGCTTCCGGCCTCGGCGGGCATCGCGTCGGTGAAGTTCGTGGCGAAGATGGCCTCGGACCTGGCCAAGCCCAACGGCCAGCGCGAGGTGCGCGCGCAGGAGACGGTGGAGTTCCTGGCGAAGCTGCCGGTGTCACGGCTGTGGGGCGTGGGCCCCAAGACGGAGGAGGAGCTGACGCGCGCCGGGCTGAAGACGATTGGCGACGTGGCGGCCAGGGACGTTACGTGGCTGGAGCAGCGGCTGGGCTCGCAGGGGCGCGAGCTGTGGGCGCTGGCGCGGGGGCAGGATGAGCGCGAGGTGGTGCCGGACCGCGCGGCCAAGAGCGTGGGCGCGGAGGACACCTTCGAGGAGGACCTGACGGGCATGGACCTGCTGCGGCCCCACGTGCACGCGCAGGCCCTGCGGGTGGGCCGGCGGCTGCGCAAGGCGGGAGTGAAGGGCCGGGTGGTGCAGCTGAAGGTGAAGTTCTCGGACTTCACCACCATCACCCGGCGCACCACCCTGCCCTCGCCCACGGATGACGGACAGGCGCTCTACCGCGCCGCGCTGGAGCTGCTGGAGCGCGCGCACGAGAACAAGCCCATCCGGCTCACGGGGGTGTCCATGCAGTCGCTCGGCTCGCAGGAGCCGCAGCAGCTGGGGCTCTTCGCCGCGCCGCAGCCACCGCAGCGCAGCGCGAAGCTCAACGCGGTGCTGGACCGCATCGCCGATCGGTTCGGCTCCAAGGCCATCACCACCGCGGACGTGGTGGAGAGCGGCGGCTCGCCGGATGATGACGACCGCTGGGGCAGGAGCTGAGCGTTTAGCGTGTGACGCGGATGGCGGGCGCTGCCTTGCCCGCCGCCGCCGGGGCCAGCGGCAGCGTCACGCGGAACGTGGTGCCCTGGCCCATCTGGCTCTCCACGTCGATGGTGCCGCCCAGCGAGGTGATGATGCTGTGGCTGATCGACAGCCCCAGCCCCGTGCCCTCGCCCGCCGGCTTCGTGGTGAAGAACGGATCGAAGATGCGCTCCAGCATCTCCGGCGCGATGCCCTTGCCCGTGTCGCTCACCTCCACCGTGACATGCTCCGCGTCCGCCCGGCCCGCCACGCGGATGCGGTGCTTCTCGGGACTGCCCGGTGGAATCGCCTGGGCCGCGTTGATGAGCAGGTTGAGGAACACCTGGCCCAGCCGCGCGGGGTTGCCCATCACCAGCGGCAACTCCTGGTACTCCTCCACCACCTGCGCCCTGTGGCGCGTCTCCATCGACGCCATCTTCACCGCGCTGTGGACCACCGCCCCCATGTCCACCGCGCTGCGCTCGCCCTCGTCCTGCCGTGACAGCGTCTTGAGCTCCTGCGCGATGAGCCGCACGCGCCCCGCGCCCTCGTACGCATCGGCCACCGCGGACAGCATCTCCCGCCGCTGATGCGGCGTCAGCGGCTCGTCCCGGATGAGCTCCTCGTGCAGGTAGGTGAGGTTGCTGAGCACGAAGGCCAGCGGGTTGTTGATCTCATGCGCCACGCCCGCGGCCAGCCGGCCCACCGTGGCCAGCCGATCCGCGAACCGCAGCTGCGCGTTGACCTGCTCCAACTCCGCGGTGCGCTTGCGGACCTTCTCCTCCAACAGCGCGTTGTCACGGCGGACCTCGCGCTCGGCGGCCTGCGCCTCCGCCTCGAGCAGCCGGTGCTTCTCCTTCAGCGTCTGGCGCAGCTCCTCCGCCATCCGGTTGAAGGCGCGCGCCAGCGAGCCCAGCTCGTCCCGCTGCCCCACCGGCAGCGCCACCTCGAAGTCCCCGTGGCCCATGCGCTCGGCCCCCGTGCGCAGCGCCCGCAGCTGGCGCTGCATGGGCAACAGGATCAGCAGCGCGCAGCCGCCCACCAGCAGCAGCGACATGCCGGGGATGCCGTAGCTCACCGTCTGCCCGCGAAGGATGTTCCAGTCCCACCTGGGACGAAGCAGCTCGAGCTGGGCCTGCTCCGCCGCGATGGCCTCCGCGATTCGAGGCGCCACCTGCTGCTCGAACATGGCGAACACGGCCCTGCCCGGCTCCTCCGGCTCCAGCGCCGCCGAGCGCAGCTGCTCCTCGGCCAGCGTGGCCCAGCGTTGGTGGGCCTGGTGCACGGCCTCCAGGTGCCGGGCGCCCTCCGCGGCGGCTCCGGGCTGAGCCCACCGTGCCTTGCGCTCCAGGTGCTCCCGAAGCCGCGCCACGGTGCCATCCAGGCGCTGTCCGTACTCGCTCCGCAGGGACTGGGTGTCGCGGCCCTCACGCCGCGCGCTCAGCAGCGCCTGAAGGTAGGCCCACGCTCCCTCGTGCATCTGTCCATACAGGCCCAGCTGCTCGTAGGTGGCCACTACCTGAGTGCGGAACTGGTACCCGCGAGAGGAGCCCTGGTGGAGCTCGACTCCCATCACCCCCACCAGGCCTAGAGCCACCACGGCGAACAGAAACACCTTGGTGCGTATCGTCATGTCTCGAAGTTCCTGGAAGCTTGCGCGCGACTGCCAGCGGGGGGGCGGGCCGGCCCCCGGGCAAAGTCTTGCACACCCGCTCCAGGAACGAGCCAGACGCTATGCGTCGTCGGACTCGGCGGAGTCGCCCCCACCGTCGTCATCCGAGCCGCCCCCGTCGGAGCCGCCCCCGTCGTCGCCGCCTCCGTCCGAGCCGTTACCGGAGGCCTCCGCGCCATTGCCCTCGGAGGGGCCTCCAGGGCGCGGGCCACGGCGGCGGCGGCGGCGGCGGCGCTTACGCACAGCGTCACTGTCGGCCGAGGCCGCCTCGGTACGCTGCGGGGGCACCTCTCCCGCCCTCCAGGCGGCCAGCGCGTCGCGGAACTCGCCGGTGGCCTCCACCGACAGCTCGAAGACGACCAGCGCCTCGTTGAAGAGCGGGTGCCGGCGGAAGGACTGGCTGCGACGGCGGCGCTCCCCCGTGAGGGTGCGCTGGGCCAGCAGCAGCAGCCGGCAGCGCTCGGCGATGCGCCGCGGCAGCCGCGCGCTCTGCACGAAGCCCGCAAGCAGGTCCTCGATGCTCTGGGCCACCGAGGGCTTCGCCCCGGGATCCTGAGACTCGTCGGGCTGCGGTGACGCGCGGCTGATGGGCACCAGCAGCGTGGCCAGCAGAATGGCGTCATCCAGCGGCTCGCCCTTGGCCACGCGCCGATCCAGCGCCTCGGCATACGCGTAGAAGACGCGCTCGCCCTCGCGGCCGTACTGCTTGAAGTAGGCGTCCACCGGCGGCAGCAGGATCTTCAGCGCGTCCAGCGCCGCCAGCAGCTTGAGGCTGGGGGCCGCCACGCCGCCGCGGATGACCCGGAACGTATCCTCCAGCAGGCGCGCGGGAGCGCAGCGCGGCAGATCCTCCACCGCGCCCTCCATCGCCGCGTAGGTGCGCGACTCGATGTCCAGCGCCAGCTTGCTGGCGAAGCGCACCGCCCGGAGGATGCGCACCGGATCCTCGCGCATGCGGATCTCCGGATCGCCAATGGTGCGGATGTAGCGCTCGTCCAGATCCCGGCGCCCGCGCACGTAGTCGATCACCCGGCCCTCGGTGACGTCGTAGAACAGGCCGTTGATGGTGAAGTCGCGGCGGCGGGCATCCTGCTGGGCGGTGCCGAACACGTTGTCATGGGTGATGAGCAGATCCTCATCCCCGTTGCCGTTGCCGTTGTCGGCGCTCTCCTCCTCGGCGCTTGCGTCCATCAGCTCCAGGGGATTGGCCCGGAAGGTGGACACCTCGATGATCTTCCCGCCCTTGAAGTAGACGTGGGCCAGGCGGAACCTTCGGCCAATGAGCCGGCAGTTGCGGAAGATGGCGCGCACCTCGCCCGGGTGGGCGCTGGTGGCCACGTCGAAGTCCTTGGGCTTGTGGCCCAGGAGCAGATCGCGCACACACCCGCCCACCAGATAGGCCTGGTGGCCATGCTGGTGCAGCCGCAGGACGACCTTGAGCGCATCCGGGTCGAGCTTGCGCGGGTCGATCTCGGCGGGCTCGCCCGAGCGGGTGGTGGTGGGCGCTACGAGCTCGGGCTCGGAGGGGGTGGGCTCGGCGGCCACGACTTCAGGGGGCGGCTCGGGCACTTCGGCCCGGGGCTCCTCGGCGGGCTCGGTGGGAAGGGGGACATCCACAGGCTCTGCCTGCGTCTCCATCTCGACTTCGGACATGGGCTCCTCGGCCGAAACCTCGGGAGCCGCCGGGGCCTCGGACGAGGCGGCCTCGCGCGCGTCATCGGGCGCAGGCTGTGGCGGTTCACCGGAGGTCGGCGTTTCGGTCAAATCTCGCGTCATCGCGTTGACGCCCCTACACCCTACATTGGGCCTCAGGGCCTCCGTCCTATACCGCATCCTCCCTACAGGGGAGTAGCAGATGCTGTACGGAGAGGGCCGGAAGGCCTGGTTGCCAGTCCAGGAACGGGGCGGCCGCAAGGCACAACCGCGTCACGTCTGGGCGTCCCAAACGACCCTGGCGGATTCCCGTTTTCGCAAGGGCTGAGAGGATGCCAGAGCCCGCCTGTGTACCTCTAGACAGTCTGTCACGGCTCTGGCTTGGTGGTGGGCGCCCGCGCCTCCCATGGTCCGCAGCCCTTCCCCAGTTCCCCTGCTCGCCCTGCTTGGCGTAGTGCTCGGCTCCTCCTTCGCCTGGGGCCAGGTGGACGGCGGCACCCCTGCCGATGCTGGAAGCACCCAGGCGCCTGCCCCGCCCCCGCCACCGGGCTCCGCTCCGGACGCCGGGCCCCCGGGCCCCGCCGTGCGCGAGACGCTCGTCACCGGTACCGCGAGCCCCGCCGAGGTGCCCGGGGGCCGCGCCTCCAGCACCGTGCGCCGCGCGGACCTGGAGCGCCGCCTGCCCCGCTCGGCCCCGGACGCGCTGCGCTGGGAGCCTGGCGTCTTCGTGCAGCAGAGCGCCCACGCCCAGGGCTCGCCCTTCATCCGCGGCCTCACCGGCCAGCAGACCCTGGCCCTCTTCGACGGCGTGCGCCTCAACACCAGCACCTGGCGCCAGGGCCCCAACCAGTACTTCTTCACCCTCGACTCGCGCAGCCTCGACTCGGTGGAGGTGCTGCGCAGCGGCGCCTCCACTCCCTACGGCTCGGACGCCCTGGGCGGCGTGCTGCTCGCGCACCCCATCGAGCCCCCTTCCACTGCCACTTCCCTGCGCCCCACCCTGCAGCTGCGCGGCACCACCGCGGACCAGGAGCGCGGCGGGAGGCTGCAGGTGCAGGGCGCCACCGAACGCCTGGGCTTCATCGGCGGCTTCGGAGGCCGGCGTGTGGGCTTGCTCGAGAGCGGCGGCACCGTGCTCAACCCCATCGACGGCCAGCTGCCCGAGGTGCCCCGCTTCGCGCCGGATGAGCGCACCCAGCTCGGCACCGGCTTCGACGAACTGACGGGCGATGCCCGCCTCGTGTGGCGCCCCTCGGAGGAGCATACCCTCACCGCTGCCACCTACTTCTATCGTCAATACGATGCACCGCGTACGGACCTGTGCGCCCCGCCCTTCGCCCGCTTCGATGAGTGCCTGCGCTACGACGAGCAGTTCCGCACGCTCGCCTACCTGGCCTGGAAGCGCGCCCCGCCCGCGGGGCTCTCCGCGCGCGCCACCCTCTCGTGGCAGCGCCAGCACGAGCAGCGCACCTTCGACCGGCCCGCCTTCTCCGTCGTCGACCGCGGCACGGATGACGTAGACACCTTCGGCGCGACCTTACGCCTGTCCCCCCGCCCCCTCTGGCTGGCCGGGCGCCGCCTGAGCCTCACCTTCGGCGGTGACGGCGCCCTGGACCGGCTGCGCTCCTCGGCCATCACCCGCTTCACCGCGCTGGACGTGGAGCTGCGGCGCAGCCGGGGCCAGTACCTCACCGGCTCGCGCTACTTCACCGGTGGCCTCTTCGTGGATGGCGACCTCGAGCTGCTGCCTCAGCTCACCGCCCGCGCTGGCACCCGGGTGGGCCTGGTCGTGGCCCGCGCTCCCGCGGATGCCGAGTCCGGCACACGGGCCGTGGACAACTCCTGGGTGCCCTGGGTGGGCCACGCCGGGCTCGAGTGGCGCCTCAGCTCCACCCTCACGCTGCTGGCGCACGGGGACCACTCCTACCGCGCTCCCAACCTGGATGATCTCTCCTCGCGCCAGCAGACCGGCCCCGGCTTCCAGTTCGAGAACGCGGAGCTGCGCCCCGAGCGCGCCTCCACGCTGGACCTGGGGGCCCGCCTGCGCACCAGCCGCCTGACGCTCGAGGGCTGGGGCTTCGTCACCCGCCTGCACGACGCCATCATCCGCCGCCCCCGCAACGTGACGGACTGTCCCCCTGACACGCCCCAGTGCGGCGCCTCGTGGTCGCGCTTCCAGCTCGTCAACGCGCGCGCGGACAGCTTCCTCTACGGCCTGGAGGGCAGCGCCCGCGTGCGCCTGCCCCGCGCCTTCTCGCTGCGGACCGGTGTGGCCTGGGCCTGGGGAGAGGGCCCCAACCCCGCGCCGCCCCCCGCCAACCCCAACACGCCCTACGCGCCCCGCCTGCCGCTCTCGCGCGTGCCGCCGCTCAACGGCACCGCCGAGCTGCTCTGGTCCCACCCCTCGGGCCTGTCGGCCAGCACCGGCCTGCGCTGGGCGCTGCTGCAGGACAGGCTCGCCCTCTCGGACCGCTCCGATGCGCGCATCCCCATGGGCGGCACCCCGGGCTACGCGGTGCTCGACGTGCGCGCCTCGTGGCGGCTGGGCACGCGCCTGGTGCTCTCCGCCGTGCTCGAGAACGTGACGGACACCGCCTACCGCTCCCACGGCTCGAGCGTGAACGGGGCAGGCCGCGGCGTCATCGTCGCCCTGGAGACCACTCCCTTCTGAAAGGAGCAGCACCATGAAACCCACGCTGTTGTTCGCCGCCCTGGCCTTGCTCGCCACCGCCTGCACGGATGAAGGCCAGGGGCCGGGTGAGCCCACCAAGCCGGAGGTTCCCCTGCAGTGCGCCAACCCGCCGGCCAACGCCGATGACGCGGCGAGCTGCAAGCCCGCCGACACCGACTACCGGCCGGGCGAGCCCGACGTGAACAACGCCGCGACGGATGCCTGGGCCGCGTGTATCTCGGATGACAACACGTATCACCCCATCGATCCGAACATCACCACCGTCGCCCGCGTGGCCGCCTTCGACGAGCTCGCCCGCAGGCTGTGGAAGGACGGCAAGGTGCCCACGTCGGCGGACTTCGTGGCCTCGTACGATCTGTACACCCAGCCCGAGGGCCTGGGCTCGCGCGTGCAGCGGCGCGAGGACTACCACTACCCCGCCGCGCCCAACGGGGGGCGCTGCCGCGATGCCGGCGTGCCCGCGACGGCGCCCGATCGCTGCGTGGGCCCCGCCAAGCTGCTGCCCATCATCACCGACGCCTTCACCCGGGGCGGCCAGGGCGAGACGCCCCGGGTGCACGCCGCGCGCATCGAGGCCGCGCTGGTGTGGTTCCTCTACATCTCCACCTACTCCGAGATAAACACCTGCACCACCACGCCGCGAGACTGCGACAGCGCGTGGGCCTACTACACGGGCGGCACCGCGCGCTGCGAGCCCGCGGGCCTGGCCGCCTACGTGCGCGCCGTGGGCCCCCGCACGCACGAGCGCATCTACGACGCCACCCTGGCCGTGCGCTGCTGGCGCAACCTGGACAACGAGGCGGGCGCCGCGGCCAACACCACGCTGCGTGACAGGGCGCTGGCTCAGTACGATCGCGCCGCGCTGCGCGGCGTGGCGCTCATCCTCCGCGAGCGCTTCACCCTTCTGGCCCAGGGCACCGACGACGAGAAGCAGGCCCGGATGAGCTTCATCAACGTCCTGGGCCCGCTGCTCGACCGCGAGGCACGCGCGCGCGATGCCGCCCAGGCCGACCTGCTGAGGGCTCAGGTGGACAAGGCGACCGCTTCTCAGGTGGATGTCAACACCGCCACCGCCGCGCTCGACTCGCTCTTCGGCTGCCCCTAGGCCTGGCACCTCAGGGACAGCGGCCTCTCACCGCTGTCCCTCGGAGGCTTGAAGGACTTACCGCTCTTTCGGGTTGCTGTGGACGCAAGCCAAAAGTCTCGAAGTTTGAGAACAGGGTCGTCCTATTGACAACGTCCACTAAACGTCACCCAATTACATTGGATTATTGGATGAATAATCCACTCGGCCCGAAAGCTCTGCCGAGAGTGCTTTCGATCCGAATTCTCCTCCCTCGTAGAAAGCAGGAATCGTTAATGAAGAGTTGGGTGAAGTCGGGCGCTCGCGTGTTCGCGTCCGGCACCAAGAACCTGGCTGCACTGGTACTTGGTCCGGTCATTGCGCTGCAGGGCTGCACGAAGCAGGAAGAGCCTCAGCCGGCTCCGGCCGAGCAGCAGGTGGTGGCGCGGAAGAGCGCGCTGAGCACCGGTAGCAACCAGGCTGACGGCGCCGCGGCCTTCGTGGCGGACCCGTACCTGAAGACGTCGGTGCCCATCAACTGGCGCACCTTCACGGGCACCAACCTGGCCCAGACCGATGACACGGTTACCGCGATCACCTCGCCGTTCCCCATCGGGTACAACCAGACGACGCCGGGCTACACCACGGTGCGCGTCTCGATGAACGGCGCCATGTCGTTCACCAGCACCGGCATCTCTTTCACCAACACGACGCTGCCGTCGGCCACGCACCAGACCTTCCTCGCGCCCTTCTGGGACGACCTGTTCCCCGGCCCCACCGCGGCGGACAACGTGTACTGGGGCGTGCTGGGCACGGCGCCCAACCGCGAGCTCGTCGTCGAGTGGCGCAACGTGTACCACCGCGACGCGCGCGCGGCTTCCAACTCCACGCTGCGCTTCCAGGTGGTGCTCTTCGAGGCCTCCTCGGACGTGCTGATGCAGTACCAGGACGTCATCGTCGGCAGCGCCGGGCAGGACCGCGGCGCCTCGGCCACCGTGGGTATCGCCACCAGCACCACGTCGGCGGTGCTGCACGGCTTCAACACCGCCTCGCTGTCGGACAACACCGCGTGGCTGTTCTCGCAGGTGACGCCCAGCGTGGCGCCCGTCATGGCCCCGCCCACGCTCAACGTGGCGGCCATCAACGAGGGTGACTCGCTCACCGTCAGCGCCACCTTCACCGACGGCGACGGCGCGGCCAGCGCCCCGTGGACGCTGCAGGTGGACGACAACTACAACGGCACCGTGTTCAGCACCGACTTCGCCTCGGATCCGGTGAACGTCGAGGGCGCCGTGTCCGCCACGGGCACGCTGCGCACCAGCGGCAACATCACCGTGGGCGTGCGCGTGGAGGACAAGGGCCGCGTGCGCTCGAACGTCGAGACGCTGGCGGTCACCGTCAATGACGTGGCGCCCGTGCTGGCGCCGGTGACGCTGTCCGCACCCGCCAAGGAGGGTGCCGCCGTCACCCTGAGCAGCTCGTTCACCGACCCGGGCCTGGACTCGCCGTGGAAGGTGGAGTGGGACTTCAACTACGACGGCACCACGTTCGACGTGGACGCCACCGCCAACGTGGCCGCCGCCGGCCCCGTCACCCGCGTTCAGACGTTCCGCAATGATGGCGTGTTCACCGTGGCCGCCCGCATCACGGACAAGGACGGCGTGGTGAGCAACATCGAGACGCTCGAGGTCACCGTGGCCGACCTGGCCCCGACGCTGACCGGCATCGCCGGCTCGCAGGTGCTGCCCGAGGGTGCCACCCTGTCGCTGCAGGCCGAGTTCACCAACCCCGGTGACAACGCGTCGCCGTGGAAGGTGCAGTGGGACTTCGACTACGACGGCGTCACCTTCGACGTGGAGGAGGAGGAGGAGCGCGCTACCGCGGGCCTCGTGGAGTACTCGCGCTTCACCCGTGACTCGGGCCAGCCCACCTACGCGCTGCGCATCGTGGACGCCGACGGCAGCATCTCCAACGTGCAGGTGATGAGCATGGACATCCAGGAGGCCTTCCCGGTGCTCAGCCCGGTGGACCTCCAGGTGCTGGCGGGCAACGGTGACGAGCCCTCGTCGCTGGCCTTCAGCCTGTCGGCCGGCAGCGGCGCTGAGGAGCCCGCGGCCGACCCCATCACCGGCTACCTGTGGGACTTCAACGGCGATGGCGCGTTCGACTACGCCAGCGCCTCGCCGTACGCGCTGAACACCTACCGCGACAACGCGCGCGGTGGCGGTGCGTACATGGCCAAGGTGCGCGTGATGGACGAGGACGGTTACACCGACGCGGACATCGAGGTGACCATCAACAACGTGGCCCCGGTGCTCAACGCTCCGGCCACGGTGCTGGCCGACGAAGGCAACCTGCTGGCGCTGCGCCTGTCGGCGTTCGATCCGGGCGCGGACGCGCTGACCTTCAGCGTGGCCAACGCTCCGGAAGGCCTGAACATCACCCCGGACGGCCTGGTGCTGTGGACCCCCGCGTTCAAGCACGGCAACTCGGCGGGCAAGCGGCACACCATCACCGTCACCGTGTCTGACGACGACGGCGCCACCGACAGCGCGCAGGTGGTGCTGGTGTCCAAGTGGAAGGACGCGGACGCCGACGGCATGGCGGACACGTGGGAGCTGGCCAACGGCCTGGATCCGACGCGCAACGACGCGACGGCGGACCGCAACAGCGACGGCGTGAGCAACATGGCCGAGTTCCTCAGCGCCAACGGCGGGCCGCGCCTGCCGGCCGAGGCGGTGGCCCAGGGGCCGCTGGGTGGCACGGTGAAGGCGGCGCAGATCGTCCTGTCCACGCAGAACGTGGCGGACCAGGGCGACCTGACCAGCGTGAAGTACCAGTTCCAGGTGTTCTCCGACACGGCGCTGACCCAGAGCGTGCGCGATGTGACGGTGGACCAGGCGGCCGGCGCGATGACGACGGTGACCATCACCGACGGCGTGGGCGACCCGGCGCTGGCGGACCTGGAGGACGACGCCAGCTACTCGTGGCGCGTGCGCGCCACGGACGGCGCCATGCACGGCGCGTGGAGCATGCCGTACCGCTTCAGCTTCAACTCGGCCAACGACGCCCCGGGCGCCCCGCGCGCCAGCCAGCCGATGTCCGGCTCGCAGGTGTCCACCGAGAAGCCGGTGCTGGTGGTGGACAACGCCATGGACGTGGATGACGCGAACCTGACGTACAAGTTCGAGGTGGCGGAGAACTCGGCGCTGACGCAGGGCAAGGTCAGCTCCGCGGACATCGCCGGCAACACGCGCGGCAGCACGGCGTGGCAGGTGGACACGGCGCTCAAGCCGTTCACCACCTACTACTGGCGTGTCACCGCCAAGGACGCGGACGGCGCCGAGACGCAGAGCGAGGTGGCCTCGTTCACCGTGTACATCGGCCGTCCGGGCAACCGCGAGCCGGGTATGCCGGGCGTGGCGAGCACCGCGACGGTGTCCTCGCGCACTCCGACGATCGAGATCTCCGCGGCCACCGACGCCGATGGGGACTCGCTCATGTACGTCATCGAGGTGGACACCAGCCCGTCGTTCGGCAGCTCCGCGCGCCAGGTCTCCGGGCAGCTCGAGGCGGGCCAGGATGGCAAGATCCGCTTCCAGACGGCGGAGCTGACGGAGAACACGCGCTACTACTTCCGCGCTCGCACCATGGACTCGTTCAGCGCCAGCGACTGGGCGGTGGGCACGTTCGTGGTCAACGCGCAGAACGACGCCCCGTCGGCGCCGGTGGCGCTCAACCCGTCTGACGCGATCATCTACAACAAGCGTCCGACGCTGATCGTCCAGAACGGCACGGATCCCGAGGGTGACGCGGTCACCTACGCGTTCGAAGTGCGCAAGGCGGATGGCGCGGTGGCGGCCTCGGGCGACAACGTCGCCACGGGCAGCACGGGTCAGACGTCGTTCAAGCTGAACGCGGACCTCGAGGAGGGCGTGGAGTACATCTGGACGGCGCGTGCGAAGGACGCGGCGGGCGCGGTGAGCGCCGCCTCGGCCGAGGCCCGCTTCCAGGTGTACAAGGCGCCGGTCATCCCCGAGCCGAAGGAGGAGGGTTGCAGCGCCGCCGCCGGTTCCGCCGGTGGCATGCTGCCGCTGCTGGCGATGGCGCTGGGCATGTTCATCCGCCGCCGCCGCAACAGCTAAGCCTCACCTCACGTAGCCACTGAAGCAGCAAGAGGCGTCGCACCCGAAGCAGGGTGCGGCGCCTCTGTCTTTTCCGGGGCTCAGGCCGGGGCAGCGGCGGGAGCTGCCGGCACGGCGATGGGCAGGGTGAGGTGGAAGGTGGTGCCCTGGCCCGGAGCGCTGCGCACGGTGATGGTGCCGCCCAGCGAGGTGACGATCGTCTGGCATACCAGCAGGCCCAGCCCGGTGCCCTCCCCGTCCGGCTTGGTGGTGAAGAACGGCTCGAAGATGCGCCCCAGGTGCTCGGGAGCGATGCCGCGGCCGGTGTCCTGCACCTCCACCACCACGAAGCCCGGGGGGCCGGAGCGGGCCAGCACGCGGATCTCGTTCTGGTCCTCGTTGCCCGGCTCGATGGCGTGGGCGGCGTTGAGGATGAGGTTGAGGAACACCTGGCCCAGCCGCGTCGCGTTGCCACGCACCGCGGGCACCTCTTCATAGCGCTCCACCAGCCGGGCCCGGCCACGCAGCTCGTGCAGCGCCATCTTCGAGACGCCGCGCACCACCGCCGCCAGCTCCACCGGGCCCAGGCTCACGTCCTGGGTGCGCGAGAGCGCCTTGAGATCCTGCACGATGAAGCGCACGCGCTCGGCGCCCTCGCGCGCCTCGGACAGCGCGTCGAGCAGCTCCTGCTTCGTCTTCGCGGCCAGGGAGCCCTCGTCCACCCGCAGCAGCTCCTCGCGCAGGAAGTTGAGGTTGCCGAGCACGTAGGCCAGCGGGTTGTTGATCTCGTGCCCCACGCTGGCCGTGGTGCGGCCCAGCAGGGCCATGCGATCGGCGACGATGAGCTGCGTCTGCGAGGCCCTCAGCTCGCGCGCCATCTGGTTGAAGCGCCGCGACAGCGAGCCCAGCTCGTCCCGGCCGTGCTCGGGCAGCGCGTCGTTCAGCTCGCCGCGGCCAATGCGCTCGGCCCCCGCCAGCAGCTCGCTCAGCCGGTGGTTCATGGGCACCAGGATGGTGAGCGCCAGCGCCAGCAGTACGACGAGCGAGGACAGCGGCACGGCCAGCGCGGCGAGCTCCCCTTCGCGCAGGGTCGCCTCGGAGCGGTGCCGCAGCCCCTCCAGCTCCTCCTCTTCGATCTCCAGCGCGGCCGCCAGCAGCGGCTCCACGTTGCGCCCGAACTCGCTGATCGTCTCGCGCGGGTGCGCCCCGTCCGAGCCAATGCCCGAGGGCAGCCGCCGCACCCGCGCCTCCGCATGCTCGGCCCACAGGCGCAGCGCCTGCTCCATCCGGGCGAGGTGCTCCTTCTCGTCCAGCTGAGGGCGGCCCAGGAAGCGCTCCTCTTCCGCCTCGAGCTCGTGCAGCCGCGTCAGGTGCCGCTCCATGCGCCGCCGCTGCTGGTTGAGGATCGCCTCTGAGCTGGCTCCCGAGGCATGCACCCGCTGCAGATCCGCCAGGAACACCAGCGCGTCACCCCGGATCTGACTCAGGGTGTAGCGCTGCTCGTTCACGCTGTTGGCCCAGTCGCGAAGCAACCGCCCCTGCGACATGCTCCGGTGCAGCACCACGCCCAGGCCCAGCACCAACCCAAACGCCACTGCCACGAAGAGCAGCACCTTGCCCCGGATCGTCATGGATACCCGTATTAGAACCCACTCCGGCTATATTGGTAATACATGAAATACTTGTTTTATACGACCAACCTGTAAATTGATAACACGGGCGCATGGCGCTTCACCGCAGGGTGATGCCGCTCCGGCGCACGGTGAAAGGGCCCCTTGGGCACCCTCGAGGGCTACTTCTTGCGGTCTTTGTGGTTGCGCGGCAGGGCGTGGGAGATGAGCGCCACGTAGTCCACCGCCTGCGCGCGCGGCGGCGGCGGCGGCGTGCCCAGCGCGGCCAGCCGCTTGGTGAACGCCTTGATGATGTCGGGCACCGGCCGGATGGCCTGAATCAACCCGTTGGGCCCTTCCAGGGCCTGCCCGAGCGCCACCGCGGCCTGCTGCAGCGGCAGGCCCCGGCGCATCAGGTCCTGGAACGAGTTGGACAGGGTGATGATGTTGTGGCCGGCCGTCTGCACCATCTCCACGGCGATCTTGATGACCTGGGGCGCGGTGAGGTGGCCGTCCGCCAGCAGCACCAGCGCCGCCTGAAAGTAGTTGAAGATGGGCACCACGCGCGGGCCGTAGGGCGCGAAGTGCGCCGGCGGCGTCAGCCGATCCAGGTGAATGAAGATGCGCCGCACCGGATCCGCCACGGGGATCTTCTTCCACGTCTGGCGGATGCGCTCGGCGTCATCCGGGTATACGCCGCCGGCCTCCAGCACCTGGGCCAGCACCCGCTCGTCCACCCGCCCGGCGATGAGGTCCGCGTACAGCGAGTAGATGAAGGCGTCCGCCTCGGCGTCGTCCCCGAAGAGCACCTCCTCGGCCTCGATGGGGGCCTGCACGCGGCTGTCGAGGATGGCGGGCAGCTTGTAGCCCACCTGCCCGCGCAGCGCCCGGAAGCGCCCGCGCAGCAGATTGCCCACGTTGTCCTTGAGGACGAACTCGTCCCACTTCACCCCGTCCAGCTTGAGCTTCTCCTCGAGCACCGCGCGCATCTGCCTGGGGCTGCCCGAGACGATGCACAGCCGCGAGTCCCCGTTGGCCGACAGCTCCTTGATGAGCGCGCTGGCCCCGGGCACCGCCACCTTCTCGTGCGCCTTCTGGAACGCCGTGCGCATCAAGTCCCGGAACGAGTCGAAGTCCGTGCGCAGGTACGTCTTGTCCAGGTCCCACCGGTAGATGCGCCGCGGAGGCCGCGGATCGATGCGGTCCGGCAGACTCACCGCGACAGCCCCTCCTGGATGGCGGTGCCCAGCTGGTGCGCCACGGCCTTGGCGGCCACCTTGCCCGCGTTGGTGATGGCCCGGGCCTTCGAGCGCCCGTGCGCCTTGATGAAGATGCGATCGAAGCCCAGCACCGGCGCTCCGCCGTACTGCTCCCAGTCGGTGATGTCCTTGATGCGCTGAATGCCGCTGGACAGCATGGCCAGGCCCGCGCGCCAGCGCAGCTTCTCCTTGTAGGCGTACCGGGCCAGCTCCACCACCGTCTCGTGCACGCCCTCGAGCATCTTCAGGCACACGTTGCCCACGAAGCCGTCGGTGACGATGACATCCACCGTGCCCTTGGGAATGTCCACGCCCTCCACGTTGCCCACGAAGTTCAGCCCCGGCATGGCGGACAGCCGGGTGTGCGCCTCCACCACGCGCGGCGGGCCCTTCTGCGGCTCCACCCCGTTGGACAGCAGCGCCACCTTGGGCCGCTCGTTCTTGGAAACAATCCGCGCGTACGCCGAGCCCATCACCGCGAAGGTGACCAGGTCCTCCGCGGTGGCCTCCACCGTGGCGCCCACGTCGAGGATGAGCGAGAACGGATCCTCCTTGGCCCCGCGAGTGCCCCGCGTGGGGTACACCGCCGCCAGCGCCGCCCGGCGCACCCCGGGAATCAGCTGGAAGTGGCGCGAGCACGCCAGCACCCCCGCCCCCGTGTTGCCCGCGGACACCAGCGCCTGGGCCTCGCCCTCGGCCACCAGGCGCGCGGCCACCGACACCGAGGCGTTCTTCTTGCGCGCCAGCGCCTCGCCGGGCTTCTCGTCCATGCCCACGTACTCGGTGGCGTGCTGCACGCTGATGCGCTCGGCGCTGTGCTTGGTGTCCGCCAGCACCGCGTCAATGGCCTCGCGGTCGCCCACCAGCAGCGCGTGCACGTGAGGCGCCTCCAGGGTGAGCTGCGCCGCGCCCCGCACTACCTCCTCGGGCCCGTGGTCGCTGCCCATCACGTCGAAGGCAATGGTGATGTTCTGGATGTCCTGCCGCGTGCCCGCCATGCCCCCATCTTACGAGCTTTGGCCGACGCTCGCGCCCGGCATTCGCACCCGGGCCGCCAGGCTCAGCGCCAGCACCATGCCCGCCCCCATCACCAGCGCCGCCGTCCCATAGGGCACCCCCGGCCCGAACCCCGAGAACAGCCACCCGCCCAGCGCCGGCCCGACGATGCGGCCCAGCGAACCAAAGGCCTGATAAGTACCCAACACCGAGCCCATCCGGTCCGCCGGAGCGTGCAGGGACACCAGGGCGGACAGGGCCGGGTTGGTGAAGGCCGAGCCCACCGCCAGCACCCCCATCACCGGGAACAGCCAGCCGTACGAGGGCGCCAGGGGCAGCAACCCCAGCCCTACCGCGGTGAGGCCAAAGCCCACCACCACCAGCGAGCCCTCGCGCCCCGGAGCATGGCCGGGCTCGCCGGGCCGCCGCACGGGCAGGATGCGGCGGATGAGCCCGCCCTGAATGGCGGCCGACAGCACCCCCACCAGCGCGAAGAGCCACCCGGCGCGCAGGCTCGCCTGGGCCAGCTCCTCCGGCCCGGCCCGGGCGGACAGGAAGAACAGCCCGCCCTCCAGGGGCACCGGCCCCGAGCTGAGGAAGCGCGAGAGCAGGTACACCGAGAAGGTGCCCTCCATCTGCGCGAAGGCGGTGGTGAACAGCAGCACCAGCACCATGCACCGGCCCACCACCGGCATACGCAGCGCCTGAGCCGCCCCGCGCAGGGTGCGAGAAGCCGCCGAGGCGCTGTCCGGCCGCCGGGACTCGGGCAGGAACAGGTAGGTGAGCACCAGGTTGAGGCCCGCCAGCCCCGCGGCGAACAGGCCGATGGCCATGTTGCCTCCCCACGCCCCCATGAAGCCGCCAATGGCCGGCCCCAGCACGAAGCCCAGGCCGAACGCCGCGCCAATCATCCCCATGCCCCGCGCGCGCTCCTCGGGCCGGGTGACGTCCGCCACGTACGCCTGGGCGGTGGAGATGTTGCCCCCGGACATGCCGTCAATCACCCGCGCCAGAAACAGCAGCGGCAGCGAGTCGGCGAAGGCGAACAGCAGGTAGCCCGCCATCGAGCCCGTCAGGCTCAGCAGCAGCACCGGCCGCCGGCCATACCGGTCCGACAGCCGCCCCAGAATCGGGGAGAACACCAGCTGCATCAGCGAGTACACGGCGACCAGGAGCCCCGCCGTGAACGGCGAGGCCCCGAACTTCACCCCGTACACACCCAGCTGCGGGATGAGAATGCCGAACCCGATCAGGTCCAGCGCGACGATTCCAAACACGACGCGCAACGACGCGCGCCGGGCGGCCCCCTCCTCCATACCCACCGCTTACTGAGACTCGCTCGCCGTCTCGTTCCGGTTGGGTGCGTCACGCTCGATGCAGCCCTTGGTCAGCGTGTACTGGTAGGTGCCCAGCTCGTCTCGCCAGTACTCACCTTCATACGGCCAGTAGAGCTGATCATCCGCCACCGCCACCGAGAACCGGTACTTCTTCACGATGGCCGTCTTGCCGCCCGCCTTCAGCTGCTCCTCGAGGAACTCCTTCTCCTTCGTCGTCGTCTCGAACTTGATGCGCAGGCCGTTGGCCAAGAGCTGCTTGAGCGCCAGGAGCTCCGTCTCCAGCTTGCCCTTGGCCATGATGCCCGCCTTCTCGATGATGGCGGTGCGCTGCTCCTTCAGCCCCTCGAGCAGCGCCTTGGACAGCTCCGAGTACTTGAAGGTGTCGGCCTTGGCCCCGAAGGCGTCCATCTCCCCCTCCAGCTCGAGGATGGAGTCGTTCGTCTTGCGCAGGTCCTGATCCGTGAGGGCCAGGCGCAGAATGCGCTCGAGGATGACGTCCGTGTCGCTCTTGTCCAGGCCTTCCTTGTTCTTCTTCTGCACCTCGGCGAGCACGCCGTAGTACTCGCTGGCGTCCATGCCCTTCTGCACCAGCAGCTGCAGCTGATCGTGCACCGGGGTGTAGGTGCGATCGAAGTCCTGGAGGATCAGGCTGGACTCACGGTAGCGGCAGTTCTCGTAATAGATGACGGCCTTGAGGATGAGGGCCTCGGGGAAGTACTCCTCGCGGAAGAAGGGCGAGGACAGGGTGATGAGGTTGCCCAGCGCCTGCTCGTACTGGCCCACGCGGTAGTTGGCCCAGCTGGCCTCGAACATGCTCTCGAGCCACTGGTTGGTGCCGCGCTCGATCTTGCTGAAGTAGAAGATGGCGTAGCGGTTCTGCTGCATGCCGTAGTGCGTGCGCGCCAGCTGCATGAAGGCCAGCTCACGCAGCGACGCGTCCAGCTGGGCCTGCTCGGCCGACTTGCCCACCGCGGGCCGCGTCAGGCGCACCACTTCCTTCATCGCCTCGACGGACTGCAGCATGTCGTTGCTGCCACGGCGCGCGTCCGCCGTCCGGTCCTTGCTGCCGAAGCGGAAGTAGGCCAGGCCCTCCAGGTACTTGGCCCGCGCGTGGAAGGTGTCGGTGCGCGGAATCATCAGCGTCAGCCGCTTCACCTCCTCGAAGCTCTTGTCCGCCTGCTCGGACTGGCCCACCTGATCCAGCGCCCGGCCACGCACGAAGTGGTAGCGCGCCAGCAGGTAGCGGAACTCGTTGCGGAACTTCTCGGGGAACTCGTAGTTGGCGTAGCGGGCGATCTCATCGAGGATCACCGTCTCGTTCTTCGTCTTGCGGCTGATGAAGAACAGCCACTCCAGGCTCGTCTTGAAGAACTTCGTCTGCGGGCCCTGCGCGAGGATCTTCGAGAACTCGCCCAGCGACGAGTGGTACAGCCCCATGCGGTACAGGGCCTTGGCCACCACGTAGCGCGCCTCGGTGTGGAAGCCCGCCAGCTTCGGATCCTGAATGATTTCATAGGCGGACATGGCCGCCTGCTCGTACTCGTCGTTCTTGAAGAACGAGATGGCCACGTCCAGCCGCTGGCGGTCCGCCGTCTTGCCGGACACGTCCACCGCGTCGAACGTCATCGTCGGAGCGGTCGTCTTGCCTCCGTCACCGGTCAGGTCCAGGCCCAACCCGCCGCCCGAATCGGCCGCGGAGGGCGCGGGCGTGGTGGGCGCCGGCACGGGGTCCGGCGCCGCGGTGGGCGAAGGCGAAGGGGCGCCGGTGCCCGTGCTGCCCGCCGCGGCCGCGGGCACCATGGGAGTGGTGTCCGAGGGCACGGGCGAAGGCGTGGGCGAGGCCTCCACGGGAGGATCCTCGGCCGTCTTCTTGCCCTTGCCGCCCTTCTTCTTCTTGGCGGCGGTGGAGCCCTTCTTCTTCTTCTTCTTCGAAGAGCTGGGCTCCAGTCCCTCGAAGCTCTGGGCCGGAGCGGGCATGGCCCACACGAGGGCGAGCCCAAGCAGCGCGAAGCGGATCAGTCGGAGGCAGCGAGTCATGGCGCGGGCAGAGCGGTGGGGAGGAAGAAGGAGACACCCAGCTCGAACAGCAGCTGGTTGCGCAGCGAGGAGGCCCCGGTGGTCTGGAACTGCTCCCGGTAGATGAGATCCCTCACCTCGGTGCGCAAGGTGATGTAGCGGTTGAGGAAGAAGCGCAGGCCCACGCCCACGTTGCCGCCCACGGTGAACTTCGAGGTGTCCGCCTTGTACTGCACCAGCGAGGCCCCCCCGATGGCGTACATGTCGAAGTGGGCGAAGCTCTCGGCCAGCAGGGAGATCTTCCCGTAGATGGGGGCCCACTGCACGTCCACGCCGGTCAGCAGCGACAGCTGCCCGGGCGCGGTGCCATCCAGCTCCTCGAACCGGGGCGAGCGGCAGCTGCGGATGCTGCCGTCCGCGCCGCCGAAGGTGCACAGCTGCGCCGAGCCGGACACGGTGGGCAGCGAGTACCCGGCGCGCAGGCTCAGGCCCAGCGTCTCCGCGGGGTGATAGGTGAAGGTGGCTCCGAAGATGTACTTGCGGAAGAACGCATCCCTCAGCGAGATGGTCGTCGAGGGGCTGAACTCGAAGCGGCCCTTCTTGAGGAACACGTGGCCGGACACCGGGCGGATGCGCTCGCGCAGCGGGCCCACCCGGTCCTTGTCCACCTCGGACACGTCACCCGCCTCGGCCTCGGAAGAGCCGGTGGGGGCGGCGGGCGCCGGGGCCGGATCGCCCGTGGGCGCCGGCGCCGTCTGGGCCAGCGCCGCCATGGGCAGCAGCCCCAGCGCCACGATCAAACCAAGCGCGCGGCTCATTCGGCCTCCCGGCCCGTGGAGCTCAGCGGGAAGAACAGCGAGATGCCGGCATTGATCGTCATCATGTTCTGCAGCGCGCCCTTGCTGGTGCCCAGGGGCTGGTCCACATAAGAGGTGTTGATCAGGGCCACGTTCACGGCCAGGAAGTCCTTGGCCACGAAGCGCATGCCCACGCCCAGGTCGGCCGCCACGTTGAGGAACGCGCGGCCCGGCAGCGCGGACGTCTCGGTCTTCACCCCGCCCAGGCCGCCAATCAGGTAGCCGTCGAAGTGAAGAATGGAGTTGAGGAACGCCACCTTGCCGTACAGGGGGCTCCACTCCACGTCCGCCATCGCGGACCACTGGGGCACCGAGTAGAAGATGCGCGCGCCGAAGGTGCGCTTGGCCGTGCGCACGTCATCCGAGGGCAGCACCTGCATGGCCGACAGGCGCAGGGCCACCGAGAGCGTGTCCGCCAGGTAGTAGGCCCCGTGCACCGAAGCGCCCAGCTTCGAGTAGTACGGGTCCGTGATGGAGAAGCTCACCAGCGGGGTGAGCTCGAAGCGCCCCTTCTTCAGATACACCTTGCGCTGAACGCTCTTGACCCGGTCGTCCTGGGTGATGTCCGTAGGCTGGACGGCCTCGGGCATCGGCTCGGCGGCGGGAGTCGGTAGCGGGGTGGGCTCGGGTGTGGTTTCGGCGGGGTCGGACTGCTGCTCCTCGGGGGGCTTGTTGGCGTCCTCGCCCGTGAGGTCCAGGCCCATGCCTGGGTCCTGGGCGAGCGCCAGCGTGGGCCAGAGGCACAGCGCGAGCAGGGTTGCCTGAAGGCGATTCACTTCCGGGGCTCCAGTGGTGGAGAGGACGAAGTCAGCGGGCCATCCTATCTGCCCCACTCCGCCACCAGCAACCAATCCGCGCATGCCGGATGAGCGCTATCTCTTCGGTATTCATGAACAATTCTGTTCCGGACAGCGCGCCTGTGAGTGCGTTGGCAGCCCCGCGCGCTGTGGTAGCGTCCGGAGCACACCGCCACGTGCAGCGAGGTCTTCGTCGAATATGTGTCAGCGTCTGGTCATCCTCTTGAGCGCAGCCCTGCTGGCCACCGGGTGCACTGTCACCACTGATCTGGGCAAGCCCTGCGTGCTGAAGAAGACGCAGGAGGTCCGGGATACCAACGGCATCGTCACCGGCACCGAGGTGGTGAGCATCCTCCAGAGCGAGCTGGGGACGGGGCAGGACTACATCGCCTTCGGCATCACCGAGTGTGACGATCTGATCTGCGTGCGGGACGCGGACGAGCCCTTCCTCGAGGAGCCCGCCGATCCGAACCAGCCCCGGAGGACGGCGGTGGGCTACTGCAGCCGCGCCTGCATCGAGGGCTCGGACGCCTCGGCCTGTGAAGTCACCGACTCCAGCGTGCCCGCGGACCTGTCGGGCCGCATGGCCTGCCGCTCGCTGCTGCTGGACACCCAGACGCTGGAGCGCCTGCGGGCGGACGATCCGGCCGCGTACCGGCGCACCTTTGGAGAGACGCTCTCTCCGTTCTTCTGCGCGGGCAACCTCAAGCCCAAGACGTGAGAATCTGAAGGGCCCTTAGACCTTTTTGCCTGGCCGTTCGTCTTAGCGGGGCCTGCCGTTTTCCAAGGAGCCCTGCCATGAACAAGACCATTACGTACCTCGCCCTGGCTGGAGCGCTCGCGCTGGTGGCCCTGGTGCTGGGCATGCCGCGCGGGGCCCCCGCGCCGGTGCCGCACATCGCCACCCCGGTGCCCACGCCTGTGCCGCCGCGGCCTCCTCCGGCGGTGAACACCGCATCGCATGGCTCGCTGTCGATGACGAGCCGGCTGTCGCACCCCTACATCACCCCCGGCAGCACGGACCTGTTCATCACGGTGGACGTGACGGGGGCCGAGGTGCCCGGCTCGCAGCGCAGCCCGGTGAACCTGGCGCTGGTGATTGACCGCTCCGGCTCCATGAGCGGCTACAAGCTTCAGCAGGCCAAGCAGGCGGCGCGGCACCTGGTGGGGCTGCTGCGCAACGAGGACCGGCTGGCCATCGTCCACTATGGCTCGGACGTGAAGAGCCTGCCGAGCATGCCGGCCACGGCGTCCAACCGCGAGCGGATGCTGCAGTACATCGACGGCATCTGGGACGAGGGCGGCACCAACATCAGCGCGGGCCTGCAGTCGGGCCACCACCAGGTGAACACGGCGCGGCGCGAGTACCAGGTCAACCGCATCATCCTCATCAGCGACGGGCAGCCCACCGAGGGCGAGACGGACGAGGAGCGGCTCAAGCAGGTGGTGAAGAACATCCGCGCGGAAGGGGTGTCGGTGAGCTCCTTGGGCGTGGGCACGGACTTCAACGAGGACCTGATGCAGGCGTTCGCCGAGTACGGCGCCGGGGCGTACGGCTTCATGGAGGACGCGGGCAAGCTGGCGACCATCTTCCAGAAGGACCTGCAGCAGGCGTCGACGCAGGTGGCGCGCAACGTGGAGCTGTCCTTCGAGCTGCCCGCCGGGGTGATGCTGGGCGAGGTGCTGGGCTACCGGGCGCACCAGGCGGGGCGCACGGTGCGGGTGCCGATGCCGGACTTCTCCGCGGGGCAGACCGAGCGCGTGGTGGCGCGGGTGACGGTGAGCGGCACGGCGGTGGGCCAGGCGGTGAACGTGACGGGGCTGAAGCTGGCCTACACGGACCTGATGAAGGACAGCGCGGTGGAGAGCGTGGCCAGCCTCTCGGCGATGGTGACCGACCGGCACGAGGAGGTGGCGGCGCGGCAGGACAAGGACGCCACGGTGTACGCGGTGCGGGCGCGCAGCGCCGCCAATCTGCAGCGGGCGGCCGAGGCCCTGAAGGGCGGGCGCAAGGAGGAGGCCCGGCAGCTGATCCAGCAGAACCAGGCGATGTTCAACGAGGCCGCCGCGGTGGCGGGCGCCCCCGCGGTGCAGGCGGACATGGCCGAGCAGCAGGCGGCGTACGAGGAGTACAGCAAGGCGGATGACAGCGAGGCGGTGAACCGGGCGGTGAAGAGCTCGAAGGCCAAGGCGCTGAAGGACTTTGGCCGCATGGGCTCGACGTACTGAGCCACCCTGCCCCGCTGTCCCCGGGCCCCGCTGGCGACAGCGGGGCCTTTTGTATTTCACAGCCCTGGCGGTTCTCGGTTGACCGGTGGAATCCCCCCGCCCTATCTGGGCGTTCCTCCTGCCTGGGGCGGGAGCGGCGCACTGGAGGCGCGACACGGCATGGCGAGCGCGGAAACTCCCTGGGTTGGGGTCATCATGGGTGGCAAGAGCGACCTGGAGCACCTGCGCCCGGCGATCGACATCCTCACCGAGCTGGGCATTCCGCACGAGGTGCGGGTGGTGTCCGCCCACCGCACGCCGGACTGGATGATGGAGTACGCGTCCACTGCGGAGGAGCGCGGGCTGTCGGTCATCATCGCGGCGGCGGGAGGCGCCGCGCACCTGCCGGGCATGGTGGCCAGCAAGACGCTGCTGCCGGTGCTGGGGGTGCCCATGCCCACCACGGTGCTCAACGGGCTGGATGCGCTGATGTCCATCGTGCAGATGCCCAAGGGAGTGCCAGTAGGCACCCAGGCGATCGGCAAGCCGGGCGCGGCCAACGCGGCGCTGCATGCGGCGTCGATCCTGGCGCTCAAGTACCCCCAGGTGCGCGAGCGGCTGGCGGCCTGGCGCAAGGCCCGCACCGACGAGGTGTTGAAGGATCGGGAGCTCTCATGAAGACGGTGCTACCGGGTGGGACGATTGGCATTCTGGGCGGCGGGCAGCTGGGCCGGATGATGGCGCTGTCGGCCCGCACGCTCGGCTTCCAGGTGCAGGCGCTGGATCCGGATCCCGCGTGCCCGGCCCGCTGGGTGGTGGACCAGTGCTACACGGCGGACTTCGGTGACGTGAAGGCGGCGGCGCAGCTGGCGCGGGCGTGCGAGGTGGTGACGCTGGAGATCGAGAAGATCCCCCTGGCCTCGCTGCGGGCGGCGGACGAGCACGCGCCGGTGCGCCCGTCGGCCGCGGTGCTGGAGATGGTGCAGCACCGCGGGCGGCAGAAGGCGTGGCTGGCAAGTAACGGCTTTCCGGTGGGCCCGTGGCGGGCGGCGAACAGCGTGGAGGAGCTGCGCGCGGCGATTGAGGCCCTGGGCGGGCGCTGCTTCGTGAAGTCCTCCGAGGGCGGGTACGACGGGCGCGGCCAGGTGCTGGTGAAGTCCGCCGACGAGGCACCCCAGGCGTGGCGTGACCTGGGTGAGCGCGCGGTGGTGGCCGAGGCCACGCTGGAGCTGGAGGCGGAGCTGTCGGTGCTGGTGGCGCGCAGCCCGCGCGGCGAGACGGCGGTGTACCCGCCGGCCTTCAACCACCACGAGGAGCGCATCCTCGCGTGGTCGCTGCTGCCCGGCCAGCTGCCGCCGCAGGTAACCGCGAAGGCCACGCAGATCGCCCGCGACATGGCCAACACCCTGCGGGTGGAGGGCCTGCTGGTGGTGGAGCTGTTCCTGCTGAAGGACGGGCAGGTGCTGGTGAACGAGCTGGCGCCCCGGCCGCACAACAGCTTCCACGCCACGGAGGTGGCCTGCCTCACCAGCCAGTTCGAGCAGGCGGTGCGCGCGGTATGCAACCTGCCCCTGGGCTCGGTGGAGGTGGTGCGCCCGGCGGCCATCGTCAACCTGCTGGGGGACCTGTGGCTGAGCGAGGGTGGCCCGCGCTTCGAGCAGGTGCTGGCGATGCCAGGGGTGCGGCTGCACCTGTACGGCAAGCGCGATGCGCGCAAGGGCCGGAAGATGGGGCACCTGTCCGCCGTGGGCACCACGCCCGAAGAGGCGCTGTCGCGGGTGAAGGCCGCCGCGCGGGCGCTGGGAGCCTGAGTCCGTGAAGACGAACGCGGCCCGGCTGCTGGACACGCTCGGCATCAAGTACGAGCTGCGCGAGTACGAGGTGGACCCAGAGGACCTGTCCGCCGAGACGGTGGCGGCCAAGGTCGGACTGCCCGCCGAACAGGTGTTCAAGACGCTGGTGGCCCGGGGCGACCGCATCGGTGTGTTGATGGCCGTGGTACCGGGCGACGCGGAGTTGGATCTCAAGGCGCTGGCGCGGCTGAGCGGGGACCGGAAGGTGGACACCGTGCCCCTCAAGGAGTTGCAGCCGCTCACCGGCTTCATCCGCGGCGGCGTCACGGCGCTCGGAGGCAAGAAAGAGTACCCCGTCTTCGTGGACGAGACGGTGGAGCTCTTCGACATCATCTCCGTGTCCGCCGGGGTGCGCGGCACTCAGATCCTCATGTCTCCGGCGGACTATTTGAAGGTCACGAAGTGCAAAGTAGGCCCCATCTCCCGTCCCAAAGTCTGACAATCACTTGCCAGCAAGGATCCCCTTCGTGCTAGATGCGCGCCCGCATGCGGCTCCCCAGTGCGGTCCTCAGTCTGCTGTGCCTGTGCTTCGTGGCCTGCGGTCCCTCCGAGGATCTGGAGCCACGGCCCGGTGAAGCCGTGCCCCTGGGGCGCTACATCGTCCGCCTGCAGGATCCGGCTCCCGGAGTGCTGGCCCCCAGCGTCAGGGACCAGGCCCAGGAGCTGACCACGCGCTACGGTGGCACCGTGCTTCAGGTGTACGAGACGTCCTTCCGGGGCTTCACCGTGGCGGACCTGGCCGAAGATGGGGCCGAGGCGCTCGGGTACGATCCCGCGGTGGCGGGCGTCGAGAAGGACTCTCAGGTCAAGGTAGCGCCGGAGTAAAGAGCACCTTGCCGGCCGTCATGTCCGAGCTGGCCAGGCGCAGCGCCTCGGCGGCGGACTCCAGGGGCATCCGGGCGCGAATGGGCGTCTCGAAGTCCTTGCCCACCAGCAGGGGTACCGAGGCGAGCGCGCGCAGCTGCTCCCTGCCAAAGCCCTTGCCGAAGAAGTCCGCCAGCCAGAAGCCCTCGACCTTCTTGCGGCGGAAGATGAGCTCCTGCGGAGTGATGCGGCTCTCCTGCTCGGACAGCCCGCCGTAGACGATGACGGTGCCCCCGTCCACCAGCGCCTGGGCCAGCTGCCCCGTCATCGGCCCGGCCACCGCGTCGAAGGCCAGCGTCACCCCCAGCTCGTGGCACTTGATGCGCAGGCGCTCCTCGAACTCGGGCTCGCTGCTGTTCACCACGTGCTCGGCGCCCGCCTGACGCAGCAGCTGCTCCTGCTCGGCGCGGCGCACCACGTTGACCAGCGGGAGCTTCTCCTTGAGCGCCAGCTTCAGCAGCATGCGCCCCAGCGAGCTCGCCGCGGCGCTCTGCACCAGCGCGGTGTGCTTGCCGCGACGCGCAAGCTCCATCATCGCCCAGGCGGAGAACGGGTTGACGAAGAGCATGGAGCCCTGCTCGTTGCTGATGCGCGGCAGCAGGGGCAGGCACTGCGTGGCGGGTACCACCACGTACTCGGCCCACGTCCCATCCGAGCTCGTTGAAGGAGTAAACCCCACCCGGCGGCCCAGCAGCAGCTTCGTCGGCAGGCTGCCACCGGCGACCACCGTGCCACTGCCCTCGAAGCCCGGCACCGTGGGCAGCGCCCGCTTCACCCCATAGAGCCCCCGGATGAACATTTGATCCGAGGGGTTGATGGGGGCGGCGGCTACCCGCACCAGCACCTGTCCCGCCGCGGGCTGGGGAACGGGCAGCTCCACCAGTTGAAGGGACTCGGGCCGGCCGTCATAGGCGGTGAGCCGCAGCGCGCGCATCGTCTTGGGAAGGGTGGAGGTCGTCATCCAAAGACCTTTTTATTCGGCCGCGCGTTCAGGCGGGAACCTTTCTCTCGCCAACCGTGCCGGAGTGACTGATGTCCGCCACAGTCCTGCAGCTGCACCACCGCGAAGCCTTCGAGCGAAACGTCACCCGGGCGCTGGCCGCCGGAGCCGGAGCCGGGCTGCTCCACCTGGGCGCTGGCGCGGTAGGACTGTCACTACCCCTGGCCTACCTGGCCATCGCCGGCACGGTGCTGGCCGTAGCGCGCGGGGACAAGTGGGACCGGGTGCTGCTGTCGGGCCTGGGAGTGCTGCTGCCCGCCCTGCCCTACCTGATGGGCATGGCGCCCGCGTGGACAGCGGGCCTGAGCGCGGCGGTGGCCGGAGCCCTGCTGGTGCGCGCGCACCTCAATGAGCGCGGCGCGGAGAGCCAGGTGGCCGAGCGGCGCCCCACCCTCGTCAACTATGCCCTCGGCGCGGGCCTGTGCGCGGGGCTCACGTTGGGCGGAGTGGAGGTGGCCCAGGTCATCGCCACACGGCTGGCGGATCTGTCCACTCCCATACTGCTGGCGGCCAGCAGCGCGGGGGCCGTGGTGGGCCTCTTCGTAGGGCTCAGCTCCGTGGCCGCGCACCTGGCGCTGGCCTCCGATCCGGTGGAGGCCCGCTGCGAGGAGCTGCTGCCCCAGCTCTCGGGGGACTTTCACACCCTGGCTCAGCGCGCGCTGACCACTTACCGGCAATGTGGCCAGTCGCTGGCGCAGCTGCCCCGCGAGCCCGCCCGCGAAGAGCTGGCCCGCACGCTCTCACGCATGACGCAGGAGGCGGTGGAGCTGGCCTCGGAGTGGGCCGGCGTGGAGGCCCAGCTCGAGGAGCGCGCCCAGACGGAGCTGCGGGCCGAGCGCGACGAGCTGCTCAAGGCCGCGCAGGCCAGCACCGACGCGGTGGCGCGCCGGCAGCTCGAGTCCGCCGCGGCCTCGCTGGGCGAAGAGGTGGAGCGGCTGGGCGAGCTCAAGCAGCGCCGTGAGCGCATTGTGGCCCGGCTGCGGGCGCAGGTGGCGCAGCTGGACAGGGCCCGGGTGGCGCTGCTGTCCCTGCGCAGCGGGCACGCGCAGCTGAAGGCCGCGGAGCTGTCGACCCTGGCCCGCCGCTTCCGGACACTCTCCACCTCGCAATTGGAGGAAGGCCAGATGATGGACACGCTGGCGGCCCAGGCCACGCTGGCTCGGCTGGAGCCCATCTCCCCGGTGGCCGAGAGCCCCGAGGCCCAGGCGGCTCCCGTGGCAGAGCGGGTCTCCTGAGACACCCACAACTGTTAGAGGCCTGTTTCCCCTACGCCACAAGCTTGTTGCCGGGGGCTCACCCCCCTGGCGTGGGCCAGTCAGACGGATCCGCTACATCTTCTCCGTATGAGCGTCCCGTTGCCCGCTGGAGCCGCCCCGCCTCCCGCCTGGCTGTGGAACGGAGATGAGCCCCGGCTCGCCTCCGTGTTCCAGCCGATCGTGGATCTGACGAGCGGAGCACCGCTTGGCTATGAGGTGCTCTCACGAGGCCTGGGGCCCGTGCAGGCCCCCGCGGGGCTGTTCAGCCGGGCCCGCACCGAAGGCGTCACCTGGGAGCTGGAGTGGGCGTGCTGGACGGCGGCGGCGCGGCGCATCGCCTCGCTGCCAGCAGAGGACCGCACGGCTCCCTTCTTCTTCAACGTGGGGCCGGACGTGCTGAGTGATCCGCGCTTCCGGGATGGGGCTCCGCTGGAGCTGCTGGCTCGCCATGGGCTGAGCCCCCGGCAGATCGTCCTGGAGCTCACCGAGACGAGCGTCATCAGCGACTCGGAGCACCTGCGGCGGCTGGCGCGCGAGTTCCGCGAGCACGGCTTCGGCCTGGCGGTGGATGACTTCGGCGCGGGGCACTCGGGGCTGGTGACGCTGGTGCACTGCACCCCGGACTTCATCAAGCTGGATCAAGCCCTGGTGCGCGACATCCACCGGCACCCGTACCGGCAGCAGCTGGTCAAGTCGCTGGTGGCCTTCGCCTCGGGGGTGGACACCGTCCTGATCGCCGAGGGCGTCGAGTCCTGGAACGAGCTGACGGTGCTCTTGCGCCTGGGCATCCGCTACGCCCAGGGCTTCCTGGTGGCGCGGCCGGCCCACACGCCGCCCCGGCCCTCCGCGGAGTTCGAGCAGCGCCGCCACGAGGCCCTGCGCGCGCTACACCTGCGCGAGTGGCCATACGCACGGTGACGGGCGGCCAGCGGTGGCCCCGAGAGGTTGCTCACTCCCAGCGCAGATGCAGCCGGCCGTCCTTGTACACCCGGCCCGCATCCTCGAGCCCCGTGGAGCCGTTCTCCACCTGCGGGAGCACATTCGCTGGCGGCGCGATCATCGTGTCGCGGCCCCGCGTGAAGGTCTGCTCTCGCACCAGCGCCATGTACGCCTTGTTGAGCTTCAGCGCGCGCTCACGTGAAGGGGTGAGCAGCGCGGCCAGGTCCTGATCTCCGCCCGGGGCCGCGCGCCTCACCGCCGCCTCGTCCAGCGTGCCGCCCGGGAAGAAGCGCCGCAGCAGCTCCTCATTGGCGCGGAACTCGTCTCCGCCCTGAACGCGCTCGAAGTACACCAGCGTCTCCGGCTTCTGGTGCCCCACCTGCGGCACATCCTGAATGCCCCTCAGGTCCTGCGGGCGCCAGCCCTCCTTGCCCGGCACCTTGCGCGGGAACGAGAACGTCTGGTCCACCGTCACGCCGATGTTCGAGTGGCACCCCATGCAGAACAGGTGCTCCTCGTGCGTCTGCAGCCGCAGCCGCCCCTTCTCATCCTCGATGAAGCCCTGGAGCTGCCAGCCAAACTCGTTCATCAGCCCCACCACCGGCGCGCCCTGGAACACCGGCAGCCGGCCGCGGGACTTGTCCTCGAATTCCTCCTCGTACGCCGCCATCAGCTTCCAGGTGTCCACCGCCGCCACCTTGCGCGAGTAGCGCACCTCCTTCATCCGCGTGGACAGCAACGAGGGCTGCTCGGGATCCACGTACCGCACCGTGTGCAGGAACTCCGTGCCCTCGGGGTACAGGTGCCCTCGCAGGGGCTCCTTCTGCGCCGCGCCCACGTAGCGCTCCGGCACGCCGTTTACCTCCGTCACCCCCGCGGTGAGCTGGCCGTCCCCGTTCAGGTCCAGGCCCCCTACCCGCTCGTCCACGGGCTCCACCGCCCGGCGGCGCTTGGCGTTGTCGTGCACCGTCGGGTCCAGCGTCATCGCCACTTCCACCAGCGCGAGGTTCAGCTGGTAGACGGCCCGGGACTCGGCGCCACCCGCATCCTTGCGGAACGCGGGCGGCAGCCGGATGAACACGTCGTCCGTGCTCCCGTTGGTGGGCCAGAACGTGCCCAGGAAGGGCTTGTAGCGCACCGCGCGCCAGCCGCTGCCATCGCGCGCGAAGCCGTCCTCGTCGAAGCCCTTCGAGAAGTCCAGGTCCGGCCGGAACCCGGGGTACTGCTCGGCCGGCACCTGGCGCATCGCCTCACGCAGCGGCGCGTAGTTGTCCTCGCGGATGTAGGCCAGCGCCTGCTCATCCGAGATGGCCGCCGCATGAGGCCGCCGGTCCACGAAGAGGTTCTTCCAGTGGTTGGTGAGCCCCACCTCGGAGAAGGCGTACTCGGTCTGCAGCGCCGAGTCGTTCGCCGAGTTGAGGCTCACGCCACCCGTGTGACACGTCCAGCAGGGGTTCGAGCGCCCTTCCGTCTTCGTGTAGCACATGGAAGGAATGGGGGCCTCGCGGTTCTCCACCGCCGGCCCGTTGAGACGGGCGGTGAGCAGCGGATCATACGGCTCGGCCTCGGCACGCCCACGCACCGCGGCGACACCGGCAACCACCCCTGCCAGCGCGAGGGCCACACCGGCCCCTCGCGCGACTGACTGCTTGAGACGAGACGACAACGGGAACCTCTGCGGAAACGGGCTTACGGCCAGGTGCTGTAGATGTTCTCACCCGGGTGCTGCACGTTGATGAACAGCGTCTTCATGTCCGGAGTGAACGCGGGGCCGGTGGCCTCGGCATCGCTGGGCACCGAGAGCACCCGGAACGCCTTGCGGTAGGTGGGGTTGGGCACCCTGCCCGCCGCGTGCGCCGGATCCATGTCCAGGTAGTAGATGCCGTCCGCCACGCCGTTGTTCTCGTAGTTGCCGTCCGTGCCGAACCACACGCCGCCCTCGCGGTCGATGGCCAGGTTGTCCGGCTTCGAGGCGCTGAAGGCCGCATCGTAGCCCGGCTCACCCCGCCGCGAGCCCTTCCACGCGCGGAAGTAGGTGAACGTCTTCGAGCTGGCGGGCGCCGCGGTGTTCACCTCGCGCACCGCGAAGATGCCGCCGGACTTCTCCGCCGTGCGGTCCGCCATGTCCGCCGCCACGCGCGTGCGCGGAATCCACCGGCCCGGGTTGGCCATGTCCGGCATCGCCGTGACCAGCACCCCGTTGCGGTCCAGCGCCGTCGTGGTGCCGTGCTCGGTGAAGGCGATGTAGATCGTCGGCGTGCCGCTGGGGTCCTTCGGGTTGTACTCCACGTCCTCGGGGCGGTTGGTCTCCATCACGCCCAGCTTGTTGGAGACGGTGAAGAGCGCGCGGCGCACGTCGTCGTCGGTGGTGAAGCCGCCGATGCCGTTGTAGCTCACGTCGCGCAGCGCCTGACCCACCGTGAGGTTGGGCAGCGTCACCGGGTTGTTGCTGGCGTCCATGGCCGCGGTGGGCTTGCCGGCGTTGGGCGCCATGTCCGCGCTGTTCACGGACAGCTCGATCCAGCGGCCCTGGCCCGGCTGATCCGCGGTGGGCTCGCGCACCGTCTCGGTGCCATCCTGGTTCTTGATGCGCAGCTCCATGCCCGAGGCGTTGTCCAGGCCCTCGAAGTGGGCCACGTACAGCTTGCCCTGATCCAGCAGCCGCCGGGTCTGCTCGCGCGTCATGCCCGCGGTGTACGGCTCGTTGGAGACGAACTTGTAGACGCGGCCGCTGCGCCGGTCATCACCCGAGTAGAAGACGATGGGCTGGCCGGGAATGAGCTTCCAGTCCGGGCCGGTGACGAAGGTGGCGTTCTCCCAGCGCGCGCGCCCCATGCCGCCGAGCTTCCGGTGGCCCACGCCCGGCGTCGTCTTGCCGTAGTACTCGTTGGGCGCCACGGTGAGATCCATCTCCACCAGGTAGCCGTGCACGTCGCGGCGGTGGCGGTAGTTGTTGGAGTCCGGGTCCGTGCCCGTGGTGGGGCTGAACTCGGTGTTCAGCGCGGGCGAGAAGTCCGGGTTGACGGGGGCGCCCGCCGCGTACGGGTTGGGGGAGCCCGCGGGGAACAGCATGTCGTTGCCGCTGTTCCACGCCGTCTCCAGGTCGCCGTAGCTGTTCTGGACGTTCTCCTCGGCGGTGATGACGGTGCCCCACGGCGTCTGGCCGCCCGAGCAGTCATTGTGGATGCCCACCGCCACGTTCTGCGGCAGCGGAGTGCCATCATCCGTGTGGTCCAGGCCCGACAGGTTGTGGCCCACCACCATCGTCAGCGTCTCGCTGGTGGCGTCGAAGCGCTTGGCCGCCACGCTGCGGTCCACCGCCCACTCGCCCGTGGCCGGGTTCTGCACCACGCGGAACCAGGAGCCGCCCACCTGCTTCTTCCACTGCCGGTTGTACGCCTTGAGCGCGGTGTCATCCCACGTGTTCGACATGGGATCGACGGGCAGCAGGCCGTAGCTGCGCAGGAAGCGGGCGAACGTCAGGTGCTGTCCCAGCGGCGCCGCCGTGGACCGGGGCCGGGTGTTGGAGATGTACTCGTGGTTGGACCACATCCACCCCGCGGCGCCGCTGCCGGAAAACTGCGGCGCGTTGCCATTGGCGTTCCAGTTGTCACCGAAGAAGGCCAGGTAGTCCGCGTTGGCGCCAAAGCGCGGCACCTTGAGGGGATCAAAGGTGGCGTCCGTCTCGCTGTTGCGGAAGCTGAGCGGATCCATCCACTTCACCACCACCGTGGAGAACAGGCCCGGAATGGTGCGCACCGTGTCGGTGGCCGCCGGGGACAGCGGGAAGCTGGCGTCCGCGGTCAGCTGGTTGTTGGCCGACTGCGTGACGCGCGTCTTCACGTAGTCCGACAGCGTGGTGGTCTTGGTGCCCACGTCGCTGCGGAACGTGATGGCCACCATGCCGGACACCGGAGCGCTCTGGTCGACGCCCGGCGCGCGGGTGATCTGGCCCGGGCCAGGCTGGCCCAGCGTGCCGGAGCCCGGAGGGCCCTCGGTGCCTGGCGTGCCCGGCGTACCCGGCGTGCCCGGCGTGCCCGGCTCACCTGGCGTGCCCGGATCTCCCTTCGGCCCCTGCTCACCATCCTCACAACCCGACAGCACACCGCCCAGGAGCATCGCGCCCGCGGCCAGCCCCAGAAGACGAGAAGACATAGATGGAACTCCCTCCCAACAAGTAGACGCCCCCGTCCATGAACGGGCGGGCGCATTCTGCGGGCGCCGTTATGGCATTGGTTTGAGCAATACGTCACGCCTCCGTGACTTAAGGGAACCTCTGTCACGGAGCGTCAACCTACATGGACCCTCAGGGGACGATCTGAATCGTCGAGACGCCCTCGAACTCCACGGGGCTGTTCTTCACGATGCCCACCGACTGGCTCCAGCCGCCAGGCACCTCGAGCACGTACTGGCTGGGCACTCCCACCGAGCGCGCGGCGCGCGACTGGGGCACCGCCCGATCGACGATGCCCGCCACCTGCATGCCCGAGGTGATGAAGATCATGTCCAGGGGGATGAGCGTGTTGGCCATCCAGAAGCTCTGCACCTCCTCCTCGGGGAAGAGGAAGAGCATGCCCTTGCCCGGGGCCAGCTCCGTGCGCCACATCATCCCGCGGCGGCGCGTGTCCGGCGTGGCGGCCACCTCCACCTCCACGCTCTGCGTGCCTCCGTAAACGTCCTTCAGGCGCACCCATGCGCGCGGCAGCGGCGGCATCACATAGTCCTTGGAGGTTACGTCCGTCGTCGCCGGGCGCTCCGCCGGAGGCTTGCCCTGAGCCTCGGGCGCCTGGCAGGCCAGCAGCAAGAGCAGGGCGGCCAGCGCCCCACGAAAGGGGACAGGGCTCATGAACTGAGGGGCTTCTTCAGCAGCTTCTCGGCCAGATCCGGCCCCAGGCTGTCGGCCATCAGCTTCTCGACGACGCCCTCGAACTCGGCGCGCTGGTTGTCATCCGAGTAGATGAAGCGAATGCCCATGCCGGGCTCCTCGCCTTCCGGGCTGGACCACACCACGTCGCCCAGCAGCTCGAAGGGCTCCTCGCGGTGGGGCACCGTGAGCTTGAACAGAAAGCGGGTGCCAATGGGCAGCGGCTTCTTCGTCTTGATGAAGGTGCCGCCCTTGGAGATGTTCTTCGTGTAGTCGGCAAAGAAGGAGTTGAGCTTCTTGTAGTCGACCTTCAGCTCGATGGGTGCTCGCACGTGCTGACGCATCTCGGGACCTGTCTTCTGTTCGGGCATGCTGGGGGGGAGTATAGGGGAGCCTATGCGGCAAGTCCTGTTATCCCGAGTGAGGGCGCTGGTGCGCCGGCCCGCGGTACTCACCGTGGTAGGTGTGCTGGCGCTTGGCGGCTCCGCGCTGGTCTTCCTACCGCTCTTTGGAGTACCCGGCTTCGAGCTGAGCCTGGGGCTGTCCATCGCCGTGGGCACGCTGGGCGGAGGGGTGGGCATTGCCGCCGCGGCCCAGGAGCGCCGCCTGCTCAAGGGCGCCGAGCCCCGCCTGGCGGAGTTGCCCCGCCCCGAGCGCCCCTCTCACGCCGTGGCCCTGGCCCTGGGCACCGCGCTGGTGCTCAACGTGGCGGTGCTGGTGCCTCCGTTTCTCAGCTCCACCCTCTTCGCGCTGCTCACCACCGCGTGCGATCCGTTCGAGCTGGTGGGCTTCTTTCCCCTGCTCACCCTGCCCTCGGCGCTGCTGGCGGCCACCGCGGGAGTGCTCTGCGGATTCGGCGTCCAGCGCCCGGGGTGGGCGGTGCTTGCCTACACCGGGCTGGTGCTCCTGTCGGGTGTGGCCACCGCCTGGCCCATCATCTTTGGGCCCCAGGTGTATGCGTTCAACCACTTTTTAGGACATCTGCCGGGCCCTCTCTATGACGAGGCGCTCACGGTGACGCCCCGGCTGGCGTGGTTCCGGCTGGAGACGGTGCTGCTGTCGGGCCTGCTGGCGCTGCTGACCGTCGTCAGCCTGGACGTGCGAGAGGGCCGCCTGGGCCGGCCCAGGCTCGGCCTGGGGGCGTGGGTGGCGCTGGTGCTGTGGGTGGGCTCGGTGGCGCTGATCGAAGCGAACGGCCCGGCGCTCGGGCTGAGGATGACGCCCGAGTACCTGGCCGAGCAGCTGGGCGGCGTGCGGGAGACGAAGCACTTCCGCCTGCACTACCCGCGGGGGCTGGATCGCGAGCTGGTGGAGCGCACGGTGCGCGACCTGGAGTTCCGCCACGGGCAGCTGTCGCGCTTTCTGGGCGGCGCGCCCACGGAGATGATCCGCGTCTACCTGTACCGCAGCGACCAGGAGAAGAAGTCGCTGGTGGGCGCCGGGCGCACCCAGTTCGCCAAGCCCTGGCGCTACGAGCTGCACCTCAATGACAGGCCCTTCCCGCACACCACGCTGCACCACGAGCTGGCGCATGTGATGGCGGCCCCGGCGGGCAGCGGCCCGTTCCGCGTCACCACCCGGTTCGGGCTGTGGCCGCTGATGGGCGTCATCGAAGGCTTCGCGGTGGCGGCGGATGATCCCATTCAGGGCGAGCTCACCCTGCACCAGTGGGCGGCGGGCATGCGGCGGCAGCAGCTGGCACCGGACATGCGCAAGCTGATGGGCACCGAGGGCTTCTACCAGGCGGCGCCCTCGCGGGCGTACACCGTGGCGGGCTCGTTCCTGCGCTACCTGGCGGACACCTACGGCCCGGAGAAGGTGCGCGTGCTCTATGCCCACGCGGACTTCCAGCAGGCCTATGGGCGCGCGCTCAACGAGCTCGTCACCGAGTGGGAGCAGCACCTGGACGCGCTGCCGCTGGACGAGAAGGCGATCAGCCGCGCCTTCCTGCGCTTTCGCACCGGCAGCATCTTCACCCGCGCGTGCGCCCGCGAGGTGGCCCGGCTCCAGGAGAATGCCGGCACCGCGCTCTACAGCGATCCCCAGGAGGCGCTGGAGCTGTACACGCGCGCGGGGCGATTGCAGCCGGACGAGCCCAACTTCTCCATTGGCCAGGCCGCCGCGTTGGATCAACTGGACCGCACCGCCGAGGCCACTCAGGTGCTGGCCACGCTGGCCGAGAAGACGAAGGATCAGCCCGCCATGCTGGCCGAGGTGGCCATGGATCAGGCGGAGATGGCGCTGCGCCTGGAGAAGCTGGACGAGGCCCGTCACTTCCTGCGCCGCGTGCTGGAGCTGGCGCCCAGCCCCGAGCTGGAGCGCGGAGCCTACATCCGCCTGGCGGCGATCGAGAGCCCCTCGCTGCTCCGGGCCGTGGAGTTCTTCTTCCGGGGGCGGCAGGAGGAGCTGCGCCTGCTGCGGCTCTCACGCGCGCGGGAGCTGGCCCCCCAGGAGCCCTACCTGAACTACCTGCTGGGCCGGCGCGTGCAGCAGGTGGGAGATCCCTCGCTGGCGGTGGAGTACCTGCAGCGAGGGCTGACGCTGGGCGGCCAGGCCATGCCCGAGGCCATTCGCCGCGAGTCCCTGCGCATGCTGGTGGAGGCCTCGTACCTGGCCGGAGACTGCGGCGCGGTGCGGCATGAGGTGGGCGCTCTGCCGGATTTTGGACCTGCCTTCAAGGCGGCGGCCGTCGAGTGGCTGGCACGATGTGACTTCGAGGATGCAGCCTTCAAAGGTCCTCTGGTGCCCCGGCAGGCTTTCCGCTAGACGCAGCCCCTACACCCACAGGAGGGGCTATGCGGTTCGAATCGCGGCAGCGGATCATGGGGACGGTGGACGAGGTGGAGCGCGCGATGCTCGACCAGCGGTACCTGGACTTTCTGCTCAAGCACCATGGGGTGCTGCTCGAGGTGCAGTTGCTGGAGCTCAAGGACGAGGGCGACAAGGTGCGCCGTAAGGTGCGCTACCGCCCCAAGCCCGTCATCGAGGCCATTGGCCCCAAGAAGGTGCCTCCCGAGTACTTCGCCTTCGTCGAGACGTCCACCTACGACAAGCGCAAGAAGGAGCTCACCTTCAGCAACGTGCCCACCTCGAACACCATCTCGAAGATGCTGGTGAACACCGGCACGCTCAAGCTGCGCGACATTGGCGGGGCCACCGAGCGCACCATGGACGGGGAGATCTCCCTCAAGCTGCCGCTGCTGATGAAGCCGCTGGCGATGATTGGCGAGAAGGTGATCCAGTCCGAGGGCCTGAAGATCCTCGATGGCGAGGCGCCGGTGCTCAACCGCTTCATCACCGAGGTGCTGCGCAAGGGCTGAGCGGCTCCTGGGCGGGCTGGGGAATGAGTTGACACCGCGGCGGTTGCCCTCATAGAGGCGACCGACCATGACCTTACGAGCCCTGCTGTTCATTCCCCTGTTGTTGACCGTGGCCTGCGCCAGCAAGCGCATTCCGGGCACCGAGCTCGAGGACACCGACGACACGCGCGCCATCCTGGCCGTGATGGAGCGCTACCGCAGCGCGCTGGAGGCCAAGGACGCCAAGGCCATTCAGGCGCTGGTGTCCGAGGCCTTCCGTGAGGACGCCGGCACCGAGACGCCCGAGGACGATCTCACCTACGCCAACCTCCCCGAGCACCTGGACAACCTCTTCCAGGCGCTGGACAACCCCAAGGTGGAGCTGAGTGTGCGCCGGGTGACGGTCCAGGACGAGGTGGCCACCGCCATCTACTACTGGAATGCCACGTGGAAGCTGCCCTCGTTGACGAGCCGCGGCCAGAACGCCTCGGAGCTGGAGCAGATGGTGCTCCAGAAGGTCGACGGCCAGTGGAAGATCGCCTCGGGGATTTGAGCCGCGGCAGCGCTGCTCACAACCCGAGCAGCTTGAGCAGCCCCGCGGGCCCCATCGCATCCAGGGCCCGCGCCCGCGCCAGGTAGGTGCGGAAGTCCTTGCGGGTGAGCTGCTCGGGCGGCAGCGGCGACAGGTGGAAGTCGCGGATGCGGCTGGCGGTGTAGCGCACCGAGCCGAAGAGCGCATGGCCGAACAGGCACTCGCGCTCCACCGGCTGCAGCGGCCGCGACTCCTGGTAGCCGCGGATGAAGGCGCGGCACAGCTCCGGCTGGTACTGGCGATCGAAGCACCAGGCGTTCAGGGTGATGGCCACGTCCAGGCCGTACGCGTCCCGGCACGCCATCTCGAAGTCGAAGAAGGCCCCTACCCGGTCCGCCAGCCACTTCACGTTGTCCATGAAGAGGTCCGCGTGGATGACGCCGCGGGGCTCCAGGCCCCGGTTGCGCTCCTTCTCGGCGCGATCCAGGTGCTCCACCAGCTCGTCGGCCACGGAGGACACCTCTTCGTCCTCGTTGCGCCGCAGCCCCGCCAGCCAGCTGCGCACCTGGCCCGGGCTGTAGGGGTTGTCCCGGCTGCCGCCGAACGACTGGGTGATGCGGTGCATCTTCCCCAGCTCCACCCCCAGCCGCTCCAGGTGCTCCGCGGTGAGCTGCGGGCGCTTGAGCTCCTCGCCTGGCAGCCACTTGAAGACGGTGACGCGGCCCCCCTCCAGCTCTAGGAAAGGGCTCCCCTGCTTCGTCGGTAGCACCGTGGGTGAGGGGAAGTGAGACTCCGTGAGGTGAGTGAGCAGGCTCGCCTCGAAGCGCAGGTCCTCACCGGAGCGCACCGTGGTGTGGCGAACGAAAAAGCGGCCCTGATCCGTCAATACCCGGTGGTTGGTGTTGATGGAACCCTCGGGAATGGCCACTACCTGTTGAACTGATCCCAGGCCGAACGCGTCGGCCACCCGGGCAAAGGCCTCGGGACGTAGAACCGTGTACACCGCCATCGCGCCACCTCCCGGAGTGGACAGCCGCCCGACCCTCCGACGCCCCCCTCCGTTGACACCTGGAGAGGGCGGACATATCTAGGCCCGGCTCCCTTATCAGATAAACGTCTGAAAACATTCAAAATTTTAGGTTGGAGGCGGTCCGCATGGGTATCGCAGGCGGCGGCAGCGTCGGGCAACGGGATGGACGTCGGCGCGAGAGCCTGACCAGCGCGCTGGTGCAGGTGGCGCTGGTGGCGGTGCTGCTGGGAGCGGCGGTGACGTACGTGGTGCACCGGGGCCGGGTGCGCGAGGAGACGGACACGCGGCTGAAGGCGGCGCAGGCGCTGGCGCAGCGGGGCAACCCGGCGGACCTGGAGAAGGCGCTGGCGGAGCTGGACGCGCTGTTCCGGGTGGACGCGGACGTGTATGGCGCGCACACGCTGGCGGCGGATCTGCACACCGCGCTGTGGCTGGAGCACCGGCGCGAGGGCGCGGAGGCCAGGGCGCGCGAGCACCTGGCGAAGGCCGAGGCACTGGAGTCCAAGGACGTGGAGCGCTACGGGGCGCGGGTGGTGCGCGCCTGGGTGCTGCTGGCCGAGGGCAAGCCGGCGGAGGCCGATCAGGCGCTGAAAGTCTTGAGGGATCGCGGGGCGAACAACCCGAAGCTGTGGCTGGCGCAGGCGCGCACGCAGCAGGCGCTGGGCAACCTGCAGGGCGCGCGGCAGGCGTACTCACGGGCCATGGAGGCGGCGTGGAAGGATCCGCGCTACTCCACGGCGTACGGCGAGGCGCTGCTCGAGGAGGGGCTGTACGCGCAGGCGGGCGAGACGCTGAGCCGGGCGACGTCGGCCAACCCCGAGCACCTGCAGGCGCGGGTGACGGCGGCGCTGGCGACGCTGTACCTGCGGCAGCGGCCGGAGGAGTCCGCGGCGAAGGCGGTGCACGAGGTGCTGGCGCGTGAGGCCGAGCTGACGCCGTCGTTGAAGGCGCGGGCGCTGGCGGCGCGCGGCGAGCTGGCGCTGGTGAGCGGCAAGGCGGACGAGGCGCTGAAGGACGCGGAGGCGGCGCTGGCGCTGTCCCCGGACGAGCCGTATGCGCTGTTCGGCCGGGCACGGGCGCTGGCGGTGAAGAAGGATCCGGGCGCGAGGGCGGCGTTCGAGGCGGCGGCGGCGAAGCGGCGCACGGCCCCGTTCCTCTACCTGGAGGGTGCGAAGGCGCTGCAGCAGGCCGGAGATGGGGCCGGGGCGCTGGCGCTGCTGGACGGGTACGAGGCGGTGTTCCGCGACGTGAAGGTGCCGGCCGGGGACGACAAGACGGTGAGCGCGCTGGAGCGGGATGATCGCTACTGGCTGGCTCGCGGTGGAGTGTTGGAGCTGGCGGGCAAGCAGGACGACGCGCTGGCGGCGTATGACCAGGCGATCGGAGTGCGGGGCCCGGCGCAGGCGCGGGCGCAGTACGCGAAGGGCTCGCTGCTGCTGGCGCGCAAGGACTACCCGGGGGCGCGCGAGGTGCTCGCGGCGGTGACGCCGGACAGCGGCGCGGGCCCGGTGCCCGAGGCCTACACGGCGATGGGCGAGGCGCTCTTCGGCCTGGGCAACTACGAGGCGGCCTGCCAGAACCACTTCTTCGCCATCAGCCGCGACCGGGCCCGGGGCGTGCAGCTCGAGCTGCTCCAGGCGCGGGCGGCGGAGATCGGCAAGCGGCTGACGAGCGCGGGCCAGGCGAACATGGCCAAGGCGTGGAAGGCCGAGGCGGACGCCCTGCTGAAGTGAGGCCGGCGCCGCTCAGAACAGCTCGGACGGCTCCAGGCGGCGGTTTCTGGCCACCACCACGCGCCACTGGCCGTCCTGCTCTTTCTCGAAGGTGCCCTCCACCTGCCAGGCGTTGAGCACGGCGTCCTGGCCCAGCTGCTCGAGCTGCTGCGCGTCCGAGCGGGCGAAGATGAAGCGCACCGAGAAGTCTCCCTGCGTGGGGGACACCTCGGTCACCTCCAGGTCCGTGTGGAAGATGCGCAGCCATTGCCCTCGCAGCACCTGCGCCACCAGCACGCCCTTGACCTGGTCCTTGCCCCAGCCCTGGCCGGACTTGAAGCGATCGGACACCCCGTCCATCACCCCGCTCACGTCCTTCTGCTCGGCCGCGCGCGTCATCTCGATGATCTTCCGGGTGATGGCCTCCTGCACCGGCGGCTCCGAGCGGGGCCAGAACACCAGCACCAGCCCGCCCGCCAGCAGCGCCAGCACCAGCCCCACCACCCGTGAGCGTGTCACCGTCACCGCCAGCCTCCCTCTCTCATGACGCCCCGCCCCCGTCCGCCTCGACCACCAGCTCGTCCGCGTCGATGATCTCCGCGGGCCGCAGCGCCTCGGCCGTCATCCGCTGCCGCCGCTCCGAGAGCTGCTCCAGGTACGTCTTCATCTCCGGGTACTGCGTCACCAGCTCACCAAACGCCTCGCGCCCCATGAACGCCGTGGCCGTCTTGCGCGTGGCCATCACCGTCGCCGTGGCCGGCACGCCCTTGAGCAGGGAGATCTCCCCCGCCACCTCGCCCTCGCGAAGGATGCCCAGGCTCACCATGCCGCCGGTAGGGTCCTCCTTCTGCACCACCAGCTCGCCGGCCAGCACCAGGAACAGGCCCGGCGACAGCTCGCCCTCGCTCAGCGCCTTCTCCCGCGGCAGCAGCGCCCGGAAGGCGAAGCGCCCCAGCAGCGCCGCCCGCTCGGACAGGGGCAGCTGCTGGAACAGCGGCGAGGTGGCCATCATGTTGCGCGCCATGCGCTGCTGCGCGAACTCCGCCAGCACCTGGGGCACCGCGGGGAACGTGCGCGCCACCGCGTTGAGGTGCTCACGGCGGATCTCGAACACCTCGGTGTCCACCGTGGAGCTCACCGACGCCGTGGGCGGAGTGCCCGTGATGAGCGACAGCTCGCCGAAGATGGAGCCACCGCCCAGAAAGCCCAGCGTCTTGCGCTGCCCCTCCACCAGCCGCGTCACCTCCGCCTTGCCCGCGACGATGACGTGCAGGTGATCGCCCGGCTCGCCCTCCTGGCTGATCACCGTGCCCGGCGGCACGCTCTTCCAGCTCATGCGCTGCACCAGATCCATGAAGGCCTCGCGATCCAGATCCGCGAACAGCGGCAGCGGAGGCCGGCTGTTCGGATCCGCCGCGCCCCCCGTGTCGGGCGCCGCCAGCACCTCCAGCGCGCGGGAGATGAGCTCCTCGCCCACCAGCTCCATCAAGTCGCGATCCACCCTGCCATCGAAGAGCGTGTCCGGCGGCAGCGGCGGCGGCACCGAGGCGCGGCCCGGGGCGCTGCGCGCCGCGCGCGCGTGAATGCGCACCAGCGTGTCACGGATGCGGCGCTCCTGCGGCGCCAGCTCCAGCGCCAGCTTGCACGCCGCCATCGCGCTCAGCAGGTAGTCGCGCTTGAGCAACCCCTCGGCGCACGCGTGGTACGCCGTCACCGCGCGCTCACGCTCACCCAGCTCCGCCAGGCAGCGGGCCGACAGCATTCGCGAGCGGTGATCGGCGGGCCTGCGCCGCACGGACTCGGCGAACACGGCCAGGCCCCGCTCGAACTGACGCTCCTCGAGCAGGTCCATCCCGAGCTCGCGCAGCGACGACTCACTCATCCAGGCTCTCCCCTGAAGTGGGCGGCCCTGGCCGCCAACGGAGAGAAACCTTAGCGCACCCTCAGCCTCTCAAGGCTGCAGTTCCTGCAGGTGCAGCTGGGCCTTGCGCTTCAGCTCCGAGCCCTCGGGCGCGGTGTCGATAACAATCCTGAATTTTTCCGCTGCGGACCGAGGATCGCGATCGCGCTCGATGTAGGCACGCTGGTACAGGTTCTCCGCCTCCTCCTGGAGCGAGTTGAGCCCGTCCTGAGCGCGCGGATCCCCGGGGTTGACGCGCAGGGCCTCGCGGAAGTGGGAGCCGGCGCTGGCAATGTCCTTGCGCGCCACGGCCGCCTTGCCCGCGCGCACGGAGCTCTCGGCCAGCTGCTCGCGGATGGAGTCCAGCATGGGGCCCTGGAAGCCAATCTGGCGGTAGAGCTCCTCGGCCTTGCGCAGCGGCCGCACGGCCGTCTCCAGCGAGCCGGCCTGCACCTTGCGCTGAGCATCCTGGTAGGTGCGGGCGAACTGGGGAATGAGCCGCTTGAGGTTGCGCGCGCGCTCGCGGATCTGCTCGTCGCCCTTGTTGATGTCGACGACGCGATCGCACTCGAGCACCGCCCGGTCGAAGTCCCCGTTCTCGAACTTGCGCTCCACCGCGTCGAAGGCCTCCACGAGCAGCTGCGCGCGCTTGGCCGCCGCGCGCTTGGCAGCCAGCACCTTGTTCGTCTTCGCCAGCTGCTGCTCTTCCGCCTCCGCCCGGGCGATCTGCTCCTCGAGCTCGACGATCTTCTGGCGGTAGAGCGGCTGGGCGTTGGTGGGCAGCTTGTCGATCAGCGGGCGCGCCGTCTCCAGGTCGCCCTGGGCGATCAGCTCGTCCAGCTTCTGGATGTAGTAGGAGGCCTCGATCTCGGCCAGCTTCTTGCTCAGCGCCTCGCGCTCATCCGCGCTCTTGGCGGTGATGCCCTCGGGGGCCGCCTCCAGCTTCTCGCGCGCATCCTCATAGCGCTGCTGCTCGATCAGCTGGCTCACCTCCGCCAGCGCTTCGACGACGGCCTGCTCGCTGCGCGCCGATTGCAGACGCCCGTCCGTGTCGATGCCCGGCTTGAGGTTCTCCGCCTCCTCGATGAGGACCACCGCATCGGCGAAGTTGCCCTCGCTGATGGCCGTGCGCGCCCCCTGCATCTTCGCGGCCGCCAGCGCCTCCTTCGGATCCGGCGGAGGCGGCGGAGGCGGCTCCTTGGTGGACATCACGATGATGATGACCACCACGAACACCACCATCGCCACACCCAGGCCACCGAAGACGAGGACCTTGGTGTCCTTCTTCCCGGACCGCCGGGTGGGCACGTCACGCAGCCCCGCGGGAGCGACGAAGCCGGCGTTGGTGGCCTCCCGGAGGCGCGGATCATTCGGATCCACGTCCTCTTTCTTCGCCGCGCCGGCGTTGGCGCTGGCGGCCTTGCGCGCCGCGGCCTCCTCCTCCGCCTTCTTCTTGGCCTCCTCCTCGGCCCGCTTCGCCTCGGCCTCCTTGGCCTCCTGCGCGGCGCGCAGCTGCTTCACCGCCTCCAGCTCGTCCACGTAGCGGATGCTCGTCTTGCCCAGGGAGATGACGTCCCCGTGCTTGAGCGTGCACTCCTCCACCCGCTCGTCGTTCACCCGGGTGCCGCTGGCGCTGACCAGATCCCTCAGCACCGTGCCGGTGTCACCGTGCACCAGCTCCAGGTGGCGGCGGGACACGGACTGATCATTCAGCCGCAGGTCCACGCCCTTGGCGCGGCCCACCACCATGCGCACGCTCTTGAAGCGGCGCTTCTTGCCCTTGTCCGGGCCTTCGATGATCTGCAGCGAGACGGGCGGCCCGGCGCGCGTGGCATCCGGGTTGTCGTCGTCCTGCTCCGGCTCGGCATCGCCCTCGTCGCCGTCCTCCAGCGACATGAACTCCTTGGAGCCCTTGCGCGGATCCTCGCCCACGGGCGTGCCCTCTCCGGGCCCCTCCTCCTCGTCGTCTCCCGAGAAGTGGTTGGAGGTGTGGTAGTCCTCCTCGACGGGGTTCTCCATCGAGGGCTCGGCGTCCACGTCCTCTGCCACCGGAGGCCCGGGGCGCGCGGGGCGCGCGGGGCGTTTGCCCACGAAGGGAGAAGGCTTGAGCTCGGTGCGATCGTTCTTCGACGCGCCGCCTGAGGCATCGGGAGAATTGGCGCGGGAGGCAGTCGGTCGGCGAGGAGGCATGGGTCGGAAGGGCCTGTCTTGAGCCCACCTATCTTAGAGCGGCCGGAGGACAAGGGGAATGCGGACAACGCCGTTTGCCTGGAACAGCCCGGGGCGCTTGGCCGTTGCGGGTGGGCACTACGCCCGTTAGGGTCCCCTGATCGTCCCACTTAGCTTCTGGAGAATGTGAATGCCCCGAGCGTCGGCCCTGATGACGACGAAGCGCCCCACCCCGGCCCAGCTCGCCCCCCTGGCTGCTCGGCAGCCGTCCGCTACCCGACTGTTGCCCCAGCCGCTGCTGGAGCGGCTGCTTGCGGTGGCAATGGAGCGAGGAGGCGAGTTCGCCGAGGTGTACGTCGAGCGCGCCCTGCTCACCGCCGTGGTGCTGGAAGAGGGCAGCATCAAGAGCGCGCAGACGGGCCTGAGCCAGGGCGTAGGCATCCGCGTCATCTCCGGGGCGAAGATCGGCTACGCGTACTCGGATGACCTGGAGGAGGCGGCGCTGCTGCGCACCGCGCGCACCGCGGCGATGATCGCCCAGAGCAAGGGCTCCGAGCAGAGCTTCAAGGTGAGCCGCACGCCCACGCCCAGCTACTACAAGGTGGCGCAGTCGCTGGAGTCGATCGACGTGGCGCGCAAGGCGGACCTCATCCTGCGCGCGGACAAGGCGGCGCGCGGGTTCGACGCGCGCATCAAGCAAGTCAATGGCTCCTACGTGGATGTGACCAAGCGCATCGCGGTGTGCAACACGCTGGGCCACTACTCGGAGGACACGCAGGACCTGTGCCGGCTGTCGGTGCAGGTGGTGGCCGAGGGCAAGAACAAGGAGCGGCGCACGGGCTTCTACGGCGGTGGAGGCCGGGTGTCCTTCAGCCACTTCGACACCTTCACCCCCGAGAGCGTGGCGCGCGAGGCGGCGCGGCAGGCCATCGCCACGCTGGGCGCGGCCGAGTGCACCGCGGGCCCGCAGACGGTGGTGCTGGCGCCGGGCTGGAGCGGCATTCTGCTGCACGAGGCGGTGGGCCACGGCCTGGAGGCGGACTTCATCCGCAAGGGCACCTCGCTGTTCGCCGGCAAGCTGGGCCAGAAGGTGGCCTCGGACCTGGTGACCGTCATCGACGATGGGACGGTGGCCAACAGCCGCGGCTCCATCAACGTGGATGACGAGGGCATGCCGGGCGAGCGCAAGGTGCTCATCGAGAAGGGCGTGCTCAAGGGCTATATGTACGACAACTTCAACGCCAAGCTGATGGGCCAGAAGACGACGGGCAGCGGGCGGCGCGAGTCCTTCAAGCACATGCCGCTGCCGCGCATGACGAACACGTACCTGGCCCCCGGGGACCACGCGCCCGAGGACATCATCAAGGAAGTGAAGCGCGGGCTGTACTGCGCGCACTTCGGCGGTGGGCAGGTGGACATCACCAACGGCAACTTCGTCTTCGAGGTGAGCGAGGCGTACCAGATCGAGGACGGCAAGCTGGGCCGGCCGGTGAAGAACGCGATCCTGATTGGCGTGGGCCCCGAGGCGCTGAAGAACGTGTCGCGCGTGGGCTGCGATCCGATGCCGGACCCGGGCCTGGGCACCTGCGGCAAGGACGGGCAGAGCGTGCCGGTGGGCGTGGGGCTGCCCACGCTGCGCATCGACAACATGACGGTGGGCGGGACCAAGGTCGCTTGAGAGGGGCGTACGTGAAAGGCTACGAGCAGCTCGCGAAGAAGATTGTCCAGCGCGCCACGAAGAAGGGCGCCAGGCAGGCCGAGGCGTTCCTCGAGGTGGGGCGGCAGAGCTCCTGCCGGGTGCGCGACGGAGAGATCGAGGACCTGACGGAGGCCACGAGCAAGGGCGTGGGCCTGCGCATCATCACCAAGGACCACCGGCTGGGGTTCGCGTACACGTCGGACTTCGATCCGGCCTCGCTGGACAGCTTCGTGGACCGGGCGCTGCAGCTGGCGCAGACGGCGGCGCCCAACAAGCTCAACGGGCTGCCCACGGCGAAGGAGTTGGGCAAGCCGGGCAAGGCCGAGGAGCTGTTCGATCCGGCGGTGGAGGGGCTGCCGGGCGACTGGAAGATCAAGACGGCGCTGGAGGCGGAGAAGGCGGGCAAGGCGGTGGACCCGCGCATCTCCACGTTCAACAGCGTGGGCGCGGGGGACTACGTCTCCGAGGTGTACATGGCCTCCAGCGAGGGGCTGTCCGCGGGCTACGCGGGCACGTACGTGTACCTGTTCGCCTCACCGGTGGCGTCCGAGAACGGCCAGCTCCAGACGAGCCACTGGATGGACTACAAGCGCTTCCTGGGCGACCTGGACTCGGCCGAGCAGGTGGGCCGGGAGGCCGCGCGGCGCGCGGTGCGGATGCTGGGCGCCAAGCGGGTGAAGACGCAGCAGGTGCCGGTGATCTTCGATCCGATGATCGCCGCGGGCTTCGTGGGCAACATCGCGGCGGCGGCGGACGGCAACGCCATCTACAAGAACTCGAGCATCTTCGTCTCGAAGCTGGGCAAGCGGCTGGCGTCCGACTCGGTGACGGTGGTGGACGATGGGCTGCTCAAGCGCGGGCTGGGCACCTCGCCCTTTGACGGTGAGGGCGTGGCCACGCGGCGCACGGCGCTCTTGGAGAAGGGCGTGCTGAAGAGCTACCTGTACGACGCGTTCACCGCTCGCAAGGCCAAGGCGAAGACGACGGGCAACGCGGCGCGCGGGTACAGCTCGCTGCCGCACATCGGCACGAACAACCTGTACATGGAGCCGGGCACCAAGCCTCCCGAGGAGCTGATCCGCGAGGTGAAGAGCGGCTTCTACGTGACGGCGATGCTGGGGCGCGGGGCGGACCCGGTGACGGGCGAGTACTCGCGCGGCGCCAACGGGATGTGGATCGAGAACGGCGAGCTTGCCTACCCCGTGCAGGAGGTAACGGTGGCGGGCAACATGCTGCAGATGCTGCAGGATCTGGATGGCATCGGCAGCGACTTGCAGTTCCGGGGCTCGGCGGGCGCGCCGACGCTGCGTTTCAAGCAGCTGACCATCTCGGGTGATTGAGCCGTTTCCAGGCTTCTGGGCCACCCAACCCACAGGGTAAGGTGGCCCTCGGTCCACGGCTTCACGAGGGGAAGACATGGCAGCGAAGAAGGCAGCAGGCACCCGGGCCCGCAGCACCACTGCGCGCAAGCCGCGCCGCAAGAAGGCAGAGCCCAAGTCCAAAGGGCTCTCCGCGGCGGAGGTCGCCAGCGAGGCCGCCGCTCAGCCCACGGAGCTCATTCAGGGCATCCAGGAGGACGGCGGCCAGGTGCTCTCGGTGTACCGGGATCCGCTGGGCGCGCACACGGTGGTGTTCGCCGCGCTGCCCATCGACAAGGTGGAGCCCACCCCGTACCAGCGAGACTTGTCCGAGCCGCACGTGAAGCGGCTGGCCAGCGCCATGGAGCGGCTGGATCGCTTCCTGGATCCCGTCATCGCCATCCGCAAGGAGGGCCGGTACTGGACGCCCAACGGCAACCACCGGCTCAACGCCTCGCGGCTGCTGGGCGCCAAGGCCATCGTGGCGCTGGTGCTGCCCGAGGAGGACGTGGCCTACCAGATCCTCGCGCTGAACACGGAGAAGGCGCACAACCTCAAGGAGCGCTCGCTCGAGGTCATCCGCATGCACCGCGGCCTCACCGGCGCGCGCGCGGGAAAAGAGTCGGAGTTCGCTCACCTCTTCGAGGAGCCCGCCTTCATCACGCTGGGAGCCGCATACGAGAAGCGGCCACGCTTCTCCGCTGGCGCCTATCACCCGTTCGTCAAGCGGGCCGAGCGCTTCCTGGAGCTGCCCATGGCCGAGGCGCTGAAGGTACGCGACGCCCGCGCCGACAAGTTGCTGGAGCTGGACGACGCGGTGACGCGGGTGATTACCGCGCTCAAGGACAAGGGGATGCAGAGCCCCTACTTGAGGAACTTCGTCGTGGCGCGCATCAACTTCCTGCGCTTCAAGAAGGACGACAGCCCCGTGGAGTTCGACTCCACGGTGGCGAAGATGCTGGCCAGCGCCCAGAAGTTCAATGTGGAGAAGGTGAACAAGGACGACATCACCCGCATGGGAGGCGCGGGTGGCGGCGAGCCGGACGAGGAGTAAATCGTCCCCACGGCGGAGGGCGGGAGTCCCAGGGCTCGCCCTCCCGCCTGCCGTGAATCGCCCGCCGGAATCAGGCTCTGGGCGGACACCTGCGCTAGGCTGCGCGCGTGGCGGAAGGCTCTGAAGGCGCCCGGATCATCCGGTCTGCGAGACAGTGGTGCCGTGGGGCGGGCTTCGCCGCGCTCGTGTGCTGTGTGGCCGCCGCATGCCGCACGCCTCCCGAGCCACCGCCGGCTCCGCCTCCGCCCGCTGTAACCCCGGCGCCACCGGTCGCCTCGGCGCCCTCCCCTGCCCCGAAGCCCCCACGCGCGTCGAAGCCCACCCCGCGCGTCTTCGACGTCGCCACGGGTGACACGGAGCTGGTCAGCTACCGCGTGACGCTGAAGAACAAGGATCTCTCCGAGCCCTCGGCCCGGCTGGCGCAGCTATTCCCCGAGCGCTACTCGGAAGTACCTGGCGTCTTCACCTTCCGCGGCGGCGCTACCCGCACGGGCGGCGCCTGGGGCACCTGCCCCATGAAGGAGCGCAAGCTCGAGGTGGTGTGGACCGCGCACACCGGCCGCAGCCCGCCGCCCTGGCACGGCGGCGCGGGGTGGACTGGCCAGCCCGCCATCGTCCAGTGGCCCGACGTCATCCGGCACTCGATGATCCAGCTGGGCCCCCGCCGCTTCGAGCGCGGGTTCGTCGAGGTGATTCAGGGCTCGCTCGATGGCTCGGTGCACTTCCTGGATCTGCGCACGGGCAAGCCCACGCGGCCCGCCATCGACACGGGCAACCCCATCAAGGGCAGCGTCTCGCTGGATCCGCGCGCCTACCCGCTGCTCTTCGTTGGCCAGGGCATTCCTCAGCGCAAGCCCATTGGCCTGCGCGTCTACAACCTCATCACCCACCAGGAAGTGTTCTTCCTGCCTGGCAAGGACAAGGCCTCGCCGCGCAAGGGCTGGGGCGCCTTCGACAGCTCGGGGCTGCTCAACCGCGCCACGGACAGCTACCTGCTGGGCGGCGAGAACGGGCTGTTCTACGCCCTGCGGCTCAACACGAACTTCGACGCCATCAAGCTCACCCTCAAGGTGCGCCCCGAGGTGCTGCGCTACCGCTACACGCCCGCGGACAGCGCGCACTACGGCATCGAGAACTCCTTCTCCGTGGTGGGTAACCTGGCCTTCTTCGCCGACAACGGCGGCACGCTGCAGGCGCTGGACTTACGCACCTTCCAGCCGGTGTGGACCTTCCCCGCGGGCGATGACACCGACGCCTCCATCCCCGTGGAGCTCGAGGACGGCAGGCCCGTGCTCTACACCGGCACCGAGGTGGACAAGACCGGGCCCAACGGCAACACGTGGCTGCGCAAGCTCGACGGGCTCACCGGCCGCGTGCTCTGGGAGCGCGCCTACCCGTGCACGGGCGCGCAGGAGTTCAAGAAGAAGAAGATCGACGCGGGCCTGTTCGCCACGCCCCTGGTGGGCACCGGTGACATCTCCCACCTGGTCATCTTCACCCTCTCGCGCTGCCCAGGCTTCAACGACGGCGTCACCCTGGCGCTGGACAAGGCCACGGGGAAGGAGGTGTGGCGCAGGCCGCTGGACAATTACGCCTGGTCCTCGCCCACCGCATGCAAGGACGAGCAGGGCCACACCTTCATCCTCCAGGGAGACATCCTCGGCACCGTGCACCTGCTGGACGGGCGCGACGGCCAGGAGTTGCACTCGGTGAAGCTCAACGGGCTTATCGAGGCCTCGCCCGCCATCTTCGGAGACATGGCCGTGTTGGCTACCCGCGGCGAGTGGATCCACGGCTTGCGCCTGCGCTGAGCCCGCTCACCCCGCAGTGCCTCGCCCGATGTGACCCAAGAGAGACTTTACATTCCTGAAAAATTAGACAATTCAGCAAATCCAGAAACGCCTGGGAGGGAGTCCCGTGATGAAGCGATTCTGGAGAAGCATCAGCGCCATGGCCCTGGGAGCTGGGCTCGTGGCGGGCTGCGGTACCACGGAGCAGCAGGCCAGCGCGGAGCGGGAGGACGAGCACGTTTTGGCGGCGGGCCCGGAGGACGGGCCCACCTTGAGCACCCAGGAGCAGGCCGTCACCACGCCGTGCGGGCAGAACCTGGCGCTCAATAAGCCCGTGACTTCCAGCGGCTACTGGGCCGACGGAGATCCCTCGCGGGCCGTGGACGGCAGCATGACCACCGCCTGGCGCACCGACCTGTCCACCGGAGCCTGGCTCCGGGTGGACCTGGGCTCGGCGCGCACCCTCCACCGGGCGATGATCACCTGGGCCTGGGACGCCAACTTCGGAGACTCCGCGGACAGCGTCCTGGAGGGCAGCACGGACGGCACCACGTGGACGCACCTCAAGACGCTCACCCACACTGACTCGGACAATGGCAGCGCGCAGTACGTGTCGTTCACCCCCACCTCGGTCCGGTACGTGCGCTTCCTCGGCACCCGCTGGAATGGCGGCTGGGCGCATATGAATGAGCTCCAGGTGTTCGGCACGGAGAGCCAGTGCATGGCGCCCACGGTGCAGGCCGTCCGCGACACGACGCTGCTGGCGCCCCGCTGCTCCGGCACCTTCGCCGCCTGTGACACGGGCACGATCGTCAACGGCCGCGCCCTGCTCGGCCCCGAGCCCTCCCACCCCAACACCCTCCAGGGCAGCTGCGCGGACGGCGCCAGCGGTACGTACCGCTCGAGCGAGTCGCTGGACCGGCTGGTGATCACCACCGTGGACGGCGGCCCCATCGCCGCCGGCAAGCGGGTGAAGCTCTCCGCGACGGTCTGGGTGCGCAGCGCCTCCACCGACCGGCTGGACCTCTTCTCCACCACGAACGTCACCACGCCCGCGTGGCAGCTCATCACCACGCTGACACCCGCCGCCAACGGCGCGCAGACGCTGGAGACGACCTGGGTGGTGCCGGCCGGAGGCCTGCAGGCCATTCGCGGGCAGTTCCGGTACCAGGGCAGCGCCACGCCCTGCTCGATTGGCACCCTCGACGACCGGGACGATCTCGTCTTCGAGGTGGGCTGCCCCACCTGGTACGCGGACGCGGACGCGGACGGCTGGGGAGACGCCTCCCAGGGACTGGTCCGCTGCACCCAGCCTCCCGGCTATGTCGCCGGCTCCACCGACAACTGCCCCGCCACGTACAACCCGGACCAGGCGGACACGGACGCGGACGGCGTGGGGGACGTGTGCATGGCGGTGCCCACGAACTGCGGAGACCTGGCCGAGGGCAACCTGCTGCAGCGCTGGACGGCCACCTCCTCGGACAACGCGCAGACCACCCTGAGCACCCTGGGGTCCACCGACTCGGTGCGCGGCAGCAAGGCGCTGCGCGCGGTCACCCAGTCCGGCTTCGACTTCGCGGTGAACTTCGCCCCGCCCTCTGGCACCTCGATGAACGTGTCTGGCTACGAGCAGCTGCGGCTCGCCGTGCGTGGACTGAACACCACCCCGCACGGCTGGCAGGGCAACTTCCCCGTGGTCGTGATTCAGGACGCGGCGGGCCAGCGGCGCACCTATACGCCCACCCGCCAGCTGCTCAGCAAGGACGGCGTCACGTGGACGCCCATCACCGTGCCACTGGCGGGAGACGCCACCTGGAGCGTCTCCGGCAGCCAGGTGGACCTGAGCACCGTGCGGCGCGTGGAGGTCCACGCGGACACCTGGGACACCGGCTTCACGCTGGACGTGGACGCGGTGAGCTTCGAGCACCCGCAGACGGTGTGCCCGGTGCAGTGCCCCGGCTCGTGCAGCGGCCGCGGCGTGTGTGACGGCGCCACCCTGAGCTGCACGTGTGATCTGGGCTACGGCGGCGCCGCCTGTAACACCTGCGCGCCCGGCTTCGTCCTGCAGGCCGGCCAGTGCGTCCTGCCGGTGAGCGGCACCTACACCACGTGGCCCAACGCCGCCAGCAAGGCCAACAGCGACGCCTGGCTCGCGGTGAACCACGCGCGGCTCCAGACGCTGCGTCCCAAGGTGCTGGCGCTCAACTTCGTCAACCCGAGCACCCCCACCCAGGCCTCCACGCTCATCAGCCAGATCACCAACGCCTTCGCCCAGTCCTCCAAGGTGCAGGGCTTCCGCAACTCCACGGCGCCCGCGCAGCTGCAGTACCAGCTGGCCAAGTCCATCATCGATCTGCGCGATGGCATCAACGGGCGGCCGCCCGCGCCCTCAGGCTACGCGTACGAGAACAGCACGCTGTTCCCGCGCCGCCCCGAGAGCGAGCCCGGCTACTGGCGCTTTGACTACGCCACCCTCTTCGAGCAGGACTTCGCGCGCCACTACGGCTACGTGGACCCGGCCAACTCGAGCCGGTACCTGACGCTGTGCGAGCTGGTGGAGCGCGGCACCATCCACGAGCTGTGGATCATCGGCTCGGGGGACGTGCCGGACGTGAACGCGGCCGAGGTGCTGGAGTCCAAGCCCCGCTACACGCGCACGGGCAACCGGATCCCCAACGCGGTGGAGCGCTGCGCGGGCAATGGGTGCTTCGACGAGGACGTGCCCTTCTGCGGCCGCAGCCTGCGCATTGGCTTCGTGAACTACAACCGCGGGCCGGGCTGCTACGTGCACTCTCAGGGCCACGGCCTGGAGTGGACCTCCAACAGCAAGGCGCTGCCGGCGCTGACGGAGTGGTTCACCCCGCTGGCCCGGTTCGACCTGGACACGCGCCACGGCCTGCCGTTCCAGCACTGGTACGGGATGAGCTGCAACAGCAGCCCGTGCCTGAGCTTCCCCACGGACACCAGCGCCCAGGTGCAGCACCAGGGCACCACGTACGACGTGAGCCCGTATGACGGCGCCTGCGGCAACGTGCACTTCCCGCCCAACGGCCAGGACCACTACGACTACGGCAACGCCGCGTATGTGCGCAGCTCGTGCACCGGCTTTGGCCGGCGCCAGGGCACCGGCGGCGTGGACGCCACCGAGCTCGTCAACAAGGACACCTGGGCGCGCTACCTGAGCGTGGCTCCGGACTGCGGCGGCGAGTACCTCGTGTGGTGGTTCCAGAACATGCCGGGCTTCAACTCGGGGCAGACGCACGCGGACGGGCGGCCCATGCCTTCCCTGTGGCCGTTCTTCTTCTACTGACGGTACGCCTCACTCCCGCTTCACGCGCCGGGACCGCGGACGAACGGTCCCGGCGCCACGGGAAAGCTGTTTAAGCTGGCTTTTCCGGGATATTATGCCCCTCTCCCCGAGCCGAGTGCCCGGTTTCCGCAGAGGAGCATCCCCCATGTCGTCGTCCGCCGCAGGAGTCCTCGCTGTCGCAGCGCTGGCCCTCACCCCGCTGTCCGCCCAGGCCGGGCCGCCCTCGCAGCACGCAGCCGCCTCCCGGAAGGCAGAGGAAGTCTCCAGCCTGCCGGCCACGCTGGTGGCGCGGGTGTCGTTCAAGTCCCGCGAGGACCTGAACACGCTGGCGGAGACGTTGGACCTGACGGCGGCGGTGGACAACGAGAAGCGCACGGTGGAGGCGCTGCTCACGCCCGAGCAGTACGAGGCGCTGCGCAAGGAGGGCCGCCGGGTGGAGATCCTCCAGGAGCAGACGGAGCTGATGAACGCCACGCGCCCGGAGATGTCCATCTCGGGCATCTCTGGCTATGCGTGCTACCGCACGGTGGATGAGACGTGGGCGACGCTGACGAACCTGGCGACGAGCTACCCGGGCATCGCCGAGGTCCGGGACATTGGCGACACCTGGGACAAGCTGACAGCGGGCGGCAAGCCGGGCGATGACCTGAAGGTGCTGGTGCTGACGAACAAGGCGCGCACGGGGACCAAGCCGCGCTTCTTCCTGATGAGCGCCATTCACGCGCGCGAGTACACGACGGCGGAGCTGGCCGCGCGCTTCGCCGAGCAGCTGGCCAGCCGCTACGGCACGGACGCGGACGCCACGTGGCTGCTGGATCACCACGAGCTGCACGTCATCATCCAGTCCAACCCGGACGGGCGCCGGGTGGCGGAGACGGGGCTGAGCAAGCGCAAGAACACGAACACCACCCAGGGCGCGTGCACCACCACCTCATGGGGCGTGGACCTCAACCGCAACAGCACCTTCGACTGGGGCGGGGCGGGGGCGAGCACCACCTACTGCAATGACACGTACCGCGGGCGCGCGGCGGGCTCGGAGCCAGAGACCCAGGCGCTGGAGAACTACATCCTGTCGCTCTTCCCGGATCAGCGCGGGCCGGGCTCGACGGATCCGGCGCCGGTGGACACCACGGGAGTGATGATCAGCCTGCACAGCTACGGCGGCTACGTGCTGTACCCGTGGGCGACGACGACGACGCCTCCGCCGAACGCGGCGCAGCTGCGCACGCTGGGGCGCAAGTTCAACTACTTCAACGGGTACCAGGCGTGCCAGGTGGCCTCGTGCCTGTACGCGGCGTCGGGCTCGACGGACGCGTTCGCGTATGGGCGGCTGGGCATCGCGGCGTACACGTTCGAGATGGGCGGCGCGTTCTTCGAGAGCTGCACCACGTTCGAGAGCACCATTGTCCCCAAGAACATGCCGGCGCTGTACTACGCGTTCAAGGCGGCGCGGCGGCCGTACCAGGTGGCGGCGGGCCCGGACTCGGTGAGCCTGACGCTGTCGGCGAGCACGGTGACGGCGGGCACGACGGTGACGCTGTCGGCGCAGGCCAACGACACGCGCTATGGCACCAACGGCGGCACCGAGGCGTCGCAGACGATCGCGGCGGCGCGGTACACGATTGATTCGCCGTCGTGGGTGGCGGGCACGCCGACGTACGCGATGAGCCCGGTGGACGGCGCGTTCAGCAGCACGCTGGAGTCCGTGAGGGCCACGGTGTTCACGTCGGGTCTGGCCCCGGGCCAGCACACGCTCTTCGTGGAGAGCCAGGACGCCAGCGGCAACTGGGGCGTGCCCACGGCCATCTTCCTGAACGTGCAGTAACCGCGGGCCGGGATGCTCCGCCAGCTCGCCTTATTTGGATGTTTGTTCACTGCAAGCTGCGCAGCGGTTCAGACAGAGCCGCTGCCAGCAAGCCACTCCCACGCAAACTCCAGCGTCCTCTCGGCAATCGACGACCTGAGCATTGCGTACATCCTCAAAGGCGAGTGCCCAAACTGGGACAAGGCTCTGGACATCGCCAGGAGCAAAATGGGCTGCTCCTCAGGGAGCACGCCGCCCTCGAGGATCTGCCAGAAGCTCCTGCCATGCGACCTTTGCCAGTTCCTCCAGGAAGGAGCCTGGCCCCAGGCGGTCATCGCGGACTTCCCAGGCCAGGAATATTACGGGCGAAGGCCCAATATCCTGGCTGCGGTACTTGCCGACAAGCGCTGGGGTGTCATCTGCCCTAGCGGGGATCAGACCCGGGTCGAGTTCAAGACTTCCCTCTGCTTCGAGAAGGAAGCGCTAGGTCTAAGCCATCCGAACTAAGTCCTTGCAGGGGCCCGTCGGCGCGTCGGGCGGAGGGCCCGCCGCAGCGCTCTTCTGCGGCGGAGCCGGCGCAGAAGACGAACCGCCGCAGGGTAGAACGCCGCAGGGTCTTGCGTCAGCAT
>DATHBR010000076.1:0-16722 GCA_035296065.1 Myxococcaceae bacterium | reverse complement strand
GCGGAAGTCTCACTCGATGACTCCCGGCTCACCCGCTGGGAGCCTGGCGCGTTGAAGTCGTCGGGTAACGGCCCAGCCCTCGCCGCTCCCGAGCAAGCAGTCACGGCGCTCGTCACGGCGCTGCTCCCCTTCACTCTGGGCCTGGGTGAACGCACCGTTCGCATCTCATTGAGAGGAGAGCACCGGCCCGGTGAAGCCCGCCCGCGTTGGTACACGCTGGCGGCACGCACCCTGGAGCCCCTGCCTCCACCGCCAGAAGTGGCCGACATCGTTCAAGAGTATCGGCTGCTCCACGAGTACATCCTCGTCGAGTTCCAGGAGCAGTCGCGCGAGTACGCCATCCTGGCGGCGAGCTTCACCCTGGAGCAACTTGCCTACAGCATCGTGGGCGGCCTGTTGCTCAAGGGCGCCACGGTGCTCTTCAGCAAGGCCGCTCCCATCATCACCTCGGTGCTGGTGCGAGGCGGCAGGGGCGCGGTGAGCTGGTTCCGCACCCTGCTGGCGCGCGCGCCCCAGAAGGAGCGTGAGCTGCTTCGACAGCTCTGGATGAAGGCCGAGACGCAAGGCATCCAGTCACTCACCGAGGCCGAGAAGCACCAATTCCGAGCCCTCATGGGCCGCCTGGAAAAGGTCCTCACTACACCTCTGAATTCAGAAACCAAGCGGAAGCTCTCGACCTGGGCGCGGCAAGAGTACTTCGAGCGGCATAATCCCGAACTCGCCAGGCTCCTGGGCCCGAAGAGCCTGGGTGATTACCAAGTGCACCACGTGTACCCGATGGAGCACGCCCATCTCTTCCCCATGCTGGACATCAACAGCAAGGTCAACCTCGCGGGTGTTCACCATCGAGTCCACTACAGCATCTCTGCTGTCTGGCAGTCCCTGGGACAGGCCAAGAACCGGATGAAGCCTCACGATGTCACTCGAGTCGTGGAGATTATCGATCGTCACTACGGGCGTTGGTTCCACAAGGTGTACGACCCCAAGGAAGCCCCTGCGCTCGAGCACGCCATGCGAGCCGCGCTGCGCGAAGTCGATGAAGTCAAGGCTTTGATACCTCCATGAATCAGGACACAACGGGATGCCCATGAGTATGCCGCTGCCGGGGCTCGACCGGCTGATCGCCACCTGTCAGCAGCACGCCCTGCACATGGAACTCTCCTCCCCCTCTGCTTCCGCTCCGCGCGCGGGGGAATTGCTCTTGGGAGAACTACTCGATCCTCACCTCGCTGCCGTCTACCAACGGCTGGGCGCGAGTACGTTCGGGCCATTTACCCTCTATGGCTCAGGATCGGATGAGCATGACCTTATTCCCCGGAATCAATGGCTGAGGGAGTATGGCGCCATCTACTTCCAGGCCCCACTGAGTTTCGGTCAGGACATAGGGTTCTCGCTCTATTACGGCACCGTTCCCAGGCTGGCTGATTCGCACGGCCTTCAACCGGTCGTCTACATCCAGGCTCACGATGGGGAGCAGTTCGCCATCCCCCTCGCTTCGAGTGTCGACCGCTTCTTCCACCTCTACTCGCTCTACCTGGAGCGCATGGTCGTAGACTTCGAGTATGTCCACACGGGAGTACCTGATCTGGTCTTCCCCTGGAGTGTCCCCGAGCTCATAGCTGCGGATGCCCCCTTGATCGCGCAGGTGCGCGCGGGCCGCTTCGACTTCCTCACCAACGGTGAAGAAGGCGCCCACAAATGGCTGAGAGAACTCTCCAGCCCGCCGTCAAGTCCATTGTGACGCACCCGCTGAACAAGCGCGCACCGCCGCGCCGCTGGTGAAGAACCATGCCAATCGCTCCGGAGCCGATTTTTCGGCCTCGGCGCATACCCCCTTTACTTGTGGATCGTGCTGCTCAAAATGTCGCCCGCTTCACGCGCACGCCACTGGAGGCGGTGCGGCCGCGAACGGATGGAGATCGGGTCTTGGGTGCGGAGGTCGCGCGAGGTCTGAAGATCGAAGTCGAGGTGTCAGCAGCAGCGGCGACCGCGGCGCGGGCCGAGGCGGAGCCGGGCAGGCCGCTGACTGCCTTCCACGAGCGGCTGCTCGCCGAGGAGCTCACCATCCGCAGCGCGGACTCGCACCACCGGCTCGCCGGCGCGCTGTCCGAGGCCAAGGTTGACCTCAACCCCCATCAGGTCGAGGCGGCCATGTTCGCGCTCGACTCGCTGTCGCGCGGCGGCTGCATGCTCGCCGACGAGGTGGGGCTGGGCAAGACCATCGAGGCGGGCCTCACCATCGGCCAGCTCATGGCCGAGGGCAAGACGCGCATCCTCATCCTCGCCCCCGCCACCCTTCGCGCGCAGTGGAACAGTGAGCTGCGCGAGAAGTTCGATCTCGAGTCCGTCATGGTCGATGGCCGCACCGTGCGCGCCACCGGCAACTGCTTCGATCAGCCCTTCCCCGTCATCTGCTCGCACCCCTTCGCCGCCAACAAGGCGGCGCTGGTGGCGGAGATCCCCTGGGACGTGGTGGTCATCGACGAGGCGCACCGGCTGCGCAACGTCTACCGCGCTGGCCACAAGACCGGGCAGGCCCTGCGCGCCGCGCTGCACGGCCGGCCCAAGCTGCTGCTCACCGCCACCCCGCTCCAGAATGACTTGATGGAGCTGTTCGGCCTCATGTCGCTGCTGGACGAGCAGATCCTCGGGCCCGAGCACGCCTTCCGCAGCCGCTACCAGGTGGATCCCGAGGCCGGCGGGCTGCAGGAGGACGCCGTCAGCGAGCTCAAGGAGCGGCTGGCCCCCGTGGTGCAGCGCACGCTACGGCGCCAGGTGCGCGAGTACGTGCGCTACACCAACCGCCGCAGCATCGTGGAGGACTTCGCCCCCTCACCCGCCGAGCAGGACCTCTACGAGAAGGTGAGCGAGTACCTGCGGCGCTCCGAGGCCGCGGCCATCGAGCCGGGCAAGAAGACGCTGCTCACGCTGTGCTACCGCAAGCTGCTGGCCTCCTCCACCTATGCCATCGCGCCCACGCTGCGCCGGCTGGCGGAGAACCTCGAGAAGCGCATGGAGGCCGCCAAGCTGGGCGCCCAGGCCCTGGCGCTCTTCGAGCCCGAGGAGGTGAAGCAGTTCGCCGAGGAGGGCGAGGAGTGGTCGGACGATCCGGCCAGGCCCAGCAGCATCCGCACGCTCCAGAATGAGATGTGGGAGCTGAAGCAGTACGCGGACCTGGCGGACTCCATCAAGGTGAACGCCAAGGGCGAGGCGCTCAAGCGCGCGCTGGATCGCACCTTCACGGTGATGCGGGCGCACCAGTGGCCGGAGAAGGCCCTCATCTTCACCGAGTCCAAGCGCACGCAGCAGTACCTGTTCAACCTCCTGTCCGAGCACGGTTACCGGGGCAAGGTGTCCCTGCTGTCGGGGGACGTTGGCTCCTCGCCCGAGGAGCGCCGCGCGCTGGTGGAGGAGTTCCGCAACCGCTCGCAGATCCTCATCTGCACCGAGGCCGGCGCCGAAGGGCTCAACCTCCAGTTCTGCAACCTGGTGGTGAACTACGACTTGCCGTGGAACCCGCAGCGCGTGGAGCAGCGCATCGGCCGGTGCCACCGCTACGGCCAGCAGCGCGACGTGCTCGTCATCAACTTCCTCAACCGGCAGAACGCGGCGGACGCGCGCCTGTTCGAGCTGCTGGAGAAGAAGCTCAACCTGTTCGACGGCGTGTTCGGCGCATCGGATGAGATTCTGGGCGCGCTGGAGAGCGGCGTGGACTTCGAGCGCCGCGTGCTGGACATCTACCAGTCCTGCCGCCACCCGGACGAGATCAACGCCGCCTTCGACAAGCTGCGCCAGGACATGGAGCAGCGCATCAGCACGCGCATGACGGAGATGCGCTCCATGGTGCTGGAGCGCTTCGACGGAGACGTGCGGCGCCGACTGCGCATCGCCGGAGAGCAGACGAAGGAGGCGCTGGCGCGCCGGCAGCAGGAGGCGCGCGCCCTTACCGGCTCGGTGCTGGGCAACCGCGCCTCGGGCCGGCTGCAGGTGGCCAAGGCCGCCTACGCCGTGCGCGACAGGACGCACGATGCCATCAGCTACCTGCAACTGGACGCGGCGGGGCTGCCTGCGCGGCTGGCGCGGCTGGCGGGCAGCGAGGGCTGGTGGTTCGTCTACAAGTTCGAGCTGACGGGCCTGAAGGCGGAGGAGAAGCTGGTGCACCTGGTGGTGGTGCGCGAGCGAGACGGAGGCTTCCGGGCGCTGCAGGCCTCGGACGGGGCGCACTTCGTGAAGCTGGCGGCGAAGCCGGAGAAGCGCCGGCAGCCCGAGGCGGTGTCGGTGACGCTGGTGCAGGAGCAGGCGCTGCTGGCCGCCAAGGACGAGCTGCTGCGCGCCGCCGAGCGCCGCAACGCGCTGGAGCTGGATCTGGCCAAGGAGCGCGCGGACCGGTTCGCGGAGGACTGTCTGCTCGAGTCACGCGAGGCGCTGGAGCACGCGCGTGAGCAGTGGGTGGAGGCGCGCAAGGCGGTGCTGGCGGCCGAGGAGCCCGCGGAGCGGACCAAGGCCCGCGCGCAGGCGGACCGGCTGGAGCGCGAGTACCGCCGCAGGCTGGCCTCGCTGCGCAACGAGGAGGAGAAGCGCTACGCGGCCAAGGATCGGCAGATCGCCGAGCTGGCCAACAAGGCCAAGGTCACCGAGAAGCGCTCGCTGATCGCCTCCGCCTACTTCTGGCTGAGCTGAGGCGTGGAGCCCGGGGCCCGGGCTCTGTCACGCCAGTGCTTCGGCACTCAGTACACGTTGTACTTCACCCGCAGCGCCTCGTGCTCCTGCGCGTTGCGTGACGGGTGGAGCTTCTTGTCCGCGTCGTGCAGGTAGTACCAGAACTCGCTCTTCTGGGGCCGCATCGCCGCCATGAGCGAGTCCACTGTCGGCGCGCCAATCGGGCCCGGAGGCAGCCCCGCGCGCGTGCGCGTGTTCCACCGATCATTCGGGTCGCGCAGCTTCTTGAGGAACTCCTTGCGGTCGTTCCACTCCGCCAGCTCGTAGCGGCTCGTGGCGTCCACTCCCAGCGGGAAGCCCTTGTCGATGCGCTTCCACAGAATGCCCGCCACGAGCGGCCGCTGCGCCGGCACCGGCTCCTCGCGCTCGAGCATCGCGGCCATCACCACGATCTCATGCAGGCTGCGCCCGCTCTTGCCGATCTCCTCCTTGTGGGCCTCGTAGAAGCGCGCACCGAAGGTGTCCAGCTGCCGCTGGATGAAGGCCTCCACGTTGAAGCCCTCGGGGATGACGCCGTACGTCTCCGGGTAGAGGTAGCCCTCGAGGCCGCTCACCGGCAGCGGGAACGCGGCCTTGAACCGGTTGGGCCGGCTCGCCGCGGCGATGTACTCGCCCGGCTTGATGAGCCCCTTGGCCGCCAGCGCCTCGTCCGTGTCCCGCAGGCGCCAGCCCTCGATCATCACGAACGGCACATCCTCCGGCAGCGGAGCGCCCTCGAGCGCCGTGGCCAGCTGCGGCATCGGCATGGACGCGCGCAGCTTGAAGCGGCCCGCCTTCGCCGCCAGCCCGCCCCGACGCCACAGGTGGTAGCGCCACAGCCGCGCGTCCGCGATCAGCCCCTGCGCCTGCAGCTCCTGGCCGAGCGCGCGCGCCGTTACACCCTTCTTCACCACGAAGAGGACCTCGGGAGCCTCGCCCGCCACCAGCGGCGTGGCGGTGGCGTTCTCGGCCCACAGGAAGGTGCCTCCCGCGGCAGCGCCGCCCAGCACCATGAGTCCCAGGAATACGAAGAGCAGCTTCTTCATGGGCCCGGAAGCTACCAAAGCCGAGCCGGGATGCATCGCCTGGTTCCCCAGGGCTCGCTTGCCTGCCAACACCTCACGGAGGCATCGCGCCGGGGCCACTACCTCCTTCGCCCGGTGCCAGCGGCTTGAGCCGCACCCAGGTGGCGCCCCAGCCTCCGTCGGACTCACTGGCGGACTTGAAGGATTCGACCTCCGGCAGCTTCGGCAGCAGGCCGTGGACGGTGCGACGCAGCGCGCCAGTGCCCTTGCCGTGGATGATGCGAACGTCCAGTACCCCCTTCTGCCGGCACGCCCAGAGGTACTCGGTGACGAGCTCCTTCACCTCACGAGGGTGAAAAAGATGCAGGTCGAGATTCCCATCGACGGGAATTTCGACCACCTCCTCATCGGGAGGGGCTGGCTCCAGCGGCTCCGTTGGCTCCGGAGGTGGAGGGGGGCGGCGACTCATGGAAACCCTGGGCCTCCCGCTTCTTGCGCTCGGTGTCGAGCCGGGCCCGCTCCCGGGCCTCGCGGAATTGCTGCGACAGTGACGAGACTTCGTTCTTCAGGGCGGAGAAATGTTTTCCCACGTCCTTCGCGGACCCGCCCGAGTCATCCCCGGCGCCCGTGCGTCCGCTGCCAGCGCCGCCCGTGGCCGTCAGCTGAACCACGAGTGCCGCCATCATGAATGGCTTCATGGATCCCTCTCTTAGCAAGAGGTGTGCACGCCCTGCTACGTTTTCACGGTATCATTCCTGTGACGCAACACGTCGTAAGCTCAATACCCCATCCACACTCTGGGCGAGCTTGACAGCAGACAGGGGAGCGCTCCCTTCGGCCTTGTTGTTGATGATGACGAAGGAGGGCAGCCCCCGGCCCGCGGCGGCGGCGCAGATGCCGGCCAGGGCCTGGCGGGTGACGGTGTCCTCCTCCACCAGGCGATTGAACGGCGCGTAGCGGGCGTAGGCCTCTTCGTAGCCCAGGTGCGGAGGCAGCATCCACCGCGCCACCAGGGCCCGGGCGGTGAGCGCGTGGGTGCGAACGGCCTGCTGCACCACGGGGGGCATGTGGCGCCAGGCGGACAGCACCGGGCACACGCCCAGCTCCGTGAGCGCCTGAGCGAACCCCTCGGTGAGCAGCTCCTCGTTGCGGACCTCCACCGCGTACAGCGGCCCGCGAGGCAGCGCGGCGAAGAAGGCGTGCAGCCGCTCGACGAAGCGCGCCGGCCCGCCGAAGCCGCGCGTGTCCTGGGGCGGGAACTGGAAGACGAGCGGACCGGCCTTCTCTCCCAGCCCCTCGACGAAGGGCGCCACCACCATGTCCGCCGCGTAGCTGGCCTGCAGAAACCGCTCGTTGGGCTGGCCCCGGTGCACGCCGTAGCGCTCGTGCTGGGGGAAGCGCGCCAGGGTGCACACCTCGTGGGCCTTCACCAGGAAGCGGAAGCTTTCGGGCACCTGCGCGGCGTACTCGGCGAAGGTGACGGAGGACACCGGGGCGTAGAAGGTCCGGTCGATGCCCACCGTGCGCAGCACCGGGTGCTGGGCGTAGGCGGCGAGCCCCTCACGCGCCAGCGCCGACTGCGCGGCGTGCCTGTCGTAGACCAGGCCCGTCCACCCCGGGAAAGCCCAGGACGAGGTGCCCAGGTGAATGCCCGAGGGAAGGCGCTCGCCCAGGGTGCGCAGCTCGTCCGAGACGGCCGCGGGGCCCACGGGAGCCGCCGTCCTGCGGCCGCGGCGCGCGGGCTCGGAGACGGCGCCGGTGAAGAGATCCAGCTGCGATGCAGGGTCGCGATGAGGCATGGACGAGGTGATAACTCCGGTGCGAAGACAATGCACCAGGTTGGGCACCTGAAACCCCACTCACCACGTCCTCTGCCAGCTCACCAGACAGCCAGGCGCCCCGCGGCGGCTCCGGCCGATGGCTCAGGCCACCTGCTTCTGGGGATGAACGAAGGCGGGCGGCACGCTGGCGCCCTTCTCTCGCGCCCGCGCCACGGGCACCTTGCGCGATTGGGGCAGGTGCACCACCACGTACTCGGCCATCTTGAAGCGCAGGCGCCGCAGCAGCCACCCCATGCGGTGCGAGCGCGCGTCCACCCGGTTCACGAAGCCGTTGAACTGCCGCAACGCCACGGGCAGCACCGCGGTCCAGTCCGGCTGGGGCACCTGCAGCATGTCCGCCACGCTCCGCCCGCCCATCCGCTGCGACTCCAGGAAGAAGCGCACCAGGCTCACCGGCAGCCCTTCGATGGCGGACCAGGGGACGAACGTGCGCAGCCCCTCCAGCAGCGAGGCAGTCATCGCCGCGCCCTCGGGCGAGGCCAGCATCTGGCGCTCACGGATGAAGCGCGTGAGCGCCAGGGCCTCGGCGTAGTTGGCCGGCAGCAGGCGCTCGTCGATGCCCAGGCCCCGGCCCACCACGCTCCACACGTACGTCCAGTCCTCGCACTGCTGGCGCGTCACCGGCAGGTTCAGCGCCTCCAGTCCCTCGATGACGACGCAGCAGAACGTCATCAGCGTGCCGGCGCTGTCCTCCTGGTTGATGGGCACGCCCAGGTCCGCCGTGTCCCATGGCTGCGACGGATCGTTCATCAGGTGGTAGCGGCTGATCGCGTGCAGCAACCGCACCTTCTGGATGACCTGATGCCCCCGGCCCCCGGGCACCAGCGCCCCCGGCGCCATCATGGCCTCCACGTACTCGGTGGTTTCATTCAGGCGCCGCACGGGGCTCTTGAGCAGATAGGCCGTGCGGAAGAGCGTCTGCACCCCCTTGCCCGCCGCGTAGGCGTTGGGCAGTGAGTAGGTGCCCAGAATCAACCGGATCTCCGCCCGGTACAGCGCGAAGAGCTTCTCGGCCCGGTGGATCCGCTGGCGATCCAGCGCCGGCATCTGCTTGGAGGCCTTGGCCAGGTACTCGTACACGCTGGGCGGCACGTCCCGCCCGGTGCCCCCCACCTGCATCATCAACAGGCGCATCAGCGCATGCAGGGCACGCATCCCACCCTGAGCGGACACTTGCTGGATGAGCGTGTCCGCGAGCGGATCTCCCTCCAGCCTCATCGCGTCCAGGAACGCGTGGCTCAACATGGGCGGTGGCATGGCGGTTTCCACACAGAGCATACTCGCCCTGATTCGGGACATGCATCCAGCCGGGCTGATCGCAATTCAACACCCACCAAAGAGGGCTAGACCTTGAGCCGGATGGCGCTGGGCAGCACCGTCATCCTCGCCGGCAGCCGGCCAGGCACCTCGCCATCCACCTCGATGAGCACCTCGCGGCCATCGGCGCTCTCCACCTCGAAGGTGCGGCACTGCAGCCGGCTGGTGCCCTTCCACGTCACGTGCTCGCCGTTGTAGATGCCCTTGGACTTGAAGAGGAAGTCCCCCAACGTGTAGCCCGACCAGATGGTGACGTCGAACAGCCCATCATGGGTGCGCGCGTCCGGCGCCACGCACATGCCGCTGCCGAAGTAGCGGCCGTTGGCCACCGCCACCACGTTGATGGGCACCTCTCGCGGCTGGCCTCCGTCGGCGCGCACGCGCACCGTGGGAGGCTCGAAGCGGAACATGCCCTTCACCGTGCCCCACACGAAGCTCATGTTGCCGCCCAGGGCCTTGCTGCTGGCGTTCACCTCGTTGGCCACCACGGCGCTGACTCCCACCGAGGCGATGTTGGCGTAGTAGCGCTGCTCCGGCTTGCCCTCGGCGTTGACGTACTCGACGAGCCCCACGTCGAAGGGCTCGGTCTTGTCGGTGCGCAGCCGCGCCAGCGCCGAGTCCAGCTCCAGGTCCCACCCGAACGAGCGCCGGAAGTCTCCGCCCGTGCCCCGGGGGATGACGCCCAGCGCCGCCTGGGGGTTGATGACCTTTCCGTCTCGGAAGAAGCCGTTGACCACCTCGTTGATGGTGCCGTCCCCGCCCACCGCGACGATGCACTCGTAGCCATCGTCTATGGCCTTTCGGGCAATGCGCGCCGCGTCCATCGCCCCGGAGGTGAACTCGTGGCCGAACTCACCAATGCCGCGGTTCATCTGGGCGGACAGCTCGGCCCAGCGCTTGCCCGTCTGGCTGCTCGCGCTACGCGGGTTGACCACGAGGAACGTCTTCATTCGGCCTCTCTCCTCCTGCCGGGGACGCTGTTTACGCGCTCGCGAAGTGCAGCACCACTCCGCAGCCGCCCTTTTGAGGGGGAAAGGGGGGCTCGGAGCGGGGGCGTACCATACTCTGGCGCTGTGCGTGGAGTGCGAGGTGCACGTGGCGCGAAGGCGGCCACGGCTCAGGCCGGGCTGTCGCCCACGCGGCGCAGCGGCTCGGTGTGCAAGCTCAGTGCAACAGCGTGGAGCCCCGTTGGGGTTCCAGCTTGGCGGACTCCTCCCAGGCCTCCTTGAAGGCCTCGGCGAACTCCTGCTCGTCGCCCATCACGTCGGACACGTCCCTCACCTCGAGCAGCTCGTCGGCGAAGTCCTCCGACTCGGGCTTGCCGTCCACGATGAGCTTCACCGCCCCGCGCGCCACGCGATCGATCGAGCCCCGAAAGGCCATGCGCAGCACCTTCTTCTCGATGAGGATCTCCACCAGCCGGCGCGCCCGCTCGTAGTGCGGCGGCTCCGGCTCGCGCTCCGTGCGGCCGCGCAGAAAGTCCTCCACCGTCTTCTCCGCGCTCGAGCCGCTCCAGTACTCGTCGAAGTCATAGGGCCCGATGCGCGTCTCGGCCAGCGCGTTGAACTCAGCGGCCAACCGGTGCGCGGTGGCGAAGTCCCCCGCGTGCGCCGCCGACAACATGGGATCAACCAGCGCGGCCAGCCTCGCAACCAGCCCCGGATCCACCGGAGACGCGTTCTTCTTGGACGACGTTCGGCGCATTCCACCTCACCCCTCTTCCGAACCCCTGCTGAAGGGGACGGAAGTAGATCCTGAATCGGCATTCTGCACCAGAGCACCCGCCGGGCGTATCCAGCCCCCTGGCACGCTCAGTGCTTCCAGGCCCTGTCCCCCTGGCCAATGCTTGCAACTCCATGCAGCTGGGAGCGCCAAGCCACCAGCCGAGCGGCCGGAAGCCGGGATTTCACTGTGGAGGTGAAGGAAACAGTGCCCAAGCCCGTGCGCGGGGCCGATACCACTAAAGGAGAAGCCTCAGCGGCGCCGCGCGACGAAGAGCGTGTGGCGTGTGCCCCGGCCCTTGCCCGCGCTCACCGCGTGCGTCTCGGCCGTGAAGCCCGCCTTGCCCAGCCGGGCGGTGAACCGGGCGTCCGGCCCGGCGCTCCACACCACCAGCCTGCCCCCAGGCACCAGCGCCGCGTGGGCCGCGTCGAGCCCCGCGCCGTCATAGAGGCTGGCGTTGGAGGCCCGGGTGAGCGCCGCGGGCCCGTTGTCCACGTCCAGCAGAATGGCGTGCCAGGGCCCGGCGCCACGCAGCACCTTGCGCACGTCCGCCACCTCCACCCGAACGCGCGCATCCTCCAGGGGCCGGCCAGCCAGGGGTGCCAGCGGCCCGCGGTTCCACTCGACGATGGGCGCGGCCAGCTCGGCGACCACCACCTGCGCCCGAGGCCCCAGCGTGTCCAGCGTGGCGCGCAGCGTGTAGCCCAGCCCCAGCCCGCCCACGAGCACCCGCGCGCCCGCGGTGGAGCGCAGGCCCTCGCAGCCCAGGCGGGCCATCGCCTCCTCCGAGCCGTGCACGCGCGAGGACATCAGCTCCTGGCCGTGCACGCGGATGACGAACTCCCCGTCCCGGTGGTGGAGCACGAACTCTCCACCGTCCGGTGCGGGCGCCCGCGCGAGCACCTCCCAGGGCTTCACTTCTGCGTCGCGGGAGGCACCGAGCGGACGTGAAGCTCCTTCAGCTGCTTCTCGTCCACCTCGCCCGGCGCGCCCGTCATCGAGTCCGTGCCCGTCTTCGACTTGGGGAACGGGATGACGTCACGCAGCGACTCGGCGCCGGTGAGCAGGAAGGCCAGCCGGTCCATGCCCAGCGCGATGCCGCCGTGCGGAGGCGCGCCGTACTTGAGCGCGTCCAGCAGGAAGCCGAACTTGGCGCGGGCCTCCTCGTCATTGATGCCCAGCGCCTTGAACACCTCGGCCTGCACCTTCGGATCATGCAGGCGGATGGAGCCGCCGCCGATCTCGAAGCCGTTGAGCACCACGTCGTAGCGGTGGCACTTCACCCGGCCCGGATCCGTGAGCAGGTAGTCCACGTCCTCGTCGTGCGGACGGGTGAAGGCGTGGTGCGCGGCGGCCCACGTCTTGGTGTCCTCGTCGAACTCGAACAGCGGCGGGTTGACGACCCACAGGAACTTCCACTGGCCGCCGCTGCCGTACTCGGGAATCAGCCCCAGCTTCTTGGCCACGTGCACGCGCAGGTTCGCCATCACCGTGTGCACCAGCGACTCGCGGCCGAACTGGAAGAGGATGAGATCGCCCGTCTTCGCGTTGCACCTGGCGTTGATCGCCAGGCGCAGCGCGGGGGTGATCGTCTTGGCCAGCGGAGACTGCGTCCACTCGCCGCCCTCGCCCACCTTGGCGCGCGCCAGGCCCCGGGCGCCCGCCTGCTTGGCGAACTCCTCGAGCTTGTCGGACTCGGCGCGGCTCAGCGGCTTGTCCGCCGGAATCACCATCGCCTTGACGATGCCCTTGTGCTGCACCGCCTCGTGCAGCAGCGGCACTCCGCCCGCCTCGCCGTGCTCGCGCACCAGCTCCGTGAGCACGATGTGCTCCAGCCCGAAGCGCAGGTCCGGCTTGTCGTTGCCGTACTTGTCCATGGACTCGTAGAAGTCCATGCGCATGAAGGGCGTGGGCACGTCGATGTCGAGGATCTCCTTCCACAGCCGCTGGATGAGCCCCTCGATGATGGTGAAGACGTCGTCCTGGGTGACGAAGCTCATCTCCACGTCGATCTGGGTGAACTCCGGCTGCCGGTCCAGGCGCAGATCCTCGTCGCGGAAGCACTTGACGATCTGGAAGTAGCGCTCGAAGCCCGCCACCATGAACAGCTGCTTGTACAGCTGGGGGCTCTCGGCCAGGGCGTAGAACTTGCCCGGGTTGAGGCGGCTGGGCACCAGGAAGTTACGCGCGCCACCGGGCGTGTACTTGCCCATGAACGGCGTCTCCAGCTCCAGGAAGCCGTTGCCCACCATGTACGAGCGCGTGATCGCGTTCATCCGCGAGCGCGTCATCAGCGACTGCTGCAGCGGGCGGCGGCGCAGGTCCAGGTAGCGGTGCGCCAGGCGCTTCTCCTCGCTGGTGTCGATCTGGTCATCGATGAGGAACGGCGTGGGCTCGGAGCGGTTGAAGATGGTGAGCGCGTCGGCCTTCACCTCGATCTCGCCCGTCTTCATCTTCGCGTTCACGTTCTTGCCGCGCGAGATGACCTTGCCGCGAACGCCGATGCAGAACTCCAGCCGCAGGCTGCCGGCCAGCTCATGGGCCTCCTTGGCATCCGGCTCGAAGACGACCTGGGTGAGCCCTTCCCTGTCCCTCAGGTCGATGAAGACCGCGCCGCCGTGATCCCTGCGATTCTGCACCCAGCCGAAGAGGACCACCTCCTGGCCGATATGCTCCTTGGTGAGCTGACCGCAGCTGTGGGTACGCTTGACCTGGGAGATGAACGGGACCGCCATGACACCGCCTACTTTGAAGAGCGTTCGTGAACGAAGGGGCGGCACCATACGGAGCGTAGAAACAGTGCGTCAAGGAACTCGAAGGGGCCCCTGTCCTTGGGGGCTCATTCTGCTGCTGGCGCTGGGGCCCCTGCCCGCCCGCGCCGGGACGCTGGTGGCCGAGGCGAGCGCCAGCCGCGACTTCTGGGCCTGGGCCCTGCTGGGGGACGTGGAGCTGCGCGAGGCGGAGACTTTCCTCACCTTCGGCTACTCTGGCGCGCGCCCCGAGCCCGGCACCTCTCCCAGCCACCAGCTCTCCCTGGGCGTGGACCATGCGGTGTCCACCCACTGGCTCGTCTCGGGCCTGGTGAACGTAGGCCTGCCCAAAGCCACCTTCACCCCGCTGGCCCGGGAGCTGCCCCGGCTCAACCTGCCGGCGCTGGGCGCTCGCACCTCCTACAGCAGCCAGGGGGTGCAGCTGGCCGCGGGGTATGACTCGGGCGGCCTGTCCGAGGTGGAGTATGGGGTGGACCTGGGCGTGGGCTTCACCCGCTACCCGTTTCGCCGCCAGCTGCTCGCCCGCCGGGGCCTGAACGCGCCCACCGTCACCTTTCAGCGCGTGGAGACGCTGGGTGTGCTGCGGCCTTCGCTGGGCGGGCGGCTGATGCTGGGCAGCCACTGGGAGCTGGGCCTGCGCGGCGGCCTCTACCTCTATAGCGATGATCCGCTCAGCACCGGCCAGTTCTCCGCCGAGGAGCAGCAGGCGCTGGCCGACCGCTATGCCGAGGTGGCCGAGGATCGCGGGCTGGAGGCCGAGTTCGTGCAGCGGCTGTACCGGGATTTGGGCGCCGCGGTGGCGGGCCGGCTGACGGACGTCAACGCCGTGTCCGGCTTTCCCAGCGCCCCGGCCCGCTTCGACGTGAAGCCCTCGCTCACCTACCGCTTCAACGCCTCCATACGTGGGCAGCTCTCCTACGCCTTCACCCGCTATGTCACCGGCCAGGGGGTGGGCCATGTGCTGGCCACCCGGTGGACTTTCCGCCTGGCGGAGCCCTTCCGCCTGTGGGCTGCCCTGGCCGTGCAGGCAGACGTGCCCGAGGACGGCACCTCCCTTACAACGGGCCTGGCCACGCTGGGCACGGAGTACACCTTCTGAATGCACCCGGGCTCGTAGTAAAACCCCGGGCCATGCTTCGAACCGTCATCGCCGCCGCCGCGTTGCTGTTGCTGGCCTCGTGCGCTCCCGCCACCGAGGAGAAGGTGAAGGTCCGTGCCCTGGTCATCGACAACAAGGGCACCGGCTATTCACCCGAGGAAGTCACGCTCAACACCATCACGGACATCGTCGCCATGGAGGGCAAGGTCGCCCGGATGATCGGCGGCGCGAGCATCCGGGTGGACTCCGAGGATCCGGAGCTGATCAACGCGCCCACCGAGAAGGCCTTCGGCGACGCGATGATCAAGGGCACGGGCAGCAGCGTGAAGGCCAACTACATCGACTTTGACGGGGTGCTGTGGCCGGCGGACTTCCACACCTGGAACATCGTCACCGCCTACTACAACTTCGAGAAGGCCTACGACTACTACCGCACCGTGGGCCGGCTCACCGACGCGGACTTCGCCGAGCCCACCACCGTCTATTACTTCCCCGAGTTCGTCCTCAAGGACCAGAGCCCGGATCCGGCCCGGGACAACGCCCTGTTCTTCCCGCCCGTGCGGGCCATGATGGTGCTGCCCTTCGACGAGCTGCAGAAGGCGCCGCTGGCCATCAACTCAGGCATCATGGCGCACGAGTACTCGCACCTCATCTTCAACAAGAAGGTCTACAACTCGGCCCGGCTGCCCGCGGCGCTGCTGCAGTGGAGCAACCTCTCCCCCAGCCCGAGCGCCAACCTGCTCAAGTCGCTGGACGAGGGCCTGGCCGACTACCACGCCTTCGGCACCACCTGTAAGACGCCCTCGGGCTGCAACACCCGCTTCATGAGCACCTCGTTCACCGACGCCGAGAGCGCCACGCGCGACCTGGCCGACGCCAACCGGTGCATGACCGAGACGCTGCGCAATCAGTTCTACAGCGAGGGCCTCAACGCCTTTGGCGGCAACGGCCGTGAGTACGTGCTGGGCTCCATCATCGCCACCGCGCTGTACCGCGCCGGCCAGCAGCTGGGCCGGCACGAGGTGCTCCAGGGCGCCGTCATCGCCTCCTACTCGCAGCAGGCCGACGCCCTGGGCGGCTACCAGAACCTGCGCGAGCTCATCGAGGACGCCATCACCAAGCAGACCCCGGACATCTTCAACCTGGTGTCGGCCACCTCCGTCATCATCAAGCACGTGAACCGGGTGGACCCGGACCTGGCCGTCGCCGTGTGCAACGAGTTCATCGACCGGCTGCAGATCCCCGCCAACTTCCTGGTGGGCCCTGGCCGGCCCTGCCCCTCCAGCGCCCAGGGTGGCACCACCACCTGCCGCACGCTTCCGCCCCTTCCATGAGAACCCTCACCTTGCCCGCCTGGTTGCTGTCCCTGTTGCTGGGGGCGCTCGCCTTCTCCACGCCCGCGCTCGCGCAGGACGAGGATGAGGACGCGCCTCTGGCCTACCCTGATGACGAAGAGACAGGGGAGGACACCCCGCGCCGGCTGCCCCGCCGCAGCAACGATCCCACCGCGGACTTCGACCGCATGGCCGATGAAGAGGAGGCCGAGGGCGAGTTCGAGAGCATGTACGGCTCGGATGACCCGAACACGGGCCTGGCCGGAGAAGTCATCCTGGGCGCCATGCTGATGGACAGCTCCCGCGGCCGCTTCGCTGACCCCGCCCTGGGGCTGGGCCTGCGCTTCACCTGGGAGTTCGGCCGCATCCTCGACTCGGAGCGGCTGACCGAGGCGCTCTGGGCGGACGTGCGCTGGACGATGGCCGGCCGCAGCGAGGGCACCGAGCTCATCGTCGGCCGCAACCGTGTCCACTACTTCTCGGTGGCCCCCGCCTACGAGTTCACCTTCGGCGCCACCAAGGCCTACGGCCTCTTCTTCCAGGCCGGCGGCGGCATGGCCCTTCAGTCCGCCGCCATCACCACGGGCGCGGGCACGCCCAATGAGAAGGAGACGGGCGTCAAAGGCCTCAAGCCCCTGGCGCAGTACGGTCTGGGCTTCCGGGGCCGGCCCCGGCTGTCCGATCGCATGGCGCTGTCCTTCCGCGTGGAGCTGATGCGCTTCCGCCGCGGCTACCTGGACGACACTTTCCTGGGTGGCAGCATCGGCACCGCCTTCTAAGCCATCCGAACTAAGTCCTTGCAGGGGCCCGTCGGCGCGTCGGGCGGAGGGCCCGCCGCAGCGCTCTTCTGCGGCGGAGCCGGCGCAGAAGACGAACCGCCGCAGGGTAGAACGCCGCAGGGTCTTGCGTCAGCAT
>DATHBR010000075.1:0-77245 GCA_035296065.1 Myxococcaceae bacterium | reverse complement strand
AGCAGGGGCGCCACGAATATCGCCACCGAGACGAAGTTGGCCTGCGCGCTGCTCAGTTCCATGGGCCCGGGACGTTACCCCGGAAACGGCAACGGCCGGGCCCCCTTACGGGAACCCGGCCGTCTCGCCGTGCTGGCGCGTGCCGCTGAAGACTACTTCTTCAGCTTGCTCGCCATCACGTCGCCGAGGCGCGCCTTCGAGCCTTCCGCCTGCTTGCGGAGGTACTCGCGGTAGTCCTCGCCCTCGCCGATGAGGGCCTTCATCGACAGCGCCACCTTCCGGTCCGGCGTGTTGATGTCGATGATCTTCACCTCGACATCCTGGGCCTCCTGCACCACGTCACGCGGGTTCTCGACACGCTCCTCCTTCAGCTCGGAGACGTGGACGAGGCCCTCGATGCCCGGCTCGATCTCCACGAACGCGCCGAAGTCGGTGACCTTGGTGACCTTGCCCTTCACGCGGCTGCCCACCGGCAGGCGCTCGGACAGCGTCTCCCAGGGGTCCGGCTGGAGCTGCTTGATGCCCAGGCTGAAGCGCTCGTTCTCGACGTCGATGTTGAGCACCACCGCCTCGACCTCGTCGCCCTTCTTGAACATCTCGCCCGGGTGCTTGATGCGCTGGGTCCACGAGATGTCGGACACGTGCACCAGGCCGTCCACGCCCTCCTCGACGCCGACGAAGATGCCGAAGTCGGTGACGTTGCGGATCTGGCCCTTGATGACCGAGCCAATCGGGTACTTGTCCTCGAGGAGCGTCCAGGGGTTCTGCTCGATCTGCTTCATGCCCAGCGCGATGCGCTTGGCCTTCGGATCGATGTCCAGGACGACGGCCTCCACCTCCTGGCCGACCTCCAGAATCTTGGACGGGTGCTTGAGGCGCTTGGTCCACGACATCTCGGACACGTGCACCAGACCCTCGACGCCCTGCTCGATCTCGATGAAGGCGCCGTAGTCGGTGATGGAGACGACCTTGCCCTTGACGCGCGTGCCGACCGGGTACTTCTCGTCGGCGCGGTGCCACGGGTCCTCCTGGATCTGCTTCAGGCCCAGGCTGACGCGCTCCTGCGTCGGGTCGAACTTGAGGACGACGACGCGAACCTCGTCACCCACGTTGAACATCTCGCTGGGGTGACCGATGCGGCCCCAGGACATGTCGGTGATGTGCAGCAGGCCGTCGATGCCGCCCAGGTCGATGAAGGCGCCGTAGTCGGTGAGGTTCTTGACCACGCCCTTGAGGACCGCACCCTCCTTGAGGTTCTTGAGGGTCTCCTTCTTCATCTCCTCGCGCTGCTTCTCGAGGAGCACGCGGCGAGAGAGCACGATGTTGCCGCGCTTCTTGTTGAACTTGATGACCTTGAACTCGAACTCCTTCGAGATGTACTGATCAAGGTTGCGCACGGGGCGGATGTCCACCTGGCTGCCAGGCAGGAAGGCCTTGACGCCGATGTCCACGGAGAGGCCACCCTTGACGCGGCCCACGATGGTGCCCTTGACGATCTCGTCGCGCTCGCAGGCGGCGCTGATCTCGTCCCAGATGCGCATCTTGTCGGCCTTCTCCTTGGAGAGGACGACCATGCCGGTATCGTTCTCGCGGCTCTCCAGCAACACTTCCACGGCGTCACCGGCTTTGACGGTGAGCTCGCCGCGGGGGCTGGTGAACTCGGCGATCGGAACCTGGCCCTCGGACTTGTAGCCGATGTCGACGATCGCGAAGTCCTTCGTCACTTGAACGACGGTGCCTTTGACGATCTCACCCTCCTTGAGGATGCCGTCACCACCGCGCTCCTTGAGCGACGCCTCGAACATCGCGGCAAAATCCTCGTCGCCTGCCTCCGGTCCGATCTGCTGGTTCACGTTCTGCTGCATGAATGGAAAGTCCTTGGAAACGGGTACAGCAGCCCCTGTTCGTGACGGGCATCCTTCGCGGGGCGCGGCGGAGGGCTCGTTCGTCCCCACCCTGGGGACCTGGGAAAACCGCGCACCCTAGACACCGGTTATTCCGGCAGTCAAGCGAGCACGTGAATCGTGTTGACTCCCTTCTATGAACCCCCACCCCCCGGCGCAACATCTCCGGGGGGGCCCGGCGGGCGGGGAAGGAAGCCCGCCCGCCAGCCCTCAGAGCGTACGAGGGGTTAGAACCACCACTCGGCGCGGGCGCCCAGGTAGTGGCCGAAGGTGCGGGGGCCAAACTGGCGCAGGTACGGCGAGGCGACGAAGGAGCCGGCGCGGGCGGCGTTGCGCGCGCCCTCGCTGTAGACGGCCAGGGTGTAGATCAGGCGCAGGTGCGGGCGCGCCCACACGGAGCGCTCACCTGACGGCACCAGGGTGGGCACGATGGAGAACTTCACCGCCGAGGGCAGCGGCTGGTCCGGCGCGCCCTCGGGCAGGCCCGGGGCCACCGCGTGCCACATCAGCTCGTTGATGAGGTGGAACTGGTCGTGCAGGTACAGGAAGCTGCGCGCGCCCAGGGCCAGGTTCATCGCCTTGTCCTGGGACAGGCCGCTGGCGCCCTTGCTGTAGTTGAAGATACCGAACGCGTTGAGGGCGAAGGTGGGGTTGAAGTTGTAGAGGAAGTGGTCCACCACCTCCAGGCCCATCGCGCCGCCGTACTTGCCGTCCTCGTTGGTGGAGCCGTAGGTGCTCCAGCTCGAGCCGCCGCCGAACGAGCCGTTGGCGATGCCGCCGCCGTAGCGCACCGACAGCTCGTTGAAGCTGCCGCCGCCCAGGTCCAGCCGGCCCTTGACGCCCAGCGTGTAGCCGATGTCGCTGGGGGCCACCGCCTCGCCGCCGATGGTGGGGCGCACGGCGGGCAGCAGGTGGAACTCACCCAGCAGGTGCACCGCGTGCTTCTCGGCCAGGGGCATCACGTACTGGGCGACGAACACGGTGCGCTGGCGCTGGGCCAGGGGGTTGTCGGTGTCCGGGTCGCCGTCCAGGTCCACCGCGTACAGGCCCTGGCTGCTCGAGGTCTGCAGCAGCACCGCCATGTCCAGGCCCTTGTACTTGGCGCCGAAGCCCTGCGAGTTGAGCTGATTGAAGAAGTAGTAGTCAGCGATGTGCACGTCGCTGCCACGGTAGAAGCGCTGGCCGGCCCAGATCTGCAGATCGGGGATGAGCACGTTGCCGGCCTCGAGGTAGGCCTGGAACAGCTCGATGCGCAGCTGCGCCGAGAAGTTGTTGGCGAACGCGCCCAGGAACGAGCCGTTGCTGGAGAACATGGCCGGGGTGATCACGAAGTGGAAGTACGGCTTCGTGTTGTCCTCGGCGGTGGGGCGCATGATGTTCAGCTTGATGTTGGGCTCGAGGTAGTCCCCCTCCTCCAGACGGCCTCCGAGGGGATTGCCCAACAGGTTCAGCGACTGGCCGTGCACGTACTGGCCGCTCTGAGGATTCCAGGCGACGCCCATGCGGCCGTACATGCCGATCTCCAGCGGGCCCGCCTCGAGCGCCGCCTGGGCAGAGGTCGGCACAACGAGCAGCGTCAGCGCGGCGAACAGCGACGCCAACGGCGCGGTCACCTGGGAATGCAGTCTTCGAGAAAGCACGATCGAGCTCCGAAGGGAGGTTGGGGGTTGTGTGGTTCTTTGCAGCGGGGCCCTCTTAAAACCTCATAGTTCACATATTCAAGCCTCCTGTGCTTAGAGAAAACGTGATACGGGATGCGCCGCCTACGAGTCCGTGGTGGCAGATGCAGTGCGTCGCCAGCCGTTCGGGGTGGCGTATGACTCGTGGGGACGCGCTCCAGCTCCGGAGCGCCTCCAGGGAGGGACATACTCATGAAGAAGGTACTGGCAGGGCTCGTCGCCGCGGTAGCGCTGGTAACCCCGGGACTCGCTTCAGCAGAGAAGCTCGTGATCGCCTGTGGCTCGGTGGGCCAGGAGGCGGACATCTGCAAGCAGGGCGCCGAGGCGTGGGCGAAGAAGAGCGGCCACACCGTGGAGCTGATGAGCGTGCCCACGGACGCGGGGCAGCAGCTGGCGCAGTTCCAGCAGCTGCTGGCGGCGGGCTCGGCGGACCTGGACGTGGTCCGCATCGACGTGGTGTGGCCCGGCATCGTCGCCAACCACATGGCGGACCTCACCCCGTTCTTCAAGAAGGAGGTGCTGGACCAGCACTTCCAGCCGATCGTGAAGAACAACACGGTGAACGGCAAGCTGATCGCGATCCCGTGGTTCACGGACGCGGGGCTGCTCTACTACCGCAAGGATCTGCTGGAGAAGCACGCGCAGAAGCCGCCCACCACGTGGCAGGAGCTGGCGCAGACGGCCAAGACGGTGGTGGACGCCGAGAAGAAGGCGGGCAACAAGAACCTGGTGGGCTTCGTGTTCCAGGGCAAGTCGTACGAGGGGCTCACCTGCAACGCGCTGGAGTGGGTGGACTCGTTCGGCGGCGGGACGATCGTTGACTCCAACGGCCAGGTGACGCTCAACAACCCCAAGGCGGTGGAGGCGATCAACTTCTTCGCGGGGCTGATTGGCAACGTGGCGCCCAAGGGCGTGCTGTCCTACGAGGAGGAGGGCGCGCGCGGCGTGTTCCAGAAGGGCGACGCGGTGTTCATGCGCAACTGGCCGTACGCCTGGTCGCTGGCGAACGCGAAGGACAGCGCGATCGCGGGCAAGGTGGGCGTGATGGCGCTGCCCAAGGGCGGCGCGGAGGGCAAGTCCACCGGTACGCTGGGCGGCTGGCAGCTGGGCGTGTCGAAGTACTCGAAGAACCAGAAGCTGGCGGCGGAGCTGGTGGCGTACCTGACGGGCCCCGAGGAGCAGAAGCGCCGCGCGCTGGTGGGCTCGTTCAACCCCACCATCATGAGCCTCTACAAGGACGCGGAGCTGCTCAAGGCCAACCCGTTCATCGGCGAGCTGTACAACACGTTCGTCAACGCGGTGCCGCGGCCGACGATCACCGGGACGAAGTACAACCAGGTGAGCACCGAGTTCCGCAACGGCGTGTACGCGACGCTGTCCGGCAAGGGCAAGGCGGACGCCAACCTCAAGAAGGCCGAGGAGAAGATCAAGAAGCTGGGCAAGGACGGCAAGTGGTGACGGAGGGCTGAACCCATGGCCAGCCCCACGACTCCTGTTGTCGCCAGCGCCGCCACGGGCGCACCGGGCCCCGCACCTCGGGCCTCGGTGCTCTCGCGGCAGCGCACCCGCGCCGCCTGGCTGTTCCTGACTCCAACGCTGGTGGCCATGGCGTTGGTGGCCGGGTGGCCGCTCGGGCGCACTTTCTGGTTCTCGTTCACGGACGCGAACCTGACGGACATGGCGGCCTCGCAGTTCGTGGGGCTGGAGAGCTTCCGCACGGTGATCGAGGACGAGGACTGGTGGACCACGGTGTGGACCACCTTCCGCTTCGCCGCGGTCTCCGTGACGCTGGAGACGGTGCTGGGGATGATGATCGCCCTGGCACTGAACGCGAAGTTCCGGGGCCGCTCGCTGCTGCGCGCGGCGGTGCTGGTGCCCTGGGCCATCCCCACCGTCGTCTCCGCGCGGATGTGGGGGTGGATGTTCAGCGACAGCTACGGCGTCATCAACGCGATGCTCCAGTACGTGGGCTTCATCGAGGAGCCGCTGGCATGGACGGCGGAGTCCTCGCTGTCGTTCGTGGCGGTGGTGGCCGTGGACGTGTGGAAGACGACGCCGTTCATGGCGCTGCTCATTCTGGCGGCGCTGCAGATGATGCCGGACGAGATGTACGAGGCGGCGCGCATCGACGGGGCGGGCCCCATCCGCACGTTCTTCCAGGTGACGCTGCCGATGGTGAAGGGGCCGCTGATGGTGGCCATCATCTTCCGCATCCTGGATGCGCTGCGCGTGTTCGACGTGTTCTTCGTGCTCACCGGTGGAGGCACGGAGACGATGCCCATGGCCGGCTACGCCCGGCAGCGGATGTTCGAGTACCAGGAGATCGGCGTGGGCTCGGCGGCGGCAACGCTGCTGTTCTCGCTGATCGCCCTGTTCACCGCCGTGTACCTGATGGTGGGCCGGGTGAAGCTGGATGGGGAGGGCTGAGACATGAACGCCATGAAGGTGGTGAAGAAGGCGTCGTTCTGGCTGCTGCTGGCGTTCATCGCGGTGTACACGCTGTTCCCCTTCTACTGGGCGATCGTCTCGTCGCTGAAGACGGGCGCCGAGCTGTTCGAGGTGGACCCGTGGCCCAAGGTGGTCGCCTGGGGCAACTACTCGGCGGTGTTCACCGCGCAGCCGTTCGGGCAGAACATCGTCAACTCGGTCATCGTGGCCACCGCGGTGGTGGTGCTGTCGCTGCTGCTGGGGCTGACGGCGTCGTTCGCGCTGGCGCGCATCGAGTTCCGGGGGCGCAAGGCGCTGCTGCTGGCGGTGCTGGGCATCTCCATGTTCCCGCAGATCGCCGTGCTGTCGGGCATGTTCGAGCTGGTGCGCTGGCTGGGGCTCTACAACAAGCTGCCGGCGCTGATCATCTCCAACCTGATCCTCACCCTGCCCTTCACCGTCTGGGTGCTGACCACGTTCATGCGTGAGCTGCCCAAGGAGCTGGAGGAGGCGGCCATCGTGGACGGCGCCTCGCCGTGGGTCATCCTCACCAAGGTGTTCTTCCCGCTCCTGGGGCCCGCCATGGCCACCACGGGCCTGCTGGCGTTCATCGCCGCGTGGAACGAGTTCCTCTTCGCGCTCACGTTCACTCAGTCCGACAGCGTGCGCACGGTGCCCGTGGCGATTGCCCTGTTCAGCGGCGGCAGCGCGTTCGAGACGCCGTGGGGCCTCATCATGGCCGCCTCGGTCATCGTCACCGTGCCGCTCGTGGTGCTGGTGCTCATCTTCCAGCGGAAGATCGTCTCGGGCCTCACCGCTGGCGCGGTGAAGGGATGAGAGTGCTACAAAAGCAGCAAGATACTTTCCAGCACCAAGTGAACATCCACTGGTCCTGCTTAAGTTAGGAGATACACGCTGCTAGTGCTCTGCATCCCGAGCGCAACGACTCTTTTTCACCGCGCCTCAGTTTGCAGCCGAGCACCAAGCCGTTGCGAGAACTCCTCAAGTTCAGGACAGACCGCTAGGATTCCTTTCCACTTCCCACCCAGCTCGCGCATCGCCCAAGCGCGGCCTTGGCCAGGATCGAGTTTAGGCGCATGTTCCACAAGGAACGGCTGAGCGAAACGCTCCTTGGGATGGTGCTCAGCACGAATATCATGCCACGAGGCGGCGAGTGTTTCGCGGTGCAGCGCAAGCATCCAGACCTCTACCTCTTCGATAGCTAAACAACTGAGGAGTTGGGGAAACGCACTCTCCAGCATCTTAACCCTCTCAGGTCGCCGCAAGTCTCCATCTCGATCCACCATGACCAAGAAAAGGTCGACCATCGGGTAAGTCGCCACAATGTCAGCAAGGATGCTGGCATCAAGCGCTTGGGAAACTCCGCGTAGTCGTGGCTTTGAAAGGATCTGTATGCGCGGGCTCTTACCCCAATCCGTGAAGAGTCGCTCGACTATGGGTTTGAGTATGTATTGATCAAGAGTCGGGTCCTCTGGGATGACTAGAACCTTCACAGAGCCATCTCCAGCCAACCAGTCGTGAAAAGTTCCTCGATACCTTTGTGCCGGGCAACTTGATCAAAGTGCGGGAGGTCCCCCAATCGACGCATTAAGGTACCTTCGTAATCCGACACTCGTCCAAAGACCACTGTGCTACGCAGTGTTTCTTCGTTTACCCACTGGAGGACCACGGGGGAGTGGGTAGTCGCGATGACTTGAATATTCCTCTCGCGAACAACATTTTCCAAGTACTCCGACAACAACCGGATGCGTGTTGGGTGAAGACCCATCTCAATATCTTCAATCAGCATCACGCTGCCGGGCTCAGCCATACGCAACGATAAAAGTATCCCCAAAAAACGGAGCGTCCCCTCAGAGAGGCTTCGCACAGAGATACGTTTCCCCCCTGCCTCAACGAACATCGCCATTATATCACCGAGTTCCTTGACCTCGATGAAATCGATATCAGTAATTTCTGGCGCACAAAACTCAGCTAGCCAATCCACGAGGGCACGCTTGGTCTCAAGCTGCTCGCTCATCGCAGCAAGCAGACCAGATATGTTTTTGCCCGCCACGTCCATGAACATCCCTTTACGGCCATAGCCTCTCATTTGCTCAGGCTTGATATCTAAAGAGCCTATTCGACCAACAGCTTCAGAGAGAGCATGACTGTATTGGGCAACAACTGGAGGAACGCTTGGGGAACCAGGATTTATGCTTCCAAGAATGATCCACTGCAGCGATCGATCAGCATCGAGCAGGGCTGGAGACTCTTTTCTTTCATTTCCTGGCCAAGGGATAAGTTTCCATCCTGGCACCTCAATACGATTATCCTTAACGGCCCCAGTGGAGAAGAGCAGTTCTCCATCTCCTTTTGCTAAACTTTCTGCCTCAAGCCTTGGATACGGATCCGTTCGACATGCAATACGGTGCCTGACTTCACCCCATTGCTGTCCCTGTACGTTCCTTTTCCCATAAACATCTTCAATATCTGGAGTTCGCCACAGGCTCTCTATGGAGAATACTGACGTGCCAACCCTTGCTGCTTCCGCCGCACGTCCTCGGAGCCCAGGCCATGCTTCTGAGTAGGGATATGCTCGTTCCTCTCCATTTAGGATATCCGCAATAGATAAATCAAAGTGGGTCGCTCGTAGAAATTGGATTGCATCCAAAAAATTGCTTTTCCCGGAAGCATTTGCGCCGACGAGAAGTGTCAGCGGAGCCAGTTCTACCTCCTCGTTGACAAAACTCTTGAAGTCCGTGAGCCGCAACTTCTTCAGCATTGTGCTACCTCACTTCGCTCAAGCCATTGCCCACAACTAGAACGCTCCACGCTGACCAGCATCTTTCTGGTCACGGAGGATCCAAATTCCGTCACCTTCAAGAGAACAGCTTGAACGTCTCGCGGGCGATCACCAGCCGCTGCACCTCGCTGGTGCCCTCGTAGATCGTCTGCACGCGCGCGTCCCGGAAGTAGCGCTCCACCGGGAACTCGTCGATGTAGCCGTAGCCTCCGTGCAGCTGCACCGCCTTGTCGCACACCCGGTTGGCCATCTCGCTGGCGAACAGCTTCGCCATCGACGCCTCGCGCGAGAACGGCTTGCCCTGCTCCTTCATCGTCGCCGCGCGGAACGTCAGCAGCTCCGCCGCCGCGATCTGCACCTTCATGTCCGCCATCATGAAGCGCGGGCCCTGGAACTCCGCCACCGGCTGGTTGAACGCCTTGCGGTCCTTCGTGTACCGCACCGACGCCTCCAGCGCCGCCCGCGCCACCCCACACGCCTGCGACGCGATGCCGATGCGCCCACCGTCCAGCGCCACCATCGCCAGCTTGAAGCCGTCGCCCTCCTTGCCCAGCAGGTTGTCCGCCGGAATCTCACAGTCCTCGAACGTCAGCCCCACCGTGTTCGAGGCCCTGAGGCCCATCTTGTCCTCGTGCTTGCCGATGATGAGGCCCCTGGTGCCTCCCTCGACGATGAAGCACGACAGGCCCTTGTTCCCCGCCGCGGAGGTGCGCGCCCACACCACCATCACCCCCGCGTGCGCGCCCGAGGTGATCCACTGCTTGCTGCCGTTGAGCACCCACTTGTCGCCCTTGCGCACCGCCGAGGTGTTCATCGCCCCCGGATCCGAGCCCGCGTGAGGCTCGGACAGCGCGAACGAGCCCACCACCGCCTCGCCCGACACCAGCCGGGTGACGAACTTCTCGCGCTGCGCCTCCGTGCCGTACGCGTTGATCAGCTCCGCGCACATGTTCGTCACGGCCATCGCCACCGACGTGGAGGCGCACGCCGCGGAGATCTCCATCATCGCCAGCGAGTAGGACACCACGCCCGCCTCCGCGCCGCCGTAGCGCGACGGGATGTTCACCCCCATCAGGCCCAGCTCCGCCAGCTCCTTGAAGAGCGCGGTGGGGAAGACTTCCTCCCGGTCGAACTTGCGCGCCTGCGGAGCCACCCGCTCCCTGGCGAACTTGCGCGCGGTGTCACGGATCAGCGTCTGGGTCTCGGTCAGCTCGAGGTTCACGGGCTTCCTGCTCCTAGTCCTTCAGCACGTTGGCCGAGATGACGATGCGCTGGATCTCGCTCGTGCCCTCGTAGATCTCGGTGATGCGCGCGTCGCGCACGTGGCGCTCCACGTCCATCTCCTTGCTGTAGCCCATGCCGCCGTGCACCTGCAGCGCCTTGTTCGCCACGCGGCTGGCCATCTCGCTGGCGTACAGCTTCGCCATCGAGCTCTCCAGGCTGTGGCGCACGCCCTTGTCCTTGAGCACCGCGGCCTGGTGCACCAGCAGCCGCGCCGCGTCGATCTCCGTGGCCATGTCCGCCAGCATGAACTGAATGGCCTGGTGATCCCGGATGGGCTTGCCGAACGTCTTCCGCTCGCCCGAGTAGCGCACCGCCTCCTCGAAGGCCGCGCGGGCAATGCCCAGCGCCTGCGACGCGATGCCAATGCGCCCGCCGTCCAGCGTGCTCATGGCCACCTTGAAGCCGTCGCCCTCCTTGCCCAGCATGTTCCTGGCCGGCACCCGCATGTCCTCGAAGAACATGGAGCAGGAGTGCGCCGCGCTGATGCCCATCTTCTTGTCCGGCTCGGCGCGGGTGAAGCCCGGCGTGTTGGTGGGGACGATGAAGGCGCTGATGCCCTTGTTGCCCGCCTCCTTGTTCGTCATCGTGAACAGCACGATGGCGTCCGCCCGGGGGCCGTTGGTGATCCAGTTCTTCGAGCCGTTGATGACGTACTCGTCACCCCGGCGCACCGCCGTCGTCTTCTGCGCCGCCGCGTCGCTGCCGGCCTCGGGCTCGGTGAGGCCGAAGCAGCCCAGCTTCTCGCCGCGCGCGAACGGGGTGAGGAACTCCTCCTTCTGCGCCTCGGTGCCGAACTTCATCACCGGATCGCAATAGAGCGAGTTGTTCACGCTCATGATCACGCCCGTGGAGGCACAGCCGCGGCTGATCTCCTCCATCGCGATGGCGTAGCAGACGTTGTCCAGCCCGGCGCCGCCGTACTGCTCGGGCACCGCCACACCCAGCAGCGCCAGCTCCGCCAGCTTCTTCACCGCCTCGGTGGGCCACGCGTGAGTCTCGTCCCACTTACGCGCGTTCGGAATGAGCTCCTTGGCCGCGAAGTCGCGGCACATCCGCTGGATCTCACGCTGGACGTCGGTCAGCTCGAAGTTCATGGCACTCCTGGGGAAATTGGCCGGACTCCATAGTATGCGCCGCGCCCGGGGGGAATACCGCTCCTCCCGCTGTGCTACCCCGAGCGTGGGTTGCTGCTCCTATTACCCGTCATTAGCGACCGACCGGTCGGACGGGACTCTCCGCGTCCCGAAGAACATTCCAATCGGTACGGTAACGTCGAAGGCCACGTCATGCCGGGGGCCCTGATCGCTCCAAGTGCGCCGGTAGACGAGCGAGAGGGTCCACGGCTGGGTGTCCGCGTGGCGCTCGATGAGATCATAGGTGAGCCCGGCGCCCAGCACCCCACCCCGCCCGTCCGCGCCCCAGAGGCCCGCGCCCTCCACGAGGGCGCCCCAGCGCGCGGTGTCCGGGAAGGCGTAGAGCCGGGCGCCGCCGAGCAGCCGGAGGGCCGAGGGCTCCAGGCGCAGCTGTGGCTCCAGAAACGGCGAGAGGATGAGCGTGGGGCCCGGCACGTTCAGCGGAGGCGTGGCCCACGGGTGAATGGGCCACGAGAGCACCCAGTGTGAAGTGGGGCCGAACTCGCGGCGCACATCGGGGATGAGGGGTTCGAGGAAGCAGCCGGTGTAGATGCACAGGGCGCGCTTCCAGGAGACGAGCGCGGGAGCCCGCTCGTCTTGCTTGGTGGCAATGGGCTCGTCGGCCTGGGCAGGCCCCGCCGCCAGGAGTAGCGCCAGCAGCAGGGGCCCGGCCTCGCGGCTCACTTGCCGGTGAAGGAGGCGGGGCGCTTCTCGAGGAACGCCTTCATGCCCTCGCGCTGATCCTCGGAGCCGAAGAGGACGGCGAAGCCCTGGCGCTCCAGCTCGTTGGCGGCGCGCAGATCCTGGTCCGCGCCGAACTCGATGACGCGCTTGGCCTGGGAGATGGCCAGCGGGCCGTTCTTGAGGATCTTCTCGGCCACCGCGCGGCAGTGCTCCATGAGCTTCTCGGGCGGGAGCACCTCCAGCACCAGGCCGTGCTCCTTGGCCTGCGCGGCGGGGATGTGGCCACCGGTGAAGATGAGCTCCTTGGCGCGCATCTTCCCCACCAGCCGGGTGAGCCGCTGCGTGCCGCCGAAGCCCGGAATCACTCCGAGCGACACCTCGGGCAGGCCCAGCTTGGCCTTCTCCGAGGCGTAGATGAGATCGCACGCCAGGGCCAGCTCGCAGCCGCCGCCTAGCGCAAAGCCGTTCACCGCGGCGATGGTGGGGCACGGCAGCGACTCGAGCAGCGCCAGGGTGCGGTGGCCCAGCGCGGCGAACTCGCGGGCCTGCGCGGCGGAGATGGAGGACATCTCGGAGATGTCCGCTCCGGCCACGAAGGCCTTCTCACCGCCACCGGTGAGGATGAGCACGCGGGTGTCGGCGCCCAGCGACTGGAGCGCGGACTCGAGCTCCTGGAGCGTCTTGCTGTTGAGCGCGTTGAGCGCCTTGGGCCGATCGATCGTGAGTGTCGTGACGGCGCTCTGCGTCTCCAGCTTGATGTTCTCGTAGGCCATGGGAGTCCTCCGGGGTGTCGGAACGCCGGTGGGGATTACCACGCCATGCCATCAAACCGCCTGGAAACCTTGGAGAATCCTCCCGGGGATGCAGCAACACCACAGGCTAAGTTCGTTTTACCTGGATGCTGTTGATTGCGGGGTAAAAAGCTTTATCCTGTTTGCCGTCTTCCCAACGGACCCCCTGCGGAACGAGGATCGAAATGAAGTTGTCCCCCCGGAGTTTTCTGTTTGCGTGTGTCGTGACCGCCGCGCTGTCTGGGTGCGGTGTGGCCCCGGAGGAAGAGGGCGTGGAGCAGATCGGCACCACGGAGCAGGAGCTCAACAACAGCTGTTACAGCACCTTCACGACGTACGTGACGACCTGCTCCACCACGTACATGTACAGCTCGTCTTCGGGCTCCAGCGTGGTCGCCACGCTGGGGTCGAACCGGAGCCTGTCGATGAGCCAGTCCTGCCCGTCGAACGAGCGCTTCTACATGAGCTACACCTACGTGGACTCCAACATGCAGGCGCAGCGCCGCTACGGCTGGATCCACCGCAACTGCCTGGCCGTCGAGATCTACTGATCCCAGGCGCAGCGAGGCGTTTCGGCTGACCCGGAACGCCTCGTCCGCCCGGGCTCTCGGGGTGGCTCAGTACTTGTAGAAGCCGCGGCCGCTCTTCTTGCCGTACCAGCCGGCGTCCACGTACTGCCTGAGCAGCGGGCACGGGCGGTACTTGCTGTCACCCAGCCCCTTGTGGAGCACCTCGGCGATGTACAGGCAGGTGTCCAGGCCGATGAAGTCCGCCAGCTGCAGCGGGCCCATGGGCTGGTTGGTGCCCAGCTTCATCGCCGTGTCGATGTCCTCCGCCGTCCCCAGCCCCTCCATCAGCGCGAAGCAGGCCTCGTTCAGCATCGGGATGAGGATGCGGTTGACGATGAAGCCCGGCATGTCCTTGGACACCACCGTCGTCTTGCCCATCTTCTCCGCCAGCGAGCGCGTCTTCTGGTACGTCTCGTCGGACGTCGCCGCGCCACGGATGAGCTCCACCAGTTGCATCACCGGCACCGGGTTCATGAAGTGCATCCCGATGACCGCCTCGGGCCGCTTGGTGGCCGCCGCGATGCGTGTAATCGGAATCGACGAGGTGTTCGTCGCCAGCACGCCGCCCGGCTTCACCACCGTGTCCAGCTCCAGGAAGATGCGCCGCTTGAGGTCCTCGTTCTCCGTCACCGCCTCGACGGCGAAGTCCACGTCCTTCACGTCCACAGCGGAGGTGGAGGTGGCCAGGTTCGCCTCGGCCGCCTTGCGCTTCTCGGCGTCCAGCTTGCCCTTCTCCACCAGCTTGCCCAGGCCGGCGCGGATGCGATCGGCGCCCTTGGCCAGGCCCTCCTTGGACACGTCCACCAGCGTGACGCGCAGCCCCGCTACCAGCGACACCTGCGCGATGCCCGCGCCCATCTGCCCTGCTCCGACGACGACGATGTGCTCCGTTGACATGGCCTGGGTGACCTCGGTCGATGAGTGAAGTGCGGGCGCTATAGCCCCCACCTTCCGACCGGTCAACGGCTCGCGGGCAGCCGCAGCGTCCGGAGCACGTACTGGTCCGCGCCAATCGTCAGCGGTTCCACCAATGGCCGGGTGGGACGCCCCGGCTCCTTCACGAAGATGAGTGCCCGGTAGGAGCCCTCGGGCAGGTCCACCTTCAGCGTCACCTCCGCCGGAGGCGCGGCGGTGAAGAAGCGCTCCTCCCGCTTGAGGATCTGCCCGTCCGGGCCCGTCACCTGGAAGTCCAGGCCGCGCACGGCGCTCCAGCCCGAGCCCTCCAGCCGCAACACCAGCTCTCGCTCCGGGTTGCCCGTCTCCCGCCACAGCCACAGGCCCAGCGCCACGAACGCCAGCAGCGGCAGGCGCTTCATCAAGGGGTGGTTGCGCCAGGTGGGGCGTGCTCCGGGCTCCAACGCTACTCCTTCTTCGTCCGCTTGCCGCCACCGCGGCGCGCGTGCAGCTCGGAGATGGTCACCTTGGGCTGAGTGGGCGCGCTGGTGCTGGCCTTGGGCGCGGGCTCGCCCTCCTTGCGCTCTTCCTTCTTCTTGGTCTCCTCGTCCGCGGGCACCAGGCGGATCTGCGCGCGCACGTCCAGCGTCATGCCGGACATCAGCTTGACGAACTCCTCGCGCAGCTTCTCGGACTGGAGGAAGCGGCGCAACTCGTCCGCCAGCACCCGGCCCACCTCGTCCTTGGTGCGCTCGGCCTGCGAGAGGATGAAGCCCAGCACCTCCTTGGGCAGCTTGAGCTGGCCGGCGAGGTTGCGGATGCCCTCCTCCGTCATGAAGATGGCGCCCAGCCCCGCCACCGCCATCTTGCGAACGAACTCCGGCACGAAGCCGGCGCGGCCATCGCGCCCACCGGGAATGTAGTCGTCGTCGAGCGGATCCGGCGGGTAGTCGTCTTCCCTGTCACCAGGCATGGGCAACCTCTAGGACTGTGGGACTCAGCGCGCCTGCATCACCGGCAGCCGAATGGCTCGCGCGCTCTCGGTGGACACCCGGCCAGCCACGTTGCGAGCCATTTCCATGAACGCCTTCGCCTCCAGGCTGTCCGGCGCGCCCGCCACGATGGGTAAGCCCGAGTCTCCCGCCTCGCGCACCTTGAGCTCCAGGGGGATCTCTCCGAGGAATGGAATGTTGAACATCTCGGCGGCCCTGCGGCCTCCACCGTGGTGAAAGATGTGCGTCGTCTTCGAGCAGTGCGGGCAGACGAACGCGCTCATGTTCTCGACGATGCCGAGCACGGGGATGTGCACCTTGTCGAACATCTGCTTGGCGCGCACCACGTCGGCCAGGGCCACGTCCTGCGGCGTCGTCACCAGCACGGCGCCCGCGGCGCGCACCGACTGCGAGAGCGACAGCGCCACGTCACCGGTGCCGGGCGGCAGATCCAGGATGAGGTAGTCCAGCTCGCCCCAGGACACGTCGCGCACCAGCTGCATCAGCGCGCCGTGCAGCATGGGGCCACGCCAGATGAGCGCCTGGTCCGGCTCCACCAGGAAGCCGATCGACATGACCTTGAGCCCATGCTTGATCATGGGGTTGAGCGTCTTGCCATCGGGGCTGACGGGGCGCTCGGTGATGCCGGTCATCAGCGGGATGGACGGGCCGTAGAAGTCCGCGTCGAGCAGGCCCACCTTGGCGCCGTGCTTGGCCAGCGCCACGGCGAGGTTCACGGCGACGGTGCTCTTGCCCACGCCGCCCTTGCCCGCGCCGACGAGGATGATGTTCTTCACGCCCGGCAGCAGCGCCTGGCCCTGCTGGCCCGGTGCCTGGCCGCCGGTGGCGCGGACCTGGGCGCCCCACTCGATCTCGAAGGACTTCAGGCCCGGCACGGCCTTGAGCGCGGCCTCGGCGTCCGCCTGGATCTTGCCCTTGAGGGGACAGGCAGGCGTGGTGAGCTCGATCTTCAGCTTCACGGTGTCGCCGCTCAGGCGGATGTCCTTCACCATCCCGGCCTTCACCAGATCCACGTGGAGCTCGGGATCCATCACCTTGGACATCGCCGCGAGGATGTCGCGATCCGAAACGCTCATCGGTAACACCTGAAACCTTTTTGAAATCGGGCGGTTGCGTGCCCAGAAGGGCGCGGAGGATGGCCACCCGCCCAGAGAACTGTCAACGACGTTTAACGCGGCTGGCCTCCCACCGCATGGGGCGGGCCTTCGGCTGCCTGCACGCTCCCGGCGGCGCGGGGGCCTATTCGATGGAGGCGATGCGGTACTCGCCCTCTTCCACGACGAGGCGCACCGAGCGGTCGGCGCCCAGGGGAAAGGAGGCCTCGTTGCCGGTCATCTTCACGTTGCCCTTGAGGGCCAGGCGGGCGCGGCGCAGGCGCTCACGGGCGAGCGGCTCGCGCTCGTAGTCCTCGCGGAAGCGGTCCGGGGTGTAGCGCGAGCGCAGGGGGGCACTCAGCAGGCTCCAGGCCTTCTCCCAGTCGCGGGCCTCCACGGCGTTGAGGAACCGGGTGAGCGCGGCCTTGGCTTCGTCATTGGGCAGCGTCTCGACGACGCGCCAGTTGGAGGCACGGCGCTCGAGGCTCAGAGCGGGAGCGCGGGCCTCCATGGCATCCAGGCTGGCGCGGACGGCGGCGGCGCGCTCACGGCGGGCGTCGGCTTCCTTGTAGCGCTCCTTGAAGCCGCCCTCCCCTTCGGGCAGGCCGGTGGTGAGGGCGTAGGCGTCGGCGAGCCGGTTCTCGTCCAGCGCCTTGGCGTAGTCCTCAGCGATGTTCGTGGGACCCCTGGGCGTGGCGCAGCCAGCGGCCAGAGCGAGGAGCAGGAGCAAGTGAGAGGCGGGCTTCATGACGCGCGGCAGGGTAGCAATTCTCATGAGCGGGTAACCGGCTGAGCGCGTGGGCTGACCTTGCGCAGTTCATGAAAGTGGTCCGAGACAACGCGAGTGGCATTCACCAGCGCATCCACTGGCCCCACACCCATCATGCAGAGAATCTCTGAGTCGGCAGCCCTATGCTCAATCCGCAGCGGGCAGTACCAGTCGCCCTTGGAGTCTCCTGGGATAGGCGCCGGCCGACCGATCGTCACTCGCGCAACGTGCTTCACTCCGTCATCGTTCTCGTACGACCAGAAGTCATCGGCGATCGGGTCATCGATTGAGGTGAGCTGCGGGAGCCAGTTTCCCATGGTCAGTCGAACCGCTCGCCCGCATCGAGCTTCGTGAGCGTCCAAGATGTCGGGCAGAGTGCGTAGAGGTGAGCTTTCGAGGCGCTCATCAGAAGCTGGAGCAGCGAGAGCCGACGCGCGCCTCCGCTGTAGACCGTGAGCTCGTACTTCTCGGTCGTCACCTTGGCCAGGCTCAGTGCGTGGCGGCACGCCTCCTCGAAGCTGCCGATCCGATCCACCAGCCCCGCCGAGAGCGCCCGCGTGCCTGAGTACACCCGGCCCTCGGCGCGCTCGTGGATCTCCTCCTTCGTCCGGCCTCGCGCCTTCGCCACGTGCGCCAGGAACGCCTGGTACGTCTCCTCCACCTCCGCCTCGAGCGAGGCCCGCTCGTGCGGCGTGAAGCCTCGCGACACCGAGAAGATCCCCGAGTTCTCTCCGCGGGTGATGATCGTCTTGTGCACCCCGAAGCGCTCCAGCAGCCCGGATGCGTCGAACTTGCCCGCGAACACGCCAATCGAGCCAATCACCGCGTGCGGCGCCGACCAGATCTCCTTGGCTCCCAGCGCCGCCATGTAACCGCCGCTCGCGCACACCTGATCCACGAAGGCGATCACCGGCTTCTTGCGCGCCACCCGCTGCACCGCCTCCAGGATCAGCTCCGACGCCAGCGCCGAGCCTCCCGGGCTGCTGATGTAGAGCATCACCGCCTTGGCCCGCTTGTCCCGCCCCGCCGCCCGTATCGCCTTCACCACCACGTCCGAGCCCGCGAACGTCGGGCCGATCGGCCCTCCCGAGCCCTTGCCCGGAACGATCATCCCCGAGAGCATCACCATCCCCAGCCTCGGCTTGCGCTTCAGCGGCCGCCACTTCACCGGCGGAAACGGCAGCGCCGCCAGCCACGACGGCATCGCCTCCAGCGGCTCCTCCTCTTTATCCGCGTCCTTCTCCTTCGCCTCCCGCTTGCGCTCGTCCAGCTGCGCCGGCAGATCCGCCTCGCTGCACATCGCGTCCACCAGCCCCGCCATCACCGCCCGCTGCGCGCTGTACGGGCCGCTGTCGATCAGCCTCCGTACCTCCTCGGCCGTGCGCTTGCGGCCCCTGGCCACCGCCTCCACCAGCTCCGCGTACCGCTCGTCCAGGAACGCCTCCAGCGTCTGCCGCTGGATGTCCGACACCTGCGCGTGCGTGAAGAGCTCCGGCGCCGTCTTGTACGCGCCCCGCCGCACGAAGTGGGCCTGGATGCCCACCTTCCCCAACCCCTCGCCCAACGCCGTGGCCTCCGCCGCGAAGCCCACCAGCTCCAGCCGCCCCGCCGGTGCCAGCAGCACCTCGTCCGCCGCGCACATCACCTGGTAGCCCAGGTTGTCCACGCTCACCGCCCACGTCACCACCCGCTTGCCCGCCGCCCGGAAGTCCGTGAGCAGCTTCACCAGCGCGTCCTTCTTCGCCGAGCTGACCTGCAGCCCCTCCAGCTCCACCAGGATGCCTTTGACGCCCGCGTCCTTCGCCAACAGCCCCAGCGCCTCCTGGAACGACTCCAGCGAGGACACCGTGGCCGGCTCGGGACGCGTGCCTCCCAGCTTGAAGCGCGACCGGGTCTTCTCCCGGTACGTCAGCTCTCCGGCCAGCCGGAACCGCACATAGGAAGGACGGTGCCGCGAGGCCAACAGCCGGAACGGCAGCCCGAGCACCGTGCGAACCAGCAGCAGCAGGTTGGCGATGAAGACGAAGACGAGGCGCAGCATAAGGGCCTGGAGAAAGGGGTGCCCGCTGCGCGTAGTTGACCGCTGACGCGGACGCAAGCACGGGAATGCTTCAGGTGTCGGGCACCATGCGGCCCCCCAGCCCCCTCGGAGCGCCCAGCCCGGGGGCTCCCCCGTCCGGTCGCCTGCTGTCCCCGAAGCCCGCCAGAAGCCCCCGACCCCGGGGGAACCCTCGACGTGCCCCCTCCCCTCTGGCTCTCGGCCCGGCTTCCCATGGTAGGATGCCGCCCCATGCGTACGCTTTCCCGAATGATCATCCTGTCCGCCCTGCTCTCTGGCGGCGCCGTGCTGGCTGGCCGCCCCGTGCAGTCCTTCGAGCCGCCTCCCGAGATGACCGAAGAGGAGAAGGCGGCCCTCAAGGCCCGGCAGCTGGGCGGTGGCCTCAACGGCTACGGCAACGACGTGCAGATCAAGGAGACCCCCGTTCCCTGGGGCGCCATCGGCCTGGCGGGCCTGGTCTTCCTGGTGGCCACGCCGTTCGCGCTGCGCGCCTACCGCAACACGACGCGCGAGATCTCCGACACGAACACCGTGGGGGTGGGTACCCGCCGCGACGTGGACGAGGAAGAGGCCTGAGCATCCGCCATCGCTGAGAGGCCGCGCTCGGGACACCCGAGGAGGCTGCGCCGCGAGGCACCGTAGTCTCCTGGGGAGCACATGAACGTGAAGTGTCCGAAGTGTGGACGCACGCTCGAGGTTGCCGGGATGAAGCCCGGTACGCCCGTGACGTGCCAGTGCGGCAACGTGATGGCCGTACCGAAGCGCGGTGGCATCCCGTGGCTGTGGATCGTCCTGGGCGTAGTGGGCGTCACCTGCATGTGCTCGGGCGTGCTGGCGGCGATCGCCATCCCCAACTTCATGCGGTTCCAGTCCCGCGCGAAGCAGGCCGAGTGCAACACCAACCTCCGGTCCTTCTACACGGCCCAGCGCATGCAGAACCTCGAGGGCGCCGGCTACGTGCGCGAGCTCTCCAAGGTCTCGTTCATGCCCGAGCGCGGCAACCACTACGCGTACTTCGTGGATGCCGAGCCAATGGAGGACCGCGGCGCGGCACAGGCCCAGGGCGGCGAAGAGGCGCGGGCCATCGGCGTGGACACCTTCAAGTACAAGGATGCGAAGCCCATCACCTTCGCGCAGCTGCCGCCGGATGTGGCGCAGCAGACGGGGCTGCTGGGCGAGTGCCCCGAGTGCAACATCACCATGGCGTGCGCGGGTAACCTCGACGGGGACGACACGTTGGATGTGTGGAGCATCTCCACCGGCGAGCGCACCCTGCCCAATGGCACGATTATTCCGCCGGGTGAGGCGTTCCACCACGTGGACGACGTGCAGGAGTGAGTCAGGTGCTGTGGCCCGGGTTGTTGGCGCCCCGGATGACCGCGGCGACCGTCAACAGCCGGCCCACCGCCGCCTCGAAGCCCCCCTGTTTCGAGAGGTGCTCTCCGAACGTGTAGAGCTCGTTGGGAGTACGCAGGTCCGTCAGCCGCACCGCGGCGAGCGTCTGAGCGAACGCGCGCTTGCCTTGCTCGGCGCCGAGCACACGGGTGAGCTTGTCCAGCGCAAGCTGCGCGAGGCCTGGGGCTGGAGACGGCCCTGCGTCATGCGGCGGCGTCATGGAGGACCCGATTTTTTCTCCAGGGACTGCTCGAGCCGCGCCAGCTTCGCCAGGGCCGCGTCCCGCTCGGCTCGCATCGCCAACAAGGCGCTCTCCACCGTTCTGCTCTGCTCGACGACGTCCGCCGCGAGCGCTTCGGCCGCGGCGCGGGCCTGCTGCGCCGCCGTGTACAAGCGCGCGTTGTCCAGCGCCACGGCGATACGGCTGGCGAAGTCATAGGCAAAGGCCAGGTCCTCCTTGCCATAGCGCCGTCCCGACTCCGAAGAGACAAGGGACAGTGCCCCCAGGGCACGGTCCCGGGTGACGAGGGGCACGCACATGGAGGACTTCAGCCCCAGCGACCTCATGATGGCAAGGATCTCCGGATCAGGGATGCCGGCCACCAGGAGCTCGTCCGGGATGTCCTCGAAGAGCTGGGCTTGCCGCGTGCGGACCACCGTGTGGAGCCCATAGGGCTCCTCGGGCCGAGGGGGGTAGCGCCGCCACAGCTCGTTGGCGAGCGTGACCTTCGCCGGGTCCACGTGCGCGACGGCCAGGCGCTCGAAGCCCCCTGCCTCGTTGGCGATATCGATGGCGCACCAATCCGCCAGGTGGGGCACCACCAGGCGCGCCACGTCATTGAGCGTCCGGGTGGGCTCGAGTGAAGTTCCCAGCACCTTGCCGGCCTCGGCCAGGAATTGCTGTTGGTAGCTCGCCCGGCGCTGGTCATCGACGTCAACGGCCGTGCCGACGAAGGAGACGGCCCGCCCATCCTCTATCTGCAGCGGAGCCACGCGCGCTTCGTGCCACCGGAAGGCCCCGTCACGTGCACGGCGCAGGCGGTAGGCGACGGTAAAAGGGGCCCCTTTGCGCCGGGCCTCGCCAAAGACGCGGAAGACCTCTTCCACATCGCTCGGATGAATCAGCGAGTGAGCGCCGACCCGGACCGTCTGCTCCAGATCGAGCCCCGTGTACTCGGTCCACTTGTTGTTGAAATAGGTCACGTTGCCGTCTTCACCGTCCGTCCAGACGATGTAGGGCATCGCATCAGCCAGGTTGCGCTGGTGCACGAGGGCCGCGACAGGCGAACCGGCGGGTTTCGGGTCTGGAGCCCCAGGGGAGGACATGGGCTGATGATTAGCCCTCTGGCCGAATAAGGGAAAGGCCGGACGTCTGGAACCTCACACCGGGCGGACTTCCACGGCGCCGTCTGGCTCCACCTGCACCCGCACCGGCAGGAAGCGCTCGATGACGCGCGCCTGCATCGTCAGGTGCTCCGTCACCCGCGCCGCGGTGAAGCGCGTGGTGCCAGGCGAGGCCGGGCCCAGCCTCCCCGAGGCCAGCAGGGCCGCCGGCAACAGGATCTGATCCCCCAGGTGCTCGTCGATGGCGCCCGCGGACTCCATGAAGCGCGCGACGGCCTCGGCGGCCTCGCGGCCTACCTCTTCGGGCGGCCGCCCCCGGTCGCCCACGGCGGTGAAGCCCGCGAAGGTGTTCTCGAACTGCGCCAGAACGAAGGTGACGGTGCCCGCTGAGCGTGTCACCGGCAGCGCCCGGTTCTGCGAGTTGCAGTACAGCCCCCGCTCGCGCAGGGCCGCCTCGGCGGCGCGAGACTGGCGATCGGCCACCGTGAAAGGCAGCCCTCCCACCAGCGTGCTCACGGTGATGTCATGCAGCGTGCCGCGCGCGGGCAGATCCACCAGCCGCGGAGGCTCGTCGGGCGGCGACAGCTCCGCCTGGAACTCGCCGTCGCCCTCCGGATAGAAGCCGGCGTGGGTGAGGCTCAGCGAGGCGTGCAGCCCATAGGCATGCATCACCGGCAGCCAGACGTTCACCAGGTACGGGTAGCTGGGGCTGTTGGCCAGGTGCGTGCCCCCGCGCAGGGTGAGCCGCCCTCCCCCGGCCAGCGCCAGCGGGAAGAAGAGGCACTGGAAGATCAACGGGGTGCTGCCCGCGGTGCCTACCTCCAGCACGTAGTCCCCCGGGCGGACCGGGCCCGGCGTAAAGGTCAGCTCCGAGGCGCCCAGCACCGCCCCCTCGCAGGTGCTGCCGCTCAGGGCCTCGGCGCCGCGCACACAGGCCAGGTGGTGGGGCCGTAGCCCAGGAGGCTCCCGGCGCTCGCGCAGGCCAGTGACGTGGAATGGCCGTCCGGTGATGAGAGACAAGGACAGCGCGGAGCGGAGGATCTGCCCTCCCCCCTCGTTCTCACTCCCATCGAGCTGCACCGGCCCATCCTCGGGCCGGGTGGTGCCTGTCATGATGTCCCTGGGGACGGCGCGTGTGGGGGCAGCGTAGCAGAAGCCGTTGGGCTACTGTCCGCGCTTCCGTGGCCCTAGCCATCTTCCTGCTCACTTACGTATTCATTGCCGGGGCGCGCCTGCCCTTCCTCAAGCTGGACAGGCCGGGGGGCGCGCTGCTGGGCGCCGTCCTCATGGTCGTCCTGGGCGTCGTCACCCCCGCCGAAGTGTTCAACCACAGCGAGGATCCCTCGCGCCACGCGGTGGACCTGGACACCATCGTCCTGCTGCTGGGGATGATGCTGATGGCGGCCTACCTGGCCCAGGCGGCCTTCTTCCGCACGGCCGGCGCCTACACGGTGCGGCTGGCGCACACGCCCCGGCTGCTCCTGGCGGCGGTGACGGGCATCAGCGCGCTGCTGTCCGCCTTCCTCGTCAATGACACCGTCTGTCTGATGCTCACCCCGCTGGTGCTGGTGGTGGTGGAGGACGCGCGCCTTCCCCCCGTGCCGTACCTGCTGGCGGTGTGCATGGGCTCCAACAGCGGCTCGGTGGCCACCTTCACGGGCAACCCGCAGAACATGCTCATTCAGGGGGCCTCGGGGCTGTCCTACGCGAGCTTCGCCGCGTACATGGCGCTGCCGGCGATCCTGTCCACGGCAATCGTCATCGCCACGCTGCTGTACCTGTTCCGCAAGGAGCTGCCCCACACGCGCTTCGAGCCGCACCCGCCTCCGCCTCCGGTGGACCGGCCGCTGATGGCGCTGACGCTGGCGGTGCTGGTGGCCATGGTGGTGGCCTTCTTCCTGGGCTTGCCCATGAGCTGGAGCGCGCTGACGGGCGCCGCGGTGGTGATGGCCCTCTCGCGCCGCGAGCCCCGGGCGATCATGGAGCGGGTGGACTTCGTGCTGCTCGTCTTCTTCGCCAGCCTGTTCGTCGTGGTGTACGGGGTGAACAAGCACGGCTGGGCCATGGAGATCCGCGAGCTGTTCGGCCCGCTGATGGCCGGGCCCCCCTGGCGCGAAACCCTGGGGTTCGCCGGGCTGACGCTGGTGGCCTCGAACCTGTTCAGCAACGTGCCCTTCGTCATGTTGGCGCGCACCTGGGTGCCCGAGTTGCAGAACCCGGAGCTGGGCTGGCACGTGCTGGCGCTGTGCTCCACCCTGGCGGGCAACCTCACCCTGATTGGCAGCGTGGCCAACCTCATCGTCTTCGAGGCCGCGCGCGACAAGGTGAAGATGAGCTTCATGGCCTACCTGCGCGTGGGCGTGCCCGTGACGCTGCTCAGCTTCACCGTGGGCCTGGCGGTGCTGCTGGCCGAGCACGCCCTGTTCTGAGGCTGGCGCGGACGAGGCTCAGGGATCCGGATCCGGCAGTTCGCCCGCGGGCAGGTCCGGCTCGGGCGGAGGCGGCGGGGGCCGCTGGTTCTCGCGGCCCGTGCGGTTGGTGCTGTCCGGCGCCCCCGGATCCGTGCCCGGCCTCGTCGTCGTCGGCGGCGGAGGAGGCGGCTCGAGCCCTCGGTCCGGCGGCTGGAGATCCTTGGCGAAGCGCTCGGCCACCACGTCCAGCAGCGAGGTGATGGCCTGGCGGAACAGATCCGGATCCTTGCCCACCCGGAACGGATCCAGGTGCGGGGCGCCCGCATCGATCTGATCCACGTGAAAGGGCCGGCGCCACACCTCGTTGCGGCCGTCGAGCTTGAACATGCGCCCGTAGCCCTTGACGTACGCGCCCGCGTGCCCCTTCTCGCTGCGCATGCCGTAGTCCTCGATGACGAACTCCACCACCGTGTCCGCACCCAGCGGCACCAGCAAGTCGTAGTCCGGAGCGTTCGCCGGCACCTCCTCCACCAGGAAGCTCTCCAGCGCCGTGGCCACCCGCGCCGCGTCGATGATGCTCGTCCACGGGCGCTCCTGCGGCAGCTGGTTGATCGTGTTCACCCGCAGCCGCTCGGAGATCTCGAAGCGCGTCACCGCCTTCACCAGCTTCGCCTGGAGCCGGCGATCGGCCTCCTTCGGCTCGAGCTTCTTGAGCTTCTCTCCGTACGCATCGTCCTCGCGGAAGACGACGCTCTTGGGGCCCGCCTGCTCCTCGATGCGGGAGATGAAGGCCGGCTGCACCACACGATCCAGGCTCGCGCCCGACAGCCGCGTGGTGCCACAGCCCGTGACGAACGTCATGAGGAGGACGAGGAACAGGTATCGCGCCATTCCCCACACATACCCCAAGCCGTGGGCTTCGGCGCCATTCCGGCCACTCATCCCGGGGTTACAGCCCCCCAAGTGACTGCTACCCTGAACTTCGTGAGCCCTCCTCCTCCCGTACCCCCTCCTGGCCGAAAGAAGCGGCTCGGCGAGATCCTCATGGACGCCGGCCTCATCACCGAGACGCAGCTGCGCTCAGCGCTCGCCGAGCAGCGCAAGTGGGGCGGCAAGCTGGGCCATACCCTGGTGCAGATGGGCTTCGTGGACGAGAGCTCCATGGTCCACGCCCTGTCCCGGCAGCTGCTCATCCCCGCGGTGGACCTCGAGGGGGTGAACCCCGCCGAGTACGTGTTCCAGCTGTTCCCGGTGGACCTGGCCGAGCGCTACACCGTCTTCCCGGTGGGCGCGGACGTGACGCAGAAGACGCTCACCCTGGCCAGCGCGGACCCCTCCAACGTGGATGCGCTCAATGAGCTGGCCTTCCACACCGAGCAGAAGATCCAGGTGGTGGTCGCCAGCGCGTCGGCCATCGAGCGCGCGATCCGGAAGCACTATTACGGTGGGGCGAGCAACACCACGCTGTCTCCCGAGGACTTCGGGATGAGCGAGCCCACCTATGAGTTCACCCCTCCGTCCCCGCGCGTGACGGCGGACTCGCCCCGGCAGGCGGAGCTGCAACAGAAGGTGGAGGTGCTCACCCAGCAGGTGGCGGACCTGCAGCAGATGGTGGCCAACCAGGCCCGCTCGCTCAGCGCGCTGCTCGAGGTGCTGGAGACGCGGGGCGCGCTCTCGCGCGCGGAGTACTTCGCCAAGCTGCGCGGCCCGCCGTAGGCTCAGACGAGCAGCTCCTCCGGGGACAGCTCCATCACCGGGCCGCCGGTGAGCGCCTCGGTGCGGCGCAGGCGCTGCTCGGACAGCTCCGAGATGAGCACCAGGATCTGCGGGTGCGAGAGGATCAGCGCGTCGAAGTCCTCCCGAGGCAGCCGCAGCAGCGAGGTGCGCCGGGTGGCCGCCACCGTGGCCGTGGCGGGCGTCTTCTGCAGCAGGGAGATCTCCCCGAACAGCTCGCCCTCCTTCAGGCGCGAGAGCACCTGATCGCCCTTGCGCGCCTCCACCTCTCCGGAGAGGACCACGTAGAGGCCGTCGGCCCGGTCGCCCTCGTGGATGATGGTCTCGTTCTTCTTCACCTCGCGGGCGCGGAACTTCTCCACCAGGGTGCGCCGGTCCTTCTTGCTGAAGGGCTGGAACAGCGCCGAGGTGCCCATCACGTTGGACAGCAGCCGCTCGCGGCAGAACTTCTTGAGCGCCCGCGCCACCTGGGGGTGCTGGCGCGACAGCTCCGAGAGCACCGTGGCGGAGATCTCCAGCAGCTGCGTGTCCTCGGAGGAGCTCTCCACCGCCGCCATGCGGGCCGCGCCGGACAGCAGCGCCATCTCCCCGAAGAAGGCTCCGCTGGACAGGTTGGCGATGTCCTTGCGCCGCCCACCGTCCTGGCGGAAGACGCGCACCGAGCCTTCGCAGATGACGTAGAAGGCGTCGCCGTGGCTGCCCTGCTCGAAGACGCGCTGACCCTGCGAGAAGCGGCGCAGCGGGCAGCGCTCGAACAGCTCGATGAAGGCATCGCGCGGCAGATCCGAGAACAGCGGGATGTTCGGCAGCGCGTCCGCCGGAGCCTCCTCCTCGGCAGCGAGGGCCTCTTCGTCCGTGAGCTCGAGGATCTCCTCCACCTGGCTCGCGGCCGAGGCGGTGCTCGCGCCGCTGCCCGTGGCACGCTGCTTCATGCCCGCGAGCGCGGCCTCTTCCACCGCGTGCAGCAGCGTGTCCGTCTCCAGCTCCAGCTCCGTGAACGAGGAGGGGATCGGAGCCACCGGGGCCTTGCCCGGCACCGCTGACTGGCCGGGGCGCGGGGTGAAAGCCATGGAGCCCGCCCCAGGCACCGCTGACTGGCCCGGGCGCGGAGTCATGGCCATGTCGAAGCTCCCGCTGTCCGAGGGCCGGCGAGGCTTCAATCCGGGTGGCGCGGAGGCTGTGGAGACCGGTGCCGCCACCGGTGCGGCGGCCGACGCGGGTGCCGGGCGCGGGGGCTCCGTGACCATCGGGTAGCCACCCGAGGCAGGACGCTGCGATGCCCCTCGGGGAGCAAGCCCTGGAGGTGCCGGGCTCGCCGCGGGCGAAGGCGGAGGCACAGGCTGGCTCACAGGCGGGGCCTGAACGGGCGCGGCCCGGGGCGGGCTCGGAGACACCGGGGCGGGCGTGACGGCGATGCCCGAGACGACCGGGAGCTCCTCTTCGTCGGCCTGTTCCGGCAGCGGCGTACCGGCAACCACCTCCGGCTCCTGAGCCGGCAGCTCCAGCTCGGGAGGCAGCTCGCGCGAGAGCTCCGCTCGCGGGGTGGGCGGAGGCGGAGGCGGAACGATGGCCTGGGACCTCTGAGGCGGAGGCGCTGGCTCATCCTCCTCGGGCAGCTCGAGCGGCGCCGCGGCCGGCCCCATCGACACGCCCATGTGCTCGGTGAAGGTGGGCAGCTCCAGCTTACGCGGCGCGAGGCGCGCGCGCTGGGGCGCGGTGTCTCCGGAGCTCTTGCGCGCGTACAGATCCGCGAGCATCTGCTGCACGCCCCGGTGCGCGGGGTCCAGCTCGAGGATCAGCTTGCTGGCGGCAATGGCGCGCGGAAGGAAGCCCTCGCGGGCAAAGCCCTCGGCGGCGAACTGATAGGACGAGATGGCGCGGTCGCGCTGGCCCGCCTTGGCCCACGCGTCTCCCATGCGCAGGCGAGCGTGGAAGTCCTTCGGCTCGCCCCTGCAGTACTCCTCGTAGAACTCGGCTGCCTTGGAGAAGCGGCCCTTGGAAAAGGCTTCCGTGGCCTTGTCCCTGAGCTTGCGCATCTCCATATCAGCGTGCCCCCTCAACCGCGGTGCCACCCTTGGCCAGCGCCACGCTGGCCGCCTCGCGCACACGCCGATAATAGTCGCTCTTGAGCGCGTCCAGGGGCTCTGCCTGCGCGCTGGTGCCGATCTTCGTCAGCGCCGTGGCCGCCGCCGTCCGGACGTCGGGAAGATCGTGGTACAGGTTGGCGGCCACCGCCTCGGCGGCCTTGGTGTCTCCCAGCTCTCCGAGCGCCAGCAGCACCTCGCGCCGGGCCACGCTGGCGTGATCGCTCAGCGACTTGATGAGCGTGTCCACCGCGTCGCGCGCCTTGAGCCGGCCGAGGATGTTGGCCGCCAGCGCCGCCTCCGCCCCGCCCTCGCGCACCACCGTCTGCAGCTCGGTCGAGGCCGCGGCCGGAGCCCCGAAGCGATCCAGCGCGTCCAGCAGCACCAGCTTCTCGCTGGAGAACTGCGGCAGCAGCGACACCAGCGCCGTCTGTCCGGCCTCGCCCTGCTCCGCCAGCGCCTGGGCCAGCGCCTTCTGCAGATCCCGCTCGGACTCGAACATGCCACCCTTGGCGGCCTCGACGCCCTCGGGCCCCAGCCGCGCCAGGCCCACCAGGGCCGCGGTGCGCAGCGTGACGGAGGAGTCGCCCGCGTAGCCCTTGAGCAGCTCCAGCGCCCCCGGCGCCTTCAGCGCGCCGAGCGCGCGCAGCACGGCGGCCAGCGGCTCGAGCCGCACCTGCTCCACATCGTCGAACAGCTCGCCGGGCACGCGCGGCTGGACCTGCACGCGGCCCGTATCCTTGGCGCGCTGGGCGTTGAGGGCCCGCACGCGCTCGAAGAGCTGGGCGTGCTTGGAGGCCCGGGCATCGTCCTTGTCGTACTCCTCCGCGGGCAGGGAGGGATCGAAGCCGGGGCCGTAGACCTTGGGCAGCGGCGCGCTCACCCAGTCCTGGCGCACCGCCTCGACGGCCTTGAGCTCCTGCTCGTACAGCTTCTGCACCGCCGGAACAGCCGAGGCATCTCCGATGGCGGCCACGGCCTCCAGGGCGAGCATGCGCTGAGCCTGGTCCGCCGAGGACAGCAGCGGCAGCACCTTGGGCAGCAGCGGCTGCGCGGTGGGGCCCAGGCCGACCACGGCCTGCAGGGCGCTGTCGAAGCCGGTGGGGCGGGACAGCCGCTCGGTGAGGGAATCGGCCGGGCAGCCGCCGCGAAGGCGCATGGCCCGGGCCGCGGAGATGGCCTCGTTGCGGCCGCCCTCCAGCGCGATGGTGCACAGGGCCGCATCCGTCTCCGGGGCGCGAGGCAGCGAGGCGATGGCATCCGCGGCCAGCGAGCTCACCGGGCTCTTCTCCAGCGCGACGGCCTGCAGGCGCGGCACGGAGGCGGGCTCCTGCAGCTTGCGCAGCGCGCCGATGGAGGCCTCGCGCAGCTCGGGGAAGCTCTCGTCGAGCAGCGGCAGGATGGCGGCGACCGCGCGCTTGTCGCCCGCGTCCCCCAGGCCGCGCACGGCGGCGGCGGCGAGGATGACCTGGCTGTCACGCACCAGCGGCAGCAGCCGGTTGACGGCCTCGGGACGGCCGCTCTTGCCCAGCTGCTCGGCGGCGCCCACACGCTCGGGCAGCGTGCCCTCGACGAGGGCCAGCAGGTTGCGATCCCAGATGGTCTTGGACTCGGCGGCCACGGCCTCGGCCATGGCGCCGGGCACGTTGGCCGACTTGAGCGCCTGGACGATGACCTGGCGCGTCTTCTGGCCGCGGCGGCCGTACTGGAGCACCAGGTAGGCCTTGGCCTTGTCGTTCTTGACCTTGGCCAGGGCCATGGCGGCACGGCCCTGCACATCCTCGTCGGCGTCCTCGAGCAGCTCGCCGAGCAGATCCACCACGCGGGGATCCTGGCTCTCGCCGAGAGCGGCGGCGGCCTCGCCCCGGACGATGGAGGCCATGTCCTTGGCGGCGCGGGTGAAGAGGACGAGATCGTCCGCGTTGCCCTGCTTGGCCAGGGACTTCACGGCCTCGGCGCGAACCTCGGGGCGGGGGCTCTGCAGATCGGCCAGGAGCTGATCACGGTTGCCCTGGCATCCGAGGGTCAGCGCCAGGGACAGGACGACGAAAAGGGGGCGTACGCCGGTTCTCATCGCACTCCGGAAAGGAACGGGGTACGCCCGGTTATATCAGCCCCCGGGCCGGGCGCCTCACCGCCGAAGCGTTACCTGGGACGGCGGGGGCCGCCCGGCTTGCGAGGCCCCCGGGCTCCACCGGCGCCTGGGCGCTGTGAGTCCCAGGCGGCACCTGGCTCGCGCTTCTTCTTGCGCCAGTCGGTGAACCCCGCGCCGGCACCGCCCTCGGACCCACGGCTACCACTGCGCTCGGGGCGTGCGGTACGCCCGGCGGCCTCGCCTCGGGGCTTCCACTCCTTGCGCTCGGGGCGAGCGCCGCCACCACCGAAAGGCTTGCGCTCGGGACGGCCAGCGCCCTCGCCGCGGGGCTTCCACTCACGGCGCTCCGGACGATCGCCACCCTCACCCCGAGCACCGAAAGGCTTACGCTCGGGACGGCCAGCGCCCTCGCCACGGGGCTTCCACTCGCGGCGCTCCGGACGATCGCCACCGGCACCGAACGGCTTGCGCGCCGGACGGTCGCTACCGGCACCGAACGGCTTACGCGCCGGACGCTCGCCACCGGCACCGAACGGCTTACGCGCCGGACGCTCGCTCCCCTCGCCACGGGCCCCGAAAGGCTTACGCGCCGGACGCTCGCTCCCCTCGCCACGAGGGCTCCACGCCTTGCGCTCGGGACGATCACCGCCTTCGCCGCGAGGCTTCCACTCGCGGCGCTCCGGACGCTCGCCGCCAGCACCGAACGGCTTGCGCGCCGGACGATCGCCACCGGCACCGAACGGCTTACGCGCCGGACGATCGCCGCCAGCACCGAATGGCTTACGCGCCGGACGATCACCACTCTCGCCACGGGCGCCGAAAGGCTTACGCGCCGGACGCTCGCTCCCCTCGCCACGAGGGCTCCACGCCTTGCGCTCGGGACGATCACCGCCCTCACCGCGGGGCTTCCACTCGCGGCGCTCCGGACGCTCGCCACCCGCTCCACGAGCGCCGAAAGGCTTACGCTCCGGACGATCCGCGCCCTCGCCACGAGGGCTCCACGTCTTGCGCTCGGGACGCTCGCCACCCGCTCCACGCGCACCGAACGGCTTGCGCTCCGGACGCTCGCCACCCGCTCCGCGCGCACCGAACGGCTTGCGCTCCGGACGCTCGCCACCCGCTCCACGCGCACCGAAAGACTTACGCTCCGGACGCTCGCCACCCTCACCGCGAGGGCTCCACGACTTGCGCTCGGGACGCTCGCCACCCGCTCCGCGAGCGCCGAACGACTTGCGCTCCGGACGCTCGCTGCCCTCGCCGCGAGCACCGAAAGACTTACGCTCCTCCCCCGATCCCCTGGGCGTGCGCCCGAACTTGGCCAGCCCGGAACCACCCTCCGTCCGAGCCCTCCCGGCCGTCTTCCGCTCGGGGTTCTCCGCCATCTTCCGGGCCGCTGCCTGCGCCGCCCTGGGCGGCTTCGCCGCGGGCTCGGGCCGCTCGCTCTCCACCTCGAAGTCATCGTCCTCGTCCGCCCCGGCGAAGCCCGGCGCCGTGCGCCCATGCCGCCGCGGCGGCAGCCCCAGCGCGCTCTCCGGCGGAGCCATCTTGCCCTCGGACACGTCCTGCAGCAGGCGCACCTCGGCGGACGTCAGCGGCCGCAGCTCTCCGGGCCGCAGCCCGCTCACCACGATGCCCGCGTAGTCCGGCCGGAACAGGCGCACCACGGGGTGCCCCACCGCCGCGCACAGGCGCTTGATCAGGTGCGGGCGCCCCTCGGCGACGACGATCTTCAGCCACGTATTGCGCTCGGCCTGCTCGAACACGCTCACGTGCAGCGGCGTGGCCATGCCGTCCTCCAGCCGCACGCCCCCGCGCAGCTTGTCCAGCGTGGCCACGTCCGGCTCGCCCTTCACCTTGGACAGGTACGTGCGAGGCACCTGGAAGCTGGGGTGCGTGAGCTTGTGCGCCAGCGCTCCATCATCGGTGAACAGCAGCGCGCCCTCGGCGTCGTAGTCCAGCCGGCCCACGGGGAACAGCCGCTTGTCCACCTTCTCCACGTAGCTGGCCACCGTGGGGCGGCCCTGCGGATCCGACAGCGTCGTCACCACGCCCGCGGGCTTGTAGAGCAGGAAGTACGAAGAGGTCTCCGGCGGAGACACCAACTGCCCATCCACCGCCACCAGGTCCGAGCCGGGCTCCACCCGGCTTCCCAGCTCGGTCACCTTCTGGTTGTTCACCGTGACGCGGCCCGCGGTGATGAGCTCCTCGGCGTGTCGGCGCGAGGCTACACCCGCTCGGGCCAGGTACTTCTGCAGTCGTTCAGCAGCCATGAAATGCCTTCATTCAATGCCCGTCATTCGGGCTTGGGCCCCGCGGGCGCACTCTCGGGTGCCTGCGGGGACGTGTTCGTCAATACCGTGGTGGCGGACTTCTGGGTCCGGTCGACGGCCGCGATGGCCTCTTCCAGCTCCTCGAGCGCCGCTTCGCTGGCCGCCGCGCTCTTGTCCATGCGCTTCTGGAACCCCGGATCCGACAGGGTTGCCACCGTGCCCGCCGCGCGGGGTGCTACGACTGCTTCCTTCTCCACGATCTCCTGGTGCTCCTGCGTCAGCTCGTGGAACTCGCGCAGCGTGGGCAGCGCGGACAGATCCTTCAGCGCGAAGAACTCCAGAAACTCGCGCGTGGTGCCATAGAGGATGGGCCGCCCCACCTCTTCCTTCTTTCCGAGGATCTTCACCAGCTTCCTGTCCATCAGCGCCTTGATGACGGCGCCACAGTCCACGCCTCGGATCTCCTCCACCTCGGGCCGGGTGGCCGGCTGGCGGTAGGCGATGATGGCCAGCGTCTCCACGGCGGCGCGGGTGAGCCGCTGGGGCTTCACACGCAGGTAGCGCCGCACGTACTCGGCCGAGTGCGGATCGGTGCGGAACTGCCACCCGCCCGCCACCTCGTGCAGCACGATCCCGTTGATGCCATCGCGGTGCATGCCGGAGATCTGATTGAGCGCCTGGAGGATCAGCTCCCGATCGATGCCGGTGGACTCGTAGAGCTGGTCCACCGACAGCGGCTTGTCCGCCACGAAGAGCACGCTCTGCAGCACCGTGCGGATGCGATCCTCGGACAGCTTCTTGCTCTTGGAGACGAGCTTCTCGAACGAAGTCTCCAGGTCCGGCCCGGTGTCCTCCTCGATGGCGACGGCCTCGACTTCATCCAGCTCGTTCTCGCCACCCGGGCCGGTGACGGCGGCGATCTCCTCCTCGGAGAAGGGGCCGGGGCCGCCGGGCGTGCCAGGGGCCGGGGCCTCGTCCGCCTCGTCGCTTGGGTTCCTACCGGTAGTCACTCTCGTCCACCTCCGTGGGCACCAGCCGCTCCAGGGCGTCGCCGTTCGGTGTGAGGATGATGTCCTTCAAAGGCTCCTCCTGGGAGACCCGGATGAGGCGGCGCTTTACCATCTCCAGGATTGCCAGGAAGGTGATCACGATCTCCTGCCGGCTGCTGGTCTCTGAGAACAGCTTTTCGAACGAGACCTGACCCTGGGCGCGCACCTGCTCGGCTACCCGCAAGGTGGCCTCGGAGAGGCTGAGCAGCTCGCGCACCACCTCGTGCTGCGGCTTGGGGGCCAGGCGCTCGAGCACCCGGTCCAGCGCCTCGATGAGCTTGAGGACGGAGAACTCCTGCAGCCCCACCTCCTCCTCGGGGATGGGAACCTCCTCGGCGGGCACGTTGCGCGCGAACACGTCGCGGCCCAGCAGATCCTGCCGGGCCAGCTGCTCGGCCGAGTCCTTGTACTTCTGGTACTCGAGCAGCCGGCGCACCAGCTCGGCGCGCGGATCGCCCGCCTCCTCGGCGGCGGCCTCGCTGGCCTCCACCGTGGCGGCGGCGTCCTGGCGCGGCAGCAACATGCGGCTCTTGAGGTGCGCCAGCGTGGAGGCCATCACCAGGAACTCGCCGGCGATGTCCAGGTTCAGCTCGCGCATCCGCTCGAGGTAGCCCAGGTACTTCTCGACGATGAGCGCGATGGGGATGTCGAAGATGTCGACGCGGTGCTCGCGGATCAGGTGCAGCAGCAGATCCAGCGGCCCCTCGAAGTTGGGCAGCGCGATGCGAAAGGCGTCCCCAGCGGAGCGGGGCGCCTCGGCATCGCTGGAGCCCTCCTCGGGCGGCGTGCGGGGGGCCTCGGTCAACGGACATCCTTGGGGTACATCGAGCCTTTACCCCTTAGCAGTGCCCTACAAGGGGGTCAAACATTCCGGGGGTCAGAGCAACCCCACCGCGCGGCGTACGCGCTCCATCAGCGGCGCGGCGGCGGCCTGAGCGCGGCGAGCCCCGTCCTGGAGGATGCGCTCCAGCTCAGCGGGGTCGGCCAGCAGTTCCTCGCGGCGCTTGCGGGCGGGGCCGAAGGTGGTGTGGAAGGCCTCGAGCAGCAGCTTCTTGTACTCGCCGTAGCCCTTGCCTCCGGCGCGCCAGGTGGCGTCCGCGGCCTTGAACTCGGCCTCCGGGAGCATGACCTTCATCAAGTCATAGAGCGCGTTGTTCTCGGTGGGCTTGGGGGCCTCCACGCCGGTGGAGTCTGTCTTGATGCCCATGAAGCGCTTCTTGATCTCCTTCTCGTCTCCGAAGATGTCGATGGTGTTGCCGTAGGACTTGGACATCTTCTGTCCGTCCACGCCGGGCACGGTGGCGGTGCTGTCCTGCACGCGGGCGGAGGGCAGCTTGAGGATGCCGGGAGCGTGCCCCTTCTCCTTGCCATCGGGGTCGGCGGGATCGTAGCCGGGCACGTAGGTGAGGTTGAACTTCACTGCCCAGTCGCGGGCGAACTCGATGTGCTGCACCTGGTCCTTGCCCACGGGGACGACGTCCGCGCTGTAGAGCAGAATGTCGGCGGCCATGAGCACCGGGTAGGCGAACAGGCCAAAGTCCGGGCTGATGTTCTTAGCGATCTTGTCCTTGTAGCTGTGGGCGCGCTCCAGCTGGGCCTGGGGCACCACGGTGCCGAGGATCCAGTACAGCTCGAGCACCTCGCGCACATCGCTCTGGCGGAAGAGCACGGCGCGGGCCGGATCCAGCCCCAGCGCCACGTACGAGAGCGCGGCATCGCGCGTCAGCTCCGCGGCGAGCTTCGCATCCCGCACGGTGGTGAGCGCGTGGTAGTTGGCGATGAAGTAGAAGGCCTCGCCCTCCGACTGCATCTGGATGAACTGCCGGATGGCGCCGTAGTAGTTGCCGATGTGCAACCGGCCAGAGGACTGCACGCCCGAGAGGATCCGCATGGCGCCCTCGTTCTCACACACCTCGCAGCCCTGCAACCCGCTTTTTCCGCGCCCGCGGCAACCGGCTTTCCCCGCCAGCCTTTCGTAACCCGGCGGCGGGCACGGCTCCAGATTGGAACTTTGTGTCAGCCCCGGAAAAACCGAGTGATCTCAAGAGCTTGCTGATCAGAGGGGGGCCCATTAGCTTCCGGGCGAGCAAGCGACCGCGCGCCCGCGCCGGGGGATTCAGTCGATGGAGCATTTCAAGGGCAGCCTCACGGACTACGCGATGGACATGGTGATCCCGGTCCTGCTGTCCCGTAAGGCGGAGGGCACGCTGCGGGTGGAGCGTGGCGCCACGGTCCGCTACTTCTTCTTCCGGGCCGGGCTGCTGGTGGGCGAGGCATCCAACACCCCCAGCGAGCACCTGGCGCAGGTGCTGGTGGATCTGGGCATTCTGGACACGGCGCGTGCGGCGCTGGCGTACGAAGCGGCGGAGCTGGCGAAGCTGCCCTACGGGGCCTTCCTGGTGCGGCAGCAGTTCGTGGAGCAGCCGCATCTGGTGGAGGCGCTGGAGTACAAGGCGCGCGAGGCCTTCTTCGACTGCTACAACTGGGACTCGGGCGAGGTGGAGTTCAGCCTGCAGCTGCCCTCGCTGGAGCACGCGGTGGAGCTGAAGCTGGGGCTGGGCAGCCTGCACCGGGACGCGGTGTCGCGGCGGCGCGAGTGGAAGGTGTTCCGGGACATCTTCCCGGCCATGGACACTACGTTCCACGTGTTCCGCGAGTACACCCAGGGGCGCTTCTCCGAGGAGGAGTCGCTGCTGCTGAAGCGGGCGGAGAGCGGCGCCACGCTGGCGGAGCTGCTGGCCACGGGTAAGGAGCCGCGCGTGTTCGTGGCGCGGCGGCTGATGCACCTGTACCGGCGCGGGGCGCTCTCGCCGCAGGTGGCCAAGGGCCCCATGGTGGGCGAAGCGCTCCAGGTGTCCGAGCTGCTAGTGGCGGCGCGCAGCTTCATGGAGGCGGGCAAGTACGATCACGCGCTGGCGCTGGCCGAGCAGATCCTCGAGCGCGGGCCGATGCCGGAGGCGCACGCGCTGTACCGCAAGGCGGAGGTGTCGCTGACGCTGGCGGTGTGTGACGAGCTGTTCTCGATGGATGGGCGGCTGGTGTTCGAGCCCCTGCCCCGCCCGCTGCCGGCGTCGCTGACGGCGGATGATCTGTACCTGTACTCGAAGTTGCGCGGCAGCGTGAGCATCCGCCAGGCGCTGCGCACGGCGGCGATGGGCGAGGCGGCCGCGTCGCGCTCGGTGCATCGGCTGCTGGCCACGGGGCTGCTGCGCATCGGCCCGGAGCTGGGCGCGCTGGAGCCGCAGCGCAAGACGGACCCGTACGGCTTTTTGCCCACGCTGGAGAACTGAGGTCAATCCAGGAAGCGGCGCTCCCAGCGGCGCGTCTCCTCCTTGGACTGATGCAGCATGGAAACCTCACTGTGGTACAGCCAGGGTTCCAGCACCTTCGCCAACTCCCGGTACGCGGGCAGGAGCTCGCCTTTCTCGGTGTCTCCCGCTTCGGGCCACGGCCCCAGGGTGATGGCCACCTTGTCACCCGGAAGTTCCTGCACCGTCGTCCCTGGGCTCTTCAGCCGGTCGCGGAGCCCGGCGGCGCCTCCCAACTCTCCCAGCACTGGCTGGCTCAGGAAGTTCACCCAGTGCGGGCCTCTCAGGCGCTTGCCCATGTCCCGCGAGTAACCAAACGGGCTGGGAATGTCGATGCCGGGGTAGCGCTTCCAGTATGGCAGCAGCTTGGTGTCCATCCCGACCAGATCGAGTTCTCCGTTGAAGGACAGGCCGCAATACCCAGAGCTCACCGGCAACAGCGTGGCCAGTTCGATCGCCAGTTCGCGCACCTTCCCGGGGCCGTGCTCCTCCAGGTACTCCGAGGGCAGCCAGAAGATCGCCTCGCTCATCCCTTCCGGCTCGTTCTGCTCCGTGAGGAACACCTCGTCCCTGCCCGCGTAATGGAAGGCATAGCGGGTGCCGGTAGGGCTGTCTTCATTCAGGGAGATGAGCGGGCACGCCCACTCTGTCAGCTGTTTGCGCGTCAGTTCCCAACCCGCCGCGTTCAGCTTGCGCCAATCGCCTTCCATGTCCGCGTAAAGGCCGAGGGCACCAATCCCTACGTACCGCAAATAGAGTTCCAGCGCGCTGAGCACATCCCGCGCATACTCCGGGTGCCTCGGCGGCAGGTAGTACGTCAGACTCAATCCTTCGCGGATGCGCGTGTACCCACTGACTGCTACGACGCGGATCCGCGGATAGTGCTCACTCATCAGTACACTCCCAGGTGGGGTTGCACTCGCGCTGGCTTCACCTTCAGGGCCTTCTCATACAGTTGTCCCTGGTCGCGTACCGCATCCTTACGGCCCGCTGGGTACCGCCTCCACTGTCCCCTTCAGCTCCGCGCCGCGTCCCTGGCTCAGCAACTCCTTGACGGCTTCTCGTGGGATGTACTCCGCCTTGTCCTTGGCCGCGTCGTAGCGATAGCGCGGCGAGAGGCTGTAGCCCCCCGGCTTCAACTCCCGCAGCTTCTCTTCCGCGCATTGCAAGCCCACCCGGTGTTGCTCCACCCCCAGCCGCATCGCCCGGGTGATGGGCTCTCCCCGGCTGTCCCGGTCCACTTCCTCCTCACACTCCTCCGCCGTGGGCCCGCGGCCTCCGAAGTGCTTGAGCATGACCTCCGCCCGGGCCATGTCCGCGCACTCCGCCAGTGCCTCGTTGATACGTTCCCGCAACTCAGGGTCCAACGACTTGCTGGCATCGATGACCGCCTGCCCTCCCACGGCGGCCGCCGTGGCCAGTCCTCCGGCAACTGGCGGTCGCATGGGCCTTGGTAGCGGAACCACCGGGAACTTCTCTCCCACCTGGGGAAATGCCAGTTGGGGGTTCTTCAGGCTCGCATTGGTAGCCGTGTCCGGGGCGGCCTGGGCATACGTGCCCGGAGCGCTCTGCCTCCCCGCGCTGCAACCGGCCAACACCAAGCTGGCGCACGCGACCACCACCTGGCGCGCGCTCAACTTTCCACGCCACCCCATTCCTGGCTCCTTGTCCTCGGGTTCGCCCGCCGCCGGAGCCTATCGCAGCCCGCCCTGCCGCACCGCCCAGGTCCCGTACGGCTTCCTGCCCGCGCTGGAGAACTGAGGTCAGCCCACCCCTCTCGCCTCAAGCAAGAGGGGGCGGGCCTCAACCCCGCGTGGCTACCAGGGGCAGTTGGAGACTTCCACCGTGCGGGTGACGGGCTGGCTGCCGCACGTGTGCGTCATGAACGAGGGCCCGATGAGCCGCAGCACCGGAGCGATCCGGTCGTCCACATTCACCGTCCGGACGGCGTTCACCGTGCGGCCCTGCGAGTCTCACGCCGAGTACGCGACGGAGGACGAGCCCTCGTACCCCATCAGCGGGCCGGGCCCGGACGAGTCCGTCCCCGTGTTGTACGCGTACACCTGAATCGGGTTACCGCACCCGTCAAACGCCTGGGCGCCCGGATCCTGGTACAGCCCGGGGCCGCACTCCAGCACCAGCGGCGAGGCGCCGTTGAGCACCAGGCTGGGTACCTTCGAGGTGCACGGCTCCGGCTCCGCCCGCACCTCGCTCACCAGCCGCATCCTGGCGAGGCCCTTCCTCGCAGCGTGATCGTAGGCCTGATAGGTGATCAGCAAGCGCCCGCGGTCCGCCGCGGCGATGGCGCCCCGATACCCCGAGGCGGAGGCGTGCACCTCGGAGATCAGCAGCTCCGCCTCCGCCGCGACCTCTCCCTGGCTGGACACGCGTCGGCTGAGCACCCTGCGCGCTTTACCGCTCGGGTCGGACCAGGCGAGCCGGTAGTCCAGCCCGTCGAAAGTCACCTCCGGGTATCCAGAGGCGAACGGGGCCACGGCGATGTCCTCGGTGTGCAGCTTGGCGCCATCCGAGGCCCTCACGCGCTGGGCCCACAGGGCGTTGTCCCCGCCAATCCACGTCACCAGGAACTCACCGCTCCGGGCCGCGACGGCCGGGGAGCGCTCATTGCCGGGCGACGCCGCCAGGGACAGGGCCGGGGTGTCCAGCACCTGGCCCGTGGCGGCGCTGACGCGCGCGGCCTCGATGTTCTGGTTCTTGGTCCACGTCACCAGGTAGTTGCCGTCCGCATGAGCCACTCGCACGGTGCGGCCCCCCTCGGCGATGGCGAAGGCAACAGGCTCGACGAAGGTTCCATCCGTCCGGATGCGGATGCCCAGGACGTGGTCGCGCTGCTGCCCATCCCAGTAGTGACCATTCCAGGCCACCAGGTAGTTCGTCCCATCGAAGGCCACGGAGGGAGCCAGCTGGGCGTTCGAGTAGCTCCTCTCGCCAAAGCGGCTGATGAGGAAGGGCTCGTCGAGCACCGCTCCATCCGAGGCCCTCACCCGGGCCCCATAGATCAAGGGACCACCGTCGACGCGCTGCCAGACGACCAGGAAGTTCGTGCCATCGAAGGCCACCGCGGGCCGGTACGAGACGTTGCTGCCGCTGCCGATGAGCAGCCGCCGCTACCCGTAGAGCTTCTTCAGCTCGATGCCTTCCCGGAGCGCGTGCACGTTCGGGTAGACGGTGGCGAGGTTCAGCTCCACGTACGTCTTGTCCTGATCCAGCAGGGCGAAGCTGGTGGAGACACACAGCTGCTCGTCCCCTACCCGCTCGTAGCCCTCACGCACCACGTCATGCCCGAAGATGGCGATGCGGCCATCCAGCGCCTTGAGGAAAGCGCGCGCCTGCTCGGGGCGGGCCATGCGGCTCCACAGGATGGGGCCCAGCACCGACACCTGGAAGAAGTCGTCGATGCCCCACATGGCGTAGCCGTCCAGCTCCACCTCCTCAAGCTCCTGCGCGCTCTTGAGGTTGGCGGACGGCGCCGCGTGCAGCAGCACCACCCCGTTGGGCGCCACGGCCACCAGCGGTAGCTGGGTGATCACCTCGCGCAGGGCGGCGGTGGCCACCGGGCCCATGCGGTCCTCGAGCACCTGGGCCTCGTCCAGGTGGAACTTGGCCGTGCGCGGGCCGCCCACGTGCGCGTGCTCGTGGTTGCCCATCAGGCAGTGCACCCGTCCGGGGTAGCGCCGCTGGGCCTCGACGAAGGCGCCGAGGACGGCGGGGGACTCGTCGCGGTACGGAGTGCCCAGGAAGTCCGGCCAGTTCTCCTCCGTCTCCGGGTCCGGCCCGTGCACCAGATCGCCAGTGAACACCAGGAAGCTGTCCTCCGGGGACGCCTCGAACAGCGCCATCATGCGCTGGAAGTCCCGGAGGTTTCCCTGGATGTCAGTGGCGACCAGCAGCCTGCCAGAGGCAGGCAACCGGAGCAGGCGGTCAGTCACGCCAGCCAGCGTAGATGCAGACGGGGCTTCCTCCAAACCCCCGGGCGGCCATTTCTACGTCCCAGCCTGCCTGCGCCTCGGCCGGGGAGGCCCAGGGGCCCCATCACTGCGAGGGTGGTGCTCGTCGTACACCGCGCGCAGGCGGGCGCTGTTCACGTGGGTGTAGATCTGCGTGGTGGCCAGGTCCGCGTGGCCCAGCATGGCCTGCACGGCGCGCAGGTCCGCCCCGCGCTCCACCAGGTGGGTGGCGAACGAGTGCCGCAGCTTGTGCGGAGACAGCGGCTTGCGGATGCCCGCCTTGAGCGCGTAGCGCTTGAGCAGCTTCCAGAAGCCCTGCCGGGTGAAGCCCCCTCCCCGCGGAGTGACGAAGAGGACGCGCGACTCCTTGCGCCCCAGCAGGAACTGGCGGGGCCCGGCCAGGTAGGCCTGCACCGTCTCCACCGCCTTGCTGCCCACCGGGACGACGCGCTCCTTGGAGCCCTTGCCCTTGGCCACCAGGTAGCCCGCGCCCAGTTGCACATCATTGATGCCCAGCGTGCACAGCTCCGTCACCCGCAGGCCCGTGGCGTACAGCACCTCCAGCATGGCCTTGTCGCGCAGCCCCGTGGGGTTGCGCTCGTCCGGAGCGGCCAGCAGCTGCTCCACCTCCTCCAGCGTGAGGAAGCTGGGCAGCTTGCGCGGTGAGCGCGGGGTGTCCAGGTCCTCGGTGGGATCCTTGTCGGAGAGCTTCTCGGCGATGAGGAAGCGGTGAAAGCCGCGCACCGCCGCCAGGTGCCGCGCCTGGCTGCGCCGCGACAGGCCCCGCTGGCCCAGCCGCTTGAGGTGCTCGGACACGTGCTCCTGCTTCACCCGCTCCACGCCAAGCAGCCCCTGCGCCCGCAGATCCTCGAAGTAGGTGGTGAGATCGCCCGCGTACGCGTCCACCGTCTTGCCGGACAGCCCCCGCTCGGCGCGGATGAAGGCGATGAACTGGTCGAGGAGCCCTTCCATGCCTTCAGGGTAGCCCAGCGGCACGCGCTGGCAACCTCACCGCTCGCCGCGCTCGGCGTCCTTCTGGCCCGCGGCGGCCGCCTCGGCCTGCACCAGGGCCGCCAGCACCCACGGCCACCCCAGCAGGGCGTTGCCCGGAGACTTCAGGCAGGCGTTGGCCACCTCCAGCACCTCCATGGGCCGCGAGCGCGCCACCAGCGCCATGTGCGCGCGCAGGAAGGGGTACGGCAGGTAGCTCAGGTTGTGGTGGTTCACCGGAGACCAGCGCAGCGTGCGCAGCCCCGCCCAGCGCTCCAGCGCGAAGGCCATGGCCTGCACCGGCGCCTCGGCCAGGAAGATGGGCAGCCGGAAGGCGGCGATGAGGTAGGCCACCAGCGAGCTGGCCGCCACGGCGCCGCCAAAGCGCCACTCTCCCCCGCTGCCCCAGACGAGCATGGGCACCAGGCTCAGCACGATGGCGCCCATCTGCACCCGGTTGACGGTGAGCCCCTGGCCCCGGGCCAGCGCGCCGATGCTGCCTCCGCACAGGCCTCCCACCAGGCCCAGGCACCCGCCCATGATGATGCCCGCCGCGCCGCCCATCCTGGGCCCGAACGCCTCGGCCACCACGGCGTGCAGCCCCACCAGCATGGCCAGGCTTGCCAGCATTCCCATCAGCGTGCCGGCCGCCAGCCCCGTGGTGAGCGCCAGGAACAGCCCCATCACCGAGCACAGCACCGCGCTCAGCCCCCACGAGTCCTCCATGGGCAGCCCCAGCGCCCGCGCCGCCGCGCCCAGCAGGAAGGTGCTCAGCGGAGATACCACCAACAGCAGCAGCAACATGCGCCGCACGTAGAGCCCCGCGGCCCGGCTGCCCTCGGACTGCTCTTTCCACAGCTGGCCGATGCGGCCTCCCGGAGCGCGCACGCCGGCCCCATGCAGCCGGTAGTGCAGATCCACCGGGCGCCACAGCAGCAGCCACAGCAGCTCCCACACCCCGGGAACCCGCTCCGGAGCGTCGTGTTGCACCTCATGCGAGCCCTGGGGCTCCACCATGCCGGAAGGGGGCATCAAGCGTCCAATCGCCCCTTGCCCTGGCGGAGGATCTCGATCGAGTCACCGATCAGCGACACCACCGTGGAGGGCTCCATCAGCGTCACCCCGCCATCCAGGATGAGCTCCAGCCCGTGGCCCAGCTTCTCCTTGATGTCCCGGGCGTCGATCAACGGCTCACCCTCCTCATCGCTCGCGGACGTGGTGATGAGCGGGCGGCCCAGCTCCGCCGCCAGCGCCCGGGCCAGCGGCGCCTCGGGCACGCGGATGCCCACCTGCTTCTGCTTCGTCATCATCATGTCCGGCACCGTGCGCGTGGCCTCGAGGATGAATGTAAACGCCCCGGGTGTCAGGCCCTTCATGGTGCGGTAGGCGAAGTTGCTCACGTGCGCGTACTTCGCCACGTCCGAGAGGTCCGGGCACAGGAACGACAGCGGCTTCTTCTTGTCGCGGCCCTTGAGCTGGTACAGCCGCTCGATGGCCTTCTTGGAGAACAAGTCACACCCCAGGCCGTAGTAGGTGTCCGTGGGGTAAGCGATGACGCCGCCACGCGAGAGCACCTCCACGGCCCGGCTTACGTGCCGGGGATGGGGGTGAGAGATGTCCACCTCGAGGATGGGGGCTGCCATGAACGCGTCTCCTCCAACCGCGACACTTTACGCGGTATGCGGGCGCTCGTCCCCCCGCGTCTCGCCCACCTGCTCCAGGGAGCGCCGCGTCAGCACCGGGCCAATCAACTCGTGGGCCGTGATCATCGCCACTATGAGTACTTCCACCTGTGGCCCGAAGTCCGGGAAGGTGCGCGACACGAGCGCCGCCAGCCCGAACGTCACACCCGCCTGGGAGATGAGCCCCATCCACAGGAAGCGCCGCAGGCGCGGATCCTCCGCGGGTGCGAAGCGCCGACACGCCTGGTGAATCGCCACGGCCCGCACCAACACCAGGAGCAGCGCCGCCGGGCCCACCGTCACCAACGTGTCCAACTTGAGCCCCGCGCCGGCCGCCGCGAAGAAGAGGGCGAACACCGGCAGCCCCGCCTGCTGAATGGCGTGGTGGATGCGCTGGCTCTGGCGCTCGTCCAGGTTGGCGATCAGCGCCCCGGCCGACAGCGCCACCAGCAGCGGAGACAGGTGCAGCCGGGTGCCACCCTCGGCCGCCGCGAAGCACAGGCCCACCAGGAACAGCGGCAGCTCGCGGTTCACCCGCCGCATGTACACCAGCAGCGCCAACGCCAGCAGCGCCCCCACCCCCACCGAGCCGAACAGCTCCCAGCCCACCTCGCCCACCAGGGCCTGCAGGTTGAAGCCCGCGCCGAAGCTCGCCTTCGTCACGCCCGCGGCCACCGCGAAGGCCACCATCACGTACAGGTCGCCGATGATGACCAGCGCCATGAGGAACTCGGTGAAGCTGCCGCGCGCCTGCGTCTCCTGGACGATGGCGATCGTCACCGTGGGCGAGAACGACACCACCACCGTGGACACCAGCGCGCTGACGGCCAGCGCCTGCGGCACCGTCATGGTCGCCAGGAAGGGCAGCACCGTCTTCAGGGCGAACACCGCCGCGAAGCACACCACGAAGGTGATGCCGCACACCGCCGCGCACAGCCTGGCCACCTTGGCGCCCACCCGGCGGATGAGCCCCAGGTGCAGCTCCGTGCCCGCCACCAGGGCGATGAGGCTCACCGCCAGCCCCTTCACCAGTTCCAGCCCCTTCACTCCGGCCCCGGGGATGAAGCCCAGCGCATACGGCCCCAGCGCCACGCCCACCAGCAGGTAGCCCGTGAGCCGGGGCAGCCCCACGCCCTTGGCTACCTTGCCCGCGAACAGGCCGCACAACAGCAGCGCCCCGGCCGCCAGCAACACCGGCGTGCCCGTGTCCTCGCGCCACACCTGCAGCCGGGCGATGACCGCCAGCAGCACCGTGAGCAACCCCAGCCGGAGCAGCGTCCCGCTCATGCCGCGCCCTCCCCCACCGGTGCCGTGGGCGGCGCTGGCGGCGGTGCCTTCCGCTGAGGCTCCACCACCTGCCGGAAGGTCCTCCGGGCCAGCAGCTCGTTGATCACCGCGCCCAACACCACCACGTCGAAGATGTGTTGAGACAGCTCTCCGGGCACCAGCACCAGGTACTGCGCCACCAGGCACAGCGCCAGCCCACCCTGGGCGATGAGCGCATGGCCCAGCCGGGGCGGCAGATCGAGCGTGGCCCCCGCGAAGCGCTGGGCCAGCCTGCCGCCCACCACCTTGCCCAGAAAGCGCAGCGCCACGTAGCCCGGCAACAGCAGCCACGCGTCCAGATCCCGCGCCTGCACGTAGCAGCCCACCAGGAACACCAGGATCAGATAGGTGGGCCGCTCGAAGCGCCCGAGCGCGCGCGCCACCTGCGCCACCGCCTTGCCCCCCACCAGCGCCAGCGTGGCCCCGCACGCCACACCCGCCAGCAGCGCCGACACGCGCAGGTACGCCGCCGCGCCGCCCACCAGCGCCACCCCGCCCAGCATCACCGCCATCAGCTCCGACGGATCCTTCAGCCCGTAGGTGAGAAAGGCGATCAGCGCCCCGCACAGCATGCCCAGCAGCAGCGCCAGGCTCAGCAGCCCCATGCCCTCGGCGGGGCTGGCCGTCGCGCCCAGCACCAGCGCCAGCGCCAGCACCCCCAGCCCCACCCCGTCATCCAGCATGGTGAGCAGCGCCACCGCCAGCCCGCGCGAGCGCTCCATGCGCCCGGTGCGGTAGCCCAGCACCGCGAAGTGTCCCGAGGACAGGCTGGCCGCCGCGCCCAGCAGCGCCGCGCCTCCCACCGCCGCCGGCAGCGGCAGCCGGGTGGTGAGCAGCAGCGTGGCCGCCATGGGCACCGCCACGAAGACAAACGCCACCCCCGCGTGCGCCAGCGCCGCGGAGAACACCTGGCGCGGCAACGCGCGCATCAGCCGGGGCTCCAGGTTGAGCCCCAGAATGACTCCCGCGGTGCCCAGGGCCAGCGCCAGCACCGGCCGCAGCCCCTCGAGATCCTTCGCGGTGAGCACCCCGGCCTGCCCGGGCCCCAGCAGCGCTCCAAAGATGAGGAACAGCAGCCCGCTGGCCGCCAGCTGCACGATGCCCGGAAAGCGGCCGGGATCCAACAGCGTCCGGCTCGAGGCGATCAACGAGAGCGCCGCGACGGCGAGGAAGACGAGCAGCGCTTGCACGGTGGGTTGCTTACACCGTCCGGGGGGCCCCCGTCATTCGCGGCGGAACAGGGGGGCGGCGATCAGTGGCAGGGCCACCAATCGCCCCATGGGAGGCTCGTCCGCGTCCATCTCCAACTGGACACGGTGCACCAGCCGCTCAATCTCCTCGGCGCCGGATTGAGGCAGCAGGCTCAGCAGCACCAGCCGGTCCTCGTCCGCACCAAGCGCCAGGCTGCGCAGCCCCGCGAACACGGGCACCTCGGCCGACAGCGCCGCCGCCGCGCTGCGCGCACGCACCACCAGCGGCTCCGGAATACCAAAGTCCCGGAGCCGGCGGATGGCCCGCTCGAGCTGCTCCACCTGGTCCAGCAACGCAATGAGCAGGAACACAGGCCTCTCTTACCGTGGCCCCGCTCTCACGTCACGCTACTCACGCTGGGGCTCGGTCCCCTCGGCCGGCGTCGCCGCCGGAGCGCTCGGAGCCGCGCTCTGCTCCGGAGCCGCCGCCGCCGCCTGGCCGCCGGCCGCCGCCGCCGCCGAAGCGTCCATCGCCGCGCGGGCCGCGCGCTTGCCCTCTTCGATGAGCTTCTTCACCTTCTGCCCACCCTTGCGGCCGATCTCCTCGTAGAAGTTCGGCCCGCGGGTGGCCTTCACGCGGTCGCCACCCTTCTTGCCGATCTCCTCGTAGAACTTCGCGCCGCGCTCGGCCTTGACCGTCTCGCCGCCCTTGCGACCGATCTCCTCGTAGAAGGAACGGCCACGTTCGGCCTTGACCGTGGCGCCGCCCTTGCGGCCGATGGTCTCGTAGAACTCACGGCCACGCTCGTTGCGGACGGTCTCGCCACCCTTACGACCGGCCTCTGCCACCGTCATGCTGCCCTTGTTGTCCTTGTCCGACATATCGCCATCTCCTCTCGGTTACGACCGACGCCACGCCACGGTGCCCCTTGCCTGAAACCTTGGGCCGGGAGCGCCCCGATGCAAGCAAGCTCCGTACACCGCCAGCCGTTCACACCCGACAGACCACACCGCAACCCCAATGATTACGCGTGCTTATCAGGCTTGCTGTGCGACCTGACGTGGCTGAGGCCTGCCCGCCAGGACGCTATCTGTGTTGAGAACACGCCAAGCCACGTTGCCGATTCCCCGTCTGCCCCCCACCTTCACGCCCACAACTGAGCACATGGTGCTGGGGGAGGTGTGCGTGGCGACGGTAGGAACGAATTTCAAAAAATGGCTCCGGGTGCTGGTGCCGGTAGGTGCCTCGCTGGGGGGCCTGGCGCTGTTGCGCCTTCTGGGGCCGGACTATGTGGACCAGCAGAAACTGAACGCCTGGCTAGCGCCCCTGGGTGATGCGGCCCCTGTGGCCTATATCGCCGCGCTGACGATTCGGCCGCTGACACTGTTGCCTGGCCACCTGTTCGCCGCCGTAGGAGGCATGGCGTTCGGCACCCTGGCTGGCACGGTGTACGCCCTGATTGGCAGCTTCCTGTGCGCGGTGCTCATCTTCGGGATTGCCCGCAAGCTGGGCGGCCGGGTGATGAGGCGCGTGGCAGGCAGCCACTACGAGGCGCTCACGCGGGCGGCGCGCAAGCATGACTTTCAGTTCGCGCTCCTCACCTGCATCAACCCGCTGTTGCCCACGGACATGATGCTGGCGGCGGCGGCGGCCTCGGGGGCGCGCTTCTGGCCCTCGGTGGCGGGGATGATGCTGGGCACGCTGCCAGGCACGTTCCTCATGGTCCAGTTCGGCAGTGGCCTGGCCCAGGGGCGAACGATGATGACGGTGGTGTCCGGCGTGGGGCTGGTGGTGTCGCTCATCCTGGGCGGCGTCCTCGGTCGGCGCGTGTACCGGGAGATCACCTCGGCGCAGGAGCAGGAGCAGCCGCCACCCCCGCGGCCCGAGAAAGGGCCCCTGCCCCGGCGCGGCGTTCGCCTCACGCGCAAGGACGGGCTGCCCGCGCCGTACTGAGCCCAGACGCGTGTAACGCAACCGACGGCGGCTCCCTCAACCCGAGAGAGCCGCCGTGAGCCGCGTGGGTGAGGCTGCGACTACTTGCCCTTCTGGTAGTCGCGGCTGGCGATGACGCCCTGCACCTCGGCGAGCGCGCGGGCGCCCGAGGCGGACTCCAGGGCCTTCTCGGCGATGGTCTGCACCTGGCGCTTGGCCTCGGCCAGCTCCGTCTGCAGGGCCTGCAGCGCCTGGGCCTGCTTGGTGTTGGCCTCCTTGAGCGAGGCGATCTCCATGCTGGCCACGCGCTGCGCCGTCTCGGCGTCCTTCTGCGCGAGGGTGAACTTCATCTCCCACTCGGACTTCACGCGGTTGCCCACGATGGCGCCCGCGGCGTCCGTCTCCTTCTTCAGCACGGCGGGGAAGTCCGTCACCTGCTTGCGCAGATCCTCCAGCTCCTTCTCGCGCAGCTTCAGGGCCTCCTCGCGCACGGCCCAGTCCTTCTCGATGCGCTCCTTGCGATCCCGCTCGAGGGCGGACTGCTGGCGCAGCTGCTCGGCGAAGGCGTCCTGCTCCTTCTTGCGCTGGAGCTGAATGTTGTAGCTGTACTCCTCCTCGGCGCGCTTGCGAGCCGTCTCCGCGGCCTCCTTCTCGGCGGCCAGGTCCGCGGAGGACTTCGCGCGCGTCTCGGCGATCTCCTTCTGAAGCCGCTCCATCTCCGCCTGCAGCTCGGCCTTCTTCTTGTCGTACTCGGCCACCAGCACGTCGATGGCGCTCGCGGCGACGTCACGGCCATGCAGGGCGGCCAGCTCCTCGGTCTTCAGCTTGATGGCCTCATCGAGCTTCTTCAGCTCCTCGACGAGCGCCATCACCTGCTCGTTGATGCCGGCCAGCGTCTTGTTGATGGTGAGGCCCGCCTCGGTGACCTTCTTCACGGCGGACTCGGCGGTGAGGCTGGCCACATCCGTCAGCACGTTCTTGGCGTGCGATTGACGGGCTTCCTGCTCCTTGGAGGAGACCACGGGCTTGTTGCGGGCCTTCTTGGCCAGATCCTCGAAAGCGGCCTTGGTCTGCTCGGTGGAACGGTTGCGCGAAGCCATGGATACACTCCAGACGTTGGGGGTTGTGCTCGCGGCGAGAGGCCTGCGAGCGGCGTTGAATGCGTGGCCCGTCTCAGCGGCCATGCGTGAAAAGTACCCAACGGGTCTGACATTTTCGGGGGGCAAAACACACGCAGCCGCGCGGGTTTTGGCGCGGTTCCGCGGGCTCTGGAGTTCCCCAACGACACCCCGCTCCATCACGCCGGGAACCGGCGCGTGGAGCGGGTCGGACAGCGCCTGATCAGCGCGCCTTGGACGACTTGCGCGTGGCCTTCTGAGCCAGGCGGCTGGTGACCTTCTTGGCCGCCGCGGCCAGGCGCGACACCGTCTTGCCGCCGCGCGCGGGCAGCTTGGACAAGAGCCCCCCGCGCTTCTCGGAGCCCTTGCTCGGAGCCGAGGCCTTCTGCATCGGCGCGGCCTTCTGCATCGGGGCGGCCTTCTTCGCGGTGGTGGCCTTCTTCGCGGCGGCGGCCTTCTTCACCGGAGCGGCCTTCTTCGCGGTGGCAGCCTTCTTCGCCGTCGCGCGCCGTCCTCCCTTCGCGTTGCCAGCACCTGCCGCCTTCTTCGCGGCGCGGCGCTGCTGCAGCCGCTGGATCGTCTCGGCGTGTGGCTGCCGGAAGGTGATGGGCGCGTCAGGCAACGAGGCCTTCTGCTGCGTGATCTTCTGCTTGTCCTCGTCATTGCCGAGTCGCGGGCCCGAGCCCTGGGCTGACAACATCGGCTGTTGCTCGTGAAAGGGGTATTCGCTGTAGCTGCGACCCATCGCGTCCTCCGGAGGCGGGGGCGGATTTCGCCCGTCCAGGTCTGTGCTGTGCTGCGCCTGTCACTCAAGGTGGGACCGACCCGGCTCATTGGCGAATCGTCGAACACGACTGTTCGCTTGCTGCTTCGACGGGCAGGCTGGGTTGGCCGAATTTCAAGCACCGTGAGAGCGCCCGGCCCCCAGGGTCAAGAGGATTGACCCGTGCGAGGACCAGACGCTACAAGCCCGCCGGGTGAACAGCGCCCCCTGCTATCGACACCCCGAGGTACCGGCGACCGCGAGCTGCGGCGGTTGCGGCAAACCTGTCTGTGGCCCGTGTACGACGTTCGAAGGAGGCCTTGATCGCTGCCCGGCGTGCGTCGCCAGCTACTGGCGCGCGAAGAGGCTTCGTTCGATAGCCCTCATCACCGTGGGGGTGCTGAGTCTGGGGGGAGCTGGCGTCTGGCTGGCGCTCGGGGGAGGCTTCAACGGAGGCGGTGAAGCCTCGCTGCCAGAGCATGAGTTCAACTACGGGGCCCAGAATGCCCGGGTCTTGGGGCTGCGCCGATACCTGAAGAAGGAACCCTGCGACCGGCCCAAGGCACTGGAGCTCGTTCAGCTCATGTTCAACGCCGGTGACTTCCGGGGCACCATCATCACCTCGGACGACTTCATCACCCGGTGTGGGAAGTCCGTTCCCCTGCGGCAGCTCACCTATACGGCACACACCCGGCTGAGCGAGTTCGACCTGGCCGCGCGGGACGTGACGGAGCTCATCGAGAGTGCCCCCTCCAATGTCGGTTACCGGATCTGGCGTGGGATGGCGCTCGAAGCCGGCATGAAGCCCGAGCAGGCGCTGGCGGACTTCAAGCAGGCCTTCCTCCTGCAGCCGGATCAGTTCCATGTCGCCAACCACCTGGCCGGCGCCTACGAGCGGCAGGGCAAGCCCTGCGACGCGATGCTGACGCTGCTCGAGCACCTGCGGACCGACGCCGAGCACGCTGGCAGCAACGAATTGCTCAAGCGTATCGACAGGCTGGAGCTGGCGGGTTCGTGCGATGTCGGCGGCAAGGGCAAGGCGGTGGTCAACTCCAAGGGCAAGGACGGGCTGTGGGTGGAACCGCTCTTCAATGGGAAGCAGCGGGGAAAATTCCTCGTGGATACCGGCGCAAGCGCGGTGGTGATCTCGCAACAGTTCGCCGACAAGCTGGGGCTGGACCTCAGCCAGGCTCCCACTGTCCGGGTGCTCACCGCCAACGGACCGACCACGGCAAGAGTGGCCCTCGCGCAGAGCATCGAGCTGCAAGAGGCACGAGCGCGGGGCGTCACAGTCCACGTCAGCTCCACCTTACCCCCCGACATGGATGGGCTTCTGGGACTGAGCTTCCTGGCTCGTTTCGAGGTGAAGCTGGACGCCAAGACCGGCCGCCTGGAGTTGTCCGAGCCCAAGCCTCGTTAGGAGAGCACCACCCCATGCTCTCTCAAGAGCGCGCCGTGCCCAGGCCCCAACGCTGCTCCAGCTCGGACAGCTCCTCGGGGGTGCGCTTCACGGGCTGGGCGCTCGCCTCGGGCTTGCGGAACACGTACAGGTCCCAGATACCCCGCAGCCCGAAGCGCTCGAAGTCCGGCTGAATAGCGGCCTCGATCTCCGGGCAGCGCGTGAAGCCCGCCCGGGCGAATTGCCGCGTCCACCACCGGAACGACGCAATCGTGAGGTGCCCCTCGATGGGCGTGCCGTCCGCGTCCTTGAGCAGATCGTAGAAAGGCACCGGGCCGTCGTACTCGGGCCCCAGCGAGATGTAGTGCTCCACCCGGGGCCAGCGCACCTTGCCCTGGAACCAGCCCCCGGGCCCGCTCGGGTTGGGCCCGAAGGACGGAATCGTCGCCAGCACGTGGCCCTTGCACACCCGGGCCAGCTCCGCCAGCGCCTCCGGCACCCGCTCGGGCGCCACGTGCTCCAGAATCTCGAAGGCCGAGATCAGCTCGAAGCTGCCATCCTCGAAGGGCAGCCCCTTGGAGAGATCGCCCTGCGAGAGGTACGGCCGCACCGAGGGGTTGGCCAGGGAGATGGCGTCCGCGCTGATGTCGCTGCCCCGGGCCTCCACGCCCAGCTCGCGCAGCGCCTCCACCAGGAAGCCCAGCGCGCAGCCCACGTCCAGAGAGGTGCGCGGGTCGAAGTTCTTCCACAGCAGGTACCCGGCGATGTTCGCGCGGCTCGTCTGCCGGTCGTACTGCACATACCCGCTGCGGCGCTCGTCCCCGCGCTCCACGCCAAAGTAGCTGGCGCCGTAGATCTCCGGGCCCGCGGCCAGGGCGGCGCCCAGCCCGTCCGCCACGCTGCTCGCGGCCGAGCGCAGGTAGCGCGAGCGGGACAGCACCTGCGCCAGCGAGCGCTCCACCGTCTTACCGGCGGGGTGCAGGACGCGTTCCTTGAACTGCTGGCGCAGCGGGCGCAACAGGGTCTTGGCGTACTCCTTCATGGGCCCGTCAATCTACCTTGGCCAGGCGATTGCGGTCGCCCAGGAAATCCTCCACCCCCTGGGCAATCGCCTCGGCCACGTCGTCCTGGTACTCCTCGGAGCCCAGCCGCGTCTCCTCCTCGGCGTGGGACAGGAAGGACGTCTCCACCAGGATTGCGGGCATCTTCACGCCCAGCAACACATAGAAGAGCGCCTCCTTGTGGCCCAGATCCTTGATGCCGGTGTACTCGCGCGACAGCGCGCTCACCAGGCTCTTCTGCACCTGGTTGGCCAGCCGCGAGGACTCGCCTGTGTTGGCCTTGGTGGCCAGGTCCGCCAGGATGAACTGCAGATCGCTCACGGCCTTCTCCGAGGTGGCGTTCTCGCGCGCCGCCAGCCGCATGGAGTAGCGGTCCGAGGAGATATTGAGCGTGTACGTCTCCACCCCGCGCAGCTTGCGGTTGGTGGCCGAGTTGCAGTGGATGGAGATGAACAGATCGCCGCGGGCCTCGTTGGCCAGCTCCGCCCGGGCCTCGAGCTTCAGGTAGCGGTCGTCGTCGCGGGTGAGGATCACCTCGAGCCCCCGCTCCCGCAGCTGCTCGGCGAGCTTCTTGGAGATGGCCAGGGTGATGTCCTTCTCGCGGGTGCCCTGCTTGCCGATGGCGCCCGTGTCATGGCCACCGTGGCCCGGATCGATGACGACACGGCGCACCTTGAGGCCCAGCTGCTCCACGAGCGTCAGCTCCGCGCGGCGCGACAGCCTGGCGGCCGTCTTCAGGCGGGCCTCGGCGATGTGCTTGTCCAGGGAGGGGATGGTGGGCAGCGGCAGCGGCTCGTCGTGGTGCTCCACGGCCTTCGGGGCCGCGGTGACGGAGACCAGCGCGGGCGCCGGAACGGGCTTCACGGTGACGGCGGGCGGCTCGGAGCGAGGCTTCGAGGCGGGCGCCACCACCACTGTCTCCGCCGGAGCCGGAGCCGGAGCCGGCTTCTCGGCCACGGTCTTCGCCACCGGGGCCTTCTCCGCCGTGGGCTTCTCGGCGGGGGCCGGCTTCTCCACCGGGGCCTTCTCCGCCAGGAGCTTCTCCACCGCGGCCTTCTCAGCGGGGGTAGGCGCCTCCGCCAGGGTCTTCTCCGCCACCGGAGCCTTCGCCGTGGGCGCGGGCGCCGGCTCCACGGGCTTGGGCAGCGGAGTGATGACCACCACGCGCGGGCCCTCCTCGGTCTTCTTGGCCACCGGCTGGGCGGCGGCAGCCGGAGGAGGCGTGACGGGCGCGGCCTCGCGGGCCATCTTGGAGATGGCCTCCACCAGCGCGGGAGCCTTGCGATCCGGCGCCACCTTGGGCGCGGGCAGCACGGCGAGCAGGGCCTTCAAGTCACGCGAGCGATCGCCCTTGCCATTGACGGCGAGGATCTCGTTGATGATGCGGCGCGCGGCCTCGGGCTGGTCCAGGCGATCCAGGTAGATGCGGGCCAGCAGCAACGCCGCGTCATCCGCCAGCCGGTGCCTGGGGTGCCGCGCCACCAGCTTCGAGTAGCTATCGGCGGCGCCCTGCAGATCCTCCAGGAGGAAGGAGACCTGGCTCAGATCGCTCATCAGCTCGCCGACGGTGAACAGGGCGTCGGGAGCGCGCTCGCTCTTGGGGTGCTCGCTGGCCACCTTCTCGAAGCGGTGGACCACGTTGAGCCAGTGGTGGCGCATCTTGCGCCGGGCCTCGCCGCCGCTCTTGAGGGAGAAGTACGCCTTGCGCGCCTCCTGGTAGGCCTCTTCGGCCGCGTCGCGCTTCGCCGCGGAGGCGACACTCGACAGCAGCAGCAGCACGAGGGCGAGGCGCTTGAGCATGAAGCCTCCAGACACGAGTAGCGACAGCTACAGACGTGTGTCATGGGCCTACCGCCCCCGCAAATTTTCAGCCCCTGCCCTACCGCCGTTGATCAACGAATCCAGCCCAGGGTCCGGGCGAGATCCTCGTCGATGACGCGGGCCCAATCCGGCTCGCGGGGCACCACGGCGGCGAGCACCTTCTCCCCGTTGCGCACGGGGGCGCGGCCGGGGCGGACACGGGCGCGCACGGCGTGCTTCACGTCCTGCCGGAAGTAGGTGGCCGGAAAGATGACTTCCTTGCGAGTCTCTGGCAGGGGCGCATCCGGAGTGAGCCACACCAGGGCGCCCAGGCGCAGGGGCTCGAGCTCGGCGCGGATGGTGCGGCGCAAGTCTCGCAGGAACAGGCCCAGGGCGATCAGGGCGCCCAGGCCCAGGCCCCAGGGCACCAGGTTGACGGCGCCGGAGCGCTCGCGGGCGAAGCGGGCCTCGCGGGGCCGGTCCGGCTGGCTGGGATCCACGAGCAACCTCACCGAGGCGCCATGCCCCAGGCCCTCGGCATACTCGGCGGAGGTGAGCACGCCGCTGACGGAGTGCTGCACGGCATCCACGGTGTAGAGCACATCGAGGGTGGCCTCCTGCTCGAGCCGCTTCTCCATGGGAGGCAGCGACACACGGGCCACCAGGCCCTCCACCTGGAGGGCGCGTGCATGAAAGCCGCGCTCCTTGATGAAGAAGCGCCCGGCGAAGGAAGCGCCCACGCCCAGCAAGGCCATGAACCCGAGCCCCAGCAGCAGGGTGCGAACCAGCCGCCCCACGGCACCGGGAACCTGGTTGAAGCGAACGCGCCGAGGCGCATGAGGGATGGCGAACTGCACGGGGGCGGCCTCCTTGCTGCCCCCCTTTTACTTCAACTCCTTCTTCAACCGCGCCAACAGGTTGAGCGCCTCCAGCGGAGTGGTGGTGTCCAGTGAGGTGCTCCGCAGCTCCTCCAGCACCTTCAGGTGCTCGGCGGGCACCGCGGGAGCAGCCGGACCCGCCTCCCCTGCCCCGAACAGCCCCAGCTGATTGACGGACACCTTGGCGCCCTTGCGGTGCGCCACCCGGGGACGCCCCGCCTCGTCCAGCTCGCCGGACTCCAGGTTCTGCAGAATGTCCCGCGCCCGGCCCACCACCTCTTGAGGCAGCCCCGCCAGCTTCGCCACCTCGATGCCGTAGGAGCGGTTGGCCCCACCCGACACCAGCTTGCGCAGAAAGAGCACCTTGCCGCCCTGCTCCTTCACGGCGATGGACAGGTTCTTCACCCGCCCCTTCTCGCGCGCCAGGTCCACCAGCTCGTGGTAGTGCGTGGCGAACAGCGTCCGCGCGCCGATCTTGTCGTGGATGTGCTCGGCCACCGCCCAGGCGATGGACAACCCATCGAACGTCGAGGTGCCGCGGCCAATCTCATCCAGGATGATGAGGCTGCGGCGCGTGGCGTGGTGGAGGATGTGGCTCGTCTCCGTCATCTCCACCATGAAGGTGGACTGCCCGCGCGCCAGGTTGTCCGCCGCGCCCACGCGCGTGAAGATCCTGTCGCACAGCCCGATCTGCGCCGCCTTGGCCGGCACGAACGAGCCTGCCTGCGCCATCAGCACCGTGAGCGCCACCTGCCGCATCACCGTGCTCTTTCCGGCCATGTTCGGCCCGGTGATGATGAGCAGCTGCGCGTCCGTGGCATCCATCCGCACGTCATTCGGGACGAACGAATCGCCAGCCGTCAGCACCCGCTCCACCACCGGGTGCCGCCCGGCGGTGATCGACAGCACATCCGACTCATCCACCACCGGCCGCGTGTAGCCGTACTCCGCCGCGCACCGGGAGAAAGACAGCAGCGCGTCACACGTGGCCACCGCCTCGGCCGCCGAGCGGATGCGCGGCGCGGCGGCCACCACCTGAGCCCGCAGCTCCTCGAAGAGGCGGAACTCCAGGGCGCACCGCTTCTCCTCCGCGGTGAGCACCTTCTCCTCGTACTCCTTGAGCTCGGGGGTGATGTAGCGCTCGGCGCCCACCGTGGTCTGCTTGCGGATGTAGTCCGCGGGCACCAGGTGCTTGTTGCTGTTCGTCACCTCGATGTAGTACCCGAACACCTTGTTGTAGCGGATCTTCAGCGAGCTGATCTTCGTGCGCTCACGCTCGCGCGCCTCGAGCTTCAGCAGGTAGTCCTTGCCCGAGGTGGACAGCTCCACCAGCGTGTCCAGCTCGGCGTGGAAGCCCGGGCGGAACAGCCCTCCCTCCTTGAGCGTCACCGGCGGCTCATCCACCACGGCCCGCATCAGCAGCTCGGACAGCTCGGGCAGGCTGCCCAGCGGCCCCGCCAGCGTGCGCAGCAGAATGGCCGAGCACCGCGCCAGCGCCACCCCCAGCTTCGGCAGCAGCGCGAGCGACACGCCCAGGGCGCGCAGGTCCCGGGCGTTGCCAGCGCCCAGCGACAGCCGGCCGCACAGCCGCTCCAGGTCGGCGACTTCCTTGAGCAGCGTGGTCAGCTCCTCGCGCCACACGCTGCGCCCGGCCAGCTCCTCCACCGCGTCCAGCCGGGCGTGGATCTCCGGCAGCGCGCACAGCGGAGAGGCCAGCCACCGGGCCAGCTTGCGGCCGCCCATGCTGGTGGCGGTGCGATCCAGCACGCCCAGCAGGCTGCCCTTGCGAGCCCCGTCCCGCAGCGTCTTGAGCACCTCCAAATTGGCCCGCGAGGACTCGTCCATCAGCAGGTGGCCCGAGCGCTCCACCCGGGTGAGCCTGTCCACGTGCGCCGCGGGCGTCTTCTGCGTGTCCTTGAGGTAGCGCAGCGCAGCGCCCGCCGCCCCGGTGGCCAGCGGCGCCTCGCCCAGCCCGAACGCCTCCAGCGAGGCCACGGCGAAGTGGTTGCGCAGGTACACCGTCGCGCGCGCAGGCTCGAAGGCGGCCTTCTCCAGCTCCGTCACCGGAGGCTGCTTCGACAGCCGCGCGCTGAGGAAGCCCACCTCCGGAGCCCCCTTCTGCCCCTCGGGCACCAGCAGCTCCCGGGGCTCCACCCGGGCCAGCGTCTCCACCAGCTCCTGCGCGCTGGGCGCCTCCACGGTGAAGAACTCGCCGGTGGAGGCCTCGAGCAGCGCGGCGCCAAAGCCCCGCTCACTCCAGTGCACGGCGGCCAGGAAGTTGCTCGCCCGGGGCTCCAGCACCTCCTCGTCCAGCACCATGCCGGGGGTGATGATGCGCGTCACCTCGCGCCGCACCAGCCCGGGCCCGCTGCCGGCCTCCTCCACCTGCTCGCAGATGGCCACCTTCAGCCCCTGCTCGACCAGCCGCCCGATGTAGCGGCGCGCCGAGTGGTAAGGCACCCCGCACATGGGCACCTTCTCACTGCCCTTGGCGCGGGCCGTCAGGGTGATCTGCAGCAGCTCCGAGGCGCGGACCGCGTCCTCGAAGAACATCTCGTAGAAGTCCCCCAGCCGGAAGAAGAGGATGGTGTCCGGGTGGAGCGCCTTGGTCTCCAGGTACTGGCGCATCATCGGAGTGAGCGAGGCAATCTCGCGCGCCACAGCGGGCTCGGTGCCGCCCTCCATACCCTCCAGGTTGGACTCCGGAGCGGCCCCGGCGGCGGCGCCCTTGCCTGTCTTCGCCTGCGTTACACCCATGACTCTCTCTTCTCTCACGGCCACCGTCCCGGATCAACGCCGGGGAATCCTACCCCTTACGTCACCTGTGCCAGAGCTGTAACACGCCGCGCCGACAATCTTTCTAGCTCAAACCGAAAATGATTCACGCCCGGCTTCCTGGAAGGCAACCTAGCGCTCCTCATGGAGCCCCGTCCGCCACCGCCCGTTCCCGCGCTGTTCAAGGTCGCCCTCTACCCCCTCCAGGCCTTCTTCCGGCTGGAGGCCAGCAGCGGCATCCTGCTGGCCCTATGCGCGGTGGTGGCCATGGTGTGGGCCAACTCTCCGTGGGCCAACAGCTACACGGGGCTGTTCGACATGCCGCTGGCGCTGGAGGCCGCCGGCTCGCGGGGGGCGTTCACCTTCCGGGAGCTCGTCAATGACGGGCTGATGACGCTGTTCTTCTTCCTGGTGGGCATGGAGATCAAGCGTGAGCTGTCGGCCGGAGAGCTGCGCACGCCAGCACGGGCGATGCTGCCGCTGATCGCGGCGCTGGGCGGCATGGTGGTGCCGGCGGGGCTCTACATGGCCTTCAACGCGGGCACGCCAGCGGCCAGGGGCTGGGCGATTCCGATGGCCACGGACATCGCGTTCTCGATCGGGTGCCTGACGCTGCTCAAGGGCCGGGTGTCGCACGCGCTGGTGGTGTACCTCACGGCGCTGGCGATCTTCGATGACATTGGCGGCATCCTGGTGATCGCCTTCTTCTACGGGAAGGGCATCCACGCGGAGTGGCTGCTCATCGCGGGCGGCGTGGTGGTGCTGATGGCGGTGTGCAACCGCTTCTACGTGCGCAACGGCATGGTGTACCTGGTGCTGGGCGCGGCGCTCTGGCACTCGATGCACCACGGCGGAGTGCACGCGACGCTGGCGGGCGTGGTGCTGGGCATGTTCATTCCGGCCCGTCCCACGCGCCGGGGCAAGGACGTGCTGACGGAGCTGACGGCCTACACCGGCCGGCTGATGCAGGAGCCCGAGGACGAGGCGGTGCGCAGCGCGCAGATCCTGCACATCGAGGAGCAGCTGGAGGACATCGAGCCGCCGCTCAACCGGTTCGTGCACCTGTGGCACGGCTACGTGGCGTTTGGAATCGTGCCGCTGTTCGCGCTGGCCAACTCGGGCATCTCGCTGGAGGGCATGTCGCTGGCGGATCTGACGAAGCCGCTGCCGCTGGGCATCATGGTGGGCCTGTTCGTGGGCAAGCAGGTGGGCATCTTCCTGTTCACCTGGGTGGCGGTGAAGGCGAAGGTGTCGCCCATGCCGGGAGGGGCCCGGGCCTCGCAGGTGCACGGGGTGGCGGTGGTGGCGGGCATTGGCTTCACGGTGGCGCTGTTCGTGGCGACGCTGGCGTTCGCCAACGAGCCGGAGCTGCTGACGGAGGCCAAGCTGGGCATCCTGCTGGGCTCGCTGCTGTCGGCGGTGGTGGGCTACCTGCTGCTGCGCTTCGGCCCGGCGCCCAGGGCGGAGGTCCAGCCCGCGTAGGGAGAAAGAAAGCACATGACAGCTGAAGTCGCAGGCAGGTACCGGCACTACAAGGGCAACCTGTACCAGGTCATCGGCGTCGCCCGGCATACCGAGACGGAGGAGGAGCTGGTCGTCTACCAGGCGCTCTATGGCGAGCGCGGGCTCTGGGTCCGGCCCCGGACGATGTTCTTCGAGCACGTCATCGTCGAGGGCAAGTCAGTGCCGAGATTCGAGCGTTTGGGCGACTGAAGCGCGCACTGCCGGTTTGCGGGAGCCCCGGGCCCGTGGGAAGGTGCCGGCCGCGTGATCCTCCAGGACCTCAACCGGGTGCGACAGATCGCCGTCATCGCGGCGCGGCACGGCTTCGCCGATCTCACCGAGCGTGCCGGGCTGTGGCGGATGCTGGGCCGCAAGGAGAAGGTCGAAGTGTCCGCGGAGACGCAGCGCGCCTCCACGGCGCGCCGCTTCCGGATGCTGCTCAACGAGCTGGGCCCCACCTTCGTGAAGCTGGGGCAGATCCTCTCCACGCGCGCCGACCTGCTGCCGGGCGAGTTCGTCGAGGAGCTGGCCACCCTGCAGGACCAGGTGGACCCCATCCCCCTGGAGCAGGTGCACGCGCAGATCCGCGACTCGCTGGGCAAGGAGGTCCACGAGCTGTTTGCCCACATCGATCCCACCCCGCTGGCGGCGGCGTCGATCGCCCAGGTGCACCGCGCGGTGACGCTCGCGGGCGACGAGGTGGTCGTCAAGGTTCAGCGGCCGGAGATCTCCGAGCGGATCGAGTCGGACCTGGCGGTGCTGCGCTCGCTGGCGCGGCTGCTCGAGGCGGTGATCGAGGAGACGGGCGTGTACACGCCCACGGGCATCGTCGACGAGTTCGACAAGGCCATCCACGAGGAGCTGGACTTCATCAACGAGGCGTCGAACATCCGGGCATTCCTGGCCAACCACCAGGAGCGCGCGTACATGAAGATCCCCCGGGTGTACGAGGAGCTGTCGAGCCGCAAGGTGCTCACGCTCGAGTTCATCCGCGGGGTGAAGATCAACCCGGCGAAGCTGTCGGACGAGGAGCGCAAGGCGGTGGCCAAGAACATCGTCGAGGCGAGCTTCCGCCAGCTGTTCGACGACGGGCTGTTCCACGGCGATCCCCACCCGGGCAACCTGCTGCTGATGGAGGGCAACCGGCTGGCGCTGCTGGACTTCGGGGTGGTGGGCCGGCTGACGAAGCCCATGCAGGAGACGCTGGTGATGCTGTGCCTGGCGGTGGCGCTGAAGGACAGCGACTCGGTGGCGCGCATCGTCTACCGCATGGGCGTGCCGGACGCGCGCGCCAACCTGGTGGGCTTCCGCAACGACATCGAGAGCATTCTGGGCCAGCACCTGCCCACGACGCTGGGCCAAGTGGACGCGCGCACGCTGCTGCGGGACTTGCTGGACCTGGCGGTGAAGTACCGGATCCGCATCCCGAAGGAGTACGCGTTGCTGAGCCGGGCGTCGGTGTCCACCGAGGGCATGCTGCGCGGCCTGTACCCGGAGATGAACATCCTGGAGATGGCGCTGCCGTACGCGAAGGAGCTGCTGGCGGGCCGGTACGATCCAAGCCAGCTGCAGGGAGGGCTGATGCGCACGCTGTTGCGGTTCCAGTCGCTGGCGACGGATCTGCCCACGCAGCTGTCGCAGATCCTGCTGGATCTGGAGTCCGGCAAGTTCACGGTGACGGTGCGGGCCGATCAGTTCGACAAGCTGAACGAGAACCTGCGCAGCGTGGCGATCATCGCGTTTCTGGGGCTGTGCGCGTGCGGCTTCATCGTGGGCGCGTTCATCTCGTTCGCGCAGAAGCCGTGGATGTACGGCAACGTGCCGGTGCTGGGCATCATCGGCATCGCGCTGGCGGCGGCGTTCTTCGGCGCGGTGTTCACCTGGTACCTGTTCGGCGGCCGGTTCCGGAAGGTGAGCATCAGCCGCTGGCTCAAGAAGCGCCGGTAAATCCCCTGCGCTAGTCCTCTGGGGCCCAGCCGGGCCTTCTCAGGAGGAAAGCGGTCAGCCCCGTCAAGACGAACTGCGCCATACCGGCGAGTGCCATGAGGGTACCGAAAGAGCCGAAGGTCCGACCGTTGCTGAAGGCCCAGAGAGCGAACATCAGCCAGAAGATCGTCAGAGCAATCAGCCCTGCCACCCCCGCCTCTTGCAGCTTCCGCTTCCGCTTCGCGCCTCCGACGATGGCCATGACTACCGACGCCACCGGCACCACCAGCACCGCCAGGAGCGCCACCAGCAGCACCACGTTCAGGGACGGTTGACGCACCAGAATCACGATCGCGAGCACCCAGAGAAGCCAGAGCGCCCCTGGCAGGCTCAGCACTCCCAGAACGATGCCGCCCCAGGGCACGGCGCGCCCCCTGGCCCTCCGAGGCTCGCGGTTGATCTCCGGCAGCAGCTCGGGAGGGATCTCCAGCCCATAAGGGTGGCCCAGGTCCATCATCGCCCGGACCGCGGTGGCGCGTACCGTCTGCCCACTCTGGCCCTGCATCGAGGCAAAGTGCCGGGACTTCATCAAGGAGAGCAGAAGGTCCGCCCGCTCCCGCTTCGACTCGCCCTGCTCCACCGGGCGCGCAAGGCCGGTCAGTAGCGCATCCACATCCGCCCTGCTCACAGCGGGTGAGCGCAGGGCTTCCACCAACGAGGCCAGGGACGGCGAGCCATTGGGTTCCATGGGGATGTGCTCAGTTCAATTGGGTGGAGACGATGGGATGTTGGGCCGCAGTCTGCCACGGCAGCTCCGGCCACCAGCGCTCCATCGCTGGCGGCGCGCCCGGCTCCACGCTCTGGCCCGGCCTGGGCACCAGTACCTGCTGGCCCGTCCGGGCCGCCTCCGCGAGCACCCGCTCGATGGGCTCCGTCCAGCTGTGCATCGCCAGGGTGAACAGCCCCCAGTGCACCGGCAGCAGCACCTTGCCCTTGAGCAGCTGGTGGGCCGTCACCGCCTGCTCGGGCCCGATGTGCCAGTCCGGCCAGGAGCTGTGGTACTGGCCCACCTCGATCATCGTCACGTCGAACGGCCCCAGCCGCTCGCCAATGTCCTTCATCGCCGGGAACAGCCCCGTGTCTCCCGAGTAGAACGCGCGGTGCTTCGGCCCCACGATCGCGTAGCCCGCCCACAGCGTCGCGTTCATGTCGATGCCCGTACGCCCCGAGGCGTGCCGGGCCGGTGTGCCGTGCACCTCGAGCTGCCCCACCCGCGTGCTCTCCCACCAGTCCAGCTCGATGATCCGCGCCTCGGGAACGCCCCAGGCCGCCAGGTGCGCCCCGACTCCCAGCGGCACGATGAAGGTGGTGTTCCAGTCCTTCATCGCCACCAGCGTCCCGTGGTCCAGGTGATCATAATGATCGTGGGAGATGACCACCGCGTCGATCGGAGGCAGCTCTCCCAGGCCGATGGCCGGCGCATACCAGCGCTTCGGGCCCGCCCACGTCAGCGGCGAGGCGCGCTCGCTCCAGATCGGATCCGTGAGCACCCGGTGCCCGTCGATCTCCAGCAGCACCGTGGAGTGTCCCAGCCACGTGGCCCGAAGGCCGCTGGCGGGCGGCGTCTCGAAACGCTGCCGCTCCCCCTTCACCACCGCCACCCCCTGCTCCCTGGGGCTCACGTCCGGGCTCACCTCGAACATGGCCTTCACCGCACCCCAGTTATCGTTCACAAGCGGCTGCGGGTTCTCGAAGGAGCCATCCTTCCACTGAGCCGAGCGCTCCATCCGTGCGCGGCGCGCGCCCTCGGCCTGGCCTCCCAGCGCCGCCCACGCATCCGCCAGCGTCGCCCCCAGCGCGATGGCCAGCAGCGCCACCGTACACAGCACCACGCGACGCAGGCGGCCGCCCTTCTCGCTCTTCACTCGTTCACCCCGGACAGTCCTCGGATCAACAGACGCCGGACTGTAGCGGGCGTTTCACTGCTTGAACATTGACCACGGGTCATTTAAAAGCGCCGGGCGCCTACCCCAGAGGGAGCGCGGGAGGGGTGTCATGCTGCGCAAGTTGGACGAGAACCTGTGGGTGAGCGAGCAGCCGTTGAAGTTCATGGGCCTGGCCGTGGGCGCTCGCATGACGGTGGTCCGGCTGGCGGATGGGGGCCTGTGGGTGCACTCGCCGCTGCGGCTCATCCCCGAGCGGCGCCAGGCCGTCGATGCACTGGGGCCGGTGCGCTTCCTGGTGGCTCCCAACAAGTACCACCACCTCTTCATCGGCGACTGGATGGCCGCCTACCCGCAGGCCCAGTCCTACGCCGCCCCCGGCCTGTCCGAGAAGCGCAAGGATCTGCGCTTCCACACAGTGCTCTCCGAGCAGGTGCCCGCCGAGTGGGGCGGGCAGATTGACGTGCTGCCCTGGCGCGGCGCTCCCATGCTGAACGAAGTCGTGTTCTTCCACCGCGCCAGCCGCACCCTCATCGTCACCGACACCCTGCACAACGTGGGCGCCGAAGCGCCCCCCTTCACCCGCTTCGCCTTCAAGCTGCTGGGTGGGTATGGCAAGGCGACCACCTCGGCGATCGATCGCGTCCTCAACCGCGATCGCCCCGCCGCCCGCGCCACCGTGGACGCCCTGCTCAAGTGGGACTTCCAGCGCGTCATCCTGGCCCATGGGCACGTCGTCGAGCAGGATGGCGCCAAGGCCTTCCGCGAGGCCTATACCTGGCTCTGAACCGCGGGCTGTAAGGGCTCGGCAGCGGGCTGGCTCACCGGTGAGTCCTCTCGCAGCAGCCACAGCGCCACGGCCCCGGGCACCACCAACAGCGCCAGGTTGATGCGCCAGTCGGCCAGCCAGCTCATCTCCTCCGTCCCGTACCGGACGAGCAGCACCGCGCTGGCGTTGTTGATGAAGTGCAGCACGACGCCCGCCAGGATCGACCGCGTCTTCAGCGTGGCATGGCCCAGCAACAGGCCCGCCGCGAAGGTGACCACCACTTGCGTCGGGTGGATGTGGATGAGGCCGAAGGCCAGCGCGCTGCCCACCACCGCCACCGTCCGCGAGCCCGTGCGGGACAGGCCTGTCAGCATGACGCCCCGGAAGGCTGCCTCCTCACACACCCCCGGAGCCAGCGCGATTACCGCCAGCGCCACCACGACCGGCCAGCCGAGGCTCTCCGTCAGCAGTCCCTCCATGAGCCGCATGAACTCCGGCATGCCCGGGGCCGGGAAGAACTCCAGCCCCTTGGTGACCAGCCCCCGCAGCCCGAGGATCGCCGGCACCAACAGCGCCACCGCCAGCGCCCCCCGCGGCGTGGGCAACCGCAGCGAAAAGACTTCACGCAGGTTCGCTCCGGAGGCCCTCGCCCACAGCACCGCTGGCAGCAGGAACACGAAAAGCTGGGGTGCAATCAACCGGGCCCACAGCGGCACCCAGGCCGGCACCAGGGCCCCCGCGTAGAGAAAGGCGCACAGGATCACCGCGAAGAAGATCACCGCGCGGCCCGGAGACAGCCCATCCGCGCGTGCCAACCGCCGGCCGAAGAGATCCTTCCAGGGCTTCTCCCCGGACAGCAGCACCTGCTCGTTCTCGAAGACGCGCGCCGCGAAGAGGGTGCCCGCCGTCGCCCAGCCCAGGGTGCTCAGGAACACCAGCGAGAAGAGGCTCGCGTCCACCGTCCCGGAGAGCATCTCGCGCAACAGCAGCATCACGTTGAGCACGGGCACCAGGGCCAGCGGCACCGTCAGCTCCACCCCCTGCAGCCCCGCCCCCGCGCCCAGCATGAGGACCACCATCATCACCGGGGTGAGGGAGTTCTGCGCCTCCTTGAAGCTGCGCGTCATCATGCCCACCACGAGCATCAGCGCGCTCACCAGCAGCGCCAGGGGCACCAGCGCGCCGAATGAGAGCGCCAGCTCCAGGGCCCCCAGATGCAGGCCGTCGACCAGCTTCTGCCCGCCCAGCGCCAGGAAGGAGATTCCCATGCCAGCCAGGTTCAGCGACGCGCCGCCCAGCGCGAAGGCCAGCACCACGGCGTACTTGCCCAGCACCACCTCCAGCGGACGCACCGGCGTGCACAGCAGCGTGTGCAGCGTGCCCCGTTCCCGCTCGCCCGCGGTGGTGTCGATGGCCGGGTGGAAGGCCGCGAGCACCAGCGCCACCAGCAGCAGGAAGGGCAAGAGCCGCACGGCCATCATCCCCATGGAGAGAAAGTCCGTCTTCTTCACCTGAAGCGGCTCGGCCAGCTCCGGCGTCAGCGCCGCCCGCTCGAAGTTCACCCGCACCGCCCGCAGCTGGGCCTGGGCGAGCACCTTGTCCAGCCGGCGGTACGCCGAGGCGGACTCGTCTCGCAGCATGTCATGGAAGAGCTCCACGCTCAGGTTCCCCTCGGCGCCCGGAGAGGGCCGGGGCGTCAGCGCCAGCACCATGTGGGCCTTGCGCGACTCGATCAGCGCCCGGGCCTCGCGGGCCGGCTCGGGCGGCAGCTCCTGGCGCTGCTCCACCCATTCCACCTTCTCGGCCTGCTCCAGCTGGGCTCGCAGCTCGCTGGGCGCGGGGCCCCACACCGCCAGCTTCACGGGCTGGTCATCGAGCTTCTTGACCATCGCGCCCGAGAGCGCGCCGCCCGCCGCCAGCAGTAGGGGGTAGAGCACCACCGGCACTCCGACGAGCATCACCAGGGTACGGCGATCACGCAGGGCCTCGAGCAGATCCCTACGGAACAGCGCCAGGACAATGGACCAACGCATGGGGGACCTCTCTCAGGCGGACCGCGAGGGCAGATAGTGGAGGAAGGCTTCGGTGAGGGTGCGCACGCCCGCGCGCGCGCAGACTTCGGAGCTGGGGCCCTGATCCAGCGTCTGCCCCCCGTGCAGCAGCACCACGCGATCACACAGGTAGTCCACCTCGCCCATGATGTGCGTGGAGAAGAGGATCGCCTTGCCCGCGTCTCGCGCGGCGCGGATGGCGTCCAGCAGGAAGCGGCCGCTGAGCACGTCCAGCGCGGTGGTGGGCTCGTCCAGGATGAGCGCAGGCGGATCATGCAGGAAGGCCCGGGCGACGTTCGCCCGCTGCTTCTGCCCCGCGGACAGGCTGCCGCACGGCTTGTCCGCGAAGGCGCCCATCTCGAACTGGGCCACGAGCTGCTCCACCCGCTGGCGCAGCGGCTCGCGCTTCAGCTCGTACAGCTGGCCGTAGAAGGTGAGCACCTCGCGCGGCGTCAGCCGCTGGGACAGCGCCGTGTCTCCCGAGAGGAAGCCCAGCCGCTGCTTGACCTGGAACGGTGCCGTCGCCGTGCTGGCGCCAGCTACCACGCCCTCGCCCTCCGAGGGCGTGAGCACTCCGGACAACATGCGCAGCAGCGTCGTCTTCCCTGCCCCGTTGGGCCCCAGCAGCCCCATCACCTCGCCCGGCGCCACCTTGAAGCTCACCGCCTTCACCGCGGTGAAGGCTCCGTAGTGCTTCGTCAACCCGCGTGCCTCGATCATGACGTTCCCTCCGGCTCGTCCTTGCTCTCCGGGGCCCAGCTGCGGGCCTTGCTGCGCAGCTGCTCCAGCTGCTTCCAGTGCTGCTCCACCGCCTCACGCCCCTTGTCCGTCGCCGCGATGCGCGTGAGCGGCGTCTTGCCCTTGAACTGCTTCTCCACCGTCACCAGCCCCGCCTCCTCCAGCTTGGACAGGTGGCTGGACAGGTTGCCCTTGGACAGGCCGGTGAGCCGCTGCAGGTACAGGAAGTCCGCGCTCTCGCATGAGGCCAGCGCGGTGAGCACCGCCAGCCGGGCCGGCTCGTGAATGAGCCGATCGAGCCCCGCCAGCTCCTCGAAGGGGGCTTTCATCCCGGGGCCTCCTCGGACTCGGGCGGCGGGCCCAGCAGGCGCGCCAGCAGCAGGTGGTCCAGCACTCCCAACGCGGTGATGACCAGGCCAGCGGCGCCGACCATCGTGACGTCCACGCAGCGATCCACCGGGGCGGAAGGCAGCTGCTTCAGCAACGCGCACACGGGACTTAGCCCCAGGGCGTCCAGCACCCCGAACACCAGCAGCACGGCCGCTATCACCAGGTAGTGGTGGGCCACCCGCCCGCTCCAGTGCCAGCAGTAGACGAGCGCCAGCCCGAACAGCGCCAGCCCCACCAGCGTCGGCAGCTGAGAAGGCCCTCCAAACCAGCGGACCAGATCAGAAGCCCCTGCCACGACCAGGCCCGCCACCAGCGCCAGGCGCGAAAGCCTCTTGGTGCGCTGGCGCGTGGAGGCGCTGGGCCGCACCTCCCCGAACCTGCGGCGGTAGTACAGGCCCAGCGCCACGTAGAGCCCCGCCGCCACCGCCACCGCCACTGCCACCACCACGGGGTGCTCCCTCAGCCGCAGCGGTGGGTCGGCCAGCGCCATCCACACCGCGAGCCCCAGCCCCATCAACCCCATGGGCACGAAGCGCAGCCCCTGGACCCACTCGTAGTAGGTCGTCACGTACTGGATGCGACGCAGTGACTCGGACATGGCGGCTTCCTCGCAGGTGGCGCAGACAGGTTTGCGATACAAACCATAGATACTCAGCGGACCGATTGGTGTCAACAACTGGTTTGCGGTGCAAACCGTAGGACTCCAGGCCCTCACATCCGGCGGGAGCGCCACTCCCTTGGGGAGACCCGGAGGTGTCGCTCATGTCCAAGGCTGCTCAAACCGTGCTGACGCTGTTGCTCTCGCTCGTGGTGCCCACCCTTTTGCTGCTGCTGGTGAGCCTGATTACCGGCGGCGCCTTTCCCGTGGGCGCGGCGCTGATCATCGGAGCCGTGTTTGGGCTCGGGTACGGCCTGGAGGCGGGCCTGCTGCGCATCTACCCGCTGTCCACCGGCCAGGGCTGGGTGGAGCTGCTGGTGGACCTCACCTGGAGCCTGCCCAACACCGTGTTCGGCTTCGTCGTGGGCAACCTCGCCTATGTGTGGTTCGGCGATCTCTCGAAGGCCGAGTCCGAGGACAAGGGGTGGATCGTCTTCAAGCCCCACCCGGGCGGCTCCTTTGGCCATGACGTGCTGCAGACGCTGGGCACCGTGAACATCGGTGGCGCGGGCCAGCACGAGAAGATGCACCTGCTGCAGGCCCGCATCTTCGGGCCCATCTACCTGCCCATGGTCGCCGCCTCGTACATCATCACCTTCACGCTGCAGGGGCTGTGGACCCTTACCCTGGGCGGGCTGCTGAAGCTGGTGGGTGTGCGCCAGACGGCCTACTTCCAGCCTCCCGCGCACTCGGCCGTGGGCGGCTACTTCGGGTGGATCTACTACGCCACTCCGATCGAGCTGTGGGCCTACGCCAGCGGCAACCCCTGAGCGGCTGCCGGCCGTACGGAGACCAGGCGGCCAGACACCCGCTGGCGAGAAGGCCGCTCGTGAGCACCGTTACCGGCGCGACTCTGGAGGGGGACATGGCGACGGTGAACGTGACACGCAGCCCCGGCTTTGGGCGGCTGCCGGATGTGCGCACGGTGGCACGCAGCAGCTGGGTGGAGCGCTGCGCGCGGCTGGGCTACGGAGCCAAGGGCGTGGTGTACGCCATCATCGGCGCGCTGGCCCTGCGGCTGGCCCTGGGCGAAGGCGGACGCACCACGGACAGCCAGGGCGCGCTGCGGAGCATCGCCGAGCAGCCTTTTGGGAAGGTCCTGCTCGCGCTGCTGGCCGTGGGCCTGGTCGGCTTCGTCGTGTGGCGCTGGGTTCAGGCCTTCATGGATCCCGAGCACGTGGGCAGTCGCGGCAAGGGGCTCGCCAAGCGGCTGCTCTACTTCGGCAGCGGAGCCATCTACGCGGGGCTCGCTGTCACGGCCGTGCAGCTCGCCCTGGGAAATCCTCAGCGCGGCGGGCACGGCACCCGCCACTGGACGGCCAAGCTGCTCGATCAGCCCCTGGGCCAGGTGCTCGTGGCGCTGGTGGGCGTGGGCGTCATCGCCTATGCGGTCAAGGAGTTCCGTAACGCGTACACCACCCACTTCCGCCAGAAGCTGGATCTGCGGCGCCTGGACCCGCGCCGCGCTCACACCGCCGTGCAGCTCAGCCGCTTTGGCATCGTCTCCCGCGGCGTCGTGTTCCTGCTCATGGGAGGCTTCTTCCTGCTGGCGGCGCTGAAGTCGGATCCGGGCCAGGCCAAGGGCATCGGAGAGACGCTGGCCATGCTTGCCCGCCAACCGCACGGCGCCCTGCTCCTGGGGCTCACCGCGGCGGGGCTGCTGGCCTACGCGCTCTACCTTTTCATCGAGGCGCGCTACCGGCGCATCCACCGCGCCGCCTAGGTTCAGTCCAACACCTAACGGCCCTGAATTGACAAGTTGGTGTCACCGGAATTTTGGTGCGCCCTACTTCGGACTGAGCTTCTTGCTCAGGCCTGTGGGGGATCGTGCACCATGCTTCCGTCTCGCGGCACCGAAGTCGAGGTCGATGAAGAGCTGCGCCTGAGGGCGCTCTACCGCTACGGGCTGCTGGACGAGCCGCTCGAGCCCGAGTGCGGCGCCCTGGTCGAGCTCACGGCGGAGCTGTGCCAGGTGCCCATGGCGCTGATGACGCTGGTGGACCGGGAGCACCTGCTGGTGACGGCCCAGGTGGGCGGAATGCTCGCCACGCGCGCCCAGCGCTCCGGCTCCTTCGCCACCCACGCCATCAAGGAAGAGGGGCTCTTCCTGATCGACGATGTGCGGCAGGATCCCCGCTACCGTGACAACCCGCTGGTGACGGGCGCGCCCCACATCCGCTTCTTCGGGGGCGTGCCGCTGTACAGCGAGGACGGCTTCCGCATTGGCGTGCTCTGCGTCTTCGATCGGAGCCCGCGCCAGCTGAGCACCTCGCAGCGGCGCGCCCTGGAGCACATGGGGCGGCAGGTCGAGGCCCGGCTGCACCTGCGGCTGCAGCTGCAGCAGGTGCAGGAGCGCAACGCCGAGCTCGAGGAGGCGCGCGGGCGCCTGCACGCGCTCAACCAGACGCTCCAGCGGGAGATCCACGAGCGGCGCCGGATCGAGCGCGAGCTGCGCTCCCAGCGCGAGCTGCTCCGCGGCGTGCTGGCCCACATCCCCTACGGCATCTTCTGGAAGGATCGCCAGGGCGTCTTCCAGGGCTGCAACGAGGCCTTCGCCCAGATGGCGGGCCGTGCCACTCCCGAGGAGATCGTCGGCAAGACGGACGAGGGGCTCGGCTTCCCCGCCGCGCAGAGCCAGGCCTACCGCCGCGATGACGAGCAGGTGCTGAGCACCGGCCAGCCCAAGCTCGGCATCGAGGAGCCCCTGCGCGATGCGCAGGGCTCCAACCGCTGGCTGCTAACCAGCAAGGTGCCCCTGAGGGATCCCGAGGGCCAGCTGTCGGCCGTGCTGGGCATCTTCATGGACATCACCGAGCGCCGCAGCCAGGAGGCCACCCTCCAGCTGGCCCTGCGCCAGGTTGAGGAGTACGCCCGTCGGCTGGAGGCGCAGGTGGAGGACGCCCGCGACCGCATCCGCCGGCTGATGGAGACCTCGCTGGACGCGGTGTTCGTGCTCGATGAGCAGGGCCGAGTGCTGGAGCTCAACCCGGTGGCGCAGCGCCTGATGGGGCAGCCGGCCACGCGGATGCTGGGCGTCGCGTTCGACTCGCTGGCCCCCGAGGCCGAGCGGGCGCAGCTGCGCGCGGCGCTGGAGGAGCTGATGCACCGGGGCACCCTGCGCCTGGAGGATCAGGGCCTGCGCGCGGCGTGGGGCAAGCGCGTGGCGGTGCAGGTGGTGGGCTCGGTGCAGACCGAGGGAGACACGCGGCGCCTGCTGCTCGTGGCCCATGATCTCTCCGAGAAGCGCCGGCTCGAGCAGCAGAGCATCCAGAATGACCGGCTGATGGCCATGGGCGTGCTGGCCGCGGGCATTGCCCACGAGATCAACAACCCCAGCGCGTATGTCGTCTCCAACCTCCACTACCTGCGCGATCAGTGGGCCGCGCTGGAGCAGTACCTGGCCACCCAGGCTCCGCTGCCGCCCGCGCTGGCCGAGGAGGTCGCCTCCTTCCGCGAGGTGATCGTCGACTGTATGGACGGGTGCATGCGCATTCAGAACATCGTCCGCGGCATGCGCTACCTGTCGTACCAGGGCGATGGCGAGTCGAAGAGCCCGCTGGACGTTCACTCCACGCTGGACTCGGTGCTGCACATCGCCCAGGGAGAGCTGAAGCAGACGGCCCGCCTGGAGAAGGACTACGCCCCGGAGCCGCTGCAGGTGCAGGGCAACGAAGGCCGGCTGGGACAGGTGGTGCTCAACCTCGTCATCAACGCCGTGCATGCCATGCAGCCGGGCCCGCCCAGCGCCCACCTGCTGCGCGTGAGCACCCGGCGCGAGGGCGATCGCGTGCGCGTCTCGATCAGCGACACCGGCCACGGCATTGCCCCGGAGGTGCTGCCGCGCATCTTCGATCCGTTCTTCACCACCAAGCCTCCGGGGGTGGGCACGGGGCTGGGGCTGTCCATCAGCTACGCCATCGTCCAGAAGATGGGCGGAGAGCTGCAGGTGGACAGCCGGGTGGGCCAGGGCAGCACTTTCTCGCTGCTGCTGCCCGCCATGGCTGCCGTGACGCCGGCCGCGACGTAGACTCTGGACCCCTATGCTCCGCCTCTCTCCGCTGCTCGCAGTGCTCACCCTGGGAGTGCTCGCCTGTGAGCGCAAGGAACAGCCCGCCCCCGCCGCGCAGGCCGCCGCCCCCCAGGCCCCGGCTCCCGCGCGGAGCGGGCCCATCCTGATCGGCTCGGTGGGCAGCCTCACGGGCCCCGAGGCCTCGTTCGGCGCCCCGGTGCGAGATGGCATCCAGTTCGCCGTGGAGCAGGTGAACGCCGCTGGCGGAGTGAAGGGGCGCAAGGTGGAGGTGCGCACCTATGACAGCCAGGGGCGGCTGGAGGACTCGGTGAGCGCCGCGCAGCGGCTGGTCACCCGGGACCAGGTGGCGCTCATCCTGGGCGAGGTCTCCTCCTCCGCCTCGCTGGCCATCGCGGACGTGGCCCAGGCGGCCCGGGTGCCCATGGTGACGCCCTCGGCCACTCACCCGGATGTGACTCGCAAGGGCGACTACATCTTCCGCACCTGCTTCATCGATCCGTTCCAGGGCCAGGCCATGGCGCGCTTCGCCCGTGAGAGCCTGAAGCTGGAGCGCGTCTCCGTTCTCCAGGATGGCCGCAACGCGTACTCGCTGGGGCTGAGCCAGGCCTTCCAGGAGGGCTTCAAGCGGCTGGGCGGAACGATTGTCTCGATCGAGGGCTACTCGAAGGGTGACACGGACTTCCGCGCGCCGCTGCTGGCGGTGAAGAAGGTAAAGCCCCAGGCGCTCTACCTTCCGGGCTTCTACGGAGAGGTGGGCATCATGGCCCGGCAGGCGCGGGAGGTGGGGCTCGAGCTGCCCCTGCTGGGCGGAGACGGCTGGGAGTCCGAGCGCCTGCTCGCGCTGGCCGGTAATGCGCTGGAGGGCAGCTACTACTCCACGCACTACGCGGTGGATAACCCCTCGCCGGAGCTGCAGCGCTTCGTCGCCGCGTACCAGGAGCGCTATGGCCACGCGCCGGATGTCTCCGCCGCGCTGGGCTATGACGCGGCCCGGGTGGCGCTGGCGGCGATGGAGCGGGCCGAGAGCCTCACGGGCCCGGCCATCCGCGATGCGCTGGCGAAGACGAAGGACTTCCCCAGCGTCTCGGGCACCATCAGCCTGGACGCGGATCGCAACCCGGTGAAGCCCGCCGTCATCCTGAAGATCCAGGACGGCAAGCGCGTGTTCGCCGCCGCCGTGACGCCGTGAGCGGGCTCAGAGGTAGCTGAGCCAGATCCTTCAACGGCACCAACCTGGCGCAGAGCTTCATCGACCCTCCGGCCCACGTTGACGCAGCGCGTCCGGAAGGAGCAGCTCCAGCAAGACACGCTCGGCTTGCTGGATCGCCCGCCCTCGGGGCGAACGGGTTCGTCGATACCCGGTGGGTTGTTCTGCGATAGGGGTTGCCGGCTTTTGCGGATATCTTCCGCGCACCTTCGGCAAGGAGTCCGGCGATTCGTATCGGAGTTCCACGAGAAATCCTCCCAGGTGAGCGGCGCGTTGCCGCGACTCCGGAGTCCATCCGCAAGCTGCGCGAGATGGGCTTCGAGGTGCAGATCGAGAAGGGCGCGGGCGCTGACTCGGGCATCTCGGATGACGCCTATGTCGCGGCGGGCGCCACGCTCGCCGAGTCCGTCGACGCCCTCTGGAAGGCCGCCGATGTGATCGTCAAGGTGCGGCCTCCCACCCCGGAGGAGGCCCACCGGGCCCGGGAGGGCGCCACGCTCATCTCGCTGCTGCAGCCCGAGCGCAACCCCGAGCTGCCCCCGGTGCTCCAGTCCCTGAAGCTGTCGGCGGTGGCGCTCGAGCGCATCCCGCGCGTCACCCGCGCGCAGAAGATGGACGTGCTCAGCTCCATGGCCAACCTGGCCGGCTACCGCGCCGTCATCGAGGCTGCGCAGCAGTACCAGGGCTTCTTCGGCCCGCAGATCACCGCCGCGGGCGCCACGCCTCCGGCCCGCGTGCTCATCATCGGCGCGGGTGTGGCGGGACTGGCCGCCATCGCCGCCGCCAAGGCCCTGGGCGCCGAGGTGCGCGCCTTCGACGTGCGCGCCGCCGCGCGCGAACAGATCGAAAGCCTGGGCGCCACCTTCCTCCAGGTGGACATTCAAGAGAGCGGCGACGGTGGCGGTGGCTATGCCAAGACGATGAGCAAGGAGTTCATCGAGGCGGAGATGGCCCTGTTCCGCAAGCAGGCAGCCGAGGTGGACATCATCATCACCACCGCGCTGGTGCCCGGCACGCGCGCCCCCATCCTGCTGCCCAGGGACGTGGTGGAGAAGCTCAAGCCCGGCTCCATCGTCGTGGACATGGCCGCCGAGCAGGGCGGCAACTGCGAGCTGTGCAAGCCCGGTGAGATCGTCGACTTCAACGGGGTGAAGATCATCGGCTTCACGGATCTGGCCAGCCGCATGGCCGGCACCGCCAGCCGCTTCTTCGCCAACAACCTGGTGCACCTGCTCACGGAGATGGGCGCGGGCGAGAAGTTCCGCGTGGACCTGGAGAACGACGTGGTCCGCCCGGCGCTGCTCACCCACGCCGGTGAGCTGCTGCCCCCGCCGCCGCGCAAGGAGCCCTCCCCCGCCCCGGCCGCCAAGCCGGCGCCGAAGGCTCCGGCGGTGGACGCCAAGCCTCAGCAGCAGGCGATCATGACTCCCACCAACCGCGCCTGGGGCACCACCCTGGGCGGGCTGGGCGTCATCGCGGTGCTGTTCGTGCTGGGCCGGTTCGCCCCCGCGGACTTCCTCAAGCACTTCACCGTCTTCATCCTGGCCTGCTTCGTCGGCTGGCAGGTCGTCTGGAGCGTCACCCCGGCGCTGCACACGCCCCTGATGAGCGTCACCAACGCCATCAGCGGCATCATCATCATCGGCGGCATGCTCCAGATCGGCTCGGACATTGATCTGGCCTCCATCCTGGGCGCGCTCGCCGTGCTCGTGGCCGCCGTCAATATCTCCGGCGGCTTCCTGGTGACTCAACGCATGCTGAAGATGTTCCAGAAGAAGACCGGAGGTGGCGCATGAGCGGCGTCACCACTGTCGCCTACCTGCTGTCGGGCGTGCTCTTCATCCGCAGCCTGGGAGGCCTGTCCAAGCAGGAGACCGCCTCGCGCGGCAACCTCTACGGCATGCTGGGCATGGCGCTGGCCGTGGCCGTGGCCGGCACCACCTGGTTCCTGACTGGCACCGGCACCGTGGGCGCGGGCATGGCCCTGCTCATCGGCTCGGTGCTGGTGGGCGGCGCGGTGGGCGCGGTGCTCGCCCGTCGCGTCGAGATGACGGGCATGCCGGAGCTGGTCGCCATCCTCCACAGCTTCGTGGGCCTGGCCGCCGTGCTGGTGGGCATCTCCTCGTACCTCGAGCCCCGCTCGGGCGTGCAGCACGGCACGGGCGCGGCGCACGTCGTCGCCATGGTGGAGATCTGGGTGGGCGTGGCCGTGGGCGCCCTCACCTTCACCGGCTCGATCATCGCGTGGGCCAAGCTGCGCGGCAGCATCTCCGGCAAGCCGCTGCTGCTGCCGGGCCGGCATCTGCTCAACGCCGCCATCGCGGCGGGCATCATCGGGCTGGCGGTGCCCTTCGTGAACGCGGCGGGCCCCGGCGAGGGCGTGGTGTGGCTGCTGGCCATGACGGTGCTGGCCGGCGTGCTGGGCATCCACCTGGTGATGGCCATTGGCGGCGCGGACATGCCCGTGGTGGTGTCCCTGCTCAACAGCTACTCGGGGTGGGCGGCGGCGGCGGCGGGCTTCGTGCTCGCCAACGATCTGCTCATCGTCACCGGCGCGCTGGTGGGCGCCAGCGGCGCCATCCTGTCCATCATCATGTGCCGGGCGATGAACCGCTCCATCCTCAACGTCGTCTTCGGCGGCTTCGGCACCGGGGACGTGAAGGCGTCCGAGGGGCCGCGCTCCGGCGAGGTGCGGGAGATCTCCGCCGACGACACGGCCGCCCGGCTGCGCTCGGCCAGGAACGTCATCATCGTGCCGGGCTACGGCATGGCGGTGGCGCGCGCGCAGAACACCGTGGAGAGCCTCACCCGCGAGCTGCGCCAGAAGGGCGTCAACGTCCGCTTCGCCATCCACCCGGTGGCCGGCCGCCTGCCGGGCCACATGAACGTGCTGCTCGCCGAGGCCGGTGTGCCGTACGACATCGTCCAGGAGATGGAGCACATCAACCACGACTTCACCACCACGGACGTGGTGCTCGTCATCGGCGCCAACGACATCGTCAACCCGGGCGCGCTGGATGATGCCTCCAGCCCCATCTACGGAATGCCGGTGCTCGAGGTGTGGAAGTCCAAGCTGGTGGTGGTGCTCAAGCGCGGCATGGCCGCGGGGTACGCGGGCGTGGACAACCCGCTGTTCCTTTTGGACAATACGCGCATGTTGTTCGGTGACGCGCGCAAGTCCATTGACGCACTGCTGACCGCGGTCGGAAAGTAACGGCACGCCATGGCGCCAACTTCTCCCTACACCCCAGGTCCCATCTCCGCCGCAGGAGCCTTCACGGCGGACTTCGGGCTGCCAGGGACCCTGCCACTGGAGCAGCTGCCCGGGCTGATCGAGCGCGATCGCCTGGTGATGACGAAGCGGCCCGGAATGCGCCAGAAGCACCTGCCCTTCCGGATGAACGCCGCGAACGGCATGGTGCTCAGCGGGGGGCGCTACCTGTTCGACACCTTCGATCAGGCCGAGGCCTACAGGGCCTGGGCCCAGCGCGAGTTCGTCGTCGACGGCGTCGCCTTCTTCAAGCGGCCGTACTTCCTCAACCCCGTCGTCCTGGCGTGGCACGTCGTCGGGGCGCATGACTTCCACGCCCTGCACGCGGGCCACTCATGCCTGCGCCTGGAGCGCTGGGCGGTGGAGGACGAGGCCGTCTTCTCACGGCTCCAGGCCAGCTGGGCTCCGCTTCAGGCCCAGGCCGAGCAGCAGGGCTATTCCAGCATCTGGCTGCTGCAGAACCCCGAGCACCGCCAGGTGGGCCTCGTCACGGTGACGGGCCAGCGCCTGGCCTCCGCGGGCAGCATCAGCCAGCCTCCCACCGAGGCCACCGAGTCGCTGGGCGCGCAGCTGGAAGCGGGCGGCGGTGTGCGCAAGCTCTTCGATCGGACCAGCTGGGTGCTGACGATCTGGCAGCCGCACAGTGACAGCCCGGAGACGGCGGCGCTCTGGCCCAACTCTCCGCCGCTGCCCAGGCCCTAGGTCCTACCTCGCAGACTTTGCGGGGTGCAAAGTTAGCGGTGCGCACCGCCTGGCGATCGCGGTGAAGCCGGCGGCGCTTGCCCTGTGGTTTCGCTCCCTTGGCAAGGGCTCGAGCGAGGGCCCGGGTTTGCAAGCTCTCGCGCCATGCACTCCTGGACCTCCAGCCTCCGCCCGCTGAGCGCCGTCATTCTGGTGCTTGGCACCACGGGCTTTGCCTTCGCGCAGACCAACCTGGGTGATGGCACCAAGGACACCGCCGCGTGCTGCCAGCTCACCACGTCACTGATTCAGGACGTGCTGCGCGGCAAGGACGTGGCCGGTGACGAGCGCTTCTTCGCCTCCGAAGGCGCTCCGCCCAACATCCACTTCGTGATCGACACC
>DATHBR010000074.1:0-257454 GCA_035296065.1 Myxococcaceae bacterium | reverse complement strand
ACCAGGCAGCCCCCTGAATGGCGACGCCCTCGTGCTCGATGCCCAGCGAGTGCGCGTTCACGTACCAGTTGCCGGCGTGCCAGGCGACGTGCGCGGTCGGGACCAGCTGCGTGGTGTGGCCGTCACTGGAGCGCACGAGGTAGTGGGAGCTGGCAGCGGACTTCGGGTTCGTGAAGATTGACAAGGTCGTGTTGTAGTTGACCTCGGTGTCGTGGATGACGATGTACTTGATGTCGAGCCCATCACTCGGACGGCGCGCGAGATCATAGTTGCCGTAGCTCGTGGGGCTGGGGAGGTTGCGGGCGTACGCGGCCGGAATGAAGTCGCAGGGCATTCCCTGCGGGCACTCAATCTCGCTGCCATCGCCGCTCGCGCTCCGGGCGCTGGCGCGCAGGCCCAGGCTGGCGGCCGTGTCCGTGTTGGGGGTGACGGGCTCGGCGGTCAACGTCACCGTCTGCCGGTCCAGCGTGGTGCGCGCGCGGCCCTCGCGGATGGTGGTGTACACCCGGTCCGCGAAGTCGATCGCCAGGGCCTGATCCGTGGAGCCGCTGTAGAGGGCGGCGGCGCCGTACCAGTCCGCCGGGCTCGCGGGCTCGCGGCCCAGCGTGTAGCGCGCGTACTGCGCCAGCAGCGCCGCTCCGCCACGGATGTTCTGCGCCGCGTCGCTCTGCAATTGCTCGGGGGCCACCCCCAGCAGCTGGGCCGCGGCCTCCAACGTGTGGAAGCGCGGATCATCGAGATCCAGCGCTCCGGCCTCGGAGGACTCGTCATCCTTGAGCGGGGCCAGCTGGGGGCTGTCCACGCGCGTCAGGTGCATGGGCCCGTACCCGCCCGAGACGCTTGGCGCTCCGCCGTGCTGCTCCCACCGCGACACATTGTAGGAGACGGAGAGCAGCACGCTCAGCGGCACGCCGAACTCGAGCGAGGCGCGGGTGAAGGCCGACTGCAGCTCCGTGGGCTCTCGCTGCTGCGCCGGAGCCGTCTCCTCCTCCGCCGCGTGCACCGAGAGCGGCGAGAGGAAGGACAGCCCCGACAACAGCCCCACCAGGAACAACCGAGACGCACCCGCTTCCGCTGGCTTTGCTCTCATGTTACGGCTCCTTTTTCACGGAACCGTAACATGAGAAATACCAGCAATTCAAGGAAGCTCAGTCCCTGAGTTCGTAGACGCGCACGTAGTCGAAGTTGGCGACGAAGCCCCCTCCGGCCTGGGACACCAGGCCAATGCGCGCGCCCGTTCCCACGTTGTGGGCCCACGTGCCCGCGCGGCTCCAGTAGGTGCCATCCCGGCTGGAGTACGCGGTGAAGTGCTCCTGCTGCCCCACGGTGCGCCGGGCGACGCGCAGCCACAGCGTGCCGTCGGCGGGGCCTCCCGCCGTCTCGCCGTAGCGGGGGTAGCCCGCGGGGGCGGCCCCCACCTCCTTGGCGAAGGCGACCTGGCGCGTATCGAAGGAGGAGAGCTGGACGAGCTTCACGTAGTTGTCCTCGTCGCTGTGGAGCACCAGGCCCGCCTGCACGTAGTTGAAGCAGCAGCCCTCCGCGGGCAGGTCCATGGTGAGCTTCGTCTCGACCAGGTAGTTGCCGGCGGGGGCCTGCGCCCAGAGGATCGAGGCGGTGTCGCTGTCCACGAAGATGTCAGCCGCCTGGGTGTTGAAGCGGAAGGTGCCATTCTCCAGCCCGAACTCGGCCGCAGCCGGCGGGCGCACCCAGCTCCACCGCGCGTCCAGCCCCGGGGCGTTGAACTCGTCCGAGGCCGAGGCGATGAGCGCCCCGGGCTCGTCCTGCTTCGCCAGCACCACCGTGTAGCGGCTCTTGGTGTACTGCGGCTCGCCCGCAGGCGCGGGCTGCTCGGTGTCCGAGGCTCCCAGGCCGCCGCGCGCCACCGGCCACTCGTCCACCCAGTCCAGCGCATCCATCAACACCGGACGCCTCATCAGCTGAGGGCCGTTGTTGGCGGGGGCCATGTACGGGTTCTCGCTGTCGATGGCGTGGTAGATGATCCAGTCCTGGCCGCCCAGGTCCGTCAGGTGCGTGTTGTGGCCAGGGCCCACCCAGCGGTTGCCGTTGAGCCCGAGCACCGGCGTGCCGCCCACGCGGCCGGCGGTGAGCGAGACGCCCTCGCGATCCACGAAAGGCCCCAGCGGATCCCTGGAGCGCCCGGCGAACACGTTGTAGCCGGTGAGCGGGCCGTTGCAGCAGTCCTTCGAGGAGGCCAGCAGGTAGTAGTAGTCACCGTGCTTGATGACGTGGGCGGCCTCGTAGCGGTTGGGAATGGTGATCTGCACCTGCGTGGCCGGGTCGGACGTCAGCCCATCCTCGGACAGCTTGCGCGCGGAGATGCCGCCGAAATAGCTGCCGTAATAGATGTACTTGCTGCCGTCGGCGGCGATGAGCACGTCGGGATCGAACGTCCACCGGGGCCCGGCATTTCTGCAGCAGGGCGCCGCGTGCGGCTCCACCGTGGCACTGCCCGCCTGAGTCCACGGGCCCGTGGGGCTGGAGCTGGTGGCCACGCCGATGGCGCTGCCTCCGGCCACCGTGTCCACCACCGTGTAATACAGGTGGTACTTGTTATCGAAGAAGGCGATCTCCGGTGCCCAGATGCCCGAGCTGGGCCTGGCCCACGACGGCGGCGCGGAGAGCGCGTCTCCCACGTAGGTCCAGCTCACCAGATCATTGGACTTGAGCATGGGGATCAGGCGGAACCTGTAGCCGCCCGTGCCCGGGTCCCTGTCCTGATCGTTGAGCGGATCAGACGTGCAGTACATGTACCAGGCCGTGTCTCCCTGCTGCTGGCCGCGGATGATCGCGGGATCGGCGCAGGTCTGCACCGTGCCGCCACCGGGGATCGAGATCACCAGGGGGTTGGTGAAGCTCTTCATGACGAGGGTGGGATCGTCAGGCGGAGGCGGGGGCGGCGGCGGAGGCGGGGGCGGCGGAGGCGGGGGCGGCGGCGGAAGCGGCTCCTCCGGCGGATCCACTGGCGGATCCACTGGCGGATCCTCGTTGTCCTTACAGGCCGTGACACTCAGCACCGCGAGCAACAGGAGCAGCGCTCCGCGCATTTTCAATACCCTTTCCGGGTCGAGCTCAGCGTTTGAGCCTCCTGAGGTGCCCCAGCGAGAGACGGTGTGTCAAGGCCAGCACTGCGAGCAAAACTCCGGCCGGCTGCGTCATGGCGGAGCGAAGCGCGCTAGGATTCGGCCTCGCATGCTCCCTGAGTCGAAGTCCTCAACCGGTGCTCCGCGCGAGGGCACGTGTGCCGTCTGCGGCGCGGCGCTGACCTCTGATCGGTGTGAGGGCTGTGGAAGCCCCGTGGCCCCGGGCAGCTTCCGCGTCCTGAGCCGCATCGCCATGTCCGCGCACTCCCGCGTCTATCTGGCGCAGGGGCCCGAGAGCACCCGCGTCGCGCTCAAGGAGCTGGTCTTCCGGCTGGCTCCGGACACTCAGCGGATCGAGGCCTTCCGCCGCGAGGGCGAGCTGCTCGCTCAACTGTCGCACCCCCGCATTCCGCGCTTCCTCGCCAGCTTCACCGAGGGCGATGGTCCGCGCACCCGCCTCTACCTGGCGCAGGAGTTCATCGAAGGGCCCTCGCTGCTCAAGCAGCTGCAGACCCACCGCTTCACCGAGGAGGAGGTGATCCGCGTGGGCGCGCAGGTGCTGGAGACGCTGATCTACCTGCACGGGCTGTCTCCCCGCGTCCTTCACCGTGACATCAAGCCCGCCAACCTCCTGGCGCGCCCAGATGGCTCCATCTGCCTCGTCGACTTCGGCACCGCCCGAGACGTCACCCGGGGCGGTACGGTCAACTCCACGCTGGTGGGAACCTTCGGCTACATGCCGCCCGAGCAGCTCGGCGGCACCGTCTCCGAGGCCAGCGATCTGTACTCCGTGGGAGCCACGCTCCTGCACCTGCTGTCTCGCCGCCCCCCTTCCGAGCTCTTGCGCGGCAAGGGGCTTCAGCTCGAGGTGAGCGAGAAGCTCAACGCCTCACCGGCCTTCAGGTCCTTTCTCCAGCGGATGCTGGCTCCGAGCCCCGCCGACCGCTTTCCCTCGGCGGCCGAGGCCCTGCACGCGCTCAGGACGCTGCGCGAGAGTGAGCCCCAGGCCGAGCCGGCTCCGCCCACGTTCTGGAAGCCGCTCGCGCTGGGCTCCATGGGGCTCGCGGCCGTGCTGCTCGTGGCGCTGCTGTGGCCCAAGCCCCCTCCGCCCCCGCCCCCGCCCCCGCAAATCGTCGAGGTGATCAAGGAGGTTCCCGTCCCCGCCGAGTCCGAGCCCGAGCCCGCCGAGCCCGAGCCTCCACCTGCTCGCCCCCCCGGCGGCCTGGAGGTGCTCGTCGAGCCCTTCAGTCCCGAGGTGTCCACCCGGCTCAACTCGCTCGGAGGCTGCTTCAAGGACACGGAACTGCGCGTCACCCGCGTCTTCGTCACCCGCGTGGCGCGCGAGCCGCTGCCCAGGCTGCACTTCACCCTGAGGTTCACCAACAACAGCCCCACACAGCTGTGCCAGTGGGCGCCCTTCTTCCGGCTGGTGGATGACGAGGGGGCGCTGATCGATCCGAAGCTGGAGGAGAAAGTGGTCCTGCCGCTCAGCTCGCTGGAGCAGCAAGTCACCCGGGAGATCTCCGATGCCGAGGGCTCTTTCACCGTGCGCCTGGGCCTGGTGCAGGCTCCCGACGCGGTCTACCGCATCGACCTGCGCAGCCAGCGTGCCTCCCGGGAGGACTGAGCCATGCGATGCACGATGCGATGGCTTGCCCTGCTCACCGCCTGGCTCACCGGCACGGTGGCGCTCGCCCAGCAGTCCCACCGCGTCCCGGCGCCCGCCTGCCCCTGGCTCGCGCGCGACTACAACTGCTGGGCGCGGGCGCTCGCCGAGTTCGAGGCCTGCGCCCCTCCGCAGAACGTGCGCGGCACGCTCTACGTCGATGGCATCTGCCGCTACTACGATGGCACCTTCCTGCGCAGCGAGGTGCTCCAGGATCCGTCCGGCGTCCCGCCCCGGGAGGCGCGAACGTACGAGCTGAAGTTCGAGCTGCTCAAGGTGGGCAAGCCCTGCTTCTCGTTCCGCCGAAGGATCATCTCCGGGGGCACCGTGGACCTCGGTCATAAGCCCTGGCCGAAGGAGATCGAGACGGAGATCGTCACCCGGCACGGCACCGTCCGTTACGTGCAGACCTGGGATCCGGACACCCAGCGCACGCTCTGGGACGAGGCCATGCGTGCCCAGTCCCCCATGGACGTGGCCAAGCCGTCCGAGCCGTTGAAGATGTATGCCTGGGGGGAGAAGTCCGTGGGCTTCCTCACGTGCCCGGACCGCTCGATGGTCGCCGTGGGCATGCTGGAGTACCTGGAGTGCCCCGAGGCCGTCCCGATGCGGGGCGTGTACGCCAGGCCTGACAGGCACGCGCTGGAGTTCGCCTTCGTGCAGCCCCAGTGGACGAAGAAGTCGCTCGCCTGCGGCGTGCAGAATCAGAAGGCCCCGTATCATCCCTACTTCGATCGGACGGTCATCCTCGAGGCCCCGGTGCCGGCCATTCCCCCGCGCGAGGCCGGGCCCGTGCCTGACCGGCTGCAGCTGCGCATTCCTTCGCCATGAGCTCACCTGACTCCAGCCTGGGTGCTTCCCGGTGTGTCGCCTGTCAGGCCGTGCTCTCGGGGGCCCGCTGTGACGCCTGCGGCGCCGCCGCGCGCGTGCGCGACTACCGGGTGCTGCGGGTGGTGGCCCAGGGCGAGCTGGGGCGCCTCTACCTGGCCGAGGATGCGCGCGGGCAGCAGGTCGCGCTCAAGGAGCTGGTGCTGATCTCGGCGCCGGACATCCATCACCTCGAGGCCTTCGAGCGTGAGGCGAAGGTGCTCAGCCGGCTGTCGCATCCCCGCGTGCCCCGGCTGTTCGAGAGCTTCAAGGACGGCGAGGGCACGCGGACACGCATCTACCTGGCGCAGGAGTTCATCGAAGGCGAGTCGCTGCTCTCGCGCCTCAAGACGCACCGCTACTCCGAGCCCGAGGCCCGCGAGCTGGCGCGAAAGATCCTCTCGGTGCTGCTGCAGCTCCACGCGCACGTGCCGCGGATCATCCACCGCGACATCAAGCCCGCCAACCTCATCGTCCGGCCCGATGGCGCCCTGTTCCTGGTGGACCTCGGCTCGGCGCGCGAGCTGGCCGCCGAGGATGCCCGCGGGGCGACGATGACGGGCACCTACGGCTACGCGCCGCTCGAGCAGCTCGCGGGACATGTCACCGAGTGGAGCGATCTGCACGCCGTGGGCGCGACGCTGATCCACCTGCTGACACGGCTTCCTCCGTGGGAGTTCCTCCAGGAGGGCAAGGGCCTGGTCCCGGACCGGCGCCTCGATGTGAGCGATGGGTTCCGGCAGTTCATCGGCCGACTCGTCGAGACGGACGAGGCCCAGCGCTTCGCTACCGCCCGCGAGGCGCTGCGGGCGCTCAACAAGCTCGGGGAGGACGAGGCCCCGGTCGCCGAACCCGAGGCTCCAGTAGCCAGGCCTGTGCCCGCCGTCGCCAGGCCCGTGCCCACGCCTGCCGCGGTGCGCGAGGAGCAGGAGGTGAAGGGCCGGCGCTGGCTCCTGGTGGCCTTGCCACTCATGGCCCTTGCCGCCTATGTGCTGCATCTGCAGTCCAGGCCGGCGTATGAGCCTCGGGCTCCGGCTCCGCCCGCCGTCGTCACCGCGCCGCCAGAGACGGAGGAGCCACCCGCGCCCTCCCCTCCCGAGCCCACCCCCGAACCGGAGTTCCCCGGAAGAATCAGCGTGCGGACCGACGAGCCTCCAGAGCCGCTCATGGATGAGACCGGGTTCCCCATCCGCCTCGAGCTGAATGTGCAGGTGCGCCTGGAGTCCGTGTCCTATCCCGTGCTGACCTTCCACTTGGAGCGGCTGTCGCTCAGTGGGGCCAGGGGCCAGCAGCGGGAGCTGCGCCTGGAGGGCTACTGTGAAGAACAGGGGACCCGCAAGCGCTGCCCCCGCATGAAGTGGATTCACCCCAGCGACGAAACGGGGAACGAGCCGAGGAGCGTCCAGACGTTCGAGACCCACCTCGAGACAGCCCCGGAGCACGACTATATCGCTTCGGTGCGAGCCTCCTCCCGCCGCTTCCTGATCACCCTGGGAGACCCGAAGGGCCCCGACGCGCGCTGGACCTTCGACGTCCAGGCGCGCAGGTTGAGCGAGTAATCGCGCGCCCTCACCTCTTCTTGCGGCGCGAGCCCGCTTTGCCAAAGCCCGAGCGCCCCGAGCTGGAGCCGAGGCTGGGGCGTCCCGGGCTGCTGTCATCGTCGCTGAAGGTGGCGGTCCAGGCGTCCGGCAGGTACCGGCCCTGCATCACGCCGTGCCGCTGGCCATCCCGCCTGCCCACCTCGGTTTGCGCGGCGAGGACCGCCTTGCGGACCTCCTGATGAACCTCGTCGGCCGCGTGCATCACCGCCAGGTACTCGTGCTTCGCGTGGCGCTCGAGCGCCTTGGCCAGGCACCGCCGCGCCGCGCTCAGGTCCGCGGTCACTCCGGCCCCGTACCCGGTGTCCGCGGCGCGCAGGGCCTGGTCCGCGGCGGCCAGCGCCTCCCGGGCCGTCTCCCGCTGGCCCCGCTTCGTCTTCGCGAACTGGCTCGCGGACTCGAAGGCCTTCTGGACCCGGCGCAGGGTGTCCAGCAGCGCGGGCCAGGAGACATCCGCCCGCTTCGCCAGCACCACGGTGTCGTCGAGCTCCTGGGAGGCCCGCTGCAACAGCACGTGCACCGGCTCACGCGCCGGGCCCGAGATCAGCTCCTTGAAGGAGGAGTCACGCTGTGCCAGCAGCTCCTTCTGGAGCTTGCGCCCCAGCTCGGACGCGTCCATTTCGGTGAGCGCTCTCTTGAGCGTGGTGGCGAGCCTGGGCACGAGCGCCGTGGCTCGCGCTCGCAGCGCCGGCCAGTCCGGGCGCTTGGCTTCCGCGGCCCGCTTCAGGTCGGACAGCTCCCGTGTGGCTTCCTCATACGCCTCGCGCAGCCTGGTGGGCGCCAGGTCCCGGTCCTTCATCACCCCCTGAAGCTGCTCGTAAGAGCGCGCCGCCGCCAGCAACGCATCCTCCGCGTCCTGCCGCGCCCGCGAGAGGTCCTCCGCCTTGGTTTCGATCTCCTGGAAGAGGGCGTCCACCGCGTCCAGCCGCTGGGTGGCGCGATCGATCAGCTCCTCGGCCGCCAGGTAGCGCTGGGCCTCTGGAGCCATACAGGCCCGGGCCTCGGCGAGGCACCGGGCCGCTTGATGGAGCACGGGCGAGGCCTCCGCCACATTGTCCAGCGCGGGCTGGAGCGCCGAGTCCGCGTGGGCCAGGCACAGGACGCGCAGGCGCTCGCTTCGCTCGAGCCTGCGCGCGTGCAGATCCTCGTTGCGCCGCATCGCCGCGTCCAGGCGCCTGGCGGACTGCTCTCGCGAGCGGCGAATGCGCTCGCACAGATCCATCAGCTCCACCGCGCTGCCCAGCGCCTCGCTCGCCTTCTCCTCCGCCACCTCATAGCGCTGAGCCCGCACCGCGCTCAGGGCCTCCGCGCTCGTCTTCTGGATATGGGTGAGCATGGCGCCGGGCTCGAAGCCCGGCTCCTCCACGGTGAAGCCGTCCGCGCGCAGCCGCTCCACGGCGGCGCGGGCCTCCGCCTGGGCCTCGCGCACGTCCTTGCCCAGGCTGGAGGCGATCTGGAGCTGATGCTCGGCCTCCTTGCGCAGCTCGGACAGCCGCGGAGCCAGGCGCTCGGCCTCCTTCGCCGCTTCCTGGGGGTCCTCCTTCACCCGCTCCCGCACCGCCTGCAGCTTGCTGGCCAGCTCCGCGGTCTCGTCCCGCAGGGGCGTGGGCAGGCCCAGCTCCTCCAGGCGCAGCTCCAGGGACTCCAGCTCGCCCAGCTCCTGCTTGCGCTGATCCAGCTGCTCCCACGCGGCGCGCGACCGCTCCTCCACCCTGTCCACCAGGCTGACGGCCCGCTCCCACGCGGCCCGGATCTGCGCGAGCAGCTGCTGGGGCTTCACCTTCACTTCGCCTTGCGGGGGCAGGTACGGCTTGCGCGAGGAGCTGTCCTCGGAGCGCACGAGGAACTCCCGCACCGTGAGCCGCTCGATGGCCCGCTCATAAGGCAGCACGCGCAGCCAGCGCAGCGGCCCGGCCCGCTCCAGCTCCTGCCTGGCGTCAGCGAGCACCCGCTGCGCGGCCTCGAAGGACAGGTACAGGTTGTCCACCGCCCGCACCATCTCCAGCAGGGGGCCGGCGCTCTTCTCTTCGAAGCGCTGCCTCAGCTCGGTCTGGCCGAGCAGGAGCGCATGCTCGTCCTCGAACTTCACCAGATCGTCCGCCAGGCGCTGCAACAGCGTCTCCCACTCCTGAATCAGTTCCCGGGCCACGCGGCCACTGCCCGCGCTGCGCAAGCGCTGGACCACGAGCCACATCCCGGCTGCCGCCAGGCCAAGGCCCAGGAGGACCTTCCGGGCACGCGCCTTCTCCTCGCGGGTCCACCGCAGCTTGGCCAGGTGCCCCTCGGCCGTCCCGAGCGAGGCCGCTGCGGCCTCCACCTGCCTGGCGGCCTTGCGCGGATCGTCGCGGGCCTCCTGGAGCCGGTCCGCCGCCTGGAGCTCGGTGGTGGCCGCCTTCACCGCGTCACGCGCCTGGCCGTCATGGGGCTCCTGCTCGAGCGCCCGCTCCAACGCGGCGGCTCGCACCCGCAGCTCCGCCAGCCTCTCGTGGGAGAACGCCTCCAGCTGCCGCAGCGCCGTGAGGTGCCCCTCGGCCTTCCAGAGCGAGGACGCCGCGGCCTCCACCTGCCTGGCGACCTTGCGCGGATCGTCGTGGGACTCCAGGAGCCGTTCCGCCGCCTGGAGCGCGGTGGTGGTCTCCTTCAGCGCGTCACCCGCCTGGGCGTCATTCCTGGGCCCCTCCTCGAGAGCCCGCTCCAGCGCGGCGGCCCGCGTCCGCAGCTCCGCCAGCTTCTCGCGGGAAGAGGCCTCCACCTGCCGCAGCTCCGTGAGGAGCCGCTCGGCCTGCTCCGCCTCACCGGCGGCCGCCTTCGCCAGCTCGAAGGCCTGGCGCGGCGCCCCCGCATCCAGGGCGCGCTGGGCCTGCTCCACCCCGGCCACGGCGCGCTCACGCCCCCGGCGCACTTCGTCGGGCTCGTACTGGGGCGGACTCGCCAGCGCCTCGATCACCCAGAGCTTGTTGCGCGCCTCGGAGATGAGCTCCCGGGCGCGCTGCTCCTGGTTCTCCATCTCCCGCCCCCGCCGGGTCAGCTCCGCGTCAATGGCCACCACCAGCGCCCGGAGCGCGGAGTCGTAGTCGCTGGCGCTCGCGAAGCTGGAGAACCGCGAGGCCTCCAGCGTCTTGACCACCTCGTAGTCCTTCCAGCCCAGCTGGCTCCAGCGCGAGAAGGGGTGGATGCGCACGTCGCGGTTGCGCAGCCCCAGCAGGATGATCACCGAGTTCTCGGGGTCCGCGCTCACCCGCCACTTCTCCACCAGGCGTCGGAGGTACTCCCCGGACTCGTCACCGAAGCCCTGGCCCTCGCGGTTGTGCGGATCGGTGAAGGCCACTACCGCCACGTGGTACTTCACGCCCACGGGGCTGCGGTACTGCGCGAGGAACCTGCGCAGCTTGCCGAAGCTGTCCGGCACATCCTGGACCACGACAGTGCCATCCCTGGGAAACGCGGGCACGGGCGAAGCGGCCAGCGCCCCCTGCGTCACCAACAGTGCAACCACGAGCCCCTGCGCTAGCCAACCACCACTGCGTCTGCTCAAGAACGATCCCCCTGAAGGCGCACACTACACGCGGCGATCCCGCACGGGAATGGCGAGCGAAGCACCAGGCTGCAGCAGGTCACCGCGCCTTCGGCCTTCCGCAGCTCCGAGACATCGACCGGGGTGACGGCAACACCGAAGGACAGCTCGCACTGACCGAGGCTGGCGCTGACGTCACGGGTGATGGCAATGAGCATGGATCCTCACCAAGACTAGAGTCCGCCGCAGACGGTACTCCCAACCCGAGAAGGAACCGAGCATGGCCATCACGATGTCTCCGCAGGACTATGCCACGGCGTTCCGCGTGCTGGCCGCCACGGCCCGGCATCCCGAGAACATCGGGCGGCTCGTCGAAGAGCGCCTCCTGCCCCACCTGCCCAAGCACCCCGCCCTGCTGGACGTAGGGGCGGGCTCGGGCCAGGTGGCAGCGCGGCTGGCGCCACACTTCGGCTCGCTCACCCTGCTCGAGCCCAATCAGAACCAGCTCGCCGGGCTCCAGCTCGAGAAGGCGAAGGTCCTCGTCGAGCCCCTGGAGCGCTACCACTCCTCCGAGCAGTACGAGCTCGTCATCTGCTCGCACGTGCTGTACCACGTGCCCCTCTCCGACTGGGGAGCCTTCATCGACAGGCTGCTCACGTTCGTGCGCCCCGGCGGCTACTGCCTGATCCTCATGACCGCGGCCCGGGGGCAGAGCTACGAGCTGTGCCGCGACTTCACGGAGCCACAGCCCTTCAGCGATCGGGTCGTCGAGGCGGTGCGCCAGAGGCAGCTGCCGCACGAGGTGATCGCCATGATGGCCGGGTTCTCCACGAAGACCTTCGAGGAGATGGTCACGCTCTGCCGCTTCTTCGTGTTCGAGGGCTGTTACACCGCGGAGCAATTGGCGGCCATGAGCGAGGACGAGGTGCGCGTGATGGAAGAGAAGATCCGCGGGCACGCCGAGCGCTGCAGGGGCGCCGATGGGCTGTATCGCCTGGACCAGGACGAGGACCTGATCATCATTCCCAAGGCAGCCAACGCCTAGTCACCGGCGCCTCGCTGCCTGCCAGCATCCTATACTCCGCCAACGAGCCCTATGAGCCTCCCCCGAAGCGCGAGTCCCACTCCCTGCCCCGCACGGCTCCGTTACTCCCGCGCCGGAGTGGGGTTGCTGGTAGCGATGTTGGCCGCGTCCTCGGAGGCGTCCCCCGCCAGGAGCGCCGCGAACCTGAACAATCCGCCCACCGCGGTGGACGACACCCTGACGGTGGCCGAGGACAGCGGGCCCACGGCCGTCAACGTGCTCGGCAACGACACCACCTCCGACGCGGGCGAGACGCTCACCGTGACGGACGCCACCCTGCCCCCGCGCGGTGGCTCCATCGCGCTGAGGGACGGAGCGGTGTTCTTCACCCCAGCGCCCAACTTCAACGGCGCGGACACGTTCTCGTACACGATCTCCGACGGCAACGGCGCCACCGCCACGGCCACCGTCACCGTCACCGTGACGCCCGTGAATGATCCGCCCACCGCCGCCAACGATACGCTCACCGTGGCCGAGGATGCGCCCACCACGCCCCTGCCCGTGCTGGCCAATGACTCCAGCGCGCCGGACAGCGGCGAGACGCTCACCGTGACGGACGTCGACCAGGTGGCCGAGGGCGGCACCGTCTCGCTGAAGGGCGGGGAGATCCTCTTCACCCCCGTGCCCAACTTCCACGACACCGTGACGTTCGAGTACACGGTGTCCGATGGCAATGGCGGCACGGCCACCGCGACGGTCACCCTCACGGTGGCGCCGGTGAACGATCCGCCCAGCGGCGTGGCGGACACGTTCCGGGTGCCCTCCAACGGCGGCCCGTTCCCGCTGGCCGTGCTGGCCAATGACTCCAGTGATCCGGAGGACGGCGAGACGCTCACCGTCTCCGCGGTGACGCAGCCCGCTGGAGGCCTCGTCTCCATCGGGACCGATGGCGCCAACGTCATGTTCACCCCGGCCCCGGGCGTCGTGGGCACCGTGACGTTCACGTACACGGTATCCGATGGCAATGGCGGCACGGCCACCGTCACGGTGACGGTGAACGTGGGCTCGCTGGACTCGGACGGCGACGGCCTGAGCGACGACGACGAGGCGGAGCGGGAAACGGACCCGGACAACCGGGACACCGACGGCGGGGGCGTGAGCGACGGGGACGAAGTCGCCGCCGGCAGGGATCCGCGCAACTACGCGGACGACCTGGCCACCGCGGGCCATGGCTGCGCCTCCACGGGCACCGGCCCCCTGTTGCCGCTGGTGCTGCTGGGGGCCCTCGCGCTGCACCGCCGCCGCCTGGCCCCGCGCGGGCGGGCGAAGGCCTGGGGCCTGCTGGGCCTGCTGGCCGCCGTGCTCCTGCCGGCCCCCGCCCGCGCCCAGCACGCGGCCGAGGCCTCGCAGGGCATCGACGTGCAGCAGTTCAAGCCCGGCCCCGGCTGGAGCGACGTGCTGGGCGTGCAGAGCCCCCGGGTGGCCCGGCACCTGGGCTGGAACCTGGGCCTGTCCTTCAACTACGCGAGGGATCCCCTCAACTTCCTGCGCTTCCAGACGAGCGAGTTCAGCTACGCGATCGTCGAGGACCAGTACACCTTCGATCTGATGGGCGCCGTGGCGCTGTACGATCGGTTCGAGCTGGGGCTGGTGCTGCCCATTACCTCACACGGCTCGGCGGCGGCGCCCTTCGAGTCGCCGGTGCTTGCCAGCGGAGTTAATGCCACGCGCCTGGGGGACGTGCGCCTGGTGCCGAAGGCGCAATTGCTCTCCCTGGAGAATGGAGCGCGGCTGGGGGTGGCGGCGTCGCTGCTGCTGCCCACCTCGGGCGGCGACGGGTTTCTGGGCCGCGAGGGCGTGGCGTTCTTCCCGCGGCTGCTGGTGGAGTGGGCCGGAGACAGCGGCGTGCGCGTGCTGGCCCACCTGGGCCTCAACCTCCAGCCCCGGGCCCGGTTCTATAACCTGAATGTCGGCACCGAGCTGGCCTACGGCCTGGGGGCCTCGGTGCCCTTCCAGGTGGGCACGCGGCAGCTGCTCGCCGAGGCCACGCTGGTGGGCGCCCGGGGCCTGACGGAGTGGAACCTCGAGGAGCGTCCGCTGGAGCTGCTGGCGGCGGTGAAGTACCGCTTCACGGACTCGCTGGCGGCGCACCTGGGCGGGGGCCAGGGCCTCACCCGCGGCTACGGCACGCCGGACTTCCGGCTGCTGGCGGGGATCAGCTGGACCCAGCAGGCCGGGGAGGCTGCCCCCGCCCGCCCCGAGCCCCGGGAGGAGAAGGACGACTTCCAGGACCCGGAGCCGAGCCCGAACGAGTGGCCCCGCCCGGAGGGGTGGCCGCCCTCCATGGACGAGCGGCCTCGCCGGGACGAGCGGCCCCGCCCGGACGAGCGGCCTCGCACGCAGGAGCCGCCCCCCACGGACGAGCCGCCCCGCCCGCGGCGGCTGGACTCGGACGGCGATGGCGTCCCCAACGACAAGGATCTGTGCCCGCAGTACCCCGAGGACAAGGACGGCTTCGAGGATGAGGACGGCTGCTCCGATCCGGACAACGACAAGGACGGGGTGCTGGACGCGGTGGACAGGTGCCTGACCGAGCCGGAGACCCACAACGGCTACAAGGACCAGGACGGCTGCCCGGACACGGGCAAGCCCGGAGGCCGTGTCCGGGGGTTAGAGCAGCTTCGGCCCTGCGGCCCGGGCATCCCGAAGTGCTGTGGGATGCCCGGAAGCGGCTCACTCTGGACTAGCGCTTGGCCTTCGGCGCCCGGGCGCGTAGCACCTCCGCCACATCGACGACGGGCACCCGAGGCCCAAGAGCCTTGCTCAGGCGTTTGAGGACCGCGCGCGTGTCTGTCCCCGCCTGATACGCGGCGTATGCGGCGATGACACCCTCGGGCCACCGCACGGACGCCAGGTCCTCGACATGGGCGCCGCTGGTGAGCCCGATGATGCCCATGAACGGGGTGGAGCTGCCGGCGGGCTCGCCCCAGAGCGCGCAGAAGCCAAGGAAGTTGAGCATGTGGCTTGCGATGACAATGACCTTGAGCGTCTCGGCCTTCCGGCCCTGAAGCACGGCCAACGCCGCCTCATCCGCCAGCAGGAGGCCGTCCGTCCGCCAGGGCCGCGGCCACTTCACCAGAGACCTGCTGATCGGCTTGCCCGTCTTCACGCCCACGGCCTCGGCATTGGCCACCGCGCACACCGCACCGAGCGTCCCGTCTGGCTCGTAGCCGCGCACGGCCAGCCGATAAATGTCGGCCAGCCGCTGGGAGCCCCACCAGGTGCACGGCTTCTCCTCGTACGACGGCAGCCAGCGGGCCACCCCTGTTGCCGCGAGCCTGCCCACGTCGAGCCGTGCCGCGGGGAAGACCGTCTTGAAGAGGTACTCGGTGGACGGGTCGGTCGCCAGCGAGGGCGCGTCCAGAGGCTTCGCCGCGTCCCAAAGCGCCTGGACATCCGCGCGAGGTGGCCGCTGATTGAAGTCCGCTCGAGTGAAGGTCTTCTGCGTCAGACTTGAGGGGCGCGCTCGCTCGCGCTCCGGGTCTTCAGCCGGACGCCGTGTCGGAGGCGGCCATTGGCCCGCGTCGAGCGCGGCTTCCTCGTCGGCCGTGAGCTCGCGCAGATCCTCGACTTTGACGACGCCGCTCGGGCCCTTGCCGTCGAGGAACCCGAGCGTGGCACGGTACGGTGAGCCCACGTAGTCGTGCCGAAGCTTGCGCACGATGCCCACGCGCCCACGGTGTTTGGTGCTCCGCGGGTTAAGGGGCTCCACCACGCACTTCATCCCGACGCGCACCGTCCGGGTGACGAGCACCCGGCCCCTCCCGAACTGGAGGGTGTAGCTCTGGGTGGCGTCATCGGTGACGAAGTCGGCCTTCTCGTCGAAGGCCCTCCTGTCCCGCCTCGCGGGCGCGGACACCAGGGGCGGGGTGTTTCCAGGTACGTCGTGCGCTGGCGGCACGGCGTGGGCACCGTTGTCCTGCGTGCCCCCGGCGCCCGCTTCGAGCTGACGCAAGGCTTCGCGATACGGCACCTTGAGCTTCGCGGCACGCTCACGAACGATCTGCTTCCACTTTTTTTTCTGAGTCACGGATCCATCCTCGACGCGACAAGGCACGACGGACCCCTGCTCCCGTGCCTTGGCGAAGGACGGAGCTTCACTGCAAGCCCGAGGAATTGAATCCCCTTTGCCCTCCCAGATGGTGGCCAGGCAGGGGCTGGCCAACGAGGGTTCCGCGGCAGGCAAACGCGGTGTCCAGGAAGATGCCGCAGCAGCCGTGGCTCGTCAACACCAGTCCAAAGGGAAGCTCGCGGCCTTCCCCCGCGTGTAAACGCCGTGGGCCGAGGCCCCCTGTGGACCTGGAGAGCGAACACGTGCAAGGGCAGTTCACTCCGCGGGCAGCGCGGCCCTCGGGAGGTTCGCCCAGGCATGCTAGAGGCAGGGGCGCTGGCCCCTCCGCCTGCCGCGGGGCGACGCAGCGCACTGCCGAGGAGCCCTTGCACCCACTGGCACCAGGTACCCAGGTAGGAGCGTGGCGCGTTGAGTCCTTGCACGGCCGGGGCTCGTTCGGGGCCCTCTACCGCGCCGTCAGCGTGGACCCAGCGCGCCCGGAGCCCGTGGCGCTCAAGGTGTCACTGTCCCCGTGGGACCTGCGCTTCGGCCGCGAGGCGCAGTTGCTCTCGCGCCTGAGCCTGCCGGGCGTTCCACGCCTGCTGGACCGGGGCGTGGTGCGCCACGCTTCCGGCGATGAGTACGCCTTCCTCGTAATGGAGTGGGTGGAGGGCACGCCGCTGTACGCCTGGGCCCAGCAGCATGAGCCCTCGCCCCGGGACATGTGCCGGGTGCTGGCGCGCCTGGCCCGCACCCTGGAGGCACTGCATGCCGCGGGCGTGGTGCACCGCGACGTCAAGGGTGACAACGTGTTGGTACGATTGTCCGACAGGTTTCCGGTGCTCATCGACTTGGGCTCAGGTTACTTCGAGGGGGCGCCTCGGCTCACCTGGCAGTCGCTTCCTCCGGCCACTCACGAGTACCTCTCGCCCCAGGCCTGCCGCTTCGAGATACGCCTGGCGCTCCACCGCGACAGCTATTACCCGCCCTCCCCGGCGGATGACCTGTATGCGCTGGGCATGACGGCCTGGCGCCTCGTCCTGGGCCAGTACCCTCCTCCCCTGGATGCTCAGGAGGATGAGGAGGGCTATTGGCACATCCTCAGCCCCGACTTCAGGCGCCTGCTGGAGAGCCATCCGCGCGTACCCCCTCGCTTGAGGGCATTGCTTCTGCGCCTGCTCTCGGAGGCTCCGGAGGCGCGCGGCACGGCGGCACAGGCCGCGACGGAGCTGGAGGCCATCGCCGAGGAGCGCGTACGGCGGGCGCGGGCCTGGAAACACGGGCTGGCCCTGGCGGCGGCGGCGGGCCTGGGGGTGCTCCTGTGGAACGTGGCGCCAGGGCGCGGAACGCCTGGACAGCGGGCCTCGGACTTCCAGTCGCCCGATGCGGGCACCTCCGCCGTGGGGGACACCTCGCCCACCCCGCCGCCGGTGCCCTCCCAGGAGAAGAAGCCCGTGGCACAGGAGCCGCTTCCCGAGCCCCGCCCTGGGCAAACCCGGCCCGACAAGAGCGGCAGGTGCCCAGGACGCAAGCAGGTGCTCATCAACGGCGCCTGCTGGTTCGAGGTGCTTCAGCTGAGCGCCGAGGAGTGCGTGGAGAACGGCAGCGTGCTCTTCAACGGCAAGTGCTACGAACCTGTCCACGCCCCGCCCACGAAGCCTCAGCCCACCTCGAGCCCGCCAGAAGCACGCTGACTGAACCACGGCCCTCCACCTTCGCAGGCAGAGGGCCGTCACTTCACTCAGGCACCCGGGCTCACGCCTGGGTCAGCAGCTTCTCCAGCAGCGGCACCTTGGGCAGCGGGGGCAACTCGCCCGTGAGCACCTCGGTCAGCCTGTTCACCTGCTCCAGCGCATGGGGCTAAGCCATTGAATCCACGTATGTTTCCGCGAACCGCTAGCCCGGTGCCATGTTCGGAAGTCCGAACATCGGGACCAGGCGCCCGGCTGTCAGGGTGAAACAGTTCACCCTCAGCGCCCGGCTGTCAGGGTGGACCAGTCCACTCTGAGCGCCCGGCTGTCACTGTGAACCAGTTCACCGCGACAGCCAGGGCCCCCAGGTAAGGTACCTCGCTTCAGCAGGGGGGACACATGCCAGAGGTGGTCTTCTATGGACACGGCGAGGAAGTGCTCCGGGTGGCGCTCGAGCATCGCCGCCTGGTGCTTGGCCGGGCGAGCACTGTGACGTCGTCATTCCCGATCCCCAGGTGAGCCGTCAGCACGTGGCGCTCCACTTCGATGGAAAGCGCTGCCTGCTCGAGGATCTGTCCGGCCACGGCACCCGGGTGCTTGGCGAGCCGATGCAAAAGGGCGAGTTGCCTGATGGGGCCTATGTGGAACTGGGCCCGTGGCGAGCTTCTACGTCAGGGACGCGGGCTCCACCAACGGCACGTACTTCAATGGGGCGCGGGTGTACGAGCTGGAGCTGCCGCTGAACACCATGCTGCGGCTGGGCGGGGCGGAGCTGTGCTTCGAGCCGGTGTCGCAGCTGGGGCAGTTGTCCGTGCACGGCCTTCTTGGCAAGGAGCCGGCGATGCGGCTGCTGGTGGGGCACCTGGAGCGCATCACGCCCTCGGACGTGACGGCGAGCAGGTGGAGCGCGAGTGCGTCGAGGACCCCTTGCGCAGAGTGTCCGGCAGCAGGGGCATTGGACGGCTGAGCCTGCCCCGATTTTGTGGACACCCCTGATGAGTCGAAGCGAGAGAGGATGTGTCCATGGAACGCAGGAAGAGACGGAGTGAGCCTGCCCCGATTTCGTGGACACCCCCGATGAGTCGAAGCGAGAGAGGATGTGTCCATGGAACGCAGGAAGAGACGGAGTTTCACCCCCGAGTTCAGGGCCGAGGCTGTGAGGTTGGTCCGAGAAGGGACGAAGTCGTTGCCCCAGATAGCCAAGTACTTGGACTGTGGAGTACTAGCGCACGGCTCTTCACCAGGCTGGAACTGTTACGGCGTGTGGCGTCACTGGTGCCTCCGCCTCGGACAAATATCAGGAGGTTCCACGGCATCTTCGCTCCAGGAGCGCAACTGCGGCCACTTCTGGTCCCCCAAAGCAGGAGAGGAGGATGCGCGGGTGGACTGGGCGGGCTTGTTAAGGAGGGAGCCAACAGGTCCAGACTCCTGCCGCGCACCTGATGGGAGAGCGGCCTGGGTAAGCGTGTGCCTCCAAGGGCTGTGCGGCCTGTCCACCGCTCGGGCGCACTGCTCGGGCGCCCCCCTGTCAGCGGCCCTTCTTGGCCCCCACGCTCCTACCCGCCCCCTTTAACAGCCCTTCCATAATTCCCATGCTCAGGTGACTCCATGGTTGCCATGTGGCCGACGCGAACTTGCTTAATTCCTAGGAATATTTTTGGTCAGCAGTAAACTCACCGGGTAGGTATCTCAGCTGACATGTAGCCCGAGGCTTGCTTGGTGGGCTAGTGAGGAGCGATGATAGACCCCTGCTGACGGGTTCCTCTCATGGGAGTACCGCCTTTGACGAAGAAAAAGGAACTAGGAGCTATTTCCGTCGTGAAGCTGCCAGGACGGCTTTCGAAAGGAGTGGCTCTGCGCTCTGCGGCAGAGACCGACAAGTTGGTTCAAGAGTTGATCTCGCGCTTTCAAAGTCAAGGAGCCCTGCGCACAGTTGGTACCACCAGCAAGCTCAGTTTGGGTCTTCGGCGAAAGAGAGTGGCCAAACTGAGAACGAAGAGCCTCCAGAAAGCTGCCCTGCCTGCAAAGAGTTAGAGAAAGGACGGTCGGAGTCCAGATTGGGTGAGTAGGAACTCTGAGAATCTAGAGAAGCCTACTGACAAGTGGGAGTATCCGCCGGGTGCGGATACTCCACCTCTCTGATCTTCACGTCACTTCTCCGAATACCTCGTTTCTCCAAGTCTGGGCAAGGCCGGGAGCGGCCCTTACCGCGCGCGGACTCGGAACGAAGGCATTCGATTTCGTGGTGGTCAGCGGGGACCTCACGCAGCGGGCATCGGACGCCGAGTACAAGGCGCTGAAGAAGTTCCTGAGGGATCTGATTCTGCCCCTGCTCAAGGTACGGCAGGTCGAGCGCATCATCCTCGTTCCGGGAAACCACGACGTGGACTGGACCTGCACGGTGGGTGCACCGGTACAGGTCGGGTTGGAGGCAAAGAAGCTCACCTTTGCCAAGGAACTCCAGCAGGCTCAGTACGAGCCCGAGCGCTCCGACCTGCGCATCGTGGTTGGAGAACTCGGCCACCTTGACGTGCTGAGGCTCGATCGGACGAAGTACCCTTCGCGCTTCGCACGGGTGCAGAAGTTCTTCGATGACTTCTACCCGAACAGGGAGCCCCCTCGGTTCCGAAGGTTTGATCTGGGGAGCAGTGATCGAGGAAGCCACTGGTCCGCTCACGTCTTTCCAGAGGACCGAGTCGCCTTCTACGGCTTCAGCTCATGCAGCGACAACGACCAGTACTGGACGGGGGCTACCATCAACCCGGAAGCCGTGGCCAATGCTGCGATTCACGCACAGAAGCACGCTCGGGGGTGTCTGCGCATCGCGGTGTGGCATCACGGCTTGGATACGGGACGCGGCCACCCGGATCGCTTAACGCTGCAGGACATCAATCTGCTCAAGAGCCAGAACTTTTCCATCGGGTTTCATGGCCACACCCACCGCGATGCCCATGCTGTGTTTACCCGGCCGGACAACGACACTTTCGTGGTCGTCTCGACGGGCTCGCTTGCGGCAGGGGCGCGAGAGCGGCCGGAGCTCGCCGGAAATCAGTTCTCGGTCGTGGACATCCACTCAGGGCACGTGCGCGTGGAAATCTACGAGGCCGGCGCGGACAACGCTCCCTACCAACCCAAAAAGCCCACGTATCTACCGCTCAGGGCCGATCCCAATCCCTCCGAGAGGGTCGCTGAAGCAGACACCCACATCAGAACGTGGACGCTAGATGAGTTCGGGATTGCGGACGTCAACGTGGAACTGACACGGCTGAAGCTGTCAGCGGGGCCTGTCACGCTCGCCTTGCTGGAGCCACCGTTTTGCAACGTCGCGGGCGATGCAAACGCGAAAACGGCTGAGGGGTTGCTCGAAGTGAAGCGCACGGATCTTGCCGATGGGCGGGTGCGGTTCGATCTAATCGGTCGGCCTGCGTCAGGCGGAGAGATCCCCTGGCTGAAGTGGCACTATGCCCTCTCAAACGCGCTCGCCCTGACGGTGGCGGACATCCGCATGCGGGACACCCCCGCCGCCATGGATAGGGCGGATGGAGTCGATGGTTGCCCGCACACAGTCCGGATCCAAGTCAATCATCTGGAGATGCATCTGAAGTTCCCCAAGGACTACCCGGCGCGACCGGACAGCCTCACCTTTCGGGTTCAGCGCTGGATCGAGGATCCGGCTGTGCCGGACTGGAGGGATGACGACACCGAGCGAGAGAGTAAGTTCGATGCCAAGGAGGATGAGCGCACATATCGGCACTTCTCTGTTCGAGTAGCATCACCGCGGCTGGGGTATCGCTACTACCTAGGATACGCTCCTGAGGAGGAAGGGCCTGAACTGGGCCCTGATCTGAGCCGCACGTTCAATGATCTGGTCGACCGGTGCCAGAACCTTCGGGCGGATGAAGATCCCTCTGCAGCCACCTTAACGGAGGCGCTGGAAGGCGCACTGGCCCGGGCCTTTCAGGTCAAATCCTTGGAATCATCCCTCTTCTGGATCGGCCACCTGTGGTGTCCGCAGTCCAAGGGGCTCACGCCTTGCTTCGGTCGTTTCCCAAGTCGATCATGGGCTACGACCTTCGCTTGGGGGGAAGGGATCGTAGGTCACGCACTCCGGTTCGCGAGGGTTGTACACTGGCGCAAGTTTCTCTCCGACAATACGGACGACCTGACGGGCTGGCGGGCCTCGCTCCTCTATCGCCCGGTGAAGAAGCGGCTCGGCCCCTCCATCGAATACGACTGGATCGTGTGCATTCCCATCACCACGGGAACCGATGACACCCCTGTAGGGGTCATCGGTTTTGCCGGCCAGAGCATCCGCGCAAGTACAATGGAGAAGAAGCTCATCCAGTATGCAGATGCCTCGTTCGCGCTCAAGGGCCTCCCGAGGTCGGGCCAGTACTCGGACAAGAATGTGCAGCGGTTGCACGAGGACTTGTTCACTGAGATCAATGTGGCGTTCTGGCGGACGTTATCTCGGCTTTATCCGGACGACGGGGCAATTGACGCTGTGCTCAGCACACTGGACATCCCCGTGCGTACCAAACGAGCCACACCTCGTAGCCGGCCATCGTAAGCCAAGTGCTCACGTCCACATGCTGTAGACGAGCACGGGCCTGTAATCCCTGAGCCTGCTGGGGGTTCCACGCCTGCTGGACCGGGGCGTGGTGCGCCACGCTTCCGGCGATGAGTACGCCTTCCTTGTCATGGAATGGGTGGAGGGCACGCTCCTGTACGCCTGGGCCCAGCAGCACACGCCCTCGCCCCGGGACATGTGCCGGGTGCTGGCGCGGCTGGCCCGCCCCCTGGAAGCCCTGCACGCCTCGGGCGTGGTGCACCGCGACGTCAAGGGCGACAACGTGTTGGTACGAGTGTCGGACAGGTTTCCGGTGCTCATCGGCTTGGGCTCAGGTTACTTCGAGGGGACGCCTCGGCTCACCTGGCAGTCGCTTCCTCCGGCCACTCACGAGTACCTCTCGCCCCAGGCCTGCCGCTTCGAGATACGCCTGGCGCTCCACCCCAACAGCTATTACCCGCCCTCCCCCGCGGATGACCTGTATGCGCTGGGCATGACAGCCTGGCGCCTCGTCCTGGGCCAGTACCCTCCTCCCCTGGATGCGCAGGAGGATTAAGAGGGCTATTGGCACATCCTCAGCCCCGACTTCAGGCGCCTGCTGGAGAGCCATCCGCGCGTACCACCTCGCTTGAGGGCATTGCTTCTGCGCCTGCTCTCGGAGGCTCCGGAGGCGCGCGGCACGGCGGCGCAGGCCGCGACGGAGCTGGAGGCCATCGCCGAGGAGCGCCTACCGCGGGCACGGGCCTGGGGGTGCTCCTGTGGAACGTGGCGCCGGGGCTCGGAACGCCTAGACAGCGGGCATCAGACTTCCAGTCGCCCGATACGGGCACCTCCGCCGTGGGAGACACCTCGCCCACCCCGCCGCGGGGGCCCACCCCGCCCGCTCAGGAGAAGAAGCCCGTGGCACAGGAGCCGCTTCCCGAGCCCCGCCCTGGGCAAACCCGGCCCGACAAGAGCGGCAGGTGCCCAGGACGCAAGCAGGTGCTCATCAACGGAGCCTGTTGGTTTGAAGTGCTTCAGCTGAGCGCCGAGGAGTGCGTGGAGAACGGCACCGTGCTCTTCAACGGCAAGTGCTACGACCCTGCCAACCCTCCTCCCACGAAGCCTCCGCCCACCTCGAGCCCGACGGAAGCGCGCTGCCGGAAACACGGTCCTCCACCTTCGCAGGCAGAGGGCCGTCACTTCACTCAAGCACCCGGGCTCACGCCTGGGGCAGCAGTTTCTCCAGCAGCGGCAGAACTGATCAGACCCGCCGCAGGAAACTTCCTTTCTCGTTTCCCGATAACCGGAGAGCAGTCCCTCCGCACACCGGGGCTCAAGGAAGCACCCCCTTTTCCCAAGAGGCATTCCATGGCTGGAGTTTCAACTGGCGGTATTGGCGGGTCGCGGCTTCCAGTGGTTTCTCCGGCGCGGAGCACGGCCGCATCCACGGTCCAGGCTGGGACAAGCCAGCCGCGCGCCCAGGCCAGGCCCGAGGCCGCCATTTCGAAGGATGAGTTCGTCTCTGACTCCGCCAGGACAGGACCGGTCATCAGCGAGGCGACGGTGATCAACAACCCCATCTACCAGGGCGGCGGAATGCAGGGCCAGAACCCGCTCTACCCTTGAGCAGTCGTTCGGCTTGAATTCACCGCGTCGGAGCGGCCCCTGCGTCAGCAGTTCTCCCGGGCCTGGGCCAGGGTGAGCTCCTCATGCGTGGGGGCCACTGGACCTGTCTTCTCCACCAGCCAGGCGGGGGCACTCTCTGGCAGGTAGAAGTCCTCCTCGAAGGGCGAAAGCCCCAGATGCTGCAGGTACTGCTTGAGCATGTCGAAGGTGAACCGGTCCCTCACCCGGCGCGCCTGGTACTGCTCCACCTTCTCGAAGGCGAAGGGCTCGCCGAATTGCTCGAAGCTCCACCGGCCTCCATCATTGGAGGCGCTCAGCGCCCGCACGGTATTGATCCAAGCCGTCCGGTTCGGCCCGTACACCTCGAGCATCACGGCGCCATAGCGGCCTTTGCCCTGGCGGTAGGTATTGAGCACGGCGACCACACGCAGGCCCCGGCAGCCGAGCGTCCGGGACATGTAGGCCATCGTACTCGCGGCATCGGTCCCACCCCACCCGTTCTCGACGTACGCCGTCCAGGAACTGCGCGTCGGAATGAAGAGGTCCCGCAGCGCCTCCGGGCGAGTCAGCGGCAGCAAAGCGGAAAGAGCCTGGTCCAATGTGCCCGAAACCGGGCGTACTCCCACGGAGATGCCCCGGGGCGCCATCAGTCCTGCCTGCCAGGCCGCGTAGGCGCGGGCGGCGTACTCCGCACGGGCTTCCAGGAAGCCCAGCTCCGAGGTGACTGGCGCCCAGCGGTCCTCCAGCAGCAGTCCCTTCATCTCATCCCCCCCTCTTCTTAAGCGTTCACCGCGTCGGATAGATCCGTGCGTCAGAAGTTCACCCGGGCCTGGGCCATGGTGAGTTCCTCATGGGTGGGGACCGCTGGACCTGTTTTCTCCACAGCCCTCCTCGGCGCGATGCGCTGACAAGCGCCTCAGAGCACCTCCGCGCGGGCTCGTTCCAGGGTGTACTCATTCCGGGCTCGAACCAGTGGGCCCGTTTTCTCCACTAGCCACGCGGGGGCACCCTCCGGCAGGTAGAAGTCCTCCTCGAAAGCAGAGAGTCCCAGGTGCTGGAGGTACTCCTTGAGCATGTCGAAGGTGAAGCGGTCCCGCACCCGGCGGGCCTGGTAGCGCTCCATCTTTTCGAAGGGGAAGGGCTCACCGGACTGGTCGAAGACCCAGGGGCCGCCGTCATTGGACGCGCTCACGACGCGCAGGTAGTTGAGCCAGTGAGTCTGCCGCGGGCCGTAGACCGCGAGCATCACGGCCCCATAGCGGCCTTGGCCGTTGCGGTAGGTGTGGGGCACCGCCACCACCCGCATACCCCGGCAGCCCAGCGTCCGGGCCATGTAGCGCATCACCCCCGAGGCATAGGTCCCCCGGTACGCGTTATCGAGGTAGCCCGTCCAGGAACTGCGTGTGGGAATGAAGAGATGTCGCTGCGTCTCGGAATCCGTGAGGGGTAGCAGGGCGGAGAGCACCTGTTCCAGGGAGCCGGTCACCGGGCGCACCTGCACGGTGACGCCATCTGAGGCCAGCAGCCCTGCCTGCCAGGCGGCGAAGGCGCGGGCGGCGTACTCCGCGCGGGCCTCCAGAAATCCCATCTCGGAGGTGACGGGCGCCCAGCGGTCCTCCAGGAGCAGTCCCTTCATCTCATCGGCCATTCGGTGAAGCCTCGCCTTCAGGGGTTGGACTTTGAGCGCTCGGTGTCATGGCGAAGGGGGGCCCTGACGAAACCATGACGCAATCATGGCCACGCGACGGCCATCGCTCCTCAGGAACTCTCTAGCTTGAGTGCATGAGGAAGAGCAGCCCGTCTCTCCTCCTGAACCCGGAGCCGCCATGTCCCCTCCCCTGCCACACCGCCTTTCTCTCTATGCCAGCACCGTGCTGGCCCTGGGCCTCGCCGCTGGATGCACGAGCCGCAATCCTCCGCCAGAGGCCGATGTTGTGATGAAGGCCCCCGCCGCGCCGCCCGCCGTGGTGAGCCCGTCCTTCGAGCAACCCCAGCCTCCAGAGCCAGCCGAGGAACAGCCCCCCGAGGAGGAGTCCGCGGAAGTCGAGGGCGGAGTCGTTGGAGGAGTCGTTGGAGGAGTCGTCGGTGGAGTGCTCGGCGGAGTGCTCGGCGGTACGGTGAGCGGAAACAGCGGGCAGGAGGTGCTGCCCTTCGGCGCCGCGCCCCCCTCCAGGCCGGAGCACAGGCCCCAGGCCACCTCGGGCAACTCCTTCGAGGCCTATACCCCCCACGCCTTCACCGACACCCGGGCCGATTCCCTGTCCACTTTCGCCGTGGATGTGGACACCGCCTCCTACTCGCTGGCGCGGCGCTACCTGAAGCAGGGCAGCCTGCCCCCGCCCGAGTCCGTGCGCGTCGAGGAGTTCGTCAACTACTTCAAGTACCGCTACTCCGCGCCCGAGCAGGAGTCCTTCAGCGTGAACCTCGAGGGTGCGCCGTCTCCCTTCGGCAAGGGCCGCCACTTCCTGCGCGTGGGCATTCAGGGCAAGCAGGTCTCCCGCTCGCAGCGCAAGCGCGCCCACCTGGTCTTCCTGGTGGACACCAGCGGCTCCATGCAGTCCCCGGACAAGCTGCCGCTGGCCCGGGAGGCGATGAAGCTCGCGGTGAAGAATCTCAATGAGCACGACACGGTGGCCATCATCACCTACGCGGGCTCCACGCAGGATGTGCTGCCGCCCACCCCCGCCACCGAGCAGGAGCGCATCTACGCGGCCATCGACTCGCTGCGCTCCGGAGGTGGCACGGCCATGGGCTCGGGCATGGAGCTGGCCTACCGTCACGCGTTGAAGAAGGCCTCCGACAAGGTCGTCTCCCGCGTCATCCTCCTCACGGATGGGGATACCAACATCGGGCCCCACCTCTCGCCCGAGTCCATGCTGGAGAGCGTGCGCGGCTCGGTGTCCGAGGGCGTCACCCTGACGGCGGTGGGCTTCGGTATGGGCAACTACCGGGACAACCTGATGGAGAAGCTGGCGGACAGGGGCAACGGCAACTGCTTCTACGTGGACACCTACCAGGAGGCGCGCAAGGTGTTCGAGACGCAGCTGACCGGGACGCTCGAGGTGATCGCCAAGGACGTGAAGCTCCAGGTGGAGTTCAACCCGGCGGCGGTGCGGCGCTACCGGCTGGTGGGGTACGAGAACCGGGACGTGGCCGACCGGGACTTCCGCAACGACAAGGTGGACGCCGGAGAGATTGGCGCGGGCCACAACGTCACCGCGCTCTATGAGGTGGAGCTGACGGGCGAGCAGCGGACCCTGGCCACGGTGCGCATCCGCGCCAAGGCCCCCAGCGGGGCCGAGGCCGCCGAGCAGGCCTTCGCCTTCGAGCGCTCGCGGGTGCGCGCGTCGCTGGAGAGCGCCTCGCCGGACTTCCGCTTCGCGCTGGCGGTGGCCTCCACGGCGGACATCCTGCGCCAGAGCCCCTCGGCCCAGGGCTGGAGCCTGGCCACCGCGCTCAAGCTGGCCGAGCGCACCACCGAAGGCCAGGCCGAGCGCGCCGAGTTCGTGAAGCTCGTGACGCAGGCCCAGGCGCTCATGAAAGCCACGGCCTCCCACGAGAGGTAACCGTCCTGCAACACCAGGTGCGGTGGGTACAGACCTGAGCCTCTGGCTTTGTCCATTCGCCGACCCAGTTCAAGCCGTTGGGGCAATAGAAGTGCCTGAATGCAACCCTATATTCCACTCTCAGGAGGGTGGCTCGCCGGGGGGCGGCCACACCTGACAGCTTCAGGTGGTTCCAGGGAGTGTCACGGATGGACGACTTCTTTTCGCGCGCCTTGAAGGCGTTGCCGATCGTGGCATCGAGTCCGGCGGCGCTGGTCGCCTACCTCGTCACGATCGCCGCGTACGCCTACTCCGCGGCGCGCGTAGTCCGCAATCGCGGCCTCCTCAAGCACCTCGCCACCCTGCCGGAGGGTGACCGGCTGAAAGCGCTCGAGATCGAGATGGGACAGCCCGCGGTCACGGGCGGGATCAGCGCCGAGCAGTGGCTCCGCGCCAAGATCCACCGTTACTACTTCCTGGCGTTCGTGGTGACCACACTGACCCTCATCCTGATGGTCCTGCTCGCTCTCAAGCACAAGGACGGCAGCGTCGACATAGACGTCACGGGCTATGGCTCGTCGGCCGAACCCAGCACGCCTTCCCCCGAATCAAGACTCGCCTCGCTCCTTCTTCCAAGCGCCAACGCCGCCGAGTTCGAGTTCGACAAGCCCACGGGCAAGGCCCCCAGGGGCGGCCCGTACCACGTGCGGTACACCTACGAGCGTAACGACGGGAAGCTATCCATCAGGCCAGAGTCGGACCTCTTCAATGCCATGGCACACGGAGAGGTCATCGAGGGCGCTAGCTACGGGCACCAACCGTTTTCGTGGGACTTCCCGGTATTGTCTGTCAAGGTCGCCAACAACTCTCCCAAGACGCTCCTCCTGAGCGAGGTGAAGATCCAGGTCCGGAAAAGCACCGTCGACGTCCGCCCGGTCCTGGTCATCAACAGCCCTTCATATCTCGGTATTTTGAGCTTCACGAATGAAGGTTGGGGCAAGGTCGTCGAGCCGAAGGTCGAAATGACGATCTCCGCCCCGGACTGCAAAACGACTCCCGTTCACGTCTCGAGGCCCCTGGATACGTTCGACGAATATGGGAAGGTGGCAATCACAAATGACGTTGACCCGGCGCTGAGGGCTCGCCTCCTGAGCAACGACCAACCGGCGTGCGTGCAGGGCGTGCTTCAGTACCGCGACGAAGTTGGCCAGGCACACCGCTATCGCTTCAAGACAGAGGTATTCCTAAGAGTGCCCGACGTGGGGGCAGCGAGGCCACCTTCGTATTCGTACGACGTCTTCCTTCGCGCCGGTAAGTCCGGATACGTCGAGCGCCGCGCCATCTCCCAGGAGATCAAGCCGGGACAAGTCGATCACTTCCTCTTGCGCATTGCAACCGATCGCTCATGCGCGTTCTCCCTCAGGATCGACATCAACGACTCGGGCGGCAAGAGCCTCTGGCAGGGAGACATCGATCTGGCGGCCTTCGTGCCCCGGAGTGGAGCCGCACTGGCGTTGAGTGACCTTGAGCGGCGCCCAGCCCCCCCAGCACAGTGACGCTCCATGGCGCTGGCATCTCCGTCAACGACGACAGCAAGGAGAGCGGTGACGCCTCCTCATGCTATCCTCGATCCTTCATGGCGCCTCTCCTCGCGACCATGAACGGCTGAACGAGATGAACAGATGCGCGCGTATGTGCTTGGCTTCCAGGAGGTCGACCGAACCGACATCGGGGTGGTCGGAGGGAAAGGCGCGAACCTGGGGGAGCTTTCGAGGCTCGAAGGGCTCCGCGTGCCGGATGGCTTCTGCGTCTCGACCGAAGCCTTCAAGCGGATCATGGGCGCGGCGCCGGCGATCGGCGACCTGCTCGATCGATTGGCGCGGCTGAAGGCGGAGGACCACGAGGCGATCCGGGAGCTTGCCGCGGCGATCCGCGGCGTCATCGAAGGGATCGCTATCCCTGAAGACGTCCAGGAGGCGATCACCCGCTTCCTCGCCAGGCTCGGAGAGCACGAGGCCTACGCCGTGCGGTCCAGCGCGACGGCGGAGGACTTACCGGGGGCTTCCTTCGCGGGCCAGCAGGATTCGTATCTGAACGTCATCGGCACGCCGGCGATCCTGAAGCACCTCAGCCGGTGCTGGGCCTCGCTCTTCACCGAGCGGGCGGTGGCCTACCGGCTCCAACACGGCTTCGATCACCGCAAGGTCCACATGGCGGTGGTGGTGCAGAAGATGCTCCTGCCAAAGGCGGCGGGCATCTTGTTCACGGCCGATCCCATCACAGGCAACCGGAAGGTGGCATCGATCGAGGCCGTCTTCGGTCTGGGCGAGGCCCTGGTCTCCGGCCTGGTGAACGCCGATGGCTACAAGGTGCGGGACGGTCAGGTCCTCCAGAAGGCGCTGCGGCAGGACCGGCAAGTGCTGACGGATGAGCAGCTCGTGCGGCTCGCGCGCCTGGGCCGGCGGATCGAAGGGCATTTCGGTCAGCCCCAGGACATCGAGTGGTGCCTGATCGAAGACGAGTTCCACATCGTCCAGAGCCGGCCGATCACGACCCTGTACCCCATCCCGGAAGCGGGTGATCCAGGCAACCGCGTCTACATCTCCGTCGGCCATCAGCAGATGATGACCGACCCCCTGAAGCCCCTGGGGCTGTCCTTGTTCCAGCTGACCGCGGCGCGCCCCATGTATGCGGCGGGTGGCAGATTGTTCGTCGATCCCACGAAGCAGCTGGCTTCGCCAGCCAGCCGGAGCGTGCTCCTGGATGGCATGGGCCGCTCCGATCCGCTGATCAAGGACGCCCTGACGACCCTGCTCGAGCGGGGCGATTTCATCGAAACGGCGCCCGGTGATCCGAAAGCTCCGGGGCCTGGTCAAGGCAAGCCCGGCCTGCCGCCCGCGGGCCCCCAGGCGCAGCTCGAGGACGAGCCGGCGATCGTCGCGGACTTGATCGCGCGCAGCCAGGCGTCGATCGAAGCGCTGAAGCGGGACATCCGGACGAAATCCGGAACGGAGCTCCTGGATTTCATCCTGGAAGACGTCCAGCTCTTGAAGCAGAGCCTGTTCGAGCCGCGGAGCTTCGGCGTGCTCATGGCCGGCATGAACGCCGCGACATGGCTCAACGAGCAGCTGATGGAGTGGTTGGGCGAGAAGAACGCCGCGGACACGCTCTCTCAGTCCGTACCGAACAACGTCACCTCGGAGATGGGGCTGGCGCTGCTGGACGTCGCGGACGTGATCCGTCCGCATCCGCAGGTGGTGGCTTACCTCCAACAGGCGAAGGATGAGGGCTTTATGGAGGGCCTGCTCCCATTGGAGGGGGGACCGGAAGCCCACGACGCCCTCCGCGCGTATCTCGACAAGTACGGCATGCGGTGCGTCGGGGAGATCGACGTGACGAGGACGCGTTGGCGCGAAGCACCCACGACCCTGGTTCCCCTGCTCCTGAGCAACATCAAGAACTTCGAGCCGGGGGCCGGCAGCCGGAAGTTCGAGCAAGGGCGGCAGCAGGCCTCGAGGAAGGCACAGGAGCTGCTGGAGCGCTTGAGGCAACTGCCGCATGGGGAGCAGAAGGCCTCAGAGACGCAACGGATGATCAGCCGGCTGCGGACCTTCATCGGCTCCCGTGAGTATCCGAAGTACAGCATCGTCAACCGCTACTTCCTCTACAGGCAGGCCCTGCTGGAAGAAGCCGGGCGGCTCGTGCGCGCCAACGTGCTCCATGAGCCAGAAGACATCTATTTCCTCACGTTCCAGGAGCTGCGCGAAGTGGTGCGCACGCACCAGCTGGACGAGCCGCTCATCAGCAAGCGGAAGGCCGAGCACGAGCGCCACCGGAAGCTGACGCCACCGCGGGTTCTCACGTCCGATGGGGAGATCGTCGCAGGTGCGTACAAGCGAGCCGATCTCCCCGCCGGGGCCCTGGTCGGTCTGCCCGTCTCCGGGGGCGTCGTCGAGGGGCGGGCCCGCGTCCTCTCGGACATGGCCGAGGCCAAGCTGGAAGCGGGGGATATCCTGGTCACCGCCTTCACGGACCCGAGCTGGACGCCCTTGTTCGTGTCCATCAAGGGCCTGGTGACCGAGGTGGGTGGGCTGATGACCCATGGCGCGGTGATCGCCCGGGAATACGGCCTGCCCGCGGTCGTCGGCGTGGAGAACGCGACCCGGTTGATCAAGGACGGGCAGCGCATCCGCGTGCATGGAACCGACGGATACGTGGAGCTCCTGGCCTGAGGCAGATGTCATCTGCCTTCAGGGGCGTCGGTTCCCTCCCCTCGCTGAGTGGGAGGTGTCATGGAGCAGCGAAGGATGCCGAGGGCGGAGAACCAGCCGAGCACGTGCCCCGCGCCGGCCCCCAGCACCGGGACCGGGAAGTTCCCCAGCTCCGTGGCGGCCAGCGCGCCCCCGAAGTAGGCCCCGAGGCAGACGGCCAGCGCCGCGGCCTCGCTGCGTGTCGAGCGCAACCACGCCACGGCGTGGACCATGGGCAAGAAGAGGCCCCCCAGCGCCACGAGCGCGGCTAGCAGCCAGGGCACTCCCTGGTCGGCCGCAAGGTGAAGGATCCGCTCGACGTGGGGAACCGCGGTTAGCGGATCCGCTCTTCCCCAGGCTAACGCGGCGCCTGTTACGGCGATGGCATTACCCACGACGCGCCCTCCCCTGGGAATGGAGCGCGTCGTACCGAGCAGAACCAGCACTCCCGCGGCGAACGCCGTGGCCTGCCCGGCGTCGGGTTGAGCGATGTGGATCACCTGGGTCATGGCGACGAGGCCCAACGCGAGGCCCAGCCGGGCCTGGCCCAGAAGCATCCACAGAGCCAGCAGGACCCACGGCAGGATGGCCGCCGAAGCGTTCAGCCGCACGGGCCCGAGGGAGATCCAGCGATGGACTCCCCCGAGCGACGGGAACAGGAGCGTCGCGGCGAGCAGGGCAAGGGCCGTCACCGCCAACACCGGAGCCAAACGGTCCGGGTGATTCCAGGAGCGGCGCCCAAGGAACGCCACGAGGACAATCCCGAGCACAGCAGCCGCGAGGTTGGGACCAAAAGCCTTCGGGGAGACGCCATGCGCTCGTGCCACCCAGGCACCGATGAGGATGGGGAGGAGCGGCAGGACGCCAGCGACCGGAAGGCGCAGGGCGAGAGGCAGGGGGGACATGGCTCCTCCGAGCCGATAGGTTCACACCATTCCTGTATCAGGGCGTGCCTTGAGCCACTACACTCGCGCCCTTTTCATCGTGCCCGCCGAGGAGCTCAAGCAGCGGGTACATGCGGGACCTGGCAGACGGGCTGTCGCTCCAGCCCATGCCGAGCATACGGGTGGGCTGCCCATGAGCGCGGGAGATGTCCTGGGGACAGCTGTTTGTTCGAACTTCAGTTCCGCTGCCTGGGCCGCCTTGGTAAAGCCCCCTGCGAAGCGGCTTTCCCTGGAGAAATCCTTTGAATACGTCGGCCCTCACCCCCAGTGGAATTCCCGCGATTGGTGACATCCCGTGGGGGAGCCACTTCTGCAACTTCTACGCGACGGCGGAGGACCTGGCGGACTCGCTGGTGCCCTTCTTCAAGGCGGGGCTCGAGCACAACGAGAAGTGCCTGTGGGTGACCTCCGAGCCCTTCGGCGTGGAGGATGCCAAGAGCGCGCTGCGCAACGCGGTGCCCCGCCTGGAGGAATATCTCCAGGAGGAGCGCATCGAGATCATCGACCACCGGGATTGGTACCTGCGCGCCGGTGACACCACCGCGGACGATGTGCTGCAGGGGTGGATCGCCCAGAAGGAGCAGGCGCTGGCGAAGGGGCGTGCCGGGCTGCGGCTGACGGGCAATACCGCCTGGCTGGAGGCCAAGGACTGGAAGAGCTTCGTGGACTACGAGCAGAAGGTGAATGAGACCTTCCACCGCCACCAGATCGTCGGCCTGTGCAGCTACTGCCTGCAGCGGTGCGATTCAGTCGGCATTCTCGACGTGGTGCGCAACCACCAGTTCGCGGTGGCCCGGCGCGAGGGCGCGTGGGAGGTGCTGGAGAGCTCCTCCTTGAAGATCGCCAAGGCAGAGCTGCGCCGGCTCAACTCCGAGCTGGAGCACCGCGTGGTGGAGCGCACCGCCGCGCTGGAGGCGGCGCTGCAGGAGCGCCAGCGGGCCGAGCAGGAGGCGCTCGCGGCGGTGCGCGTGCGGGACGAGTTCCTCTCGGTTGCTTCGCACGAGCTCAAGACGCCACTGACGTCGCTCAAGCTGCAATTGGAGCTGGTGAAGGCCGCCATGGCGCGCTCCGAGGACGAGCTGGCCCGGACGCTGATGCCGAAGCTGCGGACGATGGAGCGCCAGATGGTGCGGCTCAACGCGCTCAACGGCAGCCTGCTGGACGTGACGGCGCTGTCCGGAGGCCAGCTCCATGTGGAGTTCCAGCGGGTGGATCTGCCCGCGCTGGTGAGAGAGGCGATGGAGCGGCTGGCACCGGACTTCGCCCGCGCCGGCTGCGAGGTGCGCCTGGATGTGGAGGCGCAGGCCCAGGGCTGGTGGGATCCCATGCGCCTGGATCAGATCGTGGTGAACCTGCTGTCCAACGCCACCAAGTACGGCAAGGGCAAGCCCATCCACATCCGGATCCGTGAGCAAGACGGCAACGCCCTGCTGACGGTGAAGGACCAGGGCATCGGCATCTCGCCCGAGGAGCAGGCCCGGCTGTTCCGGAAGTTCGAGCGGGCGGTGCCCGTGCGGCACTACGGCGGGCTGGGGCTGGGGCTCTACATCAGCCGCAAGCTGGCGGAGGCCATGGGAGGCATCATCCAGGTGGAGTCCCAGCAGGGGCACGGGGCCACCTTCACGGTCACCCTGCCGCTCGAGCCCGCGGTGGACTGAAGTGGCTTCGGGGGCTCACCTCTCCCGGGTGCGCTCAGCGACGATGACCTTGATGAGGCCGACGAGCGCGAGCGCGAGCGCGAGGCCCATGGCGAGGTACCCCGGCGGGAGGCGGTTGGAGTCGACTGCCACCTCGGGGTTTGCCGCCAGGCTGAAGGCAACGCCAAGGCCGAGGCTGCCCAGCGCCACGCCCCCAAGCCCCCACCGGCACACTATCAACGCGGGCCGCTGCCACCGCCCGGAGAGCGAGGGACTGCGCACGTCGAAGTATGAGCGGTAGCGGCCCCGGCGATCCTTGAAGGTCGGGTTGGCCACCGCCTCGACGAACATGAAGCCCAGCATGGCGCCGCCCAGGACACCGACGAACGCGGAGAGGCCGTCGGGGAGCCGCTCCCTGATGGAGGTGAAGACGCCCGCGGCGAAGAGCGAGATCAGCCCCGTCCAACAGGGGGCACCGAGGACGCACACCACCACCAGGCGGACCCAGGCGGCCCGGCGGTCAACCACCAGCGCGCGCACGGTCAGCCAGAACCAGAGCAGCCCCATCAACGGGGCGTACACCCCGAGCAGCGCGCCCACGCTCACTGGATCGTGCAATACGGCTTCGAGAGCCCGCCCGAGGAGTAGTACGTGCACTCCTCACGGGGGATGGTCGTCAGCACCGGGCCGCGCGTCACGGAGTAGGACCCCACCGTGAACGACGCGCCCTGCCCGAACAGCCGCGAGCCCGGCTGGCTGAGATCGTCCACGAACGGGAGCGCGCTCGTCCCCGCGGTGGGCAGGAAGTAGAAGCCCGCGGTGCTCGACAGCCGCGCCAGCCCCGCGCCCCCGCTCATCGACGCATCCAGCAGCGTGAACATGCCCATGCCGCAGTTGAGCTGGCGCATGTCCACCGGCTGCTCGACGCCTCCGTGATCGATGACCATGTACTGGCGGGGCAGCCGCATGCCGATCGTGTTGACGCTGTAGACCGCCGTCCCATCCAGCCTCCAGTTCACGGTGCCGGTGGCCCGGTTGTAGACGATGGACATCTGGTGAGAGCTGGTCGGCGTGCGCGAGGCCACCGGGATGGCGTAGGTGAACGCCGCGTAGTTGTTGGTCGCCGTGCGCCCGAAGGGCAGGCGCTCATAGATGACGTAGACCTTCTCGTTGGTGAACATGAAGTCGAACACCATGTAGCTCTCGAAATCGATGGTGTTCATCGCGAACGAGGCCAGCCGCGGATCCGCCTGGGTATTGCTCACCGCGGTGCCGAAGGGGTGGAACTCGGTGCCATACGTGCGGCCGCTCATGGTGGTGGAGCACGTGAGCTTCTCGGTCGTCGCCACGTTGAAGCCCGGGTAGCCCCAGGACGACGTGGCGTTCATGTAGGCCAGCCACTTGACGTGATCGAGCGCCCCCGGCAGGCCGCTGGCCGCCTCGGGTGCTACGCCGAGGGTGAAGGCCGGCTGGCCCGTGGTGGGGTGGGTGCCCGGGGCCCGCACGGACAGCCCCGACGCGGAGGTGGAGACCAGGCCGTTGTTGCCTGTGAACGTGCCCGCCCCGAAGTAGAACCACTTGGCTCCGGGGGCATCCGCCGTGAAGCCCGTGGAGAAGTTGTCCCATACCTGAGACATCTGCTGCGCGAGCGCAACGCCGGGGCTCAGCGCCCCGAGCACCACTGCCGCCAGCACCCACTGCTTGAGCTTCATCGCCATGGAGTCACCCACTCGAGGAGACCTGGTTCCGCCAGGAGGTCGGGAACCCATGATGGCGACAATGGGACTGTAAAATCAATGAAAACATGAAATCATCGCTTATCTGGAACACGGCTCCAGCTCGAAAACCATGCCCCCTGCCCTTCCGCGGCGCTTCCATGACGAGCCGCTCATCCTCGTGCTCCAGCACCTGCGCCAGGCGCTGGGTGCTGGCCCGGTGCGCATCGAGGTGCCGGACCCGGATCTCGGCCGCGGCTGCTACCCGGGCGAGCGCGTGGGCCCTGAAGGCCGCCTCGTGTACCGGCCGCTGCGCAGCTGGTGCGATCTGGCCGAGGGGCTCTCCTGCCGGCTGCTCACCCCCCGCGCGGTGGACGGCACGCACGTGGCGCTGACCTTCGAGCCGCTCGGGCCAGAGGCCCCGTGGCACGCGGGCGGAGAAGAGGCCGGTGCGCACCCGCCTCATGAGCGCTATGGCTCGAGCTCCGCCTTCGCCCGGCTGCGCAAGCTCGAGGACGCGGGCTTCCTGCTGCCCTGGCTGGAGGCGCTCGGCCGCGTGCGGCTGCCCGAGGGCGCGCGGGTGCTGGACCTGGGCGTCAACCGCGGCGACGAGCTGGCCGCCTTCTCCTGGCTCGCGGAGACGCCGCACGTGTCCTTCGTAGGGGTGGACCACAGCGCCAGCGCGCTCGCCGAGGCGCGCGCACGCTTCGCGGACGAGCGGCATCGCTTCATCCTCGCGGACCTCAACGCCCTGCCGGCGGACCTTGGACGGTTCCACCTGGTGGTGTCGGTGGGCACGCTGCAGAGCCCCGGGGTGGACGATCATGCGCTGCTGCGCCGGCTGGTGCAGCAGCACCTGATGCCGCAGGGCGCGCTCCTGCTGGGCTTTCCCAACTCACGCTTCCAGGATGGAGAGGTCGTCTACGGCGCGCGGGTGCGCAACCTGAGCGAGCCGGACCTCTCCCTGCTGGTGAAGGATCTGTCCTTCTATCGCCGGTACCTGCACCAGCACGGCTTCCGCACCTTCCTCGGCGGCAAGTACGATCTGCTGCTGACGGCCGTACGGGGCGAGGGCCGGGACGCCACCCCTCCGTGAGATCATGGGCAGGGCCTGGGGTTGCGGGCGACACCTTCGTCATCAAGGACCCGGGGATCAGTTAGCCAGCAACCTGAGCGCGGCATGGGAACCCCGTCCCATGTCACCCGGCACACGCAAAATGATCACGCTGGCGCGCTGAGTGCATCCAGCTCCATGGAACTCTTCAGCGTCCCTGTAGGTTGCAGTGCCCATCCCCCGGAGACACCATGCATCGCTTAAGCGTCGCATCCGACCGCTTCCTCTCGAGAGTCCTCTCCGCGACATTGCTGCTTGCCTGCTTGTGGGTAGGAACAGAGGCCTCGGCTCAGCAATACACCCTCTTCGAGAGCGGCCAGGTGCGGCCGCTGGCGCTCTCGCCGAATGGCAACTTCCTCTTCGCCGTCAACACGCCGGACCACAGCCTGGAGATCTTCCAGGTCCAGGCCACCGGACTGACGCGCATCGCTTCGGTGCCTGTGGGGCTCGAGCCCGTCGCGGTCGCGGCACGCACGAACGATGAGGTCTGGGTCGTAAATCACCTGTCCGATAGCGTCAGCGTCGTGCGGATCTCCCCCAGTGGCCAGGTGGGGCTCGTGGTGCGCACCCTGCTCGTCGGCGACGAGCCGCGCGACATCGTCTTCGCCGGGCCTGGGAACACACGGGCCTTCATCACCACCGCCCACCGTGGGCAGAACGCGCCGTTCGATCCCCAGCTGACCACTCCGGGCATTGGCCGGGCCGATGTCTGGGTGTTCGATGCCAACGCCCTGGGCACCTCGCTGGGCGGAGATCCGCTCAACATCATCACCCTGTTCAGCGACACGCCCCGCGCGCTCGCGGTGACGCCGGACGGGCAGCGGGTGTACGCGGCCGCGTTCCACTCGGGCAACCGCACCACGGTGGTCAGCGATCTGCTGGTGCCCAATGGGGGCGAGGCAGCCGGTGGGGTTCCGGGGCCCAACACCAACTTCCAGGGGGTCGCGGCGCCCGAGGTCGGTCTCATCGTCAAGTACAACGGCCAGAACTGGGTGGATGTGCTCAACCGCACGTGGGACAGCGCGGTGCGCTTCTCGCTGCCGGACAAGGACGTGTTCGTCATTGACGCCACCGCCACCCCGCCGGTCCAGCTGGCGGGCAACGCCGGCTTCTACTCGGGCGTGGGCACCATCCTGTTCAACATGGCGGTGAACCCGGTGAACGGGAAGGTGTACGTCAGCAACACCGAGGCCCGTAACGATCTGCGCTTCGAGGGGCCCGGTACCTATGCGGGCACCACCCTCCGGGGGCACCTGCACGAGAGCCGGATCACGGTGCTGAGCCCCGCGGGCGTCGCCCCCCGGCACCTCAACAAGCACATCGACTACTCGGCCTGCTGCGCGCCCATCCCCAACGCCGAGAACGACAAGAGCCTCGCCCAGCCGCTGGGCATGGCGGTGACCTCCGACGGGGCCACCCTGTACGTGGCGGCGTTCGGCTCCTCGAAGATCGGCGTGTACCCCACCGCCGCGCTGGAGAACGACACCTTCGTGCCGAGCACGGCCAATCAGATCCCGCTCACCGGTGGCGGCCCCACCGGAATGGTGTTGGATGAGGCCCGCGGCCGCATGTACGTGCTGACGCGCTTCGACAACGCGGTGTCCGTCGTCAACCTGGCCACGAAGCAGGAGACGGCCCACCTGCTGATGCCCAACCCCGAGCCCGCGAGCGTGGTGCAGGGGCGGCCGTTGCTCTACGACGCGCGCAACAGCTCGAGCCACGGGGACTCGTCCTGTGCCAGCTGCCACATCTTCGGCGACTTCGACAGCCTGGCGTGGGATCTCGGCAACCCGGACGGCACGGCGTTGACCAGCCTGGGGCCCTTCGTCGCACCGATCTTCGCGGACTTCGGCACGGATGGCACCTTCGGCTTGAGCACCGATCTGCATCCGCTCAAGGGGCCCATGACGACCCAGAGCCTGCGCGGGATGGCGAACCACGGGGCCATGCACTGGCGCGCGGACCGCACCGCCGCCAACGACGAGCACAGCGCTCAGCCGGACGAGGGCGCCTTCAACGAGCAGGCCGCTTTCAAGAAGTTCAACCCGGCCTTCACGGATCTGCTCGGGCGCAGCTCGCAGCTCACGGCCGCGGAGATGCAGAAGCTCACGGACTTCGTGCTGCAGATCACCTACCCGCCCAATCCGATCCGCAACCTCGATAACTCACTCACGCCCACTCAGCAGGCCGGGCGGGACTTCTTCTTCAACGAGACGGTGAGCCCGATGGGCTCATGCGAGGCCTGCCACCGGCTCAATCCCACCGCCAATCCCGGGGCAGGCGCCCAGGCCGGCTTCTTCGGAACGGACGGCGCCTCGTCCCTGGATCTCCTGACGGAGCAAGCGGAGTTGCGGTTCCTCAAGATTCCGCACCTGCGGAACATGTACCAGAAGGTTGGCATGTTCGGAGCGGCCCAGGACATCGGGTTCGTTCCCGCCGATCCCTTCATGGGCGATCAGGTCCGCGGCTTCGGCTTCACCCATGACGGGTCCGTGCCGGACCTGTTCCGCTTCAACGCCAGCTTCGACGCGCATGGGCAGAACCCCCTGGGGCTCTCGGCCACCATCGCCAACGTCGTGGCCAAGCGGAACATGGAGGACTTCATGTTGGCCTTCGACACCAACCTGGCGCCGATCGTGGGCCAGCAGGTGACGCTCACGGCCACCAACCAGAGCGTGGTGACGCCCCGCCTCAACCTGCTGATCCAGCGGGCGAACCTGGGCGAGTGCGATCTGGTGGTCAAGGGCCGGATCGACGGCCAGGACGTGGGCTTCCTGTATGTGGGAGGCGCGGAGTACCGCAAAGACAAGGTGGCCCTGCCCAACATCTCCGACTCGAACCTCCGCGCGTCCGTTGTCGCCACCAACGCGCTGACCTTCACCTGCTTCCCGCCGACCTCCGGCATGCGCAGCGCGATCGATCGGGATCTGGACCAGCACCTCGACGGGGACGAGCGGGTGGCGGGCACTGACCCGTCCAATCCCAACAGCCACCCGTAAGGCACACGGGGCCGGGAGCAGGTCCGGTATGTTTCCGGGCATGAATGCTCTGGCACTCCTGGTCCTGTGTCTGCTGGTGTGTGTCCCCACCGTCAGCCACGCCCAGTCCGAGGCGGCTGCCCCGCCAGCCTCGGACGCTCCGGTCCTGCCACCCCTGGTGACGGCGCCCGAGGAACCTCCCGCGGGAGAGCTCATCCCCGGAGACCGCCTCGCCAGGGACGCGGGTCCGGATCTCATCGTGCCCCGGCTGATCCTCAGCCCCATCGTGGGAGGCGCCGCGGCCGCGGGCGGGTCCATTCTGGGATTCCTGCTCGGCGTCGCGGCCGCGGGGTGCGATCTCTCCGAGGGATGCGACGACGAGTTGGCGGTCTTCTCGTCCGCGGCCTTCACCGGGTGGATGGCGGGCTCGCTCAGCGTGTACGGCCTGGGCAACGTCCTCAATGGCATGGGCACGCTGTGGCCGACGATGCTCGGCGGAGCGGTGGGAATGGGCCTGGGCGTGGCCCTGCTCTTCGCCTCCGAGGGATCGGCCTGGTACCTCACGCCGCTGGCGCCTGGGCTGGGGGCGGCCATTGGCTACGAGATCTCCAACGCCTCTGTGCGGGCCCAGCTGCCGCCGGAGCGTGACGAGTTCGCCGGGGTGCAGCTGCTGCCGGTGGTGAGCGCGACGCCCAGGGGAGGCTTCATGGGGGGCCTGGTGGGCCGGTTCTGAGTGCGGAGGAGCCCCGTGGAGCCCGAGCTCAGAAGTTGAGCGCGGGACCCGCGACGAAATGGGCCACGCCGATCCCCTCTTCGGAGGTGGCCACGACGCGGTAGTCGGCCCGCCCGAAGAGCTCGAGCGGCCCGGTGACGGGGATCAGCAGCGCGAGTGACGCGCCGAGGCCGAAGCCGCGATGTTCACCGGTGACGACCCCATTCTGGACCCGTGAGAACGAGAGCCCCGGCACCACACGCAGCTGCCGCCACGCGACGACATACTCCAGGCCGAGTGACAGGTCCGACTTCCTCCCGAGGCCTGAACCGTAGGCATTCACCCGGTACGTGTGCAGCGACGGCGTGAGCTGAAGGTGCCGGGTGAGCGGGATGGCGGCCCACGCGCTCACTGCGAACGAGTCTTGAGCGGAGGTGTTGGGCCCCATGGGATGGAGAAACGAGAAGCCAGCGCCAACGCCGAACCTCAGCTGAGCCTCATCCTCGCCCGGTGGGGCCTCGTCCGCCCGGGCCCGGGCCGGGCCCATCAGCGTGAGCGCTGCACCGGTGGCCGCGAGAATCCGTCGAGTTGGGCGCGGAACGTCCATCCGGAGATTCTACGGCAAGAGAACGTTCCCAGGGACAGGCTCACCCCGTGACAATGTAGTCGCGGGGAGCGCAACTCCAGGCTCATCTTCTCGACAATGGAGCGTGCACCTGGGCATCCGCCGCGCCTGGCCACAAAGGGAGTCACACTTGATGAAGTTGAAGCGCTTCTCCGCCGTCCTGCTGTCCGCCGCGCTGCTCGCCAGTTGTGGCGGTGAGAACGTCGATACCAGGCCGTGCGAGTACCTCCAGGAGGGGCCCGCCTCCTCCGTGACGGCTTCGGTCAGCGCGACGGGGGCTCCCGCGGTGAGCGCCGATCAGCGCCGCTATGACATCTCGCTCATCGACGTGACGGGCGGCAAGGGAGGCTCCGTCTCCTTCTCCGTGACGGAGGCCGGGGACTACACCCTCTACCTCAATGGGGAAGTGCCGGTGAACGTCACGAACCCGAGCGGCCAGCGGATCGAAGTCACCGTCAGCGGCACGGGTTCCTCCGAGTGCACGGAGATCAAGCGTCGCCACACGTTCCCGCTCGCGGCGGGCATGCACAGCATCGCCTTTGGGCCCACCACGGCGAGCTCCGTCTCGCTGGTGATCGATCAGCTCTTGTAGCGCGAACGGCCCCATACCGCCGCGACGCCCACGGGGATGCCCAGCAGCGCGGCCAGGGTGAAGAGCTGCCGGAACGCGCCCTGCCCCGCCAGCGGCGCGAAGACCCGCGTCGAGACAGCGCTGCCCACGAAGAGCGCCCCCGCGAAGAGCGCCACCACCAGGGCTCTCGCGGAAGGCGCCACCTGCGTGGCCCACACCTGCAACACGGAGTGCATGAAGGCCAGGGCCCCTCCTACCAGGACACTGGCGGCCAGCACTCCCACCACGCCCGGAGAGAAGGCGGCCGCCGCGTAACCGGCCACCAGCATCACCGCGCCAATGGCGATGAGCGCCGTGGGCGACAGCCTGCCGTTCCCCCAGCGCTTCACCCCGCGCGTCCACCCGAGCACGGCCACGCCGTAGGCGGCTACCACCAGCCCCGCGACGCCGGGGCGGTAGCCCGTCGCGACGAGCGCGGGCGCCAGGAAGGTGAGAAAGCCCAGCAGCACCGCGCCCTCCACCAGTGCGAGCCCGACGACGACGAGGACCCACGGAGCCCCCAGCACGACACGGATCCGGTCCCCGAGGCTGCCCACGGTGGCGTTGGCGGGACGGGGCAAGCGAGAGAGTGCCCAGGCACACAGCCCGGCGAGCACCGCGGAGGTGGCAAAGCCCACCCGCCAGCTCGCGTACGTGGCCGCCGCGCCTCCGGCGAACGTGCCCAGCGCGGTGCCCACGGCATAGGCGGCGTTGAGGTCGGCGATGACGCCCTGCCGGCGCTCCACGGGGAAGGCATCTCCTGAATAGGTGATCGCCGCCGGCACCACGCTGGCCAGCACCCCACCGGCCAGCAGCCGTCCCAGCACGAGCGGCCCCAGCGAGGAGGTAGCCATGCACGCGGCGCCCGTGAGCGCCGCGCCCGCCAGCCCCAGCCGCATCACCGCCACCCGGCCGAGCCGATCCGAGGCCACTCCCCAGACAGGCTGCATCACCCCGTAGGCGAAGAAGTAGGCGCTGGCGATGCCCGTCGCCTCCGTCAGCGTCACCCCGGTATCCAGGGCGATGGACACGAGCATGGGCGCGATGAGGAAGTTGTCGAAGGCGGCGCAGAAGACCGCCAGCTGCAGCAGGCGGGCGTTCACCTCCGCGCCCCCCTCCTGTGCCGACGCCCCGGTGCTCGAGAGGTCCATGGACCTGCTCTATCAGGTTTGAGCGGGCAGTCCCCTCTCAGGCTTTGGACTCGAGGACCACCGGCAGCGACTTGAGCCCGCGGAAGCCCACATTGTCCGCCCACTCCGGCGAGACGCCTGGCGCCACCTGCATGCGCGGGAAGCGGCGCATCAGCGCGGCGAAGGTCTCCTGGGCCTCCACGCGGGCCAGCGCCGCGCCCACGCAGTAGTGCGGGCCCATGCCCAGGCTCTGGTGACGCAGCTCCTTGCGCCGCACGTCCAGCCGGTCCGGATCCTGGAACTGCGCCGGATCCCGGTTCGCCGCCGCGATCAGCAGCATCACCCGGTCGCCCTTGCGCAGGGTGTGGCCTCCGAGCTCCAGATCCACCGCCGCCATGCGGTTGGTGAACTGCACCGGCGAGTCGTAGCGCAGCAGCTCCTCCACCGCGTCCGGCAGCAGCTCCGGCGCGCCCCGCAGCAGCTCCCACTGCTCCGGGTGGCGCAGCAGCGCCAGCAGCCCGTTGCCGATCAGGTTGGTGGTCGTCTCATGCCCCGCGAAGAGCACCAGGGTGCAGGTGGACAGCACCTCCTGCTCGGTCAGCAGGTTGCCCTGCTCCTCCGCCTGCGCCAGCGCGCTCAGCAGGTCCGGGCCCGGCTGGATGCGCCGCTGGGCGAGGAGCGGCCGGAAGTAGTCCTCGAACTCGAGGATGGCCCCCAGCGCCCCCTCCACCTCCGCGAGCGTCGGCCGGCCCGTGCCGATGAGCGCCGCCAGCTTGTCCGACCACTGCTTGAGTTTGCGCCAGTCCTGCCGCGGCAGCCCCAACATCTCTCCAATGACGATGACGGGCAGCGGGTTGGCCAGCTCGGAGATGACCTCCATCCGCTCCTTGCCCCTGGCGGCGTCCAGCAGCTCCTCCACCAGCGCCTGGATACGAGGGCGCAGCGCCTCCACCATGCGCGGTGTGAAGGCCTTGTTGATGAGCGAGCGCAGGCGCGTGTGCGCGGGAGCGTCATGGAAGAGCAGCCAGGAGGCCATGTTGCGGGCCATGGGCTCCAGCTTCCGGACGATCTCCTCGGGCATTTCCTGGGAGTACATGCCGGTGCGGGCCGAAGACAGGCGCATGTCGCGGAAAGCCGCATTCACATCCGCGTAGCGCGTGATCACCCAGGTCCCCCACGGCTCGCTGAAGTGCACGGGCGCCTCGCGCAGCAGCCGGGCGTAGAAGGGATAGGGGTTCTGGCTCCGCTCGGGGCTCAGCAGCCCGTAGGGGTCGGCAACTTCCATCGGAGTGCGCAACATGGGTCCTCGTGCGAGGTTTACCGGCGCCTCTGAATGAAGCGGCGGAACCTACTGGAAGGACCCAACCCGCAAGCCCGCACGAAAATCCCGTCTCCCGTTCTTACCGCGCGGCGCGGCTCAGCCCCGCAGCGTGCGGAAGAAGGCCCGGATGTCCTGTGGATGGTGAAGCGCTGCATGGACATGGAAGGGCTCCGTTGGAATGAGCCTCCCGGTTCTACTCAGCCGCGCTGGGGCGGATCCAGCCCGACAACCGAGTGCAGCATCCGCGCGAGCACCTCGCGGAACCGGGTGTCGGCCTCCGCGTCCGCGCTGCGCCCCATCGCGGGCAAGAGCCCCTCGCGCGCGAGCATGTACCACTGCGAGGCGCACACCCCCACCAGCAGCGCCATCTCCAGCGTCTCGCGTGAAGGGGGCGGCTTGCCCTGGGCGGTGGCCGTGCGCTCGGAATAGAACTCCAGCGCATCCACCAGCAGGCGCAGCCCCTGGGCGCGCACCAGGGGCATGTGCTCGGCCCGGCCCGTGAGCAGCGCCCACGCCAGCAGCCGCGTCTGCCCGACCTGCTGGAGGATCGCGAAGAAGCGCTCGAGCAGCTCGCTGGCGCCCAGGGGCTCGGCGGACTCCAGCAGGCGCTGGCGAAACTCCTCCACCACGAGCTGGTTGCGGCGCATGAGCACCTCGCGCACCAGCGCCTCGTACGTGCCGAAGTAGTGCGTGACGAGCGCGTGGCTCACTCCCGCCGCGCGCGCCACCGCCTGCAGCCCCACCCGATCCGGCCCCTGCTCCACCAGCAGCGGCTCGGCCGCCCGGAGGATCTCCTCGCGCGCCTCCTCGGGCGTGCGGCGCCGGCGCGGCGCGGGTGCCTCCCCGGCGCTGGAACTGCGCCGGGCCTTGTCGCGGCGAGCGGGACGCCTGGTTGCCATCGCGCCCATCCTACCCGCCGCCACCCGGCGTTCAACGGGCCCGGCGAAGTATTGTCAGATTTGACAACAGCGTCGGCCCTCTGTTATCAACATTGACAATAAGCGGTTCACCCGAGGAGGCGGTGTCCCATGGAGTCCACCCTGTGGAAGGTGCTGTGCCTGTCCCTGGTGTTGTCGGGGCTGGTGAAGCTGACGATGGTGGGCTTTGGCTGGAGGCTGGCCCAGACGCGCCTGGCGGAGCGCTGGCGCGTGTACCGGCGGGCGCTGGCGGCCGGGCAGCTCCGCAGCGAGGCGTGGGCCGCGGCCGGGGTGGTGCTCTGTGACGCGGTGCTGGTGGGGCTGTTCCGCTACTTCGCCGGGCCCCGCATGGAGCCCTTCAGCGTCTGGGTGGCGGTGCTGACGTTCGCCTGGATGTTCGTGGGCTTCGAGGTGTGGTTCTACGTGACGCACCGGCTGCTGCACACGCGCGCCCTCTACCGCTTTCACGCGCAGCACCACGTGGCGCAGGTGACCGAGCCGCTCACGTCCCTGTCCTTCTCGCTGGTGGAGCGCGTGGTGCTGATGGGGGGCGGCATGGGCATGGTGCTGCTGGCCATGGAGGTGATGCCCGTCACCCAGGCGGGCATCATGGGCTACATCCTCACCAACTACCTGCTCAACGTCGTGGGGCACGGCAACACCGAGTGGCTGCCCCAACGCTTCGTGTCCTCGTGGGCGGGGCGCCTCTTCTTCACGCCCACCTTCCATGCCCTGCACCATGCCCGGTACCAGGGCCACTACGGGCTCTTCACCGTGGTGCTGGATCGATGGTTCTCCACCGCGTTCGATGACTATGCCCGCGTGCACGCGCAGGCCCGAGCGGGCCAGGGGCTGGCGCGCATCGGCGAGCGGCTGGCCTCGCCCCTGCCCGTTCACCGCGAGCCGCGGCGAGTGCCCCATACGCGGGCGCGCTTCTCGGCGGAGGCCAGGTCCACCGACACGTAGTCCCGGCCCGCCCCGCGGTCGACGCCAATCACGAGCTTCTCGGGCGTCGGCTCGTAGCGGTCGGCTCCGGCCCACTCGCCCCCGCGGGGCAACAGGCTCACGAGGCTGTAGGCGCGAGGCGGCCCATCTGCGAGCAGCAGGAGGTGGTCGCCCCAGTGCAGCCAGAAGCCTCCGCCCTGCCGCTGCCCCAGGCCGTACACGGCGCCGTCGACGGAGCTGTCGATGTCCGTGCGAGGCAACGCCGGCACGTCCCAACCGGTCAGCGTGCCGTTCTCCCGATGATGGCGTACCGACAGCCCACCCTCCGGCTGGGCCACGAGCTCCATGTACTCGCCCGAGCTGGTGAGGAACGTCCGCCCGGCGTCGCGCTCGCTATCCGGAGGCAGCAGGCGGTAGCTCACCGCGGGGTCTCCGTAGCGAAAGCGCAGCAGGCCGAGCGACGTGTTCATCCCCTGGGAAGGCCAGTGCCGGGTGAGCAGCGCGAGCCCGTCGGCGCTGCTGCCGCGCACGAGGCCCACGTAGTCGGTGTGCAGCTGCGGCTTGTGGATGACGCGCTCGGTGGCGCTGTTGCCCGCGATGTCGACGACGACAATGGCGTCGACGATGCACTGAGCAACTGAGCAACCGTGGTTCGGGTTCGGCTTCACGAACGTGGCGCCGTGCGGCGAGACGTGCCAGCGCTGCCCCTCGACGCGAAACAGGCGTTGCGGCGGACCGCCGCGGTCGAGCGGCACGAGGTAGGCCTCGTTGATGTCCGGCGACCGCCCCATGACGCGGCCGGTCATGTAGACCAGTGCATGTCGGCCGTCGGTCGAGAAGTACAGGCCCTGCAGGCCGCCCTGGAAGCCCTGGATGTCCGACGCCGGCCAGGGGAACCGCTCGTGGGTGCCTGTCGCGGGCTGGAACAGGTGAAGCTCCCTCTCGGCGGACCATGACGCGAGGATCCGCCCCGTGGCGTCATCGGTGGCCATGCGATAGATGCCGCGGCCCGGCACACCATACAGCAGCCGCCATGGCTCCCTGGCGCTGCCGCGAGCGTAGATGTCGTTGTCCCCCACCGAGACGGTGACGCCGCCGAAGGCCAGGGTGCGCCGCTGCCCGCTCAGCTTCGTGGCGACCTGCGGCAACGGTCGCGGCGCATCGGAGCCCGGTGCCGGAGGCGTCCACGGGACGGCGCGCTTCTCGAGCTCGGCCATCTGGAGGAAACGGTAGTCGCGACCGCCCCCCACCTCGATTCCGACCCACAGGCCCTCGGGCCGCGCGACATAGACGTAGGCGCCCGCCCACTCGGTGCCTCGGCCAAGCAGGCTGCTGATGTCGACCTTGCGCGGGGGCTCGTTCGCGCGCACGAACACCAGGTGATCGGCCCAGTGCAACCACAGGCTGCCATCCGCGCGCTCGCCAACGCTCTGGAACCAGCCCTTCTCCCGGCGGCCGCGCGCGTTGGTCCACGGAGGAATCGTCGTCCGCGTCTCCTCGCCGGCCGCCGTCATCCGCGTCATCGTCAGGCTCCGGTCTTCCCCCTGCCGCACCTCGACTAACTCGTCCGACCGGGTGAGGAGCGAGTGCGGGGGATGTGCCGTGCTGCTCTCCGGCAGCGGCTGGAACTGGGCCTGGCCGCCGAAGTGGAAGCGCAACAGCCCCCGCATGTGCTTGCCGCTGGCGGAGTGAACCGAGAGCTGAGCGGCGAAGCGCGCTTCATCGCCCCCCTTCACGGGAAGGGCGGCGCCCACGTGACGGTCCCCAGCCTCGAGGAGCGTGCGGCGCGTGACGCGCTCGCCGTCCAACTCCAGCGCGATGATCGACCCGATGTTACAGCCGACCTGCGTGCACCCCAGGGTCCAGCTGCGGGCCTTGATGAGGATCGCGCCGCGCCGAGAGAACCGCAGCATCACCCCCTCCTCGGCGAACAGCAGCCGGGGTGGCGTCTTGCCGTCGAGCGCCACGCGGTATGCGGCGGCCACCTTGCGCTGGCCGATGGTGGGGCCCAGGTACGGAATGCCGTCGATGAGCACGATGACGTCTCGCCCGTCATCGGCGAAGATCAGATCCTCGACATTGAAGGTACCCGGCGGGTATCCCGGCGGGTCGGGCGGCTTGGGAATGGCGAGGCGTGTCCCGCGCGCGCGGTCGAACAGGTGAAACACGCTCTCGTTCTCCCAGGACGCCAGGAGCCGGCCGTTGTCGTCGGCCTCGACCCGGTAGAGGTTATCGCCCGGGACCTGGTGCAGGGTGCGCCAGCGCCCCGAGGTGCCCTCGAGCAACTGGAGCCGGGACCCGCCCATCGAGATGAACCCGCCGGGGATGACGCCGATGCCCGAGGCGCCCCGCAGCCGGAGCGTCGAGCTCGGTACCTTCGCCCGCTCCTCCACGCCCTCGGCATGGACCAGGGGCGCTGCCAGCACTGCCAGCAGCGCCAGCAGGCACGACCACGTGACGCACCTCATGTGCCTGAGCATCCTTCGGCCTTGCGCCGCGTGTCGAGAGCCAGACGGGCGAACTCACCCTCCGCGTGATTGCGCAAAGAACCCTGGGCGGGTACTTTCGCGGCGGCAGAGATGGCACCTGACAACCGCTGGGCAAACCTGGTGAACGCCGCCTTCCTCCTGGACCAGATGCCCAAGCGCTCGGGCCCGGAAGGGCTCCAGTCCGCGCTCGTGATGATCCAGAGCGCGCTGGAGGTCTTTCCTCCGAGCATTGATCCGGTGGAAGACTTCGAAGGTTATGCCGTGCGGCGACTGCTCCTGGCGCTACAGGAGTCGCTGAGCCAGCAGCAGTCCTGAGCTAGCGCAGGCACTCCGGCTGAGCGGCCATCCAGCGTGCCAGGTCCATCACCGAGAGCATGCCCACGACGACTTCGTCCTTCGTCACGACCGGGATGTGGTGCATGCCCCGGGCCGCGAACAGCCGGGCGGCCTCGGCCAGGGAGGCCGTCTCGGGCAGCTTCGCCACGTCCGTCGTCATGATGCCCTCGACGATGACGCCCAGGCAGTTGGGAGGAAAGTGGCTGTCTTCCTCGAACGCGTCCTCCGCGTCCTCGTCCTCATGGCGGTGGCCCCGGACGAGATCACTCTTGGACACCATGCCGATGAGCACGCCCTCCTCCTGCACCACGGGCGCCGCGCGGATGTGCTTCTTCTCGAACAGGTGCGCCAGCTCATCGAGGTTCAACTCACTGTCGACGCAGACCACCTTCGCCGTCATGACCTCGGAGATCGGTGTGCTCCGCAGTCTCTGGCCCAGCCCCTGTGACGGCTTCCTGGCCTGGAGGGCCGCCACCGGCACCCTGCACTCGAGCACGGCGTCACCCTCGGCTCGAGCCTCGAGGCCCACGTGGCGCTCGCAGCCCATGCAGTGCTCGAGTGCCACCGAGCCCTTCGAGAGTGGACATTGCACCGAGCGAGCCTCCTCGGTCTCGCCTTCGCTGTACTCGGTGGACCGTACCTGAACGGGGAGATGGCTCACCGTCTCCTCCTTGCCAGCCCGCTTCATGCTTCGCTCCTTCGCAGTCACCTCCTGTCGAGTTTGCAAGCCTCGCGCCACGGGGCGCCTGTCTGGGTACCAGCGCGTCTGTCCAGAGGGGTGCCGGCTGCCGGGCAGGCGTCCTCGCGCAACATCTGCGGGCCCCCGCGGCAGCGCGTCTTTTTTGCGCGCCGCGGGACTAGCCGCGCGCGGGCTGCGAGCCCGGGGGGAGCACCGTGTAGACCGTGGGCATCACCGTGCGGACGCGATCCGTCATGCCCGTCAGGGACTCGGCGTGGCCCATGAACAGGTAGCCAGCCGGCCCCAGGTGGCTCAGCAGCTGGCCAATGACTCGCTGCTTCGACGCCGTGTCGAAGTAGATGAGCACATTGCGGCAGAAGATGAGATCGAAGCGGCCCAGCCCCGGGTAATGCGCGTCATTGAGGTTGAGCTGCTGAAAGCGCACCAGGTTGCGCAGCTCCGGGCCGGCCTTCATCCGGCCCTCCTGGGTGCCCGTGCCGCGGAGCATGAACTGCTTGAGGTAGTCCTCTGGAATCTCCCGGGCCTTGTCCACGGGCCAGAGCGTCTGGCGGGCCCGGTCCAGCACGCGGGAGGACAGATCCGTGGCGAGCACGTCGATGTGCCAGCCCTGCTCGGCCGGCAGGTGCTGGCGCAGCACCATCGCCAGCGAGAAGGGCTCCTCGCCACTCGAGCACGCCGCGCTCCAGGCGCGCACCACCCGCGCTCCCGCGTCCGTGGCGCCCTGGGCCCGCCACCGGGGCAGCACGTCGCGCTCCAGGAACGTGAAGTGCCGCGGCTCGCGGAAGAAGTGCGTCTCGTGCGTGCAGACCGCCTCGATCAGGTGCACCCGCTCGGCCGGCTCCTCCCGGACGCGCCGCAGGTACGCACTGAGAGACAGCGCCCCCAGCTCACGCAGCCGGCGCGACAGCCGCCCCAGCAGCAGCGCCTTCTTGGCGGGCCCCAGGAAGATGCCCGCATGGCGGTAGATCAGCTCCTGGTACTCGCGAAAGAGGCTGTCGGGCAGCTCCGGCACGGTGAGCAGCGGAGCGCCCTCGTCCTCTGGGGCGAGCGTCTCCGGCTGCCGTTTCACGGAGCGGCTTCCTTGGCCGGGGACGTGGCCACTCCCGCGGCCACCAGCTCCTGCCCACTGAGCAGCCGATCCATGTCCAGCAGCAGGATGAACTTCTTCCCCGCCCGGCCCATGCCCACCAGGTAGTCCATGCGCACCGGAGAGCCGAAGGCGGGCGGAGGCTCCACCTCGTTGGGCCCCAGCTCGACCACCTGGCCAATGGCATCCGCGAGCACGCCCAGCACCAGCTTCTCGCTCTGGAAGGACACCTCGGCCACCACGATGCACGAGCGCCGGTGCGCAGCGCTCTGCGGCAGCCCCAGCTTCAGGGCCAGATCAATCACCGGCAGCACGCTGCCGCGCAGGTTGGTGACGCCCCTCACCCACGGGGGCGCGCCCGGCACGCGCGTCACGGTGTCGTATTCGATGATCTCCCGGACCTGGAGGATGCCCAGCGCGCATTCCTCACCCGCGATGAAGAAGCTGAGGTACTGCGCGACGGGCCCGGCGGCGGACGTGCTCATGGGGATATCCTAGAAGCGTTTGAACTCGTGGTCTTCGGCCGGAAGGACATGGTTGCCCTCTCTGGGAGCGGGCACGGGCTTGGCGCTGGGAGCCGGCAGGGGCTTCGCGCTGGTGGCGGCCTTCAGGCCCATGGTGGCCACCGTACCCGGGGGCACCTTCGCGCCAGGGCCCGAGCCACCAGAGGGCGGGCGCAGCAAGGACACCGAGCGCGGGGAGTGCTGCTCGCCAGTGCTCAGGACGAAGTAGGACATGAGTTGCCGCAGCGTCTGGGCCTGGGCGGACAGCTCCTCGGCGGTGCTCGCCAGCTCCTCGGCCGAGGAGGCGTTGCGCTGCGTCACCAGATCCACCTGCAGCATGGCCCGGTTCATCTGCTCCACGCTCGAGGACTGCTCGCCCGAGGCCGCCACCACCTCCTGCACCAGCTCGGCTGTCTTGCGGATGGAGGGCACCAGCTCGTCCAGCAGCGTGCCCGAGCGCACGGCCACCTTCACGCTCTGAGAGGCCAGGGTGCCAATCTCCCGCGCCGCGCTCTGGCTGCGCTCGGCCAGCTTGCGCACCTCGGTGGCCACCACCGCGAAGCCTCGCCCGTGCTCGCCGGCCCGCGCCGCTTCGATCGCCGCGTTGAGCGCCAGCAGGTTCGTCTGGTAGGCGATCTCCTCGATGATCGACACCTTCTCGGCGATCGAGCTCATCGCCTGCACCGTCTCCTTCACCGCCTTGCCGCTCTCGGCCGCGTCCTTGACGCCCTTGAGGGCCATGCGCTCCATCTGCCGGCTGTGCTCGCTGTTCTCGCGGATGGTGGAGCTCATCTCCTCCAGGCTGGCGGTGGTCTCCTCCACGCTGCTGGCCTGCTCGCTGGTGCCCTGCGACAGCCCCTGCGAGGAGGAGGACACCTGGACGGCAACCGAGGCCAGCGCGCCCGCGCCCTCTCGCACCTCGCTGATGATCCGCGCCAGCTGCTGGTTCATGGCCCCCATCGCCGTCAGCAGCCGGCCCACCTCATCGCCGCTGGTGCCTTCGATCCTTACGGACAGATCGCCGCCAGCGATGCGGTCCGCCACCGTCACGGCCTGCCCCAGCGGGCGGGTAATGCTCCGGGACACGGTGAAGGCCAGCACCGCGCCCACCACCAGGCTGCCGAGGAGCACCAGCTCAATCCAGCTCCGGGCGGAGTCATGCGCGGTGTCCGCCAGCTGCGCCGAGTCCTGGGCCGAGCGGACGGCGCTGTGCACCTGCGCATCCAACACCGCCAGGGCGTCATCGAAGTTCCTCGCCGCCTGCCCCTGCAGGGCCTCGTCCGTCTGAGTGGCGTCATTGCGCCGCGACAGCTCGAGCACCCGCTGATGGTTGCCGCGATAGTCGCTCCAGTGCCGCTGAAACTCGGCCAGCTTCTGGCGCTCCGGCTCCCGCAGGGGCAGGGCCTGGTACTTCCTCATCGCGGCCTCGAGCTGCTCGATCACCTGGCCCGCCTCGCGCTCGAGCTGCGCCAGGGCCGCGGGGGAAGTCGCCAGGGCATGGCGCAGCTCGGCGCCGCGCAGCGCCCACAGGCTGCGCCTCATCGCGGTGATGTGCTGGATGCTGGGAACCCACAGCTCCGCCTCCTCTTCCGCCACCTGGCGCAGCTGCCCCAGGGTGTGGAGCGAGAACAGCCCCAGGCCCGAGGTGATCGCCAGCAGCGCCAGAAAGGCTGTGAGCAGCTTGAGGGCGATCGGGAGGTTACGGAACCAGGACATTGAGAACCTCGGACAGGAACAGAGACGTCAAGCCGCCGTGGAGACGGGGGAAGCAAGGACCTTGCGCAGCAGGGGCGACAGATCGAGCACCAGGGCGACACGGCCCGTGCCCAGGATGGCGGAGCCGGAGATCCCGGGGAGCTGGTGGAAGAGCCGGCCCAGCGGCTTGATGACCGTCTGGGCCTGGCCGAGCAGCGAGTCCACCACCAGGCCCGCCTGCTGGCCCTGGCCATAGCTGACGATGACTACGCTCTCGCGCGGGGGCAGCGGGCCCTCGAGGCCAAAGTGCTCGCGCAGGCGCAGGTAGGGCAGCGCCCGGCCCCGCAGGTTGAGCAGCCCGGTGCGGCCGGTGCGGCTCTCGGACGCAGGCAGCTCCACGCACTCGAGCACCCGATCCAGCGGCAGCACGTACGTCTCCGCTCCGGCGGCGACCAGGAAACCCTCGATGAGCGACAGGGTGAGCGGCAGCCGCAGGCTCAGCGTGGTGCCCTTGCCCAGCTCGGTCTCCAGGGAGATGGAGCCCCGCAGCGCCTCGATGTTGCTGCGCACCACGTCCAGGCCAATGCCCCGGCCGGACAGCTCGGTGACGCGCTCGGCGGTGGAGAAGCCCGGCGCGAAGATCAGCTGGAACAGCTCCGCGTCCTCGCGCTCCTCGGAGGGGCCCAAAAGCCCCATGGCCCGCGCCCGGGTGAGGATGCGCTGGCTATCCAGCCCTCCCCCGTCGTCGCTGATCCGCACGAGGATGCCGCCGGCCTCGTGGCGCGCGTCCAGCCGCAGCGTGCCCGTGGGATCCTTGCCCCGCGCCAGGCGCACCTCGGGCTTCTCGATGCCGTGGTCCACCGCGTTGCGCACCAGGTGCGTGAGCGGATCGCGGATGAGCTCCATGAGGGTGGTGTCCACCTCCACGTCCTCGCCGCTCAGCTCCAGCCGCACGCTCTTGCCCGTGGTCGCGCTCAGCTCACGCAGGGTCCGCGCGAAAGGCTGGAACACGCGGCCAATGGGCACCAGCCGCGCCTTCATCACCAGCTCCTGCAGATCCAGATAGAGCCGGTCCGCATCCCGGTGCGCCTCCAGCAGCTGCTGCGAGGTGTAGCGCCCCGCCTGCTCCAGCATCGTGGCCAGCCGCCCTCGCGCGATGGCGATCTCTCCCGTCAGGTCCAACATGCGGTCGAGCCGGTCCAGCCCCACCCGCAACGTGCGCTCCCGCCCCGGGCGCGCCGTGGCCTCGGAGGGCCGCTCCGCCTCCTCACCCCGCTCCACCGGCAGGGGCCGCGGCTCGGGCCCGGGCAAGGCGCCCTCGGAGACAGCGGTCCCGGCGGCCGCCGCCAGCTGGCGCTGCACCTCGACGGGGTCCACGCTGGCATCCGTGCCCTCGTTGGGCACACCGATCAGCACCCGCAGCCCATCCACGGCGCGCAGCAGCAGGTTCACCACGTCCGGGGTGATGGGCACGGCGCGCGCGGCGATCTTCTCGAGCAGATCCTCGACGACGTGGGCCAGCTCGGACGCGGCCGGAAAGCCCATCAGCAGGGCATTGCCCTTGAGCGTGTGCACGGACCGGAAGAGCGGCTCGAACACCTCGGGCCCCGCCACCGTCTCCAGCATCAGGAAGGCGGTCTCCATGCCCGAGATCAGCTCGGTGGCCTCGGTGCGGAAGACGGCGCGGACCATCTCCAGATCGGTCTTCATCAGCCTCCCCCCAGCTTCTTGATCAGCGCGGTGCCATCATCGGTGCGGAAGCGTAGCTTGCGGCCAGAGGTGCCTCCCAGATCCTCGGCGATGACGGAGATGCCCAGCTCGGCCAGCATCCGCCGGGCCAGCTCCCCGTTGCGCTCGCCCAGTTGAACCCGGCCGCTCAGGCGAGCCCCAGGGCCCACGGAGGCACCACCGAACAGCTTCGCCCTCAGGTTGCGCCGCTGGCTGCCCAGCGCTTCCAGCTGCTCCAACAGCCGCGGAATGGCCGTGTCCCCGTAGCGGGCGGAAGGCTGCTCGGCGCTGGGCGGCGAGGGCAGCAGGAAGTGGTTCACCCCGCCCATGCGCAGCTGCGAGTCCCACAGGCACACGGCGACACACGAGCCCAGAATGGTCGTCACCTCGGTGGGCGTCGCGGAGGTGAAGATCTCACCCGGGTGCAGGTACGCCGTGCGCAGGCCGGTGTGAGCGGGCTCGGGCGCGGCCGGGCTGGGCGCCGCGGGAGCCAGCGCGATGCCCGCGCCGCCGGAGGTGAACCCCACCCCGCCATGCACCGAGAGCAGATCCAACAGCTCGAGATCCTCGTCGTCCAGCCCGCGCTTCTGAGGCAGCAGGCGGAAGAGCGCCAGCACCCCACTGACGCGCTCTCCCGCCCGCAGGGGGACGCACGCGGTGAGCCCCTCCTCCGCCTCGCTCAGGCTGACGCCGGGAGTGGTGCCGGCCACGTAGGCCCCCTCGCCCCGGGCGACGCGGCCCAGCACTCCCGGCGCCTTCAGCAGCGCCTGCAGCCGCTCCCAGTCCAGCCCCATGGCCGAGGCGCTCGCGAAGGCCTTGCCCGAGACGCCCAGCCCCAGCAGCGCGAACTCCTCGCAGCCCACCAGCTGAGAGACGATCTCCCCCACCGCCTCCAGCACCTGCGCGGGCCGGGTGCAGCTGTCCAGCCGCTGCCGCGCGGCGGCGACCCGGGGACGGCGGCGGGCATCGGGTGGAAGACGGTTCGCCATCACTGCCCCAGGAAGCTTTCGATCTTCGCTCTCAGCTCGTTGCCATCGAACGGCTTGGTCACATAGTCGCTGCAGCCGCTCTCGTAGCCTCGCTCCACGTGCTCCGCGCCCCCGCGCGTGGTGACCAGGATGATGGGCGTGGTGCGCGTGGCCTCCTCGGCGCGCAGCCGACGGCACACCTCGAAGCCGTCCATGCCCGGCATCACCACATCCATCAGGATCAGGTCCGGGCGCTCGGCCAGGGCCAACTGCACCGCCTCCTGGCCTCCCAGGGCGCTGAGCAGCGCGTACGGCCCGTCCTGAAGCAGCAGCCGCTCCATCAAGAGGACCGTCGGCGAGTCATCGACCAACAAGATCTTCTTCTGGCTAGACATAGCTCCCCCTTGAGTCCCCAGGACTTCGTTACCACACGTACGCGGCCGAGCAATTCGTCCGCCCACAGCTCCCCGGGGGCGAGTATACGCGCTGTGGCCGCCCAGTTCGGCTAGGCTGCCTGCCCCCTCTGGTAGCCGTGTCATTGACCTACGGAGTCAACGCATGTCCCGCGTCATCCGCGCCCCCCGAGGCACCACCCTCTCCTGCAAGGGCTGGGTGCAAGAGGCCGCGCTCAGGATGTTGATGAACAACCTGGATCCCGAGGTGGCCGAGCGCCCCGAGGATCTCGTCGTCTATGGCGGTACCGGCAAGGCCGCCCGCGACTGGCCCTCGTTCGACCGCATCGTCTCCAGCCTCCAGGCTTTAACAGATGAGGAGACGCTGTTGGTACAGTCCGGGAAGCCAGTAGGCATTCTGCGCACCCACCCGGACGCCCCCCGGGTGCTGCTGGCCAACTCCAACCTGGTAGGCCGCTGGGCCACCTGGGAGCACTTCCACGAGCTCGAGAAGAAGGGGCTGATGATGTACGGCCAGATGACGGCCGGCTCGTGGATCTACATCGGCACGCAGGGCATTCTGCAGGGCACCTTCGAGACGTTCGCGCAGGCGGGCCGCACGCACTTCGGCTCGGCGGATCTGTCCGGGCGGCTGGTGCTGTCGGGCGGGCTGGGCGGCATGGGCGGGGCGCAGCCGCTGGCGGCCACCATGAACAACGCCGTGTTCCTGGGCGTGGAGATCGATCCGCACCGGGCCCGGCGCCGCGTGGAGACGCGCTACCTGGACGTGGTGGCCAACAGCCTGGACGAGGCGCTGGCGCTGGTGAAGGAGGCGCAGGCCAGGCGCGTGGGCCGCTCCATCGGCGTGATTGGCAACGCGGCCACGGTGTTCCGCGAGCTGTACCGGCGGGGCATCAAGCCGGATCTGGTGACGGATCAGACGAGCGCGCATGATCCGCTCAACGGCTACATCCCCGCGGACCTGTCGCTGGAGGCGGCGGCGGAGCTGCGCCAGCGCGACCCCGAGGAGTACGTGCGCCGGGCGCGCGAGAGCATGGGCATTCACGTGCAGGCGATGCTGGACTTCCAGCGCGCGGGCAGCCACGTGTTCGACTACGGCAACAACCTGCGCGGGCAGGCGCAGCTGGGCGGCCAGGCGAACGCCTTCGAGTTCCCCGGCTTCGTGCCCGCCTACATCCGCCCCATGTTCTGCGAGGGGCTGGGGCCGTTCCGCTGGGTGGCGCTGTCCGGAGACGCGGAGGACATCCGCCGCACGGACAAGGCGGTGCTGGAGCTGTTCCCCCAGAAGGAGTCGCTGCGCCGGTGGATCGAGATGGCGCAGCAGCGCGTGGCGTTCCAGGGCCTGCCGGCGCGCATCTGCTGGCTGGGCTACGGCGAGCGCGCGAAGGCGGGGCTGGCCTTCAATGAGCTGGTGCGCAAGGGCGAGGTGAAGGGCCCCATCGTCATCGGCCGGGATCACCTGGACTGCGGCTCGGTGGCCTCGCCCAACCGCGAGACGGAGGCGATGAAGGACGGCTCGGACGCGGTGGCGGACTGGCCCATCCTCAACGCGCTGGTGAACGCGGTCAACGGCGCCTCGTGGGTGTCGTTCCACCACGGCGGCGGTGTGGGCATGGGCTACTCGCTGCACTCGGGCCAGGTCATCGTCGCCGACGGCACGCCCGAGGCGGCGCGGCGCATCGAGCGCGTGCTCACCTCGGATCCCGGCATGGGGGTGCTGCGGCACGTGGACGCCGGCTACTCCGAGGCTGTCGAGGTGGCGCACCAGCGCGGGGTGAAGATCCCGGGAGTCACGGTGTGAGGCGCGGCGTGAGCACTCCGAGCCCGAGGCATGAGGGAGCACTGGCGCTGGCGGCGCTGCTGGCGGCGCTGGCCGGCTGCGCGCCCACCACCATGAGCCCCATGGTGATGAGGCTGGGGCCGGGCAACGCCGAGCAGACGATCCTGCACGGTGGCATCCGCAGCGGCCCGCGCCTGTCGGCGCCGATCGCCGCGCGCACCACGTTCGATCCCTCCGAGTCCAACTTCGCGGGCGACGCGGACCCGTTCTCCACGCGGCAGTGGTCCATGGCCTACGACTTCGCGCTCACCAGGCCGGTCTCCGACACGGTGGCGATGCACCTGGGCATCCAGGGAGAGATCTATTACCCGCTGCCGCTGCCCGGCTACGGCCTGTACGGGGGTGTGTCGACCTGGTTCGGCTCGCGGGAGCTGGGCGTGGCGCCGGCGCTGGTGGTGCGGGGCGCCAGTGACTTCGGCCTCGACACACGCGGCGGGCCCGGCAGCCTGCTGGGCGCCGAGGTCACCTCGACGCTCTACTTCTGCCCCGACCCCAAGGTGTCGCTGGGCCTGGTGCCGTTCTTCGGTGTCCACCAGGCCTTCACCCGGAGCGAGAGCGCCACCGGGCTCTACTACGGCGGAGCCCTGGTGTTTCAGATCCCCATTGGCCGGCTGGACCGGGTGGAGCTGTCCGGAGGCTTTGGCCGGGCGGACGTGAAGGGCGAGGCCAGCTGGAACGTGCCCATCATGGGCACGCGCTGGAGCCGCTGAGCATGGCGCCGCTGGAGCTGCTGGTGCGTGGCACCTCCGAGGTGCTCACCGTCGAGGGCACCCACCGCGAGCCCGCCGAGCAGGCCCTGACGCCCCGCCCGCACGCCTGCGTGGGCGTGCGCGAGGGCCGCATCGCCTATGTGGGCCCCGAGGAGGGGCTGCCTCCAGGCGCCGTGGGTCCGCACACCGAGGTGCTGGATGCCCAGGGGGGCCTGGTGGGCCCGGGCTTCGTGGATCCGCACACGCACCTGGTCTTCGCGGGCGAACGCTCCCGGGAGTTCGAGCTGCGCTGCCAGGGCGCCACCTATCTGGAGATTGCCCAGGCCGGCGGCGGCATCGTCAGCACCGTGCGCGCCACCCGCGCCGCCAGCGAGGACGAGCTGGTGCGCCTGGCCCTGCCCCGCCTTCAGCGCCTGCTGGCCCATGGCGTGACGACCGCCGAGGTGAAGAGCGGCTACGGGCTCGACGTGGAGAACGAGCTGAAGATGCTGCGCGTGGTGCGCCGGCTGGCCGCGCTCACGCCGGTGGAGCTGGTGCCCACCCTGCTGTGCGCCCACGCCGTCCCCGAGGAGTTCAAGGGCCGCCGCGAGGCCTACGTGGAGCTGTGCCTTCAGGAGATCCTCCCCGCCGTGGCGCGCGAGGGCCTGGCCCGCTTCTGCGACATCTTCGTCGAGCAGGGCGCCTTCACTCCGGACGAGGCGCGCAGGCTGCTCACCGCGGCGAAGGCCCTGGGGCTCCAGCCGCGGCTGCACGGAGATCAGCTCAGCTCGGGCGCAGGCGCGGAGCTGGCCGCCGAGCTGGGCGCTGCCACCGTGGATCACCTGGAGCACATCAGCGACGCCGGTATCCGCGCGCTGGCCACCGCCAACGTCACCGCCGTACTGGTTCCCACCTCCACCCTCTTCCTCCGCGTGCGCCCCTATGCCCCGGGCCGCAAGCTGCGCGATGCGGGCGTCAACATTGCCTTGGGCACCAACCTCAATCCCGGCTCGGCGATGACGGAGAACCTGCCGCTGGCGCTGGGGCTCGCCTGCCTGGAGAACGGGCTTACCGCGGCGGAAGCCTATTGGGCGGCCACCCGAGGCGCCGCTCTGGCGCTGGGCCTTGCCTCTCACGGCCGGCTGGCCGTGGGAGATCCGGCGGATCTGGTTGTTTATTCGTGCTCAAACTACCGGCATTTGCCGTACCACCTCGGAACGAATCACGCTCGCCTGGTGTTGAAGGCGGGGCGCGTTGTGATTCGTGACAGCGCGTCCACGTGTGAATAATTGGGGGGGTCCCACTTATTGACAGTGACGCCCGCGTGGAAGCAAAGAGGACTTCACGTTGGGGCCGGCCGTTATCATTCGTTGATAAAACGCTATGTGCCGACTGTTTGGATTCCGCTCTGCAGTTCCCGCCGCTGTGCACCCCGCGCTGGTGACAGAGAAGAACTCACTCGTCATCCAGTCACGTGAGCACCGGGACGGCTGGGGTATCGCCGCGTACGGCCTGGGGCCCAAGCCCACCGTGGCGCACGGCGTGGGCCCGGCCCACAGTGATCCGGACTTCCACCGGGTCAGCAGCCTGGTGTCCGCGCAGACAGTCGTGGCGCACGTCCGCCAGGCCTCCGTGGGAGCGGTGGAGCTGCGCAACTCCCACCCCTTCCTTCATGGCCGCTGGTCCTTCGTGCACAACGGCACGCTGAAGGACTTCGAGCGCCACCGGAAGGCCGTCGAGGCGCTCGTCGGCGCGCAGTTCCGCCCCAACATCAAGGGCACCACCGACACGGAGCGCTGCTTCAACATCTTCCTCACGCGGCTGTCGGCGCGGGGCCCGATCGAAGAGGCGATGCGGGTGGAGGATGTGGCCAGCGCCCTGGCGGAGACCATGGAGCTGGTGGCAGCGATCACCGACGAGCCGGGCCAGGAGCGCTCGGCGATGAACTTCCTGGTCACCAACGGCGAGGTGATGGTGGCCACGCGCCGCCACCGCACGCTGTTCATCTCGGATGGGCGGCGCCCGGAGGCCCGCACGACGCAGCTGCGCCAGGGTGAGCGGCTCGATCAGCTGATCATCGCCAGCGAGGCGCTGTGTGGGAATCAGACGGCGTGGACCGAGGTCCCCGAAGAGGAAGTGATTGGTGTGGACGGCGGGCTGACGCTGCACCGCTGGCGCCTGTCGGATCTCGCCGTCGTGGGCTGAAGCCGCTTCAGGGCAGCGTCACCTCGTAGTACGCGCGCTTGTCGCCAGGCCTCTCTTTGTCCCCTGGCCACACGGCCCACGCGCCCCAGGCCCCTCCCTGCTTGGGCATGGCCCGGGTGTGGACCCGGAGCCGCCGCAGGTCCCTCTGAACCTCCAGCACGTTGTACAGGCGCGGCACGGACTCGGGCCGATGGTGCATGGGCGCCCCGAAGCTGCCGGCGCCTAGCACGTGCAGCCTTCGCTCGGGGTGGAGGTAGTTGACGAGGTCCGCGCGATCCTCATGCACATGGCCGTGCAAACAGACGCGCACGTCGGCCTGGAGCATCCGCTCCACGAAGGCCGTGTCCTGGATCTTCTCGTTGCCGGTGATGGGGTGATGCCAGACCGCCAGCCGCAGCACCCGCTGCTGTGGCCCGAGCGCCTCACGCCGCTGCTGCTCGGCGAGCGCGAGCCCCCGCGCCAGGGCCTGCTCGAGGATGCTGGAGCGCTCCCGGAAGTACTCGTCGATCTCCCAGGCCGAGTTCATCGCCAGGAACTGGAGGCGATGCTCGCTGAACAGGAGCGGAACGCACTGCTCCTGAGGCGCCAGCGGATAGAGCTTCTGCGTGAGCGGGTGGTAGAAGTGCTGAGAGAAGTTCTTGAAGCGCTCCGGGTACTTCGCGTCATCCCGGATGTTGTAGCCGTCACCTGCTTCGAGGAACGTGCCGGCCTTGAGCCGCCCCACCTCCACCTGGCGCTTCTTCTTCCAGGTGTAGACCTCGGTGTCCCAGTCCAGGTCATGGTTACCTGGCACGACGATGCAGCGCTCGGCGGTCAGCCCGAAGTGCTCGATGACCCGGGATACGAACGCGCGCGCCTTCTCGAACTCGGCCGGAGCGGCCCGCTGGGTGATGTCCCCGGAGATGACGAGATAGTCCAGGCGCTCCACCCCGAGTCCACCCCGGGGATCCTCGAGATCCGCCGCCAGCGGCTGGAACAGGGAGAGGGGCTCATCCTCGCCGCCGACATGCAGGTCGCTCAAGTGAAGGATCCGCAGCGGAGTCTCGTCGGAGACGCTCACTTTCTGGTCCTCCGTCATGCGGACGATCACCTCGATCTTGTCCTGAGAGCGAGACTCCCGGATGTCCGTGCGTAGCGCCCGGAGCTGCTCCACGACCTGGGGGTTGAGCTCGCGGGCCTGCTTGGCGCCCACCGTGAGCGGCGTCACGTGATCGCACACCGGACACCGGATGTCCGTGCGCCCCAGCGCGAGCCGATCCCGGATGACGTCCTCGGCGAAGGTCCTGCCGCAGACGCAGGTAACGGCCAGCCGCTCCAGCAGCTCCACCCCGCTCTCGGAGAGGTGCTCCTCGATGAAGCTCACGAACAGCTCGCGCGTGGCCGACGCAGTCCCCGGATCGAAGTACACATCCAACCGCGCATAGCCCCGCGCGGCATGGTTGCCCTGCTTCACCTGGCGCACGCCCGAGGAGTCCTCGCCGGCCCGGCCGAACTCGGCGCGGTCCTGCCACAGGCGCATGGGGCCGAAGCGCCGGCTCAGCGCCAGTGAGGTGATGAGCGACGCGTAGATATTGTCGATCGGACCCGAGAAGTCATAGTGCAGCGAGATGGCATGAGAGAGCTCCGCGCCGCCGGGCTCGGACTGCGTGGGCCGGAACAGCGAGGGGAAGATGAGTAGGCCCTCATGCTTCAGGCAGATGCCATGCTCGATCAGCAGCGCGATGACGCAGTCGAGCACGGGCAGTTCCTGGTCACGGCGCAGGCGCTCCGCCGGCAGGATGCGGGGAAACTCCATCGCCGGAGACATGACCTTCGCGAAGTCGAGGGCGGGCACGCCATGACGGTTGTCGCGCGCGGCGACGATGAGCGAGCCCGCGTAGCGCTCCACCTGCTCGATTTCGAGGATGAGCACGCGCGTGCCATCCGCCAGCCGGATGTCGGCGACCAGCCCCTGCCGGGCCAGCTGCCCCACCACGGCCTGGAGCATCTCCGGCTCGAAGGTAGTGCCCAGCTCGCGCCGCAGCTCGCTCTCCAGCTCCAGGAAGGTGACCACCACCCGCTTCGACTCGCGCAGCCGCTGGATGTGCTGGCGCAGGCGCTGGAACAGCTCGGGACGGCTGATCCGCTCGATGGAGCTCCAGTCGATCGCCTGCGCCAGGGCCGCCTTCAGCTCAGGGATGCCCTGCCCCGTCTTCGCGCTGGTGGGCACGTACCCGTCGAACCCCAGGCGCTTCACCAGGCCGTCGATGGCGGGCCGGTCCTCGGGAGACAGCGCGCTGTCCAGCTTGCTGCCCACCAGCAGCTTGCGGATGTTCCGGCCCCCACTCTGGGCCAGCAGGCGCTGGTTCCAGCCCTCCACCTCTTCCAGTGCCCTCTCGCTGCGCCCAGGCTCCATGACCATGAGCGCGACGGTTGAGTCCCTCAGAAAGAGCTGGTGCACGAGTTGGTACTCGCTCTGTCCGCCCATGTCCCAGAGGATGATCTCCTGGCGGACCGCGGTGGAGGCGCCCTTCGCGGCCGGAGGCGCCGCCGGCATGGACCAGAACCGCATCCCATGCGTGGACTCCATCTCTTCGTAACGGTCCTGCACCAGGCGCTGCGCCAGGCAGCTCTTGCCCGCCCGTCCCTCCCCCACGAGCACGACCTTGGCGCTCAGCTCGTGAACGGTGGAGGTCGGCGCCTGTCTCGTGAGCAGCGCGTCAATGTCGACGTGCCAGAGCCGCACTCCCCTGTTGTAGGGCGCGACCGTGGCGAGCATGGGCTCCCTGGGCGAGAAGGCCAACACGCCACGAAACTCAGGCGAGGCCGGCTCGTCGAGCTGAGCCACCTGCTCCCAGGTATCCGTACGCCACAGGCGGACTGTCCCATCGTAGGACCTGGAGGCCAGCAGCCTTCCATCGAACGAAAAGGAGACACGTGTGACAGCATCCGTGTGTCCTTCGAGCACCGCGACAGGGGTGCCCTCCTTGCCGATGTCCCAGATGTGGATGTTCTTATCCTGCCCCGCCAAAGCCACCCAGGACGAGCGAGGCTTCCAAGCGGCATCCAGGATGGCGAAGCGAGGCTCCGAGCGCAGCGGCAGCGGCAGCAGCCGGTTGGAGTCCCCTTTCAGAACCGTCCACACCTTGAGGTTGGAGTCCCCCTCACCTCCCCGGGCCAGGTACAGCCCCCCCGTCGCCCAGGCCAGACAGGTGACGGTGCTCACCCCCACGTGCAGGGGCTTCACCGCATCGTCGCCCAGGGTTTCCACGTCCTGAACCCACAGGAGGCCTGTCCCGGAGTCCAGGGCGAGCAGCCCCAGGGAAGACCAGGCCAACACGGTCCCTGGGAGCTTGGAGGCTGGCACAGGCGATCCATCCACCTTCCACACGCGCATGCTCTGTTGCGACGAGGACGCCAGGAGCTGCCCATTGGGAGAGAAGCTGAGGTCCACGATGGCGGGTGAAGGGACCTGGACCCACCCGCGCGCCTCGCTGTCTCCCGGCTTCCAGTAAGCGATGTGGCCATGAACCGAGCCCATCGCGAGTGCATCACCGGAGGGAGTCCAGGTCAGGCTGCTGATCAAATGGTGACCCGAGCTCACCATGCCCTGGAGCGTCATACCGGCCGGGAGCGCGGCAGGCGCAGGCGGCTGGGCCAGCACCCGAAAAGGGGACAAGGCGGGTGCGCGGACTTCGGACTGGCGCACGGCTGAAGGGGCGGCGTCCGCAGCACTCTGGGGCCGGACTGGCTCCTCGGTCCGGGCAGAAACCGGCTTCTCTCGCGATATCACCAGCGGAAAGTCGTGCCCCTCCGCTCCTTTGAGGAGGGAGTGGGACGCGACCACAACCTCGCCATCCCTCACGGAAACACCGCGAGGAAAGAACCGCAGCCGCCTGATTAGAGCGGACCACTGCAGCTGTACGGCGGCGTAGCCCAGGCGTCCGGGATCGACTCGCCTGTCGCTGAAAAATGCCGGAACCTGGATGGAATGCGTCTCGGGAGACAGGTGGAGGGCATCCGTCCAGTCCTTGTAGCGGCTGCCGCACAGGTGCAGGAACAAGCGCTGTGGGACTGAGAGTTGCTGCCGCAGCTGATCCAGGGCTTCCGCGTCCAGTAGAGCCGGGCTCTCATGCGTGAGCAACAGCACCAGATCATGCCGCAGCGCCCATGGCTGGAGTTTGAGGCCCAGCGACTCCTCGACCTTCTCCAACCTCAGGTAGCGACGCGTCCCCACGGCTGCATGGAGCCCCAGAAGGCCCACGACCAACCCCTCTTCATGCAGCGTTGCCGTGAAGTCCCCAGGAGCCAATCCCCGGCGCAAGTTGAGAGCGCTGCTGCCAGCCCGCCTCCACTGACCGAACCACTCCATGAAGTGCGTGAGGCCCTCTTGCCCGGAACTGTCATGATCACCCGGGACGGCAAGCAGCACGGGATTCGAGCCCAGGCTGTTGAAGAAAGCCCACAGAGACTCGAGTGTGGAGTTCAGCAACTCGAACTCACGCTTGCTGCCTGAGACGGTGAGATCTCCTGTGATGACTACCAGGTGCCAGGGCCCCGAGAGCTTGTGCAGCCTGCGCAAATCGCGCTCGAGGGCCTCTCGGTACTCAGGGCGCAGCAGCCGTGAGCCACGCGGCCCCAGGTGAAGATCCGAGAGGTGAAGCCAGCTGAACCGCGCCACGGTGCCCCCGTTCCAATTCGCTGGGCCCGATCATGCACTGGGAGCACGGAGACGGGAAACGTCTCCACGCTCATGCAAGCCAGGCGGCCAGCAGCTGCGCGGGCCTGCCTCCGTACGCCTCGGCGTGCAGCTCGCGCACATCGTCGTCCGTGGGGCGCAGGGTGACGCGCAGATACTCACGCGGCGCGGCCTCGGGGATGCGATCCAGCCACTCCACCAGCACCGCGCCATCTCCACCGATCAGATCCACGAACCCGGTGGAGTACAGCTCGTCATAGTCCGCGAGGCGGTACAGGTCCGCGTGGTACAGCGGAATGCGCCCGTGGTACGGGTAGACGATCGCGAACGTGGGGCTGGCCACCTCCGAGCGCGGCACATGCGCGCCCTCGGCCACGCCGCGCACCAGGTGCGTCTTGCCCGCGCCCAGATCGCCGATGAGCCCCACGAAGTCTCCCACCTGGAGCAGCTCGCCCAGCTTCACGCCCAGGCGGTGCGTCTCTTCAGGCGACTGAGAGCGCACGGTGCGCGTCAACGTGGGCGCCGTCATCGTCCCCACCGCGTCCACACCTCACACAGGCCCTTGATGATGTCGCTGGCCACGAGGCCCACCCTGCCCCGCCTGGCCGCCGCCAGGTCTCCCGCCAGGCCGTGCACGTACACGGAGGCCCAGATGGCCACCGGCATCGTCAGCCCCTGCGCCAGGAACGCGCCACAGATGCCCGAGAGCACATCTCCCGAGCCCGCCGTGGCCATGCCCGGGTTGCCCGTGGGGTTGACGTAGAGCTCGCCGCCCGCGCTCGCGATCAACGTCCGCGCGCCCTTGAGCACCACCGTCGTCTCGGTGGCGACCGCGAGGTTGCGCGCGGACTCCAGCCGGTGGGCCTGAACCTCCTTCGTGGAGCGGCCGATGAGCCGGGACATCTCTCCCGGGTGAGGCGTGAGCACCACGGGCCGCTTCGCCCGGCGCAGCACACTGAGGTCCGTGGCCACCGCGTTGAGCGCGTCCGCGTCCAGCACCACCGGCGCCTCGCCCCGCGCGAGCAGCTCGCCGATGAGCTTTCCTGTCTCCGGCCCCCGGGGAATGCCAGGCCCGATGACGATCGCATCCTTGCCCTCGGCGGCCTCCAGCAGCGGCGCCAGGTCCGCGAAGCTCAGGGGCCCCTGGGCCTCCAGCGGAATGCCCATCACCTCGGGCGCGTGGGCCAGCACCGCGTCGAGCACGTCCGCCCGCGTGGCCACGGAGACGAGCCCCGCTCCCGCGCGCAGGGCGGCCCGGGCCACCAGCGCCGCCGCGCCGGACTTGCCCCGGCTCCCCGCCACCACCAGCACGTGCCCATACGTGCCCTTGTGCGTATCCGAGCGGCGCGCGGGAAACGCCTCGAGCACGTCGCTCTCCTCCACCAGCCGCAGCACGGGCCCGGTGAGCGTCCGCGAGGCCGCCGCGGCCAGGCCAATGTCCACCCGCCGCAGCTCGCCACAGCGCGAGGCGCCCGGCTCCAGCACCTGCCCCCGCTTGAGCAGCCCGAAGGCCACGGTGACGTCCGCCAACACGCACGGCTCGAAGGCCTCGCCCGTGTCGCTCTGCAGGCCCGAGGGCACGTCCGCCGCCACCACCTTCGCCCCCGCCCTGCGCCAGCGATCGATCCGCAGAATGGCCTCCGCGAACGGCCCCTCGGGTGCGCGGCTGAGCCCCGTGCCGAAGAGGGCATCCACCACCACGTCCCCCGCGCCCGGCTCGCGCACGGTGTCCAGCTCCTGATGAGACACCCCGTAGGCCTCGAGCGCCTGCAGGTTGCGCCGGGACTCCTGCGTCTGCTTGCCCTGATCGCCCACCAGCGTCATGGCCACCCGCGCCCCGCCCTCCCGGAGGAAGCGCGCGGCCACCAGCCCATCGCCTCCGTTGTTGCCGGGCCCGCAGACGATGATGAAGCGCCCGTCCGGGCCCGCCACGCTCCGGGCCACGTCCGCCAGCGCCTTGCCCGCGTTCTCCATCAGCAGCGCCGAGGGCATCCCATACCGGGCCTCGGCGGCCTGCTCGGCCTCGCGCATCTGTGCGGCGGTGAGCACGCTCTGCATCGCTAGGCTCGCTCCTGCAGGATGACGGTGGCCGCGGCCACCCCCGCGTCATGAGTCATCGTCAGCAGCGCGTCCACCTTGCGCTGCTCCACCACCTGCTGGGCCACGCCGCTGAGCACGAAGCGCGGCATGCCCGAGCCGCGCACCACCTCCATGTCCCGCCAGCGGATGCCCGGGGGCGCGCCCAGGGCCTTCACCAGGGCCTCCTTGGCGGCGAAGCGCGCGGCGTAGGCACTGGCCGCGTCACTGCGCGCTCCGCACAGGGCGCGCTCGGCGTCCGTGTACACCCGCTCCAGGAAGCGCTGGGCGCGCGGGCCCTCGAGGATGCGCTGAATGCGCTCCACCGAGCAGATGTCCATGCCCAGGCCGACGATCGCCATCGCCCTAGCCCGGGTTGCGCATCAGCTCCAGCATCTCGCGCACCGCGCGCTCGAAGCCCACCAGCACCGCGCGCCCCACGATGGCGTGGCCAATGTTCAGCTCGTCGATCTCCTGGATGCGGGCGACGGGCTGCACGTTGTCGTAGTTGAGCCCGTGGCCGGCCGCCACGCTCATGCCCAGCTTGGCCGCCGCCTTCGAGGCATCGATGATGCGGCTGAGCTCGCGGCTCCGCTCGCGCTCGTTGCGCGCCTCGCAGTAGCGCCCGGTGTGGATCTCGATCCGGTCCGCGTCCACCTTGTGCGAGGCGCGCACCTGGTCCAGGTCGGGATCGATGAACAGCGAGACGGTGATCTCTCCGTCCTTGAGGTTCTTGATGATCTTCGCCACGTGCTCGCGCTGGTTGGCGACGTCCAGGCCGCCCTCGGTGGTGAGCTCCTCGCGGCGCTCGGGCACCAGCGTCACCACGTCCGGCTTGTACTCGTAGGCGATCTTCACCATCTCCGCGGTGGCGGCCATCTCCAGATTGAGCAGCGTCTGGCACGTCTCCCGGAGGATGCGCAGGTCGCGATCCTGGATGTGGCGCCGGTCCTCACGTAGGTGGATGGTGATCTGCTGCGCCCCGGCCAGCTCCGCCAGGGCCGCCGCCGTCACGGGATCCGGATAGGTGGTGCGCCGCGCCTGCCGCAGCGTCGCCACATGGTCCACGTTCACACCCAGTCGCTGTCCCATGGCCGCTCCTTGCGCGCGACAGGCCACTGCCAGGGCTGTCTCCGCACCGGTCCTCTATTGAGGGCCAACGCTCGGATGTCAAATCATCTCCCAACCCTCCTCATCAGGAGCACGTGCCCGGTTCTGACCAGTCAGAACTGGCCACTCACCGGTTCTGACCAGTCAGAACTGGCCGTTCACCGGTTCTGACCAGTCAGAACTGGCCACTCACCGGTTCTGACCAGTCAGAACTGGCCGCTCGCTGGTTCTGACCAGTCAGAACCGAGCCTCCGGGCTCTGGGCCTATTCTGAGCAACCCTGCCAGTCAGAAATGGTGGCCGGTTCTGACCAGTCAGAACTGGCGCGTGGTGCTGAGAGGTGCCTCCTCATGTGAAAACAGGTACTTAGCTCTGAGCCATGGCTGCCAGAATGTCGTGACGACTCATGCGCCTAGCTGAGGGCGTGTACTCACGTGGCTCTACATCGTAATAGACCACCACGGCTTGCACGACATCCGCGCCTGGGGTGAGACGGCAACACAGCAAGCGCACAGGGTCATGCTACTCTCGGGTAACCTGAGAGGTTGACTGCATGCACGACAGGCGCGCCCGCTGGGCTGGCGACCCGGTGACTCTGGCCTCCGGGGCATGGCGATGAGCTTTCGCAGCCTGGTGGAGATCGCACCGGACACGGAGGTGCGCGGCTTCAGGATCGAGAGCAGGCTGGGCGCGGGCGGCTATGGCACCGTGTACCGGGCCCGCCGGGGCGAGCGGTTGTATGCGCTCAAGTTCCTGCGCTTGCGCGAGGCGGGCCACTGGGCCCGGCGCGAGGTGGACGTGCTCATGCGGCTGGGGCATCGCAACCTGGTGCGCTTCGAGGGGTGTGGCTACTGGCCGGATGAGTCCCACGAGTTCTTCGTCGTCATCATGGACTACGTGCATGGCCAGCGCTTGGATGAGTGGGCCGCGAGCCACAACCCGGACGCGCGGCAGGTGACGCTCAAGCTCATCGAAGTGGCCCGGGCGCTGGGCGCCGCGCACCAGCAGGGGGTGGTGCACCGGGACATGAAAGAGGCCAACATCCTCGTTCGCGCCTCGGATGAGGAAGCGGTGGTGGTGGACTTCGGCGTGGCGGGTGCCAGGGACACCCTGCGCGCCACGCCTGGGCTGTTGCCCCCCACCACGCCACCCTATCGCTCGCCGGAAGCCTGGCACTTCTTCCGCCACTTCCAGCCAGGCGAGGTTTACCAGGCAGGCCCCGCGGATGATCTCTACGCGCTGGGTGTGGTGCTCTACTGGCTGCTCACCAACCGGCTACCGTTCACCGAGATTCCGAACGAGATGGTGGACGAGGTGCTGAACCGGGTGCCCAAGCCGCCACACCAGATTAACCCCCGGGTGCCAGCGGCGCTGAGCGCGGTGTGCATGAAGCTGCTGGAGAAGCGCCCCGAGGATCGTTATCCGGACGCGGCGGCGGTGGAGGCGGCCGGGCACGCGCTGCTGGCCACGGCGGATGCCGACTGGAGCGTGCCGCTGTGCACCCCGCACGCCACGGACAATGCCACCACCGAGTGGGCGGGGAGGCCCGAAGAAGCACGTGAAGGCCTCGATGCGTGGCTGCGGCAGGGCCACCACGATGAGGAGCAGCCCAGACGCGGGGCGCATCCGCCGCTCGTCCCGCCGCGCGAGACACCCGCGCCCGCTGTGCTCGAATCGGCACCCGCTACACCTGGACGGAGCCCTTCTGTACCCGAGAGCCCTTCGCCCGTGCTTCTCACCGAGCCAGCCGCCCTTGTAGCGGCATTGGCAACACCGCCGCCACGCGAAGCCTCTTCGCCTGCTGCCGCCTCGCGGCGCCTGGCGCCGTGGCTGGCCGTGGGGGTACTACTCATGGTGGGGCTGGGGGCAGGAGTGAATTACCTGGCGCTGAGCGCGCGGGGCACCGCGTACCCCGCTGCGGCCACCTCCGCTGAGCCGGAGCCGCTCTCGGGGTCAGAGACTCTGGCGATGCCCCTGGCCACCGGCTCTCCGAGTGGCGTCAAAGTGGCGCCGCCTTGGCAGGCGCCGGAAGGTGGCGCGGGCGAGTTCTTCGCCCTCGCGGCGGCAGCCCCGGCGGCGCCCCCCGCCGCGCGAGACAACGGAGAGCCATCAGTGAAGAGTCCTGAAAAGAAGAGGCGGGCAGTGAGATCCTTGAAGAACGCGGTGGGCACCGGCGCCCTGTGCATGAGCGCGGCGTGAAGGAGGGGCCCACCGTCTGGTGGAGCCTGGGGTACAAGGGATTGCCCAGAGGCACGGCGCTCTCAGGCCGGCTCCTGTTCGGGCCGCGAAGGGTATACGGCCGCTTCACCTGGGCCCGCGCGCCGGATGGCCAGTCGTGGCCCGTGTGTCTTGAGTTCTCGGATACTCACAGAGGCGCCCCCTTCCAGCAGGGCACCGCCGTGGATGATGTGAGTACCTGGAACGTCAACCCTGTCAGACCGGTGGAAGCCTTCGGGAAGTGAGCGCTCCCCGACCGGAAGCCAGAGCGCGGGCACCGCGGGGCGAATGGCGTGGTAGAGCCAACGTGCCAATGCCCGACCCCGTGCCCTGCCCTGGAGGTTCTGTCCCGTGCTTCTCCCCTCTCCCGCGCTCTTTCTGGTACCAGCGCTCCTGGCCGCCGCCACGGCCACCGCGCAGATCAATGCATGCACGACAGGCACCCGGCGCATCGAGCTGAAGGCCGACGCCCAGGCCAGGTGGAACCGCTGGTAGAGGTTTACCGTGAGGCGCGGACGGTGGAGTCCTGGCGGCAGGAGGTGAAGGAGAAGGAAGTTCAACTTCGCCAGTGCCAGGAAGGCCATGACCGGCTCCGGGCCGAGCAGGCTCTCCCTGGCGGACTCGCGGGCCTGATTGCCGCGCGATTCATGGACGACAGGGGCATTGCTAGCCAGCGACTGCTCGCAAAGGTTGCGAAGTCTCCCACAGCGGCGCTCAGGCCAGACGAAGTCTTCAGCTACCGCGCTGCCGGCACGGTCGCGGTCTCGGCGAAAGTAGAGTTCCCTGAGGGAGCCGCCCCCTGGGTCATGGCCATGGCGGAGTTGCTGGGGCCAGGGGGCCGTAAGCTGAAAGTGGTCCGGCTGTGGCAGGGGCCGCTCTCGGATCAGCCCACCGCGACAACAGTCGTGATCGAGGCCGAGGCCACCGAAAAGGAACGCCAGGGAGTTTTCACCCTCAAGGCCCACGAGGCGAACGGCAGCCGAAGCCTGATCCTGCCAGAGGTGACTTTTCCATGAAGCCCGGTAAGGACGTGCCCATGCTTCACCGAGCCTGCATCCCCCTGTTGCTCTTGCTGCTCTCGGCTTGCGCGACGACGGGGCCGAGCCATGCCGAGCCGCCTGCCTCGAATCCCAGGCTCGCCAACCTTCAACGGGCGGCGCAGTACCCCTGGACGGATAACGGGCATTGCGTGGTGCGCGAAGCCTCCAACCCCTGGCCCGTGCTGGCCGAGCGGTGCTACCCCGCGCTGGACCATGACCGCGTCGAGTTCCGCGATGTCACCGGACGCTGCGCTGTCGCTTCGGCGGGAGCGGCCGCCATGGGCCTGGGGCTCTGCGTCCTGGTGGCTCCGGAGCTCATCGTTGGCGCCATCATCGTCACGGGCGTGGTGGTGGTGGCCGTCGCCATTGAAGAGGCGTTACAAGCCCATGAGCGCAGTGCGTCCCGCGAGCGTGGCAGGCCCAACCCTCAATCCCGGCCAGCCCCGACGCGGGACTCCTCGCCGAGTCGCGAGCCCAGCCCACAAGCGTCTCCCCTGGGGCGCGACTGGCTCCCCCCAGGCTCGTCCGAGCCCTCGGAGCGCCGCCCGGAGTGCACGCCTCGCCGCGTGCCTCCCAAGGGGGGCCATCCCGGGCATAACGCCTGCGCCGACAACATTCCGTTCAACGCTTTCCGGGGCGCCAACGCACTCGTCAACGGCAAGGCCTTCGACGCGCTGCAACCCGCCACGCGCACCCTCTGGGAAGTCAAAACCGACAACTTCGACACGTACACGGAGGCCCTTCAGGACATTGTGATCGGCACTCAGGTGGGGAAACTGCGGCTCGAGCGCGACCTTGCGAGGGCATGCGGATTTGACTTCCGTGTCGGAGTACGCAGCCCAGCCCACAAGGAGGCGCTGGAAGACGAGGCCCCGGATCTCCGGGGCCTCATCGTTGTCATGAACTGGTGCTGAGATGACGCGCAACCGAAGAATGACCCTCATCGTCTACGCACCCGCGCTCGCGGGTGACGACAGCCGCCCCGTGGCCGTGGTTCATGGAATGGAGCGTGCGTACCCGGGCCTGCGCCTGGGGTGGCGGATCAATGAAAAGGGGCAGTTCATCCCCCTACCCCAGCGCGACGCCACGCTCGCTCAAGAGAGATCTGATGGCGGCTTTCCGCTCATCAGCAACGGCGATGAGAGCGCCTTGGTGACGGTGAGCGGACTGCAAAACCCGGCGAGCAGCGCACCAGGCGGGCAGGCCCAGTTCGAAGTCCATGCCAAGCTGCCACTGAAGCCAGCGGCCATCGCGGCGGCCGCGGACGTGCTGGAGGCCGTAGCGGAAGCCGCTCGCGCATACTGGGGACACGCCACCCCGTACAGGGCCTCCGTGGACATCGCCCAGCAGACACAGAATCCGGACCTCCCACCGGAGGCTCCACCCCGTGGGCTCCCAGCGATCACCATCCCGGGGAACCTCTCCTCGCCCGAGATTCCGCACCGCCTGGGCTGGCTCAACTACTGGTCGGCCGCCGCCGCTCGCACCATCGGGTTCCCGGACCCGGCCCGTGACGCGGAGTTGCTCTCACGGGCGCGGCGCACGGCCACGGGCGGCTGGGTGGTACAGCTCACCCAGGCGCCCCTCGAGCTCGACGACCCCGACCACCTCAACGCGCTCCTGCACGCCTACGAGCGCTTCCCTGCCATTGGCGGGCGCTCGGCACCTTGAGGCGCGGGCACTTCAGTTCAGCGCCTTCGACAGTGCCTCGGCGATCTCCTTCGCGTACGCCTCGTTGCGCGCCGCGTTCTCGCCCTCGATGAGGATGCGCACCTTCGGCTCGGTGCCCGAGAAGCGCACCAGCACCCGGCCCTCGCTGCCCAGCTTCTCCTCCACCCCGTGGATGACCTTCATCACCTCGGGCAGCTCGCCCAGCTCGCGCTTCTGCTTCACCACCACGTTCACCAGCGTCTGCGGCACCGGCTCGAAGATCGACGCCAGCTCGCTCAGCGGCTTGCCCTGGCGGCACATCACCGCCAGCAGCTGCAGCGCCGCCAGCGTGCCGTCGCCCGTCGTCGCGTGGTCCAGGAACAACAGGTGGCCGCTCTGCTCGCCACCCAGGTTGTAGCCGTGCTTGCGCATCTCCTCGACGACATACCGGTCGCCCACCCGCGTGCGAGCCACCTTCACGCCCCAGCGCGACACGGCGCGCTCCAGGCCGATGTTGCTCATGACGGTGGAGACCAGCGTCTTCTTCTTCAGCTGCTCGCGCGCCACCAGCTCGCCCGTGCAGATGGCCATGATGGCGTCGCCGTCGACGACCTTGCCCTTCTCGTCCACGACGATGAGCCGGTCCGCGTCACCGTCCAGCGCCAGGCCCAGATGCGCGCCATGCTGCAGCACCGCGCGGGCCAGGCTCTCGGGGTGCAGCGCGCCGCACTTGTCGTTGATGTTCGTGCCGTCCGGAGACACGCCCAGCGAGATCACCTTCGCGCCCAGCTCCTCCAGCACCGCGGGCGCCGTCTTGTACGCCGCGCCATTGGCGCAGTCGACGACGATGGTCATCCCCTCGAGCGTCAGCTCACGGGGGAAGGTGGCCTTCAGGAAGACGATGTAGCGCCCACGCGCGTCCTCCAGCCGGAACGCGCGGCCGATCTTGTCCGCCGTGGGCCGGATGGAGTCGATCGCCCCCGAGGACAGCAGCTCCTCGATCTTCGCCTCCGTCTCGTCCGGCAGCTTGAAGCCGTCGCGCCAGAAGAACTTGATGCCGTTGTCCTGGTACGGGTTGTGCGACGCGGAGATCACCGCGCCCGCGTCCGCCCGCATGGACGTCGTCAGGTTCGAGATGCCCGGGGTGGGCAGCGGACCGGTGAGCCACACGTCCACGCCCATCGAGGTGATGCCCGCCGCCAGCGCCTGCTCGATCATGTAGCCGGACAGTCGCGTGTCCTTGCCGATGATGACGCGGTGCTGATGGGGGCCGTTGCGAATGAGGTACGCCAGCGCGCGCCCAAGCTGCATCGCCACCTCGGCCGTCATCGGATAGACGTTCGCCTCTCCGCGCACGCCATCCGTGCCGAACAGCCGCTGTGACGCCCTCTCCTCCTTGGGAGACATATTCATCTTATAAGCCATGATGTGTGCAGCCTCTCACCTTTCCCGCGCTGGAAGAGTTCCAGCGTTCCCGCCCCCCAGGGCTTATACCCCGCCCTTTGCGCCGCTTCGAAGCTAGGAAGCCAACGCCACCTGGGCAACTACCCAAGTATGCGTATTCCAACGGATGACCTGCCCCTTCAGACACCCACCTTGGGCGCGGCGCCGTAGAGCGCTCCGCCTTCGGTGGCAGCGCGCAGGGCGTCCACGACAGACAGCGCATCCCGCGCCTCGGCCACATCATGCACGCGCACGAAGTCCGCGCCGCCCAGGGCCGCCACCGCGGCCACCGAGCCCAGTGTCGCCGCCAGCCGCTCGCCCGTTGGCTTGCCGCCCGTGAGCGCCCCGAGGAAGCCCTTGCGGCTGGTGCCCACCAGCACCGGCAGCCCCAGCACACGCAAGTCACCCAGCCGCCGCAGCAGGAACAGGTTGTGCCCCAGCGTCTTGCCGAACCCGATGCCCGGATCCACCAGGATGCGCTCGCGCGCCACGCCCGCCGCCACCGCGCGCGCCACGCCCTCCTCCAGGAAGGCCAGCACCTCGTCCAGCACGTCCTCGTAGCGGGGCGCCTGCTGCATCGTCTCCGGCGTGCCCTGAATGTGCATGAGGCAACAGGCCGCGCCCGCCTCGGCCACGACGCGCGGCAGCTCCGCGTCGAAGTGAAAGCCGCTGATGTCGTTGATCAGCACCGCGCCCGCCGCGAGCGACGCGCGCGCCACGGCGGCCTTGGTGGTGTCCACCGAGAGCGGCACGGCGGTGCGCGCGCGCAGCCCCTCGAGGACAGGCACCACGCGGGCCAGCTCCTCCTCGGGGGAGACGCGCGGTGAGCCGGGCCGGGTGGACTCGCCGCCCACGTCGAGCACGTCCGCGCCCGCCTCGGCCAGCTTCAGGCCGTGGGCGATGGCCGCCTCGGTGGTGGCGAACCGGCCCCCGTCCGAGAAGCTGTCCGGCGTCACGTTCACCACGCCCATGACGTAGGTGCGCGCCCCGAAGGCGAAGGTGCGCCCCCCCAGCGTGAGCGGCGCGGGCGTGGCCACCGACTCCAGGGCCCGCGTGAGCGCCGCCGCCAGCTCGGCCAGCTCCGGCTCCGCCCGGGCCGCGGCAATCAGCCGCTCCAGCTGCTCGCGCCTGCCCACCAGCAGCCCGCTGCCCAGCCGGGTGCGCGGATCGCCGGCCACGTACACCGGGTACTCCTCGCGCCCCGGCGCCGTGGAGGCCTCGAACAGGCCCTTGAGGAAGCGGCCCTCCACGCGCGTCAGCCCGGTGAGCAGCAGCCGGTACTGCGGCAGCTTCTCGAGCAGGTACTCGCGGGCGCGCGTGGGCAGCCCCATGCGTTGAAAGCCCAGCTCGAGGTCCGCCGGACGCTCGGCGAGCAGGGGGTGAGCGCGAATCATGGCGCGGGCTCCAGGGGCGAGGAGACGGAAAGACGCAAAAAGGCCCTCCCAGCACGCAGCGGGGAGGGCCCGGGTTCTACAGGAGCCGCGAGGCTTACGCCTTGTTCGGCTCCATCTTCGGAATGGCCTCGATCGCGTCGAGGATCTTCCGCTTGTCCTTCTTCTCCGGCGCCTTCGGCGGAGCCGTCACGCGCGGAGGCGGCCGCTCACGCGTCAGCGCCCCACCCTGCAGCAGGATGTTCACGTCCTCGGCGTCCAGCGTCTCGTACTCCACCAGCGCGTCGGCGATGCGCTGCAGCGCGTCCTTGCTCTCGGTGAGCAGGCGCTTGCCGTTCTCGTAGCAGCCGATGACGATGCCGCGCACCTCGGCGTCGATCTGCCGCGCCGTGTCCTCGGAGTAGTCCTTGGCGGCGCTGAAGTCACGGCCCAGGAACACCTCGCCCTCGCTCTTGCCGAACGCCAGGGGCCCCAGCTTCTCGCTCATGCCCCAGCGGCACACCATCGCGCGAGCCGTCTCGGTGGCGCGCTCGATGTCGTTGGAGGCACCGCTCGACATCTCGTTGAACATGATCTCCTCGGCGAGCCGGCCGCCCATCGCCATGGTGATCTGATCGAGGATCTGCTTCTTGTACCCGTTGACCTTGTCCTCGGTGGGCAGGCTCCAGGTGACGCCCAGGGCCTGGCCGCGCGGGATGATGGTGACCTTGTGCAGCGGATCGCACCCGGGCAGCAGCTTGGCCAGCAGCGCGTGGCCAGCCTCGTGCACGGCGGTGTTCCGCTTCTCCTTCTCGGTCATGATCATGGACTTGCGCTCCGGGCCCATGAAGACCTTGTCCTTGGCGGCCTCGAAGTCGCTGGTGTCCACGCGCTCCTTGTTCTGCCGCGCGGCCATCAGCGCCGACTCGTTCACCAGGTTCTCCAGGTCCGCGCCCGTCATGCCCGGAGTACCGCGGGCGATGACTTCCAGGTCCACCTCGGGGGCCAGCGGCACGCGCTTGGTGTGCACCTTGAGCACGCCCAGGCGGCCCTTCAGGTCAGGCCTCGGCACCACGATGCGCCGGTCGAAGCGGCCGGGGCGCTGCAGCGCGGGATCCAGCACGTCCGGACGGTTCGTCGCGGCGATGAGGATGACGCCCTCGTTGGACTCGAAGCCGTCCATCTCCACCAGCAGCTGGTTGAGCGTCTGCTCGCGCTCGTCATGGCCTCCGCCCAGGCCGGCGCCACGGTGACGGCCCACCGCGTCGATCTCGTCGATGAAGATGATGCACGGGGCGTTCTTCTTGCCCTGCTCGAACAAGTCGCGAACGCGGCTGGCGCCCACGCCGACGAACATCTCCACGAAGTCCGAGCCGGAGATCGAGAAGAAGGGCACGCCGGCCTCACCAGCCACCGCGCGCGCCAGCAGCGTCTTACCCGTACCAGGCGAGCCCATCATCAGCACGCCCTTGGGAATACGGCCGCCCAGCTTGGTGAACTTCTTGGGGTCCTTGAGGAACGCGACGATCTCCTCGAGCTCCTCCTTGCACTCGTCAGCGCCGGCCACGTCGGCGAACGTCACCTTGTTGTGGCTCTCGTTGAGGAGCTTGGCCTTCGACTTGCCGAAGGTCATCGCCTTGCCGCTGCCACCCTGCAGCTGGCGCATGAAGAAGATGAAGAACAGGAACAGGAACACCACCGGCATCCACTGGCCGAGGATGGTGAGCCACAGGTTGTTCTGCTCCTCCTTCTCGTACTTCACGTCCACGCCCATGCCCTGCAGCTTGGTGAGCATGGTGGAGTCCGGCGCGGGGCCGGTGCTGCGGAACTTCTCGTTGGTGTCTGCGAACTTGCCCGAGTAGGTGTTGCCCTTGACGGAGATCTCGCGAACCTTCTTGTCTTCAATCTTGGCGAGCAGCTGAGTGAAGCTGGGCTCCTGCACCTGCTCGTTGCTCTGAGAGAAGAAGTTATAGAAGGCCACGAACAGGACAATCAGAATGACCCAGAGGCCGATGGTCTTGTAAGTCGAACGCACGTGTCAGCTGCCCTTTCGATGCTTTAGCGGGTACGGGCCGCGCTGGAAACTCCAGCTATTTCAACAACTTGCCCCCAGGCCTGGCGATCTGCCCGACCTTGGACCGTATCAGCAACAGCAAAACGCCCTCAACTATTTAGGGTCCTGGCTGTCTTCTGCCGCCCCCACACCTGGAGCGAAGTCTATAACGGAGCGCCCCCCGCGTTGCTTGGAGCTGGAGCAAAGGCCCACAGCGACTGTTCGGCAGCGACCTTCCCAGGCGTGGGAGCCCAGACGCCCGGCACCCAGAGCACCTGGCCCTGCGCGTCCACCACCACCGGCTGAAGATCCCGACGCTCGGCGGGCAGCCGCAGGTCCACCAAAACGTCCTGCAGCTTGCGAGAGCCCCGCGCGCCCTGCACCCGGTCCCCCGGCCTGCGCGTGCGCACCGTGAGCGGCCAGTGCGTCGCAGCGGGCAGCGGCAGCACGAGCGCCCCCAGCGGCGCGGGCCCCTGGCTCACCGTGAAGCGCCAGCCCGTACCTTCTAATAGGCCCGTGGCGCCCGCGCCCTCCAGCATCAGCACCGCGGGGCTCGAGGAGCGCCGGGCCTGGGCGCAGCGCACGCTCCCGCCCGCCGTGCGCAGCTGAAGTCCTCCACTGAGCGTCGCGGAGCGGCCCTGGGCCACCGCCTCCAGCACACGCCCCAGCGTGCCCTCATCCACGACGGCTCCCGCCTGAGCAAGCAGGCGCGCGAGCACTCTGCGCCTTGTCGCGGGCTCCAGCGCGCGCAGCCCCACCGCATCCAGGCCGCCATCGGGCAGCTCAATCCGGCGCCAGGCCGCCTCGGCCAGCTCGCTCAGCAGCGCCTCGTCCTCGGCCACCAGCCGAGCGAACGAGGCCAGCCGCTCCGTCACCGCATAGCCCGCCGCGCGCGAGAGCACCGGCAGCACGTCATGGCGAACGCGCGCGCGGAACAGCTGCCGGTCCACATTCATCGGGTCCACCACGAAGCCCTGGCCCTGCTCGCGCAGGAAGGCCTCCACGTGCTCGCGCGTGCACTCGAGCAGCGGGCGGACGACCGAGCCCCGCCGCGGCAGGATGCCCGCGGCGCCCTTCAAGCTGGAGCCACGCGCCAGCCGCATGAGAATTGTCTCCGCCTGATCAGACGCGGTATGCGCCGTGGCCACCGCCGCCAGCCCGCGCTCCAGGCGAACGGCCTCCAGCGCCGCGTACCGCGCCTGTCTCGCGCGAAGCTCCAGCCCGGCCCCTGCTTGCAGCCCAAGCGAGCGTACGTGGCACGGCAGGCCGTGCCGCGCCGCGAGCTCCTCCACCGCCTTCACCTCGCGCGCGGCCTCGGGCCTCAGCCCATGGTCCAGCGTGGCCACCTCCACGGTGAGCCCCAGCTCGGCGCTCACCAGCGCGGTGCCCACCAGCAGCGCCGTGGAGTCCGCTCCGCCTGACACCGCCAGCAGCACCGAGCCCCGCTCCAGCCCCAAGCGACGAAACGCCGCCTCGAGCCTCTTCTTCACCAGGAGCGTGGCGGGAGCAGTGCGCGGCATCGAACACACGGGGGAATGGATTTTCCGCAGGCCGCGTTACATCGATCACGGCCCGGTTGAAGCTCGGGGGGGTGATTCTTATGATCTTCCCAGCGAGACGACGGGCGGAATGGGCAGGGCGGCGGCGGGTGTTGAATCCTTCGATCTTCAGAACTTCATAGCGTTGGACCTAGGGGTCCCCCCCCTCCCCCTCTGGGTCCACGGGACCGCTGAGACTCGTGCTTAGCGGTCCCTCTTTCCGGAAACGCCCCGGGCCTCTCTTGAGGCCCGGGGCGTTTCTCTTTTCACGCTTTCCCCGTTATTTCTGCTCCCACCTCTACCCCTGTTAGCGCGGGATTTTCACGCTCCCGAGAGCCTTCCGCTCCGATAAAAGGTTCTTGACTGGTGCTTGGCGCAGTTCGTCGAACGTGGTGCTGAAACCGTTGACCCGCTGGTGCGTCTGTCGGATAACCCCCCCGGTGTGTCTCAGGTCGTCACCTCGCATCCGCTCCGGAGACTCGGTATGGCAGGCACCGACAAGCGCAAGCAATCTCTGTACTTCCCTGAAGAGATGTTGAAGGAAATCCAGGAGGAGGCGAACCGTCAGGATCGCTCCCTTTCCTGGGTTGTCCAGCAGGCGTGGAAAATCGCCCGCGAGCGCATCAAGGCCTTTCCGGCCGTCAATGATGTCACTGGCGATGAACGCCAGGATCCTCGCGAGGAGTGAAAACGAGCATGTCGTCCACTGATCACCGTAAACAAAGCCTCTACTTCCCAGAGGACATGCTCGAGGAGATTCAGCGCGAGGCGACGCGGCAGGATCGCTCGCTCTCCTGGATCGTCCAGCAGGCGTGGAAGGTTGCTCGCGGCGACATCCGTAAGATGCCGTCCGTCAATGACGTGCTCTCCCCGCCTCCGAAGCCCGCGCCGGCCCCTGTGGCCGCGGCGGCTCCGGTGGCGGCGGCGGCCGTCGACGGCGAGCCCAAGGCCTAGCTCAGGCTTCCCAACCCCACCAGTGCCCTCAGCGCGAGGGCCTGGGGGGAAGGGCGCAGTTCTCGAACACCAACCGGGTGGACTCCTTCAGGGGCCGCGCCTCGGTTGAGTACGTCGACTTCATGTAGGCCGCGGCGATATTCGAGTCCACGCCGCCCAGCTTGCGCGACTGCACGGGGTTGCGTGAGGGGTCTTTGCTCGCGGTGCCGAAGATGGGCCCGTAGCCGTCTCCGCCTCCGAGCAGGAAGTCCGGCGCCGCCAGGCGGTAGAGCACGTCCGCGCGCGCGGGGCGCTGCACCACGCGGCTGCCCACCCTCATCTCCACCACGCGCTGGCCGCGCAGGCGCGAGCAGTCCACGCGCACGGTGGTGCTCTCGGACACGTGCAGGAAGCCACCGAAGGTGGTGACGATGGGCTGGCCCTCCGGGGTGAGGCTCTCCACCGAGCGCTCCATCATGTCCAGCAGCTGCTGCTCGGTGATGTTCACCGTCACCAGGCGGTTCTCGAAGAGGATCACCTCGTGGAGCACGCCGTCGGTGAGCGGGCCCCTGGGCAGCGAGCTGCGGGTGATGCACAGCCCCTCGGCGCGGATGGCGCCGCCGTTGATGATGCCCAGCTCCGCGGGCTCGGCCGAGTCGTCCTCGGCGTGCTGGTAGGCATCCGCGGCCATCTGCCCCAGCGCGTTGTTGTCGTGCCGGGTGTAGGGCCGGTCCAGGAACACGTCCTCGCCCAGAATGCCGAGCACGGCGTCCGGATCGGGCACCAGCGGCTGGCAGGCATCGTTATAGGAAAGGCAGCCGAGCCCCGGTACGAGCGCGGCGGCCAGCACGGCGGCGAGCAACGGGCGGTTCATCAGTAACGGGCCCTCATGGTGAGGTAGACGGACTGGCCCTCGCGGGGCAGCAGGCCGGGGACGCGGTCGGGCCGGGGCACGTCATCGCGCATGTCGTGATCGAACAGGTTGTGCGCCACCAGCGCCACCTCGAAGTGCTCGGCGATGGGCTCGGTGCGCACCTGCGCGGTGATGAGGCTGTAGGCGGGGATCTTGTAGCGGCGGATGAGCTCCAGCACCGAGCGGCTGTTGTTGCGGCGCTCGGCGCCCGCGCGCAGCACCACGTCGAAGTTCACCCAGTCGCCAATCGGCATGGACACCCCGGCGTTGAAGCGGGCCTGGGGGGTGTCGGTGAGCAGGCGCGACTGGGAGGGCAGCTCCAGGTCCTCGGCGCGGAAGAAGCTGGCGTTGACCCAGGCGTTGGCGCGCTTGGAGGCCTCCAGGCGGGCCTCGCCCTCGATGCCGTAGACGCGCACGCCCAGCTCGCGGTTGCGCAGCGGGACGATGTTGCCGGTGTTGTCCACCGGGATGATGGGCGAGTTGAAGCGCTCGTAGAAGGCGTTGCCGCGCAGGCGCACGCGCGAGTCTCCGGCGGCCTGAATCAGGTCCACGCCCAGCTCCACGGTGTCCACGGTGGCCGGAGTGAGCAGCGGGTTGCCCTCGAAGCGGCCCTGGTTGTAGTCGGTGTCGGGGATGCGCTCGGCCAGCTCCTGCAGCGTGGGCGAGCGGAAGGCCCGCCCGTAGAGCGCCTTGAGCACCAGCGTGTCCGTGGCGGCGAACACCAGGCCCACCCGGGGGTTGATGCTGGGCACCAGCCTGGAGCCGGAGATCGTGCCGTCGTCATCGGCCCGGGGCAGCTGGGTGGCATCCACGCGCACGCCGAAGGTGAGCGTCAGCGGGGTGATGACCGTCCATTGCTCCTGGGCGAAGAAGCCCAGCGTCATGCGGTTGGAGGCGGGCCCCTCCGTCACCGCCGACACGTCCAGCCCCTCGAAGGGGGTGAGCTGCGGCAGCCGCCCGTTGGTGCGGGTGTAGTTGGTCTCGTAGGCGTAGTCGCCCATCATCTGCATCTCGGCCACCACGCCCAGCGCGAGCCGGTGGGTGGAGCCCAGGGCCAGGTCCACGTCCGCGCTCACGCCCGCGGTGCGCGTGGTGACGCGCGTCTGCTCCAGCAGCCCCTCGGGGAAGGCCACCTCGTTGATGCGGAAGTCCCTGGGAGCGATCTGGAAGAGCCGCCGGGTGTTCTGCTGATCGGCATAGCCGCGCGCGCGCAGCAGCACGCCCTCGGCCAGCGGCACCTCGTAGGACAGATCCAACAGGCCCAGGCTCCAGCTCAGCTCCGAGTCCTCCCCCACCGAGTCGAACAGCCCCATCAGAGCCGTGCGGTCCTCGGTGAGGAAGCGCACCGAGGAGCTGAGCTGTCCCGCGGTACCGAAGTCGTAGGAGAAGCCCACGCTGGCGTTGAAGAGCAGCCGCTCGTCCCGGGTGAGGCCCGCGGGCTCGTTGGCCAGGCGCAGCTTCTGATTGAGGGTGTCCGCGTCCAGCGCATCCCTGTCGATGGGCGCGGAGTCTCCGCCCTGGCTCCACACATCCACGTCGCCAAAGAGCCGCAGGCCGCCAGCGGTGGTGCCCGCGGACACGTGGCCATCCAGCGTGGGGGCCAGCGCATCCTCGCCCCGGTTGGTGAAGCCGCCGCCCGAGGCGGTGACGCGCACGCCCTCGCTGCGATCGGTGACGAGGTTGACGACGCCCAGGAAGGCCCCGGCGCCATAGAGCGCGGAGCCCGGGCCGCGGATGACCTCGACGCGGTCCAGGTTCTCAACGGGCAGGTCCATCAGCGCCCGGCCATCGAAGAAGCTGTTGAGCCGGTGGCCGTTGAGCAGGAAGAGCACCTCCGCGTCGTTGCGCAGCCCGCGCACGGAGACCCGGTGGAAGCCCTGCACGTCGCGGCTCACGCTGAGCCCGGGCACCACGTCCAGCACGTCCGCCACGGTGCGCGCGCCGAATGCGCGCAGCTGCTCACGGCCGAAGGAGGTGGCGATGGCAGGCACCCGGGACACCGTCTCCGCGTTGCGCGTGGCGAGCGCCAGCGTGTCCTCGGCGCTGTAGAGGGCCAGATCCTCCTCCAGATCGGAGCGCGCCCCGGAGCCCGAGCCCGCTGCCGGGCTCGGTGGATCGTCCGGGAAGCCGGACGCTGATGACGAGGAGCCCACGGGCTCCTGCGGCTCGGGAGGCGGGGGCGGCTTCGCCACCGGCGCCGAGGGTTTGGAGGCGGAAGCCTGCGAGGACTTGCGCCCGCCGCCCTTGGGAGCGGGCGAGGCCGCGGCCTCACTCTCCGGCAGGTCCGCGGCGAGCGCGGCCATCACCTCGTCGTCGGAGCTGGCGGGCTTGGTGGCGCCCTTGGGCGTGGAAGCGGCTTCGGCTTCCGGCTCGGTCGCCTTCTTGCGGCCAGTGGGCCGGGCGGGCTCGGCGGCGGCGACTGGCCTGGCGCGGGGCAGCTCTCCGGCGACGAGCACGCGCGTGGGGCGGGCCCCGGTCTGGAACAGGGGCACGCGATCGCCGTTCTTGAGCACGCCCTCCACGTAGTACTCGACGCCAGGCGGCACCATGTGCTCGGCGGGGATGCGGCCGCGATACAGATCGCCGTACTGGCGCTCCAGCGGCACCTCGGCGTAGGGCTCACCCGGGCCGCGGTAGCGGATGACGAGCTCGGACAGGCGCCGGCCGTCATCGACCAGGGTGCCCTCGAGCTTCAGGGGCTGGTTGGCCTCGGCGCGGGCGGGCGCGGAATGCAACAGCACCGCCTGCTCCTCGGCGATGGCGGGCACAGCCACGAGGAGCACGAGGAGGAGCAGCGTCGTTCGTGCGAGAGCGATCTTCAAGTGCACGACGATGGTCCATTGCCCTTAGCAGTGAAGTCAAGGAACGGGGACAGAAGGCGATCGCCGTTTTTTTGCCGGCCCCGGAAGTGCGTGCGACCTTGATCACCGCCTTCCATGCGCGCGTCGCTTGCCCTCCATCTCGCACTGTTTCGCCGGCAGAAGGCGCAGATCGCCCGTGCCGTCGAGGATCACACCTCCGCCTTCCGGGCCTACGAGGCCCGCTACAGGCGGCGGACGGCCAGCTATCGCCAGGTGCTGCCGCTGCCGGTGGTGCACCAGCGGGTGCGGGCCGCGGACGTGGTGTACGTGGGCGACTACCACACGCTGCCGCTGGCCCAGGAGACGTACCTGGGGCTGGCCGCGCGGGCCCTGGAGACGGGCCGCCGGGTGATCCTGGCGCTGGAGTGCGTGGAGGGCCGTCACCAGGCCTCGCTGGACGCTTACCTGGCGGGCAGGCTGCCCGAGCGGACCCTGCTGGAGCGGCTGGGGCGTGCGCCGGGTCCGGGCGCGGATGGCTGGTCGGGGTTCCGTCCCCTGCTCTCTTTCGCGCGGCGGCACCGGCTGGAGGTGGTGGGCATCGATCGGCGGGTGCAGGGCGAGCGCTCGCTGGAGCTTCGCGACGCGTACGCGGCCGAGCGCATCGCCCGGGCGGCGCGGGCGGAGGATCGGCCCCAGGTGCTGGTGCTGGTGGGCCAGTACCACGTGACGCCGTGTCACCTTCCGGCGCAGGTGGAGCGGGCGCTGGGAGAGACGCACGCGCGGCGCGGGCTGGTGGTGTACCAGAACTGTGAGGGCGTCTACTGGCGGCTGGCGCGGGAGGGCAAGGCGGGCGGCGTCGAGGCGGTGGAGCTGGCGGACGGCTCGGTGTGCCTGCTGAACGCCTCTCCGGTGGTGTGCCAGCAGAGCTTCCTGGACTACCTGGAGGCCGAGGCCGGAGACGCCCCCATCCGGGAGCGCGGCGCGGCGGAGCGGTTCCGGGAGATGGCGGGCCTGATCGCGCGGCTGGCGGGAGTGCCGGTGGGCCGGGCGCTCGAAGAGGTGGAGGTGGCGACGGCGGCGGACGCGGACGTGCTGGCGCGCATTCAGCAGCGCGGGCGCTTCACCCAGGCGGAGCTGGGCCAGCTGCGGCGCCACATCCTGTCGCGGGAGAGCAGCTACATTCCGCGGGCGAGGACGGCGTACCTGGCCTCGCTGTCCTTGAACCACGCGGCGGAGGAAGCGGCCCACTTCGTGCGGCACTGCGCGGTGGGAGACGCGATGGAGGCGCCGCGACGGGCCTCGGACGCGTTCTACGCGCGGTGCATGGAAGAGGCGCTGGGCTTCTTCGGCTCGAAGCTGGTGAACCCGCGTCGCGGCTGCGCGGGGCCGGCGGAGTGGGCGCGGCGGTTCGCGACCACGCGGGGCGTGGAGCGGCAAATCGCCGCGTTCGTGCTGGCGCACAAGGCCGCGGAGACCGAGGGCCCGGACGAAGGCGTAAAGCTGCTCCCGCTGCGCAAGGACCGGCTCTTCCACGGCGTGAGCCACGCGCTGGGCTACCAGCTGGGCGACTCGCTGTACCGGGCGTTCGACTCGGGCCGGGTGGACAAGGCGGAGATCCGCGCGCTGTTCCGGGATCCGCTGGCGGATCCCCGGGGCGCCTACTTCCACTGGGTGCAGCGCGCGGGCTGAACGCGGCCCGGCTCAGATCATCTTCGCGACCAGCGGCAGCGGCAGGTTGCGCATGAAGAAGGCCCCGATCACCCACGGCCAGCGCGGCACGTAGGCGCGCACCGGCTCGCGCTCGATCGCCTTCACCATGGCGCGCGAGCCGGTGACGGCGTCCACCTCGAAGGGCAGCTTCTTCGCCCCCGCGTTGAGCTCGGTGCGGATGTAGCCGGGGAACAGGATGCTCACCTTGATGGGCGTGCCCAGCAGCTCGGCGCGGATGCCCTCCGTCAGCGAGGACAGGCCGGCCTTGGTCGCCGCGTACACCGTGAGGTGCTTGGGCAGCCCGCGCATGGCGCTCATGGACGAGACCGTGACCAGGTGTCCCTGCTGCTGCTTGCGCAGGATGCCCACCGCCGCCTCGCACTGGGCGATGGCCGCGATGAAGTTCGTCTGCGCCGTCTGCACGTTGGTGGCGAAGTGGCCCGTACCTACCCGCTTGCCCTGCCCTACCCCGGCGTTGACGATGATGCGGTCCAGGCTCCCCAGCTCCTGCGCGAAGGCGTCGAACACGCTGAACACCTGCGCGTGATCATTCACGTCCAGGGCGCGCACGGACACCTGGATGCCCGGGTGCTTGGCCAAAAGCTCCGCCTTGAGCGCGTCCAGCCGGTCGGTGCGGCGCGCGCACAGGGCGAGGTTGCGTCCCCTGGCGGCGAACTCGCGGGCCATGCCCTCACCCAGGCCCGAGCTGGCGCCAGTAATCAGAATGTTCTTTCTCATGGAGTCAGCGGGCTCCCCTCTTGCGAATGAGCCGGTCGCAGCGCAGGCCCAGGTAGTTGGCCAGCACCCAGAAGTTCTTGAACGCCGGGTTGCGCGTCTGCCGGTGGTGGTAGCGGTAGTAGATCTGCTGGACGATGACGGCCAGGCGAAACAGGCCGTAGACCTCGTAGAAGGTCCAGTTGGCCGGCTTCAGCTTCATCTGGTCGATGTAGTATTCGACTACCTCCTCGCGCCGAAGCATGCCGGGCAGGTGCGTGGGCTGACGCCGCGTGGCCCGCAGCAGGAAGTTGTCGTCGGCGTGGATCCAGTACGCCATCGCGTTGCCCAGGTCCATCAACGGGTCGCCCAGCGTGGCCATCTCCCAGTCGAGCACGCCGATGATGCGGGTGGGCTCGGCCGGGTCGAGCACCACGTTGTCCATGCGCCAGTCGTTGTGGATGACGCAGGTGGCGACATCCTCCGGCGTATTCGCCGCCAGCCAGTCACGCACGTACCGGAAGCTCAGCACGTTCCATGTCCGGGCCTTCTCGTAGCGGTCCGACCAGCCTTCGATCTGCCGCTTCGGGTAGCCAGGCCCCTTGCCCAGCGAGGACAGGCCCACGGCCGCCGCGTCCACCGAGTGCAGCTCCACCAGCCGGGAGATGACGTTGAGGCACAGCCGCCGCGTCTGCTCCTTGTCCAGCGTGAGCTCCCGCGGCAGGTGCTTGCGCGGAATGAGGCCCTCGATGCGCTCCATGACATAGAAGTCCGCGCCGAGCACGGCCGGATCCTGGCACAGGCCCACCATGGTGGGCACGGCGGGGTACGCCGGCTTGAGCGCCTTCTGCACCGTGTACTCGCGCGCCATGTCGTGCGCGGACTTGGCCTTCGTCCCCGCGGGCGGCCGGCGCAGCACGAGATCGCGGTTGGCGTACTTCAGCCGGTAGGTCCAGTTGGAGGCGCCTCCCGAGTACTGCGTCACCTCGGGCGTGCCCTCCAGCGAGGGCACCAGCGCCTTGAGCCAGGCGTCCACGGCGGGCACGTTCAGCTCCTCGCCTGGACGGACAGCGCCCACCGGTGGCTTGGCCATGGCTCAGCTCCGGGAGAAGCCGCGCTTGGCCAGCTCGATGCGCGCCACCAGCCCCTTGTGGACCTCGTCCGGGCCGTCCGCGATGCGCAGGCTGCGCGCCTGGGCGAAGAAGCCCGCCAGCGCGGTGTCCTGCGACACGCCCGCCGCGCCATGAATCTGGATGGCGTCGTCCACCACGCGCTGGAGCACGTTGGGCGCCACGACCTTGATGGACGAGATCTCCGTCATCGCGCCCAGCGCTCCCACCTGGTCCATCTTCCACGCGGCGTAGAGCGTCAGCAGCCGCGCCTGATCGATGGCGATGCGCGCGTCGGCGACGCGCTCGCGGTTGCCGCCCAGGTTGAGCAGCGGCTTGCCGAAGGCGGTGCGATTCATTCCCCGGTCGATCATCAGCTCCAGCGCCCGCTCCGCCGCGCCAATGCAGCGCATGCAGTGGTGGATGCGGCCGGGGCCCAACCGCCCCTGGGCGATCTCGAAGCCCCTGCCAGGCCCGGCGATGATGTTGGAGAGCGGCACCCGCACATCCTTGAAGTGCACCTCGCCGTGGCCGTGGGGCGCGTCGTACTCGCCATACACCGGCAGCATGCGGCGGATGCTCACCCCCGGCGTGTCCAGCGGCACCAGCACCATGGAGTGCTGGTTGTGGCGGCCCCCGGCGGTGTCGGGCGTGCGCGCCATGAAGATGATGATCTTCGCCTTCGGGTGGCCCAGGCCGCTGGACCACCACTTGCTGCCGTTGAGGACGATGTCGTCCCCATCGACGATGGCGGTGGCCTGCATGTTGGTGGCATCCGAGGAGGCCACCTCGGGCTCCGTCATGCAGAACACCGAGCGGATCTCCCCGGCGAGCAGCGGCGTGAGCCAGCGCGCCTTCTGCTCCTCGGAGCCGTACTTCCAGAGCACCTCCATGTTGCCGGTGTCCGGAGCGCTGCAGTTGAAGACCTCGGGAGCGATGAAGCTGCGGCCCATCTCCTCGGCCAGCGGCGCGTACTCCAGCACGCTGAGGCCGGCGCCCAGCTTCTCGTCGGGCAGGAACAGGTTCCACAGGCCCTCGGCCCTGGCGCGGGCCTTCAGCTCGTCCATCACCGCCGGCACCTTCCACGTCTTCCAGTCACCGGCCTGACAGGTGGCATGCACCTCGTCGCGGTAGCGGGCCTCGGCCGGCTCGATGTGCTCACGCATGAAGCGCTTGAGGCGCTCGAGGTAGTCCTGGGTCCGGGCGCTCTGCTCGAAGTCCATCGCGGGTCTCCCCAAAAGAAGGGCCGCATCCTCCGCGTTCAGCCCCAGGGCATCCAGTGAATACTGGGATCGGGGCGAGGCGGCCTGAGCGTCAGGAGCGCAACGACGGCTTCCCGGCCCCTCGCCCCCAAGGGCATGTAGGAGGCTCTCAGGCGTCATTGCCTGCCCCCTCTCGCGCCCCTACCTTGTGGAGGAGGGGTTGGGGGAACAGCACCATGGGAACCACCGGCGAGCATGACGGCCTGGGACGTGTGTCTCCCCTGCTGGACGACGTGGAGTGGGAGGCCGACGACCCGGCCGACGATGAGTCCGACTTCGAGGACTCCTTCCTGAGAGAGGTGGCGACGGCGGCCCCTCGCACCTCCTGGAGGAGCTTGCTTCCAGGCGAGCGCCTGGGAGGCTCGGACGGCAGCCGCTTCGAGATCCTCGAACGCCTGGGAGCGGGCTCCATGGGCCAGGTATTCCGGGCCCGTGACGAGGAGCTGCAGCGGACCGTGGCCCTCAAGTTCCTCTTCCCGCGCCAGGAGCTGGCCGGCATGGGGCTGCGCGAGGCGCGCGCCATCGCGCAGCTGGATCACGAGAACATCCTTCGCATCTTCGACGTGTCCGAGTGGCGAGCCGGGCCAGGTGATCCCCCCGTCCCCTTCCTCGTCATGGAGTGTCTGCAGGGCGAGTCGCTGGCGGAGCTGCTCAAGCGCGAGCGCACGCTGGACCTGCGACGCACCCTCATGCTCATGCGCGAGGTGGCCGCGGGGCTGGCCCACGCCCATGAGCACCACATCGTTCACCGCGATCTCAAGCCCAGCAACGTCTTCCTCACCCAGCAGGGCCCGGTGAAGCTGCTGGACTTCGGCCTGGCGTGGCGGGTGAACGGGGGCACCGCCTCCGCGCCGCAGGAGCTGCCCAGCGCCGGCACCCCCTCTCACATGGCGCCAGAGCAGTGGCGCGGCGAGCAGGTGGACGAACGCGCCGACATCTGGGCCGCCGGCGTCATGCTGTACGAGCTGCTCACCGGAGAGCTGCCCTACCCGGAGACCCGGGTGGACGAGCTGCGCTCCCGGGTGCTCTCTGCGAAGCCGGTGCCCTCGCTGCGTGAGAGCTCCCCGGAGCTGCCCTGGGAGCTGGAGTCCCTGCTGGCCGTGGCGCTGGCCAAGGATCCTGGCAAGCGCGTGCTGTCGGCCCGCGAGCTGCACGAGGAGCTGCGCGAGCTGGAGGAGCACCTGCGGCCCGGGGGCGCGCTGCCGCGCTCGGTGGCGCCCCAGCGCAGACAGGTGACGCTGGTGTCCTGCCGGCTGGAGCGGCTGTCCACGCTGGCGGGCCAGCTGGATCCCGAGGACTTCAGCGAGCTGGAGGCCACCTTCCACCGCGCGGCCTCGGAGGTGCTCCAGCGGCACGGCGGCTTCATCACCCTGTGCATCGGCGACGAGGTGCTGGCCTGCTTCGGCTACCCGGTCGTCAAGGAGGGAGACTCGGAGTGCGCCGTGCGCGCGGGCCTGGAGCTGCCCAGGGCCGTGCACCAGGCGCTGCGGGACAGGCAGGCGCTGGGGCTCCACGCGGAGCTGGCGGTGCAGGTGGGCATCGACACGGATCTGGTGGTGCTGGACGACATCTCCCCGGAGCTGCGGGGGCGCACTCCCACCATTCAAGGGCAGGCCCCGCGCATCGCCGCCTGGCTGGGCCGGCAGGCGGGGCCTGATGAGGTGGTGCTCGGCCCCAGCGCCTACCGGCTGGTGCGGCGCGCCTTCGACACGGTGCCGCTGGGAGCACGTACCTTCGACGGGCGGCGCACCCTGGAGGTGCACCGCGTGCAGCGCTCGCGCGTGGCCGTCATCCGCTTCGAGCGCACGCTGGGGGGAGACGGCAAGCTCAGCCCGCTGGTGGGCCGCGAGCGCGAGCTGGGGCTGCTGCTGGACGCCTGGCGACGCGCTCGCGAGGGGCAAGGCAGCTATGTGTTGGTGAGCGGCGAGGCGGGTATCGGCAAGTCCCGCCTGCTACAGGAGCTGCGCGAGCAGGTGCTGCCCGAGAAGCCCCGGCTGTTGAGGCTCCAGTGCTGGAGCCATTTCAGCACCAGCGCCTTGCACCCCGTCATCGAGGCGCTGCAGCGGCTGTGGCTGCGCCCGGAGCTGTCGCCCCAGGAGAACCTGCGCGCGCTCCAGGCGAGGCTCGAGGAGCGGGGCCTCACGCCGGTGCAGGTGGGCCTGCTGACCTCGCTGCTGTCCCTGCCGGTGGCCGACAGCTCCCCTCACCTGCGCCTTACCCCCCAGCGCAGGCAGGAGGAGACGATGGAGGCGCTGGCCGCGCTGGCCATGCACCAGGACTGGCACAGCCCCGCGCTGGTGGTGGTGGAGGATCTTCACTGGGCGGATCCCTCCACGCTGCGGCTGCTGGGCTTCGTGTTGGAGCGGGTGGAAGCGCTGCGCGTGCTCATGGTGCTCAGCGCCCGCCCCGAGTTCCGCTCGCCCTGGGGACAACATCCCCGCTTCCAGCCGCTGGCCCTGGAGCGGCTGACCGCGGAGTGCGCCGAGCGGCTGGTGAAGGAGTTCGCGCGGGGCCAGCAGCTTCCCGCCAACGTGATGACGCAGCTGGTAGCCCGCACGGATGGCGTCCCCCTCTTCGTGGAGGAGATGACGCGGGTGATCCTCGAGGGGGATCGGGCGGTGGCCATCCCGCTGACGCTGCAGGAGCTGCTGCTGGCCCGGCTGGACGCGCTGCCTCGCAGGCAGCAGCAGCTGGCGCAGCTGTGCGCGGTGGTGGGGCGCAGCTTCTCGCAGGCGCTGCTCGCCAGCCTCACGGGCCTGGCGGACAGCGCGCTGCGCAGGGACCTGACGGGCCTGGTGGCGGGGGGGCTGCTCCAGCCGTGGGACGAGGAGGCCGAGCCCGGCTTCCAGTTCCGCCACGCCCTCATCCAGGAGGCGGCCCTGCAGTCGCTGCCTCGCGCCACGCGGCGGCAGTACCACCAGCGCATCGCCCAGGCGCTCGAGGAGCGCACCGTGAAGCCAGCGGGCATCCTCGCCTACCACTACCTGGCGGCCAACGACGAGGCCCGGGGGCTGCGCTACACGCTGCTCGCCGCGCGCGCCGCCAAGCGCCAGTACGCCAATGACGAGGCGCTGCACCACTACCACCGCGCGCTGGCGGTGCTCTCCAACGCGGAGCACCTGCCGCCCGCCACGGTCCTCGAGGACACCCGCCAGGTGAACCTCGAGCTGGCGCAGACGCTCTTACAGTCGGGCCACTACACGGCCGCCATCGAGATGTTCACGCAACGGCTCCAGGACGAGCGCGCGGCAGACGTGCGCGCGGAGCTGCACGTGGGGCTGGGCCGCGCCTTCCAGGAGAAGGGCGAGTCGGGCCGGGCTATCGAGGAGCTGGAGCGCGCGCTGAAGCTCATGGGCCACGCGGCGCCGCGCACCCGGGCCAGGCTGGTGGTGCGCACGGTGGCCCACTTCGGGCTCCACCTGCTCAAGCTCGTGTGTCCGTGGCTGCCCCGGCCCGTGCGAGAGCCCCGGCGGGCGCTCTACATCAAGCAGCTGAACACGCTGATGTCGCTGATCCGCATCTACTACTTCGCGGATCTGTTCAAGCTTACCTGGGCCACGCTGGTGGCGCTCAACATGGCGCAGCGGGTGCGCACTGAATACGGGCTGAGCCAGGCCAACGGGTACTACGGCACGGTGCTGTTCGGCGCGGGGCTGCTGCGGGGCTCGCGGCGCTACCTGTCCTGCGCGCTGAAGCACGGCCGGCGCTCGCAGGACGCGGTGGCCGAGGGCATTGCCCTCAGCCGCCTGGGCACCCACGCCCTCTTCACCAACGAGCTGGAGCGCGCCGTGCAGCTGGAGCACGAGGCCATTGGCGTGCTGCGGCGGGTGGGCGAGCCCTGGGAGATACAGACCTCGACGATGATCCTGGCCACCAGCCACTTCCTGGCCGGGCGCTTCGAGCAAGCCGAGCAGTCCTTCCGGGAGATGGGCCAGCTGGGCCTGGAGCTCAACGCGCTGATGCACCAGGGCTGGGCTCACGCCTGGGTGCCCATGTGCCGCTACCTCCGCGGCGAAGAAGGCGCGGACCAGACGTGCATCCAGCTGGAGAAGGGCCTGGAGATCTCCCTCCAGGTCAACGATCTGGCCAACCAGTGCGCGGCGCTCAACCACCTGGCCAATGTCCTCGTGCGCGAGCACCGGCCGGAAGAGGCCGCGCAGGTGAGCGTGCGCGCCTTCGACACCGTGTGGCGGTACCAGGTGCTGGTGCCCTTCCTGCAGATCGGCCTGGTGGACGCGGCCGAAGCGGCCCTCTTCGCGCTGGAGCAGGGCGCCACCTCGGTGCCCCGCGCGAAGCTGCTGCGCATCGTGCGCCTGGGCACCCTCAAGGCACGGGCCCTGGCGCTCATCTATCGTTATATGCGGGGACCAACGCTCCGGATCAGGGCCCGGGCGGTGAGGCTCCGCAAGGGCCCCGCCGCCGCCGAGCCCCTGTTCCTGCGGGTCATCGCCCTGCTGGAGCAGAGCCCCAACCGGTGGGAGCTGGGCGTGGCCTGCTTCGACGCTGCCGTGGCCCTGCCCCACCGGCGTGAGCCGCTGCTGGCCCGCGCCCGGGAGATCTTCACCGCCATCGGGGCCCAGGCGGAGCTGCGGCGTGTGCAGCGCCTGGAAAGCCAAGCCTTCCAGGCCCAGGGCGTGGCACAGGCGCGGCCCTGACGTCACAGGGTCTTCAGGTACTCCACGAGCGCCCAGCGGTCCGCGTCGGGCAGCGTCACTCCGAACTCGTGGCCCCGGTTGGAGTTGCCCGTCACGCGGGTATCGAACACGAAGGGCACCTGGCCATCGCTGACGTACCCCACCTTCCTGGGATCGTACTCCCAGCGGCCCACCGCGAACGTCTGGGGCCGCTGAGCGGGCGGCAGGAGCAGATCGTACAGCGTGGGCACCGAGCCATTGTGCAGGTACGGCGAGGAGGCCCATGTCCCATTGAGGGGCCGCGCCTTGTAGGCCAGCAGGTCGGCGGTGGGGTTCGCTTCGCTGCGCGCGGTGTGGTTGCCCTGCTTCGAGGTCTCCTGCTGGCCGTTGAGCCTGGCGTTGGCGATCGCCTTGACCGCGGCGGTCGGGTTGGCCGCCACGATCCGGGTGGCCAGATCCCCTACCAGGGACAGCGCCGGCATCCTGGCGCCATACTTCGTGCCGTTGGGCGCGATGGCGCCCTCGAGCACTCCCGACGGGACCTGCGCCTCGGCGATGTTCCGGGCGGTGGTGTCATCGGTGCCCACCACATCGAGGCCGGTGATCATGGCCACGACGTCTCGCCGGGGATCGTCGCGGTTGATGGTCGCGTGACACGACACGCAGTGCACCTGGTAGAGCTGCTCGCCCCGAGCCGCCAGCTTGCGATCGATCGGCGGCAGGATCTGCTCGGGCCACTGAGGCGACTTCAGGCCTCGCAGCGACTCCTCCATCGCCACCAGCTCGTGCGTCTGGACCGTCGAGGGGTAGCCCTTCTTGGCCTCCTCCTGCGTCTTGTAGTGCTTCACCTCGACCTGCCCGAAGACGCCCACCACCTCGCCGGAGTTGCGGCCGAGCGAGCCCGCGCCCGAGTTCGGCGAGAAGCCCGTCCACTGCACGTAGTCGTGGCGCGGCGCATCCCACAGCAGCGGGAAGCTCGTGGGCGCATTGGGCTCGATGCTGTTGCTGGGGTCGCTGCTGAAGCGGATGGCCTGGTTGATGATCCGTCCCACGGCGTCCATCCGCCCAAAGCCCTCCACCGTGGAGGAGTGGTTGGCGGTGTTGTAGCTCTCGAACCACCGCAGGGTCTGCGTGAGGCTCTGGCGGGCCGCCTCGCGGCTGGCCTCGCCCTTGCCCCCACCCGGTACCGCGGCGGCGTACCGCGCCAGCTTGGCCTCGTCCGCCAGCGTGGCCGCAAGCGCCGCCTGCACCTCTCTCAGGAAGCCCGGGACGTTCGCGAGCGCCGGGGCCCCATCGATGCGCATCGCCGTGCCCTGGTAGTTGATCTGCGAGGTGTGACAGGCCGCGCACGTCAGCCCCACCTTGTCGTTGTGGCGCGCGAACCCCACGGGGAGCTTGTCGGGGTTGTTCGGCGTGCGGTGCTGGTTGAGGAGCCGGAACCGGGTGATGTGCTCGGGGTGGAGGAACGGCTTGTCGTTTCCGGCCTGCTCCAGGTGCACCAGGGTGTCATAGGGCATGAGCACCGAGCCCTGATCCGCGTGGTAGAACCACAGCGTCTCGGCGGGCCCCCAGCCCTGCTCCAGGTAGACGAGCCTCTTCGCGCCGTCACCATAGGCGTCCTGCTCGAGCACCAGCCCGGCCCGCTCGCCGAAGCCTTTGACAGCCTCTCGGCTCTTATCGACGGTCGCACAGGCCGCCAGCCCGAGCATGAGAACAACGAGGAAGCGCTGCCGACCCATGGGACACCCCTTTGCTGAACGCCAGCCTTGGGTAACACGCCCCCCGCGCGGCGAAATGACCGTTAACGGCGCATCGGGTGCCCAGGTTTTGACCACGCGCTAAGCTCACCCCGCATTGTACAAACCGTTCCATTTTCGGAGACACACAGATGCGGTTTGAAGGAGTCCTGTTCGATTGCGACGGCGTGCTGGTGGACTCCGAGCCCATCACCATTGGCGTCCTGCGCGACATGCTCGAGGAGCTGGGCTGGAAGCTCACCCAGCAGGAGTGCATGGCGCTGTTCGTCGGCAAGACGGTGCGGGCCGAGGCGGGCCTCATCCAGGAGCGCACCGGGAAGCCGGTCACGGACGAGTGGCTGACGCGCTTCCGGGCGCGCCGCAACGAGGCGCTGGAGCGAGATCTGGTGGCCGTGCGCAACATCCACGCGGCGGTGGCGGCCGTCCACGAGCGGCACCAGGGCCGCATCGCCTGTGCCTCGGGCGCGGACCGCTTCAAGGTCGAGCTGCAGCTGCGCAAGGTGGGCCTCATCCAATACTTCGAAGGGCGCATCTTCAGCGGCATGGAGCTGCCACACTCCAAGCCCGCCCCGGATGTGTACCTGGCGGCGGCTCGGGCCCTGTCCGTGGATCCGAAGCGCTGCGCCGTCGTGGAAGACACCCTCACCGGGGTAACGGCCGGCGTGGCGGCGGGCGCCACGGTGTTCGGCTACAGCCCCCCCGAGGCCGGCCATAATGGGCCCGAGGCCCTGCGCCGGGCCGGCGCGGTGCACGTCTTCACCGACATGGCGCAGCTGCCCACGCTCCTCGAATCGTGGCCCACATGAACCCCGCTCCGGAAACGGGCCCGGCCGCGAAGTGCGCGCGGTGTGGCCGCGGGGTGCCGCTGGCTCCCGGAAGTGAGCTCTGCCGCACGTGCGAGAGGCGCTCCGCCCGTCAGTTTGGGCCCTGGGCCGCCGCGGGCGTCTGCCTGTTGAGCCTCGTGCCAATCCTCTGCGGGATCGGCCTGATGATACTGGGGGGCAACGTCTCGTCGGACTCCATGGAGCTGGTCTACAAGGCGGGGGGCATCATCATAATGATAGCGGGACCGACGCTCTCCCTCTATCGAGGCGAGACGCGGGGCGGACTCAGCGGTGTCCTCACGGCGCTGCTGATGGCGGTGCTGTCACTGCTCATCGGCTTCTGCCTCCTCGTGATCGACTTCTTCGGAATCGTCGGCAGGGGCTACGGCGGAGGCGGCTGAAGTCACTTCGACGCGGTCTTCTTCCTGGCCGCGGTCTTCTTCCTGGCCGCGGCGGGCTTCGCCCTGGAGGCCTTCTTCTTCGTGGGAGCCGGAGCGCTCGGGGCAGCCGCCGTACCCGCATCGAGCTGCGCCACCAGCTTCTTCGGCGCCACGGCGCGGTAGCTCTCATCCACCCACTGGCGCAGCATCTCCAGGGGCGGCTTGTCCTTCTTGGCGAACTCGGCGGACACCCACCCGCTCTTGCCCAGGCCATAGCCGGTGGGCGTGGCGAACGGCAGCATCAGGGCGGCGTCCTTGGACTGCGGCAGCTTCACGGACAGCCCGAGGCCTCCGGACTGGTGCCCCATGAAGAGGAAGGCCTTGCCCTTCACCTTGATGGCGCGGTGGCCCCAGGGCATGTCCTCGTGGGCGCCGGGGTAGCCGAGCGCGAAGTCGCGCAGCGCCAGCTCATGCGGATTGTTAAGGCTATTGGACTCACCCATGGGGTTCCCTCGCTCGACCAGGTAGAGCCGCCTATCTAGCGGGATTCCCGCCGTCCCGCGAGTCACTGCGCGTCACACGGAAGCGCAGGGCCTGGGAGCGCAGCGCCTCCGTGCTCCGTTCGCCCAGCGCATTGGGCACGTACCAGAACGCCCCCTCGGCCGAGACCGCCCACAGTTGGTACTCGCCCACGGGAATGGCGCCCAGGGGGGGAACAACGAAGAGCAACAGGCTCGCCGCGGATACCTCGCGCGTCACGTCCCCCTGGAGCACCGGAAGGAACGGAACCGGGTTGAGCAGCAGCGGCACGATGACTTGCGAGGCCCCTCCATCCTCCCCCTCCGGCACCACCTGCCCGGGCCGGGGCACGAACCGCAGGAAGAACTGTGGGAACAGCTCGGGAACACCGTCGCCGTTCAGATCGTCCGCGTTCCCGTCCCCGTCCGCGTCCCGCAGCCGGACGAAGAACCGCGTCTCCTCGCCCCGCAGGAGCCCCAGGCCATCCGCCTCCACGGTGAGCGAGTCGCCCAGCGGCGTGTCCGTCAGCGTCACCACGCCCCCATCCGTGCGCTCCCCCGTCACCCGGAACGCCGGAGGCCCATGGCGTCTGCGCCGCGCGAGCGTCAGCTCCTGCTCCGTCACGCCTCCAGCGGGCACCTGCAGCTCCACCGCCGCCTCCGGAGTCCAATCCCCGGCGCCCGGCTGGGCGAGCACCTCCACGGCCAGGTCCACATCCCGGTTCGCGTCCAGGAAGCCCCACAGCCGGTACGGCCCGGGAGCCACCTCGGAGAACAGAAAGCGCGGATCCCCCGCCGCCAGGCGCAGCTCGGGCACGGCGGTGACGTACCGGGGCGCCGCCAATGCCTCGGGAGGCCCCTCCCCGGGCGCGAAGAGGAACACATACGCATCGCCCTGGAGCGTCCCAGGGCCAGCCACCTGCCCCTGGACGCGGCTGCGCGGCCGCTCCGGGACGCCGTCCTGAGGGCATCCGGTGAGCACCAGCAGACAGGCGAAGGCCGCCACATGCGAGCAGTTCACAGCCACGCCTCACTCTACCCTTCCGGTTGCCCCCCCAAGTGGGTTTGATTTGGCGGCCAACCGCCGGGAGAGCGCCGAATGAAGATGAAGGATCGCGTGGAGAAGCTCGCCGAGCACCGCCGCCGCAACGAGGGCATGGGAGGCCCCGATCGCATCGAGCGCCAGCGCGCCAGGGGCAAGCTCGACGCCCGCTCGCGCATGAAGCTGCTCTTCGATCCGGGCACCTTCGAGGAGCTGGGGCTGCTGGCCGCGCACCACGGCAACCTCCCGGAGGAGGAAGAGGAGGGCAAGCCCTCCTCGGCGGATGGAGTGATTACCGGCACCGGAGAGATCGACGGGCGCCCGGTGGCCGCGGCGATCTACGACTTCACGGTGTTCGGCGGCTCCATTGGCGAGGTGGGCGAGCGCAAGGTGGCGCGGCTGAGGGACCTGGCGCTGAAGAACCGCATCCCCATGGTGTGGCTGGTGGACTCGGCGGGAGCGCGGCTGGACGCATCGGCGGGCATCGATCCGCGGCGGCTGGCGGGCTTCGCGGACACGGGCTACCTGTTCCGCGAGCAGGTGGTGATGAGCGGCGTGGTGCCACAGGTGGCGGCCATGGTGGGCCCGGGAGCGGCGGGCACGGCGTACATCCCGGCGCTGGCGGACTTCGTGCCCATGGTGAAGGGCACCAGCTCCATCGCCATCGGCGGGCCGTACCTGGTGGAGTCGGTGGTGGGCGAGAAGGTGACGGAGGAGGAGCTGGGCGGCTCCAAGGTGCACAACGAGCTGTCGGGCGTGGCGGACGCGGAGTACGCGGATGACGCCACGTGCATCACCGCGGTGCGCGAGTACCTGTCGTTCTTCCCGTCGAGCTGCGAGGACAAGCCGCCGCGCCGCCCCTCGTCGGACCCGTTCGACCGGCGGGACGAGGAGCTGCTGAAGGTGGTGCCGGAGAGCACGCGGCAGGCGTTCGACATGCACAAGGTCATCCTGTCGCTGGTGGATGAGCGGAAGTTCTTCCCGCTCAAGCCGCGCTGGGCGCGCAACCTGATTACGGGGCTGGCGCGCATTGACGGCTACCCGGTGGGCATCGTGGCGAACAACTCGATGTACCTGGGGGGCATCCTGGACGTGAACGCGTCGGACAAGGCGGCGCGGTTCATCAACCTGTGCGACGCGTTCAACATCCCGCTGGTGTTCCTGCAGGACGTGCCGGGCTTCATGGTGGGCACGAAGGTGGAGCAGCAGGGCATCATCCGGCACGGGGCGAAGATGATGTACGCGGTGGCGAGCGCCACGGTGCCCAAGCTCACGGTGGTGGTGCGCAAGGGCTACGGCGCCGGCTACTACGTGATGAACGGGCGGGCCTTCGAGCCGGACCTGCTCATTGCCTGGCCGGGAGCGGAGATCGGAGTGATGGGGCCCGAGGGGCTGGTGTCCATCGCGGCGCGCAAGCTGCTGCAAGGCGCGGAGAGCCCCGAGGCGGCCGCCGCGATGAAGAAGGAGCTCGCGGAGAACCTGCGCCAGCACATCCGGATCGAACGCACCGCGGCCATGGCCATGATTGACGACGTGGTGGATCCCCGGGATACGCGAAGGCTCCTGGCACGAGCCCTCAAGCGCACGGCGAACAAGAAGGTGGAGCGCCCGTTCCGCCGCCGGGAGATCTCCCCGGTCTAACCCCCCAGTGGTCCGCTCGCGGGCTTCACCGCGCGAGTGGCACACAGTGTGTCCACATACTCGGCGAGCCGGTCTCCCTCGGTCATCTTGTCCTCGAAGAAGCCGGTGAGGACAAAGCCCGCGTCGAGCTGGCCGCCGATCTGGTCCTGCAGGGAGTGGGCGATGCACAGCGGCTCGCCCTTGTCCGTGTAGCGGCGCCGCTCCTCGTCCGTGAGGCTGGTGAAGTCCGAGTACGGCATCTTGTACTTGAGCTGCATCATGCCCTGCTGCTCCAGGTCCGGATCGAACAGGAACATGATCGGGTTGCAGAACCCGGCCAGCAGCGCTCCACCGGGACGAAGCACGCGGTAGGCCTCGCGCCACACGCGCCGCACGTTGTCCACGAAGACGTTGGAGCACGGGTGGAAGATGAGATCGAAGCTGGCGTCCGGGAACACGGACAAGTCGCGCATGTCCCCCTCGACGAGCCGGAGGGACAGGCCGTCGCGCTCGGCCACCATGCGGTCCTGCCCGAGCTGAGCGGGCGAGTTGTCGAAGACCGTCACCCGCGCGCCCGCCGCCGCCAGCACGGGGCCCTGCTGGCCTCCCGCGCTCGCCAGGCCGAGCACCTCCTTGCCCTTCAGCTCGCCGAACCACTCATGGGGCACGGGCTTGCGCGGCGTGAGCACCACGCTCCACTCGCCCCGGCGCGCGGCGGCGATGACCTCGGGCCCCACGGGAATGGTCCACCGATCGCCCTTGGCGACCTGCCGGTTCCACGCCTCGCGGTTGTACGTGCGCACATCCACGCTAGCCGTCATGCAGCACCCGGCCTTCCATGCCACCCGCGACGGTGATGACTTCGCCGGTGACGTGCCCCGAGACGCGATCGGAGGCGAGCGTGACGATCACCCGGGCAATGTCCTCGGGCTGCGCCACCTTGCGCAGCGCCATGGTGCGCGTCACGCGCTGGAGGAAGCCTGGACCCTGGAGCTTCGCCCGGTTGCGATCCACCTCCGTCCAGCCCGGGCACACCACGTTGACCCGGGCCAGGGGAGCAATGCGGCCCACTTCGTTCTTCAGGCTCTTCACGAAGCCGCTGGCCAGCGCGCCCTTGGCCGCCGCGTAGTCCGAGTGACCCGCCTCGCCAAACAGGCCCGCCGTGGAGCTGACGAGCACCAGGCTGCCGGTGCCCGTGGTGGCCACGTGGCGCAGGAAGGCCCGGCAGGTGAGGAACACGCTGTCCAGGTTCTCCGCCATCGTCTGGCGCCAGCGAGAGAGCGACATCTGCCACACGGGCTCATCGGAGGACGGCCAGTGCCCCGCGTTGGCGACCACCACGTCCAGCCGGCCCAGCGCCTTCACCGCCTGGGGAATGAGCGCGTCCACCTCGGCCTCGAGCGTGAGGTCCGCGCGCAGGGCCACACCGCCCACGTCCTTCGCCAGCGCGAGGGCCTGGTCCCCGCTGCTCCGGTAGTGCACCGCCACCCGGGCGCCCTCCTCCGCGAACGCGCGCACCGTGACCGTACCAATGCCTCCGGCGCCCCCGGTGACGAGGACGCCCTTGCCCTTCAGCTCTGTATCCATGAATCGGGTTCCTTCAGAGGGGCTCAGGCCAGCCGCAGCAGCTTCCGGGCCTCCGCCGGCGTCGCCAGCGTGCGGCCCTTGGCCTTGGCCCGCTTCGCCGCGTCCGCGACCAGTTCCCAGTTGCCCTTGGCCAGCACGCCCTTGGACACATAGATGTTGTCCTCAAGCCCCACGCGAGCGTTACCACCCCGCTCCGCCGCGTGCTCCACGAACGGCAGCTGATGCCGCCCCACCGCCGCGACCGTCCACGTGCTGCCCTCCGGCAGCGAGGAGATCATGAAGTCCAGCGCCTCGGTCCGCGCCGCCAGCGTCCCCGGCACACCCAGCACGAAGTCGAAGTGCGCGGGCAGATCGACCAGCCCCTCCTTGGCCAGGTAGCGCGCCTCGTCGATCATCCCCACGTCGAAGCACTCGATCTCCGGCCTGAGCCCCAGCGCCTTGATCCGCTTGGCGATGTCCCGCACCAGCGGCCGGGGGTTCCAGAACACCTCCTCGCCGAAGTTCACCGTGCCCGTGGTCAGCGTGGCCATGTCCGGCCGGTCCTCGCCGGTGAGCGTCAGCGGCCCACAGCGCTGGTCCACCGTCATGCCCACCGCGCCGCCCGTGGACGTCTGAATCAGAATGTCCGTGCGCTTGCGAATGGCCCGGATCGCCGCCCGGAACAGCTCCGCGTCCTGTGACGGCTTGCCGTCTGGCGTGCGCACGTGCAGGTGCACCATCGCCGCGCCCGCCTCGCGGCAGCGCACCGCGTCCTCGGCGATCTCCTCGGCGGTGATCGGCAGGTGCGGAGTCTGCTCGCGACTCGTCTCCGCGCCGACCATCGCCGCGGTAATGACCATCGGATTCATATGTGCCCTCGTGGGTTAACGCTGGATGCGCTGCTTGTCCTTCGGGACGACGCACGTGCCAGAAGCCCGGCACACCACCTGCGGCTCCGCCAGCAGGTCCGCCGCCGAATCGTTCACGTCCGTGCGCGGGCGAATCACCTTCCTCGCCTCGAAGCGCATCTTGCGCGACGTGTTGCCGACGCTGACGATCTCACCCTCGGCTTCGATGAAGTCCCCCGCGTACACCGGCGCCAGGAACTCCACCGCGTCATACGCCCGGAACAGGCCCTCGTCCCCGTCGTGCCGGATGCACAGCTCGGTGGCCACGTCCCCGAACAGCCCCAGCATCCGTGCCCCATCCACCAGGTTGCCGCCGTAGTGCGCGTCATGGCTGCTCATGCGCAGCCGGATGATGGCCTTGGTGCTCACTTGGGCTCTCCCTGGTAGTGCGTGTTCGGGTCTTCCTTGCCCAGCTTCTTCAGTAACGCGTGTGCGATGTAGTTCGCCACATCCGATGGCTTGGTCCCCGGCCCGAACCCCGCGTCAAAGCCCAGCTCCAGCGCCAGCTTGTGGTCCACCCGCGGCCCGCCCAGCAGCAGAAGCGTCTTGCCGTGGATGCCCTTGGCCTTGGCCGCCTCGATGAACTGCCGCGAGTTGTCCTTGTGCACGTCGCGCTGTGTCACCACCTGGCTCACCAGGATGGCGTCCGCGTTCTTCGCCATCGCCCGGGCGATCAGATCCTCGTTGGGCACCTGGCTGCCCAGGTTGAAGGCCTCGAACCACGCGTAGCGCTCCAGGCCGTAGTCGCCCGCGTACCCCTTCATGTTCAGGATGGCGTCGATGCCCACCGTGTGCGTGTCCGTGCCCGTGCACGCGCCGAACACCACGATGCGCCGGCCCACCTTCTCCTGAATGAAGGCGTTGAGATCATCGAACCCCATCTTCTTGACGATGACCTCGGGGACGTCGATCTCCGCGTAGTCGATGTACATGCCCGAGCGGGCGTACACGATGAAGAAGGTGTAGTTGTCCGCGGCGCGCTCGGCGGCGGCCACCTTCACGTCGGAGAACCCCATCTTCTTCACGAACTGGGAGGCGGCCTCCTTGGCCTTCTCCGACAGCGGCACCGGCAGCGTGAACGACAGCTGCACCACGCCGTCGTCCCGCCGGTCTCCATAGGGCCGGATGATCTGCTTGGTCGGCTTCACCATGAGGCGCTCACTTCCCCTTCGAGTACGACACGCTCTGAGCGATCTTCAGCGCCAGCGGCTCGAACCGCTCTTTCTTCGTCTGGTTCATCGAGAACGTCATCGACCACGTCGTCTTCCCGTTGCACCCCACGTACAGGTGCGTCTCCACCGTGTCCTTGCCGTCCTCGGTGGTGTCGGTGAACACGCGCTTGGCCCCGGGGTTGGCGCCCAGGCTGAGCTTCTGCCAGCCCTCGCCGCCCACGCTGGCCAGGATCTTCTGCAGGCACACCTGGGGCTGCATGCCGGCTGACTGCACGGTGCCCACGTCCAGCAGGAAGAAGGCGTCCTGGGAGGGCGCCTTGAACTTCTGCGTGCCCTCCTCCACCGTCTTCTCCCAGGCGGCGGGGACCTTCAGGGACAGCGCCTTCACCTGGTGCTTCACCAGCGCGTCCGCCGAGCCTCCGGCGTTCGCGGACAGCACCACCATCAGCAGAGTCCCGATCATGCGTTCGTCCCCTCCAGGATTTCCAAGAACGGATTGAAGTAGTCCGGCGCCTTCTCGAGCACGCCATCCAGGCCCTTGCCGCCCGTCTCCGTGCGCTTCACGTCGCCGAAGCGCCCCTTGCCGATGGCGGCCACCATGCCCTCGCGGTGGCACTCCTCCAGCAGCTCCATCGCCTTGCCGAACACCTCGCGCGCCCGGTTGGCGATCCGCCCGTCCTCGCGCACGGTGAACTCCTCGTCGATGCCCCGCGCCGCCCGGTGGATGTACGCGGCCGACTTGAGCGCCACGAACCGGTCCGCCAACAGCGGGGTGTGCATCGCCTCGGTCATCATGCCCAGCAGCTGGATGCCCTGCCGCGTCCAGATGGCCACCAGGTCCGCCATCACGTCGTACGCGTGGCTGAAGAAGATGTCCGTCTCCTTGTGCTTGGTGGGCGGCATGTACTTGAGCGGCGCGTCCGGGAAGCAGCGGCGCACCAGCATGGCCTGCGACAGCTCCAGGAGCAGCGTGTCCGGCTTGTACGGATCGATCTCGTACGAGTGGCCGATGCCCAGCTGGTAGTCCTTGAGCCCCGCGCGCTTGGCGAAGCACTCGTTGATGAACTGGCTGGCGATGACGGTGTGCGCCGCGTCGTACGCGTCCGCGGTGGTGATGTAGTTGTCCTCGCCGGTGTTGATGATGATGCCGGCCAGGGCGCAGATGCGGCGGCTGAAGTACTGATCGATGAACGTGCGCCGCATGTTGATGTCGCGGAACAGAATTCCGTACATCGCGTCATTGAGCAGCATGTCCAGCTTCTCGTACGCGGCGCAGAAGGCGATCTCCGACATGGCCAGGCCGGAGGAGTAGTTGGTCAGCTGGATGTAGCGCTTGAGCTTGCGGCTCTCGTCATCCAGCGCCTCGCGCATGATGCGGAAGTTCTCCTGGGTGGCGTAGGTGCCGCCGTAGCCCTCGGTGGTGGCGCCGTGGGGCACGTAGTCCAGGAGCGACTGCGCCGTGGAGCGGATGACGGCGATGACGTCCGCGCCCGCCTGGGCCGCCGCGCGCGCCTGGTCCACGTCGTCATAGATGTTGCCGGTGGCGACGATGACGTACTTGTGCGGCGCCGGAGGCATGGGGAACTGCTGGCGGAGCGCATTGCGCTGGGCGATGCGCGACTGCAGATCCTCCAGGGCCGCGCGGGCCTCGGAGCGCACCTCGGCGCGCAGGTTCTGCTCGATCTCGGGCGACAGCGGCCCCAGCTTCTCGGTGGGCAGCGCCGTCAGCCGCTCCACGGCCTCCAGCGGGCTCTTGGCGCCCAGGTGCAGCGCCCGGCCGTACCAGTAGGCCGCGCCGCGGTTGAGCACCCCGGCCGCCTTCAGCCTGTCCACCATCAGGTTGGCCAGCGGCACACCCCGCGTCCCGGCCCCCGAGATGCCGAAGAAGCGCAGCACCGTGCGCTCGATGGACACCGTGGTGTTACGGCGGATCAGATCGAAGATCGGGTTGACGATCTCGTCCGCCAGCTTGCGCGCATGCGCGATCTGCTCGTCTTGGATGAACGGACCCGGCATGAAGGCACCTTAACCGCCAAATGGCTGAAAGTGCTCAACCTCCATACCTCCTGAACCGGCGGTACCGATATTTCGGTGGCTTGAGCGCACCCATATTTCGGTGAAGGTTCCACACCCGGATATGGCCATGCACCGCCATATCGGTGGCCAGGGTTTGTCCATCGCTCGCAAACCCTTGAAATCACGTGCACGCCTCCGTGGCACGCGCCCTGCTCTGGTGCCCTCGCGTTCACCCCCTAACCCTGGAGACTTCAGTGAACACGAAGGCCCTCATTACCTCCGCGCTGCTCATGAGCGGCGCCGCTTTCGCAGCACCTCCCCCCCTCACCACGGACTCGGGTTCTCCCGTGGGCTCCAACCAGAGCTCGAAGACGGCCGGCCCCCGCGGCGGCATCCTTCTGGAGGACTTCCACCTCATCGAGAAGCTGGCGCGGTTCGACCGTGAGCGCATTCCCGAGCGCGTGGTGCACGCGCGCGGAGTAGGCGCCTACGGCACCTTCGAGAGCGCCGGAGACTTCTCGAAGCTCACGCGCGCCTCGCTGTTTTCGGGCAAGGGCAAGAAGACGCCCCTGTTCGTGCGCTTCTCCACGGTGATCCACTCGCAGGGCTCGCCGGAGACGGTGCGGGATCCGCGCGGCTTCGCGCTCAAGTTCTACACGGACGAGGGCAACTGGGATCTGGTGGGTAACAACCTGCCGGTGTTCTTCATCCGCGACGCGATCAAGTTCCCGGACATGGTGCACTCGCTGAAGCCCTCGCCGGTGACGAACCGGCAGGACCCCAACCGCTTCTTCGACTTCTTCTCTCACCAGCCCGAGTCCACGCACATGCTGACGCAGGTGTACTCGGACATTGGCATCCCGGCGAACTACCGGCAGATGAACGGGCACGGCGTGCACGCCTTCAAGTTCGTCAACGCGCAGGGCGAGGTGAAGTACGTGAAGTTCAACTGGAAGTCGCAGCAGGGCGTGAAGTCGCTCACGGCCGAGGAGGCCTCGCGCACGCAGGGCCAGGACTTCCAGCACGCCACGCATGATCTCTACGAGTCCATCAAGGCGGGCAAGTTCCCCTCGTGGGAGCTGACGGCGCAGGTGCTGGATCCGAAGGATCTGGACGCGTTCGGGTTCGATCCGCTGGACGCGACGAAGGTGTGGCCCGAGGACAAGGTGCCGTCCATCACCCTGGGCAGGTTCACGCTGAACAAGACGCCGGACAACTTCTTCGAGGAGACGGAGCAGTCGGCCTTCTCGCCGGGCGTGCAGCCTCCGGGCATCGAGCCGTCCGAGGATCGGCTGCTGCAGGGCCGGCTGTTCTCGTACGCGGACACGCAGCGCTACCGCATTGGGGCCAACTACCAGTCGCTGCCCATCAACAAGGCGCGCTCGTCGGTGAACAACAACAACCAGGGCGGCAACATGAACTTCGCCAACACGAAGTCGGACGTGAACTACGAGCCCAGCATCACCCGTGAGACGCAGGATGCGCCCGCGTACCTGCTGTCGCGCATGGCGCTGGGTGGCACGACGCAGCAGGCGGCGATCTCGAAGACGGACAACTTCTCGCAGGCGGGTGCCTTCTACACGGCGCTGAGCGCGGAGGAGAAGGAGCGGCTGATCAAGAACCTGGGCGGCGACCTGAGCCAGGTGCGCGACGCGAAGGTGAAGGCGCGGATGGTCGGGTTCTTCTACGCGGCCAACGCGGACTATGGCACGCGGCTGGCGAAGGCGGTAGGCATCAAGGTGGACGACGCGAAGGCGACGAGCGCCCCGCTGGCCACCCGCGAGTAGCACCTGCAGTACCCGCCCCGGGGGCCAGCACCGAGCCCCGGGGCCTGTATTCAGTACCTGAAAACCCCCTCGAGCAGAGCAAACGGAGTGAAGCCATGTTGCGCAAGGTGATGAAGCTGGCTGGACTGGTAGCCCTGGTGATGGTGATGGGCATGGGAGTGATGGCGGGTTACCTGTACTCGGGCCAGAGCCGCACGCCATCGCAGGGGCGGATGCTCGCGGTGAGCGAGGCGGAGCGCTACCTGATCGCCGCCGCGCGCGAGGGGGACGTGGAAGTGGTGGCCGGCCTGGTGAAGGCGGGCACGCCGGTGAACAGCCAGAACGAGCGCGGCTTCACGCCGCTGATCCTCGCGGCCTACCACGGGCACACCGAGGTGGCGCGGGTGCTGCTCTCGGCGGGGGCGGACGCGTGCGCGGGAGACTCGCGCGGGAACACGGCGCTGATGGGAGCGGCCTTCAAGGGCCACGCGGACATCGTGGAGTTGCTGCTCCAGCAGCCGTGCGCGGTGAACCAGTCGAACGGCGTGGGCCAGACGGCGTTGATGTTCGCCAGCCTCTTCGGCCGCAAGGATGTGGCGCAGAAGCTTCGCCAGCACGGCGCCTCGGCGGAGCAGCGTGACGCCAGCGGGCGCACCGCCGAGGACTGGGCTCGGACTCAGTCGCCCGAGTCCCCTGTCATGGCCCCTGCGGCGCTCACTCCTGCCGCAAGGTCCACGGCGGAGGCACGGTAAGCCTTCGGGCAAAGCTGTTGTCCAGCTACTTCGAGAGTTGCGCTAGCAACCCTCGGTACTCGGAAGCACAGCAGGAATAGGGATGGCGTCTGGAGCCAAATCTTTGAGGAACTCGCCACTGGCTCGGGTAGCCAGTGCCCCTTCAACCAGGGTACGAATTTGGAGGAACAGTTCAGGCGGACAGCGGCCCTGCTGGACTGTGAGGTGGCTGAGTTTCACACTTCTTAGAGCATCCCCATAGAAGTAAGTCGTCTTGGTTAGACGCAGAGCACGCGCCGATGCAGACCTATCTGGTACGCGAATAGCTACTAGTTCGTCGCGGGCCGTACCAGTCCCATAGATGATCAGGGCGCGCCCCTCATCCTTGAAAATGCGGACGACTACTGCGGGATGTGGCTTCTGATTAAGATCGACGCTGACGACGCCGCGCACCTCAAGTTGGGGCTTAGGGAACGGAGGGGTATACGGGCTCACCCGAGTGCTCCGCGTCAGTGTTAAAGCGTGAGTAGGCCAGATCCACCAGCATGGCGGCACTCTTGAGAGCCTCAAGATCTAGGCACTTCTCGGGAGGAACAATATCGAGAGGCACTGCGTCCCTGTTGAAAGACGCGGGCAGTACTAGTGCCTCACGCATCGTTGCGGCCCAAAGTTCGGCCAAGGCCAGTCCCAACCAGGGCTCAACAGTGCGTCGCTGGAAGACTGAATCGAAGGCGGACAGGACGAAAACATCGTTGCGAAACTCTGCAAGCAACGACCGCGCTACAGGGACTGGCACTAGTGGCGAGTTAACGAAGGCCAGTGGCTCTCTGGCAAGTTCGTCCACAACGTTGACAAGGTCTTCATGCTCCACTGTTGAAGCGACAGCCTGCAACCACTGCATAAAAAAACCGGTACTGCGCTGGACATCGCGCAAGTGTGGCAAGGCTGCAGGACCAAGAAATGGACCAAAAACAGTGGGGAAAAGATCAAGAACTGCGGAGTCCGAAGCAGTACGTACAGGATTGTTGAAGGGGCGAGGCCCAATGAGCGAAGGAAGGACTTTCTGGTAGTACGCTGGATCGTCAAGGAGGGTATCGACGCGAGCCAGAATGTCCTCGCGATCCTCCGCGCCAAGCACGTAGGGACCAACCTCAGATGACGCGGACTTGAGGCGATCAAGAAGAGCACGTTCCTCCGCAGTAAGGTCTGGGCTGAGGAGGTGCTGGAGCACCGCCTGCACAAGGGCGATGATTCCTCGCCCCCCAGCAGGGACAAGAGCAGTTGGCGCGTTCGCAGCTAGGTCCATATCGAAGAGGGTATATAGCAGTCCGGGCACAAGGAATGCGATGCCCGTATGCTTGGTTGCCTACTTAGCCATGCTTCTAAGTACACGAAATCCCTGAGAAAAACCTGACACAGAGACTTACCTGCCCGGCAGCACCAGCTGAGAGCCGATAAAATTCTGTGTCCTAGTGTGCACACTGACCTAGCGCGCTCACACGTAGCGCGTCTCGAAGAGCTTGCGCAGCGCGGGCTCGGAGCGCAACAGATCCAACGTCAGGTCCGCGTGAGCGGGCACGTAGCCATTGCCCACCAGCATGGTGACGTCCTTGCCCACGCCCTCGGCGCCCAGGGCCGCGGAGGTGAAGCTGGTGGCCATGGAGAAGAAGATGACGGTGCCTCCGTCCTTCACCGAGAGGATCGACGCCATCTCCGTATTGCCCACCGAGGCGCAGTTGACGACGAGATCGCACAGCGCCCCGTCCGTGGCCTTGGAGACGGCCTCCATCACGTCCACGCCCTGAGTAGCGTCCACCTTGAGGGCCGCGTCGCACAGGCCCATGGAGGACAGCGCCGCCAGGGCTTTCTCGGAGATGTCGAGCGCCAACAGCTTCCCCTTGCCCTTCAGGTCGCGCCGGGCCTGAGCCAGGCACAGCGCCCCACTCTTGCCCGCGCCCAGCACGGCCACCGTCATTCCGGGGCGCACGTGGCGGGCCACCAGCGCCGGAGCGCCGCACACGTCCAGCGCCGCCAGGGCCAGCGTGTCCGGCATGTCCGAGGGCAGCCGCGCGTAGATGCCCGAGGCGAACAGGAGCGCATGGCCACGGATGTCCACCCGATCGATCTCCGGGTGCACGGCCTTGATCTCCTCGATGACGAGCGGGGTGAGCGTGAGGCTCACCAGCGTGGCGATCCGGTCGCCCACCTGGAGCTTCTCGCGAGCCGGGTGCCGGGGGCCGATCTCCTTCACCCGGCCAATCAGCATGCCGCCCGAGCCGGTGACGGGGTTCTGCATCTTGCCCCGCTCGCGGACGATCTCCTGAATGCGCGCGGCGATGCGCGCGGGCTCACCGGCCACCTCGTCCTTGATCTGCTTGAAGGACGCCGCGTCGATGTTGAGGCTCTCCACGTCGATGAGCAGCTCCGACTCGCGGCAGGGCAGCGAAGGATCCAGCTTGCGCGCCCGCTGAGGCAGCACGCCCTTCTCCGCCACCACGCGGGACAGGCCGTAAGGGTCAGCAATCATCCGTGTCACTCACTCCCGCGCCATGCGCGGTACCAGGAAACCCAGCGAGCGCTCGAAGCGGTACGTCACACCCGAGTGTGAGTCCTCGAACTCCTCGTGGCACAGCTCCACGCCGGTGACCTTGAACTCCTCGGCCAGCATGCGCGCGCCCCAGCGCAGGTTGTATTCGTCGCGGGTGCCGCAGTCGATGAACACCGACTTCATCTTGCGGAACGCGTCCTGCACCTTGGGCACGAAGCGCACCGGATCGTGCACCAGCCAGCGGTTCCACACGTCCAGCTTCAGCCGGGCCGTGTTCGGATCGAACGGCAGCTCGATGTTGAGCGGCTCGCCCTTCTTCGGCGAGTACGCCGCGGCCATGGCCAGCACGTTGATGACGGTGAAGTCGTCGCCGCGCGGCTTCGTCTCGCGCGAGCGCTTCTTGAAGTCCTGGTACCAGGCCTCCAGCCCGCCCGCCTTGAGCAGCGCGGTGGCGGCCTTGGGCAGATCCGGCATGTAGCAGTACTCGAAGTAGCAGTCGCCGGCGTGGCTGCCCAGGTGAGAGAACAGCTCGGGGTGGTAGCGCCCCATCACCAGCGCGCCATAGCCGCCCGAGCTGTGCCCCAGCACCGCGCGCGAGGCCGCCCTGGGCAGCGTGCGGTAGGTGCGGTCCACGAAGCCCACCACGTCCTTGGCCACGTAGTCGCGGTAGCGCCCGATGGCGTCGCTGTTGATCCACTGGCTGCCGCCCAGCGACGTCCACCCGTCCGGGAACACGGCGATGACAGGGGGAATCGTCCCCGCCTCGATCATCGCGTCCAGCCGGTCCAGCGCGCTTAGGCCAAAGGGGGACACGTTCGTCCACGAGCCGCCGCTGTTGGTGAACGCGTGCAGGAAGTAGACGGTGGGGTAGCGCTGCTGCCCTTCGCCATACCCCGGCGGCAGGTACACACGCAGCGCCCGGCGGGAGGGATCTCCCAGCGGATTGGACTCCAGCGCGGGCGAATGCAGCTCGCGCGTCTCGAGCACTCCCTTCATCGTCTTCCCCCTCTTGCCCTCGCTCAGGTGCGAGAGCCGGGTTGCTTACCGAAGAGCTTCATCACCTGCTGCAAATCCTCCCACGCTTTGCGCTTCTCCGCTGGACTGCGCAGCAGATAGGCGGGGTGGAAGGTGGGCATCAGCTTCACACCCTGGTACTCGCGCCAGTTTCCCCTCAACCGTGTAATGGGAGTGGTGTCCCGAAGCAATGTCTGAGCCGCGAACTTCCCCAGCGCCACGATGACCTTGGGCTGCAGCGCCAGCAGCTGGGAGCGCAAAAACGGCTCGCAGGAGGCGATCTCCTCCGGCTCGGGGTTGCGGTTACCCGGGGGGCGGCACTTCACCACGTTGCAGATGTAGACGTCGTCCCGGCTGAACCCCATGGCCTGGATCATCTTCGTCAGCAGCTCGCCCGCCGCGCCGACGAAGGGCACCCCCTGCAGGTCCTCGTTCTCGCCCGGGCCCTCGCCCACGAAGACCAGCTCGGCCCGGGGGTTACCTACCCCAAAGACGATGTTCTTCCGGCCAGCGCACAGCTTGCAGCGCTGGCAGTCGCCCAGCTCGCGCCGGATCTGATCCAGCGTGGGGCGCTCACCCTCCACCACCCCTGGCAGCGCCCCCGGGTACAGCGGCGCCTTCTGAGGCACGTCGAGCAGCGTCCCATTACCCGCGGGAGCGGCCGCACGGGGCGCGGCCGCTCGCACGGGCTCCGGCGCGGGGGCACGCGGCGCGGGCGCAGCCAGGGGCCGGGAGGAGGCAGCAGGCTCGGGCGCCGGGACCGCCGCTACCGGGGCCGGGGCCGGCACGGGCTCAGGCTTCGCGGGCGTGCCCCGGGGCGTCACGATGGACCGCAGCGCGGCCGAGCGATCAGCGGCTTGCTTCGCCGCATCCACGAGCAGCGCACGGCCCCCGGCCTCCTCCTGCCAGACCAGGTGGCGGCGCAGGTCCTCCATCACTTCGCTCAGCTCTTCGGCGGATTCGCGGGGGTCGTTCACGGTAGCCCGATCGGTAATGGAGGCGGTGCCTCCTGTTCAATGAGCCAGCCAGCGCCCGCCCCCCGCACGCTTACCGCAGGGGCGAGCACGGCGTCACGGTCCAAACAACCCCATCTTACAGGTAGGGTCCTGCCCTGCCAACGTGTCACGTCACTTCAGCGCCCCGCCGCCTCCCTACCCACGGAGGCGGGCCAGAGGGTGAGCAGCAGCTCCAGGATGCCCTGGGCGACTTCACGCTTGGTGCCAGTCAGCTCCTTCCGGAGGCCCGCACGGGTGAGCACCGTCACCTGGTTGGTGTCCGTTCCAAAGCCCGCGCCGGGCACCGTCACGTCATTGGCCACGATGGCGTCCAGCCCCTTGCGCTCCAGCTTCTGCTGGGCGTGCTCCAGCACCCGCTCCGTCTCCGCGGCGAACCCCACCAGCACCGGCCGTCTGGGTGCCCCCGCCACCTTCCGCGAGGCCTCGGCCAGCACGTCCGGCGTGCGCACCAGACGCAGCGCCTCGGGTTCTTCGCCCTTCTTCACCTTCTGGGGTGCCCGCGTCTCCGGCCGCCAGTCGCTCACCGCCGCCGTGGCGATGAACCAGTCCGCCGCCTCCACCCGCGAGAGCACCTCGCGCGCCATGTCCTCGGCGCTCACCACGTCCACCACCTCGAGCCCGGTGCGGTCCACCGCGCCCACCGGCCCCAGCACCACCGTGACCCGCGCGCCCAGCGCCCGGGCCGCGTCCGCCAGGGCCAGCCCCATCTTCCCCGTCGAGGGGTTGGAGATGAAGCGCACCGGATCCAGGAACTCGCGCGTGGGGCCCGCCGTCAGCAGCACCCGCTTGCCCGCCAGCGGCCCACTGCCGAGCCGGGCCGCCGCCGCGGCGACGATGTCCATCACCTCGGCCAGCCGCCCCGCGCCCACGTCGCCGCAGGCCAAGAGCCCCGCCCCGGGCCCCACCAGCGCGAAGCGCGGATCGGCGAGCAGCGCCGCCACGTTCTCCTGCGTCTGCCGGTTCTCCCACATCGCCACGTTCATCGCGGGCGCCAGCAGCACCGGCCCCCGGAAGGCCAGCAGCGACGTGGTCACCGCGTCCCCGGCCATCCCCGCGCGGATGCGCGCGATGAGGTCCGCCGTCGTCGGCGCCACCACGAACAGCTCCGCCCAGCGCGCCAGGTCCAGGTGGCCGAAGTTCCCCTCCTGGTTCGGATCGAAGTAGTCCGTGAGCACGGGGTGACCGCTGAGCGCCTGGAAGGTCAGCGGCGTGACGAACTGCCGCGCGGCCTCCGTCATGGCGACGCGTACCTGTGCTCCGGCGCGCCCCAGCTCGCGCACCAGCTCGCACGCCTTGTACGCCGCGATGCCTCCGCCTACTCCCACGATCACCCGGCGGCCCTGCAATGCCGATGCGTCCATGGGACTTCCTTACGCGCGGGAGGGCGGCCTCGCAACCTCATGGCCGCCCTGGCCTTCACTGTAAGAGCGACAGCTCACCCGGGCCCGGCACGCTCACCGGGCGCAGCACCGCGCCACCCGGGGTATCCAGGTGGAAGTGCGCCCAGATCAGCGTGTAGCGCCCGGGCGGCAGCCCGCTCAGCGTCACCCGCTCGGTGCGCGGCTGGTAGATCATCTGCCCGTAGCTGGAGCGCATCAGCTCCAGGGGCGGGCTGTTCACCGAGGACACGTCTCCCGCCACCAGCCACAGGGCCCGGCCCCGCTCGGGCTTGAGCACCACCGTGAGCGAGCCCGAGCCTGGCGCCGGCCCGAAGTTCAGCCGCTGCTCCGCGCCGCTCACCCGCACCAGCAGCGCTGGCTCTCCGGAGAACTCGCGATCGGTGCCCAGCAGGAAGCGGTAGCTACCCTGCGCCAGGTCCACGCTGTAGCTGCCATCCGGCCCCGTCACGATGGTGACAGGCTCGCTGCGCTCGACGTTGGCGCCCTGGATCTGGAAGCCCGGCGCGGGCTGGCCGTTCGGCAGGTACGCGACACCGGACACGCGGGTGGCCGAGCGCAGGACCAGCTCCACCGGGCCGTCATTGCCCCGGGCGAGGGTCTGCGTCGCCGTCAGCCGGCCCTTGCGCGCGGATATCGAGAACTGGGCCACGTACGGCGGAGCCGAGAGCACGAAGCGCCCATCCGGCCCGGAGAGCACGGACTCGTCGCAGACTTCACACGACACCACGGCCTCCGCGACGGGAGCTCCGCCCTCGTCGTGCACCAGGCCCAGGAGCGTTGGCGCCTTCTGGAGAACCAGGTCTCCCAGGTCCGGCGCCACCGGCCGATCCACCATCATCGGCTCATAGCCAGCGGCGTCCACCGAGACGATGACGCGATCCCCCGCGACGGGCAGGGTCACCTCGAAGCGCCCGTCCGGGCTGGACACGTCATGCTCGTCCAGGCGGAAGCGGCGCACTGGCGCCCCATCGTCCCCCACCACGCGCCCGCGGAAGACAGGACGGCGCTTGAGAACCACCTTGACCGCGGGGCCTCCAGGCTTGCCCTCGGCGCGCTCCACCTGATCATAGCCCGGGTGCTTCGCCTCCAGGCGGTAGGTAATCCCGGGCCGCAGGGCGCGAACCTCGAAGTGCCCGCGCGTGTCGCTCGCCGTCGGCTCTCCGCCACGAGGCATCAGCATCAGGGTGGCGCCCGCCACGGGAGCGCCCTGCTCGTCCATCACGTCCCCGGAGAGGCTGGCGCCCGGCTTGAGCTCCGCGGTGAGCTTCAGCGTCTGCCCATCCTCTACCGTCACGCGCTGGCGCTCGGAGGGCAGGTAGTCCGGATGCGAGGCCACCATCCAATACGAGCCCCCGGGCAACCCCCGCATGGGCACCAGCCCGTCCGGCCCAGAAGGCCGATCGCTGCGGAAGATGCCCTGCTGCTCCACCCAGAGGACGACGTCCGCGCCCTCCACCCGGCGCCCCTCGGCGCTCACGGTCACCTCCAGCGCGGCGCCAAGCTCCAGCTCCAGCCGCACGCCGGACGCTGGCGCCGTCACCTTCACCTTGCCACCACCCCACTCCGAGTGGTGCGCGTGCAATTCGTAGAGCCCCGGCGTGGGCACCTGCGCGATGAAGCGGCCGTCCGCGTCCGCCATCACATTGTCTCCCGTGGGCTGCACCAACACGGAGACATTGGGCGCGGGCCGTCCGTACTCGTCGATGACCTGGCCGGAGACGAGCGTGGCCCGCGACATCTCCAGCTCCAGCGACGTCTCTCCCGCCTTCACGCGAGCGGGGATCTCCACGTCCTGGAAGCCCTCGGCCTGTCCATACAGCACGTAGTCGCCCACACCGATGGGCCCCAGCTCCACCAGCGCGCCCGTGGCGGCTTTCTCCTGGCGAATCATCTCGCCCTTGGGCGTGCGCAGCATCAGCTGCGGCTGAGGCACCGGCTGGCCGGCCTCATCCACCACGGTGACGAGCAGGCGCCCGGCCTCCTCCAGCTCCAGCGTCACCTGCGTGAGGCGCTCCTCGAGGGTGAGGATGCGCGGCGCGGAGCCCAGGTTGCCGGCCTCGGCGGTGATGACGACCTCGTCCGGGTACAGCCCGGTGAACCGCGCGGGCGCGCCCTGCGTGCGCAGCTCGCGCGAGAGGTGATCCGCCTTCAGTCGCACGGTGGCGGGTACGGCGGCTCCGTCGTGGAGGACGCGGACTTCCAACGTCCGGGTGGGCGTCAGCCGCAGGCGCACGGGCTGGGGGCCCGCCTCCACCTGAGCCTCCACCGCGGGCAGAAAACCCTCCGCGCTGGCGAGGACGTAGAAGGGGCCCTCGCCCAGCCCCTCGAGCGTGAAGACACCCTGCCCGGCCGCTACGGCCTCGTGGGGAAGCGAGGTGCGGCGAGACACCGCGCGCACGCGGGCCCCGGGGATGGGCTGGCCTCCATCGTCCACCACCTGGCCGGTGATGGTGCGCAGCGGGGGCAGGAAGAGCTCCACGGGCTCGCCCGGGGCCGCACGCTCGCGCAGCGCCACGCCATACCCGGGCGCTTTGCCCCATACGGAGAAGGAGACGCCCGCCAGCTGAGCGAAGCGGAACTTGCCCTCGGAGTCCGTGCGCGCGGTGGCGCGAGGCGTGAGGAAGCCGTGCTCCTGCTCGAAGAAAGCGAGCGTGTGGATGGCCGTCTCATGGGCGGGGCAGGACAACAGGGGCTGGCCGCACTCGTCGCAGCGCACCGAGGTGATCGTCTTCTGCGCGCTGGCCGCCAGGAAGACCTCGGCGCCAGGCACGGGCCGGCCCGTGGGATCCAGCACGCGGCCGGTGAGCGTCAGCCCCTCGGATTCTCCAGAGGACACCTCGACCGACTGAAACTCGGGCAGCGCGCGGGACTGGGGCGACTGCGGTGCCGAGGCAGCCGGGGAGCGAGAGGGCTCGGACCGAGGCCAGAACGCAGCCGCACCCACCACCACCAGGACAGCCACCGCGCCTATGACGAGCCACTTAGCCATGGAATGCCGCTCCAGAACTTAATCGGGAGCGTGGCCGGCAACCTTCCTTCTTTACGGGAAATTCCCTTCCCGTCTCGGGTGGAACAAAGCCACCTCTTCACCTACACCCGAGGCAGTGCCCCTTCGAACTCGAGGAGCCACTTCTTGGCGGGGATGCCTCCGGCGAAGCCGGTGAGCGCTCCGTTGGAGCCAATCACCCTGTGGCAGGGAACGATGATCGGCAGCGGATTCTGGCCGTTGGCGAGCCCCACCGCGCGCACGGCCGAGGGGCGGCCGATCCGCCTGGCCATGCCGGCATAGGTGGCCGTCTCGCCAAAGGGGATGCCGCTCAACGCGCCCCACACCTGGCGCTGGAACTCGGTGCCGTTGGCCGCGAGCTTCAGGCCCTCGAAGCTCGTGCGACGGCCAGCGAAGTACTCCTCGAGCGCGGTGCCTGCGTCGGAGAGGTGAGCGCGAGCGCGCGCGGCGCCCTGCGACACCGGCAGCTCCTGTGGGTCGACAGCAAAGAGCACGGCAACCAGCCCCTCCGGGTCGGCCGCGAGCCGCAGCGGGCCGATGGGCGTCTGAAGTCGTGTCGTGGCGAGCTCTTCCGTCATGCGGATCTTCATCGGTAGGTCCTCCAGGAATCAGGCGGCGGAGCTCTCAGCGGCGCCAATGCTCGGCTCGGTCCAGAGCAGCAGCGCCGCGTAGCCGCGCCAGGGCCGCCAGGCCTCCGCCATCCGTTCGAGCGCACCTGGAGCGATGACGCTCCCCTCGCCCGCGGCCTTGCGCAGCCCCAGGTCCCCCGAGGGAAACGCATCGGGCTCCCCCAGGGCTCGCAGCGCGACATACCGCGCCGTCCAGTCTCCGATTCCGGGAAGCGTGACGAGCCGCGCGACGCTGTCTTCGAGGCTTGCTCCGGGCCTCAGCAGCTCCTCACCCGAGGCACACGCCGCGGCCAACCCCTTCAGCGCCAGGACACGGCCACCGGTGAGTCCAAGCCCGGACAGGTCTGCCTGGGCCAGCGCCTCGGGAGTCGGGAAGAAATGAGTGAGCCCGTTCCAGGTGACGGGGCTCGGGGTGCCGCAGCGCTGCACCACACGCCCGGCGAGCGTCGTGGCCCCCTTCACGGAGACCTGCTGGCCCAGCACGGCACGAATTGCCAGCTCGAACGGATCGAACGCTCCCGGCACGCGGACTCCCGGTGCGCGCGCGAGCCGCGGCCCGATGATCGGATCCCCTCCGAGCGCGGCGGAGATCGCCGCCGGATCCGCATCCAGATCGAACAGCCTGCGCACGCGCGCCACGAGCTGCCGCACGGGCAACGGGCCCTCGCCATCGATGCGCACGGACAGCGCGCGCCGCTCGGGCTGGTGAGAGACCTCGAGAGTGCCGGTGCGCTCACCGAGCCGATACGTGCGCCGGTACGTGTCCGCATCGATCTTCTCGACGCCCGGGATCGCCCGGCCACTCAGGTAGGCGAGGATGCGATCCCAATCGAACGGCGGGCGATAGCCCAGCCGCAGCGAGATGGCCGCGGCCACCTGCGCCCCCTGCCCCTCGGCGGACCGGCGTAGCTCGCTGGGACTGCGCCCGTACACGGTGCGCACCGCATCATTGAACCGGCGAAGGCTCTGGAAGCCCGAGGCGGCCGCCACCTCACTGAACGGCAGCTCGGTCTCGGTAATGAGTTGCTTGGCCACCAACAGCCGCCGGTTGCCGGCAACCGCCAGGGGACTGGCGCCCAGGTGCCGGATGAACAGGCGATGAAGCTGCCGGACGCCAATGCCGAGCCGCGCGGCGAGCGTCTCCACCGAGCCCTCGTCGAGCACGCCCTCATCAATCAACCGCAGGGCCCGCGCGACGCTCGCCTCGGAGCCGGCCCAGGCGGCGGTGCCAGGCGCGCTCTCGGGCCGGCAGCGCAGGCACGAGCGATAGCCCAGCGTCTGCGCGGCGGCCGCGCTGGGCACGAAGAGGCAGTTGCCCCGCTTGGGCGTCCGCGCAGGGCACACTGGCCGGCAGTAGATCCCCGTCGTCTTGACGCAGACGAAGAACCGTCCGTCGAACCGGGCATCACGCCCGGTGAGGGCGCGGTAACACAGCTCCTGGTCGAGCAGGCCTTGGGCTTCCATGAGACGCAGTTGACCTCATCCCGCCGCCGGACGCTCGCCAGAATCGGACGTCACCGTGCGCTAGCGCTGCACCAGGGCCTGGCCTGCCTTGGCCAGCCGCTCCCGCTCCTCGGCGGAGTTCAGGTTGAGCTCATACGGCACCTTCACCCCCCGCTGCGAGGCGGGCCGCTGCTCGACGGCGTCCAGCCAGCGCTGCAGGCTCGGCAGCCCCTCCAGCGACACGTCCGCCCACACGTGCGCGCGCACCCAGGCCCAGGTGGCGATGTCCGCGATGCTGAACTCCCCCGCCAGGTACTCGCTCTCCTTCAGCCGGGACTCCAACACGCCATAGAGCCGCTTCGTCTCGTTCTGGTAGCGCTGGATGACCGAGGGGATCTTCTCCGGGAAGTAGCGCACGAACACATTGGCCTGCCCCTGCATGGGCCCCACTCCGCCCATCTGGAACATCAGCCACTGAATGACGCGCGAGCGCCCCTTGCGGTCCGTGGGCAGCAGCTTCCCCGCCTTCTCGGCCAGGTAGATCATGATCGCCCCGGACTCGAACACCGCGAAGTCGCCCTCCTCGCGATCCACGATGGCCGGGATGCGCCCGTTGGGGTTGATCTTCAGGTAGTCGGGCTGCTTCTGCTCACCCTTGGTGATGTTGATGGGGTGCACCGTGTAGGGCAGCCCCAGCTCCTCCAGCGTGACAGAGGCCTTCCAGCCATTGGGCGTCGCCCAGGTATAGAGATCGATCATTGCCAGCTCCCTTCGGGACAGCGGGAAACAGACTACGAAGTAACGCGGCCTCGCGAGCTCTCCCAGGGAAACAGGTAGCTCAATGGCCGGTGCACCCGGTCCGCCCACGAGGACTCGTGGTGCCGACCGCCCTTGTGCTCGTAGTAGTACATGTCTTCACCGTGCACATAGCCCCGCGCCTTCAGCGCATCCCTCATGAGCTGCGTGGGCTTGAGCGGATCCCGGTTCGTGCCCGCGTCGATATAGAACTTCACTGGCGCGCGCTCGGGCGAGCTCTCCACGTGGCGAACCAGCTCCAGGCCGTTCCACATGAACGAGCTGGACAGGCACGCCACCTTCGAGAAGACGGAGAAGTAGCGCATGCCCAGGTAGAAGGAGACCAGCCCGCCCAGCGACGAGCCCATCAGCGCGGTGTCCTCGCGTCCCGGCAAGGTGCGGTAGCGCTGGTCAACCCAGGGCTTCACGGTGTCGATCAGGAACCGCCCGTAGACGTCCGCGCCGCCCGTCCTGCCGGTGGCCTGCCCGGGCGTGTACTCGTACACCCGGCGCTGTCCCGTGTTGTTCACGCCCACGATGATGATCTCATCCATGAGCCCCTGCGCGACGAGCGAGTGGCTCGTCTGGTCCGCGCGCCAGGACACCCCGGCGAAGGAGGTGGCGTCCTCGAAGGCGTTCTGCCCATCGTGCATGTAGAGCACGGGGTAGCGCTTGAGCGGGTTCTCCGCGTAGCTCGGGGGCAGCGAGATGACCAGGGTGCGCTGGTTGCCCAGCTGCGGTGAGTGGAACTCGTGCACCTTCTCGAGAGAGCCCACCGGTGGGCCGAAGAACGGATACACGTCCACCGTGGAACCCGCCCGGAGCCGGTAGTTGCCGCCCACCGACCAGGTGGCGTCATCCAGCAGCGGCTTGAACTCCAGGACGCCCCGGGACTTCGGCCAGACATAGGTCCACACGTTGCCCTGCGTCCACGTGGCCTCTACACCGGCTTGCCACGACAAGGGCTGCTTGCTGCCTCGCAACGTGATGCGACGACCCAACCCCGCGTCGTAGTGGACCCGGATGACTGAATGCTCGGACAACGAACCCCTCCTGACTCGCCCGCGGCACCAGATAACCTCCCGCGCTCTTCCGCACCGCAGAAATGTTCTCTGGGCCGTCCGCGAGCACACGCCCCCAGGAGCCTCGCCGCTCCCAGGGGCCGTGCGGCGTGGGTCAGTTGCAGTTCACGTCGTTGCTGACGTTGTACGGCTCGCCCGCGGCGACGTTATCCAGGACGCCGGTGGACGGGCACACGGTGCTCAGCGTGCCATCCGCCGAGGAGATCATCCACGTGTCGGCCGCGTCGTCGGCCGGCTTGTTGTCCACGTCACCAGCGCCGTAGGCCAGGAAGTCCCAGCTCTCGTTCTGGCCCACGAAGCCCGAGTTGTTGCTCAGGCCCAGGCCGCTCGCCTTGTTGTTCCACACCGCGCCGGCCAGCGGCACCGGAGTGAAGACGGGCGGGAAGTTGCCGAACTTGAAAGTATCCACTCCGATACAGGTGTCATCAGGATGCGGAATGGTGTCCACCGTGGAGCGGTCCTCGTAGACCGGGCAGCCATCGCTCAGGTGGTAGCTGTAGCGGTTGCCGCGCTCGGCCGTGAAGCCCGTGGCGCCCATGGCCAGGGGCGGCTTGCGCTGCTGCGTGCGCAGGCCCGTGAACAGGCTCTTCAGGTTGGTGTTCACCTCGGACTGACGCGCCCGAGCCTGGAAGCGGATGAAGTTGGGGATCGCGATCGCCGCGAGGATGCCGATGATGGCCACGACGATCATGAGCTCGATGAGGGTAAAGCCGTACCGCTGACGACGCTGCGCCATGGTGATGACTCCTTGGTGTCTGTGCGGGAAGGACTACGGGCAACACGAAGAGCAATCAGCGGGCCACCACGCCGCGCGCGGCTGCCTCACGTGATTGTCAGCGGTTGGCGCGCGAGCTCACCGCGACGAGCGACGAAGCTCGGCAGTCAGTGACGTGCCTGGGCAGTGTGCATCTGTTAGCGTCACCGCGTGCGCGTATTCTGGATTGTCATCCACATCATCTGCGCGTTGCTCGCCGTCGTGGGCGTCGCGCTACTGGCCGTGGGCCTCAGGGACGTGTGGCGCGCGGCGCGCTCGCGGCGCTGGCCCACCGCGCCTGGCAAGGTCATCTCCGCTGAAGAGTTCCAGCACCGCCGCGCCATGCCCGAAGAGGCCGGCGGCGGCACCCGCATCCACTACGAGGCCCACGTCCATTATGAGTACACGGTGGGCCGCGTCCTCATTGGCTCCACGGGGCTCAACCTGGGCCCGAAGGAGACCAGCAGCGAGGCCCGCGCACAGGCCATCCTCGCGCGCTACCCGCCCGGACAGCCCCTTCAGGTGGCCTACAACCCCAACGATCCCACCGACTCCCTGCTCGAGCCGGGCGCTCACCCCGTCCATTTCGTTCGGGCTGCAATGGGCCTGTTTTTCCTCGGCCTCGTCTTCGCCGTGCACTTCATTGCCCGCTGGTTTGCCGCCCGTTTGTAATTTTCCAACGAAGTGAGATACCTTTCAGGGCGAATTTGATGGGTCAGTGCCAGGCCTTCACGCAACCCCGCGAACCCACAGCGCGATAACCGGATCAAGAAACTCTTCCGAACGAGGTCGAAGTCATGTCCGTCCGCTCTACGAATTCCTCTGGTCCCGGTCTGATCAGCCACTCCACGATTGATAAGGCGGTGGAGAAGACCACCGAGAAGCTCAACCAGGTGCAGCAGAAGGTGAACAAGACCGTCGACAAGGCCTTCGAGCGGGTTCCGGAGCGGCTGCAGAGCAGCTTCGAGCGCAGCGGCGAGTCGAAGCGGACGTGGAGCGCCAGCGGCGGCACCGAGCGCGACATGTACACCCCGAAGCTGGGTGAGAAGGGCGCGGGCGGCATCGCCCGTGCGGTGCTGGGCAACCTGCCGGCGATCACGAAGGAAGGCAGCTTCGAGAAGAGCGTGGCGGTGGCCAAGGCCGAGGGCAGCTTCGGCGACCCGAACGGCGCGGTGTCGGGCTACGGCCGGGTGGCGGTGCTCGAGGCGGACGTGAGCGGCAGCGGCTCGATCGGCATCGAGGGCGGGGCCCTCAAGGCGCGCGGCCAGGTGAAGGCCGAGGCGACGCTGGCCGAGGCCGAGGGCTCGGTCCGGGCGGACCTGGGCCCGCTGCACGCCGAGGCGCAGGGCAAGGCCTACGTGGGCGTGCAGGCCAAGGCCAACGGCGAGGTGACGATCGACCCGATGAACGGCGTCTACAAGGCGCAGATCGGCGGCGACGCGTTCGCGGGCGCCAAGGCCGGTGGCCGCGCCTCGGTGAGCCTGGGCGAGTTCGGCGGCGCGGGTGTGACGGGTGAGGCCTGGGCCGGCATCGGCGTGTCGGGCAAGGCCGAGGTCAGCCTGGAGAAGGGCCGCTTCAAGGCGCGCTTCGAGCTGGGCGCCGCGCTGGGCATCGGCTTCAAGATCGGCTTCGATGTGGACATCAACTTCGGCAAGATTGCCGAGTCGGTGAAGAACATCGTCAGCAAGCCGATCGAGGCCGTGAAGAACGTGGTCGAGTCGGTCGGTAACTTCTTCAAGAAGCTCTTCTAGGCAACGGAGAGCTTCCGGGCGGGAACGGATGAGCACTCCGCGTTTCGAGACGCTTCTCAAGTCAGGTGACGTGCCCCAGGCGAAGACGGAGGCCGAGCTTGCGCTCCAGCGCAACCCGGCCGACCGCCGAGCCCTGATCGCCCTGGCGAAGATAGCGGCGTACGAAGGAGATGCCGCCCGGGCCGAGAAGTTCCTGCAGCGGTCCGCCGGAGGCACCCCGGCGGACGAGGCGGATGCCTCGCTGGTGCGCGCCGGGTTGCTCATGCAGCGCGGCGAGGCCAGCGCGGCCAAGGTGCAGTACACCAGGCTGACGCAGTCGCAGCCGCCCCGGGCCGAGGCGTTCTACGGCCTGGGCTTCCTGCTGGCCGAGGCGGACGACAACGCCGCGGCGCGCGAGGCCCTGGCGCGCGCGGTGGAGCTCGATCCCGACGTCAGCGTCTACCACTTCCAGCTCGCGCGGGTGCTGTTCGCCCTGGAGAAGGCGAAAGAGGCCTTCCACCACCTGGAGCAGTCGCTGCGGCTCAACCCGCGGCACGTGCCCTCGTACCTGGTGTTCGCCATCGCGCTGCAGGCCGGCGGCGAGCTGGGCGCTGCCGAGGAGATCCTCCAGAAGGGCCTCAAAGTAGCCCCGGACGAGCCGCACATGCTCAAGGCGCTGAGCAACGTGCTGGCGGCCAAGGGCGATCTGCCCGGCGCCACCCAGGCGGCCGAGGCGCTGGTGCGCGTGCAGCCGGACCACCCTTCCGCGCTGAGCAACCTGGCCCGCTTCCGCATGGCGCAGCGCAACTTCGCCGAGGCGCTGGCGCTGTGCCGCAAGCTGTCCGATCGCGGGCAGGCCACGGCGCTCAGCCGCACGGTGGAGGCGCAGATCTACGAGCTGCATGATCCGCCGGACGTGAAGGCGGCCGCCGCGGCGTGGCGATCGGCGATGAAGCTGGACCCGCAGGACTGGGGCCCGCCCAACAACCTGGGGCTGCTGCTGATGGTGCGCCCCGAGGGGCCCGACTCCCCCAGGCAGGCGAAGGAGGCGCTGGAGGAGGCCCTGCGCCGCGCTCCGCAGCAGCCCGAGCCACAGCTCAACCTGGCGCTGGTGTCCATGCAGCTGGGCGAGAAGGACCGGGCCAAGCAGCTGGCGCAGCAGCTGGTGGCGCGTGGCGCCTCGTTGGATCCGGCGATGCTCGAGCAGGTGCAGCGGCTGCTCGAGCAGCTGAGCTGATCGGACGCTGGCTGACAGTGGCGCGGATCACCTGGCCGGGAGCAAGCGCTCCGGTGCTAGGGTGCGCGCCATGGCCAAGTCCCCATGCCCCGTGTCCCTGAAGCAGTTTCAAGAGAAGGCCGAGCCGCTGAAGGTGGTCATCAACGGCCAGGAGATGCTCGCCGAGGTGAAGGCGTTCTCCACCGGCTCGTTCGGCTGGTACATCAACGGCAAGACGACCGTCACCGTCGACGGTAAGCCGGTCTCGGTGCAGATCGGCATGAACATGACCGTCGTCGGCTCGAAGGAAGCCGCTCGCGAATAACACGCCACGGCCGGGGGCCGGCTCGAGGCCCCCGCCCTGCCCCGCTCACTCCTCGGCGAAGGGCTGAATGGCCTGAGCGACGGCCAGCTCCTGGCGGGCCTCGCTCAGCTCCGAGTTCGTCGCGCGCAGCCGGTCCGACAGCACCTGCACGAAGCTCCAGAGCATCTTCACCGCGAGGATGGACTCGCGCTTCATCAGGCTCATCAGGTCCGGCCGGGCGATCACCATGGTGCGCGTGGGCTCGGTGGCCCGCACCGTGGCCGAGCGCGGCGCGTTGTCGATGAGGCCCATCTCTCCGAAGTGCCCGCCGGCGCGCAGCTCGGCGATCTCCACGCCGTTCTTTTCGATCACCACCCGGCCGCGGATGACGACGAACAGCTCCTCGCCCGGCTGGCCCTCGATGACGATCTCCCGCCCCGCGGGGAAGGTGCGCGTGGTGGCGATGGACAGCACCGCCGTCTGCTCCTTGTAGGTGAGGTGCCGGAAGAGCGGGATCTTCCGCAGCGCCTCCATGCGCGACTGCGCCTCGCTCGTCTCCTCGCCGGCCACCGCGCCGTCGCCGGCCACCTTCACCACCACCGCGGTGATGTTGTCCTTGCCGCCGCGCTCGTTGGCCGTATCGATGAGCTTCTTGGGCAGATCTCCCACCGCCACCGTGCTCACCACCGGCAGCATCTCCTCGTCCTCCATGTAGCCGTGGAGGCCGTCGGAGCACAGGATGAACACGTCACCCGGCATCAGATCGACGATCAGCGTGTCGACCTGCACCGAGTCCTGAATGCCCACCGCGCGCGTAATCACGTTGCGGTACTGCGAGCTGGCCGCCTGCTCCTTGGTGATGGTGCCCGCCTTGAGCTGCGCGGCCACCAGCGTGTGGTCCTCGGTGAGCCGGTGGCACTGGCCGTGGCGCACCAGGTACACGCGGCTGTCACCCACGTGGCCAATGACGCCCTTGTTGCCGCTGACCGCCAGGCACACGAACGTGGTGCCCATGCCGCGCTTGGACGCGTCCGCCAGCGCCATGCGGTAGATGTCCGAGCACGCCCGCTGGATGGCCACTTCCACCAGCGCCGCCGCCGCCGAGCGGCTGTCCTGCGACGGGTTGGAGGCCAGGTCCTTCAGCAGGTGCTTGTTGGCGGTGATGTGCTGCTTGACCACCTCGGTTGCCCGCGCGCTCGCCACCTCACCGGCTGCGTGGCCACCCATGCCGTCGGCGACGATGTACAGCCCCAGGGGGCTATCCACCAGCATCGCATCTTCATTGTGCTGGCGCTTCCGACCCACGTCGGACAAACCAAAGGCTTCTGTGGTCAAGGCCACTTCGACGCTCCCGTGACTCCGAGGGATGACTCCGCACGTTACGCAGCCCGCCGAAGACCTGGCAAGGTTCCGTCCGGACCCCGATGGGTTCGCATCCTGTCAGAGCCGCCAGCAGGGGTGAAGCAGCCAGTGCTTCCCTGCACTAATGACCGCCCTGACTCGTTACTCGTTGAGTCACCCCCAGTCCGCGAACAACCCGGACATGAGGTAAAACGAGAGCCCATGGCGGTACATGCGACCTTTACCGCCATCCCACGCGGTGCTTGTCAACGAAGTGTTCGGTTGGCTATAGCTGCCGCCTCTACCCGCCTTGCTGGGAAGGGTGCATTTGGCCACGTCGCTCCGGGCGTTCGTCTTTCTCGACTCGCTGCAGCCGCAGCTTGCCGCGCATATCTGCACTACCTGCCGCGGCTACTTTCCGGTGCCCTATGTGGCCTCCCTGTTCGTGGAGATTGCCCCGGGCATGGCGATTCACGGGCTGATCGACACCGCGCTGAAGAGCACGCGCGTGCACCCGGCCACCCTGGTCGTCGAGCGCGCCTACGGCATGCTCGAGGTGCACCACGAGGACAAGGGCGAGGTGCGCAGCGCGGGTGACTCGGTCTTGCGCTTCCTGGAGGCCAAGGAAGAGGACCGCATCAAGCCCAAGCTGGTCTCCAACACCATCATCCGCGCCATCGAGCCGATGCACGCGATGATCCTGGACAAGATCCGCTTCGGTTCGATGATCGAGCCGGGCCAGTCGCTCTTCATCCTCGAGTGCGAGCCCGCGGCGTACGCGGCGCTGGCGGCCAACGAGGCGGAGAAGGCCGCGGACGTGAAGCTGGTGGATGTGACGCCGTACGGCGCCTTCGGCCGGCTCTACATGGCCGGCTCCGAGGCGGAGATCGACGCGGCGGCGGAGGCGGCGGTGTCGGCGCTCAAGGGACTGACCGGCAAGGAGCCGGCGGCCTTCAGCAAGGACAAGTGAGTTTTCGGCCGGCCCCCTCTGGGGCTGGCGTGACGTGGTGTTTCACCGCATAGGCGGAGAGGAACGAACAGATGGCGGATGCGCTCGGGCTGATTGAAACGAAGGGCTTCGTCGGCATGGTCGAAGCGGCGGACGCGATGGTGAAGGCGGCCAAGGTGGAGTTCGTCGGCTACGAGAAGATCGGCGGCGGCTACGTGACGGCCATCATCCGCGGCGACGTGGCGGCGGTGAAGGCGGCCACCGAGGCGGGAGCCCGGGTCGCCGAGCGCGTGGGCGAGCTGGTCTCGGTGCACGTGATTCCCCGGCCGCACGTGAACCTGGATCAGGTGCTGCCGCTGGGCCGTAACAACAAGGGCTCGGACAAGGGCTCGGTCGAGAGCACCTAGCCATGCTGATGGGCAAGGTGGTGGGGACGGTGGTCGCCACCCGCAAGGAAAAAGAGCTCGAGGGCCTCACGCTGCTGGTGCTCCGGGGCATGGACCTGGAGGGCAAGGCCAACGGCCCCGTGGTGGTGGCGGTGGACGCGGTGGGCGCGGGCGTGGGCGAGGTGGTGCTCTACTGCTCCGGCTCCAGCGCCCGCCAGACGAAGGTAACGAAGGACCGCCCCGTCGATGCGACCGTCATGGCCATCGTCGATCAGTTGGAAGTGGGCGGCACACTGAAGTACGTCAAGGAGTAAGGAACCAAATGCCAGTCGTGACAGTCCGGGCCCCCAAGCGTCCGGCGAAGGGCGACTCCCTGGTTCGCAAAGTCACCGAGACGACGAGCGACCTGCTGGCTCAGAGCGATCGGGTGCTCGTTGTGTACGGCAAGGAGACCGCCAGCATCTACTACGAGGGTTCGGAGCCGGCCCCGTCGCTGCCCCGCGCCTCGTGACGTGAAGTGGCGGGCGCCCTGCCCCGCCGGGAGCCCTCGCCGATGTCCCTCGACTCGAAGCAGATCGACGCCATCGTCGATCAGGTGGTCCGCAAGCTCTCCAAGGAGCTGTCGGATCTGCCTCAGCCCGTGCCCGCTCCGGCGATCCCGCCGCATGGGCACAATGATGACCGCCGGGGCGCCGAGCGCCGCTTTGGCACCCAGCCCATGGCGCCCGAGGCGCGGCCTGAGATTCCGCGCCGCGCCGCCGCCTTCCACAAGGGCCGCAAGGGCATCTTCGATGACCTGGACTCGGCCACCGAGGCGGCCCGCGCCGCGTTCGAGCAGTGGAGCGACGCGCCGCTGGAGCTGAGGGATCGCGCCATCGCCGCCATGCGCGAGACGACCCGCCGCGCCGCCCGCGAGCTGTCGGAGATGGCGGTGAAGGAGACGGGGCTCGGGCGCGTCGAGGACAAGATCAAGAAAAACCTGCTGTGCGCCAACAAGACTCCGGGCACGGAGATTCTGCGGGCCACCGCGTTCACCGGCGATCACGGCCTGACGCTGGTGGAGCGGGCGCCCTACGGCGTCATCGGCTCAATTACGCCCACCACCAACCCCACCGAGACGATCATCAACAACGGCATCGGCATGGTGGCCGGTGGCAACGCGGTGGTGTTCAACGTGCACCCGAGCGCCAAGCGGGTGAGCTCGCACCACATCCAGCTGCTCAACGAGGCGATCGTCTCGGTGGGCGGGCCGGAAAATCTCCTCTGCGCGCTGGCCGAGCCGACGATCGACTCGGCGCAGGCGCTGATGAAGCACAAGAACGTGCGCCTGCTGGTGGTGACGGGCGGCCCGGCGGTGGTGCGCGCGGCGATGAACTCGGGCAAGCGCGCCATCGCGGCGGGCCCCGGCAACCCGCCAGTGGTGGTGGACGAGACGGCGCACATTGATCGCGCCGCCAGGGACATCGTCGACGGCGCCTCGCTGGACAACAACATCGTCTGCATCGTGGAGAAAGAGGTGTTCGCGGTGGCCTCCATCGCGGACGAGCTCAAGCGCCACATGGAGAACCACGGCGCCTACGAGGTGACGGGCGCGGCCATTCACCGGCTGGAGAAGCTGGTGGTGCACGACGGCCACCCGGTGAAGGACTGGGTGGGCAAGGACGCGGACAAGATCGCCGAGGCGGCGGGCATCCGGGCGCCGAAGGGCACGCGGCTGCTGTTCGCCGAGGTGGACCCCTCGCACGCCTTCATTCAGGCGGAGCTGCTCTTGCCGGTGATTGGCTTCTCGCGGCTGCGCACGGTGGAGGACTGCATCGCCGCGGCGGTGCAGGCCGAGCACGGGTTCGGGCACACGGCGACGATGCACTCGACGAACCTGGACGCCTTGAGCGCGATGGCGCGCGTCATCAACACGTCCATCTTCGTGAAGAACGGCCCGTCCTACGCGGGCCTGGGGATGACGGGCGAGGGCTACACCTCGTTCACCATCGCCTCGCCGACGGGAGAGGGACTGACCACCGCGGTGAACTTCACCCGTGAGCGGCGGTGCACGCTCAAGGACGCGTTCCGCATTGTCTGAGCCGACGCTACTTCCCGGGCCCGCGCTGGCGCTGCTGGAGCTGGACTCCATCGCGCGTGGCTACGTCGTGGCCGACTCGGTGGTGAAGCGCGCCACGGTGACGATCGCGCTGGCCGAGGCGGTGACACCCGGAAAGTACCTGCTGCTGTTCTCGGGCCCGGTGGCGGAGGTGCAGGAGTCCTTCCAGGCCGGCGTGGAGACGGCGGGCAGGACGCTGTTGGACAAGCTGCTCTTGCCCATGGCGGCGGACGGGCTGGTGGCGGGGCTGATGGGCCGCTTCCCAGGGCAGTACGGCGAGAGCGTGGGCATCGTGGAGACGCACACGGTGGCGGCGACGCTGCTGTGCGCGGACACGGCGCTCAAGCGCGCGGACGTGACGCTGGAGCGGCTGCAGTTGGCGCGCGGCATTGGCGGCAAGGGCGTCTTCGTGGTGACGGGCGAGTTGCACATGGTGGAGGCGGCGCTCGAGGGAGCGGCGATGGCGGTGGAGCCCCACCTGCTGCAGACGACGGAGCTGATTCAGCGCCCCAGCTCCGAGCTGTTTGGCCGGGTCCTCTAAACACTGGAGCCACACCGTGCGCCTGTCTCCCCTGCTCCTGTCCCTGGCGCTCTGCGCCTGCTCCGCCTCGAAGTACGCCTCCGAGGCGCCCATGGCTTCGGGAGGCGAGGGCCCAGGCGCGGGGCTCACCACGGATCGCTCCATCGTCCGCAACGCCTCGTTGCGCGTCGAGCGTGACGCGCCCGAACTGCGCGTGGACTTCGAAAAGCCCGTGCGCCCCGGCCCCGTGGGCTGGGTGTTCTACGGCCTCGCCAAGGGCATCAAGTGGCTGTTCATCTGGGAATAGCTGGACTTTAATCCAGGGATTACTGTCAATTCCTGAGCCCAGCGGCGTTCCCCTCGCGGGTGCACTGTGCTGTGCAAAACGGTTTGTCCAGTTCGTGTCCAAGGTGTGACTGCCTGCGCATCTTTCCGGGGATTAGACATTTCCCATGAGAACAGGGAGGTCGCCCGTCATGCCGCAAGGATCGGTGGCGCAGCATCCTTCGGAGTGGTCGGCGACCCCGGCAAAAGCGGCGGAGCCAGGAGCCGTGCCGGCCCCCGAACTGCACTACCGGGAGCTGTTCCTGTCGGTGATGGAGAACCTGCCGGACGCGGTGTTCACCAAGGATCTCCAAGGCCGCTACACGTACATCAACAGCGCTGGGGCCCGGTACCTGGGGCTGCCCGCCGAGCAGATCATTGGCCGCAAGGACACGGATCTGATGTCGGCGGAGGAAGCGCAGAACACGATGGAGTTCGACCGGCAGACGCTGCTGGCCGGGCGCACGCTGCACGCGGAGATGACGGAGTTCATGGCGGGGGTGCGGCGCGAGTGGCTGTCGACCAAGGGGCTGATCCGCAACCCGGACGGCCAGGTGCTGGGGCTGTTCGGCATCTGCCGGGACTTGTCGGAGCACCGGCGCAGCGAGGCGGCCCGCAACCAGAGCGAGGCGCTGTTCCGGGCGGCCTCGAGCAGCAGCTTCGACGCGTTCTTCATCCTGCGCAGCGAGCCCGAGGGCCTGCGCCTGCTGAGCCTCAACTCGCACGCCGAGGCGCTGGTGGACTGCACCGCGCGCCAGGCCGAGGGGCGGCTGCTGTCCGAGTTCCCCCAGGCGGCCTTCATCGCCCCGCAGAGCCTGTGCCAGGAGGTGTGGCGCACCGGCCGGCCGCATGACGAAGAGGTGGAGCACGTGCAGGGGCGCGAGGGGCGCCGCTGGTTCCGCCGGCAGCTCAACGCCGTGGGCGACTGCATCGCGGTGATGGTGCGGGACATCACCGAGCAGCGCGAGAGCCAGATGCAGCTGCGGCTCAACGAGCGGATGGCCGCCATCGGCATGCTGGCCGCGGGAGTGGCGCACGAGATCAACAACCCGCTGGCGTTCGTCTCCAGCAACCTCTGCTACATCGAGAAGGAGCTGCGCCGGCTCAAGCTGTCCCCCAACGATCTGGGCGAGATGATGGAGGCCATCACCGACGCGCGCGAGGGAGCCGACCGCATGCGCGACATCGTCCAGAGCCTGCGGGCGCTGGCGCGCGGGGATTCCATCTCCACCCACCCGATGGACCTGCACGAGGTGCTGGAGAACTCGGTGCACCTGATCTGGGGCCGACTGCGCAGCAAGGGCATGCTGACGCGGGACTACGGCGAGCTTCCCCAGGTGATGGGCAACTCGGTGCAGCTGTCGCAGGTGTTCGTCAACCTGCTGATCAACGCCGTGCAGGCGCTGCCTGAGCGCGGCGGAGAGATCCGGCTGGTGACGCGGCTGCACAACAAGACCCAGGTGCTGGTGGAGGTGCAGGACACCGGCTGCGGCATCCCGGCCGATCACCTGGACCGCATCTTCGAGCCGTTCTTCACCACCAAGCCCGTGGGAGAGGGCACGGGGCTGGGGCTGTCCATCAGCCACGACATCATCCGCGGGCTGGGTGGGGAGATGACGGTGAGCAGCGTGGTGGGCCAGGGCACCACGTTCCGCATCCTGCTGCCGGTGGCCCGCGAGGAGCAGGACTCGGACAGCGGCATGCACTGATCAGGTGCGGCCCATCATCTTGAGCCGCCTCCGCTTGGCGCCCCTCACCAGCAGGCGCTGGTAGAGGCTGGGCATCATGCGCTGAACGACATCGATGAACACGGCATCCGCGCCGATGAGCTGGCGCCGCCGGTTGCCGAGGATGGCGGCGAGGATGACCCTGGCGGCGCGCTCCGGGGTGGTGTGGAAGAGCCGCTCGAACTCCGCCTGCGAGTTCTCGTCCACCCAGCCCTCGCGTAGCACCGTCCGTGCGCTGCGGGCGATGTTCGTCTTGATGCCACCGGGGTGGACACACGTCGCTCCGATGGGCAGCCCCTCGGACTCCAGCTCCAGGCGCAGCGTCTCGGTGAAGCCCTTCACCGCGAACTTCGCGGCGTTGTAGGCCGCCTGCGTCGGGAAGCCGATGAGCCCGAAGACGCTCGAGACATTGACGATGTGGCCCTCCCCCGCTGCCTTGAGGTGAGGCAGGAAGGCCTTGGTGCCGTACACCACGCCCCAGAAGTTGATGTTCATCAACCACTCGAAGTCCTCGTACCGGGTGTCTTCGACGGTGGCGCCCAGCGAGACGCCCGCGTTGTTGATGATGATGTGAACGGCGCCCAGCTCGCGCGCCACCTCGTCGGCCCAGGCGTGCACCGCCTCGCGCTGCGCCACATCCAAACGCGTCGCCCGCACCTTGACGCCGTGGGCCTGGCAGCGCGCGGCCGTGTCCGCGAGGCCCGGCTCGTTCACATCGGAGATGGCCACATGGCAGCCGCGCCGCGCGAGCAGCTCCGCCGTCGCCCGGCCAATGCCCGAGGCCGCTCCGGTGATGGCCGCGACCCTTCCCTTCACGGATTTCATGCGCCTACCTTGCCACGGGAAGCCCCCGCCGGGAGCTTGTCGAGCATGTGGCGCAGCATGGAGGCGATCTCCACCATCGCAGCCCGGCAAGCCGGGCTCAGTGCGGTCATGCTGGCGAACCCGTGCACCAGGCCATCGAAGCGGCGCAGTGTCACGGGCGCCCCGGCCGCCTCGAGCGCGGCGGCGTAGGCTTCGCCTTCGTCACGCAGCGGATCGAACCCGGCGGTGATCACCAGCGCGGGCGGCAACCCCGACAGCTCACGGCACAGTAAGGGAGAGATCCGTGGGTCTGTGCTGTCGAAGGTGCCGGCGTAATGCCCGTGGAACCAGACAATGTCATCCCGGGTCAGGACGAAGCCCTGCGCGAAGTCCCCCAGCGAGGCCCGATCGACGGTGCGGTCCACGGGCGGATAGAGCAGCAGCTGCAGCGCGGGCGTGGGCGTCCCTTCTCGGACGGCGAGCTGCGAGAGCGCCGCGGCCAGGTTGCCACCCGCGCTGTCACCGCCCACCGCGATCCGCGCGGGATCCGCGCCCAGTTCGTGCGCGTGCGCTCGGGCCCAGGCGAAGGCGGCGCTCGCGTCCTCCAGCGCCGCGGGGAACGGGTGCTCGGGCGCGAGCCTGTAGTCCACGGCCAGGACATGCAGCCCGGCGTGACGGCACAGCATCCGGCAGGTGGTGTCGTGCGTTTCCAGGTCTCCCAGAACGAAGCCACCCCATGGAGGAACACGAGCAACGGCCGACGCTCCGAGCCTGACTCCGAGCCCGGCATCGGAGCGTAGTGGCGCGCCTTGAGCGGCCCCCGCCCGGTGTCCAGCATGAGGTCCCGCACGGCTCCGAGCTCGACCGGCTCGCCCGCGTGCATCAGGCACTCACGGCGGAAGCGGCGGCGCCCCTGCTGCGGCGGCAGCGCCGAGAGGGGCACCGCGCCCAGGCGCTCTCTCAGGGAGATCATGAGCTGCAGCTCGGGGTGCAAGGTGAGTCCATCCCGTACCACCGGCGGCCTGCCGGAGAGGCGGACCAGCAGGGCTGGCGGAAGGCGAAGGAGGGCACGCGCAACGCGGTGCTCGAGCCACTCCCGAAGTGTAAGTGCACGATCAGCCATGGGCCGGCTCCCGGTGCTGCCTGTATCGCGCAAGATGACGCATCGGGCTTCAGCGTACAATTCCACTACGCCAGCCTGCGCCAGCCGTCAGGCACGGGCCAGCCGAGCTCCCTCTCTGAGACGAAAGAAATACGGGAGTCCCGCGGTTGACGGTGTCGTCCCGCCTTGCAGCGGCGCCTGGTCTCCGCAGAGGGCGCGGCGATTCACGGCCAGTTAGCGCATCTGGTTAGAACGGCGGTCTCATAATCCAGGCATTGCCCCTCACCTTCTGCCCCTTTGGCCGTAACCCCCTATTCTCTCTGACCGTGGCTCTTCGCTGGCGTTCGTCCGCCATTGGCCGAGTCCGTACAGAAGACGGCTTTCACATAAGGGCCAGTAATCGCGCCGAGTCAAATAGCGCAGCAGCCATGACAAAAGTGTGTGCTCTATAAACAAAGGCAAACGGTTCCAAGGGACGTCAACTCCAACGTGGCCCTGCAGAGACTGGGCGTCACAGAGCCAGTCATCGCCTGCGCGAGGTTGAGCACTTGCGAGTTCTCTTCATCAAGGCTCAGGAGATCAAGATCCTTCGGCACCATACTGCTCAAGCTCTCTCTTGGTCGCCGGAATCAACCTTCCCCCATCTGATCGTCGGTGTCCATTCTTGTCCTGAGCATAGCCACAGATGTCGCAGGCGTATGCCAACTGCGGTTGATTCTCGACTTTGAGAATCCTCAGGTCATCCGATTCGCAATTTGGGCAGAGCACATCACTCTTAGGCACCAAAGCATTCCAGAACAAGTCCCGCACCCGCATCGCCACTGTATCCTTCGACGAAGGAGGGACCGCGCGCAGTTGTCGAACCTCGGTAGAAGCATCAAACTCGGTCGAATCGATGACGAAATCGGAAATACTTATCTTCGACCAAAATTCAAGGCCGTAACTATTGATCTCCTCCTTCGAAAAGACCTCTAGATTGCTCAAGAGCCACTTGCGAGCATTTTCAAGCACCCAGTCCGCACGCACCTCATTTTCATCCCCCGATACCGCCGAGACCAACTTCGACCAGAGGTCGCGCACACCCTTTGTTTTCATAAGCAGACTCACCACGGGAAAGCGCTAATGATATTCCCAGCTCTATCAGTGAGCACTCGCACAGTACTTGTCGGACCACCACCTCGTTTCAATGATGATGACCCGATGATCGTGCCAGCACCGAGATCCACTGTTCGCTGAAATTGCCCTCCCCCCAGAGCAGTGACGGGAGCGCTCACGACTTGTCTACTCTGCAAAATGACCTTGAGCTCATCAGGGGAAACTGAGAAAACAGATCGGTTCGGTCCTAATGGGCGATTGAAATGTCCGTCGAGGACGTGCTGCCATCCAGCTGATACAGGCTCACCTGACTGCCGCAAAGGTGTGAACCGAGTGCGGCCCTTGGCAATGTTGATCCGGGACTGCACACGTCCGGGTACTGGCTCACATTCGGACAAGCCCGTCGGATCCGTAGCAACCAAGGTATCCTCGGGATAGCGATAGAGATTCAAGCCAGCCACTAAACCTAGCGGGTCTTGGCTGATATAACGCCCAGTTTGTGGATCGTAATAGCGGCAGTGGTTGTAGTGGAGCCCAGTATCTTCGTCTTCGTACTGACCTTGCCAGCGCCAAGGGCACTTTTGGAGAGCGACGTCGGTCCGCCCCAAGCCCAAAGCATCCAGCTGCATTCGCCAAGCCAGGCGACCCGCTTCATCATACATCTCGGTCGGGGTGCCAATATGGTCCGAAGCGATGCTCCATCTATGCCCAGCCTTTTCTTTCGCCACGGGAGTGGCGGAAGCTGGTTCAAAATACCATGTCGTCACGCTCTCGCCTGCGGGCACCTCGTGCACGAGTACATGACCATCCCAGACAAAGCGGACGTCTGCCTCCACGGCCTCGCTCCCGTCTGGGAGCCTACGAACCAGAATCCTCCGCGTACGCCTGGCAAATGCGTCATACTCGAAGCGCAACTGTAGACCATCCGGACGCTCTACTCCAGATAGCAGGCCCGCCCCATTCCAGCGATAACCCCAGCGCTTGCCGTCCACTTCCTTCTTCTCCACCAGATTTCCATCTTCATCGTGGACGTAACAGGTGCCGTCTGCCTCCTCCAACCGTCCGCCTCTTCCGTAGCGTCGGTCCGTAAGTGCGGGGGAGTGGAAGATGTTGCCTACCGCGTCCATGGCCCGGTGAGAGGTCCCCTGGGGGGTCATCTGGCCAACGAGTCGCCCCCTGGCATCATGTTGGTAATACGTGGGTCCCAGCCTGGCATCCACAATGGCGGTAATCTGATCTATTCCTGCCCATTGGTAGGTACGTGCGTCCAATTCCTGGACAGGTGCTCCAGACTCATGGACTACGGTGCGTCGGCTGGTGGGACGGCCACGATGATCTCGTTGCCACTCCACACGCACGCTGCCGGGCAACAACCGGGCTATCTCCAAGCCCAAGGCGTCGCGCTTGAACTGGAGCGCAGGCTGAGAAGAGTGAAGGGAATCCTTACCACAGTACAGAGATGCCACCTCCCCCAAAGCATCTCGTAGCACTGCCATGCGCCCGCCCAAGGATGTCTCCATGAGCGCGCGCTCACCACTGGTGCCGAAGCGAGAGGAGATGACATACTCCCCTTGCGTCTCACGCACTGTTCTCCCCAGGGCATCTCTCTCGAAGAGGAGAGTGGTAGACTCATTGCTCGCGCGTACCAGGGCACCATCGGCCCGATAGGTGAACTCCGCAATACTGCCGTCTGAGTGTCGAACTGCGAGAACGCGACCGGCGGCATCATAGGCGAATTCGGAGCTCCGACCGCTGGGCAGGTGGCTCTTCGTTACTCGACCCAGTTTGTCACGCAGGTAGACGCGCGTCCTGCCATCAAAGCCAGTCTCTTCGAGCACCTGACCGCAGGCATTGCGAGTGAAGGAGTACACCTCACCTGCCTCATTGATAACACGTGTCAGGCCGCCTTCCGTATCATAGACGAAGCGCTGTTTCGTGCCGGCCTCTTCACGAGCTACGACTTTGTGGAACTGGCCGTACCAGAAGCGCACTTGCCGTGTGGGATCGCGCGCCTCCAGCAAATTGCCATGCACATCATAAACCAGCTCTTCCACCACTCCGGCGGAGGATTCGACTCGCGTGAGTTGGCCCGCTGCGTTGTAACGCAAGTACGTCACGGTGCCTCGCGCATCTTTCATCCGAACCGCCCTACCTTGTCCATCATACTCATAGCTGGCGACGGCACCATTAGGAGCCCAAGTGCGGATCAGGTTCTTCTGACTGTCATATTCCAGCAGGGTGCGTCGGCCACCCGAGTCTTCCTCCCATGTAACGAGGCCATTCCGCCAACCGAAAGCGGTCTTCTCGCCCGTGGGCGACAACCTCTCGGTGAGGTGGCCCTCCATGTCGTAAGACCACGTCCAGGTCTCTCCTATCTCATCCACCGCGCGAACCGGATCTCCCCAGCCGTTGTACTCGACAAATACATTCGCTCCGCCAGGCCGGATGACCTTCGTGCAGTTCCCTCGCGCGTCGTACTCGTACCGCGTCTCATTACCCAGCGAGTCGATCTCAGCAGTCTTCCGCAGTGCCTCGTCGTACTCGTACCGCGTCTCGCTCCCAAGGGGATCCATCACCTTCACCACCGCATTCATCGCGTTGGCGAAATACGTGGTGGTGTGGCCCAGTGAGTTTGTCACCGCAGTGACGTGGTTCTGCTTGTCGTAGACAATCTCGTGATCGTAAATGCCTCCATCACCCCAGGTGCGGATGCATGCTGCATCTGCCCCGACCCCTTCATAGCCAAAATAGAAGCTCAGGCCTGTCCGGTCCGTCTCATTCACCAAGAGGTGCCCTTCGTAGGCCCACCGCGCGACATTCCCTAGCGCGTCATGAACCTCTACGAGATCTCCCTCGGGTGAGTACACGTACCGCGCGTGAGTGACCCACTTGTGCTCGCGCGGATGGGGCAGCGCGATACGCGTGAGCCGCCCCCGCCCATCGTGCGCGAAGAGGACTCGGCGCCCAGCGCTGTCAGTCACCCATTCCAGACATCCTTTGTCATCGTAGGCAAGTTGGATGGCGTGCCCATCCCGCATGCGTTGTTTGATGAGCCGCGAGTGTCCCTTGCGCGAATCTCCATGAACCGGAGCAAACTCGTGGACAAGGCCCTCTGCGGTCTCAATCTCCCAGCGGAGCTGTCCCAGACTTCGGAGCGTGAGCCGGTTGAAGGGGTCGTAACAGGAATCTCCCTTCCTCATCGCATGGTCGGGAAAGTCGAATGTATCGAACTCAATCTCCCGTCCATCCTCGGCGCGATAAACCACCTTGCCGCGCTCCAACCAAACAGCCTGATCCAGCGAGTGACTCCAGCCAAAACCTAGCACCGAGTCCCGATTGGACCAGCTCGAGGCATAGTTGCGCTCGAACTTCAGCGGCAGAGGTCCCGGTAGTTCGAAGTCAGTACTCCAGGTCAGCAGCCGGCCCGTTGCTACATCCACGGGATGTCCCGTAAGGAAGCACACCGCTCTGTGGAAGAAGTTGCGCAGCCGCTGGTTCCCGATGCGTGATACCAGGCCGTGCAAGTGGTTAGACACCCACTTGGATCGCAGCAGCGCCCCCATGGCCTGTTGCCAGTCAATGGCTGGAGGCCCACCCACCAGCACCAGCGGCCCCTTCGGAATGGCCAGTACCACCGAGGACGGCAGCCGCACGGGCTCGCTGCAGCTCATGGCCAGATCACCGAGCCGCACCGCGTTCGAGCCCATGATGGTCACCGTCTTGGAGCCCATCATCAACACCGCATCTCCCGCTGGAGCCACCGGAAGGTCCGGCGCGGGCGCCGCGTGCTTTCCAATCTTCGGCTTGGGCGCTTTGGGCATGGGCGTCCACATCGTCCCCGGAGGGATAACGAAATGCGGAAGCACTATCTTGTTCTTCACGTCCGTGCCGGTGTTGGTCGCCGGCATGATGTTGATGAACACCGGCCCCTTGAGAGGCTCACCCGCCATCATCCCGAGGGCATTCGAGATGAGCAGCCCCGCGATCAGTCCTCCCGGGTCGAACACCATTCCCATGAAGGGATGCGGAAAGGGGACGGGGACCGGAGCCGGCATTGGCACCATCTCGAAGTGCATGTCGACGCCGACCACGAGGTCCAAGAAGGTACTGGCAATCACCGCGCCACCTCCTTCGCCTGAAGCTCTTTACCGTGCTCCAGTTGGAGGCTCTGCGCCTCCAACGACTGCGCTTGAGCCGTCAGGCCATGCTTGCGGCAGAGCGCGGCCAGAGCCCGGGCCGTCTCCGCTGCGCTACTGGCTTTGACTTCTGCCTCGGGCGCCGTTTCCGCTACCGCCAGCGCCGAGCGCCAGGCCTGTGTTGCCTGGGGACCCTTCCCCATGTCCGCCCAGGCCTGCCCTGCCAGCCGGTATCCTTCGATGGCCAGCAGCGCCACTCCCGCCTCCTTGGCGCACTCGGCCCCGCGGACATAGGCGGCGGCAGCGGCCTCTTGCTTGCGGGCCAGGAAGTAAAGGGCTCCGATGGCGAGCTGCGCCTGCGCTGCTTGCTGCGGCAACTGCTCCTGCTGTGCTCGCACGAAAGCCGCTTCGTATTGCTCGATCGCCTTGGCGGGCTGGCCAAGGTGCGCCAGATAGCTCGCCAGGATGAGCTCCATGAGCACCGACTCGCGCCGCAACCCCGCCTCGACGCACAGGTCTCGCGCCTCACGCTGCAGCCGAATGGCGTCCACCTTCTTCTGCCGCAGGGCCTGTGCCGCGAGCAGCACCTTCTGACGGAGTTGCCGTCCCGCCTCGCCCGCCATCCCTGGAGCAATCCCAGCTTCCTTGAGCGCCGCCTCCACCTGCCCCGGGGAAGGTGCGGGCTTGCCTTTCCTGGGCGGAGGAACCACCCCTCGTGGCCACGCCGCTCCAACCTGGGCAGGCCCAGGCGCCCCCGGCGAGGCAGCGCCGGCCCCATCGAGCATCCGGGCCAGCTCCGCCTGTAAGGCCTCTTCATCCACCCGGCAGGTGTTGGACAGGGCTTTGGCTCCGAGTGTCTCCACGATGGACCCCAGCGAGGAGCGCTCCAGATCCACCACCACCCATCGCACGTCCGCCAGCTTCGGGGCCTCCAGCAGCAGGCGCAGTTCCCGCTGCCACTCCCGGGCCTCCTCCATGCGCGTGGGCGCCAGTACCACGACGAGCCCCTTGAGCGGCGCACATCGGGCCTCCACCACCTGCCGCAGCAGGACGGCAAAAGCCGCCACCGCGTCACCTTTCTCCGGTGACGGTGGAGGCAGCGCCGGAAGGGAAAGTCCTTCTTTAGCCATGGCCTTTCGCCGGGCTTCATGCTGCTCGCGGACGCGAAGCGTTCGGGCCTCCCAGCCCCGACTCTCGGCGCTGTAGGCGTCTTCTAGGCGCAGGAATGGGCTGTGGTTGTCCGCGTGAAACTCCTGCCCCATCAAGACATCGAGCACCGAGTCGCGGAGATCACTGGAGGTCACTACGTGCAGCACCCGCAGCGCCTTCTTACGAGCAAACCAGGCCGCGTCCTCCGCAAGCGCCCGCAGCGGCTTCGCGAATGAGTCCATGCTCTCCCCATCAATACGCTAATTGATCTTCACCATGGCGCCGGTGATCTCCTGAATGCCCGTGGCCGAGGAGCTGATCTTCGTCCCGGAACTCTCCACCCCCGCGGGAGACACCTTCACCGTGCTGCCCCCCGAGCTCAGGGTGACTTCGGTCGCGCCAGTGATCGCGACGGTGCCGTTGCTCTTGAGCGAGATGCTGGCCTGGCCGCACTGGAGGTTCAGCTCACTGACGGCTGACACATCGACCTTCGTTCCCTCGAACTTCATGGAACCCGCTGTGTTGTGGATCTCGATCACTTTGCTGCTACCCGAGATTTCGATCTTGTTCTCGAGGGTGATGCTCACCTCCCCTTGAATGGCCTTCACCTGCGCGTCGCCCATCATTTCGTAGACGCCGGTGACATGGTCCTTCCTGTACCCAGTGACCGTCAGATCATCATTGCCATTGATGGTCTCGTTGCGGTCGCCGTTGACGGTGAGCTTCTCCAGCGTCTTGACCGTGGCTTCCCGGCCCCCGTCCAGCGTGAGAGTCTCCTTCCCCGTCACCCCCTCGGTGCGAGTGCCGGTGATGGTGATCTTCTCGTCCTTGTCCACCGTCTCGGTGCGGTTGCCATGAACGGTGGTCGTCTCGTCCTTGTCCACGTTCTTGGTCCGCTTGCCCGTCACGGACATGGACTGATCGCCGCCCACCGACTCCGACTGGTTGCCATCCACCGAGTTCGTCTGATTGGCCTTCACCTGGGTGGAGTGGTTGTGGAGCACCACCTCGTTGAAGTCCTTCTGGGCATGAAGAAAGATCTCCTCCGCGTCCTTGGCATCCTCGAAGCGCAGCTCGTTGAAGCCATCGCTGTCCTTGGAACTGGAGGTGCGGATGGTGCTGCGCGTCTTGTGCTCCGGCAGCGCGTACGGCGGCGTGTTCTTCCCGTTGTAGACGCAGCCCACCACGAGCGGCCTGTCCGGATCCCCCTCCAGGAAGTCCACCAGCACCTCCATGCCGATGCGAGGCAGGAAGACGAAGCCCCAGCCCAGCCCGGCCCACACCTGTGCCACGCGCAGGAAGCAGGAGCTCTTCTCGTCCTTCGCGCCCTTCCTGTCCCAGTGGAACTGCACCTTGATGCGGCCATGCTCGTCCGTGTGGATCTCCTCGCTGGCAGGTCCCACCACCGTCGCCGTCTGCAGGCCAGCCATCCGCGCGCGCTGCCTCCGCCTCGCGGGGCGGAAGGGCACATCCAGCGGAATGCACTCGAAGGTGTTGTGGTAGCGCTCGCGGCTCGCACCCGCTTGGCTCAGCTCATGCGTGTCGCTGGTGAGTTCCTCCGGCGCGTACCCGTGGTGCTCCACCTGGGTGAGCAGGTACCACTGGTCCAGCGCGGCGTTACCGTGTCCTGTCAGCTCGAACATGTATCCCGGCGTGAAGCCGGTGACGTAGCCCATGCCCTTGCCGCGTTTTCCCTCCACCTGGAAGGCCTGGCGACGCAACTCCTGCTGCTTCTGCGCCGGCTCGTACTGGTACTTCTTCTCGCCCGCGTCATACGGACCCAGCAATGGAGCGGGGTACTCGTATGCCTCCCGGTCCTGCCCGAGTGCGTCCTTGCCGCGAGCCTCGCGCGTCAAGTCATAGTCCGGGTGCGTCCAGTTGAAGTCGCGCACCACCACGCTGGTGGTGTGTAGCTGCTGGGAGAAATCGAAGTGCCGCAGGCACTCGTCCGAGGCGGTGGCGGCCTCCGGGCCCTTCACCGTGATGGGGCTGCCCTTCACCGCCTCACAGGTCGGACACTGCTCGTTCTCCTCCACCAGGACCAGCTCCTCCTTCTCACCCGAGTGCTCGAAGAAGAAGAGGATGCCCTCCTCCTCCATGAGGCGCAGGAGGAAGTCTAGGTCCGTTTCCCGGTACTGCACGCAGTACTCGCGCGGGAGGTATTCGCGGTTCAGCTCGATCCGGAATGAGCGCTCGAAGGGCTGCAGTCCCTTGGTGAGCACCTCCTTCAAGATCTCCGGTACCGTCTTCTCCTGGAAGATGCGGTTGTCACGCCGCTGGGAGAGCGCCCAAAGCGCGGGGACGACGTGGACGCGCGCCAGCAGGTGTCCGGCCCGGGTACCGGTATGCTCTACACGATGGATGATGCCGCACAGGCGACGGGCGCCCGCCTCATGAGCGATGAGGAGCTCGGCCGAGGAGCCCAGCAGCATGTCCACATCCGCACCCAGGTGCTCGTTGGCCAGGTCCACCGTGCAGGTGTAGAGCTCCGAGAGTCCCTCCCGCGCATGGAGTTCCACCACGCGCCAGGTGCCACCCGGGTCCGCATTGGACTCGAAGGTGAAGCGGACCTTGTCCAGGGGTTCCCCCCCAGCCAGGGTCTGGGCCACCTCTGACAGCGCCTCGCGTCCTCCTGCTCCGCTGAGCGCACGCTCAGCCACATCCACCACCTGCCGCGCGGCCTGGCTAACGCGTTGCGCCTGCGCGGTAGCCTGCTGGACCTGGGGGATCTGTTGAAGAGCGCTCTCCAGCATGCGCGGCGGCTGGGCAGGCACCTTGGCTTCGCGAGCCTGCCGCACCGTGTCTTGAACTTCCGGGGAAGTCCGTTGGACTTGCTCCACGCCGTGCAAGACGTCGTCAGCATCAGACATGCGGCTTCCCCCGAAGATCGCGAATGTTTGCTCTATATCCCGCAGCAGGGGCAGGTAGAGCGGACAAGCATCCTGGGCTCTACCCCTCCCCGGTGGCATGTCTACAACTCCACCAATGGAAAGGCACGCCTGGATGCCCCGGCCTTGGCCGGTCCGGCAGGTGCATCCTTCTCGTTGCCCAGGGAATGCTGTGTGGTATAGAGCCGCCCCGTTGCTTCCGTTACTCGAAGGGGTTGCATTACCCATCGAGGGGCGGTAGTAGCGGGGTGGAAGTTCCGCTGTAAAAGCGGTAGGTTACACGGTGCGGCCAGGTAGCTCATCTGGTTAGAGCGGCGGTCTCATAATCCGCAGGTAGTCGGTTCGAGTCCGACCCTGGCCACCAATCAGCCCTGCCTCCGAAACTCTCGGAAGCAGGGCTTTTTTTCTGCCCGGCGCTCAGTACACCCACTTCTCCACGCCCCGGCCCGGCACCAGCTCGTCGCGCGACACCGTCTCGTGCCCCGTCGCCTTGCCCAGCTCCATCAGCGACTTGAGCCGCAACAGGTCATCGTCCATCTGCTTCTTGGGGTCAGCCCCCAGCAGCTTCGCGAACGCATGCCCGATGAGCCCCGCTGGCGGGTTGTAGGACAGCCGGATGTCCAGCCGCGTCCTCCCCTGCCCCAGGTCCTCGAAGTGGATGACCCCCGCGTTCTCCACCGTCGCCCCCGGCACGCTCCTCCACGCGAGCAGCCGGCCCTCTTCCAGGTGGGTGATCTCCGCGTCCCACTCGAAGACGATCCCCGCCGGGCCCCGCACCTTCCAGTGGGAGCGCCCGTGGCTCATCAACTCCACCTCCTCCACGTGGCTCATGAAGCGCGGGAAGTTGTGCATCGCCTGCCAGAAGGCGAACACCTCGTTGACCGGCGCGCGCACCGTGATGTCCTTCTTCAAGGTCAGCGCCCAGGGCCCCACCCCCATTCCCGTGAGCCGCCGGAAGTCCAGGTTCGTCAGGCTCCGCAGCCCCAGCAGCACTCCGGCCCCTGCCAGCACCGGCCCCGCCTTTCCCCGGTGCCAGGCGCCGTAGCCCAGCAGCCCCACACTCCACAGCCCCACCAGGAAACGCGCCGTGGGAGACCAGTAGTGCTGCGGCAGCTCCGGCTTCAGCCCGGGCTTCCCTGCCCCTATCCGCAGGTCCAGGTGCCCGCTCGCCTGCTCGTGGACCGTGAGGTCATCATCCAACTCGTGCACGCCTCGCACGTGCCGGACACACCCGAGCAAGGGCTTCTTCTCGCTCGCCAGGATGACGCCCTTGAGCTCCACCCGGCCCTGCCTGCACGACACCCGGATCGCCCCGGGATGCGCGCACACCCGCCCCATCGCCGAGCGCACCCGCGCCTCCAGCGTCACGTCGTCCACGTCCTCGGGGTGCAACCGCGCGCGGGCCTTGTAGAGCAGCCCTCTCGCCCGGTGGGCCATGTCCCGCCCCACCACCTTCAGCGCGCCGCTCACCCCATGGAGCCAATGGAGGGCTTTCTCCCGAGCATGGGCTCGGCGTGCCCCACCGCTGCGCGGATCCGCCCAGTACATCAACCCCACTCCGAGCCCCACGCCACCGATTCCCCATGCTGCCCTGGTCATCGTTCGACCTCCTTTGCGTTCACCTCCTACGGTGAGCACCTGTGCAGCCTCGATGAACCCGCGCGCTCAAGTCCGCTCGCCGGGCAGGCAGGAAGGCTCGGTGGATTTTTTGACGGAACGGCCAGGCGACCGCCTAATGCCTGCCCACAGGCCAGTAGCGGCCTGTAGCAGCCGCCAGGAGGTCCCTGATGCAGGATGGCAATGTCAGCCCGCTGAGCGCCGACAGCGTGTCGGCTCCGGTCGAAACCGGAGATCGCCGTTCCCCCAGCCCCGAGGCCGAAGTGGTCTCCACCCACGTCCTCGTCGCCGAGGAGCAGGTGCACAAGCTCCGGGAGCTGTCGCGGCGCACCCGCATCGCCCAGAGCGAGTATCTGCGCGAGGCCGTGGAGGATCTGCTCGCCAAGTACGGCCGCAACGGCGGTGAGCCGTGAGCACCGCCACCGCCTCCACCACCGCCAGCACCCGCACCCGCGAGGTGCTGCCGTTCGCCCTGACCCGGGACTACGAGGGCGCCCGCCCCACGCACCCTCAGTCGCCCTCCGGGCGGCCTGCCTCCATCAAGGAGGCGATCATGCGCTGGCTCAACGAGGAGCTGTAAGCCCCCCGGGCGCGGGCACGGCCCTGTTTGGTGGAGCGCTGGCGCTTGAGTAGGCTGCCGGCTCCCTTTCTCACAGGAGCCTTGCTTGCGCCTTCGCCCGCTGTTGCTTGCCGCCGCCGCCGCCGCCATCACTGGCTGCGCCTCTTCTCCCAAGCCCAACTTCGCCGCCGTCTACCCCGGCATGCCCTCGCAGCAGGTGGTCGAGGCCATGCTGGGTGGCCCCAGCCGCTCTCAGGAGTTCAGCGACGGTTCCGCCGCCTGGTACTACGGCGAGGACCAGTGCGTGCTGATCCGCGAGGACAAGGTGATCTCCAAGCAGCAGACCCAGGAGAACACCTCGGTGGACGCCGTCGTCGTCTCGCTGAAGAACTCCACCAAGGCCGTGTGCGCCCCCGCGGGCATGGCCGAGGCCAAGAGCGAGCAGGAGATCGAGACCCCCGTTGGCACCTTCAAGGGCAGCATCAACCCCAGTGCCATCAAGAACAAGATGATGGATGCGAAGAATCAGCTGGTGGGCGACTCGCCCAAGTAGCACGCCGTCCGCTCACCCCTCCTCGCCCGCGGGGAGGGGTGCTCCGGGCTCAGGCCACCGGGGCCGAGGCCTCGCCGTCCTTGCCCAGCTTGGTGGCGATGTCGCGGAAGGACAGGTGCCCCAGCGACAGCAGGATGAGGCCCAGGCCCACCTGCTGCACCGTCTGGCACAGCCACAGCACGTTGGCGTACGCCAGCCCGCTGGAGTTCACCACCGCCGCGGGCAGGAACAGGCTCAGGCCCACCTTGGTCGCCGCCTGGAAGGTGCCCATCATCCCGGGCGCCGCGGGGATCATCACTCCCACCACCAGCACGCCCATCACCACGTAGGCCTGGTACAGCTCCAGGCTCATGGGCTGACAGGTGCCCTCCGCCGCGCCCGAGCAGTTGAAGGCCCGCGAGAGCACCGCCATGCCCGCGCCGTTGAGCGCCCAGTACGCCACCGACAGCGCGAAGAAGCCCGCCAGCCGCTTGGTGTCCGGCAGCTGGCGCATGGCGCCGACGAAGCCATCCACCACGTCCGCCATCTTGTCGGCCAGCTTCGGCACCACGCGGCCCACCGTGGCGCGCACCAGGTGCACCGCCCGGTCATGCTGCCAGCGCGCGAAGAGCAGGAAGGCCAGGCCGCTGCCGAACACGGCGAACATCACCGTGGAGCCCAGCTTCACCAGCCGCACCTCCTCCGTCTCCGTGGGCAGGAAGAAGAGCAGCACGCGCAGCAGCGTGGCCACCAGCAGGCCGTCGGTGATGCGCTCGATCACCACGGACGTCATCGCCGCGCTGCGGCGGATGGCGCTGCGCTGAGCGATGAGGAACGGCCGGGCGAACTCACCCAGCCGGAACGGCAGCACCAGCAGCATCATGAAGCCGATGCCCGACGCCTCGTTGAGCGGACGAAACGGCACCCGCTGCAGTCCCGACAGCAGGTACCCCCACCGCAGCGTGCGGCACAGGTGGATGAGCAGCAGGATGCCGAAGTACGGCAGGACGTAGATGTAGTCCGCGGACCGCAGGCTGGCCCACTGGGCCTTCCAGTCGGTGTCCCGGAACGCCCACCACGTAAAGAGAACGGTGACCAGAATGCTGGCCACGAGTTTGACGGCGCGCTTCACGGCGGCCCATATATCCTCACTGCCCGGCGGACTCCAGTGCCTCTCCCGCCAGCAGACGTGCTGGGTTGTCTCGCAAGAGCTGCCCGAAGGCCCCCTCCCCGACTCGGGAGCGCAGCTCCTGCAGCGCCCGGCCGAGCCACTCTCGGGCGCCCACCGGCGCGTGAAGATCCGTGGCACCCAGTGAGTAGAGTCCGTCCTCCAGGAAGGCCCGCGCCAGCTTCTTCGCCGGGCCTCCATAGCGCCCCGTGAGCGCCCCCACGTCCAGCTGCAGCAGCGCCCCGGTGCGCACCGCCTCGGCCGCGCGGCCCTTGCGCTCGAACTCCAGGCACCGCTCCGGATGCGCGATGACGGGCATGATGCCCTTCGTCCGGATGCGGAACAGGATGTCCGGCAGCATGGGCACCGGTGTGGTGTACGGCAGCTCCACCAGCACGTAGGGCCCCGCGCCCAGCATCCGCGCGGCCGGAGTGCCCAGGCCGCGCAGGAACGCGTCATCCAGCACGTTCTCCGCGTTGCGCCCCAGCGTCAGGGCAATGCCCTCGCGCTCCAGCGCCGCGCGCACCTCGGAGAGCCGGGCTTCGACCAGCTCCACCGGTGCGTACTCGGGGCGAGCATGGGGGCTGGGCGCGACCGTGGTGAAGCCCAGATCCACCAGGGCCCGCGCCATCTCCAACGTGTCGCTCAAGCTCCGGGCCCCATCATCCACGCCCGGCAGCAGGTGGCAGTGCAGATCGACCAGTCCCCTCACGCGTCGCTCCCCCGCCCGGGGTAATCCGGCGGGAGCTCGTCCTCCTGTTCATCCACCTGGCGATCGGGCACGCGGTACTCCTCGCCCAGCCAACGGCCGAGATCCACCGCGCGGCACCGCCGCGAGCAGAACGGGTAGGAGACATTCTCGGCGCGCGGAGCGACCGGCTTCTGGCAGATGGGGCACATGGGGCGCGACATGGTGGGCTCTCCGTCTCATAAACGGTGAGGCCCCCTCGGGCCAGAGCCTTCGCTCCCACGGCCCCGGCCGGCGCCCTTGCTGGCCCCCAGGCCGGCCTGCCCCCTGCCCACACCCGGCGCCACGCTCTCACCACATAATTGCAACAAGTGTGCACAATTTAATACGATGGGCGGAACCCGGTCGGGCCGTCACGGCGCGGCTCACCTCGTCCCGGAGCCGATGATGAACCAGGCAATGCGCCGCTCGCTCCGCCCGTGGCACCTGCTGCTGCTCGTGCCGCTGCTGGTGGCCAGCACCCCCGCGAAACGCCCGGCCCAAGCGTCCCTGGCGGGAACGACCCTCGAGGCGCTGCGGGTGCGCTTCCCCTCGCCCCCCGTCGTGGGCACCTGGACGCCCTTCACCGTCACCGCCATCGACAAGGACAACCTGGTGTTTCAAGGCTACACCGGCATCGTGGACGTGACGGTCACCGGCCCCCAGGCCGGAGTGCAGCCCCCGTTTCACTTGTTCATCAGCGATTTCGCGGGCGTCGCGCCCTTCGAGGCACGGTGGCCGGTGCCGGGGGTTTATACGGTCACCGCGAGGGAAAGAGGTGGCACGGTCTTCACGGTGCACACCGTGGAGGTGCCAGGTCCGGCCACCCGGCTCGCATTCGAGCTGCCACTGAGCGCGCCTGCGGGCGCGCCTGTCACCGGCAGGGTGGTCGCCTACGACGCGGGCAACAATGTGGCCCGCGGCTTCAACGGCGCCATCCGCTTCGAGAGCAGTGATCCGAGGGCCACCGTGCCTCGGAACGTGACCTTGAACCAGGGCTCCGGCTCGTTCACCTTCGTCTTCTTCAGTGCAGGCGGTCAGATCGTGCGCGTCCACGATGCTAGCGGCTCGGGGTTGACCTCGACAGACGACACCATCACTGTGGTGCCGGGACCCATCCAGAGCTTCGAGCTCAGCTCCTCGGACAACACCCCCATGGCCGGAGAGCAGTTCTTCGTCCAGCTCGTCGCCAGGGATGCATACGACAACCAGACGTTCGACCCCTCGCAGACCCTGCAGTTCTCCTCGACCGACCCGGCCGCGGAGCTGCCAGTAGGCGTTCGTCTCGGCACGGAGCCGTACCCGATCATCTTGAAGACGGCGGGACGGCAAGACATCTCCGTCAGCATCTCGAATGGCGCGAGGGGCACGCTGGCCGGCCTGGAGGTGAGCCCCGGTGCTTTCCACGAGGTGCGGCTGTCCCCCCCCACCACTCAGGCCGTGGACATCTGCACCGCCGCGACCGTGGAGCTCCGGGCCGTGGACCTCTACGGCAATGCCGTACCCTACGATGAAGACGTGCTGCTGTGCGGCACACCGGGCCAGGCCCTGTCGTTCGTCGAGTCCACCCTGGAAGATGTAAGCCCGGGTAACGCCGGCTGCATCGTCGGAGATCTGCCGCCCTCGGGCGTGGGGCTGGTGCGCTGGAGCAGCAGGGACCCCGGCCCCGTCGTGTTCGAGGTGAATCAGGCCACGGCCCGCACCGTGACGCTCACCTGGCAGGACCAGGGCATCAGCCCGGCGAACTCGCGGATCTCGTTCCCCGGCGCCCCGCGGAATCCACCCCTGCTGCGCACCTTCACGGCCACGCAGCCCGTGCTCTTCGAGCCGCGCAACGCGTGCGGCGTGGCCGTGGATCCGCCCACGGGCCAGACGCTCAACATCGCGGTCCAGTCGCCGCTGGTGCGCATCAGGGACGCGGAGCGCGAAGAGCGGGGCCGCTGGACCACCGAAGTGCGCCTGCCGAAGTGCCCAGACACCGGCGCGGCTCCGTTGAAGCTCGGCCCCACCCTCAACGGCGAGCCCCTCCAGCTGCCGAACAACGCGGGGCCGCTGTACGCGGAGATCCTGCCCAACTGCCTGCCGCCCGACGTGCTGTTGGAGCTGGTGGCCAGGCCCAAGGACGCCAAGGCCACGCCCGGCGCCGAGGTGCAGTTCGAGCTGACGCTGTCCAACACGGGCGGCGACATCATCCCCGCGGGCAGGCTCTGGCTGGAGGCCGAGTCGCTGACAGTGCTCGAGGCGAGCCTGGACGGAGAGAAGCTCGAGACCTCCTCGATGAAGCTCAGCATCCCGGAGCTGGCGCCGGGGGCGGTGCGAACCGTGAAGCTCAAGGGCCTGGCGGGAGTACAGCTCGACGTGCCCGTGATGCTCTCCGCCTGGTACACCACCCTGGAGGACACCGCGCTCACCGAGCAGAAGGCCGTGAGCCTGGAGTGGGACGAGCTGGCCGCGAACGTCGGTTGTGGCTGCCAGACTGGCGCTCTACCGAGCCAGTTCCTGCCATGGCTGGCCCTGCTGGCAGTGGCTTCGCGCGCCCGAGCGCGATTGCGTAGACTGACGCGGGGCGAAAGGATCGATCGCTAGCATCATGTCGGCAGCGGCACTCACTCTCATGGTTCTGACCTTGACCGGTCAGACCGTCGCGCTGCGCTCCGACAAGCCCTCCGTCAGCTCGCGGGAGAGTGCGCGTATCGAGCTGCGGGTGGTGGATGACACGGGCCGCCCGCTGCGGGCCGGCCGCGTCTCGCTGAGCGTCAACGTGGGCTCCGTCACCGAGCCCGTGGCCTCGAAGGACGGCGTGCTCGTGGCCACCTACCGGGCGCCCACCCAGGAAGAGGCCCAGGTGGCCCTGTTCCACGCGGTGGTGAAGTCCGGCGTGAGCGCGGGCTCGGCCGGTTGGCTCGCCCTGCCCGTGCGCGGCCGGCAGGTGCTGCGGGTTCAGGCGCCCGCGCGCTCGCGGGTGCGTGTCTCCATCGACGGTGTCTCGTTCGGGCCGGTGGTCGCCGGAGCCGATGGCACCGCGAGCGTGCCCGTGGAGGTCCCCCCGGGAGTCACCAGCGCCCAGGTCACCACCGTGGACCGCTCGGGGCGCGGCAAGTCGCAGGAGGTGCCTCTGCCAGCGGCTTCGTTCGCCCGCGTCCGCATCGTCACGCCTGGCGAGGCGCCGAACTGGGAGAAGCCTGTCCGGCTGCAGGGCTTCGTCGTGGACGAGCGCGGCGAGCCCACGTCGGCCCTGCCACCCGTGGCGGTGAGCGTGGACCAGGGCACGCTGGGTCCCATCGAGCCGAAGGATGGCTCCACCTTCGAGGTCTCCTACACTGGCCCGGAGCGCGTGGGCGCGCCCGTGACGCTCTCGGCGTCCACGGCGGAGGCCTCCGAGCAGCCCTCGACGCTCCAGCTCGAACCGAAGGCCGGCGCGCTGTCGAGCCTGGGCATCACCCTGTCCTCTCCCCGCTTCACGGCGGGCTCCACCGAGCCGATTGCGCTCGAGGCGGTGGGCTATGACGCCAAGGGCAATCCCCTGCCCGCGCCTCCCGTGACGTTCACCGCCGAGCAGGGCGCACTCGAGGCCGAGAAGGGCGCACGGCGCGCGCGCCTTCTTCCGCCCAACGCCTTCGGCGCGAAGAAGGCGCTGCTGGTGCGCGTCCAGGCCGGAGAGCTTCAGGGCCAGAGCGAGCTGGCGCTCCAGGGCGGCGCGCCCGTACGGGGCGAGGCCCGCGTCGAGCCCAAGCCTTCGAAGGACGGAGAGGTTGTCGTCATTGGCCGCTTCGTGGACGCCTGGGACAACCCGGTGGACGGGCTCCAGGTGGCGGGCAGCTCGCCGGGAGGCACCCTGCGCGGGCCCGAGGCCCTGGGCGACGGCCGCTACCGGTTCTACTTCTCACCTGCACCCGGGCAGGCGGCGGGCACGGCGCCGTTCCAGCTCCAGGCGGACGGCTTCCCCATCACGGCCTCGGGCACGCTCGAGGTTCCGGCCCGGGCCAGTCCCTGGCAGCCCTCGGTGGCGCTGCTGGCCTTCGCGCAGAGCAACACGGCGCTCTCCAATGGCCTGGGCCTTCGCGCGGAGAGCACGCTGCGGCTGGCGGAGCTGCCCTGGGAGGCGCTGCTGCAGCTCGAGTTCCGACAGAACCTGCGACAGACCCAGCGCCTGTCTCCCTCGGGAGCGCCGCTGGTGGAGTCCGCGTTCACCCTGCGGGGCTTCAGCGCCAGGCTCGGTGCCCGCTGGAGCCACCCGTTCCTGAGTCAGGGCGTGCTCTTCGCGGACGCCAGCGCGGGCCTGCTGAGCATGCGCGGGAACATTCAGCTCGTGGGTGTGCAGAACGCTCCCGAGCAGGAGCTCCGCTCACAGGGGCTGGCGCTCGCGGTGGGCGGCGGGCTCGGGTGGAGGATGGGCCGGGGCCGGCTGATCGGCCAGGCGCAGTGGGTGCAGGCTCCGGGGCAAGGCAAGGTAAGCGGTAACCTGGGTGGCCTGTCGCTGGGCGTGGGCTATCAGCTGCCGCTGTTCGGAGGCGCGGGCCCATGAGGACGCTCTCGCTCACTCTCGGGTTGATGCTGCTGAGCACGGTGGCGCTGGCCGCCGAGCCCACTCAGAACACCACCGGTACGGTGTTGATCACGCTCCTGCCCCGCCCCGCGGGACCACTCAAGGGGCTGCGCGTCCAGATCGACGACAAGCAGCTGGCCCCGGACTCCAGTGGCGCGTTCCGCGCCGAGGGGCTGTCCTCCGGCTGGGTGGCGATCAAGGCCTCGGCGGAGGGCTACCGGCCGCAAGAGCAGCGGGTGCAGCTGCCCGCGGGTGGGCAGACCAGTGTCCTGATGCCGCTGGAGCGCATTCCCGGGCCAGGAACCATCCGGGGCCGGATCATCCAGCCGTCCGGAGCGCAGCAGCCCAAGGTGCCCATCGCCGATGTGGAGGTGCTGGTCGGCGGCCAGGTGCTTGCCCGGAGCGACGCGGACGGACAGTTCGTGCTGCCGTCGGTCGGGCCTGGGCCGGTGGCGCTCAAGCTCGTGGGCGCCGGGCTGCGGCCCTCAGAGGAGCTGGTCGTCGTGCCCTCTCATGGCGAGGCCTCGCTCGAGGCCGTCATGCAGAAGACCGCGGAGGCGCTGGCGTGGATGCGTGGACGGGTCCGCTCCACGCAGGGCGACCCGCTGCAAGCCACGCTGAAGATCGCCGAGACGAAGAAGAAGACGCGGGCCCGCGCCTCGGGAGACTTCGAGTTCCGCCTGCCGGCGGGGCGCTACCACGTGACGTTCGAGGCGCGAGGCTACCTCTCGCAGACGAAGGTCGTCGACGTGGGCGCTGGTGATCAGGCGCTGTTCTACGTCGACCTGTCTCCCCTGGAGAATTGAGCCGTGCGCGCTCTGTCCCTCATCCTTCCGCTGCTGCTGGTGCTCTGGGCCTGTAAGAAGGAGCCCGCCGCGCCCGCCGCGCCCACCGCGCCCAGCCTGGCCACGCTCATTCAGGTTCAAGGGCAGGTCAGCCTGCAGCAAGGCGCGAACACGAGCGCGGGCGCCGTGGGGCAGAAGATCTACAAGGGCGATGTGCTCACCACCGGCAACGCGAGCACTGCGCGCATCCAGTACGTCAACGGCGTCGAGGTGCGCGTCAGCGAGAACAGCCGCTTCCGGATCGACGGCGTTCCCGGCGCGCTCACCCTGGAGCTGGAAGAGGGGCAGATCATCTCCACCGCGCCTACGGATGCGGGCAGCGGGCTCACCGTTCGCGGGCGCTTCGGAAGCGCGGAGATCGTCACCGCCGCGGAGATGGTGTTCGACCTGCGCTCCAAGAAGCCGCGGCTGACGCTCGAGTACGGAGAGATCACCGTGGTCGACACGAAGGGAGAGCCCGTCCCCATCGCGGTCACCGAAGAGATCGAGTTCAACATCGGCAAGGCGAAGCCTCCCCCGCCCGCGATCGTCACCACCGAGGAGATCGTCTTCGTCCTCAAGCCTCTGGGCGGCAAGGCCCGGGTACGCGGGGCGCAGGAGGCGGCCTTCACCGAGGTCGCCGCGGATCAGACGCGCGAGCTGGGCACCGGAGCCGTCTTCGAGATCCCCGCGCAGGGCTCGGCGCGCCTGTCCTCCAAGGACCTCCAGGTAAGCCTCGAGGGAGGCACCGAGGGGAAGATCACCGCCGCCTCTCGTCAGGGCGAGCAGGGCACGTACGCCCTGCAGCTCAGCAAGGGCAAGGCACAGCTCCAGTTCGCGGGGGGACAACACACGCTGAAGCTGGCCGACAGCAAGGGCGAGGTGGAGCTCAAGGTCACCGAGCAGACGGCCATCTCGGTGAGCAGCCCCGAGGCGGGCTCCACGGTGACGGTGCTCACCGGCCAGCTCGAGCTGGTGGCGAATGGGAAGAGCACCGTCCTCAAGGCGGGAGATGGGATGAACCGCGCCGCGGCTACGCCGCAAGCGGCTGCGGATCCGGCCCCCGCGCTCGTGCTGCCCGCCGATGCGAAGGCGCGCGTGTTCTCCGACAACGTCTCCGAGGCGGCCATCCAGGTCCCCGAGGCGGCCGGAGAGCCGCTGCGGGTGGAGGTAGCGGGAGATCCCGCCTTCCGTGAGACGCTGTTCGCCGGGCGCGTGGGCCAGCGCTGGGTCCGTGTCACGCCTCCCAGCAAGGGCGAGCTGCACTGGCGCTTCCTGGCGCAGGACGGGGCCCCCCGCGCGCAGGGCTCCGCGCGCTTCCAGCCCGATCGCGGCCTGTCCTCGCTGTCCGGCAAGAGCCCGCGCGCCGACGTGCTCGAGACGGGGCTCAAGGCGTCCGTCACCTTCCAGGGCGCCGCGCCCTCGCTGCACTTCAGCTTCGAGGCTCGCGAGGGGGCGCGCTCGTACCGCATCCGCATCTACCGGGCCAACAACCCGCAGAAGCCGCTGCTGGAGCGGGCGGCGAGCCGCACCGAGTACACGCTGGAGCCCGGTGCGCTGGGCGAGGGAAATTACCTCTGGTACGTGGCGGCGCTGGGCCCTGGCGGCGAGGAGCTCACCGGCGGCCGGATGAACAAGCTCGAGCTGGTGTACGACAACGCGCGGCGGGGGCTGGCGGTGAGCCGCCCCCGGCCCGGAGAACGCGTGGGGGCCAGCGGAGTGCCCGTGGAGGGCGTGGCGCCCATCGGCTCGCGCCTCTTCGTCAACGATCAGCAGATCCCTCTGGACGCCAAGGGCCGGTTCTCTCAGCGGCTGCCTCCCGCCCAGGTGCTGGTGTTCCGGCTCGTCTCGGAGCAGGGTGAGGCATACTGGGTGCGCCCCCTCCGGAGCGATCGGTGACAGTGCCTACCTCAGGTGTGTATCCCCCCGCCCAGTCGCCTGCGGCACCACGGCGATTTGGTCAGTACCTGCTCATCCGCAAGCTGGCCGAAGGGGGCATGGCGGAGATCTTCCTGGCCAAGCAGCTCGGCGCGGAGGGCTTCGAGCGGGATGTGGTGATCAAGTGCATGCTCGATCACTTCTCGCGCAACCAGGACTTCATCGCCATGTTCCTGGACGAGGCGCGGCTGGCGGCGCGCCTGCACCACCCGAACATCGTCCAGATCAACGATCTGGGCGTGGCCGACGGCCGCTACTACATCTGCATGGAGTACCTGGCGGGTGAGGACCTGGAGATGGTGGTGGCCCGCTCCGGGCAGCAGCGCCAGAGCGTCCCCATTGCCATCGCCGCGCGCATCATGCTGTCGGCGCTCGAGGGGCTGGAGTTCGCCCACGGCTACCAGGAGCAGGGCCGGCCGGTGGAGCTCGTCCACCGTGACATCTCCCCGTCCAACATCCTCGTCACCTTCCAGGGCACGGTGAAGGTGCTGGACTTCGGCATCGCCAAGGCCTCCTCGCGGGTGACGCAGACGCAGCCCGGGCTGCTCAAGGGCAAGTGGGGCTACATGTCCCCCGAGCAGGCCCGGGGCGAGTCCATCGACGCGCGCAGCGATCTGTTCTCGCTGGGCATCACCTTTCATGAGCTGCTCACGGGCCGCCGGGTGTTCGAGCGGGACCATGAGATCGGCGTGCTGCTGGCGCTGATGGCCCAGCCCATTCCGACCCCCAGCACGCTGCGCCCGGAGATTCCCGCGGCCCTGGAGCGCATCATCATGAAGGCGCTGGAGCGCCAGCGCGAGGACCGCTACCCGAGCGCCTCCGCGATGCGGGCCGACCTGGAGGAGTTCCTGCGCTCCACGCCTTCCATTCCAGGCACCTCGCAGCTCGCCGAGTACATGCGGGGCCTGTTCGGCCAGGCCGAGGTGGAGCGCAAGACGAAGATCCCCTCGCTCACCGAGCTCAACGCCCTGGGGGTGGTGGAGCAGCCGGCCGAGACCATTGGCTACGAGAAGACGCTGGTGCGGCCTTCGAACCCGGGCCAGTCGCTCCCCGCCGTGGGCACGGGAGCCCGGAACACCGAGCTGTTCTTTGGGGCCTCCCCCACGCCCGCGCCCGCACTTGCTCCCGCGCCGAACACCGCGCCCATGGCGGCCGCCGCGCCCGCTCCCGTGCCTGCTCGGAGCAAGGGGCTGACCGCGGCGCTCCTGGCGCTGGCCGCCGTGGCGCTGCTCGCCGTGGGAGGCGGCGCGGCCTGGTACTTCCTGTCCCGCCCTCCCCCGCCCGCTCCGGTCGTCGTGGCGCCTCCTGCCCCCGAGCCGGCTCCGATTGTCGCGCAGCCAGAGCCTGTCGTCGCGCCGCCTGTCGCCGAGCAACAGCCCACCCCGTCCACCGCGGAGCCCACGGAGGCGGTGAAGCCAAAGCCCACCCCCGCGCCCATCGTGCTGACCGAGAAGATGGTCCGCGCGACGATGGGCAAGCCCACCAACAAGATCCCCCTGTGTGGCGATCAGTTCCGCCCCGAGATGCCCGCGACGGGCCGCCTGCTGCTCCAACTGACGATCAAGAACTCGGGGCACGTGAGCGAGGCCAAGGTCGTCGAGCCCGCCTCCGTGGCGCCAGTGCTGGCCCAGTGCATGGAGAAGCGCGCGAAGGAGCTGAGGTTCCCGCTGAACAAGAACAACCCCGAGCTCGTCGTGCGGATCCCCATGAAGTTCAACCTGGCCGATTGACACGCCCCGCTGGGCGCTGTCACCAAGGTTCCCATGCACGTGTTCCGCACCACTGGCGCTGGAGGCCCCGAGGTTCTCTCCTTCGAGGAGCGCCCGGATCTCACCCCTGGCCCCTCGGAGCTGCTCGTGCGCGTGAGGGCCACGGCGCTCAATCGCGCGGATCTGCTCCAGCTCAAGGGCCAGTACAGCCCGCCGCCCGATGTCCCAGCGGACATTCCCGGCCTGGAGTACGCGGGCGAGGTGCTCGCCGTGGGGCCCCGCGCGCGCCGCTTCCGGCCCGGAGACCGGGTCATGGGGCTGGTGGGCGGCGGGGCCTGGGCCGAGCAGGTCACCGTCCATGAGCGCGAGGCGCTGCCCATGCCCGAGGGGATGGCCTTCACCGCCGCCGCCGCGCTGCCCGAGGCGTACCTCACCGCGTTCGATGCGCTCGTGCTCCAGGGCGGGCTGAAGCTGGGCGAGACGGTGCTGGTGCACGCGGTGGCCAGCGGCGTGGGCGCCGCGGCGGCGCTGCTGTGCCGGGCGATGGGCGCCCGGGTGGTAGGCACGGGCCGCAATGCCGCGAAGCTGGAGCGCACCCGGCAGTGGGGCGTGGAGCGGACGGTGCTGGTAGAGGCCTCGCCTCCCCGGTTCGCGGAGGCCGTGCGCGAGGCCACCGGTGGCCGTGGCGCGGACCTGGCGCTGGATCTCGTCGGCGGGGACTACGTGCCAGAGACGCTGGAGGCGCTCGCGCCACAGGGCCGCGCGATGCTCGTGGGGCTGGTGGCGGGTGGCCGGGCACAGCTCAACCTGGGAGTCATCCTGATGAAGCGGCTGCGCATCACCGGCACCGTGCTCCGCAGCCGCTCCCTGGAGGAGAAAATCGCCCTGGCCCAGGCCGCCGAGCGGCACCTGGTGCCGCTGTTCCGCGCGGGGGTGCTCGAGCCGGTGATCGACGCGGTGGTGCCCATGCAGGACATCCGCGACGCGCTCGCTCGCCTGGCGAGCAATGACACCGTGGGCAAGCTCGTCCTGGAGTGGAAGTCCTAACGAGGCCATTGCCAAGCGGTGCCAGGCCCTTATCCTGCGCCGCGCCATGGCTACCCACTTCGATCCCAGCGCCGCCGCGTCACCGGACTCCGGCATCTTCGGCCTCCCCCACTCTCCCGACGAGGCGCACGTCGTCCTCGTCCCCGTGCCCTTCGAGGCCACCACCAGCTACGGCGGTGGCACCTCGGACGGCCCCACCGCCGTGCTCGAGGCCAGCCGCCAGGTGGACCTGTTCGACGTGGAGACCGGGCGCCCCTACGAGCGTGGCATCGCCATGCTGCCCGAGGCCGACGAGCTGCGCCTGTGGAACACCCGCGCCAAGGAGCGCGCTCAGATCGTCATCGAGGCCGGCGGCGTGGACCCGTCCAACACCGAGCTGCGAGAGGCCGCCGCCGAGGTCAACTCGCTCTGCGAGAAGATGAATGACTCCGTCTACCGCGCCACCCGGCACTGGCTGGAGAAGGGCAAGCTCGTGGGCGCCGTGGGCGGGGACCACTCCATCTCCTACGGCATCATCCAGGCCCACGCCGAGAAGTACCCCGGCCTGGGCGTGCTCCACCTGGACGCGCACGCGGACCTGCGCAACGCCTACGAGGGCTTCACCTGGTCGCACGCCTCCATCATGTACAACGTCGTCAAGCGCCTGCCGGGTGTGAAGTCGCTCGTCCAGGTGGCCCTCCGCGACATGAGCCAGGAGGAGAACCAGCTCATCGAGCAGTCCGGCGGCCGCGTGCGCGCCTTCTTCGACGCCACGCTCCAGAACAAGCGCTTCGATGGGGTGCCCTGGAACCGGCAGGTGGATGAGATCGTCGCCACCCTGCCCCAGAACGTGTACCTCTCCTTCGACATCGACGGGTTGGATCCCGTGCTCTGCCCGCACACCGGCACGCCTGTGCCCGGCGGCCTGTCCTTCCCCGAGGCCAACGCCCTCATCGCCGGCGTCGTCCGCTCGGGGCGCACCATCGTCGGCTTCGATCTCACCGAGGTGGCTCCGGATCCCGAGGGCAGCGAGTGGGACGGCAACGTGGGCGCCCGCCTGCTCTACAAGATGATCGGCTGGATGCTGAAGTCCCAGCGCGCCTGATCAGCCCCGCGGCAGCAGCAGGCTGAACGTGGAGCCCTGCCCCTCGCGGGACTCCACCGACAGCGCGCCTCCGTGCAGGCGCGCCAGCTCCGAGGCCACGTACAGCCCCAGCCCCGTGCCTGCGTCGTTGGCGCGCACCTGGAACGGCTCGAACAGGCGCGGCAGATCCTTGTCCGGGATCCCCGGCCCCTCGTCCTTCACCCGCACCGTCACCAGCGTCTTCGAGGCGCTCAGCTCCACGCGCACCTCGCCCCGGCCCGCGCCCTGGTGCACCGCGTTGGCCAGCAGCGAGTCCAGCACCTGGCCGATGCGCTCGGAATCGAAGCGCGCCATCACCTGCCCCTCCGGCACGCTCAGCCGCAGGGGCACTCCGGGCGAGTGCGCCTGCCAGCTCTCCACCGCCCGGCGCAGCCGCGCGGCGAGATCCCCCTCCACCGGCTGAAGCGTCATGCTCCCCGCCGCCAGCCGCGTCGCCTCCTGCAGGGTGCGGCTCAGCAGCTCGATCGAGCGCAGCTGCGCTCCCAGCACGTCCACCGCGCGCGGATCCACCGAGGTGCTCAGCCGCTGCAGCTGCTCGCGCGCCGTCGCCAGCGGGGCCTGCAGCGTGCTCGCCACCCAGTGGCCCATCAGCTCCACCGGCTGCGCGTCCTGCCCCGGCTTGCGCTCGGGCAGGTTGGCCAGCTTCTGGTGGACCATCGCCTCGAAGTCGTTGATCTCGAAGGGCTTGTGCAGAAACCCCGCCGCCTCGGGCACCCCCTGCTGCAGCACCCCGCTCAGCAGGATGATGGGCACCTCGCGCAGAATCTCATCGCGCCGCAGCCGGTTACACAGCTCCAGCCCGCTCAGCCGGGGCATCAGGTGATCCGTCACCACCAGGTGCGGACGCCGGGCACGCGCGAGGCCAAACGCCTCCTCGCCGTCCTTGGCGCGGAGAACGTCATGCCCCAGATCCTCGACCACCTGGCTCAGCACCTCGAGCACAGCCGGTTCATCGTCCGCAACCAGGACGAGACTCATTCCGCCACTCCTCGATGCCAGCAGGCCCCCATCCCCCACCCACCGGCCAAGCCGTTGATCTATTAAAGGAGCGCACACCGCATCTAGAGGGCGGGTGAAGCCTGCGGGCTTCCCGACAGTCCAACCGTCGCTCGCACGACACCGCTGCGGTGGAGGGAGGTACGGAATGAGGCTCGTAGGTATGAGGTGGTGGTTTTTGACGGGGTTACTGCTCGCCTCGAGCGCCGGGGCGGACCAGGCGCGGCGCCGGTCCGCGGTGGTGGAGGTGGTGCAGAAGGTGTCCCCGGCGGTCGTCTACATCGGCACCGAGCAGGAGGTGGAGTCGCGCTTCCGCGGCCGGCGTTCGTTCCTGGAGGACTTCTTCGGAGCGCCCGAGCAGCGCCGCCGGGTGCAGGGCCTGGGCACCGGGGTGATCATCGATGCCACGGGCATCATCGTCACCAATGAGCATGTGATTCGCGGGGCCTCGGCCATTCACGTGGTGCTGGAGGACGGGCGCACGCTGGAGGCGGAGGTGCTGGGCAGCGACTCCGGAAATGATCTCGCGGTGCTCAAGGTGAGCGCCAGGTCGCCGCTGCCCACCGCGAAGCTGGGGACCAGCTCGGACCTGATGATCGGCGAGACGGTGGTGGCCATCGGCAGTCCGTTTGGCCTGTCGAAGACGGTGACGTCGGGCGTGGTGTCGGCGGTGGGCCGCACGTTCCGCGCCGAGGATGGGCGCGTCTACAACGACTTCGTGCAGACGGACGCGGCCATCAACCCGGGCAACTCGGGCGGGCCGCTGCTCAACGTGGACGGAGAGATCATCGGCATCAACACCGCCATCTTCGCCAGCGCGCAGGGCATTGGCTTCGCGATCCCCGCGGACAAGGTGCGCCGCATCGTCGATGAGCTCACCCGCTTCGGAAAGGTGCGCCCGGCGTGGGTGGGCATCGACGCGCTGGATCTGCCGCCGCAGGTGGCCGCGCAGCTCGGGTGGGACCGCAGCTACGGGGCCGTCGTCGCCGCCGTGGAACCTGGCAGCCCCGCCGAGCAGGCAGGCGTGCAGCGCGGAGACGTGCTGGCGGAGATGGGGGGCTCACGCATCTCGGACTCGGAGGACTTCGACACCCGCGTCCGGGGCTACCCCGCCCGCTCGGTCTTCCCGCTCACGGTGTGGCGCCAGGGTGCGCTGCGTACACTGCAGGTGACACCGGTGGAGTTCCCCCCTCGGCTGATCGAGGCCTTCGCCTGGGATCAACTGGGACTGAAAGTGAAGGAGAGCCGGGGGGCGATCGCCATCTCCTCGGTGCGGCCCGAGTCCGTGGCGCAGGAGGTGGGCCTGGCTCCTGGGGATGTGATCCTGCGGGTAAACAACCAGCCGGTCGCCAACTCGGAGAGCTTGCGAGAGGCCCTGCTGACGGCGCGACGGGGACGTAGCGTGTTGTTGCTCGTGCGCCGGGGGCGATATGGGTATCACGTCACCCTCCCCTTCCAGGCCCAACGCCTCTAGCATGATCAACGCATGAGTCAGGTCCGCTACCAGTCCCTCGGCCCGTTGATGGCGGGAGAAGGTTCCCGCGCTTTTCTCGGGCTCGCGCTCGAGGATGGTGCGCCCCCACGTCCCGTGGTGCTCATCTTCGCACCGCCCGATCTCGTCGCGGATCCGGACCTCACGGAGAAGCTGCGCCGTGAGACCCAGCGCGCCATCGTGTTCGATCATCCGCACATCCTGCGGGTGCACGGGCTCGTCACCCTGGAGCACGGGCTGGCCCGTGTCACCGAGTACGCCGACGGCGAGACGCTGCGCCGCGTGCTGGAGGTGACGCCGCGCATGCCGCCTCCGCTGGCGGCGAAGCTGGTGGCGGACGCGGCCATGGGCGTGCACTACGCGCACGTGGCGGGCAACGATGACGGCACGCCGCTGGTGCACGGAGACCTGCGCCCCGAGACGCTGATGATCTCGTACCAGGGCGTGTGCAAGGTGACGGGCTACGGGGCCCTGAGCGTCGCGCCGCGCGAGCGCGGTGGGCGCCGCGTGCGCAACCGGCGCAAGTACAGCGCTCCGGAGCAATTGCTGGGTGGGCGCGAGGCCGTCAACGTTCAGACGGACGTGTTCCTGCTGGGCCTGACGCTCTACGAGTGCCTCACCGGCAAGGTGCCCTTCAAGGACGCCGCGGACGCGGACACCGCCACGCTCACCGAGGCGCTGCCGCACCTGCCCCCCAACTTTCCGAAGGGGCTCGACGCGGTGGTGCAGAAGGCCACCGCCAAGCGCGCCAATGAGCGCTACCCCACGGCCCTCGCCCTGCGCGAGGCGATCGTGGAGACGATGGGCGATCTGCCGCAGCAGGACGTGCTGTCGGTGTTCATGAACCGGCTGTTCCCGCCCAAGGAGCAGGCTCGCGCGACGCGGGCCCAGGTGATCGAGCTCGGCATCGAGCAGGCCCTGCGGCGCTCCGAGGACCAGTGGCCCACGGCTCCCAAGACGACGCCGTCGAAGTCCAAGCCCACCGCTCCGGCTGGGGCTTCCGTGATCAAGCCCGCCGCGCCCAAGACGGGCAGCTCCGCCACCGTGGCTCCGGCTCCCCAGCCGGGTGGCTCCGCCGCGTCTGCTCCGGCGGCTGTGCCCGCGGCCTCCCCTGCCCCTCCGGCTCCGGTGCCCGAGCCCAAGCGCTCTTCGGCGCGTTCAGTCGCGGTGCTGATGGTCGCGCTGCTGGCGGTCATCTCCGCGGCGGCGGTCGTGGTGAAGCGTGAGGATCTGGCGCGCTTCGGCATCTTCGAAGAGCCCGGGGACGCGGGCCCGGAGCTGACCGCCGTGGCGCCGCTGCCTGTCGTCGAGGCCACCGACGGGGGTGTCTTCTCCGATGCCGGAGCCCCGGAGCTGACGGACGGAGGCGCGGATGCCGGCGTGGAGCCGACGCTCGAGCTGATCGTCGATCCGCGGGTGGACATCTTCCTGGGCGATGGTGGCGTGCTGGGACGCACTCCGTTCACGGTGCCCATGCCTCCTGGCCGCCATGTGCTGTCGCTGAGCAACCCGGCCCTGGGCATTCAGACGGCGCGCGCGGTGACGGTGGCTCCCACGGGCCGCACCACGCAGCGCATCTACCTGAGCAAGGGCTACGTCACGATCCGCGCCCCCGAGGGCTCGGCCGTCCAGGTCAATGGCCGCAAGGTGGGCACCGCCCCCGTGGAGGAGCTCGATCTCTACGAGGGCTACCACCGGCTCGTCGTGCTGGTGGGTGGAGCGCGCTGGCAGAAGTCCTTCCAGCTGGAAGCCAACCAGCGCGTCACCTTCACGGTCGATTTCGAGGAGCCCGAGGAGTAGCGGCGCTCAGCTCTTTTTCCACTCGAGCACGCGGATGCGCGGGCCCCCCTCGGGGACCAGGAAGAAGCCGTACCGGATCGCCTTCGCGTCAGGGGTGTCGAGCCCGAAGCGCGCGCGCGTGAAGGCCGAGGCCACCACCACCTTGATCATCGTCAGCGCCAGGCTCATGCCGACGCAGCGGCGGGTGCCTCCGCCAAACGGCGGGTAGTCGTACGGGTGATCCTTGGAGTTGAGGAAGCGCTCCGGCCGGTACACCTCCGGCTCCGGGTAGAGCTCGGGCCGGTTCATGATCAGGTAGGCGCAGTTGGTGACGATGGTGCCCCGCGGCAGCGCGTAGCCAGCCACCTTGGCGGGGCCAATCACCTGGCGCGTGCCCGCGATCGGCGCCAGCGGGCGGTTGCGCAGCACCTCCCTGATGGCGGCGTCCAGGTACTCGAGCTTCGGCAGCGCGGCGGCGTCGAGCTCACCCTTGCCCAGCACCTCGGTGAGCTCGGCCTGGATCTTCTCGTACACCCGCGGGTGCGAGAGGATCCGCTCGAAGGCCCACGAGAACCCAAAGGCCGTGGCCTCGAAGCCGGAGACGATCAGCGACAGCAGCTCGTCACGGATCTCCGAGTCCGTGAGCGCGCGGCCGTCCTCGTCCTTCGCCGAGAGCAGCTGCGCGAGGATATCCGCGCCGTTGTCGCTGGCGGCCCGGCGCCTGGCGATCTCCGCCATGAGCATGGCGTCCGTCTTCTTCATGATGCCCAGCACCCGGCCCCACGGGCTGTAAGGCCCGAAGTCCTTCTGCAGCTTGGGCATGCTCATCAGCGGCGAGTTCACCACCTTCTCGGCGAACAGCTTCAGCAGCTCACCCAGCTCACCCAGGTGCTCCACGCTCAGGCCCAGGATCGTCCGGAAGATGATCCGGAGCGCGAGCTCGCGCCCCTCGGGCAACAGCGCGAAGGGCTTGCCGAGCTGCCAGCCGGCCATGGCGCGGTGGGTGATCTCGCGCATGTCGCGGACGTAGGTCGCCACACGCTGGCCGTGAAAGAACGGCATGAGCAGCTTGCGCCGCCGCAGGTGCCTGACGCCATCCAGCGCGAGCAGCGAGCCCGGCCCCATGATGGGGCCGAAGAAGATCTGGTTCGACGCGGACGCGCTCAGCGACTGCGTGTCCTCCGTGTACAGATCCTTCAGGTCCCTGGGGTTCGTCAGGAACACCATGTTCCCGATGCCGGCCAGCGGAATGGTGAAGACCTCGCCCAGCTGCTTCTTGCACTCCTGCAGCAGGGGGATGGGCTTCTTGACGAAGCGAATGGTCTGAAACAGCGAGGGCAAGGAGAGCGCTGGGGGGAGCGATGGATTCATCAGGCGGCCCCGGGCCGTCAGACCCGGGCTCCTCATGTCAATGCGCTAGACCGCAACACCTTCCACGAGCCCTATCTGCGGAGAGTCGAACACCCGGCCCGGCCGGAACCCGGCCGCCTCGAGCAGGCGCTGGTACTCACCGGCCGAGCGCTCACGGCCGCCGGCGGTGACCGTGAGCATCTGCATGTCCAGCAGGGTGCCCAGGGGCTCGGTCGAGTTGCGATCGACGAGCATCTCGGCAATCACACACCTGGCGCCCGGCTCCATCGCGCCGCGGATGTTGCGCAGAATGCGCTCGGCGCCCTTGTCGTCCCAGTTGTGCAGCGACTGCTTGATCAAATACATGTCGCAGCCCGACGGGATCTTCTCGAAGAAGCTGCCCGGAGCCAGCTCGACGCGGTCGGCGACGCCTCGCCCGCGCAGCACCTCGCGCGCGGACTCGATGACGCCCGGCGCGTCCAGCAGCACGCCCTTCAGGTGCGGGTGGCGCACCAGCATCTCGGAGATCATCAGGCCGCGGCCGCCGCCCACGTCGCACACCTTCTTCACCTCGCCGAACGGGTAGAGGGTGGAGATCAACGGAGCCAGCGGGATGGTGAAGCCCATCATGCCGTGGGCGAAGTTCTCGCGCTCGAGCGGGTGCGCGTTGAACCAGTCGAACACGTGCATCCCGGTCACCTCCTGGAACGCGCTCTTGCCCGTCTCCAGCACGTGATCGAAGTGGTTCCACGCGATGCAGGCCGACTCAGCCGCGAAGTAGATGGCCATGTTGCGGGCCCGGCTCAGGTGCGTCTGCCGCAGCGCCTCGGAGATGCGGTTGTTCTCGAAGCGCCCATCGGGGTTCAGCGTGAAGACGCCCATGCCAACCATCGTGCGCAGCGTGCGGTGCAGGGCGTCCGCGTTCACTCCGGTCTTGGCCGCCATGGCCTCGGCCGTCTGCGGCCCGTCGGCGAGCAGGTCCGCGATCCCCAGGCGGGCGACCGAGCCGATGAGCTGCGTCTGAATGTTCGCGAAGGTCATCTCGAACAGCCGGACCTGCGGCGGCGCGAGGTTATCGGCCAGCCGCAGCAACGTCTGACGCAGGCCCATCGCCGCCCGAAGGAGGAAGGAAGGGGGAGGCGCCTGCAGCGGCTCGCTGGAGAGCGGCACCTCGTTGGGCTTGGGCAGCGGCTTGCGAGCCACGGAGGGCTTTGAAGGCTGATTCATGGCGGATTCGGAACCCACGAGTTCAACTCCTTGAGGCAAGAGTGGAGCGCGACTATACGCCACTGCGGTTCAACGAGGCTCTACAACCCGGCGCGCCCTACCTCTGCCCGAGCTTCCACGCTTCCGCACCGATAGGCGCAGCCTACCACACGTAAAAAAGACCATCTTTTCGTCGACGCCCAGCAGCCGGGCCGCGCTGACGGACGCGAGCTGACGCTGCGCAGCAAAGGGAGCTTCGCGCAGGCAAGGGCGCCACGCTGCAACTTCGACGTCACGGAGGTGGCACTAAAACCGTTTCCGGTCCTCGCGGGCGCCCACTATCCTGCGCCACCGAGTAGAGCCCGCCCAGGAGATGACATGACGCGCGAGTACCCCCAGGAGCAGTTACTGGCATTCGTCCAGGCCATGGCCAACGTGGCGGCGAGCGATGGCCGCGTCACCGAGGACGAGCGTCAGCAGCTCGATGACATGGTGGTGGGCGTCGGCCTGTCGCCCCGCGACGCGCAGGTCGCCGCGCTCATCGAGAAGGAGTTCCAGCAGCCCAGCCGCCTCACCGACATCGTCAGCAAGATCGAGGTCCGCGAGCTGCGCGTCTCGCTGCTGCGCATGCTCGTCGAGGTGGCGTGCGCCGACGGCGACATCGCGAAGGAGGAGCGCGCGTCGGTGAAGGAGGCCGCCGGCTCCTTCGGTATCGACGTGTCGGTCGCCGACGAGCTCATCGACTGGACGCTCGCCTCGATCAAGCTCGAGCAGCGCGAGCAGGAGATCATGGCGAAGCTGCTCTAGGCCAGGTGCACCGCCTGGCGGCGGTTTCGTGACTGGGACTCGGGGTAGACTGCGCGGCATGAACCGCCTGACGTTGCTTGCCCTTCTGACCCTCTCCACTCTCGCGCTCTCCCAGCAACCGGAGGAGGACGCTGCAACGTCCTATCCCTGCCCGCTCCAGGGGCTCAAGGCGGGCCGGGTGACCGTCACACCCAGCGGAGCGGTGGAGCTCTTCGACGGCAAGAAGCGCCTGGCCTCGGTGAGCGTCCCCGACCTGGACTTCAACGCCGCGAAGGCAAGCGTGACGTGCGAGCAGACCCGGCTCACCCTCTCCTCACAGCTGCCCTACAAGGCGACCACCCATACCGCCGAGCTCACCTGGGTGTCTGGCGCCCTCAAGGTGGGCAAGACGCGGGTCGATGATCCCTCCAGCAGGGCGCTGGCGAAGGTGGAGAAGGAGCTCCAGGCGGGGAACATTGGAGCGGCCATCGAAGCGCTCGACTCCATCTCCTACCCGGGCCAGTCCTATGACCAGTTCGAGATGGCGGCGCGCATCCTGCGAAGGGCGCACGAGGTGGCCACCACCCGCTACAAGAACCGGGACGCGGCCGGCGCGGCCCAGGTGATGGAGGAGGCCTTCGAGCACTTCTCCAACTACACCGAGCCCCCCGAGGGCACGGCGCCAGTGCCTGCCGCGCGGCTCACGGCCATCCGTAATGACTATGGCTTCTTCCTCTCCGAGGCGGGCCGCCACCCCGAGGCAGAGAAGGAGCTGCTCGAGGTGGTGAAGGCCGCGCCCGAGCGCGCCGTCGCGCGGCTCAACCTGGCCGACACGCTCTGGGCTCAGGGCAAGAAGGCGGAAGCCGATGCCCAGTACCGCGAGTACGCCAGGCGCATTCCTCGCAAGAAGTGGCCCGCGAAGCTGCTCGAGCGCTGCCCCGGCTGTGGCGCGGCCCCCTAGTTGCCGGTCTTGGACCAGTGGGGATCGTCCTTCTTGCTCTTCGGGCCGGCGTGGTTCCAGTGAAGCACGCCGAAGGTGGCGCCCACGTCGATGAGGTTCCGCTTGCTGCTGATCTTCACCGCCTTGCCCTTGCCATCGACGACGGTCTTGCCAATGCCCCACGCGGGGCTGAAGTCCATGTCGATGGCCTCTCCACCGTTGTGGTTGGACTTGTAGGGCTTGCCGATGGCATCGGCGGCGCCGTAGGCCGTGTCCATCGCGATCGCCGCCTTCCTGGCGGCCGCGAGGTTCGCCTTGCCGCTGCTGTCCCGGTGGGCCCAGTCGATGTTGACGGGCGCGTCGCCACCCTGCGGGACGAAGGCAGGCACCTTGTCAGGCTCTAGCCGGCCCGCCTGGACTTCGCGGGCGTAATACATCAGGTACGAGCGCTGAGGCGGACGCAGCGTCGTGTTGATATCGACCTTGATCCCCGCCGTGCTCAGCGCGGCGAGGAAGTTCCTCACCTGCGTCTGGAAGGGCTCCTTGAGGTCGGCCACCTTGTTGCTGGGCATGAAGCGGCTGACCCAGTGCTTGCCACTGGGCTCCCTGGTGCCAGTGGACGGCGCAGGCGTGCTGCCGGTCTTGGTACCGGCCACCTTGTTGTCCACTACCCTGTTGTCCGCCACCTTGCCGCTGCCCGCCTTGTTGCTGCCCGTGAGCTGCGTCTTCTGGGGCTTGAGGTAGCTCAGCGCGCGATCCAGCTCGTTGCCAAAGCCCCAGGTGTTCGAGAACTCGGACTTGATGGCCTCCACGAGATCCACGTGGTAGGTGCGCTTGTAGACGCTCTTGAACTCATTGATGAGCGGCTCGTTGTGGTTCAGCCTGGCCAGGTTGACGTAGACCACGTCCTCGTCCGTGCCCAGGCCGGTGAGGCCACCGTTCATGGCCTCGTACACGTTCTTGGCGAGCTTCTTGAGATCGATGCCCTGGGCCTGAGCCGCGCCGTTCTTCAGCGCCTCGAAGGTCGCCTTCGTGGCGATACCCTCCGTGCCCGGAGCCAGCTTGATGCCGGCGGTTGCGTGGAAGGCCCGCACGAGTTTCTCCGTGCCGTCGCCGAACTTTCCGTCCGCCGGCTCGAGGTTCAGCCGCTGCTGGAGATCAATGACGGCGGGGCCCCGCATCCCCCTCTTGAGGACGGCGCCCTTGTTCATGATGTCGCTCATGAAAGGAGCCAGGGTCCACCTGTCCTGGGTGCCGCCTCCCGGCAGGGGGGTGACGCCAGCACCGCTGCCAGCGCCCAGGCCGGGCACCCGGCTGCCGTTGATATAGAGCATCCCCTTGCTGTCACCGCGCACCTGGAAGTCCCCCGCCTTCACGAGCTGCTGCAGCGTCGTGACCCGCGAGCGCGAGGACTCGAGGTAGCTCGCGTGGGTGGTCTCTCCCTCCTTGATGGCCTCCTCCGCCAGGTTGTGCAGGCGGATGTCTCGCTGGTGGTTGAACTCCGTCAGGAACGCGGCCTCGGAGAACTGCTTGCCCTTCATGCTCTTGGCGGTTCTCTTCCGGACGGTCTCCAGGCCTCCCTGGATGTTGGTGTCGTAGTACATCACCAGCGCCAGAGGAGACTTGAGCCCGTCAGCCCTGGCGCCCTGCTCCGCCGCGGGCCAGTAGTTCTGAGCGAAGACCTGATCCTGGATGGTGCTCATCAGCGGATCAGCTCCCGCCGCGAGGAGCGCCTTCTTGAACCCCTCATCCTTGCGCAGCGAGGAGTCCTTCCTCCTCACCTTGTCCATGTAGCCAGAGAGCTGCTCGGCCGCCGAGCTCTTGGACTGCTTGATGTACTTCTCGAGGATGGTGCCCAGCGTGCCGGAGGCCAGCGTCGCCTGGTGCTTGCCATAGCTGACGATGCCCTTGTCCTTGTTCTGGTAGGAGGTGGCCTTCGCGCCTTCGAACGCTCCGGTGATGCGGAAGGCGACATCCATGACGGCATTGCCAGACGGGCTGTTGCCCGAGACGACCGTGGCTCCGTCCTGCTGCTGGGGCGTCGTGTTGTCGCCCTGGGGCTTCTTGTCCGGCAGGGGGATGGGCGTCTTCCCGCTGCCCCCGCTGGAGGCCTTGAGCTTCAGCACCTGCCCGACGCAGATGCTGTCGGGATCACCGAGGTTGTTGGCATGGACGAGCTCCTCCACCGTGAGCCCGTAGTGCGCGGCGATCTTCGTCAGGGTCTCGCCCGCGCGGACCCGGTGCGTCGTCGCCGGCGGGGTGTGGCCCAGTGGGTGCTGGTCCGACACCGGAACCTTCAACATCTGCCCGGCCCAGATGCGATTGGGGTTGGTGATCCCGTTGGCCCGGGACAGTACGGCGAGCGTGACGCCATAGCGCTTGGAGATCGCATCCAGCGTGTCGCCTGCTTTGATCCGGTATTGAACGTCGGGCATGTGCGTCAGTCCCCCTGTGTCTCGTCAATATTCTGACACACGCCGGATGGGCGTGACCACCCGTGGCTTCAGCGGGCGGCCGCCGAGGGCTTGGGCCAGAAGGTCACGGTGTGCTTGTCCGGCAGCGACGTGACGGCCTTCTTCGTCCTGGCGTTCCAGAGGTGCGCCACGGTGCTGCCCTGGTTGCCGGCGGCACCCACGAGCACCAGGTCGCCGCGCGCGGCGAGCGAGAGGTAACCGCTCAGGCTCAGCCCCTCCAGTTCGACGAGCCCCTGGGCACCCATGATGCGCACGGGGGCCGAGAGGACAGGCAGCTCGCTGTCCGAAGCCTCCCAGATGTACAGCGGGCCTCCCGGGATCTCGAGCTGCTTCCAGGAGCCCGTCTCATCCGACGTCTGCTTCACGGCATTCAAAGCCGCGAGCGCCGGCGAGCCCTCGGCAACGGGCTTGAGGGCCTCATTGGCGGCGGCCATCAGCTTCTCGGGCGTGGGCCCGATGGCGTCATACGCACCCAGTGCGCTGACCCCGGCCGCGTGATCCCAGCCATAGGACGTGTCCCTGGTCTCGAAGCGCTTCCATTCGCTGCCCTCCAGACGGAAGGCGTGAGCGAGGCCCGGCTGACCGTCCATGGCCGCGGGGTAGCTCTTGCCCTCGAAGAGCAGCTCCCGCTTGTCGCCCTCGCCCGTGGGCTCCCGGGGGTCCTCCATGAGCGCCACGAGACGGCCCTGGGCGTCGAAGCCAAAGCCACCGAGTGTCCCCAGGTCGGGGACAGACAGCGTGGTCTCCTTGCCCGTTGCCAGTTCCACTCGCCAGGCCCTCGGCGCCTGGCCCTCGCCTGGCTCCGCGAGGTAGGCAATGCCCTCCTTGCCGTCCATGCTCCAGGCAAGCTTCACGGACTCGCAATGCGCGGGGACGGTGAAGACGGCCTTGGGCTCGGCAGGAGGCGTGTGCTGGAGCCAGCGGCACTTCTGCTCACCGGAGAGCTCCAGGTACGAGAGCGTGGCGTCAGTGACGGCCGACGCGGTGGGGGCGGAGGCCGGGGCAGGCGCTGGCGCGGCGGGCTTCGAGGCTGGCGCGGGCTCCTGCTCCTTGTTGGACTTGCAGCCGGTCAGCAGGAGTCCAGCGGCGAGCGCGTAGCTGAGGAGACGGTGGGTTATACGCATGGTGCGGGGACCATTCCCAACCGCCCATGGAAAGTCAAAGGCCCAGGGGTGGGTACGAGAATCCCTCGACAGCTTTCGCCAACCTCCTCCAATCTCCGGGGGATGAAGTTCCTATCCTCTCAGCTCACGTACTTCTTCGCCGACGCCACCGCCCGGCGCAACCTCCGTGCGCTGTTTCGCCTGCTCCTGCTTCTGACGGTGCTCGTCGTTGGCTACACGGTGGGGTTCCACGTGCTGATGGCGCGGGAGGGCCAGGAGCACTCCTGGCTCACCGGTCTGTACTGGACCCTCACGGTGATGACCACGCTGGGCTTCGGGGACATCACCTTTCAATCGGACCTCGGCCGCTTCTTCTCGATCGTGGTGCTGCTGTCGGGGGTGATCTTCCTGCTGGTGTTACTCCCCTTCACCTTTATCCAGTTCTTCTACGCCCCGTGGATGGAGGCGCAGCAGCAGCAGCGGGCACCTCGCCAGCTGCCAGAGGAGACCTCCGGGCACGTGGTGCTCACCCACTACGGCCCGGTGACGATCTCCCTCATCTCCCGCCTGGAGTTCTATGGGCGCGCCTACGTGGTGCTGGAGGAAGACTTAGCCCGTGCCCTGGAGCTGCATGATCGGGGGATCAAGGTGATGGTCGGTGCCCGGGACGATCAGCAGACGTACCGGAACCTGCGCATCGAACGCGCGGCGATGCTGGTCGCCAACGGGGATGACTTCTTGAACACCAACATCGCCTTCACGGTGCGCGAGCTCACCGAAACGGTGCCCATCGTGACCATGGCTCAGAAGCCCGAGTCGGTGGACGTGCTGGAGCTGGCCGGCTCCAACCATGTGGTGCAGTTGCCGGTGATGCTCGGCCGGTCGCTGGCGCGGCGGACCATGGCGGGCGAGATTCGAGCCAACGTGATCGGCCAATTCGGCGAGCTGATCATCGCCGAGGCGCCGGTCACTGGAACTCCCTTCGTGGGCAAGACGCTGGCTGAGTCCCGGCTCCGGGAGGTGACCGGGGTGAACGTGGTGGGCGTCTGGCAACGCGGACAGTTCATCCAGCCCACCCCGAACACCCGCATCGAGTCCACCACCGTGCTGTTGCTGGCCGGAACCGCCGCCCAGCTCGAGCGCTTCGACAGCCTGTTCGTCATCTACAACGTCTTCGATCGCCCGGTGCTGATCCTCGGCGGCGGCCGTGTCGGGCAGGCGGTGGCCGCGGCCCTCCGGGAGCGGGAGGTGCCATATCGCATCGTCGAGAAGGATCCCGAGCAGGGCAGAAACCTGGACCACCTGGTGCTCGGCTCCGCCGCGGACCTGGAGGTGCTCAAGCGCGCGGGGATCGACGAAGCGCCCACCGCGCTGATCACCACCAACGATGACGGCATCAACATCTACCTGACCATCTACTGCCGGCGCCTGCGTCCGGACATGCAGATCATCTCCCGCGCCACGATGGAGCGAAACGTCTCCACGCTCCATCGTGCCGGGGCGGACTTCGTCATGTCCTACGCCTCGATGGGGGCCAACTCCATCATCAACCTGCTCGAGAGGGACGACGTGGTGATGCTCGCCGAGGGGCTTGACGTCTTCCGCTATCCGGCGGGCAAGGAGCTGATCGGCCGGTCAATCCGGGACACCCGGATCCGGGAGGAGACCGGGTGCAGCGTGATCGCGCTCGAGACGACTGGAGGGGGGACCTCGGTGAACCCGGATCCCGGGACCCTGATCGCAGAGGGGACGGAGCTCATCCTCGTTGGCACCGCGGACGGGGAGCGGCGGTTCAAGCAGCGGTTCATCTGAGCAGGCGATGGGCCACTGCAGAGACCCGGCTAGCGGCGAGTGATGTCGGAGAAGAGGCCCCACACTATCAGGGGCCCGAGATAAAGCCCCAATGGCAGGAGCACGCTGGAGCGGGCCCCGCCTGCCCGCACGTGCTCCTGGCAGGGCGTCTTCAGGCCCCATGTCGCCACGACCGTGGCCACCACATGAACTCCCAGGTCGACCAGAAATGGGAGGCTCTGGATGAAGGAGACAAGGGGCCGTGCTGTCTCGGGCTCCGGCATGTTCAGCCCTAGTGCCGACAGGCGGAAGAGCTTCGGATAAGTCCACCCCACCCCGAGCAGCGTCACGCCGATCGAGATCCACATCCGGCGTGGGTTACCCAGGCGCTTCCAGTTGAGGGCGGACATGAGCCCCGCAAGCATGAAGCTGACGAGCATGCCCACCACATTCAGTGGCACGTAGGCATAGAGGGAGGTGTCCTTGACGAGCAGCATGGCGCAGGGCGGACACACCTCGAGCCCCCGGAGCCGCATCGGCTCGCCCTGCATGAAAGTGCCGCACCGCCCACAGGGAACCAGCCGCTGCTGCGCAGCCGGTGTTGGAGCGGAGGTGGCGGAGGTGCTCATGGGCTCGGGAGAGGCGCCAGTTCCTCGGGGCGCGGTGCCTACGTCCCACTCTACCCTGTTGGGACCTGAGAGAAACATTTGCCTCGCTGGGACATTGGGCTTTCACTGGCTCCCTTGCACCCACTGGCCCCAGGTACCCAGGTAGGAGCGTGGCGCGTTCAGTCCCTGCACGGCCAGGGCGCCTTCGGTGCCCTCTACCGCGCTGTCAGCGTGGACCCGCAGCGCCCGGAGCCCGTGGCGCTCAAGGTGTCGCTGTCCCCGTGGGATCTGCGCTTCGGCCGCGAGGCGAAATTGCTCTCGCGCCTGAGCCTGCCGGGCGTGCCCCGGCTGCTGGATTCGGGCGTGGTGCGCCACCCGTCCGGGAATGAGTACGCCTTTCTTGTCATGCAGTGGGTGGAGGGCACGCCCTTGTACGCCTGGGCCCAGCAGCACGCGCCCTCCTCCCGCGAGCGGTGCCAGGTGCTGGCGCGGCTCTCTCGCACTCTGGAAGCCCTGCACGCCTCGGGCGTGGTGCACCGGGACGTCAAGGGCGACAATGTGTTGGTCCAATTGTCGGACAGGTTGCCGGTGCTCATCGACTTCGGCTCGGGCCACTTCGAGGGGGCGGCTCGGCTCACCTGGCAGTCACTGCCTCCGGGCACTCCCGAGTACCTATCGCCCCAGGCCTGCCGCTTCGAGATGAGCCTGGGGCGCCACCCCAACGGCTACTACCTGCCCTCCCCCGCGGATGATCTGTATGCGCTGGGAGTAACGGCCTTTCGCCTCGTCATGGGCCAGTACCCGCCGCCCGTGGATACGCATGAGGATGAAGAGGGGTACTGGCACCTCATCCGCCCCGACTTCAGGCCCCTGCTGCGGAGCAACCCGCGGGTGGGGCGTCGCCTGCGGGAACTCATTCTGCGGCTGCTCTCGGAGGCTCCGGAGGCGCGCGGCACGGCGGCGCAGGCCGCGAAGGAGTTGGAGGCCATCGCGGAGGAACGCGTGCCGCGAATGCGGGCCTGGAGGCCCTGGCTGGCCGGGGCGGCGGCGGCGGGCTTCGCGGCGCTCCTGTGGAACGTGGCGCCGGTGCACGGACCGCCTCACCAGCGGGCTTCGGACTTCCAGTCGCCCGATGCGGGCACCTCCGCCGTGGGAGACACCTCGCCCACCCAGAAGCAATCGCCTGCCCCGCCCGCGCAGGAGAAGAAGCCCGTGGCCAAGGAGACCCTTCCCGAGCCTCGCCCTGGACAGATACGGCCCGACAAGAGCGGCAAGTGTCCGGGGCGCAAGCAGGTGCCCATCAACGGAGGCTGTTGGGGAGAGATGCTCCCGATGAGCGCTGAGGAGTGCGCGGAGAACGGCTATGTGCCTTTCAAGGGCAAATGCTACGGCCCTGCCTTCGCTTCTCAGCCTCAGCCCACCTCGAGCCCTCCCGAAGCGCGCTGACTGAAACACGGCCCTCCCCCATTGCAGGCAGCGGGCCGCCACTTCACTCCCGCCGCGCCGCCGCTCACAGCAATGCCGAAACCGCCTTGAGCTCACTCGCGGTCAGCGTGATCTCGAAGATGGCGAGAGCCTCGCGCATGTGCGCTTCCGACGTGGTACCGGTGAGCGGCGTGACGCCGACCTGCGTCAAGTACCGGAACAGGATCTGCGCCGGTGTCCGGCCGTACTCGAGTGACAGCCGCCGCACCACGTCGTCGGCGAGCAGCTGCGGATTGGCCGACAACGTCCAGAAGCTCTGGTACGCGATGTCGTGACGCGTGCAGAACTCGCGAATGTCCCGGTCGTACCCGGTCTCCGCATAGAAGCGGTTCTGCACGATGGCCGGCTTGATGCGGCTCGCGCCATGAAGGCGTTCGAGGGCATCGAGGCTGTAGCAGTTGCTGATGCCGAGGCGGTGCGCGCCACCCGAGTCCACCAGCGATTCCATCGCGCGCCAGACCTGCATCGTCTGCTCCTCACGGGGAAGCGGCGAATGCAGGACCAGCGCGTCCACGTAACTCGTCTGGAGATTGCGCAGCGACGTGGCGAACGATTGCGCCACCTGCTCGGGCAGGCTCGCCCGCGGATCATACGGAATCCGCTGAGGATCGTGGCCGGACAGTGACGTGAACTTGGTCTGCACGTAGATGTCCTCGCGGCGCAGGCCCTCGCGCTGCAAGGATGCGAGCGCCGCGCCAACGCCGGGCTCGTGGTAGTGCTTCGGCTGGCAGGCCGTGTCGATGCCACGGAATCCCGCGCGCAGCGCCTGCGTGACGAGCGTCTCCGTGCGCTCCTTCTTCCACGCCGTTCCGTAGATGATGGGTGGCATCTGCATTGGTCGACTCCCTCGTTCGAGTCGCCGTGCTACCCGCTAGGCAGGAGGATGCGTGAAGAAGCCTTCTTGGCCGCGCCCTTCTTCCCAGCGGCCTTCTTCGTCGTGGCCTTCCTGGCCGGGCTCTTCTTCGCCGTGGTCTTCTTCTTGGCCGGGCTCTTCTTGGCCGCGCTCTTCTTCGCTGTCTTCTTTCGGGTCGCCATGGTGCCGAGACGATAACGCACTCCGCTGGCGCGCGCGGAATCCATCTCGAAGCCCTGCTCTCCGCGCCTTGTTACTGACGCGCGGCGCGCATAAACCGGGACCATGGGAATGTCGCTGTGGGGTACGCGAGGGGCATGGCTGGCGCTCGGACTGGCTGGGGTGGCCGTGCGCCTGTGGCTGTGGTGGGGCTCCATTGGGAGCACCGACGTCCATATCTGGGCCGATCATGGCAGGACCTTGATGGCCAATGGGCTGGCCGACACGTACGAGAACCGGGCGAGCTTCAACCACCCTCCGCTCATCGGGCTCTACGTTCGCTGGATCTGGGACTGGGCGCAGGGAGACGGGTTGGCCTTCGCCCGCGCCATCAAGTTACCGGCGCTCGCCGGTGAGGCGCTGGCGCTGTGGGCCCTGTGGCGCTTTGCGAGCCCCCGTGCCTTTGCCGTCTATGCGCTGGTGCCCGCGCCCATCCTCGTCGCCAGCTTCCACGGCAACACCGACTGTCTCTATGCGGCCCTCGTGCTCGTGGCGGCGATCGCGTTCGACAAGGAGCGCTACTTCCTGTCCGGCGTCCTGTGGGGCGCGACCCTCAACGTGAAGCTGCTGCCTCTGGCGCTGGTGCCGCTCGTGGTGATGGGACCGCCGAACTGGCGTGCCTTCCTGCGGCTCGGGGCGGGCGCATCGCTGGGCCTGATCCCCTTCATCCCTCCGGCGCTCACCGCCGCCTCGAGCATGTACCGCAACATGCTCACCTATAACTCGAACGGCGATAACTGGGGCGTGCTGGCCATCCTCAACCTCTCAATAGGTATGGCCAACCTCACGGACCTGGCCCAGGGGCTGAGGGAGACGTACATCGCCATTGGCCGCTACCTCATTCTGGCGAGCATGGCGGGGGTAGCGCTGCTGTCGCGGTTTCGCACCCGGCTGCCGATGACGGAGCAGGTGGCCCTGGGGGCCTCGCTGTTCCTCGTGCTCGCGCCGGGCTTCGGGGTTCAATACGTGGTGTTCGCCGCGCCCCTCTTGTGCTTCGTCAGAGCCAGCACGGGGCTCTGGTGGGGATGGAGCTCGGGGCTCTTCATCGGCGTCGTGTACTGGATCTTCATGATCCAGTGGCAGCCGATGTTCTCGGCCTTCACCAGCCGCTTCCCGGGGCCGACGCCGGTGCTGGGCATCCTGGCGTGGGCCGTGCTGGCCCACTTCGTGTGGACACGCCTCTGGGCCGCCTGGCAGCGTCCCGAGGCCCTCACGCGCTCTTGCGGCGGCGGATCATCGCCTCGTACGAGCGGCCCACGCTCTGCGCCAGGATGAGCAGCTCGCCGATGTCTGGCGTGGTGAGCTGGTCCGGGCCGTTGTCCACGTACAGCAGGTGCACCACCTTGCCGCGCACCAGCAGCGGCAGAATCACAGACGTCTTCGGGTAGGTGGGCTCCGGCGACTTCTCGGCGCCGAGCAGCCGGTAGAACACGTTCATCGCCGTGTCCCGGCGCACCGGGCCGATGTAGTGCGAGCGCGTGTCTCGCACCAGGCGGAACGTGTTCTGCGGCCGCAGCGCGACACCAATGCGCCGCACCGCCGCCTCGCGCACGCCCTTGCCCATGCCGTGCCAGCCCATCACCAGGCTGCCCTGCACCGACAGCAGCAGGCACCGCCGCCACTTGCCCACCGCGAAGCGCAGCACCGTGGTGGCCACGTCCTCGCGGTCCAGGCTCTTGGCCAGCTGCGCCTGCGCCTCGGCGAAGGTGTAGGGCGTGATCGGCGCTGGCTTCGCGCCCGCGGCGGGCTTGCGGACCGCGGCCTTGCCCGGCGCGCCGGCGGCGGGCGGCGCGGCCATGGCTGGAGCCCCCGCGGGAGCCTGCGCGCGAGGCGGAGCCGCCACGGGAGGCACCGCGGGAGCCACCGGTGGCACCGTGGGTGCCACGGAAGGCACCGCGCCCGCAAGCGGCGTGGGCCGCGAGGGCACCGCGTCCGAAGGCACCGGAATGAAGCTCGCGGCGGGCCGGCGCGCGGGCGGATCCACGGGCGTGGGGAATGGCAGCTCCACCGGCGGCGGCGCCTGCTCCAAGGGCGCGGGGATGAACGGCAGCCCCGCGGGCATCGGTGGGTAAGGCGCGTCCGGCAGCACGTAGCTCGGCACGGGCGGCGCGGCCTCGGGCTGCACGGCAGGCGGCGGCGTGAACATCGCCATGGCGGGGCGCTCGGTCCGGGGCTCGGGCGGCAGCGGCGCGTACACCTCCGGCATCGCCTCCTCCTCCACCACCTCGCCGGTGAGGATCTCCTCCTCCTCCTCCTCCGCCTGCAGTTCCTCGCCGGTGATGATCTCCTCTTGCTCCTCCAGGAACTGCGCCAGCGGATCGGAGCGCGCCCCGCCCGTGATCGCCTGGGCGTAGACGGACTCGAAGTCCTCCTCGCTGATGAGCTCCGCGGACTTCTCGGAGCGGGACAGCTCTCCCGAGGCGCCCAGCGCCCCCGGTATCTCCCGCCGCAGCGGCTGCTTGGGCGCCGGCCGCTGCTGCTGCTGCGCGGCCGTCAGATCGATGGCCCGCAGCGGCCGCCACGCCTTGCAGTAGCGGCGCAGCAGCTGGTGCATCCGGAACTCGGGGATGACCACCGGCACCACCCGCTTGCCCGTCTGGAACGCCAGCGCGTCCAGCACCGCGTAGTCGCGCGGGTTCATCACCGCCACGCTCAGCCGCGTGGCGTCCACCCGCATGGGCAGGTAGTCCTTGTTGTCCGCGTCGTTCAGGTCCACCAGCGACAGCGCCTGCGGATCCGGCTTCATCTCTCCGCTGGAGTGCGCGCACCCGTGCAGCTGCCCCAGCATCCGCGCCAGATCCGGCTCGGTGAGCATCCCCAGCTCCAGCAGGTTGGTGCCCAGCCTGCCACCGTGGACGACCTGGGACTCCAACGCCTCTTCCAGCGCCTGGGGCGAGACGAGCTTCTCCTGAATGAGCAGTTCCCCAAGGCGCATGTCCTACATTGATACCCGTGGGAGTGCGTCTTTCGCAAGCAACCCGCGGGTAACCTGTCCTTCAGTCCTCGGGGTGGTGGCTCAGCGCGATGCGGTTTCCCTCGGGGTCCCGGACGTAGATGGTCCAGCGCGTCTCGTGCTCCAAGGCAATGCCCGCCCGGGCAAAGGCCTGGACCGCCGGCTCTCGCGAGGCCCGGGGGATGCGGAAGGCCAGCATCAGCAAGCCTGGCCGCTCGTGGCGGAAGGGAGCTTGCTCGGGGGCCCCCGAGACGGCCTCGATGGCCAGGAAGCTGCCCCCGGGCACCTCGACCCAGATGCTGCGCAGGGAGCCGTCCGGCCGGTGGTGCCGGGTCAGCTCGGGAAAGCCCAACAGGTCCCGGTAGAAGGCGGTCACCCGCTCTACGTCCCTTGCCTGAATGGCCACATGGTGGAAGCCCTGAACGTCCATGCGGCGAATGCTATGGTGTCGCCCCCCCATGGCGCGACTGCTGATCGTCGAGGACAACCACGAGCTCGCCTCCTTGATGGTGGCGGCGGCCCACAGCCGTGGCCATACCGCTCAGGCGGCCCACACCGGCGAGGAGGCGCTGGCGCTGCTGCGCCCGGGGGCCTTCGACGCCGCCGTGGTGGACCTGCTGCTGCCGGACATGCGCGGCACCGAGCTGCTCACCACCCTGGTGCCCTTCGGCATCCCCTCCATTGCCATCAGCGGTGTGTTCAAGGGTGACCGCCTGGCCCGCGAGGCCACCACCGTCTACGGCGCCCAGGAGTTCTTCGAGAAGCCCTTCGAGCTGGACGTGCTGCTGGCGGCGGTCGAGCGCAGCTGTGGGTTGCCCGCCTCCTCGGCGCCCCCTCCCCCGCCCAGCGAGGACGACGACTACGAAGAGCCCATCATCGAGTTGCTGGAGGAGCTGACGCCGATCGAGGAGGAGCCCGCCCCCATCATCGAGGGCACGCCGCTGACGCCGCCTCCCCTTCCCCGCGAGGCCAACCCCGTGCTGGGCCAGGCAGACGCGCTCATGGGCCTGGCGGACCTGGCCGAGGCCGCCGCGAGATCGGACCTCGAGGTCTCGGCGACTCCGGCCACTCCCGAGCCGGAGATTCACCTGCCCTTCGGCGAGCGCGAGAAGGTGTGGGCCAAGGCCAAGCAGGCCCCCGCCGAGGCGAAGGACCTGCCCCGCGTGGGCCGCCGCGCCCTGCCCGAGTGGACGCTGGAGGGCGAAATCAAGGAGTCCACCGTCCCCCGGTTGCTCAACGCCTATTACGAGGCGCGCCACCACGGCGAGCTCAAGCTCAAGCAGGGCCAGGTGCTCAAGGTCGTCTACTTCGAGGCGGGCAAGCCCGTGTACGCCGCGTCGAACCTGGCCCACGAGCGCTTCGCCCGCTTCTGCGCCCGCCGGGGCGTGCTGAGCGAGCCGGACATGCAGGCGGTGGCGGCGCTCTCCAAGGAAGAGGGCCTGCGCACCGGGGACGCGATGACGCGCCTGGGGCTGATCGACGCCGAGAAGCGCCGCGCGCTCGTCGAGGAGCAGGTGAAGGAGCTCATCTGGAGCACCTTCGCGTGGACCACGGGCGGCTACGGCTTCAGCCCCATGCGGCTGCAGCGCGCGGGGCTGCTCAAGCTGTCCATCTTCCCCGGCGACCTCATCCTCGAGGGCGTGCTCAAGCAGGAGACGCTGGTGACGCTGCGCCAGAAGATGCCGCGCCAGCGCCGGCTCTTCCCCCGGGCCGATCCGCCCTATGGGCTGCACGAGCTGAAGCTGGCGGGGCCCCAGGCCATGCTGCTGGCGTACGCGGACGGCTCCAAGACGGTGGAGGATCTGCTCACGCTCACGGACCTGTCCGAGCGCGAGACGCTGGCCACGCTGCGGGGCCTGGAGCTGATGGGCATTCTGGAGGAGCGGCGCGAGGAGCCCACCAGCCGCCGCCGCATCAGCTTCGGCCTGTGAGCCGCCCGCTTCCGCGCCCGCGCCGGCGGCTCCGCACTCCGAGCAGCCCCAGCAGGCCCAGCGCCACGGCCCCCGAGCCACCGCCCGCGCAGCCACACCCGGAGGAGGCGATCGGCTCGGGCGGCTGGGAGATGGGGACGCCGCGCACCGAGGACTGGCCCTCGAAGCGCCGCGGCCCCAGCAGGCGCGGGCGCACCACGTAGGTGAGCGTCCCGCGCGCGTCTGGCTCCAGCAGCAGCCCGCGCACGGTGAGCTCGGAGCCCACCAGCTCGGCCTCCACCGGCGCGCCGTTGAAGCGCGCGCTGCCCTGCGCGTAGTCCACGCCCTCGAGCCGCTCCACGTGGCTCACCTCGCGCACGCCGCACGCCAGGGTGTTGTGCAGCTCCACGCTGACGCCCAGCAGCTCCGTGTCCGTACCGGCGGGCCGCTCGGTGCGGCGGCTCACCTCCACGAAGGGCTCCGCGGTGATGGGCACGGTGTGCTCGCGCTCCAGGCTCACCGTCGTCGCGCGCACCCGCAGCGTCACGGGCTGGCCCAGCAGCGCCGCGAAGTCCGACTCCTGGGTCATCACGTCGATGCGTTGCCCGGTGAAGGTCGTCTGCGTCAGCGCGGGCCCGCCGGTCTGCTCCCAGATCAGCGACAGCCCCTCGCAGGGGCCCTGAGGCAGGCGCTGTTGCAGGGTGCCGCTGGCCGGCTCACCACACCGGGCGATGATGCGCGGCTCATACAGCGGCTCCAGCGGAGGGGCCCCAGAGGGAACCTCCACGGAGATCGGCGCGAACGCCTGGGCCGAGAGCGAGCCCTCGGCTCCCACGCCCGCGCCGGACACGTCCAGCAGCTCGCCCACGAGGTTGTAGGTGGTGGGCGGCTCACACGTCGGGTCGAGCTGGAAGGCCCAATCCCCGGGCGCGGGGAACTCGCCCTGACGCACCACGGTGCCATCCGGGCGCTGCAGCTGGATGCGCGCCCGGAGCGTGCCGCCACGCTGGTCCAGGCAGTTGAGGTTGGAGACGCGCGCGGCTCCCGCCACCGTCCTCGCGGTGAGCCGGTTCGGGTCCACGGCCAGCTCGAGACTTCCCGTGGAGACCGGGGCCCACCGGGGATCCACGCTCACCCTCACGGTGGAGGCCGGGCCCGCGATGCCCGAGCCGTCCCGCGTGTAGTGGCGCACCTGGAAGGTGAGCTCGGCGTCGGCGCACTCCTCCGTATCGACGGTGAGCCGAGGCGTGACGGCGCTCGTGCCGGTGACGACGCCGCCGTCATCCGTCCTCAGCGTGATGTTCTCGAGCGGCGGCGTGCCCTGCGTCAGCTCCCAGCGGGTGTCGACTCCCGGGTAGCCCGGCGTCGTCTGACAGAAGTGCTCGGCCGTGGGGACCAGCCTGAAGTCCTGCCCCGCGTCGAGGCCTACCCCCGCGTCCGCGCCGAACGGGGCGGACGGCGTGCCCCACGGGCGTACCTGAATCGTGAAGTCCGTGGGAGCCGACACGGCGCCTCCCTCGTCGATGGAGTTCACGCGGTAGGCATAGCTCCGGCCGTTCGGCTCACACAGCACCGCATCGGGCTGGAAGCGCGCCGTGCCCCCGTTGATGTCGAGCCCCACGGCGTTGTTCGACAGCGCCGACCAGTAGTACCGGTCAATCCCGCAGCGGGGGTTGGCGGGCCCGGTCACCTGGACGACGCCCGCATCGCCTCCGGCCTGCACGATGAGGCTCTGGGTGTTGAGTACCGGAGCCGGCGGCCCCTGGGTGTGAATGACGCGGAAGTTCCACGCCTGGCGCACGTCCTGCGCACCCCTGCCGTCCGAGGCCACGGCCCGCACGGGCACGGCGGTGTCCTGGCAGACGGGCCCCGAGGTGAGCTCCAGCCGCACGCCCGCGGCCTCCTCGAAGGCCCGGAAGCTCAGCGGGCCCGCGTCAGGCAGGGGCCCACCATCGGCGAGCTCCACCGTCACCCGCAGCGGATCTCCGTCGGCGTCGCTCGCGCCGAGGAAGAACGTGCCGGTGGAGTTCTCGGAGATGGAGGTATTGGTGCCCACGGTGAGCACGGGCGGGTTGGCGTTGCGATAGACCACCACATTCTGGGAGTTGGCCCGATCCAGCGTGGCGACACACACGTGCGCGCCCAGGCAGTCCACGTGCCTTGGCAGCCCGTTGAGCACGGGCTGCTGGGTGCTGGGCCGCCAGACGGTGCCAAGCTCCTCGGGGCTCCTGCCAGGAACGGAGCGCAGCACGACCGTGCCGCCGTCGGCCGTCTGCACCAGCGCCATGCCAAAGCCCCTGCCGTAAGCACTTCCCGCCTCGACGTTCACGTCCACGGCCTTGACGAACGACAGCTCGGGCGGAAGCGGAACCCTCGAGAAGGTGATACCTCCGTCCGTCCGCAGTGGCGCCCGGAACAGGCCCACGTCCGTTGCCAGCAGCGCGGTGGGGTTGGGAGCTCCCGTGGGGATCAGATCCACCCCATGCGGGATGGGCGAACCGAAGCTGCCGGGAATGCGGAGCGCGGCCTCGAGCTGCTGATCCCGATACCAATAAAAGACGGACGGCCTGACGCCGCCGACGGCATGTTCGGTATTGCCCAGGGAGAGCACCCCCAGCGCCCCCTGCGCCGTCATGCCCTCGACCACCTCGTCCGGCGCGAGCTGGTTCCAGGCCGTTGGCGACCGGGCCCCCTGGGCGCCGTACAGGAAACTCGGCTCCAACCCCTGTATGGCCGCGGAATACGCGTTCCCCGCCTCGGTATGCCTCACGCTGCGCAACCGGATCCCCTGGGCAGGGCTGATGCTGCTCCTGAGCGTGCACTGTCGAGCCACGACCTCGCCAAAGGGCTGGAAGGCGGCGAAGCAGTCGGGAGGGGAATAGAAGGTGCCCACCGAGTACGTGGCGATCGTGTCGCGCACGCCCCCGTCCGTGTTCATCAGCACGGCCGAATTACTCGTCGCCATGGTGAAGGTGTCCGGAGTCCACACCTCCACGTCGCCGGGAGTGAACGGGACGTCGTACACATCCCAGCTGGCGCGCGCGCTCATCCCCAGCATCACCAGCAGCAGGCCGGCGATCAGGGCAAGGCGGTTACGAGGCCCGCGGTTAATAGGCCACCTCCGCTCGCAAGTAGAGCCGCTGCGCTTCATCCGTACCGTCTCCCGACAACCCCAGGCCGCTGAAGCCCACCAGTGTGTAGCCTGCGGCGAACCGCATCCCCTCGTCCACCCGGTACCCCACCTCGGTCCGCAAGGCACTCAACTCTTGTCCCTCGCGCGCCGAGCCGCGGCGTGCGCCCTCCAACCCCATTTCCAGACCTCCCACCACCCGCACCGTGGGACGCAGCGTGCCCGTCCACACCCACTCGGAGGCGTCCGCCAGGCTGGAGCGGCCCGCGTGCAGGCCCGCCGCCAGCGAGAAGCGATCGCCCAGCCGCACCGCGGGCAGCAGCGAGAAGAGCTGCAGGCCCCGCTCACCGAAGGCGCCGCGCGAGCCCGGCAGCAGCTCGCGGGTGAGGCTGTAGCGCGCCACCACGAGGAAGGGCCCGGGCCGCCACGCCACCGCGGAGTAGCCCTCCACCAGGCGCTGCGCGAGCTGCTCGGCGCCCTGCGTGCGGGCGAACGTCACCCGTCCCGAGACGGTCAGGTCCTGGCGCAGCAGCGCCTCGGCGGCCAGGGCCACCAGCACCTGGAGCCGATCCACCGGCCCGGTGGAGCCGCGCACCGGCGTGCCCTCCTCGCGGCGCACCTCGGCGCGCCCTTCGACGCGCAGGCGCGCGAGCAGCAGCTGGCCGAACACGCTGGCCGCATCGCGCGTGAGCGAGGCGGGAATGCCCAGCGGGTGGCGCACTCCACGCTCGTAGCGCCCGCCCACCTGGAAGCCTCCGGCGACGGCCTGCTGGAAGCCCACCGCGCGCGCCAGACGCACCGCGTTCGCGTCGTGGGAGCTGATGTCCTCGACGAAGACGCTCGTCCCATTCTCCAGGTCCGTGCGCGCTCCCATCACCGCGCGGCCCGCGCCGAAGTCCGGCCCGTCCACGTCCACCGAGTAGCCGCCGTAGTACACCTCGGGCCCACGGCGCGCCGAGGCGTTGGCCCACACCTGCGGCCCCAGCTCCGGGCCCCAGCCACCGCGGGCGCCGAAGGTGGTGTCCTCGTCCAGCTTCACCTCCACGCCCGCGGAGACGAACGAGTCATCCACCCGGCCCAGGCCCTCGCCCCGGCGCAGCAGCGCCTGCCGGTGCCCCGCCAACAACTCCACCTGCTCGTGCACGCGCAGCCGGCCCTGCAGCCCCACCGAGGTCCTTCCGCCCTCCAGCGTCGGCCCCTCGCCCGGCACCTCGGAGGCACGCAGCCACGCATCGCGCACTTCCAGGTGCACGCCCCAGCTGTCCTGCTCGTAGCCCACGCCGAGCCCCACCGTGCGGGCGCCGATGGCTCCGGGGCCAAAGGGCAGGCGCGGATCCGCCGAGCGCCGATCATCTCCCAGCAGCGTGAGCTGCAGCGCGCCCACCGGCTGCCTGGCGCGCAGGGAGATCTGCCGGAAGAGCGCGGACTCGGTGTGGGCGCCGTCGGAGTAACCCCGCTCGCGCCACCGGAAGGCGGCATCCACCGAGCCACCGCCGAGCGGCCCCGGCCCCTTCACCCGCAGCCCGAGCGCGTCTCCGCCCGTGGCCAGGCCCGAGGTGGGCCGCAGGAACGAGAGGCCGCCATCATCCGAGAGGCCAAACGCCTCGGGAGCGATCGCCAGCCCTTCGCTGCGCGCCACCTCGGCCCGCAGCGTGTAGGGCCCCAGCGCGCCGCTGGCCTGCCCCGAGAGCAGCTGGTACGGCGCCCCAACGCGGCGCTCACGCACGCCGGCGAGCGCCAGCCGCGCGCCACCCCACTCCGCCCAGGCCTCGCCGCCCACCGTGTCACGCGTGCCCGCCAGCTCGAGCACCGCGTAGTCCGCGATGAGCACGGGCTCGGGCGCCGCGGTGAGCGCCTCCGTGCTCAGCCAGGTGGCACCCGCCAGCGCCGAGAGCGGCCGCGCCAGCAGGATGCGCCCGGTGAACGAGTCGATCTCATAGTCGCGATGGCGCACCAGGTGGCGCTCGGCGAGCGGCAGCCCGGTGAGCCCGTCGCGCAGCTCCACGCGCAGCAGCTCCGAGCCCTCCACGATGGCGGAGCTGCCCAGGAAGTAGAGGCTGCCTCCGGTGGCCGTCAGCTCCTCGTGCGCGGGCCGCGAGGCGACACCCCGCACCGGGTCCGCCATGCTTCCGGCGAACGCCTCCACGCCCGCGCGGATCGGCCCCGCCTCCGTCTTCAGCTCCGCGAAGGGCCCGAAGAGCGGGTGGTGGTAGCGGCCCACCTCCCCCTGCGCGAGCAGCGCGCGGTAGGTGCCCAGCCCCAGGCGCCCCAGCTTCTCGTGCCGGGCCTCCAGGCGCAGGCGGCCCTCCGCCGCGTTGGGCGTCAGGCTCACCGAGTCGTCCCCCCACTCCTCCAGGGCCCGCTCGGGATCCAGGTTGCGCTCCAGGCGATCGGGCCGGCGCGGCCGCAGCCACGAGGAGGCGCTCTCGCCGTCCAGGCTCCGGAAGTCCGTGTCGCGAAGGTCCACCTCGCCCAACAGCTGGAACTCACCCAGCCGCGCCTCGCCGTGAGCCGCGCCACGGCCGATCAGCTGGAAGGCCCCGTCCCCCATCGAGTACGAGCCCTCCACGTCCAGCAGGCCCACCGCGAAGGGCCGCGCCACGGCGGCGATCTCCACCGTCTCCAAGAGGGCCTGCTCTCCGGGGCGCTCCAGCTCCAGCTTCACCTCGTTGCGGCCGGGCTCGAGCGTGACTGGCACCTCGGCCTGCCCCTCGGGGCCCACCGTCACCTCGCCCTTCGGCGAGCGCACCCGCGTGCCCTCCGGGGCCTGGACGCGCAGCGAGGCGGAGCCGCTGGCGACCGGCTCCTCGCGCCCGGCGGGCAGCCGCACCACGCCCGTAGGCTCGATGGAGCGCGGGGCGATGAGCCAGCTTCCCTCGCGGCGCGCCACGTCCACGCTCTGCCGGAAGAAGCGCACCGTGCCGCCCGGCGACGTGGCGGTGATCTCCAGCACGTTCTCTCCGGGCTGCAGCGACACGGGGGCGCGGTACGTCCCGTCCTCGGCCACCTCCGCCTCGGTGTCCCTCACCCGAACGCGATCTCCCGGTGACGCCTGGCCAGTGACGACGAAGAGGATGCCCTCCTCCCGCACCTCGGCCTGGGGAGGCGCCTCTTCATTCGCGGGCGCCAGGGCCCGCGGGGAGTCCGTGCGCGTGCGCACCGCGAAGTCCTGGAGGACCACGGCGCCCCACGTCACCTCCAGCGTGACGGCCTCGGGCAGCACCTTGCCGCCCGGAGGCAGCGTGCGCGAGTCCACGCGCAGCCGGTGGCGCCCGGGGCGCAGGTGAACTCCGCCCGTCGCCTCGGGAGTGCGCGCGTCCAGGCCCGTGAGGTGGTAGCGGCCCTGCGCGTCGGTGAGCACCTCGCGCCCGGTGGCGAGCACCAGCCGCACTCCGGCCAGGCCCGGCTCGCCAGGCCCGCAGCGCCCGTCGCCACTCAAGTCCTCACACACCTGGCCGGCGATGGTCGCCGCCAGTCCGGGCGCATCCTCGAGCGCGCCTTGCGCCAGGCTCGCCCCCGACAGCAGGACGACTCCGAGTACCCAGGCCGGTGCTCTCACGGCTTCACCTCGGCAACGGCCGTCATCCCTGTCTTCACGTCCGCCACGGACACACTCACCCGGGCCCCGCTCGCGCCCGTCACCGAGAACCGCGTGCGTCCCTCACGGCTCTCCACCGCGTCCTGGCGCCCCGACGAGAGCACCACGTGCACCGGACGGTCCGTCAGCACGCGCCCCTGAGCGTCCTCGATCCAGTACGTCACCCGTCGGCCCTCCACCAGCAGCCGGACGTTCACCGGCACCGGAGGCTCCAGCCGCACCGAGAGCCTCACCGGGGCGGGCACCAGGGGCGGATCCAGCGGATACACCCCACCCTTCGCATCCAGCACGTGGATCGTCTTGCGCAGCCCCGGCCAGGTGCCATGCACCACCTCCAGCCGTCCGGGCCGCGGCGGGCCCAGGCGCACCGTGCCATCCGCGCCCGTGAGCCGCTGCTCACCGCCAATGCTCAGCGGCTGATTGGGAATGGGCAGCCCCGCGAGATCCGACACTCCCACGTACAGCTCTCCCTCGCGGACCCAGGCGGCCATCCGCGCCGGCTCGTTGCCCAGCGGCCCGAACGCCTCCGCCGTCACCACGACTTCCGCGCGCCCGCCCTCTTCCGGCGGCGTCCAGGTGCCGCGGAAGAGGCCAGGGCCCTCCTCCTTCGGCGCGGAGAACGCTCCTTGCGGCGCGCTCACCACCACCTGCGCCCCCGGCCGCGGCCGTCCAAACGTGTCCGCCACCGCCACCTCCAGGCCCAGCGTGGCGCCACGGTGCACCACCGTCTCCGCCAGGTTCAGTGACAGCCGCTCCACCGGCCCCTGCAACAGCTGCAGCGTCAGCTCCTCGCGCGAGCTCGGGCCCCCTTGCGGCCACGCGGCCAGGATCTGCTCCGGCGTCGCGGGCTGTCCCCGGGGCGGGGTGTAGATCCACTCGAGCATGCCTCCCGCCGCGCGCTGGGGCCCCTGCAGGGTGCCGTGGCGCGCCCGGGCGTTGACGCGGGCCTCCGGAACGATCTGGCCCCGCGCGTCACTCGCCGCGCACAACATGCGCGCGCGCGAGGCCCCATCCGCGGGCAGCCTCGGCGGGTTGAGCACGCACGACAGCCCGTCCGTGGGCGGCAGCCCCAGGTTGATGGGCTTGCGCTCCACGTTGCCCGCCCGGTCCACCACCCGGCTCTGGCCCATCCGGCTGCCAGGAGGAATCACCACCGGCAGGCGGAAGCTCCCGTCACTGCCCGCCTGGGCGGGCCCAAACGTCTTTGCGGCGATGGTGATGGAGATCTGCGCGTCCGGCTCCGTGTTACCCGGCAGCTCCACCGCCGTCGCCAGCGGCACCAGGATCGTCCCGTACGCCCCATGAATGGACTGAGGGTGAGGCCACGCGGACAGCGCCACGAGCACGGCCACCTCCGGGTAGCTCGTGGACGGCAGGATGTAGCGGGCGCGGTAGGTGCCCGGCTCCACGCGGGTGAGCGCCTCCACGCGGCCCACGTTGGCGCGCACCACCGGCGGGGCGCCCGAGTCATCCAGCGTGCCGTCCGGCCGCAGCGTCCTCACGGTGAGAAGGGCCTCCTTGTCCCGGCCCTTCACCGGCGCGGCCGGCTCCAGCGCCAGCGCCACTCCGGCGGCCGGAGGCCCGATGGGGTAACGCGACTCGGCGACGAGGCCCTCGTCACTGGCGCGCAGCACCACCGAGCGCGAGCCCGGCGCGGGCACGACGACGAAGGTGCTCAGCGGAGGCTGCGCGGGGCCGGGCCGCACCTCGGCGCCCGAGGCGGTCAACGACGGGGCGCGGGGGGCCACGGCGGCGCCCGTCGCGTCGCGGCGCACCAGGGCCACGGCGAAGCCCTCTGGCGCCACGGCCTCGGATGGCCCGAGAATTTCGAGCGTATCCGCCAACGCTGCCGGGGAGAGCAGCAGGAGCAGGACTGGAACGAGCCGGTTCAGATCTCCGACTCTACAAGGCTCTCCGGGTTCCCAGAAATCCTTATCGTGAAGAGCGGCGCGACAGGGCGCGAACCGAGGCCCGCGCCGAGCGGTTGCGCCACACCAGGGCCGCCACCATCAGCGCCCCCAGCCAGGCCATGGAGCTGCCGCTCATGCCGCACCCCAGGCCCGGCTTGCCGCCGTCGGCCTGCTGGGCGGGGGCCACCTGAGGCTCCACCGGCTCCCACTCCCGGGGCGTCACGGACTCACCGGCAATGGTCTCGGTGCTCCGGAAGCCGCCGTCACACGCCGGGCGCGGGCCATACACCCTCACGCGGAAGGCGCTGTCCAGCGGCTTGCCGGCGATGCGGGCCGACAGCGAGGTGGGGCCATCGAGCTCCACCGTGCGCGCGATCAGCTCCACGTCCTGCTGGAAGGCGGAGGGATCCACCACCGTCTGCCCGTTGATCTCCACCCAGCCCGAGGTGGCGCGCGAGCCGCCAAAGCCATTGTCCACGCACACCACCGCCTCACCGGCGCCATTCAGCGGGCGGCCCGCCTCGGACGGCGTGCCGAAGTCGCGGCTCATGTTCACCGAGGCCAGCAGCGGGCGAACGCCGGGGTTGGTGCACGCCTCCTCCGCCGTCTCGGGCTGAGGCTCCTGGCACTCGGGGTTGCCCGGCAGGCGGAAGATGAACGAGTGCACGTCGAACTCGTTCTCCGGCAGGCTCCACACCACGCGCACCAGCCCGTCCGCGCCCACGCTGATGTCATTGAGGTTCTCGCTCTGCGGGGTGGCCGTCAGCCGGTAGAGCGTCTGCGTCTTCAGATCGAAGAGCATGATGTCGTAGTTGGCCAGCGGCGCGCTGGGATCCTGGCGCTCGAAGGCGATCAGCGTGCCGCTGATGCTCGGGTTGGCGTCCAGGCCCGGCAGCGCCAGGCGGTACTCGGTGCCACCACCCACCGCCTGCCAGTAGATGTCGCGGTCCGTCACGCCGTTGGCGTCCGTGCGCTGGCTGGCGTAGACGACCATCTGCCCGTTGCTGTCCGGCTGCGACTCCTCGCCCTGGGCGCCCGTGAGCGCCATCACCTGGAAGCCCGCCGGCCCCGGCACCGGCACCGCCTGCCACACGTCACAGCCCCCATTCAAGGTGGCGCACTTGGCCCAGACGATGACGTTGCCGTCCGCGCTCACCGCCGGGGTGCGATCCACCTGGGTGTCGGCCGTCAGCCGCGCCAGCGTCTGCGTGTCCAGGTTGAAGGTGGCGATCTCCGGCCGCGTTCCGTAGGACAGGTCCTGCCACACCACCGTGCGGTGCCCCACCACGGCGCCCTGGCGGTTGCTGTTCTCCTGCGGCGCCACTTCCAGCGCCGGGCCCTGCGTCGCCACGTTGTAGGTGAAGATGGAGCTGGTGGCGACCACCCGCGTGAACACCACCGTGTCCCCGCTGATGTCCGCCACGAAGTCGTACGCCCCCCCGTTGGGGATGGCCACGTCCTGGGAGGTAGAGAGATCGTGGTAGCGGATCTCGCTCATCCCCTGAACCTCGTTGGTGTAGGCCACCAGCGAACCACTCACGTGGGGGTCCGACTGGTTACCCGGGCCGTTGTTGACGACCTTCCGGGTGCCCACCAGGGGCTCGCCGAGCGACTGGCCGGCGGACACCATAGGCACCAGGCACAACAAGGTGAGGATAAGCCGCTGCATGAAGAGTTCCTCCCGGGTTGGAAACCCTCGCACAGCAGTCTAGAGGGGCCTACCTAGGAGAACAAGACTTCAACGGCTGTCCAGATGAACGGGTATTTCCAGACCTGACCGGGTGGTTTCCGACCCCCGGGGTTCTCAGAGGGCGGTAAAAACCCGGTGTACCTACTGACCCCCAGAGTCTTTCCACAAAGAGGGGATGTGGGTCACCGGAGGGCGGGTATCCACGGAGAATTTGCGCTGATCCTGCTGCTGGGCGCCGCCCACGGAGACGGCGCGGACGTTCACCTCGTTCTCGCCCTCCTTGAGGCGAACGGTCTTCTCGAAGGAGCCGTCCTTGCCGGGGTAGACGGTCTCGCCAGCCACCTCGACGCGGGTGCCGGGCTCGGCCTCGCCCTTGAGGACGATCTTGTCCTTGTTCTGCTGGCGGCCGGGCCACGTCAGCTTTCGCAGCAGACTGGTGGGCACCTTCATGGGGGCGGAGGGGCCCTCATCACCGGGCCGCAGCACGGACTGATAGCCGGCCTTGACGATGACGATGCGCTTGTTGCCCTGGAACTCCACCTCGCCATCCCGCGCGCCCACGGCGACAGTGCCCGCGCCGTCGTTGCTCATGGTGAAGGTGCCCTGGTCCCTGGCTCGGGCCACGGCGTCGCTGCCCTCGGCCTTGAACTCGATGGTGTGGCCCTTGCCGGTGAGCACCGTGGTGGTCGCCATACCCTCGTTCAGCAACAGGCGGGACACCGAGGCGGTGAGCTCTTCCACCGTCACCTCGGTGTCGGGCTCCATGCGGATCATCACCGACTCGCTGCCGATGATGACGGCGTACGAGCCGCCCAGCGTGCGCACCGCGTCCGCCGACATCAGCGTGGCGCCCTTGGCCACGGGGTTCCAGGAGCCGTCCTTGGACTTCACCAGCACGGTGCCGGACACCTCGGTGATCTGCAGCTGCACGGGCTTGGCGGGCGCGGGCGCCTCGACGACGGGCGGAGGCGGCGGCGGAGGCGGAGGCGGCACCTCACGCAGGAAGAAGAAGTAGCCCAGCGGCAGCGCCGCGAGGATCAGCACCAGCCCGAGAATGAAGGGGCCCTGGCGCCTGAGTGAGGGGGAGGTTTCAGGCATTCCACCCCAGGCTATCGCATGGCTGGCTTTCAGCCGCCAGCCCACATCGGCTCACAGGCCCCACACCCCGCGCGGCTCAGGCCTTGATCAGGCACACGATGAAGCACGAGCCCTGGCCCACCTCGGTCCTCATGTCGATGGTGCCGCCAGCCTCGTGCACCACGCGGTAGGCCACCGACAGGCCCAGGCCCACGTTGGACCAGACGTCCTTGGTGGTGAAGAAGGGCTCGAAGATGCGGCTGCGGTGCTCGGGGGCAATGCCCTTGCCGGTGTCCTCGACTTCGAGGAAGGCCATGCCGTTGCGCTCGCCGGTGCGCACGGTGAGCGTCTTCCTGGGCGACTTGAGCATCGCCGTGCGGGCGTTGGACACCAGGGCGAGCACCACCTGCGAGGTGTGCCCGGGGTCGGCCTTCACGCGCACGGGCTCGGGGAAAAGCTCCGTCACCAGGCTGACGCCCTCGCCCTTCATCTGGTTCTCGGTGAGGGCCAGGGCGTCGCGCACCACGGAGTTGAGATCCACGGCGCGCAGGTCCGCCTGGGCGCGCTGCTGGGAGAAGCGCAGCAGGTTCTGGGTGATCTCCTTGCAGCGCTTGGCGCTCTGCTCGATCTTTCGCAGCATGTCGAGATCCTGATCGCCATCGTCGCGGCTCATCAGCATCAGCTGCACGTAGCCCAGAATGCCGGCCAGGGGGTTGTTGAGCTCGTGGGCCACGCCAGCGCCCAGCTGGCCCACCGCGGCCAGCTTCTGCGTCTCGAGCAGCTGCGCCTGGGCGGCCCGCAGGTCGGCCTTCGCGATCTCGACCCGGTTGAACAGCTCCTCATTCCAGCTCTGCAGCTTCTTGTTGGCGGCCTCCAGCTCGGCGCCCATGTGGTTGAACGTGGTGGCCAGCGCGCTGATCTCGTCGTCTCCGCTCACGCTCACGCGCCGGTGCAGCTCGCCGCGGCTGAAGGCCTCCACGCCCACCACCACCGCGGAGATGCGCTGGGTGATGCGGCGGGTGTAGAGCGAGCCCAGGGTCAGCAGCACCAGCAGCGTCGCGCCAATGGACAGCAGCACCGTGTAGCGCATGGCGCGCACCGGGGCCATGCCAGCCGCCTCGTCCACGGACACCACCACGTGGAAGTCCAGCTCCTTGGACACCCGCGCCGCGCTCGCCCGCAGGGCCGGCTCGACGGTGCGGAAGCTGTGAGCGACCTTCGCTCCCGGGGGACGCAGGTTGGGAACCACCGCCGCCTCCAGCTGCGTCATGCGGCGCGAGTGATCGGAGCTGGCGAGGATGAGCCCGGTGCTGTCCACCAGATCGATGCGTCCCTGGGTGTCCCGGGCCTTGTGATCCAGCAGCCCCTCCAGGTCCTGGAAGACGACCTCGGCCAGCACGAACGGAGCCGTCTCCGCCTGCGGAGTGGCCGCGATCCGGATGGCCACCGCCACGGCGGCCTTCTTGCTGAGCGAGTGGACATAGACGCGCCCATACGCCGCATGGCCCTCCGCCACCGACGGCAGCGTGCCCACGGGCACCGCCTGGGTGAGCGTGTTCACCGAGCCGGGATCGAAGCCGGGGTGCCCCGGGGGCCGCTCCTGGTCCTCCCGGAAGTAGAACATCGGCTCGATGGCCTCGCCCTGGGCCGTGAGCTTCATCACCACGCTCACCGCGGAGGACTGCAGGTACACGAGCGACAAGGCGCCCCTGAGCTCCTCCTCGTTGGAGATCTCATGCCATGAGACTGACTGGACCATGCGCGCCATGGCGTCCACGGTCTTGCTCAGCGAGGCCTCCACGCTCTCGGCGGTGGCCACGGCCAGGGCGCGCTGCTCGGCGGAGATGCGCTCGGCCAGCTCCGCCTCGGCGCGGGACAGGAGCAGAAAGCCCACCACGGCCAGCGGCAGCACGGTGGCCGCGAGCATGAACAGAATGAGCTGCTGGTAGAGCTTCATCCGGTGATGGTCCGCGTGCCTGGGTCGCGGTCGCTGCGCAGGTAGATGGAGCCCTGAACGGCCTTGGCCCGCTTCTTCATGTCCGCCGCGCGCCGCGCCAGCTCGGCGTGATCATGCGACATGCCGTCGCTCATCACCGCCACGATGGAGACACTCATGATGGGGAACTTGCGCTTGTCGCCGAACCGATCCGCCGTCTCGATGTAGCCATTCTCGCGGTCCTGGCGATCGTAATACAGCGGGATGATCCGATCGAACGCCTCGATGGCCCGGCGGCAGATGCGGTCCACGGACTCGGGCCCGGTGATGAACACGAAGTCGTCGCCGGCCACGTGGCCCAGGAAGTCCCCCTGGGTGCCGTCCTGGGCGAAGATCTCCCGCAGCAGATCGCCCGTCTGGCGCACCACGCCGTCGGCCTTGGCGAAGCCGTAGTAGTCGTTGTAGGCCTTGAGGTTGTCCAGGTCCAGGTAGCAGAAGGCGAACGGCTGGCGGGCCATGAGCCGGCGCTGCACCTCGCGCTCGATGGCGTTGGAGCCCGGCAGCTGCGTGGTGGGCGAGGCGCCCAGCTCCTGCTCCTTGCGCCGCAGCACGCTCTCCACCCGCGCGCCCAGCTCCAGCGCGTCGAAGGGCTTGGTGATGTAGTCGTCTCCGCCCAGCTTCAGCGCCCGGATCTTCGAGGCCGTCTCGCCCTTGGCGGAGATGAAGATGACGGAGATGTGGCCGCTGGCGCGCTCGGCCTTGATCTCCTCGATGAAGTTGAACCCGTCGCCGTCCGGCAGAATCACGTCCAGCAGGATGACGTCCGGCCGGCGCTCGCGCAGCACGCGGCGGGCCTCTTCCAGGGTGCCCGCCACGGACACGTCGAAGCCCAGGCTGGCGAGCACCTCGTTGCAGATGCCGCCGATCTTCGGATCGTCGTCCACCACCAGCACGCGGCCGTACTGCTGGCCGGTGCGCCCGCGCACCAGCGAGTCCACGGTGGCCAGCAGCTTGTCGGCCATCAGCGGCCGCAAGAGGAACGAGTCCGCGCCGGAGCGGAACGCGCGCTGCCGCTCGTCGAACGAGGAGCTGACGAGCAGCGGCGTGCGCCGGGTGTCCGGATCGTGCCGGAGAATCTCCGCCAGGCGCAGGCCCTCCACGTCCGGCAGCCGCACGGCCACGAGGATGGCGTCCGGGTGGTAGTGCCGCGCGGAGCTGATGCCGTCCTCCGCCGAGCCGGCGATGCGCACGTCATACCCGCGGCCCAGCAGCACGCCCTTGATGACGTAGGCCAGCTCCGTCTCGCCCTCGATGACGAGCACCCGGCCGCGAGGCTCGGGGCGCTTGGGCGTGGACACGGGCGCCTCGGCGCCCTCCTGGCGCAGCTCCTGGGGCGGCTCGATGGGCAGCACGGTGACGAAGCGCACGCCCTTGAGGCTGGGCTCGCACCAGATGCGCCCGCCGTGGGCCTCGACGATGTGGCGGCAGATGGCCAGGCCCAGCCCGGTGCCGCGCACGGTGCGGTTGGCCGGAGTGCGCGCCTGCTCGAAGCGGTCGAAGATGCGCTCCAGGCTCTCCTCGGGAATGGGCTCGCCGCTGTTCCAGCACGACAGCGCCACATAGCCCGGCAGCCCCGAGGTGGCGCGCAGCTCCAGCACCACCTCGCCGCCCTCGGGGGTGAACTTCACCGCGTTGGTCAGCAGGTTGTTGAGCACCTGGGTGAGCCGGCTGGCGTCGGCCATCAGCCGCAGCCCGTACTGCGGCAGCGCGGTGGACACCTTCACCCGCCGCTCGCTGAAGGCCGGCTGGTACTTCTCCACCGCGCCGCGCACCAGCTCGTCCAGGTACGCCAGCTCGAAGTTCATCCGCAGCCGGCCCTTGGCGAACTTCGCCAGGTCCAGCAGATCGTCCACCAGGCCGTTGAGCTTCTCGGTGGAGTCCTTCGCCAGCGACAGGTAGCGCTGCTGCTTCTCGTTGATGGGGCCGGCCAGGTAGTTGAGCACCAGATCCAGCGCGCCGGAGATGGACGTGAGCGGCGTGCGCAGCTCGTGGCTCACCATGGAGACGAACTCGTCCTTGCGCTCCTCGAGCATCTTCTGCTCGGTCACATCGCGCAGCACCACGCACACCCCGCGCACGGTGCCGCGCGCGTCGTTCACCGGGGTGACGGTGCACTGAATGTGCCGCTCGAAGAGGTTCACCTCTTCCTTGAGCACCTGCGAGCCGCTGTACTCCCAGCCCCGGATGAGCTCCGAGGGCTCGAAGCCCAGGCGCTCCTCCAGCATGCGGCCAGTGAGGTTCGTCACCTCATCGCCCAGGTGCAGCAGCTCGCGGGCAGCCGGGTTGATGACGACGATGGCGTCCGCCTCGTCGGTGAGCAGCACGCCGTCGGTCATCGACTCGACCATGCGCTCGATGCGGCGGCGGGCCTCCTCCTCCACCGAGCGCAGGCTCTGAATGGCGTCGGCCGTCTGGTTGGCCAGCGTGTCCAGCAGCACCCCGTCGTCCTCGCTGAAGGCCTGCGGCTTCTGCGAGAACAGCGACAACATGCCCACCGGCTTGCCGCCGGCCACCAGGCTCACGGTGAGCTGGCTGGGGTACACCGCCGGGGCGCTGTCGTCCTGAGTAATCGTGCCGGTGACGCGGGTGGTGAGCCGGTCCTCGGGCAGCAGGTTGCCGGAGCTGCGCCGGTAGGCGCCCAGCATGGACTCCTTGACGCCCAACAGGGCCTTCTCGCCCACCGTGCCCAGGCAGCGCAGGCGCAGAATGGCGCTGCGCGAGTCATCCGGGGCGATCAGCGCCGCGCCGCAGTCGTACGGCAGCACGCGGGCCACCGCGCTGAGCACCCGGTCGATGATGGCCTCGTAGCTGGGCGGATCCGAGGCGCTGGCGCGGCTCACCTCGTACAGGACGAAGAGCGCCTCCACGCGCTGGTTGAGCTGGCGCAGCAGCCGCTCCTTGTCCCGGCGCAGCTGGGTGAACTCCACCGCGTTCTTCACGGTGATGAGCAGGTCCGTCACTTCCCAGGGCTTGGTGATGTAGCGGTACACCTGCCCGCGGTTGATGGCGGCGATGATGTCTTCGGGGTCCGTGTACCCGGTGAGCAGCAGCGCGGTGACGTCGAGGCCCTCCTCGCGCGCGGCCGTCACCAGCTCGATGCCCGTCATCTCGGGCATGCGCTGGTCGGTGACGAGCACGTCTACCGTCTGGGTCCGGAGGATCGACAGCGCGGCGGGACCCGACGTGGCGGTGAGCACGTGGTACTGGCGCTGGAACATCCGCTGAAGGATGTCCAGCACGTCCACCTCGTCATCGACGAGCAGCAGTGTGTGGCGAGGAGGCTCTGACAAGGCGTCCGGAATTGTACGCCTAGATCACAGGGGGGCCTCAAGTTCTCTCCTGGCGCCCTGCAAAGAGACGGGCGACCCAGCCGGTAGGACTGCCCGTCTGTCTGAAAGCATTGACTCTACACGCCTGTTCAGGGAGCATGACCCACTGAAAGCCTGTTGCCCTGGGCGGGGGCGTGCCTACCTTCCCGCCGAGGAACCAAGGGAGCGTGGCATGGAAGAGTTGACCGACCGCCAGCGTGAGATTCTCGCCTTCATCGTGAAGGAGACGGAGACGCGGGGTTTCCCCCCCACCATCCGTGAGATTGGCGAGCAGATGGACATCCGCTCGACCAACGGGGTGAACGATCACCTCAAGGCGCTGGAGCGCAAGGGCTACCTCAACCGGGGCGAGCAGCAGAGCCGCTCGCTGGTGCCCACCAAGCGGGCGAGGATGCTGCTGGGCCTGGGAGTGAAGAAGGACTCGGGGCTGGTGGAGGTGCCGCTGCTGGGCAAGGTGGCCGCGGGCGCGCCGCAGCTGGCGGCGGAGTCCACCGAGGACTCGGTGAAGATCGACAGCTTCCTGCTCGGGGGCGCTGGGGGCCGTGAGGTGTTCGCGCTGCGGGTGAAGGGGCAGTCGATGATCGAGGACGGGATCCACGACGGCGACTACCTGTTCGTGCGCAAGACGCCGGCGGCGCAGCCCGGGGACATCGTGGTGGCGCTGATCGAGGATGAGGCGACGGTGAAGCGCTACTACCCGGAGGGGGACCGCATCCGGTTCCAGCCGGCGAACGCGACGATGCAGCCCATCTACGTGAACAAGGCGGACTTCCGCTCGACGATGTTGCTGGGCCTGGTGGTGGGCGTGTACCGCAAGCTGCCGGGTGGCCGCGGGTAGCCCTTTTCTCCAGCACGGCAAGGCTCGCGTTAAAGTGCGAGGCACCATGGAAATGCCCTCGGTGCCTGGGACATGGCTGTTGCGCGCGCTCCCGTCGCTCTTGCTGCTCGCGTGCTCAACCCCCTCGCCTGCGGTGCGCGGTTGGGAGGGGGCTGAGTACTCTGACGAGAGTTCCTGCGAGGCACCAGACGCTGACCAATGCGTCGTATTTGCCTGTGACGAGGGCACGTGCGGTGCCTTCAGTTGTGCGGACGTTGACCTGGATGCGCTATCGCGCGCTCAAACGGACTACGACGTAGAGCTGACGCGGGGTTACCGCCCATCCTTCCGTGCTCCTGGCCCTCCTCGTAGTTGGAGGCGCGCGGGCCTTCGGGACGATGCACGGCCCCGAATGACGTTCCACTTCCGTTACCGCTTCGGCTTCCTTCCCGCCTTCCCTCAGCTCGAGGGAAGGCTCGTCAAGCACCACCTGTTTCCCCAGGCACGAGAGTTCAGGGACTGGTTCAGAGCCAATGGAATCGACGTCCATGCCTGGACGATGGCCATTCCTGAGCAGGCTCACCGGCGCATTCACGGTGGTACGGGCCGCGGCGGCCTCTGGAACGAGGCGTGGCGGCAATTCATGGAAGCCCATCGCGGTGAGCCGGTAACGCAGGAACAACTGCTCGGCAAAGCGTTGGAGTTCGCCTTCCGCTTCAACATCGCGGGTCCACTCATGCCCTACGGCCACACGATTGTGCCGCCGGGTCCCCAACTCCTCGCTCCTTGATGGGCAGGCTGAATGGAGAACAGGACGCGTGAAGTTCTATCGCATCGAGCCCGATAAAGCGCCGCGCTACACGGGCAACCTGGACGTGGGCACCCGATGGGGGCTGCCAGGAGTGGAGCGCTGCCCCACCTGCGGCGTGGGGGGAGGCGTGGCAGGACTTCAATATCCCTGCGTGGACCTGTCCAGCCTCCCGAAGCACAAGGACTTCGAGGATCCATGGCCCGTGCCCTTCGAGAAGTTCTCGAAGCTGCGAGAACTGGTACGCCCGCTGACTCCCAAGGGAGCGCTGCTCCGGCCAGGCACGCGGCTGGGATCTTTCGAGGGCACAGGCTCAGGCCACTTTGGCCAGCTCTTCATGCAGAACCTCTGGTCTCTGTACGTACGCCGCGAGGCCCTGGAGCAGCTTCAGAAAGCAGGGGTCCGGGGACTCCAGGCCTGTCCCCTCAACGTGCGTTTCCGTGTCAAGCGCCCACCCGAATTGCTTGCAGTACAGCTCGAACTGCACGGGGGATTTCACTCAGACTGCTTGCCGCCGGACCTCGAGCCTCCGTGCCCGACTTGTGAGAGCGAGCCCTTCAAGCGCCCAGACCCCATGATCCTCGATGCGGCCTCGCTTCCGGAGGAACTCGACGTTTTCTGCCTCCGGCAAGCCTGGATGATCATCATCGCCACTGAGCGCTTGAGAGAGACCGCGCAGCGCCAGGGCCTCGACGGGGTAATCTTCCGGGAACTGGAGGCGCGCTAACGGCCAGGCCACCGGCGCTACCTGTCCGGATGACACACCCAGGGGCTATCCTGCTTGCTCATCGCGCAGCGGTAACCGTCCCCGCACGTACCTGGCTTCTGCGGATCGCAGGCGGCGCGGCAGCGGGTCACGTCACACGCGAGCCCCTCAGGGCAGGCGGGGCTCCCCTCGCCGCACTTCACAACGCACTCCATCCATGCCTTGCCTGGCTTGCTCGCCGCATCGAACACCTCGCACGTGCGGCCATCAGCACAGGGAGCCTGCTGGCAGTTGGTCCCGTAGACTACCGCGCACCTGGAAACGCTCTCTTTGTAGAGGACGCACTGCTGTCCACCCGGACAGCCTCGCGTTTCGCAGGTGGGCAGACACACGGGCTCGGGAGCCACGTCCGCGCAGAAGAAGCCCTCTGAGCAAGGCGCTGCTTCTCCACCGCACGGGCGCCCACACCACCCTTCCGTCCCCGCGCACACCAGCCCCGCTTCACAGGCGTACTGCTTGTCACTCGGAGGTCTGAAACATTCCTCTCCTTGCTGACGCAGTCCCAGCGGGATGCAGTAGCGCACCAGCGGGCCTCCATCCAAGGTGGGAAGCAACTGGCAGGTCTGCGCCTCTGGACACTGCTCATCTGTCGTGCACTCGCTGTCGCTGCAGTAACGCGTTCGCGTCCGCTGGTCTGCCAGGCACCCCAACGGGGGCCCACAGTCCGAACTCTTCCGGCACTCGCGTTGATACGTCGCCCGGCTCCGGCGCTCCTCGAGGCTCAGCACCGGGCTGATGCGCCTGCTGGTCGGGTCGACATCACGGGGGCCGACCTGCATCACATTCTTCAGCAGAAGCACCAGGGGCACGGGTAGGAGCAGGCCCAGAAGCATTGCCAGGGCCACTCGCCACCGGGTCATCCGCCGCAGTGCTTCAGGCACTCCTCACTCTCCTCATCGTCCGCGCAATACAACTCGTAGGTGTCGTCGTCACAGGTCCGATCCGGGATCTGGTCCTTCGCGTCCTTGAGAGCTGCACACCTCCTCGGTGTGCTCGTGGCTGTGCAGCCCGATTGCGGCATGGGGCTCGAGCCGGGCGTCCATCATCAGCTCGAGCGGTGTCGAGAAGAGCCGCTCGGCCTGCTCGCCCTCCTCCGAGAAGATCCACTTGGCGAAGTCCTTCCCCGAGCCCCGCCGCACGCCTGTCTCCCGCTCGTTGAAGTGCGGCGCCTCATAGACGACCTTCGCCATGTGCTCCGCCTGCTTGTTCACGGCGAAGCCATGCGTCCCCGTGTAAACGGGCCGCTTCTGGCCGTGGAAGACATCGCCCGGCGTGTAGCCGTCCTGCTCGTCCGCGCTCATGGCCGCGGACTCTACCGGACTATGCGTCCAGTCCGCGCAGCAGCCCAGGAGGCACCATGAACGCGGAGGCCGGGAAGCGGTACGTCTTCCCGCCCTCGCGCACGGCCAGGGTGCGCTTGAGCACGAAGTCGAAGAGCAGCGGGTTGTGCCGGTCCAGCTCGTTGAGCACGCGCCGCTCGTCCGCGTTGATGTAGCCCAGCTCCTCCAGCTTCCCGGTGCGGATGAGCGCGTTGATCGCCGGCAGCGGGTAGTCGCTGCCATGCACCAGCCGTGAGTGCAGCTCCTCGCGCATCAGCAACTCGCGCAGCGGCTGGCCGCAGCGGTTGTACTGCGTCATCGCGGAGAAGTCCGCGTACATCAGGCCCTTGGCGCGCTCCTCCTGCATCACCCGCACGCACAGCTCGAAGTTGCTGACGTGGGTGCCAGGCTTGTCCAGGTCCTCGCTGGTGCCCAGGCTGGCCGCGTGCGCCACCACCACCTTCACGCCCGCGTCCAATGCGCGCCGCAGGTGCAGCGGGTTGCCCAGGGCCTGGGCCTCCTCGGCCTCCACCGCCTGCTCCTCGCCGGCGTGGGTGTGCAGCGGCAGCTTCAGCTCGGCCAGCTTCCGGTAGAACGCCTCGCAGCGCGCAGAGCCCGGATCGATGTTCATGGCGTTGGGCAGCCACTTCACCGTCCGGGCGCCCAGCGCCGCCACGCGATCGAGCTCATCCAGCGCGTCGGGCCGGTACGGGTGAACGGAGGCCCCCGCCAGCACGTGCTCCGGGTTGTCCCGGGCCAGCTGCAGCACGTAGTCGTTGGGAGTGTGGAACTCGCTCAGCTCGGGGCGGGCCTTGCCCTGCTCGTCGTGCAGGTAGTCGAAGGCGAGCACCAGCGCGCGGCCGCGCATGGGCGGGTTCTTGATCAGCGACAGCAGCCGCTCGCGGTACTGGCGATCCGGGGCCACGTCGTCCTCCACTCCGGAGGCATGACGGTAGATGGCGAACTTGGCGAAGGTGATCGGGTGGATGAGCGGCTGCTGCATGTGCGGGTTGACGTAGCAACCCGTGCCCTCGGTCCCGAGCCCCACGATGTGCACGTGGGTGTCCACCATCCGCGCCGGGTCCACCCCCTGCCACGCCTTGTCCACCAGCGCCAGGGCCTCGGCGCTCAGCGGGCCATCGGGAGGAGCACTGCGCGCCAGTCGAGGCAGGGCCAGGCGGGCCGACACCGCGCCAACGCCCAGCACGCCCAGGGAGATCAGGAGGTTTCGCCGTTTCACGAGGCGAAAGTCTACACGCAACTCAGCCCGCCCCGTGAGCCACCGGGAGTGAGCCCTCTACGGGCACGCGACGCCGCCGCCATCCTTGCCCTTGACGCGGTCGCACGCGGTCTTCATCACCGCCTCGTCCTTCATCTCTCGCGCCAGCCGGGCGGTGCGCAGCTGCAGGTCCACGTCCTTCACGTTGTCCGGCTCGGCGGCCAGGTTGCTGAGAATGCGCAGCGCGTCCGGCTTGCGGCCGAAGGTGACGAGCAGCGCGGACAGCTCGGTCAGCTCGCGCACGTCGGTGCCCGACACGCTGGCCAGCGCCAGGTTCAGCTCCTCCTCGGCGGCCTTCTTGTCCTCGCGCGACAGGTGAACGCGGGACATGGCCACGTGGACGATGGCGCGATCCTTCACTCGCAATGACTCGCGGTAGGCGTTCAACGCATCGGCGCTCTTGCCCTGGCTGGCGTAGATCTCCCCGACGAGCTCCCACAGCGAGGGATCCCTGGGCGCCTTGGTGGCGGCCTCCTTATAGGTGTTGGCGGCCTCGTCGAGCTTCCCGGAGCGCACCAGCTCATCCCCCAGCGCGGTGAGCACCTCGGCGGAGCGCACCCCCTGCGAGCTGGCCTTCGTGAGCAGCGCCAGGGCGTCCTCGTGCTTGCTGTCCTGCTGAAGCACCTCCACCCCGCGCAGCAGCAGCGCGGACTTCAGGGTGTCCGGGCTGGCCTGCGAGGCCAGCGTGAAGTGGCGCACGGCCTCGTCGCGCTCGCCGCGCTTGAGGTGGATCTCCGCCAGCTGCTCCAGGGCGTTGAAGTCATTGGGGTACAGCGCGATCGCCTTGCGCAGCGAGCTCAGCGCCTCGTCGTTCTTGCCCAGCTGCGCCTGGATGAAGCCAATCCGGCTCCAGGTGGTGGAGCGCTTGGGATCGATCGTGAGCGCGGCCTGGAACTCGGTGATGGCATCGTTGTACTTGCCCATGGAGAGGTAGATCTCTCCCACCGCGGCGGGCAGGCGCGGATCATTGGGCGCGTACTGCTTCATCTCGTTGAAGGACAGCAGCGCCTGGTCGAAGTTGCCCTGGAGGTACTCGGAGGTGCCCTTGATGTAGAGGCCCTCGGCACGGTCCTTGGGATCGACCTTGGGAGTGTCGTCACAGGCGGCCGTGGCGAGCAGGGAGGACAGGACAAGGGCGCGCAGGCGCAGGGACATGAAGGGGGCTCCGGGCTTCAGAAGTGATACGAGATGCCGGCGGCGAGATCGAGGTTCAGCCCATCTCCCAGCCCGTTCTCGGCAAGGCCGAGGGTGGCCTGAGCCAGGTTGGTGCCGGCCTCGAGATGGAAGCCCACCTTGCCAGCGATGACGTACTCGGCGCCGAAGAAGCCAATGACGGTGGGCAGCGGCCCCGTGGACCGGAAGATGCCGAACTGGCCGAAGGACAGCTGCACCCCCAGCCCGAGCCCCCAGTAGGGCCGGAACGCGTGCTGCATCCGGTAGTAGTGGCGAGCGCCGATGACGCTCGGCAGCACGTTGAGGCGGCTGGTGGCACCGTCCTCCGTCTTGCGCACGAAGGTGATGCCCACCTGGAGGAAGGCGATCCACTCGGGGTGGAAGTGGTAACCCAGCTCCACGTCAGCCCCGGGGTTGAGCGCGGCCAGGTTGTCGATGAAGGTGTTGTTGATGCGCAGCCCCAGCACCAGGCCTCCCCCCGGAGTGTCCTCGGCGCTGCCGAACAGCGGGCGGCCGGGCGCGGTCCTCCCAGAGGGGGCAAGCTCGGCCAGCAGCTGCTCGCCAATGGCGTCCGCGATCTGCGGCAGCTCCTCCGGAGAGGAGGCCTCGGCGCGAGGCTTGGCGAGGCTGCGCCCCTTGGTGGTGTCCAGCAGGCTGACGGTGAGCAGGTACTTGTCACCGAAGCGGTCCAACCGGCCGGTGATCACGTAGCGGGCGCCGGTGAGGTGGGACACCTCCTCGAGGCAGGCGGCCTGGGAGCAGGCGCCCTTGCCCAGCAGCTGGCGCTGGCGCTCGACGCCCAGAATGGCCTCGATGTCCTTCTGCGTCAGAACCTTCAGGTGAGGAGACTCGGCCAGCCGGCTCGCGATGAGCGAGGCGACGCCGGGCGCGGCCTCCTCGGCCGCGGCGTTATTGGTCTCCAGGGAGAGCAGCGCCACGGAGGGCACCTCCGCGGCCTTGTCCGTCTTGTCCTCCACGGGCGGCTTGGCAGCGGGCTCAACAGAGGAAGGGCCCACGTCGGCCGGAGCGGGCGCCTGGGCGCGCGCCGCCGTCGAGAGCATGAGGGGAAGGACGAGCAGGAGAAGAAGGCGCTTCACTGGCGACACTTTAGGAGAATCAGCGCCCCGAGCCATCCCTTTACCTTCCCTTAGGGACAGGAACCTCTCAGGCCCCTGCCTCTCTGCCTGCCCCATTTATACTCGCCTCGCACGCGGCACCCCCCGCGCACCGGATGGAGTCCTGGAAAGAATGGCCCTCGCCCAGCAGCCGATGACGACACGCCGAGCCGATTGGATCTGGCGTCAGCGCCCACCCCTGCCTCCCCCGCTGATCACCCTGGTCACCTACCGGCGGCCCGAGGAGGAGCGCAACCGCTTCGTCTACTTCCGCAAGACGTTGACGCTGCCGGCCCGGCCCACCGGCTCGGCCTTCCACGTCTCGGCGGACGGCCGCTACCAGCTGTGGGTGAATGGGCAGCGGGTGGGCCGAGGCCCGTCCCGGTGCGATCCCGCCGAGCAGAGCTACGACACGTACGAGCTCACCCCTTACCTGCGTGAGGGCCCCAACCTCATCGCCGTGCTGGCCCATACCTATGGCCGGGCAATGTCCTGGTACCAGCCCCCTCGCTACGAGCACGCCGCGCTCCTGGGCCTGGGAGGCCTGTTCGTCCAGGGCGACATCCACCTGGCGGATGGCTCGACGGCCCGGGTCGACACCGATGCCTCCTGGCGCTACCTCGAAGGCGACGCCTGGGAGCGCCAGACGCCCGTGGGCGGAGTGGGCTTCAGTGAAGTCTACGATGCCTCCCGCGAGCCCGTGGGCTGGCAGTCGAACCTGGCGCTGGATGAGAGCGGCTGGGGCCCCGCGGCGGTGCTGCGCGAGGTGAACGATCCCTACGCGCCCCCCATCATCCCCTTCCCCCGGATGGTGCCCCGACAGATCGCTCAGCTGGTGGAGGGCTGGCGCGTCCCAGCCCGGCTGCACCGCATCGCCGAAGTGGTGGAGTCCGCCGAGAGCCGCAGCCTGGCGGCACGGCTGGCGGACGAGCCGCTGCGCCCGCTGGAGCAGTGCCAGGTCAGCGGGCCACCACAGGCGCAGGCAGAGCTCGTGGTGAGGACCGCCCCCGGGCGGGCCGTCGCGCTGGTCTGGGACTTTGGAGAGATCGTCCCTGGCAGGCCGTGCTTCGAGCTCACCGCTGCCGCGGGCACCATCATCGACGTGGCCTACTCGGAGCGGGTGAAGGACGACCGGGTGGAGACGCACGAGGCGGCGTTCGACTTCTTCGCCCAGAACGTGGACCGGTTCATCGCCCGCGAGGGCCGCCAGCAGTGGGAGCGCTTCGAGTGGACGGGAGCGCGCTACCTCCAGCTCACGGTGCGCCAGGCCTCCGGGCCGGTGACGTTGCACACGGTGGGGCTGAACACGGTCGCCTACCCCGTGGAGCCCCGGGGCGCATTCACCTGCTCGGATCCGCTGCTGCAGCGCATCTGGACGGCGGGCCAGGCCACGCTGCACCGGTGCATGAGCGATGGCTACATGGACTGTCCGCAGCGCGAGCAGCGGCAGTTCGTGGGAGATGCGTACGTGTCCGCGCTGCTCAACTCGGTGACGTTCGCCAACCACGAGCTGACCGCCCAGTTGCTGCGGCAGGTGGCCCAGTCCCAGCGCCCGGATGGCATGACGCACATGGCGACCACCGCCGACACGGCGGAGGGACAGCTGGGCCCCATCTCCGACTACTGCCTCTATTGGATGATGAGCGTGCGCGAGTACGTGCGGGACACGGGCGACGTGGCGCTGGCCGAGGAGCTGTTCCCGGCGGTGGAGAAGGCGCTGGGCTGGTTCATCAAGCGCCTGGACTCGGACGGGCTGCTGAGCGACGTGCCGCACTGGATCTTCGTGGACTGGGCCACGGTGGACCGGCGCGGGCAGAGCACGGTGCTCAACGCCCAGTTCCACCACACCCTGGAGACGAGCGCCGAGCTGGCCGAGCTGACGGGGGCTCACCGTCAGGCCCACGCCTGGCGCCAGCTGGCGGACCGGGTGAAGGCCGCCCTCAACACGCTGCTGTGGGACGAGGCCCGGGGTGTGTACGTGGACTCACGCCTCGGCGGCAGCCGGGGCCGCCGGGTGTCCCAGCACTCCAACGCCATGTGCGTGGCCTACGGGCTGGCGCCCCGCGAGCGGTGGACGCGAATCCTGGACTACGTGATGGATCCCCAGCGGGTGAAGCTCACCTCCACGGGCATGTTCCTGATGATGCTGCAGGGCGTGCCGCCCTTCGACGAGGAGCGTGACGTGGCGCTCGCCCAGCCCTTCTTCATGCACCACGTGCACCGGGCGCTGGTGAAGGCGGGCCGCTTCGAGCAGCTGCTGGCCAACATCCGCGAGCGCTGGGGCGTCATGGTCGAGCGTGGCCCGACGCTCTGGGAGCTGTGGCAGCCCATCGGCTCGGAGTGCCATGCCTGGGCGGGCACGCCCACGTACGATCTGTCTCGCGAGCTGCTGGGCGTCACCCCGCTGAAGGACGGCTTCTCGCAGGTGCGCATCGCCCCGCGACTGGTGGACCTGGAGTGGCTCCGGGGCCGGTACCCGACACCTCGAGGCGAGCTCGAGGTGTCCCTGGAGCGGCGGCAGGGCCAGCTCCACCTGGAGGTGAAGGCCCCACCCTCCGTCACGGTGGAGCTCGTGCCTCCCGAGGGCACCACGTCCGTCACCTTGAACGGTCAGCCCGTGAGGTGACGGCGCGGACTACAGCTGGCCGCTGTCCTCGATGCGCACCTGCTGGCGCGTCGAGCCCGAGCGCGAGCCCACGCCCTCGATCTTCTTCACCACGTCCATGCCCTCGATGACCCGGCCGAAGACGACGTGCTTGCCGTCCAGCCAGGGGGTGGCCACGGTGGTGAGGAAGAACTGCGAGCCGTTGGTGTTGGGGCCCGCGTTGGCCATGGACAGGAAGCCCGGGCCGGTGTGGCGGTGCTTGAAGTTCTCGTCGGCGAACTTCTCGCCGTAGATGGACTCGCCGCCAGTGCCGTTGCCGGCGGTGAAGTCGCCGCCCTGGCACATGAACTCGGGGATGACGCGGTGGAACGACGAGCCCTTGTAGTGCAGCGGCTTGCCGCTGCGGCCCATGCCCTTCTCACCGGTGCACAGCGCGCGGAAGTTCTCGGCCGTCTTGGGCACATCGTCGGAGAACAGCTCCATGACGATGCGGCCCGCGGGCTCGGAACCAATCGACATATCGAAGAAGACCTTGGTGTTAGCCATGTTCACATGCTCCAGGGTGAGGGGTGCGTCAGACTCCAGAGAGGCGCGTTACGAGGGGCCCGTGCCGGAAGTACCAGACACGGGCCTCGTAAGGGCGCACCTAGCACCCCGGCGTGCGATGCGGAACAATTCCGTGGTGCGGGTTCCCCGTACCAACCGGATTCCCAACCTCAGCGCTTCACCACGGGCAGCGCGGCGAGAGCGGTGGGGCGCTTGTCCGCCGAGCACATGTTGTTGTCCGCGGGGCGCTGGCCGAAGTACAGGTTGGCGCCGTCCACCTTCACGATGTCGTAGTCGGACCCGCAGGCGGAGATGGGCTGGAAGAACAGGCAGCCGGTGGCCGCGGTGGACTGCTCCTCCCCCACCTTCCACGTTCCCGAGCCGCACTTGGAGCCCTGGAACGCGTCAGCCAGCCCCTGCACGTGCGGCGTCATGAACTGCTCATCGAAGTCGAACCGGGCCTCGGTGGCGCCCTCCACCAGGGTGGAGTCCTGCTCCAGGGTGTAGGGGCCGCCCACGCGCGCGCTGAAGAGCTTCACCTGGCACTGCGCGTCGCCGAAGGCGTTGACGGTCAGCGACCAGCGCTCCTCCGTCAGGGCGAAAGCGCGCTGCAGGTACGTGTCGTTACCGATGGACTCGCAGGTGGGGCTGGCCCAGGAGCCCTTGAGATCGTCGGACTGCACGGCGGTGCCGCCGCAGGCGACGGTGGACAGGGTGGCGAGGGCGGCGACGAGGCGGAGAGCGGTCTTCATGGGGGTGCTTCCTTTCGGTTGAGCCGGGCCGCGGAGTGCGTCCCGAACGAGGAGAGAAATGCCTCAGTCCACGTCGTGCGGAAACGCTGGAGTTTGCCGTGCACCCCTGCAATTCTGCAGGCCATGCCGAACTGGGACGACCTGCGCTACTTCCTGGCCATCTCGCGCGAGGGCTCACTGGCCGGAGCGGGCCGCATGCTCCGGGTAGACGCCACCACGGTGGGGCGGCGGTTGGCGGTGCTCGAGAAGGAGCTGGGCACGCGGCTCTTCGACCGGATGCCGAGCGGCTTCATCCTCACGGAGGCCGGGCGCAACATCAGCACCGCCGTGGAGCAGATGGAGGCCTCGATGCTGGCGGTGGAGCGCAAGGCCAGCGGGGACGACGCGCGCCTGGAGGGCGTGGTGCGCGTCACCACCACCGAAGCCTTCGCGGTGAGCAGGCTGCTGCCACGCTTCGGGCCCCTGCGGGAGCGCCATCCTGGCATCGAGGTGCAGATCCTCACGGACTACGGCGCGCTGGACCTGACGCGGCGCGAGGCGGACATCGCCGTGCGGCTGACGCGGCCCAGGGAGGAGACGCTGGTGGCGCGCAAGGTGGCAGAGATCGCCATCGCCCCCTACGCCGCCGAGAGCTACCTGGCGCGGCGCGGGCTGCCGGATCCGGCCACGGGCTTCGGGGGGCACGAAGTCATCGGTTACACGGACGCGGCGGCGAAGTGGCCCGAGGCCGGCTGGATGGATGCGGTGGCGCCCTCGGCCCGGGTGGCGCTGCGGTGCAACTCGCTGCTGTCAGTGGTCGCCTCGGCGGAGGCGGGAGTGGGCATCGGGCTGATGCCCTGCTTCATGGGAGACCTGGCGCCCAGGCTGCGCCGGTTGATGCCACCGGTGGCCTCGCTGCGCCGGGAGATCTGGCTGGTGGTGCACCGGGACCTGCAGTCCAACGCGCGAGTGCGCGCCGTGCTCCACTTCCTGGCCGAGATCATCCAGCGCGAGCGTGCGCTGATCTCCGGAGAGGGGCTCACCTCAGCAGCGCCAGAGCCCGCCGCCGCCTCGCCGCGAGAGCCCACCGTGCCTCGCAAGCAGCGGACCCGCAGCGCCTGACCGCCCTCACCGCCTAAATGGACGGCAGCGGCCCCAGGTAGTCCAACGGGTCCACGGGCTTGCCGTCCACGCGGACCTCGAAGTGCAGGTGAGGCCCGGACGTACGCCCGGACTCGCCCACCGTGGCGATCACCTGGGAGCGGCGCACCGTCTGCCCCGTCTTCACCCGCAGATCCCGGTTGTGGGCGTACAGGGTGATGAGGCCATTCGGGTGCTGCACGATGACGATGAGCCCGTAGCCCTGCTGCTCGCCCGCGTAGAGCACGTTGCCCTCTTGCGCCGTCTTCACCGGGGTGCCCGAGGGCGCCGCCAGGTCGATGCCGTCGTGGGGCTCCTTGCCCTTCTTCCCGAAGCGCCCGTACAGCACCCCTCGCAGCGGCCAGTCCAACATCCCCCGCGTGGCCGGAGCGGGACGCGACACGCCCTTGCCCGGCCGAGCCCCCGAGCCAGCCGGCTTCCGCACGGGCCGTGGAGGCAGCTCCCCCCGGTCCACGACACGCGGGCCCGGGGCAGGCTCCAGGTCCGGCTCCGAGTGAGTCTCCTCCTCCACGGGAGCCACGGTGGGCACCAGCAGCTCCTGGCCCACCGAGAGGCTGCGCGCATCCTTGATGCCATTGGCGGCGGCCAGCTCCTCCACCGTCACGCCGTAAGTCTTCGCGATGCGGAACATCGTCTCCCCGGCCGCCACCCGGTGACGCACGGACAGCAGCTCAGGCTCGGCGTGCGCGGGCCGCAGGGTAATGGGCAGCGCGGGCCCCTTCGCGGCAGCGGAGGACGCGGGAGCCGCCGAAGCCACCGGAGCCGAAGCCGACCGAGCAGCCCCCGCCGGCTCCACCCCGGGAGTCCCGGTACGGGCAGCGGCCCGGGAGCCCGTGCAACCCACGGCTCCCAGGACCAGGACGAGCGCCAGTCCCGCTCGGCTGGAACCGCGCCCCGCCAACCTCACTCACCGCCCGATGGGAAGCGTTGGAAACCCTCGATCGCCCACCCCGTCAGCTCGGGGATCCGGTTGTGGTCCGTCAGCTCCATGTGCAGCGGCGTCACCGACACGCGCTTGTCCAGGTGCACGGTGTTGCAGTCACTGCCAGGAATGTCCGCGTGCTCGTACTCGCTGCCGCCAATCCAGTAGTACTTGCGGCCGCGCGGATCGACGTTCTCCACCACCTCATACCCGTACGAGTGCCGCCCCAGCCGGGTGACGACGTAGCCGTCCGGCTCCACCCCACCGGGGATGTTCACGTTGAGCAGCATCCGAGGCGGCAACGGCTGCGAGAGCGCCGCCTGCACCAGCGACCGGGCAAACCGGGCCGCGGGCCCGAAGTCGAACGGCGCCCGGGACACGAGGCTGAACGCGATGGCGGGCACCCCCAGCAGGGCCCCCTCCATCGCCGCGGCCACCGTCCCCGAGTAGGTGACGTCGTCCGCCAGATTCGCGCCGTGATTGATGCCAGAGACCATGAGCTTGGGGCGATCATCCTTGAGCAGGTGGTTGATCGCCAGATAAGCGCTGTCGGTAGGTGTCCCATCCACGGCGAACCAGCGCTCGCGGATCTGCTGAATCCGCAGGGGGCGGTGCAGGGAGATGGCGTGCGAAGCCGCGCTCTGCTCGCGGTCCGGAGCCACCACCCACACCTCTCCCAGCGGAGTGACGGCATCCACCAGGGCCTGCAGCCCCTGGGAGAAGTAGCCGTCATCGTTGGACACCAGGATGCGAGGGCGTCGTGCCTCAGTCACGGCGCCTCACTTCGACAGCGTGGCCTTGATCGCGGTGCGGCCCGCGTAGCGCGCCGCCGGCCCCAGCTCCTGCTCGATGCGCAGCAGCTGGTTGTACTTGGCCACGCGGTCCGAGCGCGACGCCGAGCCCGTCTTGATCTGCCCGCAGTCGAGCGCCACCGCCAGGTCGGCGATGGTGGTGTCCTCCGTCTCGCCCGAGCGGTGGCTCATGATCGAGGTGTACCCCGCGCGGTGCGCCATGCGCACCGCATCGAAGGTCTCCGTCAGCGAGCCGATCTGGTTCACCTTCACCAGGATCGAGTTGCCAATGCCCTGCTGGATGCCGCGGCTCAGGCGCTCCACGTTGGTGACGAACAAGTCGTCACCCACCAGTTGGATCTTGTTGCCCAGCGCCTCGGTGAGGCTCTTCCAGCCCTCCCAGTCGTCCTCGGCCATGCCGTCCTCGATGGAGACGATCGGGTAGCGCTCGCACAGGCCGCGGTAGTAGTCGACCATGCCCGAGGGATCGTACTCCTTGCCCTCGCCCTTGAGCTTGTACTTCTTGGCGCCCTTGTCGAAGAACTCGCTCGCCGCCACGTCCAGCGCCAGGTACATCTGCTCGCCGGCCTTGAAGCCCGCCGCGGAGATGGCCTCCATGATGAGCTTGAGCGCCTCCTCGTTGGCCGGCAGGTCCGGGGCGTAGCCGCCCTCGTCGCCCACGCCGGTGGCGAACTTGCGCGCCTTGAGGATCTTCTTCAGCGCGTGGAACACCTCGGCGCCCCAGCGCACGCCCTCGGCGAACGAGCTGGCACCCGAGGGCACCACCATGAACTCCTGCACGTCCACGCGGGTGTCCGCGTGCGCGCCGCCGTTGAGGATGTTCATCAGCGGCACCGGCAACGTGCGCGCCTGCAGCCCGCCCACATAGCGGTACAGCGGAATCTGGAACGCGTCCGCCGCCGCGCGCGCGGTGGCCATGGACACCGCCAGAATGGCGTTGGCGCCCAGCTTGCCCTTGTTGGGGGTGCCGTCCAGCTCGCGCATGCGCATGTCCACCGAGAACTGGTCCGTGGCGTCCATGCCCATCAGCTCGGGGGCAATGCTCTCCATGACGTTGGCCACGGCCTTGCGCACGCCCTTGCCCAGGTAGCGGTTCTTGTCCCCGTCGCGCAGCTCCAGCACCTCGTGTTCACCCGTCGAGGCGCCAGACGGCACGGCCGCACGGCCCCGGGCCCCACCGGACAGATGGACCTCGGCCTCCACGGTGGGGTTACCGCGGGAGTCGAGCACTTCACGCGCCAGCACTTGAGCAATCTCGGTCATGCGCCCGGTTCTAGAAGAGCCCCGGTGTGCTCGCAAGCTTGCACACCACCCAGGCTGCTACAGTGTCCACCCTCCGAAGACCCTTCGCCCTGGCGCTCTCCATGCCTCCGCCCCGTCGCCCAGCCCCCCAAGGGCCTGATCTCACTCCTGGCCTGCGAAGCCGGGGGGCCCTGCTCGGCCTGGCCGTAGGGGACGCGCTTGGCGCGACGTTGCGGGGTCGTAACTTCATTGCCCCCCTCTTCCCCCAGCTCGCGGACGGCCCGCGCCGCCACCTCTCCGGCGGCACCATCAAGCCGCGCACGGGCAAGAAGCCAGACGAGGACCACCACGGCCACGACCACGGCTTCCTCGAGGAGGGCCTGCCGCCCGACGTACCGCTAGAGCCCCCCACGATGGACCTGCGCAAGGGCCAGGTGACGGACGAGACGCACATGGCGTGCTGCATCGCCTGGGGCCTGCGCGAGGTGAAGCGCTACGACGCCGCCGACATGGCGCGCCGCTACCGCGCCTGGAAGGCCCACGCCTTCGACATGAGCGACGCCATGCGCGAGGTGCTCGACGAGATGGACTCGGGCCTGCCGGTGCTCAACGCCGGGCGCCGCGTGTGGCTGCGCAACATGCGCCGCAGCTTCACCAACGGCAGCCTGGCCCGCACGGCCCCCATCGGCGTCTTCTACGCCAGGGAAGAGCAGGCACGGATCCAGGCCTCGCTGGATGACTCGGGCCTCACCCACTTCGATCCGCGCTGCCAGCTTGCCTGTGTGGCCCTCAACGCGGCCATCGCCAAGGCCATCACCGCCGGGCCCAAGCTCGAGCTGCAGGACCTCATCACCGCCGCGCAGACGGGGCTCAACGTGGGCTCGCCCATGCTGGCCCGCTCGGCCTCTGACTACGTATTCGAGGTGACGAGCGCCAAGTCCCTGCTGATGGCGGACCTCGATGCGGCCCAGCAGGCCGACCCGATGCTCTACGGCCCCGAGTTGCACCTGCACCGCCAATACGGCCACGTGCGCATCGCCTTCCGGCTGGCCTTCTGGGAGCTGCTACACGCCCCCAGCTTCGAGGCGGGCCTGGTGGACGTCGTCAACCGCGGCGGAGACGCTGACGCCCACGGCGCCATCACCGGAGCCCTGCTGGGCGCCTTCCATGGCGAGGAGGCCATTCCCACCGAGTGGAAGCGCCAGGTGCTCGACGCGATGGCCACCGTGCGCGGGCCCTTCTGGAACCTGTACCACCCCCGCCACCTGCTGCCGCTGGCGCCGGACTGAGCCCCAAGCCCGGCCCCAGAACGCACCAAGCCCGCGGAAGGCTGTCCCCCAAGGGAGCACCCGCCGCGGGCCTGTGGTTGCACCGAGGCCTCAGCGCCTCAGATGTCGATGACGACGACGCCGCGCTGCGGCTTCTCCTCGTCGTCCGTCTCCGTGCGGCGGGGCGGACGATCCATGGGAATGGGCAACGGCAGCGGCACCGCTGGGCGCTCGCGATCCTCGCGATTGCGCTCGCGGCGCTTGATCTCTTCGATGATGAAGGCGTCCAGCATGGGTTCGCTCTCCCTCAGCCTACATACCCGGATGTACGCCCGCCAACCCCGCCCCGTTCCCGTCTGCTTCTTAGATGCAAACTAAGGACCCCCGTTTCCACGTGGGTACATCCCAATTGGCGGGCCCGGTTGCTCGTTCACCGCCTGGCAATCAAGCCACACCCCTGTGGCATGAATGTCATAGCGCTGGCCGACTTCTCCGCCCTGTTCTCGTTGATTGTAATGCAGTCACGGTGGCCCGCAAGCCGTCCAACCAACACCGCTACCATGCCCATCCAGGGTGGCAAGCCCTAAGAATCACAGGGCCTCGTTTGCCTGCTCGGAGTGGGTCCAGGTAGGCCCCTGGGGTGAAACGGCCCCAGGGCGCCGCTCAGGGGGACTCCGCCCGGCGCTTGAAGGCGTCCATCATCTTGGGCAGCGACGTCTCCACCAGGGCGTTGACGATGGACTTGGGGACCAGGGCGCCCAGGGCCATCTCCACGGTGTAGGTGGCCTTGGTCTTCCCCTCGCCCTCGGGCTCGAGCACCCAGCTGCCCTTGTTGTCCTTCATGAACTCGCCCTCCACGAACGTCCAGCTCATCCGGGTGGGGCGCTCCTCCTTGGACCGGATGGTGTACTTGACGGTCTTCATCAGATCGACCTTGTAGTGGACGTTGACCTCGTTGCCCTGGCGGTTGGAGGTCCGCACTTCCTTCACCTCGGGAAGGAACTGCGTGTACTTCTCGTACTGGGTGATGACGTCGAAGACCTTCTCGATCGGGGCGTTGATGACGATCGTTCGGCTGGCGCCTGCCATGGGGACTCTCCGGAGCGGGTGAAGGGGAAGCCGGTTACGGAGCGTACCCCGGCTTCTTGTCGAACTTGTGAATGGATTGCACGAAGCGCACCGTGCCCGTCTTGCTGCGCATCACGACGGAGTGCGTCTCGCAGCCGCCGCCGAAGAAGCGCACGCCCTTGAGGAAGTCGCCCGTGGTGACGCCGCTGGCGGCGAACATCACCTCGCCGCGCGCCAGGTCCTCGGCGGTGTAGATCCTCGACATGTCGGTGATGCCCATGCGCTTGGCGCGGTCGATCTCGCCCTGGTTGCGCGGCACCAGCCGGCCCTGCATGTCCCCGCCCACGCAGCGGATGGCCGCCGCGGCGATGACGCCCTCGGGCGCGCCGCCAATGCCCATCAGCACGTCCACGCCCGTCTCCTCGAAGCAGGTGGAGATGGCGCCGGCCACGTCCCCGTCCTCGATGAGGCGCACGCGCGCGCCCGCGACACGCACCTCCTTGATGAGGTCCGCGTGCCGCTCGCGGTCCAGGATGACCACGGTCAGGTCCTCCACGTAGACCTTCTTGCGCTCGGCGATGGCGCGCAGGTTCTCGGTGGCGGAGCGGCGCAGATCGATGGCGCCGCGGGCGCGCGGGCCCACCGCGAGCTTCTCCATATACGTGTCAGGGGCGTTGAGCAGCCCGCCCTTGCCGGCCATGGCCACCACGGAGATGGCGCCGGGGCGGCCGTAGGCGCACAGGTTGGTGCCCTCCAGCGGGTCCAGGGCGATGTCCACCTCGGGGGCCCCTTCCTGGCGCTTGCCCACCCTCTCGCCGATGTAGAGCATGGGCGCCTCGTCGCGCTCGCCCTCTCCGATGACGACGGTGCCGTCGATGTAGAGCGCGTCGAACGCCTTGCGCATGGCGTCCACGGCGGCCTGATCCGACTCGTTCTTGGTGCCGCGGCCCATCAGACGCGCCGAGGCGATGGCCGCCATCTCGGTGACGCGTACCGCCTCGATTGCCAGGTTGCGATCCATGTCCAACTCCTTGGAGTAACGGTTGTAGGAAAGTTCAGGAGGACTGCCCGACCAGCCGCACGAAGTCCTCGGGCAGCCGTCGGAGTTTGCCGTCGCGCCCCATACAGGCATGCACGGTGCGGCCGGTGCACAGCAGCGAGGACGGCTCGCCCTCGCGGAACACCTCATAGGTGAAGATGACGGAGGCGCGGCGCAGCTCGCTCACCGTGAGCCGGATGATGAGCAGATCGTCATACCGGGCGGGGGACTTGTACTGGGCCGAAGCATCCACGACTGGCAGCTGAAAGCCCTGCTCCTCCATCTCGCGGTAGCTGCCCCCCCGGGCGCGGAAGAACTCCATGCGGGAGAACTCGAAATACCGGAAGTAGTTGGCGTGATAGACGACCCCCATCTGGTCGGTATCGCCATAGATGACTCGTAGCCGCGCCTCCACCATGCGGGCGCGGACCGTAACAGGGCGGTGCCACCCGTCCAAGCCGTGGGGCGGCGAGTTGGTTGCTTCTGACCAACTCGGGGCGAAGATGGGTTTCCTATGGTGCGCCCTCTCGCCCTGGCTCTGATGCTGTTGTCCCTGCCCGCGCTGGCCAAGCCGCCGCGGCTCACCCTGTTCATCACGGTGGATGCGCTGGGCACGGATCTGCTGCTGCGCACGCGCCCCAAGTTCAAGGGCGGCATGCGTCAACTGCTCGAACAGGGCGCCTACTTCCCCTACGCCCGGATCGACTACGCCAAGGCGCGCACCGCCCCGGGCCACGCCACGCTGGCCACCGGCGCCAACCCCTGGCGCCACGGCATCGTGGACAACCGGGTGGTGGACCGGGCCACGGGCGTGGCGATGAGCGTTTTTCGCGACGAGGCCCACCCGGTGCTGGAGGTGCCGCTGAACGTGGCCACCGACGGAGACACCAGCCCGCGCAACCTGATGGCGGAGACGCTGGGAGACAGGCTGCGGGTGAGCACGCGCACGCGGGGCAAGGTGGTGGCGCTGTCGGGCAAGGGGCGCGCGTCCATCGCCCTGGCGGGGCGGCTGGGCCAGGCGTACTGGTTCGACGAGACGGTGGGCAAGTTCGTCACGGGCACCTGGTACACGAAGCAGTTCCCCACCTGGCTCGAGGACTTCAACGCCCGGGGCCTGGCGGACGGCTACTTCACCCAGCAGTGGACCCCGCTGCTGCCCAGGACGGAGTACCTGGGCGAGGACGACCGGGACTACGAGGAAAACGCGTTGGGCCTGGGCCGCACCTTCCCCCACGAGCTCACCGGCGGGCTGCAGTCCCCCGGGCCCCGCTCGTACGCGGCGCTGGCCGCCTCTCCGTTCTCGAATGATCTGCTCGTGCAGGCGGCCAAGGCCGCCATCGCGGGCGAGGCCCTGGGCAAGGACGAGGTGCCGGACCTGCTGGCGGTGAGCTTCAGCGGCACGGACGCCGCCTTCCACTACTTCGGCCCCTACTCCTGGGAGATGCAGGACGCGCTGTACCGGCTGGACCGCGCGATGGCGGAGCTGCTCTCGGCGGCCGAGCGCGCGGCGGGAGGCCGTGCCAACCTCGTGGTGGTGCTCACGGCGGACCATGGCGGCGCGGCGGCCCCCGAGCACTGGGCCGCCGAGGGACTGCCAGCGCGGCGGCTCAACCCCAAGGAGCTGGCGCAGGGGCTGCTCCAGGAGCTGCGCGCGCGCTTTCCCCAGGCGGAGCTGACGGCCACCATCGAGGAGCTGGACGTCTTCCTGAGCGGCAAGTCGCTCACGGAGGGCAAGGTGGATGGGGCGGCGGTGCGCCGGGCCACGGCCGAGTGGCTGTCGCGGCAGCCGGGCATCGTCCTGGCCGTGGCGCGCGATGATCTCTACACGGCGCCCGACGTGGGCGGACTGCTGGAGCCGCTGAGGAAGGGCTACTACCCCGGACGCAGCGGGGACGTGCTCTTCATGCCCCAGCCCTTCCTGGTGGTCAGCTCCCACCCGCACGGGACCAACCACAGCACGCCCTACAGCTACGACGCGCAGGTGCCCGTCATCTTCGCGGGCAAGGGCGTGAAGCCCGGCACGCACATGCGGGAGATCAGCACCACGGACGTGGCGCCCACGCTGGCGGCGCTGATGGAGCTGGGCGCCCCGGCCTCCTGCGAGGGAGCTCCCCGCCCGGAGGTGTTCGCCAACGGCTTCGCCAACGGCCGCTAAAGCCGCGGCCTCAGCGCTGGGCGGCGGCCCGGGAACCGCGTGCCCTGCTGGCGCCCTTGGCGGCGGCGATCTCCAGCGACAGATCCATGGCCCGCGCCGAGTGCGTGAGCGCGCCCATGGAGACGAAGTCCACGCCCAGCTTGGCCAGCCGGGGCAGCCTGTCCAGGGTGACGCCGCCGGAGACTTCGAGTGGCACCCGCCCGGCGGCCAGCTCCACCGCCTTGCGGATCATCACGTCGTCCATGTTGTCGAGCATCACCACGTCCGCGCCACCCTCGATGGCCTCGGCGAGCTGCTTGAGGTTGGTGACCTCGATCTCGATCTTCACCAGCCGGGGGGTGTTGGCCTTGGCGCGGCGCAGGGCCTCCTGGATGGAGCCTCCCACCGCGGCGATGTGGTTGTCCTTGATGAGCACCCCGTCGAAGAGCCCGAAGCGGTGGTTGGAGGCCCCGCCCAGCCGCACGGCCTCCTTGGCCAGGCCGCGCATGCCCGGAGGCGTCTTGCGCGTATCGAGCACCTTGAGCTTCGAGCCCCGCACGGACGTCATCGCCTGCTGCGCCAGCGTGGCGATGCCCGCCATGCGCTGAACGATATTGAGCGCGGTGCGCTCGGCGGCCAGCAGCGAGCGCAGCCGCCCGGACACCTTGGCCGCAACGACCTTGGGCTTGATCTCCTCCCCGTCCTGCCGGAGGAACTCCACCTGCACCTCCGGGTCGACGTGGTGGAACACGCGGGCGAACGCCCCCAGCCCGGCGACGATCATCTGCTCCTTGGCGAGCAGCTCGCCGGTGCCCATCGCATCGGGGGGCACCAGGGCCAGGGACGTCACATCTCCCGCCGCGCCGAGATCCTCATCCAGGGCGAGGCTGATAAGGCGGTCGAGGTAATCCGTCAAAGTTGCCTCCTTACCGCCTGGCCTTGGCGGGGGTCTTCTTCCCGGCCTTCTTCGCCGCGGCCTTGCGTACCGGCGTCTTAGCCGATGGGGCCGACTTTCCCGTCGCTTTCTTCATGGCCGGCTTCTTCGCGGTGCCCTTCTTGGCCACCGCCTTCTTGACGACGGCCTTCTTGACGACGAGCTTCTTGGCCGCGGCCTTCTTGGCGAGCGGCTTCTTCGCCGCGGGCTTCGGAGGCGGCTGCGGCTTGGCCAGCGCCTTCTTCGCAGGGGGCGCTGGGGCCTTCTTGCCCGACACCTTCTTGGCCACCTTGGACAGGGCCTTCTTGGCCACCTTGGCCACCTTGGCCAGGGCCTTGCGGGCCGCGGAGGGCTTGCCGGCCTTCGCGGGCCTGGAGCCGACCTGCTGGGGCGCGGCGCGCTCGTCACCGCCCTGCTTGGCCTTGTCGAACTCCCTCATCGCGTCGTCCACGAGCCCCATGCTCATGTACGCCACGCCGAGATCATGGTGATCGGTGGCGGACAGCCCCTCCTTGGTGCCCTCGCGCAGCTTGTTGAGCGCGTCGGTGACCTGGGGGTTGACGACCTCGCCCTCCTTGTCGAGCTCGGATTTCAGCTCCTTGCTCAGGTCCACGCCTTCACCGGCGGGAGCGGAGGGCGGAGCCACCTTCACCTGCGCCGTCTCGGGATCAGGCACTGCGGTGGAGACAGGATCGGTGGGTGTTGCCATGGCGGCCTCCGGCGACAGTCGGGTGAGGTTCTCCTGGAGCTTCGTCTTGCGCGCCTTGAGCTCCTCGACGCGGGCGCGGTCCTTCTCCACCACGTCCGGCGGAGCCTTGGCCACGAAGTTGGGGTTCTCCAGCTTGCGCAGCACCCCGGCCAGCTCCTGCTCGGCCCGCGCCATCTCCTTGGTGAGCCGGTCCCGCTCGGCCTCCACGTCGATGAAGCCGGCCAGCGGCACGTAGATCTCCAGATCCTGCCCCACGAAGGCGGCGGCCTGGGGCGGCTTGGGCCCGGGCGGCCCCACGTGGACCTCGGACAGGCCCGCCAGCGGCATGAGGTAGCCGCGCCACTTCTCCAGATTCGCGCGCAGCGTGGGGTTGGCGCTCTGCACGTGCGCCACCAGCTTGGCGGACGGAGGCAGGTTGCTCTCGCCGCGGATGGTGCGCAGGCCCTCGATGGCGGCGACGATGGGCGCCATCTCCGTCTCGGCGGCGAAGTCCGCCAGCCGCGAGTCCGGCTCCGGATAGGGCGCGATCATGATCGAGTCCGAGGTGCGCTGCACCGGCAGCTTCTGCCAGATCTCCTCGGTGATGTAGGGCATGAACGGGTGCATCAGCCGCAGCGTGCGCTCGAGGCAGAAGATGAGCACCGACAGGCTGGTCTCCTTGGCGCTCTTGTCCTCGCCGTAGAGCGCGCCCTTGGACAGCTCGATGTACCAGTCACAGAACTCGGACCAGAGGAACTGGTACAGCGTGGAGGCCGCGTCCGAGAAGTTGTACTGCTCCAGCGCCAGGCGGGTGTCCACGGTGGCGCGCTGCAGGCGGGCGAGGATCCACCGGTCCGCCAGCGTCAGCTGACGGTCCTTGGGGTGGCGCGCGTCCATGCGGAAGTCGCCCAGGTTCATCAGCACGAAGCGGCTGGCGTTCCACAGCTTGTTGCAGAAGGCCTTGTAGCCGGCCACCCGCTCCATGGAGAGCTTGATGTCGCGGCCCTGCTGGGTGAGCGAGGCCAGGGTGAAGCGCAGCGCGTCCGCGCCATAGGCGGGCATGCCCTGGGGGAACTTGTTGCGCAGGCTCGGCGAGAGCTTGTCCTGGGTGGCGCCCAGGATGATGTCCAGCGGGTCGATGACGTTGCCCTTCGTCTTCGACATCTTCTCGCCCTTCTCGTCGCGCACCATGGCGTGCAGGTACACGGTGCGGAAGGGCACATCGCCCATGAAGTGCAGGCCCATCATCATCATCCGGGCGACCCAGAAGAAGATGATGTCGTGGCCCGTCTCCATGACGGACGTCGGGTAGAACGTCTTCAGCTCGGGCGTCTTCTCCGGCCAGCCCAGCGTGGAGAACGGCCACAGGGCGGACGAGAACCACGTGTCCAGCACGTCCGGGTCCTGCGTGAACGTGGAGCCGGCGCACTTGGGGCACGCGGTGGGCTGCTGCCGCGCGACGATGGGATCGGCGCGCGAGAAGTCGATGCCCCCCACCCTCACCGTGGGCGCGTCGATGGGCAGGTCCGTGTCGTCACCCACGCGCGGGCTGCACGAGGTGCAGTAGTAGGCGGGGATCTGGTGGCCCCACCACAGCTGGCGGCTGACGCACCAGTCGTGGATGTTGCGCATCCACTGGAAGTAGGTGCTCGTCCACGACTCGGGCACGAACTTCGTGCGGCCCTGCTCCACCGCCTCGATGGCCGGCTTGGCCAGCGGCTCGGTCTTCACGAACCACTGCGGAGACAGGCGCGGCTCCACCACCGTGCTGCACCGCTGGCAGGTGCCCACCGAGAGCACGTGCGGCTCTTCCTTCTCCAGCAGGCCCTGCAGCGACAGATCCTCGAGCACCTTCTTGCGCGCGTCGTAGCGGTCCATGCCCGCGTACGCACCGGCCTCCTTGTTGGTGCGCGCGTTGTCGTCCAGGATCGAGATCATCGGCAGGTTGTGCCGCAGACCCGTCTGGTAGTCGTTGAAGTCGTGCCCCGGCGTCACCTTCACCACGCCGGTGCCGAACTCCATGTTGACCAGCTCGGCGTCCGCGATGATGGGGATCTCGCGGTTGACCAGCGGCAGGATGACCGTGCCCCCGGCCAGGCCCGCGTAGCGCGGATCCTCCGGGTGGATGGCCACCGCCGTGTCACCCAGCATCGTCTCGGGGCGGGTGGTGGCCACCGTGAGCGTGCGGTCGCTGCCCTTCACCGGGTAGCGGATGTGCCACAGCGAGCCCTTCTTGCCCTCCTCGTGTTCGACTTCCAGGTCGCTGAGCGCGGTGTGGCACGAGGGGCACCAGTTGATGAGCTTCTGGGCCCGGTAGATGAGCCCTTCCTCGTACAGCCGGACGAACACCTCGCGCACCGCGGCCGACGACTTCTCGTCCATGGTGAAGCGCTCGCGGCTCCAGTCCAGCGACGCGCCCAGGAACTTGTGCTGCTCGCCAATGCGCTTGCCGTACTGGTCCTTCCACGACCAGACGCGCTTGAGGAACTCCTGGCGGCCCAGGTCGTGACGGCTCTTCTTCTCCGTCTTCTTCAGCTCCTTCTCCACCACCATCTGCGTGGCGATGCCGGCGTGGTCCATGCCGGGCATCCACAGGCAGTTGTACCCGCTCATGCGCTTCCAGCGGATGAGCGTGTCCTCGATGGTGGCGGTGAGCGCGTGGCCCAGGTGCAGGCTGCCCGTGACGTTGGGCGGCGGCAGCACGATGGAGAACGGCGGCTTGTCGCTCGTCGCCTCCGCGCGGAAGTAGTTACGCTCGAGCCAGAAAGCGGACCAGCGGCTCTCGACCTCGGTCGGTTCGTAGGCCTTGGACAGTTCGATTGTGTCGGTCATCGCGGGAGGCCGGCCCCGCGGGCCGGCAGGGAATCAGGTCGGGTTCGCCACAACTCAGTGCTGCGTCTCTCGGTCTTTGATCAGCCGCTCGAGCTCCTCGCGGATGATCGTCTCGGCGAGCTGCGGTACTACTTCCCAGGCGATCTTCTCGATGACGTCACGCGAGGCCCGCGAGAGCGCCTCGCGCAGCTGCGCCTCGCCGCCATCCGCGGCCGGGCGAGCCGCGGCGCGGCCTGCCGGAGCCTGCGGGGGCGCCTCGACATCGAGGTTGATCTCCTCGGTGCTGCTGGGCAACGAGTCATCGAGCGCGAGGGCGGCGGCGGGCTGAGCCGGGCGCGGAGGCTGCGCCTGTCCCCCCGGAGCCCCGAGCCCGAACGGATCGCGCCCACGCGCTCCCGGCTGAGCACCCGGAGCGGCCGGGAGGGCTGCCCCACCCGGAGGACGCGGAAGCCCACCACCCGGAGCGCCGGGGGCAGGAGGCACGCCAGGCCCCGGAGGACGCGCCATGCCCGGCCCCGGCGGCATACCCGGCCCCGGAGGACGCGCCATGCCCGGTCCCGGCGGCATCCCCGGCCCCGGAGGACGCGCACCCTGCGGCATCCCAGGCCCCGGCGGCATGCCCGGCCCCGGAGGACGCGCCATGCCCGGTCCCGGTGGCATCCCCGGCCCCGGAGGACGCGCGCCCGGAGGCACGCCAGGCCCCGGAGGCATACCCGGACCCGGAGGACGCGCCATGCCCGGCCCCGGCGGCATGCCAGGCCCCGGAGGACGCGCCATGCCCGGCCCCGGCGGTATGCCCGGCCCCGGAGGACGCGCGCCCGGAGGCACACCAGGCCCCGGCGGCATGCCCGGCCCCGGAGGACGCGCACCGGGCGGAGGCGCTCCCGGCCCCGGAGGACGCGGGGCGGCGGCGGCCGGAGCGGCGGGCGCCGGAGCAGCCGCGGGCCGCGTCACCTGCGTGGCGGCCGAGGCCGGCATGGTGTTGGACTTCTGGCCCACCATGGCCTTCACCTTGTCGAGCAGGATCTGGCTCTCGAAGGGCTTGGTCACATGATCATCGGCACGGGCGGCACGGGCGCGGTTCTCGTCGAAGGCCTCGAAGGTGCCCGCAAGCAGCAGCACGGGGATGTGCTGCGTGGCCGGATCGCTCTTGATGGCCTCGCACACCTCGTAGCCGCTCTTGCCCGGCATCATCACATCGGCAAGCACCACATCTGGGCGCAGCTCGCGGGCGCGCGAGATGGCGTCCAGCCCGTTGTCCACCGCGGTCACCTGGAAGTCCTCGGTCGCGAAGATCATCCCAATGACCTTGCGGATGGTGAGCGAGTCGTCGGCGACCAGCAGATTCTTGGGCATCGGTGTCGGGCCTCGGGGGAATCAACCCCCAGAATTCGTTGAGGAAACGGGCACGTCCGGAAACGACGGACCACCCCGCTGTCCATCCGGGCAGCTTAGGGGTTGCGCTCTGGACCAATCAAGAAAACATGTGCTGCAGGTCCAGGAAGAGCACCGGGCTGGGCACTCCTGGCGCGGTGAACTCACCAGGCCCGTCGCCCGCTTGGAAGCGCTGCCTGACCCCCAGCACCTGAGTGGCACACCAGCCAACATTCTGACCCGCCAGCTCCGTCAACACGAAGAAGGTCTCCACCTGAGCGGACGCCCCCAGCAGCGCGGGCGCCGAGTAGATAGGCCACAGAATCTGTGCATGGGGAAACATCCCCGCCACGGGTCCGCTCTGGACTGGCAGCTTGCTGAAGGCCTCTCCGCGGGTCACGACCTGGGACACCAGCGCCAGCGGCAGCCCGAACAGCCGCCCCTGCGACTCGAAGACGAGCGCGCGCTCGGGCGCGTTGTCCATGAAGCGCACCGCCTTGGCCGCCGACGGCGGGCCCCGGGGGCCGATGCGCTGGGGCAGCGACTCGGCGATGAGCTCCAGGTACAGCCGCTCCTTGTGCAGCACCGCGCCCCGGCTCAGCGGCGCCAGGGTGTCGCCCAGCCCCGCCGGCAGCAGGAAGAACGGCGCCCGGGCCACGTCCGCCACCTCTACGACCGAGCTCACCCGCACGGCCAGTGTAGGGCTCACATCCAGCACCACCACCATGCCCGTAGCCTGCTCGGGGCCGCCCCCCAGCAGGGTGGACAGGTCCTTCACCTCGAGCATGCCTCGCAGGCTGGTACCGTCACTGCCAGGCAAGGCCACCTCCATCACGGAGGTAGCCTCGATGGCGTAACGCGTCTCACCCGCCTCCACCAGAAGGCACAGCCGGCGTCCGCTTTCGAAAGGACCCACGGGGGGGAGGCTAGCAGCGTCCCGGGAAATGGTGGTAAGCCCGAATCGAATGGCCCGCATCCTGCTTGTCGATGACGAAAAGATGGCCCGGACCCTCTATGGGGACTACCTCACGGCGGCGGCGCACACCGTCACCGCGGTGGCAAGCCTCGAGGAGGCTCAAGAGGCCCTCGCGTCCGCGCCTTACGACGCGGTCGTAACGGACCTCATCCTGCCGGGCGCCGACGGGATGGAGGTCCTGCGCTACACCAAGGAGCGCTACCCGGGCATTGAAGTGGTGGTCATCACCGGCCTGGACAAGGTGGACCCGGCGGTGCGCGCCATCAAGAGCGGCGCGGCCGAGTACCTCGTCAAGCCAGTGGCCCCCGAGGCGCTGCAGCACGCCATCCGCCGCGCGCTCACCACCCGGGACCTGCTGCGGGAGAACGCCTCGCTGCGCCAGTACGTCTCGCTGCTGGAGATGGGGCAGCGCATCGCCACCACGCTGGACCGCGAGCGGCTGACGCTCACCGCCACCAGCGCGCTGGAGGGGCAGACGTGCGCCAACGCCGTGCTGCTGCTCATGCGCGAGGGCTTTGGCCTGAACCTGCATGGCGCGTCCGGGCTGGAGCCAGACGAGGTGGCCGCCCTCACCCCGGTGCTCTGCGAGCAGCTGCGCGAGGTGCGCACGCCCCGGGCGCTGGAGCGCCTGCCCTGCTCGCACGAGCACGTGCTCGCCTTCCCCGCCAGTGATGGCGAGGGGGTGCACGGCCACATCGTCCTGTTCTTCTCGAACGCTCCGCCGGAGAACGTGCCCGAGGTGACGGGCTACCTGTCGCGCCACTACGCGCTGGCGCTGCGCAACCTGGGGCGCTTCGCCGAGGTGGAGGATCTGGCCTACATGGACGATCTCACCCACCTGTTCAACACCCGCTACCTGCACCTGGTGCTGGACCGCGAGGTGAAGAGCTCCCAGCAGACGCAGACGCCCTTCAGCCTGCTCTTCCTGGACCTGGACCACTTCAAGTCCGTCAACGACGCGCACGGCCACCTGGTGGGCAGCAAGCTGCTGGTGGAAGTGGGCCGGGTGCTCAAGAGCTGCGTAAGAGACCGGGACGTCGTCGTGCGCTACGGCGGCGACGAGTACGTGGTGCTGCTGCGCGGCACGGACTCGGGCGGGGCGCTCAAGGTGGCCGAGCGCATCCGGCGCACCATGGAGAGCACCATCTTCACCCCGCGCGAGGGGCTGTCCCTCAGCCTCACCACCTGCGTGGGCGTGGCCAGCTTCCCCGAGCACGCGCGCGACAAGATGCCGCTGTTGGACCTGGCGGACCGGGCCATGTACCGGGGCAAGCGCGGCACGCGCAACGTCGTCTACATGGCGGCGTTCGATCTCGAGGCCCTGCCCGCCGAGCGCAAGGCGGCGGGCTAGCCCCGCTCCCCGCTTTAGCGGCGCAGGCTGCCCACGGTGAGCCGCTTGGGCAGCGGCGCGTCGGTGGAGCCCCCTGCCCCGCCGCCCTCGCTCACCGCCTCCACCTCCTCGTGCGAGGCGCCCGAGACGATGAGCTGGTACTTCCGCGAGGCCTCGCGATCATGCTGGGCCTGCTCCGGGTCCAGCTTGGCAATCAGCTGCCAGAACAGCGCGGCATGCTCGCGCTCCTCGTCCATGACATGCCGGAGGATGGCCTTGGCCTCCTCGTTGTCCGTGGCCTCGAGGTGGGCCGCGTAGAGGTTGATGGCGTCCAGCTCTGCTTCAATGTTCAAGCGAATCGAGCGTGCCAGCTCGGAGTCCGTGAGCTTCCGGGGAACCAGGGAATGGAAGGGGTTGGTCTGCGGCATGTCAGCCTCCGGCGAGCGCGGCCGCGCTTGGACAGCGTGAGGCCGGCAGCATCCGCAGTGCCAGGCCCCGGGTCAACGGAATCCCGCGAAGGTGCGTTGCACACGGACACAGGCTCCGCCATGCTCCGGCCGCATGGAGACTCCCGCACCGCTCGCGCACCTGCTCCAGGCGCTGGAGGTAGGTGACCTGACGGAAGCGAGGGCCGCGGCCGCGGCCCTTCAGCGTACCGCTGTGGGCTCCACCCAGCTCGCCGCCGAGGTGCTTCACGAGCTGCGCCAGCCGCTGTTGGGGGTGAAGGCCTACGCCCAGCTGATGGCCGAGGGCACCGGGCCCACCGGCCCGCTCAAGCTGCTGCTGGCGCAGGTCGAGCGCATGGAGCAGATCATCTCTGACTTCGTGCGGCTCTCGAGCGACCGGCCGGCGCCCCAGGTGCGGCTGTCACTGGCCAGCGCCGTGTGGGCCGCGGCCAAGCTGTTCGCGCTCAACCCGGACTCGGCGCGCATCTCGCTGGAAGTCGAGGTGCCCGAACACATCACCGTGCAGGGCAACGCCCGGCTGCTGGAGCAGCTCACCCTCAACCTGATCAACAACGCGCGCGACGCCATGTCCGGCCGCGGCCGCATCAAGGTCCTCGTGCGCATGGAGGGCTCGGCGCCGGTGCTGTACGTGGCCGACTGGGGCCCGGGCATTCCCCCCGAGCTGCGCGAGCGCGTCTTCGAGCCCTACGTCTCCAGCAGCAAGCGGGGCACTGGACTGGGCCTGGCCGTGTGCCGGCGCATCGCCACCGAGCACCGCGCGCAGATCACCCTGGTGCCCTCCAACGCGCTGCCGGACCAGCCGCCGCCCTCCACCGTGTTCCGCATCGCCTTCGCGGGCGCCGTGGAGCTGCCGCCCACCGAGCGCAAGCGGGTGCTCGTCGTCGACGACGAGGCCATCATCCGCATGGTCTTCCGCGATCTGCTGAGCAAGGAGTGCGAAGTGTTCGAGGCCGGCTCGGCCGAGGAGGCCCTGGAGCTGGTGCACAAGCAGCCGGTGGACCTGATCGTCACCGACAAGAACCTGCCCGGAATCTCCGGCCTGGCGCTGGCGCAGCAGGTGCGCATGAAGAACCCCCAGGCGCGCGTCATCCTGATGACGGGCTACCCGTCGCTCAGCACCACGCAGGAGTCGCTGGAGCTGGGCATCATGGACTACCTGCTCAAGCCCTTCGACGACATCCGCCAGGTGCGCGCGCTCATCCGCTCGGCGCTGTCGCTGCCCGCCATTCAGCCACAGCCCACCGTGGCCAAGCGGGTGGACATCATCGACGACAACCCCACCTCCGCCCGCGCCATCAGCGAGGCGCTGGCGCGGCTGGGCCTGGAGACGCGCGTCATCAACTCCACCGAGGTGGTGGCCATCGAGCCTCCCCGGGCCGTCATCGTCAGCTGGGACTTCACCCCCGCCTATGGCCGCAAGGCGCTGGAGCTGTGTAAGGCCCTGGCCCAGGGCGCGCCCTTCGTGGTGCTCGTCGAGCACATCACCATGGAGACGACGCTGGACGCGCTGCGCGCCGGGGCCGTGGCCTGCCTGCCCCGGATGCTCTTCGACGTGCCGGCGCTCAGCCGGGAGCTGGCCCGCGCGCTGAAGCTCGGCATCCCCTGAAAAAGAGACGGCCCCAGGGCCTCTTGCGAGGCAGCCCGGGGCCGCGCGGGACGGTCGAGGGGGAGAACGACCGTCCCATCATCTCTTGGGACTAGTAGTCCATGTCGTCGCCGCCGTAGTCCGGCATTCCACCGCCGGCCCCGGCGCCGCCCTTGGCCTTCTTCTTCGGCTTGTCGGCCACCATCGCCTCGGTGGTCAGCAGCAGCGAGGCCACGGAGGCCGCGTTCTGCAGCGCGGTGCGCTCCACCTTGGTCGGATCGATCACGCCGGCCTTCTCCAGGTCCTCGTACAGCTCGGTGCGAGCGTTGAAGCCGAACGCGCCGGTGCCCTCCTTGACCTTGTTGATGACCACGGGGCCCTCGTGGCCGGCGTTGCTGGCGATCTTGCGCAGCGGCTCGGTCAGCGCCTTCTTGATGATCTCCACGCCGAAGTCCTGCTCGCCGCCCAGCTTCATCTTCTCCAGCGCCGACAGGCAGCGCAGGTAGGCCACGCCGCCGCCGGGGACGATGCCCTCTTCCACCGCCGCGCGGGTGGCGTGCAGCGCGTCCTCCACGCGAGCCTTCTTCTCCTTCATCTCGGTCTCGGTGGCCGCGCCCACGTTGATCACCGCCACGCCGCCCACCAGCTTCGCCAGGCGCTCCTGCAGCTTCTCGCGATCGTAGTCGCTGGTGACCGTCTCGATCTGCGTGCGGATGAGCTTGATGCGGCCCTCGATCTCGGTGCGCTTGCCGGCGCCGTCGACGATCGTGGTGTTGTCCTTGTCGGTCGTCACGCGCTTGGCGCGGCCCAGATCATTGAGCGTGAGGGTCTCGTACTTGTGGCCCAGGTCCTCGCTCACCACCATGCCGCCGGTGAGGGTGGCGATGTCCTTGAGCAGCTCCTTGCGACGGTCGCCGAAGCCCGGCGCCTTCACCGCCGACACGTTGAGCACGCCGCGGATCTTGTTCACCACCAGGGTGGCCAGCGCCTCGCCCTCGATGTCGTCGGCGATGATCAGCAGCGGCTTACCCGAGCGCGCCACCTGCTCCAGGATGGGGATCATGTCCTGCATCGACGAGACCTTCTTCTCGCTGATGAGGATGTAGGGGTCCTCCTGGACGACTTCCATGCGCTCGCGGTTCGTCACGAAGTACGGCGAGACGTAGCCACGGTCGAACTGCATGCCCTCCACCACCTCGAGCGTCGTCTCCAGGCCCTTGGCCTCCTCGACGGTGATGACGCCCTCCTTGCCCACCTTCTCCATCGCGTCGGCGATGATGTTGCCGATCGTCTCGTCGCCGTTGGCGGAGATGATGCCGACCTGAGCAATCGCCTTCTTGTCCGTGGTGGGCTTGGAGAGCTTCTTCAGCTCCGCCACCACCACTTCGACGGCCTTGTCGATGCCGCGCTTGAGGTCCATCGGGTTGTGGCCGGCGGCCACCAGCTTCAGGCCCTCCTCATAAATGGCCCGGGCGAGCACCGTGGCGGTGGTGGTGCCGTCGCCGGCCTTGTCGGAAGTCTTGGAGGCGACCTCCTTCACCATCTGCGCGCCCATGTTCTCGAACTTGTTCTCGAGATCGATCTCCTTGGCGACGGTGACGCCGTCCTTGGTGACCGTGGGCGAGCCGAAGCTCTTCTCGATGACGACGTTGCGGCCCTTGGGGCCCAGCGTCACGGCCACCGCGTCCGACAGGATGCGTACACCCCGCAAAATCGCGTCCCGCGCCGCCTGGTGAAAGAAAATCTCCTTCGCTGCCATGACAACCTCCTGAAATGACTGAGGAATGGAATCTCGCGGCCGTTAGCACTCGGCCTAAGTGAGCGCCAAAATAAGGGCCAGGATGAGGTTGTCAACACGGAACGTGTCGGGTGTGCCCGGCAGTACGACCGGAGGGCTGCCCGGCTACTCGGCGAAACGCACGAGATTGAGTAGCTGGCCCATGTCCACCGGCTTCTGCAGGGTCAGCGCCACCCCCTTGCGCATTCCCTTGTCCATCACCTCCGGCTCGGGCGAGGCGGTGATGAGCAGCACCGGAATGTTCGCCAGGCGCGGGTCGGCCTTGAGCATCTCGGTGAAGCGAATGCCGTCCACGTGGGGCATCATGTAGTCGGTGATGACCAGGCCGATCTGCTGCCGCTCCAGCACGTCCAGGGCCTGGAGCGCGTCGGCGGCGGAGTAAACCGTGTAGCCGTGCTGCTCCAGGTAGCTGGAGAGGCCGGTGCACAGGTTTACGTCATCGTCGACCACGAGGATGTTCACGGGAGGAGTACCAGGCACACGGGCGCCAGGGTGCGAACGAAGGTAACAACCACCACCCGCGTTGACAATGCAGTCGGGGCCTCACATATGTGGCCGCCGATATGGGGAAGCAGATGGCGAAGCGAGCGGGGCCGGGGGACACCGAAGAGCGCCTGGACGCGGTGGCGGGTGCGTTCGAGTCGGAGGACTTCGAGGCCGCGCTCGAGCAGACCGAGGCGCTGCTGGCCAAAGTGCCCCTGCAGCCCGAGGCGCTGCACTACCGGGCCGCGGCGCTGGTGGAGTTGGGCCGGTTCGAGGAGGCGGCCCAGGCCTACGAGCAGGCATTACACGTCAGCCCGGATGATCTGGAGATCATCCTCGGGGCGACGGATTTCCTCATTTGCCGGATGGGCGAGGACCGTGAGGCGGTGGAGGATGGTCTGGCCCTGTGTGTGCGAGGCCGCAAGGTGGCGCAGCGGGGGGAGGATGTGGAGCGGGTGTACGAGTTCCTGCTGCTGGAGGGCATGGGGCTGAACCAGCTGGGCGAGTGTGAGCGGGCGCTGGCCAGCCTGGAGGCGGCGCTGGAGCACATGCCGCGCTCGGTGGACGCGCAGGTGGAGCGCGGCATCGCGCTGTTCGAGCTGTGCCGCTTCCCGGAGGCGATGGCCGCGTTCGAGCGGGTGCTGAAGGACTCGCCGGACGAGGCGTGGGCGCACCACTACCTGGGGCTGCTGGCGGAGCGGCGCGCAGACGCGCGCGAGGCGAAGAAGCGCTTTGGCAAGGCGCAGGCGCTGATCCCCGAGGAGTTCCCTCCGCCGGTGGAGCTGTCGGAGGAGGAGTTCGATCGGGCGCTGGAGGCGGCGGTGACGGCCCTGCCGGGGCACGTGAAGGGCTACCTGGACAACGTCACCATCGCGGTGGAGGACATTCCGTCGGATGAGGATCTGACGGGCCAGTCCCCGCCCCTGTCGCCGTGCATTCTGGGAGTGTTCCGGGGCACGCCGGTGGGCGAGCGCAGCGTGACGAGCGCGTACGATCACTTCCCGGCGTCGATCGTGCTGTACCAGAAGAACCTGGAGCGCTTCGCGCGCACCCGTGAGGAGCTGATCGAACAGATCGGCATCACGGTGATGCACGAGGTGGGACACCTGGTGGGGCTGGACGAAGACGAGCTGTGGAAGCGCGGGCTGGACTGAGAAGACGGACGTTGACGGCGCCCCCCTGGCCCGGCACTAAATCCAGCGTGTGGTAGGGCCTCCGGATCTGGTGGCCGGCCCGGTCTTCAAAACCGGTGAGGGGCCGTGAGAGCGGTCCCTGGTGAGTTCGATTCTCATGCCCTACCGTATTTGCACCGCGCTCATGGACTCAGCTGGGGGCGGCTTCCGCTGGAGCGGCAAGACCGTGCTCGTCCTCGTGGGGCACGTAGCGCGCCGAGAATAGGCCCACCAGGGTCTGGGCCTTCCGAGGGCCGATCCCGTCCACCTCTCTCAAGGTCTCAACATCCGCCTGGATGAGCGCGGCGAACGAGCCCAGGTGCGCCAGGAGCCGGCGCGCCAGCACAGGCCCCACGCCGGGCAGACCCGCCACCAGATTCTCCTGCCATTCGGTGATGGACAGGGCGCGGCGCTTCGCTGGGGAGCGCTGTCGCTCTCCCTCGGCCTGGGCCTGCCGCGCCAGGGTGACCAGCAGCGCGGCTGTCCCCTCGGGGTCCGCACTGGGGAGCACTGGCAGCCGCCCCATTACCGCCAGGCGAGCGAGCGCGCCACGGATGGCATTGGGCCTCACCCGTGATTCGATGGCCAGTGGGTCTCCTTCGAGAATGAGCACCGGGTGCGTGTAGTTTGCCCGCAGGTACTCGGCCTGCTCGAACAGTCTCCGGTCGATGATGGAGGAGATGAGGTCTCGCGCCGTCTTCCGCTCCACCGCCACGCCCCCTCCGAGCAGGAAGTCCGCTACGGGTAATTGGGCGATCTCCACACGCACGTGGGGAAAGGCCTCCAGGAACTCGAGGACGCCACTGTTCCGCTCCCGGGTATCCGCGGTGATGACTATCTCGCCCGTCTTCGCCATCTCCCTTCACCCTAGTCACTGCCAAGGGTGCCCCCTTCCTGTCTGGCCGCCCCCCAGCCAGGCCTCAGACTGGAAACCCTGCCCTGGCTCACGCTCCCCTTCTGGCCCACCGGGCGGCCCCTCAACTATGAAGAGGCCATGACCGAGCCCACCCCGTCTCCCAGCGCTCCGCCCCCCCAGCTCGGACGCGTCGCCTTCCATGCCGTCGCCTCGGGACTGACTCCGCTCATCCCCGTGCCCTTCCTGGACGACTACGCACTGCGCCAGGTGCGTGAGCGCATGGTGCGCGCCGCCCTTCAGGAGCACAGCCTGCCTACGCCGCAGAAGGCCGTCGCCGTGCTCGCCGGCTCCCATGTGTCCTCCACCATCGGTGGCCGCATCCTGGGGGTGCTCAAGTCGCTGGCCCTGCTGCCTGTGAAGAAGATCTTCCGTAAAGTTTTTCTCGTCCTGTGGGTGAAGGACTGCGTGGACATGACCTCGATCACCCTTCACCACGGCTACCTGCTCCAGCACGCCATGGCCCGCGGAGACCTCAGTGCCATCAACCTGGAGAGCGACGCCCCCCGGCGCGTGCATGACGCCATCGTCGCCGCCTGCAAGGACATGGACGCCCGGCCCGTCAACCAACTGCTGCGGCGGTTCTTCACGGGCAGCCGGCTGCTGATCTCCGAGGCCACCCAGGCGCTGATGAGCCCCCTGCGTGGCCAGCCCCGCGTCCCCGAGAAGGGCGAGGAGGCCGAGGTCGCTTCCCTGGCGGACCGGCTCGCCGCCGCCCTCTGGGAACAGCGCGGCTACTTCACCTCGCTGGAGCAGCGCTACGAGAAGCACATGGGCCGTGGCTGAGCCTCCGAGAACGCCATGACCCGCCTCTACCTCGTCCGCCATGGCCAGGCCTCCTTCGGCTCCGGCCACTATGACCGCCTCTCGCCCCTGGGCGAGCGCCAGGCGCTGCTACTGGGCCAACACCTCCGGCGCACCAACTTCCGCGCCGATACGTGGCTCAGCGGCACCCTGGATCGGCAGCGCGCCACGCTCGCCGCCGTGCTCCAGGGAATCGAGGCACAGAGCGCGACTGAAGCTCACGCCGCCTTCAACGAGTACGACCACGAGGCCATCCTCGGCGCCTACCTGCCTCGCGTCATGCAGGACATGGGGCTGTCACCGGATCAGCGCGTCACCCTCTTCTCCGACACCCGCCAGTTCCAGGACGCCTTCGCCCGCGTGATGAAGCACTGGGTGGATGGCGCCTCCCACGAGCGCGCTCCCTTCGAGACGTGGGACGCCTTCCGGACGCGCATCCGTGAGGCCCTGGAGCGCCTGGCCAGCGCGGGCCCCGAGCGAATCGTCATCGTCACCTCGGGAGGCCCGATCTCCCTCGCCGTCCAGGCGGCGCTGGACCTGACGCCCGAGAGGACTTTCACCCTCAACTGGGCCATCAACAACTCCTCCGTCACCGAGCTGCGTGTGCGCCGTGGCACGCTGATGCTCTCGGGCTTCAACAACGTGGCTCACCTTGAGCTCGCTGGCGACCCAGGCCTCCTCACCTACCGCTGAGTCCTTCCATGGAAACCAAGCCGCCCCGCCCCGGAGAAGAGCTGGATGCCGACAAGCTGCAGGCCTGGCTGGCCCAGCAGGCCCCCGAGCTCACGGGCACAGCGCAGATCACCCAGTTCTCCGGAGGCTCCTCGAACCTCACCTATCTCGTCCGGCTGGGCGAGCGGGAGCTGATCCTCCGCCGGCCTCCTTTCGGCACGAAGGCAAAGACGGCGCACGACATGGGGCGCGAGTTCCGTGTGCTGTCCGCGCTGCACCGGGTGTTCCCCTACGCTCCCAGGCCCGTCCTGTACTGTGAGGACGAGAGTGTGATGGGCAGCCCCTTTTATGTGATGGAGCGCATCCACGGCACCATCCTGCGCAGGGAGCTGCCCGAGGGGCTCACCCTTGGCCCGGAGCAGGCACGAGCGCTGTGCGAGAGCCTGCTGGACGTGCAGGTGGCGCTGCACCGGGTGGACGTGAAGGCCGCGGGGCTGGCCGACTTCGGTAAGCCCGAGGGCTACGTGCGCCGCCAGGTCGAAGGCTGGAGCGAGCGCTATCGCAAGGCGCGGACTCAGGATGCTCCGGAGGCCGAGTCGATCATGAAGTGGCTGGGGGAGCACCAGCCCACCGAGAGCGGGCGCTCGGCGCTCATCCACAACGACTACAAGTTCGACAATGTCGTATTGGATCCGGCAAACCCGCTTCGCATCATCGGCGTGCTCGACTGGGAGATGGCCACCCTGGGCGACCCGCTGATGGACCTGGGCTGCTCGCTGGCCTACTGGGTGCAGTCGGATGACCCGCCAGACTTGCAGCAGATCCGCATGCTGCCGACACACCTGCCCGGCATGATGACCCGCCGCGAGCTGTTGGCCCGCTACGCGGAGAAGTCAGGCATCCCCACCGGGGACTTCCACTTCTATTACGTGTTCGGGCTGTTCCGCCTGGCCGTCATCGCGCAGCAGATCTACTACCGCTACGCGAACGGACAGACGACCAACAAGCGCTTCGCTCAGTTCGGCCAGATCGTCACCGTGCTCTGCCGCAACGCCGAGCGCGTCATTCAGAGCGGGGCGTTCTGACTTCTCACAGTGGCGGCACGCGGACGATGATCAGCTCGGTGTCGTCCGGCCGGTCCCGTGCGATCCAACGCCCATCGTTGCCTGGGTAGTTGTTGTCGCTCGCGATCAGCAGCCGCTCACTGTCCAGCACCTCGACGGTCTCGACGGACACGAGCGGGAACGAGAACGGATCGCCCACTCCGTACTCGCCAGGCCGGGCCGGCAGTGACACTCCCGCTGGATCCCGGATCTTCAGCAGATCGACCACCAGCTGCTTCTCCAGGTACCCATCGGCGCCTACGCGGCGCAGATCGATGAGATAGACCTTCTTCTGCTTCGCCTGCTCTCCCTGAGTGCCGTCACGCTCGATCAGCACGAAGCGATCGCTGTCCACCGCCGTGAAGTCACCGATGACCACGCTCGGCACGTCATCCACCCGGTAGCTCCACCCCCGATCGGTGTACTTGCGGCTCGCCAGATCGAACTGTCGAACGATCCGCCTCCGCGGATCCGGATCGTCACGCAGCGCTCCCTCGATGATCGGGTAGAGCCACTTTCCATCGGAGCTCAGCGCCGTGCCCTCGAAGCCCTGGCTGGCTCCCAGCGTCCACGCCTCCGGACTGGAGAGGTACGGGTTCTGCGGAGACTGCACGCCTGGCAGCGGGATGGGCGCCTCCAGCACCCTGCCCTTCGCGTCCGTGTGCAGCAGGAACGGCCCGAACTCATCCCCGAACCAGAAGTCGCCGTTGGCCGTGCGCCGTACCGACTCCGGATCAAAGTCCGCGCCCGTCAGCAGCCGGTCGCTCCGGGTGAGCGCGAAGGGCACCTTCCCATCCGGGTCGCTCAGCTGCACGAAGCTCAGCACCTCCACCTTGCCGCTGCCGCCACTCGCCGTCCGGAAGTCGGGCCGGATGCGGTAGATGCGCAGCAGGAAGTCAGCGGAGTTGGCCTTCGTCCCGAAGCCGTTGTCCGGCATGGCCCAGAACTCGCCACCGCCCGCGTCCAGCACCGCCGAGAAACCCGGAATCGGCTGGCCTGGCAGCGGCACCGTCACTCCGTTGTCAGGGTTGATACCCGCGCCCGAGGGCGGCCCTGGCTGGTAGGCGTCCGCCGGAAGAATCGCCCGGGCAATGAGCGTCGGCTCCTTCACCGGCTCGCTCTTCCTGGCGGTGGCGCACGCGTTCAACGACACAGCCGCGCAAAGGGCGGCGAGCAGAAGAGGCCTTGGCATAGCAGCCAGGCATTCTGACAGGCCCCGGCACCGCGGCCGCCTCTTCTTTTCGACACAGGGCTACCTGCGTCCGCTCTTCCTGGCGGGAGCGGGCTTCTCCGAGGCGAGCTTCAACTCGTCTCGCTCCTGCGTCATCTCCGCGAGGCTGCCTTCCAGATCGCTCACCTTCCGCTTCAGGGTCTTGTTCTCCGCACGCAGCACCCGTACCTCCGCGCGCAGCGTGTCCACCTCCGAGCGCAGCCCGTTGGCCTCCGAGCGCACCTGTCGTAGCTCTTTCGATGGTCCACACGCGGAAAGAGTGCCCACGGCCAGCACTGCCACTGTGACCCAGATCTTCATCGACACGATGCTCCCCAGCAGGCTCACCCAGGGGCCCTCCCTGGACATGACCTGATTCGAGAGCCCTGGAGCAAGGCGCGTGCCCTGCATGGTCTGCTCTGGAACCAACACGCCAGGCCGTAGAACCGTGGCAAGACGCAAGCCTACCCAGGCATGTTGCCACTCGCCCCAGGGAGCACACGTGAGCGGAATGAGCCTTCGACGTCTCCTCAGCGGTAGCGCTATCGCCCTTCTGGCTCTGGCCCTCATGGCTGCTGCTGCCCTGGTCATCATCACCAGTTGGATGAGGTCGAACACCTCTCAGCTGTGGCACTCGCTGGAGAGCGTGTACACGGCGGAGGAGATCGAGCTCACCCTCCTGCGACACAACCGTGAGCGCCGGCTGTTCGGGTTCACTGGCGAGCAGCAATACGCCACCCAGATGAAGCAGGAGGAGAACCACCTGCACGAATTGCTGGAGAAGGCGGACCACCTGGCCGTGAGCGACGAGGAGAAAGCGGTCCTGAAGGAGCTCCAGGCGCACATCCACGAGTACCTGGATCTCACGGCCGGGCTGATGAACCAGGACCGGGAGAGCCTCGAGGGCAACCCGCAGCTCGTCAACCTGGCCCTGCCTACCGCCCAGCGCCTCGTGAAGATCAACCGCGACGATGCCGACAAAACCTTGAACCAAACGAACGCCTGGGACTCGGCGGCCAACATTCTGGGAGGGATCGTCGCGGGGCTGCTGCTGACCGGAATTGTCTTGAGCGTCTGGCTCATCCGCCGAGACGTGTACCAGCCACTGCTGGCCATCCGGCGTGCCCTGGTCCACTTTCGCCCGGGCAACACCCGTGTGCTTGCACCCGAGGTCGGCGCACTGGAGCTGCGGGAGATCTCTCACGAGTTCAACCAGATGACCGAGCGGCTCGAGCGCCAGCGCGAAGTCCAACTCCGCTTCATCGCGGGCGTGGCGCACGATCTGCGCAACCCCTTGAGTGCGCTCAAGCTGAGCGCCGTGGCAGTACGGCCCGACCGGCCACTGCCCTCCGAGGAGAAGGTGCGCGAGCGTTTCGGGGTGGTCATCCGCCAGGTGGCTCAGATCGAGCGCATGGTGGAGGATCTGCTCGACACCGCCCGGATCGAGGCGGGCCAGCTGGGGCTGCACCTGGAGGTACATGACCTGGCGGGGCTGGTCCGCGAGGCGGTGGCGCTCCACGAGGGGGTTTCGCCCCTGCACCCGCTCGTGCTTCAGCAGACGGCGGAGGCTCCGTTGCTCGTGCGCTGTGACAGCACGCGCATCGCGCAGGTGCTCAACAACCTGCTGAACAACGCCATCAAGTACTCGCCGCAGGGGGGGCAGGTGCGAGTCGGGCTGACCAGTACCCCCGAGGCCGTCTGGGTGGCGGTGACAGACTCGGGGGTGGGCATCCCCGCAGAGGAGCGGGAGAGTATCTTCGAGCCCTTCCGGCGCAGCAGTAACACCCAGGGCACCATTCCCGGCGTGGGCCTGGGGCTGGCCGTGGCTCGCCGCATCGTTGAGGCACACGGCGGCTACATCGAGGTGCAGAGCCAGTTGGGGGCAGGTACCACGTTCCGCTTCACCCTCCCGCGCGAGCCCCGGCTATGAGGCACCGCTCGCCGGGGTACTGCTCGCCGCCGGCTGTGGCGCCGTAGCCCGGAGCACCACGAAGCCCACCACCCCCGAGGCCAGCGAGCCCAGCAGGATGCCGATCTTCGCCTCGTCGAGCAGCGCCGGATCCGGGAACGCCAGGCCCGCGATGAAGAGCGCCACCGTGAAGCCGATTCCCGCGATGACCGACACGCCATAGAGCTTCACCCACGACACACCTCCCGGAATGGCCGAGAGGCCCAGCCGCACCGCCACCAGGGTGAAGAGGAAGATGCCCACCTGCTTCCCGAAGAACAGCCCCACCGCCGACCCCAGCGGGATGCGATTCGCCAGGTCGGCCAGCTCAACGCCGGCCAGGGACACTCCCGAGTTCGCCAGGGCGAACAGCGGCATGATGAGGAAGGCCACGTAGGGGTGCAGCAGGTGCACGAAGCGGTTGAGCGGTGGCTCCAGATCCTCCAGCCGCTCCTCGATGGCCAGGATCTCCGCATTCTGGAGATCCTCATCCGGTGCCCGGCCCACCAGCCGGGACGTGTGCGTGTGCAGGTCCGTCAGCACCTCCTGGGGTGAGCGGCTCGCGCGGGCCGGAATCATCAGCCCCAGGATGACGCCCGCGATCGTGGCGTGAATGCCTCCGTGGTGCAGCGCGTACCAGAGCGCCACGCCTCCCGCGGCGTAGATGAGCCCATTGCCCACGCGCAGCCGGTTGAGCAGGAACAGCCCCACCGTGAGCACCAGCGCGCCCAGCAGCCAGCCCACCTGCAGCTTCGAGCCATAGAAGAGCGCGATGACGAGGATGCCTCCCATGTCATCGAAGATGGCCAGCGCGGTGATGAACACGACGAGTGCGTGGGGCACCCGGCTCTTGAGCAGGCTCAGAATGCCAATGCAGAACGCGATATCCGTGGCCATGGGAATGGCCCACCCCACGGCCCCGGGTCCATCGCGGTTGATCGCCACGTAGAGCCCGGCGGGCACCACCATGCCTCCGAGCGCGGCGACGAGCGGCAACATGGCTTTCGAGAACGTTCGTAGCTCTCCCACCACGAGCTCGCGCTTGATCTCCATGCCCACCACGAAGAAGAAGATGGCCATCAACCCGTCGTTGATGAGCAGGCGGAAGGTGAAGTGGGCCTCGTGCCCGCTCACGCCCACCACCAGCGGCGCATTGAAGATCGCCGTGTAGATGCCACTCGCGGGAGAGTTGGCCCAGACCAGCGCCACCACCGCGCAGCACATCAGCAGGATGCCGCTGGCGGCCTCCAGCCGGAAGAACTGCTGGATGGGCCGGATGACTCCCTTGAAGAGGGAGCCCAGCGCCGTCGCCTCCGTCCTGCTCTCCATAACCTCTCCTCATCAATGACGTGCTGCCTCAGTGAGGCCGCCGGCCCGCTTCCATGGCCGCGGTGATCGCCGCTTCCAGCCGGGTGATGAGCTGTTGATCCCCACTGCGAAACACCCTGCGCTCGCGCTTGCGCGTGCGCAGCACGAGCCAATACGTGTCCTCGGCCAGCAGCAGGCCCGCGATGGAGCCGAAGATAGCCAGTCCCACCGCCGCAAGCGACACTTGATGGAACGCCTGACCCAACCAGTGCAGCACGGGCAGCCCCAGCACTCCCAGCGCCAGGCTGATGAGCAGCGGCACTATCCGCGGCGGACGGTGGCGGGTGAGCACTCCCTCGACGTCTCGGAGCCACCAGGTGCGCCCCTCCATGACGAGCCGCTGACTCGTGACGAGCACGCCTCCGGCCTGGAAGAGCGTCGTTTCCTTTCCGTCGGCGAAGTCCATCATCGAACCTTCCTGGGCTCGGAGCCCCGAAGCGGAGCCGCCGCCAGCACCATGCGGCACAGCGACTCCAGCGGCTGCCCGAGGGCGAAGCACCCACGCGCCCCCAGCCGAAGCGCCTGCTGAATCATCCGGTCGTCGAAGAATGGCACCAGCACGAACACAGGGGCCGGATACGTCCCGTCCCGGGCCCGCTGCATCGCGGCCAGCATGCTCTCGCCGCGCTGCAGCTGTACCAGCACGAGATCCGGCAGCGCGGAGCGCGCCTCACCCGTACTCAGGGCGATGTCCATCTCCGCGAAGACATCGCGCAGCAGCGCCACGAGCGAGTCGTCAGCCCCCAACAGCAGCGCGCTGACGCAGGGTCTCGGCTCCACGGCTAGCGGGTACCCGCTCGGGCCTGGGACACCGTGATGGAGAACTCACTGCGGCGGTTCTTCGCCCAGACGCTCTCTCCGCTGCCGGACACCGCCGGGCTCTCCTCTCCGTAGGAGACCATGGAGATGCGGCGCTCCTCCACGCCCAAGCGCCGCAGGTACTCACGCACCGCCGAGGCCCGGCGCTGCCCCAGGGCCAGGTTGTACTCCGTGGTCCCCAGCTCGCACGTATGGCCGGTGATCGTCACCTTGACCTCGGGGCGCTGGCGCAGCGCCACGGCCACCGCGTCCAGCATCCGCTGCGACTCGGGCTTCAGCGTGGCCGAGTCCAGCTCGTAATAGATGGGCTCGAACTCCAGCGGCGGCAGCTCGGCGACTTCTCGAGCCGCTGGCTTCTCCACCTGCGCGGTGCGAGGCGGAGGCCGAGTCGCCGAGGCGTCCTCGTTGCTCGAGACGGTGGTAACGGACTTCGCGGCACAGGCGCTGGCGCCCAGCGCGATCACAACCAGCGGAAGGAGGCGGAAGGTTCGCATACCCCAGGCCTAAGCAACGCCCATGCCGCGCGACTCTCGCTGCAGAGGGCTGCCGTCGCTCGCGGCTCACCCTTTCATCGCGCCACCCTACCGTGGCGAATTGCCACTGCCCTTCTCACGCTCCCGGCGGTGAATGGTGGAGACGTCGATGCCGAGGATCTCCGCCGCGCGGGTCTTGTTCCCGCCACAGTGGGCCACCACCCAGGAGATGTATTCGCCTTCCAGCTGGCGCAAGGGCCACAGCTCCTGTTGGGCGGCCGCCAGGGGATGGGCCTCGGTGGAAGCCACGGGAGCGTGGAGCCGCAGGTCCGCCAGCTCCACCGTCTCCCGGGGAACCAGCACCACCAGCCGCTCGACCAGGTTCTCCAGCTCACGCACGTTACCGGGCCAGGGCATGGCGCCCAGCGCGGCGACCACCTCGGGCGACAGGCCCGTCACCTTCGAGCGCGGGTTGCGCCCCCGGGCCCGGGCGATGAAGTGCTCGACGAGCAGCGGAATGTCCTCACGCCGCTCCCGCAGGGAAGGAATCCGCAGGGTGACGACGTTGAGGCGGTAGAAGAGATCCGCGCGGAAGCGGCCCTCTCGCACCCGCGCCTCCAGCTCCTGGTGGGTGGCGGCGATGATGCGCACATCCACCGTGCGGCTGGCGTCCGCGCCCACCGCGCGCACCTCGCCGTCCTCCAGCACCCGCAGCAGCTTGGCCTGCAGCTCCGCGGGCATGTCTCCAATCTCATCGAGGAAGAGCGTGCCCTGGTCCGCCTCCACGAAGAGCCCTCGCCGGGGCGTGGTGGCGCCGGTGAAGGCCCCCTTCACATGGCCGAACAGCTCGCTCTCCAGCAGCGCATGCGGCAGCGCGGTGCAGTTCACCGCCACGAAGGGCTGGGCGGCGCGAGGGCCCTCGGAGTGCAGCGCCCGGGCCACCAGCTCCTTGCCACTGCCGCTCTCGCCCCTCAGCAGCACGGGCGCGCTCGAGTGGGCCACGTGGTCCACCAGCTCGTACAGGCCGCGCATGGAGGCGCTCCGCCCCACCATGGCGCCCAGGCCGCTGCGCCCGCTGGCGGCCTGGCGCAGCGCGCGGTTCTCTTCCCGCAGCCGCCGCTCCTCCAGGGCCCGCCGCAGGTAGATGAGCACCTCGTCCAGCCGGAAGGGCTTGGTGAAGTAGTGCCAGGCCCCGCGCCGCATGGCCTCCACCGCGCTCTCGACGTTGCCGAACGCCGTCATCAGCAACACCGGCAGCTCCGGCTCCACCGCGCGCGCCGCGGCGAGCACGTCGAAGCCATCCACCTGCTCCATGCGCAAATCACACAGCACGGCGTCGAACGGGCGCGAGCGCAGCAGGGCAATGGCCTCCGCGCCCCCCGTGGCCAGCTCCACCGTGTACCCCTCGTCCTGGAGAGGCTCCTGGAGCATGCGCCCCATCTCCACGTGATCGTCCACGACCAGAATGCTCCCCTTAGCTGGCATGACGATCCTCGATCACCGCGGGCCCGGACGCTGGCCACAGCAGCGTGATGCAGGTACCTCGCCCTGGCTCACTCTCGAGCTCCACCCGCCCACCGTGGTTGCGGACCACATGCGCCACCATCGTCAGTCCCAGGCCCGTGCCCTGGCCTCGCTTCTTCGTCGTGAAGAAGGGATCGAACACCTGGTTGAGGCTCTCCGGAGGAATGCCACACCCGTCATCGCGCACGCTGATCGTCACCAGGCCCCACGCTCCAGCGGACGAGCCGTCCGGTGCCGCCGCCGACAGCCGCACCTGCCCGCCCGGCCCGCACGCGTCACACGCATTGAGCGTCAGGTTGACGAGCACCTGCTGCAGCTGGTCCGCATCGGCCGCCAGCGCGGGCAGCCGCTCGGGAATGTCCAGCTCGACGCGCACCCGGCGCCGCTCGGCCTCCAGGCGCAGCAGCTCGTACACGTCACGCGCCAGTGGCGCGAGCAGCACGGGCCGCACCGACGCCGGCTGCAGGCGCGAGAAGTCCAGCAGCTGCCGGATGGTCCGGCTCACCCGATCGATCTGCTCGATGATGACGCCCACTCCCGCTGACTGCGGGTGCGCGGGCCCCAGCTTGCCGAGCACGTACTCCGCCCTGCCCCGCACCACGCCCAGCGGAGTGCCAATCTCGTGCGCGATGCCCGCGGCGAGCACGCCCACGGTGGCCAGCTTCTCCGCGCGCAGCAGCTGCGTCTCCAGCGCCCGGACATTGCTGAGGTCCTCCACCACCAGCAGGGTGCGCACCTCGGGATCACGCGCCTCGAGCGGCACGGCGTGGATGTTGTATTGCCCCTCCTCGCCAAACAGCTCCAGCGGCTCGCCCAGCAGGCTGCGCACCCGGGCCTCCCGGGCCGAGGCCTCCACCAGCTCGCTCAGCCGGGACACCACGGGCTCCGGAGCCCGGGAGAAGGCCAGCGCCAGCGGAGCGCCAATGACGCTCGGTGCCATGCGCGCGCGCAGCGCCTGATTGACCGCGCTCACCCGCCCCTGCTCGGTGAGCGCCAGCACCCCGGTGGGGATGTGGTCCAGGATCTTCTGCATCTGGTCGTTCAGGTGCGCCAACTGGCCCGCGTGCCGCTGGCTCTCACGCAGCGCCACGGCGCGGCGCTGGGCAAGCACCACGTACACCCCGAAGGCCACCAGGAACAGCGCCACCAGCAGGGCCGCCAGCGACAGCCGCAGCACCAGGCCCCGCTCGTGCGAGCGCAGCGCGCTGGTGGACACCAACGTGGCGGCGGACCAGTAGCTGCCGCCCCTGAGCCGAATGGGCATGTAGGCCGCCACGGCATCCGCCTTCCCCAGCCCCAGCAGCTCCGCCTCCTGCTCGCCAAGCAGCATCGTGCCGCGCTCCCCCGCCCGCAGGCGCGAGGTGAGCACGCCAAAGCCGGGCACGAGCGCGCCGTCCGCCGGCACCCGCTGGTACCAGCTCGCCAGCCCTGGATCACTCGCGGGGCTGGGCCGCCCATGTGCCCCGATCAGCAGCAGGCGGGCCTCGGAGTCCGACGTGACGATCCGAAGCGGCGCGAAGAGGGGCTCCATATCCACCAGCACCGCCACCACCCCACCCGGCTGCCCCTGCGCTGACGCAGTGGCCGTGGCCAGGATGCGCAGCCAGGCGCCCTCGGTACCGGGCAGAGGCGGTGAGCTGGTGATGTCCCCGGGGGCCCGCGCCAGCGCCTGACGTGCCGTCTCCGCCATGGGGGGGAAGAAGTTCCCCTGGGACACGCGGGGCTCGGCCCGCCGATCCACCAGCCGCAGCCGCTCGGCCCCCGCCTCATCATACGCGGCGATGGCCTTGTACTGGCCCACCACCTCCAACAGGGCGCGCAGCTCACGCCGGTGCTCCTCGGTCGTCCCCGGCTGCGAGAGCAGCTCTCCCGCGAAGCGCAGATCCTCGCTCGTGTCCTCCAGGGCCTCGGCCACGCCCCGCGTGGCCTCTTCCAGCTGGGCCTGGCGATCCACCGTGAACTGATGGACCAGCTGCGCCCGGTTGCGCTGGATCACCACGAGCCCACCCACCCCCACGCTGGCCAGGGCGACACACAGCAGCAGCATGGGGATCACGGTGTGGCGCATGGCAGGGGCAGATTAAATGCCTCGCAACACTCATACCCGCTCGCACTTCCCAGCGCCGCCCTCGTCTCCCACGCCCCCAGCCTGGCGAATTGCCACGGCCCCCACGCATTCCGCCAGGGCACCACCGGCCTCATCTTTTCACGGTGGTGTAACTTTATTTTGCCAGCGGTGAACCCCCGGGCCATCCTGCGGGGCCCATGCGCATCGCCATCATTGCTACGTACACGCACCCTACGCGGCGCCGCGTCAAAGAGCCGTCCATCATGCAGTCGGCCGTCCCGGAGCTCATCGCCGGGCTGTGCCCGCCGCACGCCGAGATCGAGGTCTTCAACGAGAAGGAGACGGACATCCCGCTGGATCGCCACTGGGATCTCGTCTTCTTCTCGTACCTGCACTCGTACTACGAGCACACGAAGGTGCTCTCGACGTTGTTCCGCCAGCGCGGAATGGTCACCGTGGCGGGCGGGCGCCACGCGGGCCACTTCGCCGATGACGTGGCGCAGTACTTCGACTCGGTCATCACCGGAGAGCCCGAGGCCAACGTGCCCGCGCTCATCCAGGACTTCGAGAAGAAGGAGCTGAAGAAGCGCTACAGCCTGCCCTCCCTGGGCCCCACCGCCATTCAGCCGTACCGGTACGATCTCATCGACTACACGAGCAACAGGCTGCGGCTGCCGGGCATCGAGGCCTCGCGCGGCTGCCCGTTCACCTGCAACTTCTGCGTGCTCACCGGCCACGAGAAGTACCGCTACCGGCCCATTCCCGTCGTCATCGAGGAGATCCGCACGAAGATGACGTGGAACAAGAACTTCTTCGGGGCGATGGACAACGGGTTCATCTTCCTGGACAACAACCTGGGCGGCTCACCCAAGTACCTGCGCGAGCTGTGCGAGGCGCTGCTGCCGCTGAAGAAGATCTGGGGCTGCGCGCTCACCTTCAACATCCTCAAGGATGAGTCGCTGGTGAAGCTGATGGCCCAGTCCGGGTGCCGCTACATCTACACCGGCCTGGAGTCGCTCAACCCCGACTCCATCAAGGCGATGAACAAGGGCCAGAACAAGCTGTCCGAGGTGGACGCCGTCATCCGCCGCACCTTCTCGCACGGCATCGTCCTGTCGTTTGGCCTGATCGTCGGCTCGGACGGAGACACCAACGAGTACCTGATGAAGCTGCCCGAGTACCTGGCGGACCTGAGCTACTTCTCCGTCACCTTCCTGGGCATCGTGTGCCCCTACCCGGAGACGCCCTTCTTCCGCGAGCTACAGGCCGAGGGCCGCCTGCTGCCGGGCACGATCAGCCGCGACTACGACGGCTACACCCTGTGCCACCGCCCAAAGAACCTGCACCCCTCGGAGGTGGTGGAGCACTTCCAGCGCCTGTGCGACACGCTGGGCTCCGCGTCCAACATCGCCCGGTACTACTGGTCGAAGATGACGATGAGCGACATGCCCCGCTACAAGAGCACCGTGCTCTTCTCGGGGCCGGAGATCCTCAGCGTCCGCAACCCGGTGAAGAACAAGGCCCGCCGCTACATCGCCGGCATGGACGGGCTGGAGGACTGGGACGCCCAGCAGATGGCGGCGCTGGGGCTACAGCCGCAGCGCCTCAGCTGAGGCGGAGGCGATCAGCGCCGGGGGCGGTTGGGGTTGCAGGCCGTTGGCCGCCTCCAGCCGCTCCACGCGCCGCAGCTCCGCCATGGCGCCGATCGACAGGAAGATCTCCCGGGCGCGCGCCAGCAGCGGCGCGCGGCGGTGCGGCAGGGCGACGGCGGCGTCCAGGTACGCCACCCCCGCCTCCCACCGGTGCGGCCCCTTCTCCAGCAGCTCGATGGCCTTCTGGAAGACAGGCTCGGCGGTAACCGCGCCCTTCCGCAGCATCAGGAAGCGGGCCGTCACCCGGAGCGCCGGCCCCTTCATATAAGGATAGATGCGCGCCAGGCCCCGGGCCTTCAGGGTGCCCAGCCGGACGATGCGCAGCAGCTTCGCGCGGGGCACCGAGGTGGCGCCCTGCTCCAGCGCGAAGAGCGCCGCCTCGGCCGCGTCCAGCAGGCCGATCTGCAGGAAGGGCACCAGCACGTGGTACTTCCACACGGTGTCGAACGCCCGGACGGCCACCTGCGCCGCCTCCTCCGCCTGGTGCTCGCGCACGGCGATGTTGGCCAGGTGGTTGAGGCACGCGCACTGGTTGGCCAGATCGTCCAGCTCGATGCTGATGCGCAGGCCCCGCTCCAGCTCCGCGCGCAGCTGCGTCACGTCGCCTTCGCCCCGCAGGTAGCGGCAGATGGGCACCCACGCGTGCGCCCACCCCTGGTGCATCAGCGCGTTGAGCTCCAGCCCCAGCTCGCCCATCTGCCGGAAGCTGCGCTCGGCCGTCTCGAAGCGCGAGCTGAGGAACTGGCTCGTCGCCAGCAGCATCATCGACGTCTGCACCTCCCACCGCTCGCCCACCTGCCGGAGCATGCCAATGGCCTCCTCCTGCAGCTTGATGGCGCGCTCGAGATCGTCGGTGAACAGGGCGATGGTGCCCAGCCGGCTCACGGCGATGCCCTCGGCGACCGCGTCCTGCGAGCGCCGGCCGAACTCCAGGCCCCGCACCAGGTAGGGCTCGGCGCGCTTGAGCAGCCCGGCGCCGAAGAGCATCGAGCCATAGCAGCCGCTGGCCTGGCTCAGGCCGAAGTCCGAGCGCGAGCGCTCCGCCATGTTGAGGGCCAGCAGCGTCGCCCAGGTGAGCTTGGCCAGATCCGCGAAGTAGTAGATGCGGATGAGCGAGATGAGCGTGTTGAGCTGCTTGATGTACAGCGGCAGCCGCTCGGGAGGCACGGGCCGGAACAGGCGCGGGAAGGCATTGCCCAGCAGGTGAATGCCGAACTGCGCCGCCGTGCGCAGCACCAGCCCCACCATGCTGCGCGGCGTGGGCCGGCCCAGCAGCTTGAGCGCCAGCTCCAGCTCCTGAATGGCCCGGCCCGACTCGCCCTTCTCCTGGAAGGCCCGCCCCAGGCCCACGTGGATCTCCGCCCGGCGATCGTCGGACTCCTCGGTGTCCAGACGCTGCTCGAACATGTGGATGGCGGCCGCGTAGTTGCCCGCCTGCAGCAGCGTCTCGGCCAGCTCCTGCATGACCTGACGCGTGCGCTCGAGGATCACCTCGCGCTCCATCGTCTCGGTGACGGAGAGCACCTCGATCGCGCGGTTGTAGTGGTGAATGGCCTCTTCGTTGGCGTACTGCGCCTTGGCGGCGCGCGCGGCCATGAGCGTGTACTCCAGGCCCTTCAGCTCGTCGTTCCCCGCCAGGTAGTGGTAGGCCAGGATGCCCGCCGGCTTGACGGGGTTGTCCGCGGCCTTCTGTTCCAGGAAACGCGCCAGCCGCCGGTGCAGATCCTCGCGCGCCGACACCAGCAGCGTGTTGTACGCCACGTCACGGATGACGATGTGCTTGAAGAGGCAGGTGTACGGCTCCTCCATCTCCAGCAGCACCATGCCCAGGCTGGTGAGCGTGGCCATGGCCTGCTTGGCGTCCTCGAGATCGATGGTGTCCGGCAGCAGCGCGTGCACCGCGTCGATGGTGAAGATGCGCCCGATGACCGAGGCCACCTTGACGATGTACTTCTCCAGCTCCGGCAGCAGATCGATGCGGTTGAGCACCACGTCCTGAATGGAGTCCGGAATGCGGATGCTCTGCAGGCTGCGGCGCAGCACCCGCTTGCCGTTCTTGTCCTCCTCCAGCAGGCCCTCCTCCACCAGCCCCTCCACCAGCGACTCGATGAAGAACGGGTTGCCCTGGACCTTGGCCATCAGCATGTCTTCCAGGGCGGTGTTCGGCGGATCCAGCTTCAGGTGCAGGTTGAGCAGCGCGCGCGTGTCCTCCTCGTTGAGCTGCGCCAGCTCCACCATGCGCAGCGTGTCCAGCGAGCGCAGCGAGCGCAGCGCGTCTCCCGGGCGCATCGTCGCCAGCAGCGTGACGCGCAGCGAGCTCAGCCGCGTGGCCACGTGCTCGATCAGATCCAGCGAGATGCGGTCCGCCCAGTGTAGATCCTCGAAGTACAGCAGCAGCGGAGCCACCTGCGAGCGCTTGCCGAGCAGCTGGTGGACGATGTGGAACACGTGCTGATTCTTCTGGCGCGCGTCCAGCGCCTGGGTGAGCTCGCTCTCCTGCACGGGCAGGCCCATGATGCCCGCCAGCACCGGCACCCACTCGGGGCCCACGTCCTCCAGGCCCTCGAACTCGCGGCGGATGCGCTCCAGCCGCGCCTCGATCTCCTCGCCCTCGTGCAGCTGGAACAGCTGCACCAGCACCTCCTTCCAGGGGAAGAAGGGGGTGAACGTCTCGTACGAGTAGCAGATGCCGTACAGCGTCTGCGCGCCCCGCACCTCGGCCTCCTCGACCAGGGTGCTGGACAGGCGGGACTTGCCAATGCCGGCCTCACCCGAGATGACGCACACCCGGCCCGCGCCGGAGATGGACTCGTCCACCGCCTGCACCAGCGTGCTCAGCTCGTCGCGGCGGCCCACGATGGCGCCCTGCGCCTTGATGAGCAGGCTGCGCACCGGCTTCACCTCGGACTGCACGCGGTACACCGGCACCACGCGCGAGATGCCCTTGAGCCGGGCGTCCTCCACGTGCTGCGAGGAGAACTCCTGGTGCAGCTTGCGCTGGGTGTTCGCATCCACCTCGATGCCCGACTCGTTGCAGTGCACCATCAGCCGGGCGGCGATGTTCACCACCTCGCCCAGCGCCCAGGAGCCCTTGCGCGTTGGCGACCCCATCTCTCCCCAGTACGCGGGGCCGGTGGCGATGCCAATGCGCAGATCCTCCAGGAACGGGAACGAGGCCTGCTCACGCAGCAGCCGCGAGGCGAACCGGCACGCGAGCTGTTCCTTGTTCTGCTGGGCCGTGGGCGCGCCGAAGACGACGTAGAGGACATTGCCCTTGTCCGTGAAGTCCGTCATCAGCAGCACGCCGCGGTGCAGGCTGCACTCGCGCTGCGCGAAGGTGAAGAAGGTGTTCAGCTCCTGGACGAACTTCTCCGCCTCGGCGTGAGAGCGCCGCCCCCCCACGCGCACGAAGACGCAGGTGACGTCGCGGAAGTCTCCGCTGAAGCCCTGGTGCGTGGTGAGCACCTTGCGCAGCAGCTCCGGGTGCAGCAGCTGCGAGCACTGCCCCAGCGCCAGCGCGCCTCCCGCCAGCGTGTTGAGCGGCGGCCGGGGGGTGATCGTCCCCGGCTGCACGAACCGGAAGAAGCCCCCGTCCATCAGCTCGCCCGGGGTGCCAGGCGGCAGCAGCGCGGTGGCCTCGCGGCTGAGGATCACCTCACCGCCCCCGGAGCGCTTCTCCGCCGCCACGCCCTGCTCCAGCGGCTGGCCAATGAGCGCCGGGTGCAGCCACTGCTCGGGCTCTCCCAGCACGATGCGGTGGCACTCGCCAAAGCCCACGCCCACGCGCGAGGACAGGGCGAAGCGCTGGCCCAGCAGATCCACGTTGGTGAAGCGCGCCAGCTTGCGCTGCACGTGGGCGCCCGAGAGCGCCGCCCGCTTCACCACCTCGCCATCCGGCTCGCCCTTCTCCGGCTCGAAGAAGGCCAGAATGGAGTCTCCGGCGAACTGGTAGATGTCGCCGCCGAAGTCCCGCACCCCCTCGATCATCTCCGTGAAGTAGCTGGACAGCAGCCGCTGCAGCGCATCGATGCCGCGTGGGCCCGCGCCGCTCAGCGACACGACGATGGGCGTGAAGCCCGCGATGTCCAGCAGCAAGCAGGCCCCGCGCACCTGCTCCACCGGGGGCAGGGGCGCGCCATTGCCCTGCGCCACCCTGCGCACGATCGCCGCGGGCACGTAGGGCGCCAGCGACGCCAGCGTCAGCCGGTCGCCGTTCACCACCTGGCCCTCCTGGCCTGTCTCGCGATCAGCGCCATGGGCTCAAGCCAGCAACGAGTAGCGGATCCACACCGAGGTGAGGAACACCAGGGCCCATACCGCCGTCTCGACCGTCTCGGTCAGCGGCTGCGCCTTGCGCAGCCAGCCCCAGATGTGCACGAACACCATGAGCCCCGTGCTCAGGCTGATGAGATCGAACAGGGGCCGGTGGCTCTTCGGATCCGAGATGCCGTGCGTCACCGTGACGATGATAGCCAACGCCACGCCTCCCAGGCACCGTCCAAAGTACACCGTCAGGTCCGTATTGCCTTCGGGCACCTTCCAGCCAAACCAGCGCGCCCACATCAGCGGGGCAATCAGCAGCGGCAGGGCGATGACCAGCAGGAAGAACGTGGTGCAGACCACGAGGAACCAGCTGGCCATCGGGTAGTCTGGGCTGATGTTCATACGCGGGGCGAGGCGCTGCGGCGACGGGGTGCCACTCAACCTAACGGGCAAAGGAAGTGTTCACCCGTCAGCATAGCAGAGCCGCTCGCAATCCAACCTGCCAGGTTCGCGTCGCAAGCGCTACCGCACCGTCTCCAGCAGCCACTCGCACACGCGCTCCAGCGAGTCCGCCCGCTCCAGCTGTTCCGGGAACCGGTGCAGCGCCCGCGGGGGCCCGAACAGCAGCGCCGGCTTGCGGTAGCGCAGCGTCAGCTCCGCCTCGGACAGCGTGCCCGCCTCTCCAGGCAGAATGACGAGCGCCTGAGCGGTCAGGATGTTCAGGTGGTTGCGGCTCATCGGGTCCTTGCCGCGCTCACCGCTCAGCGGCAGGTGGGTGAAGATCGGCAGCTCGATGTTCCCGTTCGGGTAGCCCGCCTTGGGGCGGTACACCCCGTCCACCACCTCGCCCGGGACGATGCCCACCGAGAGCCCGCGGCGGCCCGGCACGGCGACGAAGGCCTCGGCCGCGGCCTTCATCACCCCCTGCCCCGCTCCGGTGAGCAGATCGTAGCCGCTCTCGGCAATCCACCGGGCGAGCGGCACCACCCACTCCCGGTATTCCTCTGAGCCGGAGCCCATCACTCCGATGAGCTTGCGCTTCTGAAACATGGCGTCACCTGTCGGTCGATAGGCCCCTCCAGCGCTAGACCGCCTGATCTGTTCGTGCGCACCCGCACGCACGCACGCAAGGGCTTTGATCAGCACCGCTGCCCGTACTGACGCACAGCGGACCTTTGCCCTTCCCCGCGGTACAGGAGCTGATCAATTACGGGCAGTCCGGGTGTCGGACCGGCGCCCTAACCTGCGGCTCATCTCCCGGAGGTGCAGGGATGTTCGACGTGTGCGCGGGCTGCGAGCAGCGCGGCAAGCACTACGAGATCTTCGACTGGTGCGCCAACTGTGAGCGCTCGCTGTGCCCCAGCTGCATGCAGCTGGGGTGCTGCGAGCGGCTGCCCGCGCTCTCGGGCCAGGTGGCCTTCCGGCTGTACCGCAGGCGGGCGCTGAGGCGCATCGGGCCCGCGCAGCCCGCTTGAAATGCGAAGGGCCGCGCGTCACGTGGACGCACGGCCCTTCAAGCTTCTACGCACTGCCTGCTGCCCCCGCGGGGGCCCGGCTCAGAGGCCCGGCGGCAGGCACAGCTGCGGCGGAGGCGGGTACGAGGGACGCAGCGGGTTGCTCTTGTAGAACATCTGCACGCCGACGAAGGTCACGCTGCCAGGCCCGATGCCGCCCTGGATCGGCGGGAACTCCCAGGGCCGCTGCGCCGAGGTGCTCGTCTTGGTGTCCTTGACCAGGTACTGGATGCTGCTGGGCGGAGGCCCCGCCACCGGCAGGAGCACCACGTACAGGCCCAGCGAGCTGGTCGCCGCGTTCGTCACGTAGAAGCCGCGCGAGGACTGGTTCAGGAAGGGCGGCAGCACGCCGGGAGGCGCCCAGTCGATGACGTACGTCTGCTGCAAACCACCGCTGATGTTGACCTCCAGCGAGACGTTGTCCGCCGGAGCCCGGAGCACGGGGTTACCCGCGGCGTAGAACCAGAGCACGTTGGTGCCCCAGTACTTCGTGGGGTTGACCAGGTCCTCCACCGTGGTGGGCGTGCCCGTGGCCGTCAGGTGCCTGGAAACGGCCTCGAGCACACCGTTCTTGCCGATGTGGGCCGCCTCCTGCGAGACGCAGGTGCCACTGCCTCCGGTCATCACCGGGCGCAGCGTCAGCGTGGGCAGGTAATCGGTGCGAGGCGGCTGCGGCAGCGGCGGGCCCAGGGGCTCGGTCGGATCCGGCAGCGCACCGGCGCCCGTGGCCAGCATGAAATAGGGCACCTCGTAGCGCGCCGGCACGGCGGGCAGCAGCCACATGCCCAGGTTGTCGGCGACGGCCGGCGGACCAATGGGCTGAGGCTGCGGCTGCGCCGCCACGTCGAGCGGCATCACGTTCGCGCCGCGCACCGCCGAGCGCAGGTAGTGCGGCACGCCCTCGGAGAGGAACGGCGGGATCTGGCACGTGGGGCCGCACATGGCCAGGTTGAAGAAGAAGGCCTCGGGATCGTAGGCCACGCCGGACACGCGCGAGGTCAGCTGCACCTTGTCGGCCGCCAGGAACACCGGGCGGGGGACGACGTTGGACTCAGCGGGCGCGACCGACTGCTCACAGCCGGTGCCCAGCATTACCGCGCCCAGGAGCGCGACGTGACGAAGGGATCGAGTCATCATGACGGAACGCAGTCCTTGAATCAGTTCTCGGGGAGGATGTGGCCAGCGGGCGCAGTGTCGCCGTGGCAGCTCTGAGCGCAGTTGCCGAACCGGGTCGGCTCGACCGCGCCGTTGAACCGCGAGGCGAAGAACTCGTCGCCGTGCACCGACGGGTGGCATGAAGAGCACAGGTCCAGACTGGGGCGCAGGGTGCTCTCGCGCGTCAGGTGGCACATGGTGCAGTCACTGCGGTCGGCCGGGTAGCGCGGCGACTTGACGTGGACCTTGTGGATGAAGCCCTGAATGGTCAGGCCTCGCGCGGTGCCGTGCGAGTGGCACCCCTTGCAACCCTCGATGTGGTCCACCGAGAGGCCGTGGCGCAGGTTGTCCAGCGAGAGCACGCCGCGGTGGCAGATCTGGCAGTTGCCCACCCGGCCCGGGTAGGTGGTGCGCTCTTCGGTGCCCACCTGGAAGAAGTGGGGCTTGAGCTTCACGAAGCGCTCGCCCGCGAAGTAGCGGTTCCACTTGAGCAGCGCCATGTACGTACCCGCCTCGGCCTTGGGCGGCAGCCGGCGCGCCACGCGGGTGCTCCACTTCTGCGTGAACTCGGCGGTGGACAGCGTCGTGGTCGCCGTCTCGGAGACGGCCGCGTACGGAGCCGGATCGCTCATGAAGTGCTCGGGGTTGTACGGGTTGCCACGCGTGCGCAGCTGTTGCAGCGGGCCCACCACCGTGAAGATCGGGATCATGTCCACCTCGGTGGTGCGGTCCAGGTACGGCTGCACCAGGGAGAGCAGACCGTTGGCCTGGCCGGTGACGACGTCGCTGCCGCTGGGCAGCAGGTCCTGCGGGTGCAGGCGGTTGCCCTTGTCGTCGCGCAGGTCGATGAAGCCGTTCACCACGTCGCCGGGCTGGTAGATGTTGCCCGGGTTCGGCGAGACGAAGCGCACGTTGGGATCGATGCCGAAGCCGCACTGCACGGGGTTACCCGCCTCATCGAAGCAGGACAGGGGCAGATCCTGCTGCGACACGAAGGTGACCGGGAAGTAGAACGGATCGTTGGGCATCTGCGTCCACGTGACGCGGATGGCGCCATCGCCACGCAGGTCCGGGACACGCAGCGTCTTGAAGGGGTTGGTGCTGCCGAACAGGTCCAGGCGCGCGATCGTGCGGAAGATGGGCGGCTCGGGCGGATAACCGGCCACCTCCGGCAGCTCCCGGATGACCTTCTCGTTGGGGTAGGTGGGCGGCATGATGCGCTCGGCCTGCCAGCCGAAGCGCGAGTGGCCCACGTTGGAGGAGCTGGCCAGCAGCTCCGAGCGCAGGTACTTCTGCGAGCCGCGCACCACGCCTTCGGCGTCCAGCACCTCGACGACGAGCTCGTCGTCCTTCACCTTGCGCCAGTTGGCGTTGTCGAAAAGGATGACGTTGTACCAGTGGTCCTGGCTCACGCCCGGAATCGACTCGTAGAAGAGCCAGTCGTCCTCCACCTGGCCCACGCCGCGCCAGTCGAGCGCCTTGAAGCGCGACTCGGTGGTGATCCACCTGAGTACGTCGGGCAGCTGCGCGTAGCTTTTGTGCACGTTGACGCGCGTGTCCGTCACGGCGAACTGGTTGAGGAAGTAGTCCGTGTTGGCGATGATCGTCAGCTGGCCCGGCGGCAGCTGCGGCAGCTGCACCCCGTCCATGGCGTAGGGCGTCTCGCACGTGTCCGGGTAGCCCGGCATGGGCGCCGAGTTCTTCGGCACCACCTGGCCATTCGGCATGCTGGCGCACCCGTTGTACATCGTCAGCGACAGGCGGATCGCACCCGAGTTGGACGACTGGTAGGGATCAAAGGCCTTGGCGCCACGACCCGAGATGCTCTCGGTATCGGTGACATTCACCAGGTCACAGCCCAGGGTAGGCAGGAGGAGCGCGCAGAGCGCGCCAAGCAGCAGGTTCGAACGGATCATTAGCACTGCACCAAGATGCCCTTGCGGGCAGCGGGGGGATTCAACAGGGGCTCGCGGTAACCACACCGCAAACATCAGAACGTTAGCTCATCGACGTTACCACAAGGTCTCCGGACTGCGGAATCGGGCCCCTGGGCGGGCTCGGCACACCGTGTCATGGCTGTGCACGTGAAGGGACCTCGACGGTCTGTCCCCGGACGGCCATCACCCACTGAGAGCGGACAGGCTGGCTCGGGCAGGTGATGAGCACCTCGAGCTCCTTGCCGGCCTCGATGGAGGCTTCCATGGGAGGGCTGCCGTCGAGCAGCTCCGAGCCCACCTTGACGCGGCAGCCGGTGGCGCCAGCGGCGATGCTCAGCGTGCCGATGCTGCCCGGCTGAGGCAGGGCCTCGGGGATGGTGTTCACGTCGATGCGATCGCGGCGCTCCGTGGTGCCGAAGCGGCGCAGCGTGCCCTCCACGGCGGTGGAGACGCGCAGCGTGCCGGGCTTGTCGATCTGCGGAGAGCCTTCGACTCTCAGCCCCTCGATGTAGAGCCTCTCACCGGGCCCCAGGTTGACGACCTCGATGCCCCCGCCGCCGCCCGTCATCCGGATGACGACGAGGACAATGGCGGCCAGCAGCACGAGCCCGGCGACGATGGCGATCCACTTGCGTGACGAGGCCGGCGGGGGCTGCTCCGCCGCGGCCTGCACCGCGGCGGGCTGAGCGACGGGCGCGGGCTGCACCGGCACGGGCGCGGGAGCCGGAGCCGGGGCCTGCAGCGCGGCACGCGACGAGGTGGCCGGCGCGGCGGCGCGCTGCTGCGGCGGCGCCGGAGCGGGACCCACCTGGGTGTTGGGACGGGGGGCCTGGGCCGACGCCACGGTGGGCACCGCCACGGAGGGACGAACGACCTGCTGAGGCTGGGCCGCGGCGGGCGTGGCACTGGCCACCGCCGCCATCCCGGTGGAGGACGGCGGCGAGGCCGGCGCGGGCACCTGCTTCAGGGCCGAGCGCGTCGAGGTGTTCGGCGCCGGGGGGGTGGGCGCGGGCGTGGCCGACACCGGACGGATGCCCGTGCTGGACGGCGGCGCGACGCGGGCCTGACCGCTCGCCGCCTGCTTGAGCTTCACCTGCTCGGTGCGCTCGACCTCCAGGCTGACGGGGGACTCGGGCGGAGCCACGCCTACGCCGCTGACATTGCCCGGGGGAGCAGCTCCGGTGGGCATGGGCCTGGGGCCGCTGCCCGAGCGCGAGCCCGGGTTCGAGCCCGGGTTGGAGCCCGAGGCGGGGCGCGAGCCCGTCACCC
>DATHBR010000073.1:0-36478 GCA_035296065.1 Myxococcaceae bacterium | reverse complement strand
CGGCGTCTGCCGTCCCCTCTTTCCGGGACGGCCTCACTGTTTGGAGGCTTGGCGGTGGCCAGCGCGTATTCAAAAGACATGCTGATGACGATGTACCGGCACATGTACCTGATGCGCCGCTTCGAGGAGCGGACGGGCCAGCAGTACGGTCTCGGGAAGATCGCCGGTTTCTGCCACCTCTACATCGGCCAGGAGGCCGTGGCGGCCGGTGTCGAGGCGGCCATCCGTCCTGACGACTACATGCTCTCGGGCTACCGCGACCATGCCCAGCCGCTGGCGCGTGGCTCGGACCCGGGCATGGTGATGGCGGAGCTCTTCGGCCGCACCGGCGGCTACAGCAAGGGCAAGGGCGGCTCGATGCACATCTTCGACATCGAGAACCACTTCTACGGTGGCTACGGCATCGTCGGCGGGCAGATTCCGCTGGCCGCGGGCATGGCGTTCGCCAGCCGCTACCGCAACGAGGACCGCGTCACGGTGTGCTTCTTCGGTGACGCGGCGGCCAACCAGGGCGCCCTGCACGAGACGTTCAACATGGCGGCCAAGTGGAAGCTGCCCGTCATCTACATCTGCGAGAACAACCGCTACGGCATGGGCACGGCGGTGGGCCGCACCGCGGCGGTGCCGGAGATCTACAAGCGCGCCTCGGCCTACGGCATGCGCGGCGAGCCGGTGGACGGCATGGACTGCCTGACCATGTACGAGGCGGTGAAGGACTGCGCCGACTACTGCCGCGCCGGCAAGGGCCCGGTGCTGCTGGAGGCCAACACCTACCGCTTCCGCGGCCACTCCATGGCCGACCCCGCCAACTACCGCACCAAGCAGGAGGTGGAGGAGGAGCGCAAGAAGGACCCCATCCCCAAGCTGCGCGAGTACGCCATCAAGAAGAAGGCGGGCACCGAGGCGGACTTCGAGGCCATTGACGAGCAGGTGAAGGCCCAGGTGGACGCGGCGGTGAAGTTCGCCGACGAGTCGCCCGAGCCCAGCCTGGACGAGCTGTGGCGCGACACCATCGTGGAGGAGGGCGAGCAGGACGTGCGCCCCCGCGAGCGCGTGCTGGGCATGAAGGTGAAGTGGCCCTCGTACCCCTCTGGCCAGGAGCTGAAGGTGACCTGGGATCTGGAGCCGCGCGAGCAGGCCGAGAAAGAGGACAAGAAGGCGGGCCTGGTTCGCTAGCCGCCCGCTGTTCCACCCCTTACTGAAAAACTTCTGAGTCGGAGCCAACAATGCCCGAGTTGATGTACCGCGAGGCGCTCAATCAGGCGCTCGCCGAGGAGATGGAGCGCGACGCCAACGTGTACCTGATTGGCGAAGAGGTCGGCCGCTACAACGGCGCGTTCAAGGTGTCGCAGGGACTGCTGGACAGGTTCGGGAGCGCGCGCATCATCGACGCGCCCATCTCCGAGCTGGGCTTCGCCGGCATGGCGGTGGGCGCGGCCATGGTGGGCCTGCGCCCCGTGGTGGAGATGATGACGTGGAACTTCGCCATCCTGGCGATGGACCAGATCGTCAACAACGCGGCCAAGCTGCGGCACATGTCCGGCGGCCAGCTGCGCTGCCCCATCGTGTTCCGCGGCCCGGGCGGCGCCGGCGGCCGGCTGTCCAGCCAGCACAGCCAGGCGCTGGAGGCCAACTACGCCCACTTCCCCGGCCTGAAGGTGATTGCCCCGGCCACGCCCGCGGACGCCAAGGGCATGCTCAAGGCGGCCATCCGCGACGAGAACCCCGTGATGATGTTCGAGGGCGAGAAGCTCTACTCCGTCAAGGGCGAGGTGCCCGAGGGTGAGCACGTCGTCCCCATCGGCAAGGCGGACGTGAAGCGCCAGGGCAAGGACGTCTCCATCATCACCTGGAGCCGCATGTATTACTTCTGCGAGGAGGCCGCCAAGCAGCTCGAGGCCGAGGGCATCTCCGTGGAGATCCTCGACCTGCGCACGCTGCGGCCGCTCGACGAGGAGGCCATTCTGGCCACGGTGCGCAAGACGAACCGCGCCGTCATCGTGGAGGAGGGCTGGGCCCTGGCCGGCGTGGGTGCGTCGGTGGTGGACATCATCCAGTCCAAGGCGTTCGACGACCTGGACGCTCCGGTGCAGCGCGTGACGGGCCTGGACGTGAACATGTCCTACGCGGCCAACCTGGAGGCCGCCACCCAGCCGGACGCGCCAAAGATCATCGACGCGGTGAAGAAGGTCCTCTACCGCGAGGGAGCCTGAGACCGTATGGCCGCCAAGCCCATCCAGCTGCCGAGCCTCTCCCCCACCATGAAGGAGGGGAAGATCGTCAAGTGGCACAAGAAGGTCGGCGACAAGGTCTCCTCCGGCGAGGCCATTGCCGAGCTCGAGACGGACAAGTCCAACCTCGACATCGAGGCCTATGACGACGGCATCCTGCTGCAGATCGTCGTAGGCGAGGGAGAGACGGCCCTGGTGGGCGCTCCCATCGCGTACGTGGGCGCCAAGGGCGACAAGGTCGAGGGCGCTCCGGCTGCCTCCGCCCCGGCTCCCGCGGCTCCCAAGGCTGAGACGCCCGCGGCTCCCAAGGCGCCCGCGCCTGCTCCGGCTGCCGCTCCGGCTGCCGCTCCGGCCGCCGCTCCGGCAGGTGGTGGCGGCGAGGGCATCCCGGTGCTCATGCCCAACCTCTCCCCGACGATGAAGGAGGGGAAGATCGTCAAGTGGAACAAGAAGGTGGGCGACAAGGTGTCCTCCGGCGAGGCCATCGCCGAGGTGGAGACCGACAAGTCCAACCTCGACATCGAGGCGTACGACGACGGGACGCTGGCGAAGATCGTCGTCGAGGCGGGCCAGTCGGTGCCGGTGGGCGCTCCCATCGCGTACATCGCCGGCAAGGGCGGCAAGGCGGCTGTGCAGGCTCCGGCCGCTGCTGCCGCGGCTCCGAAGGTGGAGGCTCCCAAGGCCGCCGCTCCCGCCGCCGCCGCGAAGCCCGCTGGGGCCGAGGCCGCCGCGCCGCGCCGCGAGGGCACGGGCGCCGGTGGCCGGCTGCGCGCCAGTCCGCTGGCCAAGAAGATGGCGCGTGAGCGCGGCATCGATCTGGCCACGATGCAGGGCTCGGGTCCGCTGGGCCGCATCGTGAAGCGCGACGTCGAGACGGCGCTGGCTCAGGGCGCGGCTCCGGCGAAGAAGGCTCCGGCCGCCGCCGGTGCTGCTCCGGCCGCCGCGGTGCGGGGTGCTCGTCCCGAGCCGAAGGTGGTGCCGATGTCGTCGATGCGCCGGGTGATCGCCCAGCGCATGACCGAGGTGAAGCCGGGCGTGCCCCACTTCTACCTGACGGTGGACGTGGACATGGAAGCGGCGATGAAGATCCGCGAGGAGGCCAAGGCGCTGGAGTCCAAGGTCTCCGTCAACGACATCATCGTGAAGGCGGCGGCCATCGCGCTGCGCCGCTACCCGAAGGTGAACGTGTCGCTGCAGGGGGACAATGTCCTGCAGCACGGCACGGCGGACGTGGGCATCGCGGTAGCGCTCGAAGAGGGCCTGATCACCCCGATCATCCGGGACGCGGACCTCAAGGGCCTGTCGGCCATCTCCGCCGAGGCGCGAGAGCTGGCCGAGCGCGCGCGCAAGCGGGCCCTCAAGCCGGACGAGTACACGGGCGGCTCGCTCACGGTGAGCAACCTGGGCATGTACGGCATCGATCAGTTCGTCGCCGTCATCAACCCGCCGCAGGCGGCCATCCTCGCGGTGGGCACGGTGGCGGACAAGGCGGTGGTGCGCGACGGGCAGATCCAGGTGCGCAAGACGATGACGGCCACGCTCTCGTGCGATCACCGCGTGATCGACGGCGCCGTGGGCGCGGAGTACCTGCGCGAGCTCAAGGCGCTGCTCGAGCACCCCATGCGGCTGCTGTTCTAACCCAGGCCCCAACCCCCTCTCCCCCGCTGGGAGAGGGGAGGGGTGAGCGGGTCCTCAGCTCCGGGTGTTCTCGGAGCCCATCTCCTCCTCGAGCTTGCGCTGGGCCTCGGTCGCATCGGCCTGCTGCTCGCGGGGGGTGCCGGTGGGCAGGTCCTCCTCGTGCTCGTGCGCACGGCCCTTGATGCCAGGCCACGGCTCGGGCCGGGTCGCCTGAACGTGCTCGATGTGCTCCACGTAGCCCTTGTCCTTCTTCGCCATGGATTGTCTCCCCGTGAATGTCCGTGGGGATAGGGTGGGGTGTGGGTGTGGAGGTGGCTATAGGGGGGCCCCGCGCCAGGCCTGCCCGCTTGTTTGCTCGGTGGGCGGGAAAAAAAGCCCGCAATGTCCTCGTCGGCTGCTTAACTTCACTTCCAAATGAACGACGACATGTCACAAGGCCGGTCCTCCTCCCCCTCAGGTGGACCGGACACCAGCTCCAGGCCCGCGCCTTCGCTGCGCCAGGCCCTTCAGGGCGCCGTGTACCCGCTCTCGGCGGAGCAGCTGGCCCTGGTGGCCCGCGAGAATGGCGCCCCCGCCGCGGTCCTCACCCTGCTGGGAGGCCTGCCCAAAGGCGACTTCCCGTCCATCGACGTGGTGGAGTCCCGCGTCGAGGCCGGCTCTCAGCCTCGTCGCTGAGCAGGCGGACAAGACCTGGTACGCTGGCCAGGCCGTGTGACGCATGAAGTTGGACGCATTGCGTTAAATAAATTGCCGCCTGCCTGACACGCTGCTTCACACACAGGGCGATGCGCTGGCGGAAGGTAGCGTTATCCTGTGGTCATTCCAGCCGAACTCCACTGGAGTTCCCCCGGCCTGGACACCTGCCATGAGCCCGTACGATCTACCCGCAGTGCTGTACTGTGACGACGATGCCCTGAACCTGCGGGTGTTCGACGCGAACTTCGGGCAGCGCTTCCGCATCTTCCGCTGCTCGTCGCCCAACGAAGCGCTGGCCCTCTTGGAGCAGCGGCGCGGAGAGATCGGCGTCGTCGTGTCCGATCAACGCATGCCGGGCATGAGCGGCGTGGAGCTGCTGGAGCGAGCGCGCACGCTGGCGCCGGACGCCAAGCGCATGCTCGTCACCGCGTACGCGGACCTGCAGGCGGTGGTGGACGCGGTGAACCGCGGCCAGGTGACGCGCTACTTCGTCAAGCCGTGGGATCGCGCGGAGATGCTGGCCGCGCTCGAGGACGCGCTGAAGATCGCGCGCCTGGAGCTGAAGATCCGCGAAGTCGAGAGCCGGATGATGAAGGCCGAGCGTCTGGCCACGCTGGGCCAGGTGACGGCCGGTATCGCCCACGAGCTGATGGGCCCGGTGGGCTACCTGTCGCAGAACGTGGCGGCGCTGCGCCGGGACATCGAGCAGGTGATCTCCTACGTGAACAAGCACCTGGAGCACGATCCGGACTCGGCCGTGAGCGACACGGTGAAGGACCTGCCCTCGCTGATCGGGGACCTGGGCACCGGCACCGAGCACCTGCGCCAGGTGGCGCACGGGCTGAAGGCGCAGGCGCGCGGCGACGAGACGGAGCAGGCCGCCGAGGTGTCCGAGGTGGTCTCCTTCGCGGTGAAGCTGGCGCGCGCCGAGGTGAGAGACAGGGCGCGGCTGACCAGCAGCGGCGATCCGGTGCGCGTGTTGTTCGGCCCGGTGAAGCTGTGCCAGGTGCTGCTCAACCTGGTCGTCAACGCCGCGCAGGCCATGGACGGCACCGGCCGCCCCGGAAGGATCGACGTGCGGTGGGCGACGCAGGATCGCAGCGTCATCATCACCGTGTCGGACAACGGCTGCGGCATTCCCCTGGAGCTGCAGGAGAAGGTGTTCCAGCCGCTGTTCACCACCAAGCCGGTGGGTATTGGCACGGGCCTGGGCCTGTCCATCTGCAAGGAGCTGGTGGCGCAGTACGGCGGCAAGCTGCGGCTGTCCTCGGTGCCCGGGCAGGGCACGGACATCGAGCTCACGCTGATTCGGGCGCCGATGCCTTGAGCCCGAAGGCGTTGTGGAGCATGCGCCACACCCGGTGGAGCGTCTCGCCTTCCGAGGGGCGGGCCTGCTCCACCAGCGCCATGCGCTGCTCCTTCTTGCCCGAGCGCCACACCACGATGATGGCGTAGAGGCCCGAGGGGCGCTGCACCACCTGCACCGCCGTCACCTCGTCGAAGTGAATGGCCTCCAGGCGCACCGCCCGGGGTGCCCAGGTGAGGCGCTCCAGCCGCAGCGTCTCCGTGTGGAAGTGCAGCACGAAGCGCCTGCGCCCCTGCTGGGCCTCGAGCCGGAACGCGTACCCGACGAAGGCCGCCGTGGCCAGCCCCAGCAGCGCTGGAGCCCCGTACGCGCCAGGTACCAGCACCAGCAGGGCAATGCTGCCCAGTCCACACAAGCCCGCCACCGCCAGGCACAGCTCGGGCCACAGGCGCTGGCCCGCGGTGGGGGGCAGGGACTCACCAATCAGCCGCCCCTCGTCATAGCGCAGCCGGATATCCCCCACTCTTTGAGGGATACGGTTGTCCTCCAGTGCATCTGCAAAGCTCACACCTACAGCATAGTGCGTCCTGTCATCCGCTCGAAGTTGGCTTCAAGCTGTGCGAACCTTATCCCCGTGATGGATCTGCCGTTCGATACCGAGGAGGGTGAGGAGGAGAGCGGGTCGACGACCCTCGCCTCGACCGTGTTGCTGGTGGACGACGAGCCGGTGGTGCTCGACGTCTGCAGCCGGCTGCTCACGCGTGAGCCGGATCTGGTCGTCCTCCAGGCCGTCAGCGCGGAGGAGGCGCTGCCGGTGCTCCAGTCCCAGCGCGTGGACATGCTCATCACCGACAAGAACCTGCCGCAGATGAGCGGCATCGAGCTGATTGCCGAGGCCCGGCGCCTGCACCCGGCCCTGGAGGCGATGATGATCACCGGCTATGCCAGCTCGGAGTCCGTGATCGCCGCCTTCGCCGCCGGTGCGAGCGACTACATCCTCAAGCCCTTCGATGACTTGCGGGTGCTGCGGGCCAAGGTCCGCGCGGGGCTCGAGCGGCGGGCCGAGCGGGTGAAGGGCCGCGAGCTGGCGCGCAGCGTGGCGAAGGACGCCTCGGTGCTGCTCGAGGCGGGGCAGGACGCTCCCGAGGTGGCCCACCAGGCGCTCGAGAACGAGCTGCGCAACTACGAGCAGACGGTGAACGCTGGCGCCATGACGGGGCGGGTGGCCGTGGTGGGCAGCCCCGAGGCCGTGGAGGTGCTGCGCGCCGAGGGCTTCCAGGCGGTGGCCCTGCCGGTAAGCTCGCCCGAGCTGGAGACCGCCGACGTCGTCATCCTCGAGACGGGTGAGCCGCGCTGGCGCATGGTGGCGGAGATCCTCCAGAGCCGCTCGCCGGATGTGCTGCTGCTGGCCAGCCCCCAGGCGGACCTGTCGGACCTGCTGGAGGCTATTGGCCTGCGGCTGGACCTGGTGGGCTTCGGCTCCTCCTCGGGCACCCAGGCCCTGCCGGAGCGGGTGCGCATGCTGCTGGTGCGCCGCAGCATTCAGCACGCCCAGAACCGGCTGGCCAGCGCCATGGCCATCTTCCACCGCAGCATCACCCCGCGCTGAAGCTCAGGGACGGGGCGTTCCCACGCAGCGCACCGCGAGTACGGTGCCCATGGAGCTGGCCTGCGCGGCCTGCTCTGGCGTGAGGCCCGCGCGAGCCTCAATGGCCTTGGTGAGCAGGGACATCACCCCGCGCTTCACCAGCGAGGCGGGCCAGAAGAGCGGATCCCTCCCATCCGGCAGCACCGCTTCCGCGCCCTCCGCCTTGGCGGCGTTCCACTCCTCCTCGGTGGGCAGCGCCCAGGTGACGGAGGGGCTGTGCGCGGTGGCGGTCAGCCGCATTCCGCCCTTGGACTCATCAAACCTCGTGGGAGTGACGAACTCCGCTTGCTCGGCGCACCAGCTCTCCGGGGGCTGGAGCTGCGCATAGGCGAAGGAGGGCGCACCGGCCGCGGGGGAGGGCGCCGGAGTGCAGTCCACCCGGGCCGCGGCGCCTACCTCGCCCTTGGCCCGGCACCAACTCGCGAAGTCGAAGCGCTCTCGGCCCAGGCGGTCACTCCACAGCTTACCCGTGCTGACCTGGAGCCAGACGCGACGGCCCGAGGCGGTCCGGGTGACCAGCTGCCATGGGAGGGGGCCCGCGTCCCCCGGCCTCAAGTCTGCCACGGTGCTGCCCCGCTTCTTCGCGCAGTCCGCGATCCGCTCTTGAATCGTGGCCTGGCGGGTGCCACACGCGTCGCCGCTCGCGTCCAGAGGAGCGGGAGCAATGGCCATGCCCTGCTCGGGCGAAGTGCTGGGCGGCGGTGGCTCGGACGGCGGAGCGCTCTGGGCCACGGGCTCCGGCGCGGGCGCGGGCGCAGGCTCCGGCTCGTTAAAGAGAGGGAACCTGGGGGGCTCCACGCGCGCCAACTGCTCCTCGCTGAGTCCGAGGATCTTCAAGCGCGCCATGTCGGTAAACGTTCCATCCAGATAGCCGGTCACCTTGAGGGTGTAGGTTTTGCCCTCGAACTTGAAGGGGAGCTTGTCTCCCACGTGGAGTGAGGAGGCGGAGGCCAGCAACTCCTCGGCTGGGCCGAGCACCCTGAGGTCGGCCCGCTTGGCTCGCTCGATATCGCCCACGTTGACAGTGACTTTGCCATCGAGGCCGGGCACCGGCTCGGTACGACGCTGGTGGACCACGAACTGAGGGCCGGGCTCACAGGCCGCGAGTCCGAGGAGAACCAGCACAAGCCCCAGGCGGGCGGGACTGTGGGGGAGACGGCGGGCGGTTTCACTCACGGCCACCATCAAAGTTCCACTGAGCGCCAAAAACAACGAAGGCCCCAGAGTTGCCTCTGGGGCCTTCGTTGTTGAGTGACCCTGCCGGGATTCGAACCCGAGTTTGTGCCGTGAGAGGGCACCGTCCTAACCGCTAGACGACAGGGCCGTTTTTTTTCGCGACCTCAACTACCGCTTCAGTTGCCTCACGTCAACCGAAGTTTTCAAGCTGGGGAACTAGGATTCGAACCTAGATAAGCAGAGTCAGAGTCTGCTGTCCTGCCGTTAGACGATTCCCCAAGGGACTTCCTGACGGGTGCTGCTTTCTTCCTACTACCACAACTTCTGGGGCGGGGTGAACTACCGAGTTTTCTTCCCCGCCTTCGGATCCGCCTTCTTGGCCGGAGCCTTTGGAGGCGCAACCGCCGGAACGACGTAGATCCGAACTTCGTCGTTTGCCTCATAAATGTTCAGCCCCTCGAAATTCTTCCCCGAGGGATTCACGATGTGAACGGCCTTCACGCCCGGCTGGTTGACCACCGGCCTTCGAGGGTACGCCGCTACCGGGTACACCGTCCGGTAGTACTTCAGCGTCTCCTCGAAGTCGCCCGGCGCCCGGTACCGATTCTCGCCCACCTTCTGCGCGCCGTCGGGCATCTGCGCCCCACTGACAACCTCCGCCCCCGCCCCCGTCACCCACACCGCCGCCACCAACGCGGCCCAAAACGGGCGCGGCTTATAGAAACGGGGCTTCAGGCTGTCAAGTGCTCGTGCCATGGGCGGACAAGATAGGGCAGCCGTCATGCGCGCGCCAGCGCCGCGTCCAGCCGGCGCAGCGCCTCGTCCTTGCCCATCAGCAGCAGCGTCTCTCCGATGCCTGGACTGGTGGTGTTGCCGGTGACGGCCACGCGTACGGGTTGTGCCACCTTGCCCATCCCCACGGTTGCCCGCTCGCTCACCGTCTTGATGACGGCGTCCAGGCCCGGCACGGTCCACTCCGGCAGGGCGGCCACCTCGTCGCGCACCTGCTTGAGCAGCACCTTGGAGTCGGCCGTGAGGTGCTTGGCGGCGGCCTTCTCGTCCAGGGTGACGCCCTGCTTGAGGTAGGGCACCGCCATGGTGGCCATCTCCTCCAGCGTCTTGGCGCGCTCGCGGAAGGCCACCACAAAGTGCTCCAGGCGCGGGTCCCCGGCGGGCAGCGCGTGGCCCTTCTGCGCCAGGAAGGGCGCCAGCCGCCCGGCGATGTCCGCGGGGGGCAGGGCCTTGAGGTACTGCTGGTTGAGCCACAGCAGCTTCTCCGGGTTCCACACGCCCGAGGTGGAGCCCACGTCCTTGAAGTCGAACCACTCGATCATCTGCGGGCGGGAGATCACCTCGTCATTGCCGTGGCTCCAGCCCAGGCGGATGACGAAGTTGAGCAGCGCCTCGGGCAGGATGCCGGTGCGCGCGTGCAGCATGACGTCCGCCTCGGGGTGCTTGCGCTTGGACAGCTTCTCGCGGTCCGGGCCCAGGATGAGCGGCAGGTGCGCGAACCGGGGCGGCGTCCACCCCAGCGCCTGGTAGAGCATCAGCTGCGGGAAGGTGGAGTTGACGTGCTCCTGCCCGCGCGACACCAGGGTGATGTCCATCAGGTGATCGTCGATGACGCAGCCGTAGTTGTAGAGCGGGATGCCGTCGCCGCGCATCATGACCCAGTCATCCAGGTCCGAGTACTCCTTGGTGATCTTGCCCAGCACCAGGTCGTCGAACGAGACGGAGCCCTGCTGTGACGGCATCTTGAAGCGCAGCACGGACGAGCGGCCCTCGGGCACGTCCTTGCGCTCGCGGCAGGTGCCCTCGTACTTGTAGGTGCGGCCCTCTTTCTCGGCCAGGGCGCGGCGCTCCTTCAGCTCGTCCTGGGTGCAGTAGCAGCGGTAGGCCTTGCCCGCGGCGATGAGCTGCTCGGCGTGCTGGCGGTAGGTGTCCAGCCGCTGCGTCTGGAAGTAGGGCGCGTGCGGGCCCTCCTTCCCGGGGCCCTCGTCCCAGTCGATGCCCAGCCAGTTGAGCCCGTCGAGGATCGCCTTGAGCGACTCGGGCGTCGAGCGCTCCAGGTCCGTGTCCTCGATGCGCAGGATGAACGTGCCGCCGAAGCGCCGCGCATAGAGGAAGTTGAAGAGCGCGGTCCGGGCGCCACCGATGTGGAGGTAGCCGGTAGGAGAGGGTGCGAAGCGTACGCGGGAAGCGGAGGCCATAGAGGAGGGGCGGGATAGCAAGGGGACGGACAGGTGGTCAACGCACGTTCACCATGTGGCCCCACTCCAGAGGGGCCCATGGGCTACACTGGATGAACAGAGAGGCTCTCCTATGACACTGCGTACCCTGCCCACAACGCTCCTGGCCGCCCTGCTGCTCTTCGGGCTGCCAGCGTCCGCTACCACCATGCTCCGGCTGGATGTGCCGGAGCTGTCCCAGAACTCCGACACCGTCGTCCACGGCACCGTGCGCCGCGTGGAGAGCCGCTGGAGCGGTGACCGCCGCCGCATCCTCACCGATGTGGAGATCCAGGTGACCGAGTCCCTCAAGGGGCAGCCAGGCAGCACGGTGCTCGTCATCCAGCCGGGCGGGAAGATGGGAGACATTGGCCAGATGGTGCATGGCACGGCCTCGTTCGTGCCGGGCGAGGAGGTGGTGGTCTTCCTGGAGCGCAAGGGCGCGTCTGCCTTCCAGCTCAGCGGCATGTCCCAGGGCAAGTACCAGGTGCGGCGCGCCGCGGATAACACGACGGCGCTCGCGGTGCCGGAGGACACGCAGCACGTGCTGCTGCTGGACCCCGACACGCGGCAGGCCTCCACCACCGCGCGCAAGACGCTCACGCTGCAGGAGCTGAAGGCGGCCATCCGCACCGCGCTGCAGCAGCCCGCGAAGGAGAAGCGCCAGTGAAGATCGCTGCGCTGATGTTGGCCCTGTCGATGGGGCAGCTCTCCGACCCCTACGTGCGCAGCCGCGTGGAGCAGGGGGACCTCTCCACCCAGTGCCTGTTCTGGACGGTGCCGAAGATCACCTGGCACCAGAGCGCGGCGGGCAACCCGCTGACGAAGCCCTCGGGCTCCGAGTTCGAGGCGGTCCGCAAGTCCTTCCAGAGCTGGCAGGCCGTCTTCGCCAACTGCGGCAACCTCACCTTCGAGGAGGGTGGCCAGGTGATAGATCCCACCGTGGGCTACGACCAGACGGGGGGGGTGAACCGCAACGTGGTGCTCTTCCGCACCCAGCGCTGCTCGAGGGTGGCTCCGGCCACTGACGCGTGCTGGAAGGATGACGATTGCAACAACAAGTACGACTGCTGGGACCACAACGACAGCGGCACCACCATCGCCATCACCCTCACCACGTACGATGAGCGCTCCGGCATCATCTACGACTCGGACATCGAGCTGAACGCGTACAGCGCGCTGAACACAGGGGGCTTCTTCTTCACCACGGCCGACGGTGGGCCCCCCTGTGATCCGCCGGACGTCACCGAGAACTGTCTGGCCACCGATCTCCAGAACACCATGACGCATGAGATCGGCCACCTGGTGGGCCTGGACCACACCACCGCCCCGGGCTCGACGATGAACGCCACCGCGCCGTCGGGGCAGCTCTCGAAGCGCGTCATCGACTCCGGCTCGCGGGACTTCGTGTGCACCAACTACCCGAGGGCCCAGGCGAGCAAGGCCTGCATCCCGCCCCTGGCCGTGGATGACACCCTGGGCCGCGAGGGCTCGGCCGTCGCGTGTGCCAGCGCCGGAGCCGAGGCGTGGCTGCCCGCGCTGGCGGGGTGGGCGTTGCTGCTGGCGGCCCGTCGCCGCCGGGGAGCCCGGGGGTGAGCCGCGGCCTGCTGACAGCGCTGGCCCTGGTGCTCCTGGCGCCCGCCGTCCGGGCGCAGGATGCGGACTACCGGCGCACCGTGGTGCCTGGCAAGCCGCTGTGCCTGCTGTGGCTGAGCCGCGAGTTCGTCTACCACCAGGACTCCGCGGGCAGCCTGCGCACGCCGCGCGACAGCGAGTTCGCCGCCGTGGATGCCGCCTTCGACACCTGGCAGACGCTGTCCAACGCCTGCAGTGACTTCAACTTCGTGCGTGGCACGGACGTGAGCCGCGCCACCGTGGGCTACGTGGTGGAGCAGAAGGGTGACAACCAGAACATCGTCACCTTCCGCGAGACGTCCTGCCCGGACGTGGTGCCAGAGGAGGACGAGTGCTGGCTGGCCGAGGACTGCGGCAACGCCTACTCGTGCTGGGAGCACGGCTCGGCCACCATCGGGCTGACCACCACCACGTTCAACCGCAGCAACGGCATCATCCTGGACGCGGACATCGAGCTCAACGCCTCGCAGCCTGGCGGGGACTTCGGCTTTCTCTTCACCACCGTGAGCTGGCCGCCCTGCGAGGGCCTGTCATCTCCCGAGTGTGTCGCCACGGATATTCAGAACACCGTGACGCATGAGATCGGCCACGCCATTGGCCTGGACCACGTGTTCAAGACGCTGTCCACCATGGAGGCCTCCGCGCCGCCGGGAGAGACGCACAAGCGCATCCTCGACTCGGGCACCGCCGCGGGCTTCTGTGACACGTACCCTCCGGGCGTGCCGCCCACGCAGTGCGCGGAAGGGGGCCAGCCCACGAGCAAACAGCTTCGCAGCCAGGGAGCCGGCACCGGTTGCGCGGCGGCACCGGGAGCGCTCGTCCCGGGCCTGTTGCTGGGCGCCTGGGCGCTGCGGCGCAGGCGCAGGTGAGTGCCCGCACCCCGCTCCCGCGCGGGGTGAGCGGGGCCTACCGCGCGGGCAGCGTCAGGCGGATGCGGAACACGTACTCCACCGCCACCGACTGGCCCTGGTACTGGATGGGCTTGTAGACGCGCGACTCCAGCGCGGAGATGACCGCCTTCTCCATGTGGGGCAGTGCCTTGATGGCGCGGCAGTTCTCCACGCGGCCCTCCCGGGTGATGGTGCATTTGACCACCATGGTGCCCTCCACCCGGGCGTCCAGCGCCTCGCGCGTATAGGCGATGTCCTTGCCCGACACCTGCTCGGGGCGGCTCATGCCCTCGGAGTAGACGAGGACCTTGTTGGACATCGCGGCGAGCGCTCCGCCCGTGGGAGGCGCGGCGACGCTGCCCGTCTGTGGCGCCGGAGCGCTGGGCTGGGGCGCCGGAGCCGGCGCGGGGGCCGGGTTCGCCGGAGCAATGGGCTCGGCCGGAGACAGCGAGGTGGGCATCGCGGTGGCGGGCTCCAGCTCGTCGGTCCCGTTGGCGAACTCCACCTTGGAGCCGCCGCCGCCGCCGCCGGCGCTACCGCCACCCCGGCGCTTCTGCAGCTTCTGCGAGAGCACCACGTCTCCCGAGCCGCCGGTGATGACCGTCTCGGTCTGGTAGCCCTCGAGCGCGAAGGTGAGCTCGGTGGTCACCGTGCCGTCCGGCCCGGGAGGCACCTCGAGCACGAACGGCGTGGTGCCCCGCTCCTTGCCCCGGTAGTAGACGCGCGCGCCAGACGGCTCGCTCATCAGCCGCAGGCGCACCATCTGCGCCGCCGCGGCGGGCGCGGGCTCAGGGGTGGGCGTGGGCGCCACGGCGGGCGCCGGGGCCGGAGGGGGAGTCTGCGCCGCCACGGGCTGCTGCACGGCGGGGGCAGTACCCGGGCGCATCATGAAGAAGGCACCGCCGCCGCCAACGCCGAGCGCCAGCAGCACCATCAGCGCCGTGCCCATCATCCGGCGGCGGCGCGCCCGGGCCACCGCCTCGGGCACCTCGACGCTGATGTCCAGCGCGAGCGTGGAGCTGTTGGTGTCCGGAGGGTTGACCGCCGCGAAGAGCGGCGAGGCGTGCGGCCCCGTCGTCGTCGTGCCGGCCGGGCGCTTGAACACGCCGCTGTGGCCGCCCGCGGCCATGTGCGCCGTGCGCATCGCCTCCAGCAGCTCGTCCATGGACTGGAAGCGGCGCGCCGGATCCTTCTCCAGGCAGCGCATCACCACCGCTTCGATCTCCGCGGGCACCGGCAGGTACGGCCGCAGTGAGTTGAAGGGCGGAGGCGGCTCCTTGCAGTGCGAGAAGATCAGCTCCAGGTGATCCCTCGCGACGAAGGGCGGGCGCCCCTGCAGCATCTGGTAGAGCACCACGCCCAGCGAGTAGATGTCGCTGCGCGTGTCGGCCACGTTGCGCGCCTGCTCGGGCGCCATGTACTGCGGCGAGCCCAGGAACGTGCCGCTCTGGGTGATCTCCGGGTTGATGGCGCCCTCGCCCTCGGGCACCGGGGCAATGGACTTCACCAGGCCGAAGTCCAGCACCTTCACCAGGTCCTGATCCGACTCATTGAGCAGGATGATGTTGGCCGGCTTCAGGTCGCGGTGGACGATGCCGATGCCGTGCGCCTCGCGCAGGGAGCGACAGACCTGTTGCGCGATGTTGATGACCCGGCTCCAGGGCAGGGGGCCGGTCTGCGTGAGCACCTGGGCCAGCGTCCTACCCTCCAGGTACTCCATGGCGATGTAGAAGATGCCGTCATCGGTCTGCCCGTAGTCGATGACCGTCACCGTGTTGGGGTGACGCAGCTTGGAGGTGAGGGAGGCCTCGCGCAGGAAGCGCTGCTGGAAGCCAGGATCCTTGGTGCTGGAGTAGCTGGGGTTGAGCACCTTGAGCGCCACGACGCGGTCCAGCGGGGCCTGCATGGCCCGGTAGACCTTGCCCATGCCGCCCACGCCAATGGCCTCGGTGATGCTGAAGCGCCCATTGAGCGTCCGGCCGATGAGCGGGTCCACTCCAGGGTTACCCGGAGCACCGGGGGTCGGGGAGTCACTCTTGATCATTCAAGCCCCCTGCCTGCACACGACATTAAGCCTCCGTCCACTGCGTCTCAGGCGTTATCAAACCACAATCGCCCGGCCCCTGCGATTGGCACGGGAGGCCACCGTAGCAGGTCGGTCCAGCCTATTGGGAGCAGGCAGGGGAGCGTCTAGAGGCTCAAGCCCGCATTGACGGTCCTCCGTCGGGCAGATTACGTTCTGGCCCAGCCCGAGCGGTTGCGCCGGGTGGACCCCCGATGGCAGAAACTCCCAAAACTCCGGCGGAAGCTCAGGCGCGGCGTGCGTCGGTTCAGCAGCGCCTGCTCTCGCTAGAAAACGAGCTGACCCGGCTGCGGCTCGAGCTGGCTCATTTCTCCACGGACCAGCGGCTGCCGGGCCTCTTCCTGACCCTCGAGGTGGCGGACACACAGGTGTTGCTGCCCTCGGAGCTGGTGCAGGAGGTGGTGCGGCTGGTGGAGCTGCAGCCGTTGATTGGCGCGCCGCCGCACCTGCTGGGCGCCTTCACCTACCGGGGCGCTCACGCCATCGTGGTGGACATGGCGGTGCTGCTGGGCGTCAATCGCTCGCCTGGCCTGGACTCGCACCTGGTGGTCTGCACCGGCCAGCGCACGGTGGCGCTGCTGGTGGACCACGTGCGTGACATCGTCGAGGCGCCCCTGCTGGTGGATGGTGGGCCAGACGCGGAGAGGACTGCATGGGACACCACGGGCCTGATCGCCGGCCTGTGCCGTACCTCGGAGGGAAGCTTGCGTCCGTTGCTGCGGGCGCAGGCCCTGCTGGCGGTCCCGGAGGGGCTGTGAGCGGCGAGGATGACCGCGGCGAAGGGCTTGACGACGTCACGCTCGGCAAGGTCGAGAGCGTGCTGCGCGAGGCGAGCGGGCTGACGCTGGCGGCCAGCGTGCGGCGCTCGCTGAGCACGGCGCTGGCGCGCGCGGCCGAGTCGCGGAAGATGGACCTCACCACGTTCCTCGAGAAGCTGCTGGCGAAGGATCAGTCGGTGGTGGCCTCTTTCGTGGAGTACGCCGTCATTGGCGAGACGTACTTCTTCCGCCACCCGGAGCACCTGCGCGAGCTGAGCCGCGAGGCGATGATGTCGCAGGCCACCGGCCAGTTCCGCGTCTGGAGCGCCGGCTGCGCGACGGGTGAGGAGCCCTACAGCATCGTCATGTCGCTGGTGGCCGCGGGCATCCCGCTCGAGCGCATCAAGGTCACCGCCACGGACATCTCCTCGCGGGCGCTGCAGCGGGCCCGCAACGCCACCTACAACCCCTGGTCGGTGCGGCGCATCGAGCCGGCCATGGAGCGGCGCTTCCTCAGCGTCCAGGGCGAGGTGGTGACGGTCAGCCCGCAGGTGTGCAAGCCCGTGGAGTTCATGCAGCACAACCTGATGATGGACTCGGCGCCGGTGTCCGAGCAGGACGCGGTCTTCTGCCGCAACGTGCTCATCTACTTCCCGCAGGAGGTGGTGCGCCTGGTGCTGGTGAAGCTCATTGGCGCGATCAAGCCCGGTGGGCTGCTGTTCCTGTCTCCCGCCGAGGTGCCGCTCACCAACGACATGGGGCTGGAGGTCATCGAGATCCAGAACATCCCCATCCTCCGCGTGCCGAAGAAGGGGGCCGGGGACGGCCCTCGCGCAGGGGCCGCCCGGCGCCCCAAGCTGGACATGGTGCGCAAGCTGATGGCCTCGCCGCCCGCCATGAGCCCACCGCCGCCCGCGGTGGCGCCGCCACCGGTGAGCTTCAACGCGCCCGCCAGCCCCCCGGCCTCGTTCACCCGTGCCGCGCTCGGTGGCACGCGCACCACGCCGGCGCCCCTGCGCTTCAAGGTGCCCGCTGCTTCCCCCACGCCCGCGGTGCCCGCGCCCGTCGCCCAGCAGCAGAAGCCGGCCGAGCAGCCACCGCCTCCCGCCCCGCCCGCTCCACCTGCGGCCGATCTGAAGCCGGATGACATTCTGCGTCAGGCGCTCGCGGCGACCCAGGAAGGCAAGTACGATCAGGCCGAAGCGTTGGCGAAGGAGGCCGCGCGCAAGCTGGTTCCGGAGGCGTACTTGTTGTTGGCGATGGTGGCCGAGGCCCGGGGAGACCTCAACGGGGCGGTGGATGCGGTGCGAAAGGCCCTGTATCTGGACCCACAGCTGGCGCTCGGCCACGCTAAGTTGATGACGCTGTATACGAACCTGAATCGGCGTGAGGACGCGGACCGGGCGCGGCAGAATGCGCTGCGCGCGATCGAGGGGTTGGACGACGAGCATCCGCTGCGCGGGGTGGACACGACGATGACGGTGGGTGTTTTGAGGCAGGCCCTGGCGGCGAGAGCGCGGGCGGGATGGCAAGGGGCGTAGTGTCAGCGCGGCCTGCGAGAGCTGGGAGGTAACGTGGAAGTCCAAGGCATCAAGCTGTCCGTACCGGGGCAGAAAGCGGTGGGACGGCTCAGCCTGCGCACCAAGGTGCTCATCATCACCGGCCTGACGGGTGGCCTGGTGGCGATCATCCTGAGCGTGGTGTTCTCCATTCAGATGAATGGGGCGCTGAGGAAGGAGCTGGACACGCGGGCGAACGTGGTGAGCATCCAGCTGGCCAACAACCTGGCCTATGCCACCTTCACCAACGAGCAGGTGGGGCTCAAGCACGCGGTGGACTCCACGCTGAGCGATGTGCCGGAAGTGGCGTACGTGGTGGTGCGCGACACCAAGGGCGCCGTGCTGGCCATGGCGGCCGACAAGGACAAGGGCTTCGATCCCGTCGAGGTGCAGAAGCTGGCTGCGCCCAAGACGCCGGTGGGCGAGGGCGCCGAGGTGCTGGTAGGCAGCACGCCGGCGCTGGAGCGGTGGGCGGTCATCGAGTTTGCCCAGCGCGCGGGCACCGATCAGCAGGTGGATCCGCTCAAGCCGGCCCCCGCGAGCGCGGCCATGAAGGTGGGCACGGTGCAGGTGGGCATCCGGCTGGACTCGCTGACCGCCTCGGTCAGCGGCGTGGTGTGGAAGGCGCTGGGCATCGCGCTGCTGGTGCTCACGGTGCTGCTGATGGCCGCCTTCCAGCTGTCGCGTGTCATGACGGTGCCGCTGGAGCGGCTGGCCCGGGCGGCGGCGGGCATCGCGGCGGGGGATCTGCGCCAGCAGATCGACACCCGGGGCAGTGACGAGATTGGAGAGCTGGCCCGCAGCTTCTCGAAGATGGCCGGCACGGTGACGCACCTGCTGACGGACCTGCGCAGCGCGGCGGCGGACATCGAGCGCGAGGCCACCAGCGCGCTGACGACGTCCACCCAGCAGTCGGCCATGGCGCACGAGCAGGCCTCGGCCATCAACGAGACGAGCACCACGGTGGCCGAGATCGCCCAGACGTCCAAGCAGGCGACCACCTACGCGGACTCGGTGATCAGCGGCACGCAGCGCTCCGAGGCCCTGTCCACCGAGGGTCAGAAAGTGGTGGCCGAGAGCGTGGCGGGCATGGAGAAGCTGGGTGAGCAGGTGCGCACCATCGCGCTGGCCATCACCGAGCTGAACGAGCGCACGCTGCAGATCAGCGACATCATCACCACGGTGCGCGACGTGGCCGAGCAGTCCAACCTGCTGGCGCTCAACGCCTCGATCGAGGCGGCGAAGGCGGGAGACCACGGCCGCGGCTTCGCGGTGGTCGCCATGGAGATGCGCACCCTGGCCGAGCAGTCCAAGGTGGCCGCCAACCAGGTGCGGGCGCTGCTGGGCGAGGTGCAGAAGGGCACCAAGGCGGCGGTGGCGGCCACCGACGAGGGCAGCCGGCGCGCCCAGGCCGCAATGGCCTTGGCGCAGAGCGCGGGCTCGGCCATTCTGGGCCTGGCCGAGGTGATTCGCGAATCCTCGGGTGCCGCGCGGCAGATTGCGGGCAATACCCGGCAGCAGACGATTGGCGTGGAGCAGATTGCCACCGCCATGAGCGAGCTTTCCTCCGCAATGACGGATACCGTAAGCGGCACGCGCCAGATCGAACAGGTCGCGGGCAATCTCACCAACCTCTCCAAGCGATTCTCGGAGCTCGTAGGTAGGTATCAACTATGAACATGGCCGGAGGATCTCGCAGCCCAATGAAGGTGCTGATCGTCGAGGACACCAAGACGATCACCAACCTGCTTCAGGTCTACCTGATGGGCTGGGGGCTTCAGTTCTTCGATGCGGGCAACGGTGTGCAGGGCCTGGCAAAGGCCCGGGAGCTCAAGCCGGACCTCATCATCTCTGACGTGCAGATGCCGGAGATGGACGGGTTCGCGCTGTGCGCCGCGGTACGGGCGGACTCCTCCCTGCACGGCACGCCCTTTCTGCTGCTCACCTCGCTCAAGGACGAGGCCAGCCGTCAGCGCGGGCGCCTGGTCGGCGCCAGCGCGTTCCTCAACAAGCCCGTCTCGGTGGATGAGCTGCGCGAGCGGGTGCGCGAGCTGCTGCGGCTGCCCGCCAAGAGCCCAACGGGGCGCTAGAGCACGTTAGATGTCCAGTGACGACGCCAAGGTGCAGATTGACTACTCCGGGCTGATGCGGCGCCTCGATGAAGCCAAAGCGCTCATCGAGGACGCCCAGGTCACTCCGGAGAAGCGCAAGGCGGTGCTGGCCGCGCGCGCCCAGGCGCTGGCGGGCTCGCGCGAGCAGGTGCGCCCGGCGGTGCTCACGGTGTTGTCCTTCCAGGTGGGTGGCGAGCGGTACGCGGTGCCCATCGAGCAGGTGGACCACGTGCTGGAGTCGCGTGGCCTGTGCGGCCTGCCAGGAGCGCCCCGCTATGTGCTGGGGGCGCTGGTGTCGCGCTCGCGCGTGGTGCCGGTGCTGGACCTGCGCCAGCTGCTGGGGCTGGAGGGCGGAGGCATGTCGGACCTGGCCAAGGTGGTGGTGGTGGACGTGGCGGGAGACGCGTTTGGTATCGCCGCGGAGATGGTGGACGGCCGGCAGGAGCTGTTGCGCTCCACGCTGTCGCAGCCGCCTCCGGGCCCATTTCTGTTCCTGACACCGGATCGTCTAACGGTGCTCGACGTGGTGCAGCTCGGCACGCCGTCCGAGAGGCGAGGGTAGGCACGGCGCATGGATCCGCAGGTGCTGCGCAGCATCTGGCCGATCTTCTCCGCGGAGACGCGCGAGCAGATTCAGGCCATCAGCGATAACCTTCTCGTCCTCGAGCAGGACGCCACCGGCCGGGACGAGGATCTGCTGCCGTCCATGAAGCGGCTGGTGCACAGCCTCAAGGGCTCGGCGGCGAGCCTGGGCCTGACGGACATCGAGCAGATCGTCCACGCCATCGAGGACGGGCTGGCGCGCTTTCAGCCCAGGGACCGGCTGCCCAAGGGCGTGGTGGAAGCCACCCTGGTGGGTCTGCGGGCCATCGAGGACGCGCTGGTGCGTGGAGACGCGGGCGCCGATCCGGCCATCGAGGATCTGGCGAAGCTGATGATGACGCTGCGCTGGGGCGACGCCCCGGGGGGCCCGGCCAAGGCGCCCGGGAAGAACTTCCGCGCAGAGGCGCTGCAGTGGCTGCAGAAGCTCGAGGGCGCGCTGATGTCGCTGTGCTCGCCCCATGTGCAGGACCGCGTGGGCACGGTGCGTACCGCGGTGGAGCTGACACGCGCGCTGAAGGATGGGGCCACTTTCGCGCAGCAGCCGGCCGTGGTGCCGCTGGCGGAGCGGATGGCGACGAGCTTCTCGAAGATGGAGCAGCCGGGTGACGCCGCGAGCATCGCCGCGTCGGAGCTGACGGGCCTGTTGGTGGAGCTGCAGGCCGCGCTGGCCCCGGCGGCCGAGCCCGAGCCCGCGCCGGCGAAGGCGCCCACGCCGGTGGCCCCGGAGCACGTGTCCACGCCCGTGTCGCAGTCGGCCAGGGCGATGAGGACCAGCTCCGAGGTCGTCATGGCCCCCGGGGCTCCGGCGAGCACCAGCTCCTCCAATAGCCAGGTGGACCACGCCATCCGCGTCTCGGTGAAGACGCTGGAGTCGCTGGCGCTGCAGGTGGAGCACCTCATCTCGGGCCGCTCTCAGCAGTCGCGCCGCACGGAGACGGTGAGGGATCTGCTGGAGAGCACCCACGACGCGATCGTGAACCTGGAGCGCTCGTCCTCGCACCTGTCGCTGTCGGGCGGTGGCCCCGCGCTGGAGTCGCTGCGCGCGGGAGTGGTGGGCGTGCGCAGCATGCAGAAGCGGCTGGTGGAGCTGCTGAAGGACTCCACCCGCGAGGGCGAGCAGCTGAACCTGGTGGCCCAGGTGGTGCGCGACGATCTGAGGGATCTGCGCATGGTGCCCTCGGGCCAGGTGCTCGAGCCGCTGCGGCGCACGGTGCGCGAGGTGAGCTCGCGGCTCAACAAGCAGGTGGAGCTGTACATCACCGGCGGCGACGTGCGGTTGGACCGGCGCATCCTGGACGCGCTGAAGGATCCGCTGCAGCACCTGGTGCGCAACGCCATCGATCACGGCATCGAGTCACCGGAGGCGCGGCTCGCGGCGGGCAAGTCCGAGGTGGGCAAGCTGTGGGTGCGGGTGGAGTCCCGCGGCACGCGCATCGCCGTGGTGGTGGAGGACGACGGCGGAGGCCTGTCTCCGACGAAGGTCCGCGCCACCGCCATCAAGCGGGGCCTGCTGACGGCCGAGGCGGCCGCCAAGCTCACGGACGCGCAGGCGGCGCGGCTGGTGTTCCAGCCGGGCTTCTCCACGCGAGACGAGGTGACGGCTACCTCGGGCCGCGGCGTGGGCCTGGACGTGGTGCTGGCCACGGCCCAGCGGCTCCAGGGCGCGGTGGACATCGCCTACACGGAGGGCCTGGGCACGCGCTTCACCATCGATCTGCCGCTGACCTTGGCCTCGGCGCTGGGCCTGCTGGTGCGCGTGGGTACCACGGTGGTGGCCATCGCCTCGGACGTCGTGGAGCGCGTGTTCCGGCTGGCGCCGGATGACGTGGGCACGGTGGCCGGGCGCGTGGTGGCGCGGGTAGAGAATGAGCAGCTCACCTTCCTCTCGCTCGCGGAGGCCATCGGGCTGCCGCGGCTGCCGCTGGCGCTCGAGAATGGCAAGCAGCAGCCGGTGATGCTGCTGGCGCTTGGCAATGAGCGCGTGGTGTTCGCCATCGACGAGGTGGCGGGGCAGCAGGAGATCGTCGTGCGCTCGCTGGGACAGCACCTGCGCACCGTGGCTCACCTGGCCGGCGCCGCCGTGCTGGATGACGGCCGGCTGGTGCCGGTGCTCAACGCGCCGGAGCTGTTGCGCTCGGCCTCGCCCAGCACGCGCGGGATTGGCACGAGCGAGGGCGTGCGCAGGCCTCGCATCCTGGTGTGCGACGACGCGCTCACCACCCGCTTCGCCATGAAGTCGGTGCTGGAGATCGCCGGCTACCCGGTGGTCACCGCCGCGGACGGCGAAGAGGCGTGGAGCGTGCTGGAGCGCACCCCCTGCCAGCTGGTGGTCAGCGACTGGCAGATGCCACGGCTGGACGGTGTGGGGCTGGCTCGGCGCATCAAGTCTCACCCGACGCTCAACCGCACGCCCATCATCCTCGTCACCTCGCTGGACAGCCCCGAGGAGCGCGCCGCGGGCCTCGAGGCGGGCGCGGACGGCTACATCGTCAAGCGCGAGGTGGAGCGCGGCAAGCTGTTGGATCTCGTCCGGCAGCTGCTGCCCACGCGCTGAGGCGGGCGCTCAGCTCGCCGCGGGGAGCAGCAGGGTGAGCTCCAGCTGGGGCTCGCTCTGGATCGCCAGGGTGCCGCCCAGCCGCTCGACGAGCCTCTGCAGCCGCTGCGTCACCCGGGGCGCGAGCGCGCGCTCCGCGCGGGTGCTCAGGCCCAGCCGCCACATGCCCATCGTCTCCCGGGCCTCCAGCGTCATGCCCACCTGGGTGGCGCCCGTGGCGGCCAGGCCTCGGGCCAGGCACCGCGCCAGCAGCACCAGCACGGCTCTGGGGCCCCGCAGCGGCGCGGTGGGCACGGGCTGCTCCGGGTGCAGCAAGAGGCCGTGCGAGGCCGGCAGCCCCCCGAAGGCCTCGCGCAGCAGCGGGAGCAGCTCCTCGGGGGGATTGCCGGGCGCGAGCCGCTGGGCGATCAGCTGGCCCATGTCCTGCGTGGCGCCCATCATCCGCTCGAGGTAGCGGGACATGGCGGGGGTGAGCTCCCCCGACATCCCCTTGCGCATCATCTCCACGTAGCCCTTCATGACGAGCAGGGGCGTGCGCAAGTCGTGCGAGGCGCGAGAGCGGTCGTGCTCCCGGTGCGCCAGCGTCTCCTCCGCCTGCCGCAGCTGCCGGCACAGCCGGGCCTGCCGGGCCTGGGCCGCCGTCTCCCGCCTGCGCGCGCAGAGCAGCGTGCTGGCCAGCTGGGCGATCCGCGCCAGCGTCTGGTGGGCTCTGGCGGCGAGCCGCTCTGGCTGCACCACCAGCGCCGTGCGCCCGTCCGGGCCCCGGATGATCTGCGCGGCGCGCGCGACAGAGAGGGGAGGAGGCTTCAGCCCCGCCTCCGCGATCCGGGCGCGTCCTTCATAGAGCGCGATGCCCGCCACGCCAGTGAGCCGCGGCGCTTCCTGGATCAGCGCTTCGAGCCCCGCACGGACGCCCTGCGCGAGCGCCCGCTCGGCCACCGCCGCCAGCACCCGCTCCACCGCCTCGGCGCCGCGAGTGTCCTTCGCGCGCCCCCCGCTCAACGCTCCCGCATTCACACACACAGGAATGGCCATGCCCACGCGAGGACGCAACGCAGCCCCGCGGGGTGGGTCCACCGCCTGAAAGAGGGAACCCGGCTTCCCTGAAGGGAGAAATCCCTTCCGGGACTTTTTACCGGTGCCCGGCATGAGCGCCGCCCTTGTCCCAGCAACTTCAAGGGGTTTGGGCTGGCCGAGCGATTGCTAACAGTGAGGCGACGGTGGAAGGGGCTGGATGGGAACTCTCAACTACTACACTGCACTGGTTCGACTGGCACCCGCCGCCGTGGCGAAGAGCGCGGTGCGCCGGGTCCACGGTGTCGCGCGGCAAGCACTCTCCCGCCGCCGCTATCCTGTGGATGAGCCGCGCATCCTGCAGGCGTACAGCGTCAGCTCCGCGGCGGAGCTGGCGGACCGGTTCCTGGAGACGCGCAACACCGGCGCGTGGTGCGAGCCGTGGCAGCGTCAGTCCGTGCTCCATGCGCTGGAGGCCCTTCCCGGCGCTCGGGAGCGGGCGCTCGAGCGGGCTCACGCGGCGCTGCGTCAAGAGTTCGACGTGTTCGGCACGCGGGTGTGCTTCGGCGAAGGCAAGCCGGTGGACTGGGCGCTGGATGTGTTGAGTGGCGACCGCTACCCGGTGGAGCCGGTGGAGCAGCTTCGGCTGCAGCGGCCGGGCACGGATCCGAAGTACCCGTGGGTGCTGGGGCGGCTGGACAGCGTGATGGCGCTGGCCCAGGGCTTCTGGGTGGAGCAGGCGCCCGAGGCGCGCGCTCGCTTCGCGCGGGCCTTCGTGCTGCAGACGATCGACTTCCTGCAGGCCAACCCCGTGGGGCAGGGCGTGCACTGGACCTGTCCCATGGAGGTGGCCCTGCGCGCGGCCAACCTGGCGCAGGCGCTGGCGCTGTTCTCCGAGGCGGCCGAGGTGCAGCGGCCCGAGTTCCTCGTGCCCGTGCTCAGCGCGCTGGCCGAGCACTCGGCGTGGGTGGAGGCGCACCTGGAGGACAAGGGCGCCATTCCGAACAACCACCTCGTCTCCAACTTCGTGGGCCTGCTGGTGGTGGGCCTGCTCTTCCCGGAGCTGCCGGGCGCGGCCCACCAGGTGGCGCTCGCGGTGAAGGGCCTGCGCGCGCAGATGGAGGCCCAGGTTCACCCGGAGGGCACCTCCTTCGAGGGCTCCACGGCGTACCACCGGCTCTCGGTGGAGCTGTTCACCCTGGCCCACGTGGTGGCGCTGGGGACGGGCGTGACGCTGGGCACCCGGTACGAGGAGCGCCTGTGCGGCATGTTCAAGGCCGCGCGCGCCTGGTGCTCGCAGCAGGGCCTGGCGCCGCAGGTGGGCGACAACGATTCGGGCCGCGTCTTCCCGCTGCGCGATCGCGCGGATCAGGACCACGGCTACCTGGCTTCGCTGGGCGCGGCGCTCTTCTCGGAGCCGGCGCTTGCGGGCGGTGAGTTCTCGGACGAGGCCGCGTGGCTGCTGGGACAGCCAGGCCTGGTGCGCTTCCGCATGCTGCCGGCCGCCGCGGAGCCCGCTTCCGTCAGCTACCCGGAGGGCGGCTTCCATGTGCTGCGCGGAGCCGGCGCCGTCATCACCGTCAGCGCGGGGCCGCAGGGGCAGGGCGGGGTGGGCGGCCACAGCCACAACGACAAGCTGTCCTTCGAGCTGCACCTCAATGGCCAGCCGCTCATCGTGGATCCGGGCACCGGCACGTACACGCGGGAGCCCGAGCTGCGTAACTTCTTCCGCGGCACCGCCGCGCACAACACGCTCCAGGTGGACGGGCTCGAGCAGGTGCCCATCGTCCCGGAGCGGCTCTTCGCGCTGCCCGAGGCGGCGCGGGCCCGGGTGGAGGTGTTCCACCCCAGCTCCGAGCTGGATCGGCTCGTGGTGCGCCATGACGGCTACCGCGCGCTGGCGGCTCCGGTGGGTGTGGAGCGCACGTTCTTCCTGGACAAGCGCGAGCGTGGGCTCGCGGTGAATGATCGGCTGATCGGCACCGGGCAGCACGAGGTGACGGGCCGGCTTCATCTGCCGGACACCCAGGTGCGCTTCAGGGCCGCGAGCGCGGAAGATCAGGCGCGGGCCTTGCGGATTCCGGGTGCACCACGCACCTTCGAGCCGCTCGCCGTGGAGCTTGGGCCCGAGGGCTCGGCACGGGCGCTGATTCTGTTCGCCGTGGGGCTGATGCCACGGCTGGAGCCATCCCGCTACTCGCCTGGCTATGGGCGCGTCGAGTCGGCGATGGCGGTGACTTACGGGGTGCAGCTGGTGCCCCCGTCGTGGCTGAGGTGGGTCGTCGTTTTTCTGTGAGGCGTTGGGCTTGGGCGGAACCGTGTGGCGCGGGCCGCCCCTCTGGGAGGGCAACAAGATGCGAGTGATGGTGAGCCCGCTGGTCGAGATGATTCGCAAGCGGGAGGCGAAGGTGGGTGTGGTGGGACTGGGCTACGTGGGCCTGCCGCTGGGCATGGCGTTCGCGGAGGCCGGCTTCCCGGTGACGGGCCTGGACATCGACAAGCGGAAGATCGACAAGATCGCCAAGGGGGAGAGCTACATCAAGCACATCCCCAGCGCGCCGCTGGCCAAGCTCAGCAACGAGGGCAAGCTCAAGGCGACGACGGAGTTCGCCAAGGCGGCGGAGATGGACTGCATCGTCATCTGCGTGCCCACGCCGCTGACGGCGTCGCGTGAGCCGGACATGACGTACATCATCCAGACGGGCGAGGCGCTGGCGCCGTACGTGCGCCGCAACCAGCTGTTCGTCCTGGAGTCCACCACCTACCCCGGTACCACCGAGGAGGTGCTCAAGCCGCTGCTGGAGAAGAACGGCCTGAAGGCGGGCGTGGACTTCCACCTGGCCTTCAGCCCCGAGCGCGAGGATCCGGGCAACAAGACGCACAACACCAAGACGATCCCGAAGATCGTCGGTGGCTTCACCCCGGCGTGCCTCGAGGTGGCCTCGGCCCTGTATGCAGGCGCCCTGGCCGAGGTGGTCCCGGTGTCGTCCACCCGCGTGGCGGAGCTGTCCAAGCTGCTGGAGAACATCTTCCGCTGCGTGAACATCGCCATGGTCAACGAGATGAAGATGCTCTGCGACCGGATGAACATCGACGTGTGGGAGGTCATCCAGGCGGCGAGCACCAAGCCGTTCGGCTTCATGCCCTTCTACCCGGGCCCTGGCCTGGGCGGGCACTGCATCCCGATCGATCCGTTCTACCTGACGTGGAAGGCGCGCGAGTTCGAGTTCCACACCAAGTTCATCGAGCTGGCGGGCGAGGTGAACACGCAGATGCCGTACTACGTGGTGCAGCGCACCATGGAGGCGCTCAACAAGCACAAGAAGACGCTCAACGGCGCCAAGGTGCTGTGCCTCGGAGCGGCGTACAAGAAGGACATCGATGACATGCGCGAGAGCCCGAGCCTTCGCGTCATCTCGCTGCTCATCGACAAGGGCGCCGAGGTCAGCTTCCATGATCCGTACGTGCCCAAGCTGGAGAAGGGCCACGGCTTCAACTACGAGATGACGTCCGTGCCGCTCAACCCCGAGACGCTGGGCGACTACGACGCGGTGATCATCCTCACGGATCACTCCAGCATCGACTACGCGATGGTGACGCAGAAGTCCCAGTGCGTCATCGACACGCGCAACGCCACGAAGATGGTGGGTCCGGGCCGTGAGAAGGTAACCAAGGCCTAGCCGTTGTAGGCCACTTGCCTCCCAGACGAGGGTCCTTGCCGCTCCGATAAGGGGCGGTGAGGACCTTCGGTGCATTGCGGGGTGGTTTGGATACAGTGGGGCCGTGCGACTGAATCTCTCACGTGTGCTCCCTCTGTTGTCCTCCTGCGCTGTCCTCCTGGCTGCCACGCCACCGGCCGATCATCGCCTGGCGCTGATGGAGGCCATGACGGCGGAGATGAACCGCAACCAGCAGCAGCTCAAGCTTCAGGGCCATGAGCCGCCGTACTTCATGAGCTACCAGCTCAAGGACTACGATCAGTACGCCATCAGCGCCCGCTACGGGGCGATCTTCTCGGACGACGGGTTCCGCAACCGCCAGCTCTCGGCGGACGTGCGCGTGGGCTCGTACGAGTTCGACAGCTCGGTGCCCGAGGAGATGGACTTCATCATCTCGTCCAAGGGCACCAGCTTCTACGCGCGCGCCGATGGCCCGATGGATGACTCGGCGGTGGCGCTGCGCACCGCGCTGTGGCTGATGACGGACGAGCGGTACAAGAACGCCCTGGTGCAGTTCCTCAAGAAGAAGGGCGAGAACGTGTACGCGGTGGAGGATCCGAAGCGGCCTCCGTCCTTCTCGCGCGAGAAGCCCAACACCCACGTGCAGCCGCCCGTGGCGTTCCCGTTCGATCGCGAGCGTTGGCGGCGGGTGGCCCGGGATGTGTCGGCGCGCTTCAACGCGCACCCGGAGCTGTTCGACTCGGACGTGCGCATCAGCGCGGACAAGGCGGTGCGCATCTTCGTGTCCACCGAGGGCAGCCGCATCATCACCGAGGAGACGCTGTACGGGCTGCACGTCTCCGCGGTGACGCGGGCCGAGGACGGGCAGCTGCTGGACAACTCGCGCACCTTCTACTCGCCCACCGAGGCGGGGCTGCCGGACGAGAAGAAGCTGATGGCGGCGACGGACAAGGTCATCGAGGAGCTGCTGGCGCTGCGCCAGGCGCCGGCGATCAACCCGTACACGGGCCCGGCGATCCTGGCGCCCGAGGCCTCGGGGGTGCTCTTCCACGAGACAGTGGGCCACCGGCTCGAGGGCCACCGCCAGGGAGACGATCAGGAGGGCAAGACTTTCCGGGGGCAGGAGGACAAGCAGGTGCTGCCGCCGTTCATCTCCATTCACGATGATCCGTCGCTGCGCGTGCTGGGCGACGATCCGCTCAACGGCTACTACCTCTTCGACGAGGAGGGGGTGAAGGGGCAGCGGGTGACGCTGGTGGACAAGGGCGTGCTGAAAAACTACCTGCTGTCTCGCCAGCCGATCGAGGGGTTCCTCCAGTCCAACGGCCACGGCCGGGCCCAGGGCAGCCGCCGGCCGGTGGCGCGCATGGCGAACCTGATCATCCAGTCCTCGAAGCAGGTGAGCGACGAGCAGCTCAAGAAGATGCTGATCGCCGAGGCGAAGCGGCAGGGCAAGCCCTACGGCCTCATCATCCGCGACATCACCGGCGGCAATACCAACACCTCGAGCTACGGCTACCAGGCGTTCAAGGGCGTGCCGCGCATGGTGTACCGGGTGGACGTGCGAGACGGGAAGGAGACGCTGGTGCGCGGGGTGGAGATCGTCGGCACGCCGCTGTCGTCGATGAACCGCATCCTGGCCTCGGGCTCGAAGTCGGGCATCTTCAATGGCTTCTGCGGCGCGGAGAGCGGCAACGTGCCAGTGTCCACCGTCGCCCCAGCCGTGCTGCTGCAGGAGATCGAGCTGCAGCGCACGGTGGAGGGCAAGGATCGCCCGCCGATCCTCATGAGCCCCGCGGCCGCCTCCACCGCCGCCCCTCAGCCCGAGGCGAAGAAGTAGCCAGCGGCCGCGTCACTGCCGCGGAGTCGAGGGCTCCGCGGGGGGCAGCTTGCGCCCACCCGCGAAGCCTCGCAGGCGGATGTAGCGCGTGAAGTCCCGGAGGAACGTGTCGGGCGGTACCCCCACGGTGGCGGTGAACGCCACGGGGAAGTCCGGCCCCCGGCTCATCTCCTTCAACAGCGCGCGGATGGTGTCCTCGCCGTAGCGGTTCACCAGGAAGGCGAAGGCATGGTGGGCCGCGCCATACGCCACGGGCATGTGGTCGCGGTGCAGCGGCTCGGGCCGCAGCAGCGGCTCCCAGGTGGGGTTCTGCTCCAGGGTGCGGGCCAGCTGCTCCAGCGTGGGCCAGCGGTACGCCTGCTCGGCCGTGAAGGAGGCCATGCCCTCACGGAACCACGCGGGGATCTTCTTCTGGCGCCAGCCTCCCTGGTCCGCGGCCACCTGGTACATCAGGCTGTGCGTCAGCTCGTGCAGCAGCAGCTCATCCAGGTCGCGCTGCGTGCCCCGGAGCGGCTTCCAGGTGTGGGGCGCCTGCACATCCACCACGTCGTAGCGGGCCCAGGCCCTCAGCCAGGCGAAGCCGGAGCGCCTGGCCGCGTCTTCCAGGCTCGCATGGTCCGCGTGCACCCGCACCGTCACCGGGCTCTCCAGCGTGCCCCAGCGGGAGAGCTGAGGCGCGGCCCGCTCGATGGCGGCCCGGAGGATCGCCACGTCGGCCTGATCTACCGGGGGGTACTCCAGGCGGAAGGTGCCCACCTGCGTCTCCAGGGGCAGCACGTCTCTCTTCACGGAACGCGACAGGCCGCACCCGGTGCTCAGCACCAGCGCGAGCAGCGCGATGAGTCCCGTCTGCCTGTGGCTCCTGCCCACCTTCACGCGCACCTCACTCCGCGTTCAGCCAGCGCAACACCGTGCGCCCCACGTCCGCCACGGTGGCCAGCGCCTCCACCTCGGGGGCCGGCGGGCCAAAGTAGAGCACGGGCACGGGGTTGAGGGTGTGGCTGCGCGTGGAGAGATCCTCCACGTTGCCGTGATCACTACAGATGAGCACCCGGGCCTCCGCGGGCCGCAGGGCGATCACCTCCCGGGCGAAGGCATCGAACGTGTCCAGCGCGTCCAGGGCGGCGGCGAAGTCCCGCGCGTGCCCGGCCTCATCCGCCAGGTAGTGCTCGAAGAAGGTGAAGTCCATGCCCTCGGCCACCCGCCAGAAGATGCGCGCGGCCTCCTGGGGCGTGCGCTGGGGCACGCTCAGGCCCCGGGCGCTGGCCCTGGCGCCGGTGATGTCATGGGTGAGGCCCTCTCCCGCCCGGGCGTCATCCAGCGTGCGCAGGGGCACCTGCGCCGCGGCGAAGGCCAGCGTCGAGGCCGAGGGCTTCAGGCGCCGGTGGGCCGCGGCGGGCAGGGTGAACTCGGGCGGCGTGGTGGACTCACGGCGGCGAAGCTTCAGCGCGTCCAGGTACGGCGCCGGGTAGCTGTTGGCGAAGGTGGCGGTGCGCTGGGCCGCCAGCAGCCGCTTGACGAGGGAGCGCTCGGCCAGCAGCGCCCGAAGGGGAGGGTTGGGGTAGCCCAGCACGTGGCCCTGGATGAGCACCGGGGCCGGCTCTCCGGTGAGGATGGCTGTCTGGTTGGACGCCGACTGGGGGCGGCCCGCGACTCCAAAGGTGGTGTCCACCGGCACGCACCGTCCGCCCTCGGGCAGGGGCGTACCCGGAGCGTCCCCGAACTGGGAGAGCAGGTGGGCCCGCCCGGCAAGCGGGTTCACCGCCGGGTCCTTCCGGCCTACTCCGACACCATCGATGAACAGAAGCGCGACGCGCACGGCCACTGACTGTATCCTTGAATTTCTGGAATCCGTTACCCATGGCCCTTCACGGCGACCTCTTCAGCTATCCGCTTCCTGAACTCCTGCAGTGGCTGGACGGTTCCCGAAAGACGGGAACGTTGCAGCTGTCGTGGGAGGCGGGCGAGCGAAAGATCTTCGTACTCTCGGGCCAGGTGATGGCCACGGCGAGCCAGGGGCTGCGCGAGCGCGTGGCCCGGCTACTGGAGCTGGCCAAGCTGGCCAAGGGCAACCGGGTGCTGGCCGCCTTCGACGAGATGAACCGCACGCCGGACATCGAGGCGGCGTTCTCCACGCATGGCGTGGACGTGCGCCTGGTGCGCGAGATGGGCCGCGAGGAGCTGTTCAGCTCGATGATGGACCTGACCATCGCGGGCCGGGGCACGTTCCACTGGACGGAGGACGCGGACCGCAGCGGCGAGGACTGGGTGCCCTCGGACATGAGCATCCGCGAGCTGCTCTTCGAGTCGCTGCGCTGGGTGGACGAGCACGGAGACGTGGATCAGGCGCTGCCGATCGACGCGATGAGCGTGCGCGCGCTGGGGGCTCCCAGTGCCACGCACCCGCTGCTGCAGCGGGTCATCCTCACGCTGTGCAGCACGCCGCAGAACCTGGGGCGGCTGCGGCTGTCCATGGGCGTGTCGCGCTCGTCCGTCACCCGGCGCGTGTTCGATCTGCTGCGCCTGAAGCTGGTCGAGGTGGATGGGGCGCCGCAGGTGGAGGCCGATCCGGTGGCGGAGATGCTCGAGAAGGGCGCGGTGCTGGTGCGCGAGGGGCAGTACGACTCGGCGGGCATCATCTGCGCCTCGCTGCTGGCCAGCGACCCCGCGGACCGGCGCGTGCGCGAGTTCGCGCGCATGGTGCAGCGCGAGCACGTGGCGACGCTCTACGGAGAGCTGCCGCCGGTGGCGGTGCCGGTGATGGTGCACGATCCCGAGTCCATGTCGCTGCTCAAGCCCGAGGAGCGGCAGATCGCCGGGCTGGTCAACGGCAGCTGGGACGTGTCCACGCTGGTGCTGGCCATCCCCGCGCGCGAGCTGGACACCCTGCGCACGCTGCAGAAGCTGGTGCGCATGGGTCTGGTGCAGCTCACCATGCCGCTGCGCTGAGGCCCGGCGCCTACGCCGTCTCGGGCAGCCCCGCGGCGTTCAGCCGGGTGAACACCTGCATCACGAAGTAGAGCGCGAAGGCCGCGTCATCCACCCGCATCGCCTCCGCCTTGTTGGACAGCCCCTGCAGCCGCAGCAGGTCCGCGCCATCCACCCGCAGCAGGAAGCCCTGGTGGGCCATGGAGCCCTCGCCCGCGAAGGCCAGCGCCCGCCGCACCGCGTCCATGCAGGCCGTCACGCACGTGCCGTAGTGGCCCGCCGCGAAGGCCGCCTCGGCCGCCCGGGCGTGATCGAACAGGTCCCCGGGCGCCAGCGCGCTCGCGGGCCCGAACGCACGCTGTCCCGCCTGCGCCGAGGTAGGCACCACCATCGGGGAGGGCGCGGCCGCCTGCTCCATCCGGGGCGCCATGGCCACCGCCGAGGAGGACACGGCCGGCATGGTGACTGACGGATGCTGCCGGGGCGTCATCGCCGGCGGGTACACCGCCTGCATCGACTGCGAAGGCCGCGCGGGCAGGTGCTGGCTCAGCTGCGCCTCCAGCCCCGCTCCGGGCGCGGCCGGCGGCGGCGTGGTGCGCGGCGCGGGCACGATGCGCTTGGCCCGCAGATCCTTGATCACCAGCCGCGTAATCGTCTTGAGCGTGTCCAGCACGCCCTGGCCACTGGTGGCCGCCGTCTCGAACTCGGGCACCCCGCGCGTGTTCAGCGTCGCGCGGAGCTGCTCCACCGGCAGCGCCTTCTCGATGTCCCGCTTGTTCCACTGCATCACCAGCGGGAAGCGGTCCAGCCGGATGCCCTGCTCGAGCAGGTTCTCCTCCAGGTTCTGCAGCGACTCGCGGTTGGAGTCCAACGCCTCCGGCTGCGAGTCCGCGACGAACACCACCCCGTCGGCTCCCTGCAGCACCAGCTTGCGCGTGGCGTTGTAGAAGACCTGGCCCGGCACGGTGTAGAGCGCCAGCCGCACGGTGCAGTCATTCACCCGTTCGACCTTCACCGGCAGGAAGTCGAAGAACAGCGTGCGGTCGCCCTCGGTGGCGATGGACATCATCTCGCCACGGTGCGCGGGCCGGACCGTCTCGTAGATCTTGCGCAGGGTCGTCGTCTTCCCCGACAGACCGGGTCCATAGAAAACGATCTTCGCGGCCACTTCGCGGGCCAACAGGTTCACGCTGCTCACGGTGTGAGCTTACCTAGAACGACTCGGCGCCTTGCGCCAGTTGCCGACGGTACATTGGCGGCAGTGCCCACCATGTGCTCCGCCGCCAGCAGGGCGAAGCAGGCGGCCTCCTTGGCCCCCTCGGGGAAACCCAGCGTGTCCAGCGGCCTCACCGGCAAGGGCGCCAGTCGCTGCGTAAACCGCTCCATCAGCATCGGGTTCCGGCTCCCACCTCCAGAGACATACACCGCCTCCAGTGTCCCGAAACGGGGCAGGACGTAGGCCTCGTAAGCCCGGGCGGTGGCCTCCACCGTGAAGGCCAGCGCCGTGGCGATGAGATCGTACGGGCGCTCCGGGTGCTGCTCCCAGAACCAGGACACCAGCGCGTCGCCAAAGCCCTCGCGGCCCGCGCTGCGCGGCGGGGGCAGGGCGAAGAAGGGGTGGGTGAGCAGCTCCGCCAGCATCCCGGGGATGACGGTGCCCTGCCGAGAGAGCTGGCCGTCCAGATCACACTGGAGCCGCCCGGAGGTAATCCGGCGCGCCAGCCCGTCCAGCACCATGTTGCCCGGCCCGGTGTCGAAGGCGAGCACGTCGTCCAGGCGCTCGCCCACCACGCTCACGTTGGCGATGCCGCCGATGTTCTGGAACGCCCGCACCGTGCCCGGCTTCCGGAAGACGGCCCAGTCGAAGTAGGGCACCAGCGGCGCCCCCTGGCCTCCCGCGGCCATGTCCCGGGTGCGGAAGTCGCTGACCACGGGGATGCTCGTGCGCTCGGCGATGACGGAGGCCTCGCCGATCTGCAGCGTGGAGGGCGTGGTGGAGAGGCTCGAGGGCAGGTGCGCCACCGTCTGCCCGTGCGAGCCGATGACGTCCACGTCTCCCGGGCGCAGGCCCGCCTGGGCGATGACGGCCAGGGCCGCCTCGGCGAAGCGCTCACCCAGCTCGAAGTTGAGCTCGCACAGCGAGCGGGCGTCGAGCGGTGAGAGCACCCGCTGGACGAACTCGGGAGGGAAGGGGCGGGAGAGGTGCGCCAGCAGCGTCACCTGCGCCTGCGGGCCCGTCTCTTCCACTTTGCAGAGCACCGCCTCGATCGCGTCGACGCTCGTTCCAGACAGCAGCCCCACGCACAGGCGGGGGCGGCTCGGATCCACTTTGAAGGCACGCCGGCTCATGTTCCTGAAGTGTAACCCCTTGGACCGACGGTAGCCCGGAGTGCGTGCACGAAGTGCCTTTCTGGTGCGCGAGCAGGCATGCAGGGCATGTCCACCCTGCCTACAGGGGCTGGGCCTGGAGCGCTTTCAGCACGGCGCTGTACCCGGCGCTGTAGAGGGCATCGAACTCGGGGCCAGCACCCCGGAAGGCCTCGGCGGGGGGCTCGGCCACGTCGATGCGGATTTCTCTCACCTCGCAGCCCATGTCGGACCGGTAGAAGGCCGGCTCGCCGGTGACGTTGATGGCGATGAGCCGGGCGCCCGGAAAGAGCGTGCAGGCATCGTGTACGGGGACCGCGGAGACCCGATCCGCTCCGGGATCGATGCGCCGCAGCTCCATGTCCGGGAAGAGAAGCGGGTTGGCGGCGCTGGCGGCCACGGCCTCGGCCAGGTTTCCCTGGGTGACCATGACGCGCTGGAGCCCCTGCGGGGTGGGCTCTTGATACGACGTGACGAAGGGGACGGGCAGCTGCTCGATCTGTATCTCGGCGTAAAAGGTGTTCAGCGCCTTCTCGAAGCGCTCATGGCTGAGCCGCGACACGGTGGCCGCGCCCCCTACCGCTCCCAGCGCTCCGGCCGCCACGGCTGGCGCGAGCGCACCGCCCGAGAGCACCACCGCGAGAAATCCCAGCGCGGCCCCGAGGGCTCCCCGGCCCGCCGCCTCGCGCCTGCTCTTGCGCTCATACGCCGCCAGGAAGTCCTGATAGCGCATCCGTAGGTCCAACTCGGGCGCGGAGGCATAGAGGCTGCCCACGACCGCGCCCATGCTGTTGCCCATGACGCAGTCCACCCGCACGTTCTGCTGCTTGAGCGCGTCGATGGCGCCCAGGTGGGCCAGCCCCTTGCCGCCGCCCACCGAGAGGATCAGGCACGTGCGCTGGGGACCCCGCTGGATGGCACGACGGCAGGAAGACAACCCCGTCGCCAGCAGGGTGAGCATCACGACACAGCACAGTCGCTTCAAGGGGCTGCCTCCGTCAGAGGGCGCCCACGCTACAACCTGCTGGATACCCGGGCCCTGGCCTTCGTTCTTGCGAGCGTACGCAAGGAGTCATTTCGCAGCCGCTCCCGGGCCTCGTCAGCTCCCAGGCCGGTGAAGTGCATCGCCACCGCCACCTTCACCGAATCTCCCGCCGCTCGCAGCAGCTTGCGCGCCTGGGCGGTGGGCAGCTCCGTCAGCTCCACCACCATCCGCACCGCGCGCGCCTGGAGCTTCGCGTTGGTGGGCCGCACGTCCACCATGCGCCCCCGGTACACCTTGCCCAGGGACACGAAGGCCGCCGTGGTGAGCGCGTTGAGGATCAGCTTGGTGGCCGTGCCCGCCTTCAGCCGCGTGGAGCCCGCCACCAGCTCCGGCCCCGTCACCGCCAGGATCAGGATGTCCACCTTCGTGCGTGGCCCAGGCGGGTTGCAGCAGATGAGCACCGTCTTCGCGCGCCGCCGCCGCGCCTCCGCCAGCGCTCCGAGCACATACGGGGTGGTGGCGCTGGCCGAGATGCCACACACCACATC
>DATHBR010000072.1:0-13051 GCA_035296065.1 Myxococcaceae bacterium | reverse complement strand
CAACGTGATTTCGATTACGGACGGGCAGATCTTCCTCGAGACGGACCTGTTCTTCTCGGGCGTGCGTCCGGCCATCAACGTGGGCCTCTCGGTGTCGCGCGTGGGCTCGGCGGCGCAGATCAAGGCCATGAAGCAGGTGGCAGGCTCCATGAAGCTGGAGCTGGCGCAGTACCGCGAGCTGGCGGCCTTCGCGCAGTTCGGCTCGGACCTGGACAAGGCGACGCAGGAGACGCTGGCGCGCGGCGCCCGTCTGGTGGAGCTGCTCAAGCAGGTGCAGTACGCGCCCATGCCCGTCGAGAAGCAGGTGATGCAGATCTACTCGGCGACGAACAAGGACGACCCGAACAAGCGCGGGTGGATCCGCCAGGTGCCGGTGTCGGACGTGTCGCGCTGGATGTCCGAGTTCATCGAGTTCATGGACGGCAAGCACCCGCAGGTGGCCAAGGACATCGCCACCAAGCGCGAGCTGACCGGTGACATCAAGACCGCGCTGAACAAGGGCATCAGCGAGTTCAACGAGGTGTTCCAGGCCACGGCCGGCGCCAAGGCCTAGCCTCAAGCCTCACGGCTGAAGCACCGGGCCCCGCGCTCCCTGAAGAGGGACGCGGGGCTTCGTGTTTCCCGGCGGCGGCTACCGCGTCAGGCGCGCAGCCGGGGCAGAATGGCGCGCAGGCTCAGGTCCACGCCGCCGCGAGGCCCCAGCTGCTTCATGGCCTCGAGCTCATACGGCAGGGCGTTGGTGCGCGCGACGAACTGCACGTGCGCGCCCAGCGCGGCCGGCAGCGCCAGGTCCAGCTCGTAGATGTCTCCGGCCACCAGGGTGGCCTCGGGCCCGGTGCCCGTCTGGTGCCAGATGTCGCGCAGGGCCTCGTAGTACTTGCCGCGGCGCAGGTACACGGGCCGGGGCAGCAGGCCCTCGAAGCCCATGCTCTCGGGCAGCGCGGCGAAGCGCGCGTCCGTGGGCTGTGGGTCCTCGATGAGGTACTTGCGCGCATCGCCCTTCACCTTCAGCCGCTCGCGGCCCCGGGGCGCCAGCTTCGTCAGCTTGGCGTCCACCAGGTCCGTGTGCGCGTTGGTGACGACCCAGATGGGCAGCCCGGTGGCCAGCAGCGCCTCGAGCACCTCCTTGGCCTCGGGCTTGAAGGCCATGCCGGTGAGCTTGTACGCCTCGCGGTAGAGCGTCTGCAGCGTCTCATGGCGCTCGGAGGGCTCGGTGAGCACCCCGGCGCGGCTCATCAACTGGCGCGCCACACAGTTGGACAGCAGGTACGGATCCGCGGTGGCCGGAGCCACCACGCGGCCGCCCACGTCCCAGCCGAACGCGTGCGCGCCGGCGAGCACCGCGGCCTCCTCCTGGCGCCACACCTCCTCCAGGGCACCCTCGTCCTGGCCCAGAATGCGCGCCAGGTGGCTCTTGAAGTGACGCACGAAGGGAGCGCCCTCTGCCGCCACATCGGTGAAGGTCCCGTCGAAGTCCAACACCACGCAACCGATGGCCATGCTCTGTCAGCGCTCCTCACGAGTAGGGCGGCCCGGATACCACGGCACCCCCGCTGGCGCGAAGTGGGCGGGCAACGTGTACGGTTGGCCCCGGCGGCCGCGACGCGCCGCGGCACCGGCCTGCGCTTTCCACCCGCTCCCCCAGGCATGTGGCACAGGGGCTCAGGTTGCCGCCTTGAGGCGTACCCCTGGGGGGCGACTAAAGTTGAGGCTCCAACGAACCGGGAAGTCGGGGGCGCGGCATGGAGCAACCCACGAGCGCGGCGAAGCGGCGAAGCAGGGCCTGGCTGCCGTGGGCGCTGCTGGCGGGGGTGACGCTGGTGCTGGGGCTGGGGGGGCTCACCTCCTGGCGCTCCATCTCGGCGCTGCTGGAGCGCAACGCGCAGCTGGAGCGGGAGGCCCTGGAGTCCGAGGCCCGTGTGGCCGAACTGCAGGGGCTGCGCTCCAACATGGAGCGCCGGCTGAGGCTTTTGGAGCAGCAGCACACCGACATTCGCCTGCAGCGTGAGAGCGAGGCGCGCCAGGCCCGCCAGGTGGATGCGGCCCCGCGCCCCAAGGGCGGCAAGAAGGCGGGCCGTCGCTGAGCCCCGGCTCAGGGCGCCAGGGGCTTCACGTCATCCGCGCGGGCAATGCGACGCAGCTCGGGGAAGAGCCAGGCCCAGAGCCCCACCACCACGCAGGTGCCTACCCCGCCCAGCACCACGGCGGGCACCACGCCGAACCACTCGGCGGTGAGGCCGGCCTCGAAATCGCCCAGCTCGTTGGAGGCGCCGATGAACACCATGTTCACCGCGCTCACCCGGCCGCGCATCTCCGGCGGCGTGGCCAGCTGCACCAGCGTCTGGCGCACCACCACGCTCACCATGTCCGCGGCCCCCAGCACCACCAGCGCCCCGATGGACAGCGCCAGGCTGCGAGACACGCCGAACACCACGGTGGCCACGCCAAAGAGCGCCACGCACGTGAACATCACCACCCCGGCGTTGCGCCGCAGCGGGAAGACGGCCAGCGCCACGGCGATGACGGTGGCGCCCACCGCGGGAGCGCTGCGCAGCAGCCCCAGCCCCCACGGCCCGGTGTGCAGAATGTCCTGGGCGTAGATGGGCAAAAGCGCCGTGGCCCCGCCCAGCAGCACCGCGAACAAGTCCAACGAGATGGCACCCAGCACCACCTTCTGCCGAAACACGTAGCGCAGGCCCGCCACCAGCCGCTGCAACGACTGCTCCGCCTGCTCCATGCGCCCGGTGCGCACCCGCATCAGCGCCAGCATCGCCGCCCCGGCCGCCATCAGCACGGCGCACGTGGCGAACACCCCCTGGGCATGCGCGGCGTCATAGAGCAGCCCGCCCAGCGTGGGCCCGACGATGGTGCCCACCTGGAACACGCTGGAGTTCCACGCCACGGCGCTCGACAGCCGCTCGGCGGGCACCAGGTGCGCCACCAGGGACTGGCCCGCGGGCCCGGCGAACGCTCGCGCGGTGCCAATCAGCACCAGCACCCCGTAGAGCGGCCACGTCTGGGTGACTCCCGCCCGCGTCAGCCCGAAGAGCAGCGCCGCGCCCGTCACCATGACGAGGTAGCAGCCCAGCAGGATGTGCCGCCGGTCGTGGCGATCCGCCGTGTCTCCCGTCACCGGGGACAGCACCAGCGCGGGTAGGAACTGTGCGAGCCCCACATACCCCAGGTCCAGGGGCCGCTGGGTGAGGCTGTACACATGCAACCCCACGGCGACCGACTGCATCTGCACGCCCAGCGTCATGAGCATGCGCGCCGCCTGGTAGAGGCGGAAGTCGCGGTGCGCGAAGACGGAGCGGCTGTCCATGCGCCCCCACATATCCGTCATGAGGGCCTGTCACCAGCACGCCCGGGCGGCTTGCGTGCTTCCCCGGATTCGCGGTTTAAATAGGCCCGAGCAGGCCCCGTCCATGCGTCCGGCCGAAACCATGGCGTCCCCCTGCTCCAGGAGTTGGACCGTGCTGTCCATCCGCAATCTGCTCTGCGCCGTGCTCGTCACGGGCGTGCTCCTCTCGGCCCCCAGCGCGGAGGCGCGCTTCGGCAAGCGCTCCGAGTCCACCGAGCAGAAGGACGACGACAAGCCGCATGACGCGTCGGCCGTGGGCGACGACGACGACGACGACAAGCAGGAGCAGCGCGGCGGCGGCGGCGGCGGCGGCCGCACCTACTACACCCGCCCCTCGGGCTCGTTCTGGGTGGACCTGCTGGTCGCCATCTTCGTCAACTCCAGGCCGTCGGGGCACCCGACGCCCTCGGGCAACGTGGCGGCCACCTCGCAGCCCAACCCGCTCACCATGCGCCTGGGCGCCAGCGGCGCGGGCCTGGGCAATGGCGCCGCGCTGGACGCCTTTATCGGCATCGAGGGCCAGCAGTGGGGCGTGGACGCGCGGGCGCTGGCGCTGATCCTGCCCACGGACGATGGCTCGGTGGGCACCGACTCCATTACCCTGACGAACATGCACCTCACCCTGGCGGTGCTGGCGCGGGAGAAGGCGCGCATGCGCATCGAAGGCGGCTTCAGCAGCGCGCATGCTCCGGACCTCACGGTGGTGGGCCCCAGCATGGCGCTCTCGTTCGAGGCCTGCCTGGTGGGCCCGCTGGACATCGAGATGCGCGCGCAGGGCACCCCGTACCCCTACCGGCAGGTGGACGCGCACGCGGGCCTGGCCGTGCACCTCAACACCCTGGTGCTGCGCGGCGGCGTGCGGACCCTGTTCCTGGACGACAACGGCCTGGTGGATGGGGTGGTGAACCAGGAGGCCTTCTCCGGGCCGTACCTGGGCCTGGGTCTCACCTTCTGAAAAACCGGTGTGAATAAAGCAGGCAAGCAGCCGTCACACGGCACGGGCCGGGTCTTGTGAGCGCTTTGCCGAGGGGTTGAACCGTGTCGTCTCTCCGGAATCTGCTGTGTGCGGCCACCGCTGTCGGGCTGCTCTTCTCCTCGACCCCCGCCGAGGCGCGCTTCGGCAAGCGCTCCAACGATTCGAAGCAGGAGAAGAAGAAGAAGAAGACCCACGAGGCCACCGCGGTGGGAGACGAGGACTCGGACGGCGACGACGACTCCTCATCGCGCTCCTCCAGCTCCTCCAGCTCCCGGTCCAGCGGAGGCGGTGGGTTCCTCACCTTCCTGCAGGTGCTCAGCGATGTGGCGGAGGTGGCCGACGCCGTGAGCCACGCCAGCGACCACCACTACACCGCCACCACGCAGGTCGCGGTCGTGGCTCAAGCCCCGGCTCCGGCTCCAGCCCCCGCTCCGGCCCATGAGGCCGAGGTGAGTACCAGCACCAGCACGAACACGGAGGCCTCCGTGCCGTTCATGTTCCGGGTGGGCATGGGCGGCGCTCCCATGGGCGGGGGCTCGGCGTTTGATCTGTTCCTGACCCTCGAGGGCCAGCGCATGGGCCTGGACGCGCGCGGCACCCGGCTGACCCTGCCCACCGATGACGGCACCGCGGGCAGCGACGAGCTCAGCGTGGGCACCTTGCACCTCACCTACGCGATGATTTCCCGCGAGCGGATCCGCCTGCGCCTGGAGGGCGGGCTGAGCATGGCCACGGCCCCGGACCTCTCGGTGGCGGGCCCCAGCCTGGCGCTCTCGATGGAGGCCTGCCTGGTGGGCACCCTGGACCTGGAATTGCGCGCGCAGGCCGCCGCGTTCCCCTACCAGCAGCTGGACGCGCAGGCGGGGCTGGCGCTCAACCTCACCCAGCTGGTGCTCCGTGGCGGGTGGCGTGGGCTGTACCTCAATGACGCGGGCCTGGTGGACGGCGTGGTCCACGAGGACGCGTTCTCCGGCCCCTACGTGGGGCTCGGCTTCAGCTTCTGAAATTTCTGACTGTAAGGAGTGCGCATCATGATCCACCTCAAGAACCTGCTCAGCGCCGCGCTGGCCGCGAGCCTGCTGCTGCCGGTCGCCGAGGCCGAGGCCCGCTTCGGCAAGCGCTCCAACTCGAGCGACTCCGACAAGGAGGAGAAGAAGAAGAAGGAGAAGAAGGACGACGACGACGACGAGAAGCAGGAGCAGCGAAGCTCGGGCCGCGTCCATGACGCCTCGGCCGTGGGCAGCAGCCGCCCGCCTCCGCCTCCCCCGCCGCCGGACCGGGGCCCGGACACCGTCATCATCGTCGAGCAGTCGCCCCCGCCGGGCTACTACGTGGCCCCGGCTCCCGCGTACGTGGCGCCTGCGCCTCCGCAGCCGTACGTGCCCCGCAAGGACTCGGTCCACTACAACATGCGGCTGGCGCTGGGCGGCGGCCCGTTGGGTGGCGGCCCCAGCGTGGACCTGCTGCTGGCCTTCGAGGGCGAGCAGCTGGGCGTGGACGGACGCATCCTGGGCATGAGCCTGCCCACCGATGACGGCACCGAGGGCAGCGATGGCATCACCCTGGCGAGCGCGCACATCACCTATGCCCTGGTGGGCACCGACCGGCTGCGCCTGCGCCTCGAGGGCGGCGTCACCAACGCGCGCGCTCCGGACATCTCCTTCGTGGGCCCCAGCATCGCCACCTCGTTCGATGCGCGGCTGCTGCCTTCGCTCGACTTCGAGTCGCGCGTGCAGGTCACTCCGTTCCCCTACCGGCAGATCGACGCGCAGGGAGGGCTGGCCTACAAGCCGTACCCCTGGGCGATCCGCGCCGGGTGGCGGGCGCTGATGCTGGACGACGCGGGCCGCGTGGACGGCGTCGTCCACCGCGACTACTTCAACGGCCCGTTCATCAGCTTCGGCCTCTTCATGTAACGACGCGCTGGCCCTCTCCCGCCCCCGGGAGAGGGGACAACCCCCGTGCGCCCGGCTATTCGTCGGGCGAGGCGGACATCTCCACGCCGGCAGACGGCATCGACATGCCTCCCGAGGCGGACGCGCCCTTCTTCACGCGGCGCTTGGGCGGCGGAGCCAGCTTCGGCGCCGAGCCGAACAGCCGCTCGTAGGTTTCCGGCGTGTTGATGTTGACCACCACGCCCGGATCCTTCACCGACACCCGGCGCAGCTTCAGCCCCTGCAGCGCCGCGTCCAGCCCCGTGGCGTTGCCGTTCACCAGCCGCTCGGCCGCCGCGCGCGAGAGCAGCAACGGGTAGCCCGGCGCGCCCTCGAACTCGGGCCGCACGGCCTCGTCCGACTCGCTCATCGCCTTGAGCAGCGACTTGAGCGTGGAGGCACGCACCGCTGGCATGTCCACCGGGTGCAGCAGCACCACCTCGGCCTCCTCTTCGATGGCGGCCGAGATGCCCGCCTGCATGGATGACAGCACCCCGTCCTGCCACCGCGGGCTGTCCACCAGGTGGAGCGTGGGGTGCTGCTCACGCACCGCCTCGCCGTCCTTGCCAATGACTCCCAGCACCGCGCAGCCCGCCTTGCCAAAGGTGGACGCGAGTGACTGGAGGAAGCTCCTGCCCCCCTCGTGCTCGATGAGCGCCTTGGGATGGGCCATCCGCCGGGCCTCACCCGCGGCGAGGATGATCGCCACTGCCTTCATGTTCACAGCCTCCTCACGCCCCATGCAGATCCGGGGGCACCGCCAGTGAGGCTGGTTGCTACCGTGCGGATTTGCAGCCCGCCCCCCAGGGCTACCCGTTCGGAAGCGGGCACTCCCACCCCGCCGATGTTCGAAACAGGTGGGCTGGAGTCGGTGCTCCGTCGACGAACCAGCAGAAGACCAGGCGAGTAGGCTCGCGCCGATCAGTGCAGCCAGCGGGACGGGGGCTCGGAAGGCTGGCTGATCCGCTCTTCCGCCCGGCCCGTCATTCCTTCCCCCGCCCCCACTGCCTTGGCCGTCAAAACTTCAGCGATGCCGATCAGCGGAAACCGTGACGCAACGCGGCAAAGCTCCGCCTCCGTCACCTCGCCCACCAGCTCCCCCCGCGTCTCTTCCACCACGGGGAGTACGGCCAGTCCATACCGGTGCATGACTTGGAGTGCAGCCAACACCGTATCGCTCGGAAACAAGGTGATCGCCCGCGCAACGAGGGACTCACTCCGGATGCCACATTTGGCCACGCCAACCTCCCATGAAAAGGACCACCGTCCGGGTTGCGAAGCCTTTCCTAGCAATTCGCTTGCCGCTCTGTGTGGGAGTGTTGACTACTGGCGCTACACAACATCCGACAGCTTTGGAGGATAATAGGGACAAGCTGATCCCTGATCGAACGATTCCGGACCGGAGCATTCCTACATGTCCGTCAAACTCAACCCGCCTTCTGCCCCGACGCCTCGGCGTACGGATGGCCTGGCGACACCGAAGTCAGAACCCTCTAACCCCCTGGCGAGACTGGGCCAGGGACTGCAGCGCGTGGCGCAGAACGTAGACAAGCACGTTGACCGGCTGACCGACACCTTCGAAGCAAAGCTGCCCAAGCTGCAGATGCCCTCGCTGGGGGGCACCAGGCCGTGGGAGGGCATCACCCTCACCGGCAAGCCGCTGCAGATCCCGCTCGACAAGCTGAAGGACGTGGACCTGGGCGCGGTCCGCAAGGTGCTCGAGCGGGTGGTGCCGCAGAAGATCCGCGACGACGAGGCCAAGCAGCTGGTGGGCCAGACGCAGCCGTTCCGCGAGAACCTGGCCAAGGTGCGCGCGCTGGCCACGGAGCTGCAGCTGGTGCCCCCCAGCCACCCGCGGCACGCCGAGGTGAAGGCGGCGCTGGCCAAGGCCGAGGGCGAGCTGAGCGCGAAGTTCGGCTACACGCGCGCCACGGCGCCCAAGCCGGGCGCGATGTGGGTGGATCCGCAGTTCATGGGCAAGGAGCTGCCCGGAGGCCAGCTGTCGGCCACGCGGCTGCCCACGGGCACGCCGGTGACCAAGCCGCCCGAGCCGCTGGACTTCCTGTTTGGCGGCAAGCCGGACGGGGCGGCCAAGGCCAAGGAGTACCAGGCGGCGGTGGCCGCGCGCCGGGCCGAGCTGGGCATGCCGGTGCAGGACGGCAAGCCGGTGGGCGTGCACATGTCGCTGGAGGGCGGTGGCGGCAAGGGCAAGCGCTACGCGGCGATGCTGTCGGAGATGCAGCAGCTGGGCGTGGTGCCGGTGAGCCTGAGCGGCACGTCGGCGGGCTCCATCGCCGCGGCGTTCGCGGCCACGGGCGCCAGCCCCCAGCAGATTGAGGACATCGCCAAGGATCCGCGGCTGCAGAAGCTCTACGACATCGACCTGGACATGAAGGACGGTGGGCTGCTCAACGGCAAGAACGCGTATGACTTGTTCGACGCGAAGCTGCGCGAGCTGACGGGCATCAAGGACCGGCCCGTCACCTTCGCGGACCTGAAGGTGCCGCTGCAGCTGGTGGCGGCCAAGGCGTACGACAGCGCGGCGCCCAACGGCTTCCCGACGAACAAGGACCGCATCTTCACCTTCAGCCAGGAGACGACGCCGGACACGCCGGTGGCGCTGGCGATGCGCGCGTCGATGGCGATTCCGGGCGTGTTCGAGCCGGTGCAGATGGTGGACCCGGCGACGGGCCGCAGCATGCACCTGACGGACGGTGGCTCGTTGGACAACCTGCCCATGGGCTACGGCAAGCACAACCTGCCGCAGGTGGGCGCGGCGCTGGTGAGCCCCTCGGCCAACCACCCGTCCAACGCGATTGGCACCGCCAAGGCGCTGCCCACCGGCCAGCTGGACACCACCAACGTGCTGTGGAGCGCGGTGAACGGCTACACCTTCATGAAGGACAACGCGACGAACGCGGCGGACTTCCGGGACCGCACCCAGCCGGGCGCCAACCAGTTCATGATCAGCCTGCCCACGTGGAACCTGGACAACCCCAAGCAGAGCAACAGCACCCTGGGGTTCGGGTACGACGCGAAGCTGGATCCGGTGCTGGACAAGCAGACGCGGCAGGTGACGCAGAGCTTCCTGAAGAACTTCCTGGACGACATGCGGGTGCCGGGCGCTCGCGGCACCAACGTGACGACGGACGTTCCCAGCGATCTGACGTTCCGCGAGCAGGTGAAGGTGAACGGGCAGAACTACCAGGTGAGCTACAGCGGCGGAGACAACCTGGTGGCGGTGAACACCAACACCGGCAAGAAGATGGACCTGAAGCTGGGCCAGAAGAAGATCGAGGCGATGTACCTGGATCACCTGGCCTACGGCGACCTGCAGGCCAAGCTGGCCGACGCGCTGAGCAACCCCAAGAGCGTCAAGCCGGACTGGTTCCCCTTCTAGGCGCTGCCGTGAAGTCAACCCCCTCTCCGCTCGGGAGAGGGGTTGCGCGCGCCCGCTTTGTCCCCCTGTGCCCGTGACACGACGGTGACATGAGAGTGACAATGGCGGGCGCATGTCGTCAGGGTGCTTTTCACTGATTAGCCTGAGGGCGGATGGGACTGATGCCCCACTGTCCGCGGCGCGCCTCCCCAGCGCGGGGAAGCGGCGGCGTGGGCTCCCCACCGCACACCCACGACAGGAGAGAACATGAACCCGCTGAACTGGACGGGCCCCGAGTTCCTCATGCTGTACGTGCCGCTCATGGTGGTGGGCTACGTCTGGGCCCGCACCGTGGCCCGCCCGCCGAAGCCGCCTGACACGGATGCGCTCGCGGTGGGCCAGCGCCTGGATGCCTACGAGGTAGCGCTGCTGCGAGGCGTGGGCCCCTTCCGCGACGCGGTGGCCGCCTCGCTGGTGCACCGGGGCGTGTTCCAGCTCGAGGGCGACCAGCTCCTGGTGAGCAAGCCACCGCGCACGGACATGACGCCGCTGGAGCGCAGCGTGGTGCGCGCCTCGGGAGGGCAGCCGCTGTCACGCAAGCTGCTGGCCACCGCGCTGGAGACGGAGGTGGCGCGGCTGCGCGAGAAGCTCATCCTCAAGGGGCTGATGCACAGCGAGGAGGAGGCCCGCTCGCGCCGGAAGCTCCCCCTGCTCGTCTTCAGCGCGCTGGCGGCGCTGGGCCTGGCCAAGCTCGTCGTCGGCCTCATGAGGGATCGGCCGGTGGGCTTCCTCTTCTTCCTGATCATCTTCGGGCTGGTCTTCTTCTTTCCGCTGCTCCGGGTCCGGCGCGGGCGCACGCCGCTGGGAGACAGGGTGCTGTCGGCCCTGGCGGCGGAGCACGAGGCGCTGCGCACCAGCGCCTCCTCCGAGGGCAGCCTGCCCACGCTGAGCGGCGCGGAGGTGGCGCTGGCGGTGGCGCTCTTCGGCACCACGGCGCTGGCCACCACGCAGATGGGGCCCATGCGGCAGTACCTGCAGACGCCGCCGCCCGCCGCGGCGACGAGCGGTGGCTCGGGGGACTACTCGAGCTGCGGGTGCGGTGGAGCTGACAGCAGCTGGAGCAGCGGCAGTGCCAGCAGCTGGAGCAGCAGCAGCGACAGCAGCGACAGCAGCAGCAGCGACAGCGGCGGCAGCAGTGACAGCGGAGGCGGAGACAGCGGCGGAGGCGGAGGCTGCGGAGGCTGCGGCGGAGGCGGAGGAGGTGGCGATTGAGGCCGCTGGCGGGAGTGGGGCTCGGCTGGCGGCGGCAGCTCGCGCACCGCATCGATCAGGATGCGGGGCTGGGCTTCGTCGAGGTGCTGGCCGAGCACCTGAACCCCGCCGCGCCGCTGCCCCGTCCGCTGGTGCGCCTGAAGGAGCGCGGGGTGCCGGTGGTGCTGCACGCCGTCTCGCTGAGCCTGGGCGGCGCGGAGCCTCCTGATGCGCGGAGGCTGGACACGCTGGCGCGCCTGGCCGAGCGGCTGGGCGCGGTCTGCGTGAGCGAACACGTGGCGTTCGTGCGCGCCGGAGGCATCGAGTCCGGCCACCTGCTGCCGGTGCCGCGCGCGAACGAGGCGCTCGAAATCCTCGCGGAGAACGTGCGGCTGGCGCAGGCGGCGCTGCCGGTGCCGCTGGCGCTGGAGAACATCGCCACCCTCTTCGAGTGGCCCTCGCCGGCCTTCACCGAGGCGCGGTTCCTCGCCGGGCTGCTCGCGCGCACCAGCGCCCTGCTGCTGCTGGACGTGGCCAACCTGCACGCCAACGCGCTCAACCACGGCACGGACACCGAGGCCGCGCTCGCCGCCGTGCCGCGCGAGCGCCTGGCCTACGTGCACGTTGCCGGAGGCGTACGCCGGGGCGCCCTCTACCACGACACCCACGCGCACCCGGTGCCCGAGGGCCCGCTGGCCCTGCTCGAGGCGCTCACCGCGCGGCTGGGCCCGGTGCCGGCGCTGCTGGAGCGTGATGACCACTTCCCCGCCGCCGAGGAGCTGAACGCGGAGCTGCGGGCCATCGAAGCGGCCGTGCAGCGCGGCGTGGTGAAGTGGGAGGCCACGCAGGCGCCAACGCACCCGCGGCCCACGCGGGCTCCGGCACAGGTGGAGGCCCGGCCGTGATCACCCAGGAGGCCCGGAAGCGGCTGGCACGAGCGCAGGCGGAGCTGGCACGGGCCCTCGCCCAGGGCACCCCGGTCCCCCCAGGCTTTGACGCCGAGCGGGTCCAGGAGACGGCCCGGGCGCTGCTGTCCAAGCGCCGCAGGTGGGTGCAACGCATGTGGCCCCGGCTGGCGGCGGCGCTCGGGGACAGCTTCCGCCCGCGCTTCGAGGACTGGGCGCGCGCGCACCCGATGGAGCTCGAAGCCAGCGCCCTGGCGGACGGCCGCCGGTTCGCCGAGGCCCTGCTCACCTCGGGTGCCTTCCCCGAGGAGGGCCGTGAGGAACTGCTTGCCTTCGAGCTGGGCTACCGCCTCACCGAGACGGGGCTGGTGGCCAGGCGAGGACTCACCCTGACGGCTCAGCGCGTGGGTAGCGCACGGCTGCTCGCGGCCAGGCTGCCAGGCGGGCGGGTGCTGCGCCTGCGGCTCCCCTTCTGAGAGCGTAAGAGCCGGGCGTACCTGAACCGACTTGCGTCCCCCCCCGAGGGAGCCGCTACGGTCCGCCCTTCAGCGGGGAGAGCAGCGGGACATGACGGACTCGTATTGGGAGAAGGAAAAGCAGCAGCCACCGAAGCGCGCCTCACGCACGCCGTGGGTCATCGCGCTGGTGGTGCTGCTGTTCGCGGGCGGGGTGGGCTACCTGGGCCTCAGCACCTATCGGGGCATTCAGGAGCGCGCGGCGACGGCCGAGGCCGAGGCCCTCAAGGCACACGAGCGCGCGAAGGCGGCGGAGCTGGCCCACCGCGCGCTGGAGGACAAGCTGGCGGCGATCGAGGCCGAGCGCCTGCGGCTGGCCGCCGAGCGCGAGAAGCTCTTCAACGAGCGCGACCAACTGTCCACCGAGCGTGATCAGCTCTCCACCGAGCGCGACGAGCTCTCCAAGGCGGTGCAGCAGAAGGAGGCGGAGCTGGCGCGCCTGAAGGCCACGTACACGGACCTGGAGGAGAAGATGAAGGCGGAGATCGCCGAGGGCGAGATCCGCCTGTCCCAGGCCGAGGGCCGCATTCAGGTGGACCTGGTGGACAAGATCCTCTTCGACTCGGGCGAGGCGAAGCTCTCCGAGCGTGGCGCCGAGGTGCTCACGCGGCTGGGCGCGGTGCTGGTGGGCGTGGAGGGCCGCAGCATCCAGGTGTCGGGCCACACCGATGACAGCCCGCCCTCGCAGCGGCTGGCGGCCACGTTCCCGACGAACTGGGAGCTGTCGGTG
>DATHBR010000071.1:0-152059 GCA_035296065.1 Myxococcaceae bacterium | reverse complement strand
CGTCAACCCGCTGTGCTCGAACTGCTCGGCGACGCGGACCCACTGCGGCTTGTCGGCTGGCTTGGTCATGGGTCCAGGGGTGACCCACCTCGCTCAACTCAACAAGGTCCCCCAGCACGTCCTTGGCCGGACGGATACGGCGATCGGTGGCTCGCTGGCCAACGTGTCCGTGGGAGTGGCCCGCTTCGGAGGCCGCTCGGCGCTGGTGACGGTGGTGGGCGAGGACGAGTTCGGCCACTTCCTGCGCGAGAGCCTGGCGGCCGAGGGCGTGGACGTGAGCCATCTGCGCCAGGTCTCCGAGTCCCGCACGGGGCTGGTCTTCATCTCGCTGGATGCGCGCGGCGAGCGCAGCTTCACCTACTTCCGGACGCGCTCGGCGGAGTACCTGCTGAGTGAGCGGGACGTGGATGAGGCCTTCCTGGGGCGGACCAAGGTGCTGCACTGGGGCTCCAACTCGCTGCACCTGCCCGAGGCCCGCGTGGCCATGCGGCGCGCGGTGGAGTGGGCGCGTGGGGCAGGGCGCATCGTGAGCTGCGATCCCAACCTGCGGCTCCACGCCTGGGCCGACCCCGGCGAGGCCCGGGCCATTCTCGACCGGCTGCTGCCGCTGTGCACCGTGGTGAAGCTGTCCGAGGAGGAGATGGCCTTCGTCACTGGCACCGCGGAGGTGAGCGGGGCGCTGGAGTACCTGAAGGGAATCGGCGTGCTGCTGCCGGTGGTGACGCTGGGAGAGAAGGGCGCGGCGTTTCTCTGGCAGGGCGAGCAGGTGCACGTGCCGGCCCCGCCCACCCGCGTGGTGGACACCACGGGCGCGGGAGATGGCTTCGTGGCGAGCATGCTGCACGGGCTCACGCGGCGGTACGCGGACGCACAGGCGCTGAGTGGGGCGACGCGCGAGTCGCTGACGGAGCTGCTCACCTTCTCGTGCGTGGTGGGCTCGCGCGTGGTGGAGCGGCTGGGCGCGGTGGCGGGGATGCCTCGTGCCCACGAGGTGGCCGAGCACATGCCCGCCGATCTTCGGCCCCGTTGAGCGGAGCGCTCGCGTCAGCCGCGCCGGCCTCCTCCCAGGCTCAGGGCAGCTCGGTGGCCGGGCAGAAGCCGGACCGGGGCGCACAGGCCTTCAGGTAGATGTGCGGCTGACGTGACGCGTCCGAGCAGTAGAAGCGGGCGCCCGTCTCGTTCTCCACCTGGTAGCTCCGGCACGTGAAGGTCTGCCCTGGCGCGTTGGAGTCCGTCGGGCAGGTGCCTCCCTCGCCCGTGGTGCACGAGTAGATGACGTCACCGCAGCCGAAGCCCGAGGGACAGTCCTCGTCCGTGGAGCAGTGCATGCCGCAGAAGTTGCGCGTCTGCCCCTCGCTGATGAAGGTGAGGCACGAGGCGCCGGCGCCACAGACGTTGGGCGCCCCCGTGCAGTCCTGGCAGTCCGCGCGGCTCGGGCGGCTGGAGCACGCGCCCGTGCCCGGAGCACAGAAGGTGTTCACCTCGCAGCTGGCGTTGATGCGGCAGTAGTCCCGGCACTGGCCGCCCTCGCAGGCCTGCTTGTCCGCGCAGTCCGCGTCGCGCCGGCAGCCGGGACGGCAGCGCGCCATGCCCGGATCGCAGTACTGGCCGAAGGCGCAGTGCTCGTCGATGGTGCACGGGCCCGAGGGGATGCACCGGTCCGTGGTGATGTCACAGAAGGTGCTGCTGGGGCAGTCGCCGTTCGTCGTGCAATTGCCCAGCGCCTGGCAGAAGCCGAAGCCGTTGCAGTACTGGCCCGACTTGCAGCCCGTGTTGTCCCGGCACAGGCACGCGCCGGAGGCCGCGTCACAGAAGCTGCCGGTGCCACACGCCGCGTCGTTGATGCACACGCAGCGCTGCCCAGCCGGATCCTTGCGGTAGCCCGTGGGGCAGCACGAGTCTCCGTTACACACGCACGCCTTCACGCTGGCGCTGTAGGTGTGGTCCGGCGGGCAGCACGAGGTGCGCGCACAGACACAGTCCTTGCGCTCGGGATCGAAGCGGTGGTCCACCGGGCAGCACTCGTCCGAGTCACACACGCACCGCGAGGTGGTGGGATCGAACTGGAAGCCCGTGGGGCAGCAGCTGTCCGCGCTGCAGCGGCACGCTCCGGCTTGCGAGTCGAAGGTGTAGCCCTCGGGGCAGCACTCCTGCTCGCCGCACTCGCAGCGGGACGCTTCCGCGTTCCACTGGAAGCCCACCGGGCAGCACGAGTCGTCCCGGCACACGCAGGCCTCGCTGGTGGCCGAGTATTCGTGGCCCTCGGGGCAGCACGCGGTGTCACGGCAGGCGCACACGCCCGCCTCGCACTGCATGCCGGTGGGGCACGCTTGATCAGTGAGGCACTCGCACGTCTCTCCGTTGAGCGTGTACCCGGCAGGGCACTCGGAGGAGGGGGCTGTGCGCGCGCACGCCGGCAGGCCCAGCACGGCCAGGAGCGTCAGCAGCAGTAGGGCGGCAGAGCGGTTCACGGGACCTCAGGGAATGGCAATGGCGTACTCGAAGCGCAGCACCGCGCCAGGCGCGGGCACGTAGTTGCCCAGGAAGGTGACGCTCTGCGTCTCCTCGCGGTACTGCCACCCGTTCACGATGTCGCGGGGCACCGCCGCGCCGTTGACGAACACGGTGATGGTGGACGGGTCGGGCCGCAGCGACAGCGGGAAGACCCGGCGCAGGGTGTTGAGCGCCGTGGCGATCTTCACCAGCGTGGCCTCGAAGGAGACGTCGCAGATGGAGCCGATGATGCCGCCGGTCCTCGTGGCCACCGCGCTGTAGCGGAAGGCCGGCTCGGCCAGGCCGCCGAAGTAGTTCTCCTCGCCCGGCGGGAAGCAGCCGTCCGGCGTGGTGCCGCCGATGATCGACAGCGAGGAGAGGTTCTCGTTGCCCGGCCCCTTCAGGCTGCGCAAAAAGCGCGCGTAGTAGGCCGCGTCACCGTAGGAGTTGTCGTCCTCGTCCGTGACGACGATGACGGCCAGCGCCGCGTTGGGGCGCAGGAAGCCCATGTTGGCGCCGCTCTTGTTGGGCTCGGTGAGCGCCAGCTCCATCATCCGCAGGCCCTGCTCCAGGCGCGCGCGCGAGGCAGCCGGGAAGGTGGTGTTCTGCAGGAAGACGCCGCGCGGGTTGGGCGTGCTGTTGGTGATGATCTTCGTGGTGCCGCGCAGCACCCCCCGATCATTGAAGTTGGTGGAGATGACGCCCATCTGGAAGCGCACCTGCAGCGCCAGCAGCTCGTCCAGAAAGCGCGCGAAGTTGTTGGTGAGCGTCTGCCGCTGGTTGCTCATCGAACCGGAGTCGTCCACCACCCAGAGGATGTCGACGATGCCGTCCGCCTGGCGCTGCACGTCCACCTGGACGGCGGGGATGGCGGGCGGATCGCGCACCTCGACGCGCTGGGTGACGGAGCGATCCACGGTGGGCGGCAACAGCTCCACGGGCGACACCCGCGGAGGCGCCACCACGGGCACGGCCTCGCCGCGTCCCGACCCACCGCTCACGCTGTCACAGCCCAGCGCTCCCAACAGCGCCACGAGCAGGCCCACCCGAAGCTTCATGGCGCCGAGAATGTCGTAAGCCCCTCGGGCGCCGCAAGTTCGCGGCCACTTACGCAGCCGCTCTCTCGCGCCGGGTGTGACACAAAAGTCGCGGTTCGGTTTGCGGGCGGGTGCCATGCCGTGCATCATCCGCGCGGATGGCGCTACGACGACAGGCCGGTTCGCATGCGCGCCCGCGGGTCCCGCTCATGAGAGCCGTTTACCTTCTGCTGCTGTGCCTCGCCGTGTCCGGGTGCCAGTGCGGCACCGAGACGCCCACCGCCGTCACCTTGCGCATCCGCAACGGCACCGCGCAGGACGTCTTCGTGGATGCCACGGACCCCACCGTGGGCCTGCGCGTGCAGCGCCGCGTGGACGAGCAGTGGTACACCTTCGTGGAGTCGCCCTCGTGCGCGTGCCTGACGTGCGACGCCATCTGTGACGGGTGCGAGTGCGCGCTGCCCCCCAGCATCAAACAGGTACAGAAGATCCCCGCTGGCGGGACGCTCGAGCGGCAGTGGACCGGGTTCGTCCAGGTCGAGCAGACCGCCTCGTGCCGCGATGCCTCGGGCGAGCTGCAGAGCTGTCTGGAGCCGGAGGCCCCGCCGCTCGATGAGACCTTCCGGTTACAGTTCTGTTACGCGGCCACGGTGCCGGGCGTGGGCGCCGTCGAGGGTGGGGTGCCCGTGCCGGGGACGCTGCCGGATGAGTCGACCGTGTGCGTGCTGCGGGAGTTCGCGGTCGCCGATGGCGTGGTGGAGGTGGGCCCGAAGCCTTCGCCTCCGTGCGCCCGGGACACGGAGTGCACCGTGCCCGCGGTGTGTCTGCAGGAGGTGTGCACCACCACCTGCCCGGCGCATGGCTTCCCCGCCGTGGGAGGCGCGTGGCAGGTGCGCGTCCTGGCTCCCGAGGAGCAGGGGGTTCCCGGCTTCTTCGCCACCAGCACGACGACGGGCAACCGGCGCCTGTCCACCGCCACCGGCACGTTGACCTCCGTGCGTTACTCGAATGGCACCATGACGCTGCAGCTCTCGCGCGCGGCCGCTCCCACCGGGGAGTACAAGGCCAGCCTCTCCGTGGCGCTCCCCGCGGAGGCCTCGGTGGCGCTCAGGGTGGGCGAGCAGCTGGCCGTTCGGCTCGTGGATGCCTCCACCCCCTCCACCCCCGAGAACCGCGCGCTCACGCTGCGGGACGCGGCTGGCAATCTGTTGCTCGCCGCGGATCCCGGGCTCCAGGGCGCGCTGCTGAGCGCCGAGGACACCAAGCCCTTCACCGTGGCCACCCTGCCCACCACCGTGGGCTGCGAGGACACCTCTTGCGGCAAGCGCTCCTTCCTGAGGACCGAGTTCCGCGCGGGCACCGCCGTGCTGGCGCTCGATCCGGGTGAGTCCGAGCAGGTCGTCGCCGCCAGCGCGACCTGGTACGTCCTCAACCTCTCCAATAGCGCCTACCGCTCGACTTCCTGCTCGCTCAAGAGCCTGATGCCCTACGTGCTGGTCAACCGGCGGGTGTCGCAGGCGCCCTGACAGTCTTTTGACCTCAGGGGGAGTGACCGGCGCTCTGAGCGCCGCTAGCATGTGGCGCCACGCATGCCCAGACAGGCAGAAGTCAGCGGGGCCGACCCCTTCCGAGGCAAACTGGTTGGCAAGTACGAGATCCTCACGCGGATGTCCGTGGGGGGCATGGCCGAGCTGTTCCTGGCCTTCACCACCGGCCCGGGCGGCTTTCGCAAGTTCGTCGCGCTCAAGCAGATCCTCCCGGACGTGAAGACCGAGGAGTTCGTGCGGATGTTCCTCGACGAGGCGCGCATCACCGCCGCCTTCTCGCACCCGAACATCGGCCAGGTGTTCGATCTGGGTGAAGAGGACGGGGAGCTGTACCTGGCCATGGAGTTCCTGCCCGGGCAGAACCTCGAGCAGATCATGACGGCGGCCAGCCTCGGCGAGCCGCTGCCCATTGGCTTCGCCGCCCGGGTGGTGCGCGACGTGTGCCTGGGGTTGCACTACGCCCACCACTTCACCGCGCCCTCGGGCAAGCGGGTGGAGGTGGTGCACCGCGACCTGACGCCCCGCAACGTCATGGTGTCCTATGACGGCGTGGTGAAGGTGATCGACTTCGGCATCGCCAAGGCCAAGGGGCGCCTGAACCGCACCCAGGTGGGCATGGTGAAGGGCACCAGCGGGTACATGTCCCCTGAGCAGGTGCGCAACCACGACCTGGATGGCCGCAGCGATCTGTTCTGCGCGGGCGTGGTGCTGCACGAGCTGCTGTGCGGCCTGCGGCTGTATGACACCTCGGACGAGGACGCGATGATGCGGGCGATCGCTCACTCGGACGTGGCCTCGCCGCGCTCGATCAACCCCAATGTCCCCGAGGCGCTCGATGCCGTGGTGATGCGCGCCCTGTCGCGGGATCCCGCGCGGCGCTTCTCCACCGGCCGCGAGATGGCCAAGGCCATTGATCAGGCGATGGGCTCGGAGCTGTTCGACGAGGAGTCCATGGCCGGGCTGATGCAGTCGCTCTTCGCCGAGAAGCGGCAGAAGACGCTCGCGCTGCTGGATGCCGCCAGCCACGACAGCGAAGAGGTGAGCCAGATCGCCATCGTGCTCCAGCAGAAGGAGCCGCCGGCCCCGCCACCCGCGCCCCCCAGAAAGCGCCCCACGTTCGACGACGAGAGCGACATTGGCGCCACGCTGCCCCAGCCGGCGCTGTCCTTCGAAGAGGAGCGCCCCTCGCGTCCCGCTCCCGCGATGCCTCGCCCGCTGGCGGGTGCCGCCCGGCCTCCGCGAAGGTCCAGCGCGTCTTCCGAGCCTCCGCAAGGGGCTGGCAGGCCCCGGGCGCTCTCGGGCCGCGTGGTGGGGGAGCCTCCTTCACGCAAGCCCGCCGCGCCGCCCGGTGATGAGGAGGCCACTCAGGTCAGTCCTCCCGAGAGCCCCAAGCAGGGTCGCGCCGCCGCGCCGGACCCGGAAGCGGGCAGCCGCCGGCCCGCGAAGATGGGGGTGTTCACGCTGGGCCCCGCCGCGCCGCCCCCCGGGGCCAGGCCCGAGGAGCGTGAGGACTCTGAGGTATCGGAGGTATCTGAGGTTTCGCGCGTGTCGCGCGTGTCTCGCGCGCTCACGGCCCTGGATCAGCCCTCGCGCCGGGGGCTGTGGATCCTGCTCGGCATCGTGATCCTGGCCGGCCTGGGCGTGCTCTTCATGCCCGAGGCGCTGCGCTCCCGGTTGGGCTCGCTGTTCTCGTCCGCTGGAAGCACTCCGGGGGCCATGCCTCCCGCGGTGGGGATCCCGACGGACGAGCCCCAGATTCCCGCGGCGGATGAGTACGAGCCGCCCCCCGGGGAGGGCGGCGCCGAGCCCCAGCAGGCCGCTCCGGCTCCGACGACGCCCACGGCGCCCGTGCCGCGGCCCCGCAAGCCCGAGGCCGCCACGCCCACTGAGGCGGCGGCCAAACCCGCTCCGGCGCCCCGGAGGCCCGCTACCGGCAGTCCCGCGAAACCCGCTGTCCCCGGCCAGAAGCCCGTCAAAGCGGCGGAGGAGGGGGCAGAGGAGGGCACAGAGGAGGAGACAGAGGAGCCTTCCGTGGGGCCAGCGGAGGTGGATCCTTCCATCCAGCCCCTGGAGCTGTCGCCGCCCGAAGAGGCGCAGTAGCCCTCTTGCCAGCCTGGGGAACAGCCCGCCGCGTGACGGGGTAGTCATCCCCGGGTAGCATGGGGGCGCGCATGGCGAGTAAGGCAGGAGCCCCCGTCGACGATCCCGACCGTGGGCGTCGCATCAGCAAGTACGAGATCCTCACACGGCTGTCCGTGGGGGGCATGGCCGAGCTGTTCCTGGCCTTCACCTCGGGGCCCGGCGGCTTCCGCAAGTTCGTCGCGCTCAAGCAGATCCTCCCGGACGTGAAGACCGAGGAGTTCGTGAAGATGTTCCTCGACGAGGCGCGCATCACCGCCGCCTTCTCGCACGCGAACATCGGTCAGGTGTTCGATCTGGGGGAGGAGGAGGGCGAGCTGTACCTGGCCATGGAGTTCCTCGCCGGCCAGAACCTCGAGCAGCTCATGAAGGCGTCCAGCAAGCTGGGCGAGCCGCTGCCGCCGGGCTTCGCCGCCCGGGTGATCCGCGACGCGTGCCTGGCGCTGCACTACGCGCACCACTTCGTCGATCCCACGGGCAAGGCGGTGGCGGTCGTCCACCGTGACATGTCCCCGCGCAACGTCATGGTCACCTACGACGGCGGGGTGAAGGTGATCGACTTCGGCATCGCCAAGGCCAAGGGGCGCCTGGGCCGCACGGCGGTGGGCATGGTGAAGGGGACGGGCGGGTACATGTCCCCCGAGCAGGTGCGCAACCACGAGCTGGACGGGCGCAGTGATCTGTTCTCCGCGGGCGTGCTGCTGTACGAGATGCTGTGCGGGCGGCGGCTGTTCAACGCTCCGGGCGATGCCGCGATGATGCTGCAGATCGTCCAGGGCGAGATTCCTCCGCCGCGCACGATCAACCCCAACGTGCCCCAGCCGCTCGAGGCCGTGGTGCTGCGCGCCCTGACGCGTGACAAGAACAAGCGCTTCGCCACCGGCCGCGAGATGGCCAAGGCCATCGAGCAGGCGATGGGGCAGGAGCTCTTCGACGAGGAGCGCATGTCCTCGTTGATGGCCGAGCTGTTCGAGGAGAAGCGCCAGAAGACCCGCGCGCTGCTGGAGTACGCCAACCGGGACGACGCGCGCATCAGCGAGGCGGCAGGCGCCCTGCAGGACGACGCGGGCGAGAGCCTGCTAGGCGCCGGAGCGAACGGGGCGAAGGTGACTCCCAAGCCCCGGGCGGGCGCGACGGCGTCAGCGGGGCCGCGGCCGAGCTCGCCGGGGCGCGCGCGCAAGCCCGGCAGCGATCCCTCTCAGGCGCCCACGCCTTCCACGGCCAGGGTCCCCCGCATCATACGGCCGCCCTCGCGCCAGGACATGCCGGTGGCGCCGCCGTACCAGGCCCCGGCTCAGGCCGCCGAGGAAGAGGAGGGCGCAACGACCGCGCCTTCCATGGCGCCCCTGGAGTCACGTCCCGGCCGCGCCGCGCCCAAGCGCCCCCCGGCCCGGGCCCGGACGAAGACGCCCGTGGAGTCCGCTGCCGTCGAGGCCCAGGACCAGGCCCGGGGCGAGAAGTCCGGCTGGCTGGGGAAGCTGGTGCTGCTGCTCATCCTGGCGGGCCTGGGTGGGCTGCTCTACCTCGAGCCCGTACGGGCCATGTTCAAGCCGGGCTACGAGTCGGCGGTGGCGTGGGTGAAGACGGAGCTGGAGCTGACGCCGCCGCCTCCCCCCGAGCAGAAGCCCTGGCCGCCTCCGCCTCCTCCGGGCCGGCCCCAGAATCCGCTCGCGCAGGCCGAGCCCACCCCGGCCCCCGCTCAGCCCGAGGCTCCCACGGAAGCCGAGCCCGCCGAGCCTCTGGAGCCTTCCGAGAAGCTGAGCGCGACGACGACGAGGCCGAGCCCCTCGAAGCCTGGAACCTCCCGGCCGAAGTCCGAGCCCTCGCGGCCTGGCGCTGGCACTCCCAGCCCCACGGGGGCTCCTTCCAAGCCGCAGAATCTGGAGGAGCAGGTGGCCGCCTCCCCTCAGACGACCCTGGAGGTTGACCCCTCGGGCGAGGCCGAGGTGGTGGACACCAGCAGCCCCAAGGCCCTCAGGAAGGCCGGCATGGGGCTGCTGACCCTGGCCACGGTGCCTCCGGCGGCGGTGTTCGAAGGCCAGACGAGCCTGGGCACCACTCCGCTGCGCAAGGTTCCGCTGCTGGCGGGCACCTACCGGTTGCGCATCGTGGATTCGGACGGAGTGAGCCGGCTCTTCTCGGCTCCTGTCGAACTGGCGAAGGAGAGAAAGTACACCATTCGGGTTTCGGACTTGCCGCTGTACCCGGAGTGAGCGTCGTCCTTGACGGTCCGGGACCCCCTCACTAGGGTCCGCGCGCTGCGTCATTAGGCACGAAGGACGTTCCGAACCATGTATTTCCAGGACCTGATCCTCACGCTCCAGAATCACTGGGCCCGCCAAGGGTGCATCATCGCCCAGCCGTACGATCTCGAAGTCGGCGCGGGCACCATGTCCCCCACCACCTTCCTGCGCGCCCTGGGCCCCGAGCCCTGGAACGTGGCGTACGTGCAGCCCTCGCGCCGCCCGGCCGACGGCCGCTTCGGCGAGAACCCCAACCGCCTGTTTCAGCACCACCAGTTCCAGGTGATCCTCAAGCCGGCTCCGAAGAACGTGCAGGAGCTGTATCTGGAGTCCATCCGCGCGTTCGGCATCGATCCGCACGCCCACGACATCCGCTTCGTGGAGGACGACTGGGAGTCGCCCACCCTGGGCGCCTGGGGCCTGGGCTGGGAGGTGTGGTGTGACGGGATGGAGATCACCCAGTTCACCTACTTCCAGCAGTGCGGCGGCTTCGAGTGCCGCCCGGTGGCCGCGGAGCTCACCTACGGGCTCGAGCGCATCTGCATGTACCTGCAGAACGTGGAGAACATCTTCGAGATCGAGTGGGTCAAGGGCGTGAAGTACCGCGAAGTCTTCCACCCCAACGAGGTGGAGATGAGCAAGTACGCCCTGCACGAGTCCGATCCGCAGATGCTCTTCGCGATGTTCGACGCGTACGAGAAGGAGTGTAAGCGGCTCATCGAGCGCCAGCTGCCGCTGCCCGCGTACGACTACGCGCTCAAGTGCTCGCACACCTTCAACCTGCTGGACGCCCGAGGCGCCATCTCGGTGACGGAGCGCGCCAACTTCATCAAGCGCGTGCGCGACAACGCCCGGCTGTGCGCCGAGGGTTATCTCCAGATGCGCGAGCGGCTGGGCTACCCGCTGCTCAAGACGCCGTGGACGGTGGGCGAGCAGCCCCCGGTGCTCGAGGGCAAGCCGGCCAGCGACTACTGGAAGAGCGTGACGCTCAACAAGCCGGTGGAGAAGAAGGCGGAGGTGGCCCGTGGCGCGTGATCTGCTTCTGGAGGTCGGCGCCGAGGAGATCCCCGCGTCGTTCATCCTCCCCGCGTTGGAGGACTTGAAGCGCATCCTCACCGAGCGCATGGGGGCGGCCCGGCTGAAGCACGGTGAGCTGCGCACCTACGGCACCCCGCGCCGGCTCGCGGTGTGGGTGAAGGACATCGCCGACTCGGGCGAGGACGTGACGAGCGAGAAGCTGGGCCCCAGCGTGAAGGCGGCCTTCGACAAGGACGGCAAGCCCACGGTGGCGGCGACGAAGTTCGCCGAGTCGCTCAAGGTGCCGGTGAGCGAGCTGGGCCGCAGCCAGACGCCCAAGGGCGAGTACCTGTCCGCCAAGGTGCAGGAGATGGGCCGCCCGGCGCAGGAGATCCTCGCCGAGGCGCTGCACGCGGCGGTGCACGGCATCAACTTCCGCAAGTCCATGCGCTGGGGTGATGTGGACATGGCATTCGCCCGGCCGGTGCAGTGGCTGGTGGCGCTGCTGGGCACGGACGTGCTGCCGGTGGTGTTCGGCGACGTGAAGAGCGGCCGCACCACCCACGGCCACCGCTTCCTGGCCCCGGGCCCGATCGAGCTGGCCCGCCCGGCCGACTACGAGGCGGCGCTGGAGAAGGCGCACGTGGTGGCGGATGTGGCCAAGCGGCGCGCGATGCTGCTGGAGAAGGTGAACGCGGTGGCCAGGGGCACCGGCGGCCAGCTGCTGGAGGACGAGTCGCTGGTGGACCAGGTGACCAACCTGGTGGAGCTGCCCAGCCCCGTGGTGGGCTCGTTCGACGAGCGGCACCTGGACCTGCCCGCCGAGGTGCTGGTGCAGGAGATGAAGAGCCACCAGCGCTACTTCTCGCTCACGGACGCCAAGGGCAAGCTGCTGCCGCGCTTCATCGCCGTGTCCAACACTCCGGTGCGCGACGAGAAGCTGTCCCTGCGCGGCTACGAGCGCGTGCTGCGCTCGCGCCTGGCCGACGGGCGCTTCTTCTTCGACGAGGATCGCAAGGCGCCGCTGGAGACGCGGGTGGAGAAGCTGGCCCGCGTGGTGTGGCAGGGCCAGCTGGGCAGCTACGCGGAGAAGGTGGAGCGCTTCCGCACCCTGGGCGTGTGGCTGGCCGAGCAGTCGGGCAAGGCGCAGCACCGCGCCACCATCGAGCGGGCCGCGACGCTGGCCAAGGCGGACCTCGTCACCGGCATGGTGGGCGAGTTCCCCGAGCTGCAGGGGGTGATGGGGCGCGAGTACGCGCGCGCCGGCGGTGAGCCCGAGGCGGTGGCCCTGGCCATCTTCGAGCACTACCTGCCGCGCAACGCCAACGACTCGCTGCCCACGCAGGACGCCGGGGCGTTCATCGGCCTGGCGGACCGGCTGGACACGCTGTGCGGCATCTTCGCCATCGGCAAGGGCCCCACGGGCGCGGCGGACCCGTTCGGCCTGCGCCGCGCGTGCCTGGCCATCATCAACATCGTGCTGGAGCGCGGCTACCGCTTCTCGATGTCGGCGGCGGTGGACCAGGCGCTCAAGCTGCTGGAGCCGAAGATCGCCACCCTCAAGCGCAAGCCGGGCGAGGCGGCCCCGCGCGAGCAGGTGCTGGAGTTCTTCCGCGGCCGGCTCAAGTCCCTCTGGTCGGAGTCCTACCGGACGGACGTGGTGGAGGCGGTGCTCGCGGTGGGCTTCGACGACATGGTGGCGGCGCGCAAGCGGCTCGAGGCGCTCAGCGGGCTGGTGGGCCGGGCGGACTTCACCCCGCTGGCGGTGGCCTTCAAGCGCGTCGTCAACATCGTCGAGAAGCAGGGCAAGGACGTGGCCAAGGGGCAGACCAACCCGGAGAAGTTCCGCGACGAGCCCGAGCGCAACCTGCACACCGCGTTTACCCAGGCCCAGGGCAAGGTGGCCGAGTACCTCAAGACGGACGACTTCTCCGGGGCCCTCAAGGAGATCACCAGCCTGAAGCCCGCGGTGGACACCTTCTTCGACAAGGTGACGGTGATGGCCGAGGACAAGGATCTGCGCGAGAACCGCGTCCGGTTCCTGGTGGAGATCGGCACGCTGTTCAATCAGGTGGCGGACTTCTCGAAGATCCAGGCGGAAGCCGCCAGCTAGGGGAGAGCGGGCGGGCTGGCGGGTAGGGAATAGAGCCAGCCCTTTGTAGTTGCCCGGGGCGGAGGTGGTTCCTACACTCCGCCCCCCTCTGATGCGCCCCCTACTCCTTATCTCCGCGCTGGTCTGGGCGGGGTGTGCCGCTCAAACCGAGCCGCGCCCCCCTCCTACTGACCGTTTCAGCTTTCCCACGGGAATCGTGCACCGCAAGGTGCCCGGCTCCCCCCACGGCGCGCTGTACGTCGCGAGCTCCAACTTCGACAAGTGCTTCGACACGGGCGCGGTGGTGGCGCTCGATCTCGTCACGCTGGGGCTGCCCGAGATGCCCCCCCCCGACAGTCCGAAGCCGGAGGAGCGGGTGGAGGTGCCGGTGCTCACCGATCTCAAGGTGGCTGCGGACGCCGCTGTTCAGATCCAGAGCTTCGCGGGGCAGATGGACGTGTGGAACCGCTCGGATGGCACCGCGCGGCTCTTCGTGCCCTCGCGCGCCGAGAACAGCTTCCTGCATGGCATCGACGTGCAGGGCAACACGCTCAAGTGCGCGCAGAACCCGATCACCAACGACTGCACCCTTGGCGCCCTGTCATTGACGACCGATGTGGCGGAGAAGGTGGATGATGTGCCGCGCGCTCCGGCGCCGCTGGGGCTCCGGGTGTCGCTGAACACCGCGCAGCAGCCCGAGGTGTGGGTGACACACATCGAGGCGGCTGACTCGCCCACGGGGTCCAGCAAGGCCTTCCGCTCGTACCTGGTGCGCGTGCCGGGTGACCCCCTGGGGCCCACGCTGGCGGCCAACGACTTCTTCCCGCTGTCGGGCCAGGGGCTGGCCAGTGGCGCGGGCCACGCGACGGCCATTGGCTCCCGGTACGCGTACGTCACCGGCCGTACCTACGTGGCCAACGACACGACCCAGTCAGCCGCCTTCCTGTTGCGGCTGGTCGACCGCAATACCCCCACGCGCGTGCTGGAGACGGGCCTGCGCCAGCTGTACTCCACCATTGAGGCGCGTGACATCGCCCTGAGCCCTACCCGGGTGGGCGATACCGAGCGCCTCTACGTCGTGGCGCGCTCCCCGGACACGCTGCTGGTGGTGGACGTGGCGGACGCCGAGGGCCTGCGGCCCACCGTCTCGGTGGTGGACGCCGTGCCGCTGCCGGACGGCGCCAACCAGCTGGTGGTGATGAACCGCGGGGCGCTGGGTGATCTGGTCGCCGTGACGGCCACCACCACGGGTGTGGTGGCCATCTACGACGCGGCGCTGGGGCAGATCGTCTCGCAGATCGACAACATGGGACGGCAGCCCTACGGAATCTCCGCGGACGTGGACACGGTTAACAACACGGCGCGGCTCTACGTCACCGCCTTTGGCGATGGCCAGGTTGACGTGATCGACATTCCCGACCTCGCGGTCGCGCAGAACGCGCGGCTGGTGGCGCGCCTGGGCGTGCCCCAGGGCCGCAACGAAGAGGACGGGACTTCCACGTGCGAGCGCAAGGGGAGCGAGCCTTGAAGCGAATCATTCTGTGCCTCGCCGTTGGGGCGGGGCTGATGGCCGGGTGCTCCGAAACGCAGGCGGTGACGACGGCCGCCGGGCTGTCGGGCACGTACGATCTGACGGTCGTCGGCAGCTACGTCTTCGTCACCTCGTCGGACCGCGATGAGCTGCGGGTGTTGGATCTCGAGGCCAGCCCCCGCGACTTCGTCCGGGCGCCCAACCCGCTCGAGCCGCTGTCCATCCCCGTGCTGGAGCGGCCCACCTACCTCACGCGCGATGTGTACTACCGCCTGGTCGAAGAGCCGGGGCAGGACGATGAGGGCAACGCCACCACCCTGCCCAGGGGCAGCGAGCGGCAGGGGCCCTATGTCTACGCCCGCAGCGATGGGGCTCAGCAGATCTCCGTCGTGTCGGCCTCGGGTGAGCGCCGGTTGAGCGAGCTGTACCGGCTGGGCAAGGACGCACCCCTTGGCTTCGTCACGGCGTTCGCGGCCCGGGGGCCGGGGCAGGGCACGGGGAGCATCCTCTACTACGCCACGCAGGAGGCCTCGGCCGCCATGCTGTGGCGGCAGGAGCTGCCGGGGCCCGAGGAGCTCAACCCGAAGAGCCCACTGTCAGCCGCGACGCCCGTGCTGCGCATGCCGGGAGAGACGGTGGCCGCGCTGCTCGTGCTCCCGTCGGCTCCGTCCCCGGACCCGGCCACGAACCCCCGGGACCAGGAGCACGTCGTCGTGGCCACCCGGGGGACTCAGGGGGCCGTGGGCCGCACGTTCCGCATGGATGCCGTCAGGCCCGAGGCCCCCGTGGTGACCTACGCCTTCCCGGCGCCCGTGCGCTTGCTGGCCACGCACCCCGTGGTGGCCGACACGTACTGGGAGGGCGACCTGGACCGTCGGCTGCCCGCACCCACGGACGCGAACCCAGACAACACCCGCCTGGTCAAGGCGTGTGGCATCGACAACTACCTGGTCCCCGAGGATCCCCCGGACCTCTCGGATGAGGACACGACGAACACGGTGGCCATTCAGCCTCAGCGCCGGACGCTGGCCGCTGGCGAGTACGTCTTCGGAGTGCTCGACGAGAGCAGCTGCGCTGGAGGCGTGCAGTGCTCGGGCGTGCTCGCCGTGGACTCGGCCACGGGCCAGGTGCTGAACGACGCCACGGGTGTACGGATGCTGCCCATTCGTCAGTCGGCGGGGTTGCCCACTGGGCTGACGCTCGTGCCGGACGTCAGGCTCTACACGCGCTGCTCCGTGGCCGAGAACCATGAGCTTCCCCGCCCGCTGGTGGGGATCATGCCGTCCTCCGACGGGCAGATCTCGATCTTCGACGCGGTGAAGCTGCGCTCGTTCGATCTCAACCCGGACGGTCCCCTGGTCCTCTCCAGCACGATCATCAATGCCGCGGGCGCGAGCCTTCTGGGCGAGTCCGACAGCGTCACGGCGTTCATTACCGGTGAGGTTCGCAATGGCTCAACCCGCAGCGACACCTACCGCATCGTGTACGAGGGCGCCCTGCCGCCTCCAAGTAATCCCGTCCTCTCGGCGCAGAAAGATCCGTGCGAGGAAGGCGAAGCCCAGTGCACCTTCACGTTCGGCTCGCCCAGGGATGCGCGCTTCATCCTCACCGGGGACTCGGTCGTCCTGGAGCCTGTTGACGCCACCTGCGAGGCGCTGACGGTGCTCGGCAAGCAGGAGGTGGCAGGAGTCGTCGTGCTCACCACGGGCCCCCTGCGGGGCGACTGCTCGGGCCGCCAGCGCTTCTCGGTGCGGGCAAGCAGCAGCTCGGCCAGCCCCTTCGTGGTGTACAGCGACGGGCGCGGTGTCGAAGGCCGCGTGAACAAGGGGGAGACCTTCACGGTCGAGGGTGACTACTACTTTCACCCACCTACCTTCAGCAGCCAGGCGCCGCCCTTCCTGGTGAGGCTCGAGCTGAAGGCGCTCAAGCGTGATCCGGCGGTCCGAGGGGATCAGTACACCGTGTCGATCCAGGCCAACTACTCGCCCTACCTCTTCTCACCGGATACTGGCAGCCTGGCGTCGGGGCTGTCAGCCTACCGGCTGCCTGGTTCTGTGGCACACACACGGTTTAAGGGCACCAACCTGGCCTATATTGCCTATCCCTCCGCGGATGGCATTCTCCAGGTAAACATGGGGTCCATAACGGACAATGGCGCCCAGTCCACGGGACTGGTTCCCTTTCAGTAACTGGGCGCGCCGGGAAACCTCTGTTATCGTTTCCTATCTCAAGCTTCCGCGAGTCGAGACCGATGATTGACCAGAACTCCCGCCCCGCTCGCAAGGTTGGCATCGCCGACCACCTGTGGGAGACGTTCGAAGAGATGGCCCAGCAGATGGGCTCGGATCGTGACGCGCTGATCAACCAGGCGCTGTTCATGTTCGCCCGGCTCAACGGCTTCATCGAGGTGGGCGGTAAGCCCTCCCGAGCCGAGGCGCCGGCCCCGCTCAACGTGGTGCCCGCCGCGCCGCCTCCGGCCGTGGCCCGTCCCTCGGCCAACTCGCCGGCGGTGGGCAAGTCCGGTCCGCCGATGCTGGCCAGCGCCCCCGCGCCGGTAAAGGCCGCGCCGCCCCCGCGCGTGGACGAGCGCCCCTCGTCCAACGCCCTGGACAATGATCCGGTGCGCCGCGAGGTGGCCGAGCGCGTGCTCGAGACGGCCGCCGAGCTCGAGCGCCTGATCAAGGGCAAGAACGAGCCGCCTCCCCAGCAGGTGGATGACGACGCCCTGGACGAGGAAGAGGCTCCGCCCGAGCCGCCCGAGGACTCCGGCCTGGGGGACCTGGGCGACGAGGAGCCCCAGGACGAGGAGCCCCAGGACGAGCCTCAGGACGAGGACGAGGGCGCCATGCTCTACCTCATCACCGAGGCGGGCGAGCAGCAGAAGATCGCCAACGATCGCTTCGTCATCGGCCGCGGCAAGCACTGCGACCTGGTGATCAACTCCGGCAAGGTGTCGCGTGAGCACGCGGTCATCAGCCGCGAGGGCGCCGAGTACTTCATCGAGGACCTCGGCTCGTCCAACGGCACCTGGTACAACAAGCAGCGCATCAAGCGCCGCAAGATCGAAGACGGCGACGAGTACTTCATCTGCAGCGAGAAGATCCGCCTGGCGATGCGCTGAGCTGAGCATTCCGGCGCCTTCCTGGGCCGCGGGGTGTTCGCCAATTGACTGAATGCGGGACTCCCTGATTTAGTCCGGGAGCCTGGCCGCAGATCGGCCGGGCGACGGATGACCCCTGTTCAGACTTCGCTGTGGATAGTCCTGGGAGTGGCTCTGGTGATCTCGGTGGTGACGGACGTGCTTCGCCACCGGATCCTCAACGTCATCACCTATCCGCTCATGGTGATCGGGCTGGGGGTGCGCCTGTTCGCCGAGGGCGTGGGCAGCCTGGAGACGGGGCTGATCAGCGGGCTGGTGTCGGGGGCGGGGTTGGCGGCGCTGCTGGTACCCGGGGCGCTGCGCGGCAGGATGGGGTGGGGAGACGTGAAGCTGATGGGCGGGGTGGGAGTGGTGCTGGGCTACCCCGGCGTCATGGCGGCGGGGGCCTTCATCTCCCTGGCGGGTGCGTTTCAGGCGGTGGTGACGCTCATCTGGAAGGGTGAGGTGTGGGACACGCTGGCCGAGGCTGGGCGTCGTTGGGCCATCAAGGCGCGGCTGTTGAGCGCCGAGGCCCGCCCCGCCACGCAGCGGCACATTCCCTATGGGGTGGCCATCGCCGTTGGGACTTTCTGGGCCATGTGGTGGCAGCACTCAAACTTGAGCTAGTTCGGCTTCGACGCGCAGAGGGGACTCTCACGATGTTCACACGCTTCACGCACCACGCCGCGGCGCTTGGCGTCTTCCTGGCCCTGCTCGTGGGCAGCTCCGCCCTTGCCCAGGAGGGCAGCACCATCGCCCTCGGCGTAGGCACGCAGAAGGTCGTCACCATTCCGGGCATCACCCGCATCGCGCTGGGTGATCCGAGCATCGCCGAGGTGAAGACCATTGGTAACAACCAGGTCCTCATCATCGGCCAGAACGAGGGCAAGACGACGCTGCTCATCTGGAAGAGCTCGGGCCAGCGCGTCAGCTACCTCATCGCCGTGCGCCGGCAGGATCCCAACGAGATCATCTCCGAGATCAAGAAGCTCTTGGGCGAGATCGAAGGCGTCAGCGTGCGCATGGTGGGCGACCGCATCTACCTGGACGGCCAGGCGTACACCACGCAGGACGCGGACCGCATCGATCAGGTGGTGTCGCTGTACCCCAACGTGAAGAGCTTCGTGAAGATCGCGCCCAACGCCAAGAAGCTGGTGGCGCAGAACCTCAACGCTGCATTCCAGAAGGCGGGCCTGCGCAACGTGCAGGCCAACGTGGTGGGCTCCACCATCTTCCTGGAGGGCTCGGTCGAGAGTCAGCAGGATCTGCAGAAGGCGGAGCTGATCACCAAGGCCATTGGCGAGAAGGTGGAGAACCTGCTGGTGGTGGGCATCAAGCGGATGATCCTCTCCGAGGTGCAGTTCGTGGAGATCCGCCGCAACAGCCGCGACCGCTACGGCATCCGCTACCCCACGGATATTACGGGCACCGTCTCCGCCTCGGCCTCCATCTCCCAGGAGCTGTTCCCGGGCACGTTCGGCTCGGGCACGTCCACGATGGCGCTCCAGGCCGGCTCCGAGTTCTCGGTGGGCTTCCAGGCCAACGACGGCTACGGCCGGCTGCTGGCCCAGCCCAAGCTGGTGTGCGCCAGCGGTGAGAAGGCCGAGTTCCTCGCCGGCGGCCAGGTGCCGATCCCGCTCATCACCAACAACCAGTTCTCGGTGGAGTTCAAGCCCTACGGCGTCATCCTCAACCTGCGCCCCACCGCGGACCGCAACGGCAACATCCAGACGGAGATCGAGGCCGAGGCCTCGGAGATCGACACCTCGGTGGCGGTGTCCTTCGGTGGCTCGGCGGCGGTGCCTGGCTTCCGCACCCGCAAGGTGAAGACGAACGTCACCGTGCGCCACGGCGAGACGATCGTCCTGTCGGGCGTGTTCAGCCACGACGAGCAGAAGGCCGTGTCGAAGCTGCCCGGCCTGGGCCATATCCCCATCGTGGGTGAGCTGTTCAAGAGCCGCGCGTTCGACTCGACCAAGCGCGAGCTGGTCATCTTCGTCACCCCGCGCATCGTCAACCCGGACTCGGACAAGATCCGCACGATCATCGAGGACGTGAAGAGCCGCTACAAGCAGGCCCGCAGCGAGGTCAACTTCAACATCTTCGACTGAGCCTCCAGCGGCCCTGGCCGCCTGGCTGCTGTGCACAGGGCCGGCCTCGTCTCCAGGGAGACGGGGGCCGGCCTTGCTGCTTGCAGGCATTGCCAAATCCGCGCCAGCCCCTTTGAGGCAGCGGTGGTGCTTGCTAGCATCCGCGCCATGTTTCTAGTCACACTTGCCGAGAAGGGTGGCGGCACGGAGCAGATCGAGTTCGAGAAGAACGAGATCACCATTGGCCGTCTTGCCGGGAACGACATCGTCCTGGGCAAGGGCAACGTCTCCAAGTACCACTCCCGGGTCGTCTCCAAGGACGGCAAGATCATCATCGTGGACATGAAGTCCACCAACGGCACCTTCGTGAACGGCAAGAAGATCGCCGCGCCGCAGGTGCTCAAGCCGACCGACAAGATCTACATCGGCGACTACATCATCAACGTGGAGCCCCTGGCCGAGGGTGGGCTGGACGATGGCGCCGAGGCCGAGGAGGAGCCGCCCGCGGACGAGGGCGAAGAGGCCTACGACGACGGCGGCGAGGAGCCCTACGAGGACGAGGAGCCCTACGAGGACGAGGAGCCGCCCCCGGCGCCCGCGCCCGTGAAGGCCGGGCCCTCGGCGGTGGCCCCCGTCGAGCCGAAGAAGAACATGCCCGCGTCGATGGCCGCCGCGCTGGCGAAGAACAAGCGCAAGGTGGACCCGCGCCTGGAGCGCTACACCCGGCTCCAGAAGGAGATCCATGACCGGCTGATCGAGTACCTCGATCTGCGCCGCATGGACATGGACCGGCTGGGCGACGAGGAGCTGTGGCGCCGCACCGAGAAGGCCATCCGCGACATCATCGATCAGATGGACGCGGACTCGGAGCTCCCGGAGGACGTGGACCGCGAGGAGCTGCTCACCGACGTCATCAACGAGGCGCTGGGCCTGGGGCCCCTCGAGGCGTTCCTCGCGTCGGACGAGATCAGCGAGATCATGGTGAACCACGCCAACCAGATCTACATCGAGCAGCGCGGCCAGCTGACGCTGTCGCAGAAGACGTTCTCGTCCAACCAGGCGGTGCTGGGCGTCATCGAGCGAATCGTGGCGCCCATCGGCCGGCGCATCGACGAGTCCAGCCCGCTGGTGGACGCGCGCCTGAAGGACGGCAGCCGCGTCAACGCCATCATCCCGCCGCTGGCGCTCAAGGGCCCCTGCATCACCATCCGCAAGTTCAAGAAGGACTCGCTGAAGATTGGCGACCTGATCAAGTACAAGACCGTGACGGCGCAGATGGCCGAGTTCATGGAGATGTGCGTCAAGGCGCGCAAGAACATCGTCATCTCCGGCGGCACGGGCTCGGGCAAGACGACGACGCTGAACATCATCAGCTCGTTCATTCCCGAGGGTGAGCGCATCATCACCGTGGAGGACGCCGCCGAGCTGCAGCTGCCCCAGGAGCACTGGGTGCAGCTGGAGAGCCGCCCGCCCAACCTGGAAGGCAAGGGCGCCATCACCATCCGCGATCTGGTGAAGAACTGCCTGCGTATGCGGCCCGACCGCATCGTCGTGGGCGAGTGCCGCTCGGGCGAGACGCTGGACATGCTCCAGGCGATGAACACCGGCCACGACGGCTCGCTCACCACGCTGCACGCCAACACGCCGCGTGACGCGATCGCCCGGCTGGAGACGATGGTGCTCATGTCCGGCATGGAGCTGCCGGTGAAGGCCATCCGCGAGCAGATCGCCAGCGCCGTTCACATCATCGTGCAGCAGACGCGCTTCGCGGACGGCACGCGGAAGATCTGCTACATCACCGAGGTGTCCGGCATGGAGGTCGACATCGTCACCCTCCAGGACATCTTCTATTACAAGCAGGACGGCTTCACCGAGGACCACAAGGTCCGGGGGCGCTTCCTGGCCTCCGGTTTCGTGCCCAAGTTCTACGACGATCTGCAGCGCAAGGGCATCCCGGTGAACATGAGCATCTTCCGCGAGGACTAGAGCGGCCATGCCCACACTGATCGTCCTTCATCCCGATGGAACCGAGAGTGAGCATGAGCTCGCTGGCGAGCTGAAGATCGGCCGCCAGGATGGCAACGAGCTGGTGCTCACCGAGGGCGGCGTGTCGCGCAAGCACGCCCGCTTCTTCGTCGACGGCGGCAAGGTGGTAGTCGAGGACCTTGGCAGCGCCAACGGCACGTACGTGGACGGCGAGCGCATCGAAGGCCCCACGCCGCTGACGCCCCAGTCCCAGGTGGTGCTGGGCGACTACCAGCTGAAGATCAAGGGCGGTGGGCGCGCCGCCAGCGGTGCGCGCAAGGCCACCGGCAAGTCCTCGCCCGCGGGCACGGCGCTGGGCTCGGAGGAGGGCTCGCCGCGCTCCACCCGGGCGATGCCCAGCGTGAAGCCTGCCCGGCCTCCGGGCGCGGCGCTGTCCAAGCGCGAGCGCCCCGCGGCGGGCGCCGCTTCGGGGCCGGATCTCGGGCCGGTGCTGCGCGGGCTCACCGGGCCGTGGGCCAACAAGCGCTACCCGCTGCGGGGCAAGCTGCTGGTGGGCCGCGCGCCTCCGGCCTCGGTGCTGTTGGAGGATGACTCGCTCAGCCGTAAGCACGCGGAGGTGGAGCGCAGCCCCCGTGGCGCGGTGATCCTGCGCGATCTGGGCAGCTCCAACGGCACGCTGCTCAACGGCGAGCGCATTGGCCAGGAGCCCGTGGAGCTGGCTCCGGGCGACATCATCCAGTTCGGCATGGTGGAGGTGGTGTACGAGGCGGGCGGCGAGCAGTCCGCGGCGCTGTCCTCGCGCCGGGGCGCGGTGCCCACCCGCCGAGGCGCCGAGGCCGCCGCGCCCGCGCAGGCCGCGGCGGCCGCGCCGAAGAGCCGCAAGCTGCTGGTGGCCACCGGCGGCCTGGTGGGCCTCATCCTCGTGGCGGGCGTCGTCAAGGTGGCCCTGGGCCCGGGAACCAAGCCCATCCAGCCCGGCCCGGCGGTCGTCCAGAAGGGGCCGGACATCCAGGAGCTGCTGAGCCAGTGCCGCTCCTACTCCTCCACGGACATGGGCAACGAGCCCCAGTGGGACAAGGCCGAGGCGGCGTGTGATCAGGCGCTCAACATCGACCCGATCAACAAAGAGGCCAACGCGCTCATCAAGCGCATCAAGGTGGAGAAGGAAGCGGGCATGTACTACAGCCAGGCCGAGAAGGCCCTGGCCCGCCTGCGCGAGGAAGAGGCGCTGGATCTGCTGCAGAAGATCCCCTCGGAGAGCAATTACTTCCGCCGCGCGAAGATCAAGGTGCGCGACACGCTCGAGGTGGTGAAGAGCAAGGCCCTGGACGAGTGCAAGCGCTACCTGCGCGACTCGCAGTACACGGCGGCGTTGCCGCGGTGCGAGCGCTACATGGGCTTCTGGTGCAACACCGTGCCGCGTGAGGACATCGAGCCGCCGCTGGGCTTCACGATGGTGCTCGAGGGCCGGGTGCGCGCCAACAAGCGCGAGTGGCAGCCCAAGGACAAGCTCTTCGTGCAGTTCCTCGTGGCTCGCAAGAAGATGGATCCCGCCGCGGAGCCGTGGCGGTGCCCCGAGTCCAAGTACGTGGACGAGGTGGCGCGGCCCAACAAGCCCGAGGACGAGGTGAAGCGCAAGATCGAGGAGCGCTACACCAACCCGTTCCTGCGCGCGGCGATGATGGACTACTGGGGCGGCCGCGGTAACGAGGCGCTCGCCAAGCTGCAGAAGCTGCGCGGCAACTACGAGATGTCCCAGTTCCACGGTCAGGCGGAGGATCTGCTCAAGCAGGTGGGCACCGTGGACCAGCTCTTCAAGAACGGCCAGGCGGACCTGCAGTCGCAGGACGTGGAGAAGGCCGCCGTGCCCATGGGCGAGGCGCTGGAGCTGGACAAGCAGCTGATGGGCGAGCTGTGGGAGCGCCTGCCTTCCTTCTACCGGCGCAACATCCAGCAGGACATCGCCGCCAACGCGCTGATCCGCGGCAAGCACTGGGCGGACCGCGAGGACCGGCGCCGGGGCTGCAAGATCTGGAAGCTGGGCTTCCAGTTCTACAAGGGCAACACGGATCTCAACCGCGTGGTGGGCTTCTGCTCCACGCAGGGCCTGAGCGCGCTGAACAACGCGAGCCGCTGCGCGGATCTGCTGATCGTCGAGGACTTCGCCGTGCCGGGCGATGGGCTGGCGGAGAAGATGGCCCAGTACCGGCAGGAGTGGAAGTGTAAGTGACCGGAGAGCCCTCCCAAGGGGGCTTCGCCGGGCACCGTGGACAGGGGAGGGCAGGCGCGCTAAGGCCGGGGCATGGTCCCGAGCCCTTCGGCTTCCGCGCCCGTCCTCACGCTGATTGACGCCTCTGGCTTCATCTTCCGCGCCTACCACGCCATTCCGCCGCTCTCCACGAGCAAGGGCGTGCCCACCAACGCCGTGCTGGGCTTCACCCGCATGGTGCTCAAGGCGATCAAGGATCTGAAGCCCACGCACCTGGCGCTCGCCTTCGACAAGGAGAGCCGCACCGAGCGCCAGAAGATCGATCCCAACTACAAGGCCAACCGCCCGGCGCCTCCGGACGATCTGGTGCCCCAGTTCGAGCTCATCCGCCGCGTGGTGGACGTGCTCAACGTGCCCATCATCGAGGTGGCCGGCTGGGAGGCCGATGACGTGATCGGCACCCTGGCGGTGCGCGCCAGGGCCGAGGGCTTCTGCGTGCAGGTGGTGACGGGCGACAAGGACTTCATCCAGATCGTCGACAGTGACGTGCGGCTGTTCGATCCGATGAAGGACGTGCACACCGGGCCCGAGGAGGTGAAGGCGAAGCTGGGCATCGAGCCCAGGCAGATGCGCGACTACCTGGCGCTGGTGGGCGACGCGACGGACAACGTGCCCAAGGTGCCCGGCGTGGGCCCGAAGACGGCCACGGAGCTGATCCAGCAGTTCGGCGACATCGAGACGCTGCTGGCCCGGCTGGACGAGGTGAAGAAGCCGAAGATCCGCGAGGCGATCGGCTCGCACCGCGAGAGTCTGCTCAAGGCCCTGCAGCTCGTCACCTTCAAGACGGACCTGGATCTGAAGATCACCATGCCCGATCTGGCCCGCCGGCCGATCGACACTCCGCGCGCCAAGCAGCTGTTCACGGACCTGGAGTTCTACCGCCTGGTGAGCGAGCTGCCCGTGGACACCGCCGCGGCCGCGGCCAGGCCCGCCGAGCCCGCTGCTCCGGCCGCTCCGGCGCGCATCATCACCACCGAGGAGGAGCTGAAGGAGCTGGTGGAGGCCGCGCGCACCGCGGGGCTGATCTCCCTGGTGCCGGCCTACGAGGGCAGGCCCTTCACCGAGCCGCTGGTGGGCCTGGGGCTGGCGCTGCCGGATGGGCGCAACGCCTACGTGCCGCTGCGCCACCAGGTGCTCGGCTCCCAGCAGGTGCCCACGGCGCGCTTCGCCGACGCCATGCGCGGGCTGCTGGAGGACGCGAAGGTGAAGAAGGGCGGGCACGATCTCAAGGCGCTCACCCTGGTGCTGGCCGGCGCGGGGCTCACGCTGCGCGGGGCCCATGACGACGTGGAGCTGCTCAGCTACCTGCTCAACCCCTCGCGCCGCGAGCACGCGCTGACGGACCTGGCGCGCGAGCGGCTGAACACCGAGCTGCAGCCGCTGCCGGCCTCCACCGAGGGCAAGAAGGGCAGGGCGCTGGCGGACCACAACCCCGAGGAGGTGGCCACCGCCTATGCCTCGCGGGCGGACGCGGCGCTGAAGCTGGCTCCCCGGCTCTGGCAGGAGCTGGAGGAGGTGGCGCTGGCGAAGCTGGCCCGCGAGCTGGAGCTGCCCCTGCTGCCCGTGATTGCCCAGATGGAGCGCAAGGGCGTGAAGCTGGACGTGTCCGCGCTGGCGGCCATCTCGTCCAAGGTGGACGCCGAGTGCGAGACGAAGCTCAAGGGCATCCACGCGCTGGCGGGCCGCGAGTTCAACGTGGGCTCCAATCAGCAGCTGGCCCAGGTCCTCTATACGGACCTGAAGCTGCCCATTCTGAAGAAGGGCAAGACGGGGCCCTCCACGGATCAGGAGGTGCTGGAGAAGCTCGGCGAGCAGCACGCGCTGCCCGGCGCCATCCTCGAGTACCGCTCGCTGTCCAAGCTCAAGAGCACCTACCTGGACACGCTGCCCACCCTGGTGGCGCGCGACGGGCGCATTCACACCACCTACCACCAGGCGGCCACCGCCACCGGCCGGCTGTCCTCGTCGGATCCCAACCTGCAGAACATCCCCGTGCGCACCGAGCTGGGGCGGGAGATCCGCCGCGCCTTCGCCGCCGAGCCGGGCCACCAGCTGGTCTCCGCGGACTACAGCCAGGTGGAGCTGCGGCTGCTGGCGCACATCGCCGAGGATCCCGTCCTCATCGACGCCTTCGCCCGGGACGAGGACATCCACAGCCGCACCGCGGCGGAGATCTTCGGCGTGCCGCAGGCTCAGGTGACCAAGGACCACCGCCGGGTGGCCAAGACGGTGAACTTCGGCATCGCCTATGGCTTGTCACCGCACGGCCTGTCCACGCGCCTGAGCATCCCCGTGGAGGAGGCGCGCGACATCATCGAGCGCTACTTCACCCGCTACGCCGGCATCCGCCGCTACCTGGAGGAGACCGTCGATCGCGCCCGGAAGACGGGCTACGTGGAGACGATGTTCGGCCGGCGCCGGCTCATGGCGGACCTGCACGCGAAGAACCGCCAGGTGGCCCAGGCCGCCGAGCGCGCCGCCATCAACATGCCCATTCAGGGCACCGCCGCGGACCTCATCAAGAAGGCCATGCTGGTGGTGGACGAGCAGCTGCGGCAGCAGAAGCTGCGCACGGTGATGCTGCTGCAGGTGCACGACGAGTTGCTCTTCGAGGCGCCGGACGCCGAGGTGGACACCGTGAAGGAGCTGGCCCGCCGCTGCATGTCCTCGGTGGCCACGCTCAAGGTGCCCCTCAAGGTCGACGTGGGCGCCGGGAAAACCTGGGCTGACGCGCACTGAGGTAAGGCCCCAGGCCCGCAAAAAAGTGCGGGAGAGAGTGCCTACCCCCGAAGGCACTCCCTCCCGCGTCCCCCTCCCTGCACCCCAAAAACACGGTCGACCCGTTCGGCCGACGAGGCGCGCGGACCCCCATCCACGCGTTCTCGACGGCCCCGTTGCGTGCTCACCGGCCCCCATGCCGGGAACTCGCCCCCGTTTCGCGCTGCCTCAGCCCCCCAAGCCGGGCAGCACGCCCCCACCTCCGCCAGCCCTCGGACACTCCCTTGCGGAAGCATCAAGCCGAACGGGTCGACACATCCTTTAATGAAGCTCGGCGCGCTCCTGCCCGGAGCCCGGCTGAGCCCGGATCTCCGAAGGCCGCTCGAAGTACTCCACCACCAAACCTCCGAAAGGCACGCGGGGCCCCTCGGCCGCCACGTCCGCCAGGCGCTGCTGCAGCGCCACCGCCGAATCCACCGCCTCGTCCAGGGCGCGGTTCACCACCGCGCGCTCGGGATCCCCGCCGCCCAGCACCTCCACGGCGTCCACCAGGCAGCGCCGCAGCACCGCGAACTCGTCATAGAGGCCCCGGGCCCCGCGCTCCGGAGACAGCCGCAGCACCGCCCGCGTGCGGCTCCAGGGGCTGGTCTCCTCGCCGGCCAGGCTGTGGCCCAGCTCGCGAATGAAGCTCTCCACCAGTCCATCCAGCAGGCTGTTGGGCGGGTGCACCTGCGAGGCACCCAGGCACCGTACCCGCCTCCATGCGGCGGCGAGCCGGTCCGGCTGCTGGGTGAACACCCGCGCCACTCCCACTGACCGCTTGCTCCGCTCCGTCATGTCCGCCGTCCTCCGCATCACGAGGCGGGGACAAAGCAAATCATCGGCCAACGCCTTCGCGGACGCGAAGTTCAACAAGATCAATGATTTGGACAGATACCTCGGATCGCAGGGTGGCTGCGGAGCCGTAATTTCTGCGGGAGCGGTACAGAAAGGATGCCCGAGGCCGGGCCCCTTCTACTGTCCGCTCATGTGATCCAAGGTGCGCACACCACAAGCTCAGTGCAACGTGGGCTTGGAGGCCCTGGAGCCCTTGCCGTCCTCATCGTTGACGATCTCGATGGGCTCTTCGCGCACGGGGGGCTCAATCCACTCCACGGGCCCGGGCTGGGGCTGGGGCTGGGCCTGAGCCACCTCTTCGAGATTGGGAGGCGGCGGCAGGCCGCGCGCGGCGGCCTCGGCGGCAAGTACCCGCAGGGCGGCTTCCTCGGCGGCCTCCTCGGCGGCCATGGCCTCGAGGCGAGCGGCCTGCTGGCGGCGGCGGCGGACGTAGGCGATCACGCACAGGCCGGGAGCCAGCAACCACACCAGCTGCATGCTGGTGGTGAGCGGCAGCCAGCCGAAGCGGGTGGCCAGGCCCTCGCGCCAGGCGTTCTCCTCCACCGTCAGCGAGGAGCGGAACGCCTTGCCGAAGGCCGTCTCGAACTGCTCGCCCGCGGCCACCCCGTCCAGCAGCTGACCCATGGCGGCCGGGCCATGGCGGCCGGCCAGGTAGGCCACGAAGTCCGCGCACTGGGCATAGGCGACCTCCACGTCCGCGGGCATGTCCGGCCAGGCGTACGCGAGATCCTCGAAGTGGAACACGCGCTCCTGGGCCACCGCGCGGAACAGGGCCGCGTAGTGCGTGACGGCGACGCGCTCGCCGGTGAGGTGCTGGGCCAGCCCCTCCTGGTACCAGCGGGGCCAGCTGCGGCCCAGCTGCCCCAGCGCCACGTGGGCCAGCTCGTGCCGCAGGGTGACGGGGCCCTCGGGGCCCTTGTGGCTCAGCGCATCCAGCAGGACGATGCCGTGCGAAGGGTAGGCCAGCGCCACGGCCCAGCGGGGCGGCCTGCCCCCGGGCAGCGACAGCTCCTCGAACTCCTGGCGGCCCACGCCCATGCGGATCTCCGTGACGCCGGGCCAGTCTCGCCCCAGCACCCTCACGAAGGACTCGCGCACCGCTTCGATCTCCTGGGCCAGCGCGCGCGCCGAGCCCTCGGACTTCGCCGTGTAGACAATGCGGAAGCGGGGGGTGGTGACTTCGCCGGTGACGATGGCCGGGCGAGGCCGGGGCACCAGGGCGGGCTCTTCCTGGCCGTGAGTGCTCGCGCCCCCTTCCTGGGCAACAGCCAGCGGCGCGGTGAGCAACAGCAGCAGGAACAGGAACAGGCGCATGACGGAACTCACGTTCCCGAAGTCATAACAGCCTCGACCTGTGCGGTTTCAACTCCCTGAACGGATACCCGTTTTCGACGCGATGCGTCGCCTGCAATGAGGGAGACTTGCCGCCGAGGTACTCCCAAGAGCTTGGCGAGAAACTCCACCAGGGCGGCGTTGGCCTCGCCATCCACGGGAGGGGCGGCGAGCTGAAGCTTCAGCAGCCCGTCATGTTCGCCCAGCACCCGGGTGCGCGAGGCGCGGGGCTGCACCAGCAGGGAGAGCTCCACGCCCCCCGGCACGGGCTTGAGCCAGGGGGCGGCCACGGGCTACTCGCCGCCGTTGGCCTTCTTCTGAGACAGGAAGGCGACGTTGTCCTCGATGCGGGCGAAGTCGCGGTCAGCGAAGCTGGGGCCGCTGAAGGTCTCCAGCAGCTTGCGGTGGGCCTCGATGACGGAGCGCACCTGGGACTCGAACTGGGTGCGCTGGCGCTTGAGCTCGTTGATGTCCTCGACCACCTGCACCAGCTTCTGGTGAGCGCCGTGGACGATCTTCTCGGCCTGGTGCTCCGCGTCAGCGATGATGATCTCGGCCTCCTTCTTGGCGGTGGCCTTATGGTCCTCGCTGATCCTCTGCGCGGTGACCATGGTCTGCTGGAGGGTGCGCTCGTGCTCCTGGTACTGCTCGATGCGAAGCTGAGCGCGCTTCATCTCCTCCTTGAGGGCGATGTTCTCCTTGACCACTTCCTCGAACTCGCCGGCGAGCAGCTCCAGATAGGCTTCCACCTCGCGGCGCGAGAAACCACGCAGGGCGGTCTCGAACCGCTTCTGCCGAATGTCGAGCGGGGTGATCTTCATGCGCCCGAGTATAAGTCAGCGCTCGGACTTCTCCAGGAACTGCTCTCCCAGCTCCTTGGCGCGGCGCGTGGCGGCCTCTACAGCGTTGATCAGGGTGGTGCGCAGCCCGCCTGCCTCCAGGGTATGCAAGCCAGCGATGGCGGTACCGCCTGGGCTGGTCACCTGGTCCTTGAGCTGGCCGGGGTGGGAGTTGGTTTCAATGAGCAGCTGGGCGCTGCCCAGCACTGTCTGTGCGGCCAGCTTGAGCGCGGTGTAGCGGGGCAGTCCCACCTTCACCCCGGCATCCGACAGGGCCTCGATGACCAGGAAGATGTAGGCGGGGCCGCTGCCGGACAGGCCGGTGACGGCGTCCAGGAGGTTCTCCTCCACCACGGTGGTGATGCCCACGGCCTGGAAGATGCGGCTGGCGATGGCCAGGTCCTCCTCGCTGGCGTGCTCGCCGCGGGCCAGGGCGCAGGCCCCGGCGCCCACCAGCGAAGGGGTGTTGGGCATGGTGCGGATGATGCGGGCTCCGGCGCCCAGACGGCGCTCGAGCGCGGCGATGGGGACACCGGCGGCCACGGAGATGATGAGCTTGCGCTGATCCAGGGCGGGAGCCACCTGGACGACGAGCTTGTCCATGGCCTGCGGCTTGACGGAGAGGACGACGATGTCGGCCTCGCGCGCGGCGGCCAGGTTGTCCTGGGTGGTGCGGATGCCGTAGACGCGCTTGAGATCCTCGGTGCGCTCGGAGCGGCGGCCGGTGGCGATGATGGACTCGGGGCGTGCGGTGCCGGAGCGGAGCAGACCCTTGATGAGGGCCTCGGCCATGTTGCCGGCGCCGAGGAAGGCGATGGTGCGATCGAGCATGGTAGGGGTTCCGGTACTCACTGGCGGGCGGGGACCCAGCGGGCCGCGACGTTGAGGGCGGCGGACTGGACGGCCAGCGGCAGCCGGGGATCGCGCGCGGCGGCCTCCACGGTGGAGCGGGCGCTGGCGGTGCGCTGGTAGAGCAGGCCGTCGAGGGCCTGGATCTTCATGGCGTCCGGGAACTTGGGGTGGCGCACGACGCCGGAGAGGATCTCCTCGGCGCGCGGGTGCTGGAAGAGGGCCACGGCGCGCAGGGCGGCGGCCTGGATGCGCGGGTTGGGATCCCACACCAGGGCCACGAGCGGGTTGAGGGCGCGGGGATCTCCCAGCAGCGCCAGATCCTCGATGGCGATGATGCGGATCTCCTCCGGGTTGGGCTCGGTGGCCCACAGCAGGCCGCGCAGCAGCGCCGCGTCCGCTCCGAAGGAGCCGCTGGCGGCGGGCTCGGACGCGCTCTGAGCCAGCACGGTGGAGGAAGACAGCAGGACGACGGCGACACACAGGCGGAACATGGTGCCCGGCAGGCTAAGCGATAGGAGGGGGATGGTGAAGCAGTCTGTCATCCCATGGCGGTGGAGAAGGCGCCGGGCCAGCCACCGTGCTCACCGATAATCCGATCGATCCGCTGACGGAGCTGACCGAGCTCGCGGATGGCCGCGACGATCAGGGCCAGCTGCTTGACATCGTCCGGTGTCAGCGTGCGGCCCTTGCGCGTGACGGCGCGGCCTCCGCCGAGCCAGCGCTCCAGGGCCCGATAGTCGCCGATGCGAAACTCCCACTCGGGCCGGGTGATGGGCGCCAGGTGCTGGGTGGCGTTGAGCCACACGCGGTTTCCGGGTTCATCGAACTGGGCGCGCTCGAGCTTGCCGCTGCCTGCTCCAACGAGCCGCAGCTCGAGGCCCGCAGGTTGTTCGAGCCGCAGGTCATAACAGTCAGCCAGCTGCCTCCCGGCCTCCGCGAGCCCGGTGACGAGGCCACGGCTTCGGGGAACGGGAATGCGGGGGAAGCCGTGGCCAATCAGCGCCGCGTAACGGTCCAGGTAGCCGCGCGAGTGAAGGATGGCGGCGATGTAGTGGAAGACGTCCGCCGGAGCCAGTGGGGGTCCTCCTGGCCCAACCAGTGCCTCCATGAACGCGGGGCTCAGATTGGCGCTCTTCGCGCTGGGAGCCTCAGCGGAAGGTGAGCCCGCGCGCAGGCCCCGGGCCCGGAGCACCTGCTTCTTCGCGTCCGCATAGAGCCACAGCGGGAAGCAGTTCCCGTTCACCGAAGTTCTGCTGGAGAGACAGATGGCCTCGGACATGTGCCGGGTGACCATCACGTGCTGGAACGCGCCGCCCTTCACGGTCCGGGGGACCAGAATGGCCACGTTGTCTCCCGCCTCCATGTGCCACGAGGTGGACGGCATCGTCTGAATAACGGCGGGGTGGTAGTAGAGCTGCACCACGTCGAAGGGCCGGTAGAGACAGGGAAACACCCGGTTCTCCCGGGCCTTCACCGACGAGCGCAGGGACGAGCGCGCGGCCGCGACGTCCCAGCCCTTCTTGAGGCTCACCTCGAAGGCCTGGCAGACGTTCCCGTGGGGCCCACGCCGGGTCGCGAACTGCTCGATCCGCGTGGAGAGCGCCCCCTTGTCGAAGTCGATGACCAGACCATCACGCGCGGTGACGATGCCGTTCGAATACTCCGGGGCGATCTGGTCCATCGCCCAGAAGTGGGCGTACTCGTCTCCGGCCTCGGAGGAGAGCGCGTTGAGCAGGAAGCCCGGAGCGCCTGGGCGGGCCTGCTGCCAGGCCACGTCGCTTGTGGTCCGCGCCGCCAGGTAGCGCAGCTTGTCCACCTTGAGGCCCCAGAGGTCCGCGTAAGAGACGGTACAGCCGCTCGCGCGGGGCTCCCGGCTCAGGCGCACGCCCAGCGTGATGGCGACCCCCGCGTCCTTGATGGGAAAGACGTTCTCGTCCCTCTCTCCCGCTGGGGACAGCTGGCCCCGGTTGACGTTGCCGTGCAGGTTCAGGACCCGCAGGGCCGAGAAGTCCTGGAGCAGGGCATGGCGCAGCCCGCTCAGCGTGGGGCCGTCGATGAAGCCGTGGTTGGTCACGAAGCACCAGACACAGCGCTCCAGGGGCTGGACGACGGACTGGCTCAGGGCGATGAACTTGACGTAGTCGTCCTGCAGGTTGCGCTCGAACTGGAGCGCGCCCTTCTCCTGAAGCTTCTCCCCGGCGATGGAGCGGTACCGATCCACCAGGCGCTTCGAGTCCTCGAAGAGGTTGGCGGAGTGCCCGGCGTAGGGCGGATTGCCCAGCACGACGAGCACGGGCCTGGGAGCCTCCGTCACCTCTCGCAGGCTGTTCGTCAGCCGGACGTTCAGGGCGGGTAGGGGGCCTCGGAAGCCAGTCTGTCGCAGCGTCACCGCGAGCTTCAGGTGGCAGATGGCATGCGGCGCCGCCATGACCTCGAACCCGTGGAGGCGCTGAGCAAGCTGGTGCACCACATAGTCGTCCCACAGCTGCTCCACCTGGCCGGCGCTCTGGCCCTGTGCGCGCCAGTGCCCGGTCATCGTCCGATGGATCTCCAGGATGGCGTGCTTGAGGAACGTGCCCGTGCCCGCGGCGGGATCGAGCAGCGACACCACCGCGTCCCCGGGCCTCAACCCCCTGGGAATGGGCAGCCCGTGCGCGCGCGAGTAGTCCTCCCACGAGGCGGGGTCCGCAAGGCCCAGGGGAAGGCCCAGCTCCGTGCGCAGCGCCTCGTCCACCGAGCGCACCATGAAGGACACCACCGCGTCCGGTGTGTAGAAGACCCCGCGAGCGTGTCTCACCTCCGGGGCGTACTCGTTCAGGAACAGCTCGTAGAAGTGGATGACGGGATCGCCCCGCGCCTCGCCGCCTTCTCCAAAGACGAGCCCCAGGTGAACCCGGCCGAGCAGCCTGGTGACGTCGTCGAGCAGCCCCGTCAGCCCGGGCCCAGGTGCCGCTTCGAGCGCCCGCTGGAAGAACCCCGTCAGAAAGGGGCTCGTGGTGGGCAGGTGGCGCAGCGCACGGGCCCGGGTGAACCGCTCACCCGTGGCACCGTGCTCCTCTCTCGAGACCCACCGCGCGCACAGCAGGCCGTAGACCAGCGTCTGCGCGTAGGTGTCCGCGAAGTCGTGCTCGCTCAACCCCTTCACCAGCGCCTGGCGGAAGGCGCCAAGCAGGCCGCGCAGGTGGCCACCGGGGGGCTCGCTCCCAAGCTGCTCGAGGACGAGCGTCCGCAGCGAGCGGGCGCGAGAGGCCAGCGCCTGAGCCAGCTCCGTGGGGCTCGGAGCCCAAGAGACCCCTGGCGCGCTCATCGCCCGGCTCCGGTGTGCACGGAGGCACGGTACCGGCGCCAGCCCCTCCGCGACAACCGGGGGTTAAATTCTTGACGCGATCCGGACTCGTGGGACTGTGGCGGTGCTACAGGCCTGTCGCGCCTGGAGGAGAGCGAGAAGCAGCCATGAATTCCGCCGCGGTGAACTGGCAGACCCTGGAGAACGTCGAAGTGGAGTGCACGCACTGCGGCGTTCGGATGACCCTGCACGAGGGCACCGGGCGGCGGGTGAAGTACTTCCGCTGTGGCTCCTGCCACCGCTGGGTCTCCAGCACCTATACGGAGATCTTCCGCTCGGATGCCAAGGTGCGCACTCACCCGGTCAAGGACACCACCGCCCTGGACGCCCATTTCGGCGAGGTGAAGGACCGGCTGGAGCGCTGGCTGTCCGCCCTGGAAGAGCAGGACCCGTACCGGGTGCTGGGCGTGTCTCCGCTGGACTCGGCGGACGCGGTGCGCACGCGCTACCGCGAGCTGGCCATGCAGCGGCACCCGGACCGTGGCGGCTCGGCCGAGAAGATGCGCGAGCTCAATGACGCGTACGAGCGCATCCTGCGCCACCGTCAGCGCAAGCGCGAGGAGGCCCTGGCCCAGCGCAAGCTCGTCGAGGATTCGTCGGCGGCCCTGCCGGCCCGCAGCAGGTAGAGCCAGAACAGGCCTCCCAGCGTCAGCCCCAGCGTCACCTTCACCCACGTGGGGAACAGATCCCCCGGGGAGATGAAGCCCTCCACCACGCCGATGCCGGCCAGGAAGGGGGCACAGCCCAGCACCAGCTTCACCGCCGCCGTGCCGCGCTCCGTGAGCGCCTGCGCGCGGGGCAGCTCGCCCGGATCGATCAGCGCCTGGCCCAGCATCAGCCCCGCGCCTCCGGCGATGACGATGATGGACAGCTCCACCGGCCCGTGCGCGGAGATGAAGTCCAGCAGCCGCAGCCCCAGGCCCTCGCGAGCGCACAGCGCGAAGATGGCGCCGATCATCACCCCGTTGTTCACCAGGGTGAACACCGTGCCCAGCCCGAACAGGATGCCCGAGGCGAACACGAAGATCATCACCGTGAGGTTGTTGGTGGCGATGCCCGACGCCACCGCATTGGGCGGAGCCACCGACAGGATGTCATCGGTCCACATGCGCCCCTCGGCCACGTAGGCGCGCACCGCCTTGGGCACCAGCAGCTCCGCGCCGCGCGGCTCCAGCAGCACCACCAGCGCTCCCAGCAGCAGCCCGAGGATGAAGAAGCCCGCGCTCACCGCGACGAAGCGCCCCTCGGCGCGCAGGGTGGCGGGGAAGTCGCGCCGGAAGAAGTCCCGCACGGCGATCCAGCGCTCGCGCGGAGGCTGGTAGATCGCGGCGTAGGCCTGGCCGCACAGCTGGTTGAGGAACCGGTGCACGTCCGTATTCGGGTAGAACGTCTGCGCGTGCGCCAGGTCCGCCGAGGCGCGGCGGTAGAGCGTGTCCAACGTGCGCAGCTCGGCCAGCCGCAGGGTGCCCTCGCGCTGGCGGGTGAGCAGCGCCTGGAGCGACTCCCAATCCGGGCGCCGCCGGGTGACGAAGGTGGGCAGGGGCGCGGCCACCTCAGTTCACCGCCTGGGCCCGGGTGCGCAGAAAGCCCTCGATGGACTCGGGGGAGGCGAGCACCGTGACGCGCTCCTCCTCGGCCAGTCCTCCGTAGCGCTCCACCAGGCGCGTGCCCAGTTGCCGCCGAGGCTCGGGCTCCAGCCACGGCGCGCGCTCCAGGAAGGCGAGGATGAACTCCACGTCCTCGGGGCGCAGGCGCACCGGTGCCCTGGCCGCCAGCGCGGGCCCTGTCCCCGGCGAGGCGGCGGGCGCGGGGGCGGTGTACTTGTCCAGGTTGAAGCGCTCCTCGCGCACCAGCAGGGTGCCCGCCACGATGTCCCCCAGCCGCCGGTGCTGCGGGTTGAAGAGCATGGTGATGCAGCCAATGGCGTAGAGGCCCGGCAGGAAGTCCACCGCGCGCAGCAGGTTGCGCACGGCGCTCTCGTACAGGCCCACCGGCGAGCCGTCCGAGCGCACCACCCGGATGCGCATCACCCGCTTGCCCGGCGTCTGCCCGTTGAAGAACACCTCGTTGACCGTCCAATACAGCCACTGCGTGGCGAAGCCCCCCACCACCACCAGCGTCTGCGCGAAGCCGGACAGCCCCCGGTACGCACCCCACGCGTCCGCCACCGTCAGCGTCAGCACGAAGTAGGCGCTAAGCCAGAACAGGAACAGGATCGCGATGTCGATGAGCCAGGCCAGGCACCGGTAGCCGATGCCCGCCACCGGCAGGGAGAGGGCCACCCGCTCGGGGGTGGCCACATCGAGGCTGGGAGACGAGGCAGGGGCCATTGCGCCGCGCAGCATACGCTGTCTCACTCGGCTCAAGTGTCCTCCAGGCTACTCCAGTCTAGCATGATTGTCTGGGAGGTCTGGACTTGGGGGCGATTCATGTCCATTTGACACTCTGGCTCGACCCGACTCGCTAGCGACACATCCAGGGTGGTAATTTTCTTCCACGCTGGTCGGTCGAGACCAGTAGTGCAGCAAAAAAACCGAAGTACGCCATGAAAGCTGGGGGGCTAGACATGGCAACAAACCAGATCGCTGTACGTGTATCTATTCTCGAGGGGCCGTGGTCCGCGTGGAATGGGCTCGTTGATGGGCTTCGCGGCGATGGATTGCAGGTCACTGCTGTCACACGTGATGTGAGATTGCTGCTGGACAGCCTGGGGACCGATCCGCCCCAGGTGGCCATTCTGGACGTGGAGGCCGACAGCGAGGCCACAGTGGGGTGCTCGGTATCCGAGGGGCTGACGCTGTTGCGCGAGGCGCGCAAGCGGCGGCTGGAGGTCCGGATGCTGATGCTGTCGGCTGTGAGCTCGCCGGAGATCATCTCTCAGTGCTTCGAGGAGGGGGCTTCGGGCTACCTCTTCCGCGCGGGGCTGGGGGTGAACTCGGTGGCGTCCGCGGTGCAGGGGCTGATGCGTGGGGAGCGGCTGTTCCCCGTGCAGCTGCTGCGCAACGATCTGGAGGCTCCGCAGGCGAAGGCGCAGCCTGCCAGCGTGTTGCACTCGCTGACTCAGCGTGAGCGCGAGGTGCTCACGTACGTGGCGGGCGGCGCGGATAACCTGAAGATCGCCGCGCACCTGCAGATCGCCGAGCGCACGGTGAAGTCCCACGTGACGCAGCTCTACCGCAAGCTGGGCGCGGAGAACCGCACTCAGCTGGCGCTGCGCGCCTGTCACCTGGGCGTGCGCCCGCCGCCGGATCTCTGAGGCGGCCCACCAGGGCGCTCCTCACGCCTCGTACTCCTCTTTGGGGTACGGGGACGTGACGGGTGTGCCCATGGGCGGCGCAAGGCACATATGCTCGTGGCTCCTCTCACCTGCGGGGCGCCACGCCTTGATCCGTCTTCTCCTCGTCGCGGGTTGTCTGCTTGCAAGCGCCTGTGCCTCGACTCCCAGGCCGGCTCCCACTCCCGCGGAGCCGGCTCCCAGTGCCGAGCGCCCGGCGGGGAGCGAGCCCAAGGCGTTTACCGGCCGGCCCTCGTACCTCACGCCCGCGCAGATCATGAAGTGGCTGGAGGACTCGAAGGTCCAGTACCGCGTCGAGCCGAAGGACTCACCTCCTGGAGGCTGGGCGGATCAGCTCTGGCCGACGCGGATCGCGCCGCTGCCCATGCCCCGCGTGGTGGTGGAGGGCGGGCAGCGGGTGCTGCGCGAGTGGCCCATCAATCCCAAGGCGGAGGCGTTCATCGTCCAGGCCGAGCCGCACTACCGGGCCAGCCGCTACGCCGAGGCGGCGAAGCTGTACGAGCAGGCGCTCGCCGTGTGCCCGGACTGCTACATGGCACGGGCGTACCTGGGGGATGCCACGCTGTTCGGGGGCGACGCCGCGGGGGCGCTCGTGCACTACCAGAAGGCCATCGAGCTCAACCCGAACGACTACCGGCTCTACTACTTCCAGGGCAGCGCGCTGGCGCGCCTGGGGCGGATGAACGAGGCGGTCGATGCCTGGCTCTGGTCGCTGGTGCTCAACCCGCGTAACCCCATCATGCGCCAGTTCTTCAAGCAGCACCGGGAGTTGGGGCTGTTGATCCTGGATGACGTGCTGGCTCCGCGTGGCCACGCCTACAAGCGGGGCGAGGATGTCATCATCGAGTTCGATCCCGACTACGGCAGCGCCTGGCTGGCGTTCGCCAACTGCAAGGCGCTGTGGATCGGCGAGCCCTCGCACCGCGAGGAGATGACAGGTCAAACCGAGCACCACTTCTCCTCCGTCGAGGAGACCGAGTGTCTGGCCTCGGCCGCCCTGGTTCACCAGAACCAGAATGAGCAGGGCAGCGAGGGGCCGATGGATGACTCCCTGGACCGGCTGATGAGCGTCATCCAGGACGGCATGGTCACCGAGCTGGTGCTCTTCGAGCTGGCCGCGCGAGTTCACCCCCAGTACACCCTCACGCTCGAGGACGAGCAGCGCCAGCGCCTGCGGCAGTACGTGCTCCGGCATGTGCTGCTGTCCGTGGGGAGCCGCTAGAGCCAGCTGCCTCACGGGTATGAGAAACTGCGCCCCATGCCTAGACACCTGTTGGGGGCCAGTGCCCTCCTGATTCTGACTGTCGTCTCCGCGTGCGGTGAGTCGTCCGAGCCGCCAGCGCCTCCGGTGCCCGCCACCTACCACAAGGACGTGGCGCCGCTGGTGCGGGAGAAGTGCGCCACCTGCCACGTGGAGGGCGGCATCGCGCCGTTCACGCTGAACAGCTACGCGGAGCTCTTCGAGATGCGAACGGCGGTGAAGGCGGCCGTCAACCAGCGCATCATGCCGCCGTGGCTCGCGTCACAGGACTGCACCGAGTACAACCATGATCGCTCCCTGTCGGATGAGCAGATCGCGCTGATCTCTCGCTGGGTGGACGATGGCGCCGTGGAGGGCAACCCCGCGGACGCGCCGGCCCTCTCCGGGCCCGCTCAGGGTGGGCTGTCGCGCGTGGACCGGGAGCTGGCGATGCCGGTGGAGTACTCGCCGCGGCAGAGCCCGGATGATTACCGCTGCTTCATCCTCGACTGGCCGGAGACGGCGGTGCGCTACGTCACCGGGTTCCGCGCCAACCCGGGGCGCGCCTCGATCGTCCACCACGTCATCGCCTTCGTCGCCAGACCGGAGGAGGTGGCCGACTACCAGGCGCTGGACGACGCGGAGCCGGGCCCGGGCTACACCTGCTTCGGCGGGCCGGGCAGGGGCTCGGGCAACGTGGGCTGGCTGGGATCCTGGGCGCCGGGCGGCGAGGGCTACGACTACCCGGTGGGCACGGGCATCCGGGTGGAGCCGGGCTCGAAGATCATCCTGCAGGTCCACTACAACCTGAGCAGCGCGGTGTCCGTCGCGGACCGCACGTCGGTGGCCGTGAGCCTCGAGTCCTCGGTGCAAAAGGTGGCCATCATGCAGCCGTGGGCGGATCCGGCCTGGTTGCGCGCGGGCGGAATGCGCATTCCGGCGGGGCAGAGCGATGTGCGCTACCGCTTCGGGTTCGACTTGTCGCCGGTGCTCTCGCGGGTGACCAACGGCGTGTTCCGCGACAACGAGCCCTTCACCGTGCACTCGGCGGGGCTGCACATGCACACGCTGGGCAAGTGGGCCAAGCTGGAGATTGAGCGCAAGACGGGCGAGCTGGACTGCATGCTCCGGATTCCGCGCTGGGACTTCCACTGGCAGAACGGCTACGAGCTGAAGCAGGCCAAGGTGGTTCGGCCCGGAGACCGCCTCACCATCGAGTGCCACTGGGACAACAGCCTGCCGGGCGCCACGGATGTGAGCTGGGGAGAGGGGACAGGGGACGAGATGTGCCTGGGCATCCTCTATTTGACTCAGTAGGGCGGCGCGCTCAGCACATGGGCGCGTACACCGGCCAGATGAGGAGCACGCCGTTCTCGTCGCTGAGGGGCACCCAACCCACCGGGGCCAGCTCCTCGTCCAGATCGATCAGCTCGCCCACCTGCACGAAGTTCTCGTGAACCTTGATGATGCGCAGGTCGTCCACCACTTCTCCCTCCCGGCGCGCGGGCCGGGAGCGGGAGAGGGGGTGCCAGCGAGCGTCGGACCGGGGTGCGCCGTACAGGCGCGTCTCGCCGCCAGGAGTCAGCTCGTGGAGCTCGATGCCCGACCAGGACCAGTCTCGTGAGGCGAACGCGGTGAAGTTCACCTCGGGCTCGGTGCCGTGTTCCTTGTGCAGCTGGAGCCAGGCCCGCTCGTTCCTCTGTGCGTCGATGACGACGTGGACGTAGTTGTCTCGCTGCTCGATGACGGGAAACTTCCGCAGCGCCATGAAGTCGTAGTCCCAGCCGCTGATCGGGCGCAGCGTGTCGAGGGAGATCTTCCCGTCGACGGTGAAGCCGTCTTCGCTCGGCACGAAGACGGAAAGCTCCCCGTCGAACCCCCGAACGGGCGCGGCCGCCTGCCCGTCAGGCACCTGATCCGGGCCGGTGTACACGGAGATGAAGGCGATGCCGATGACGCCTCGGAGCGACTCGTCCGGGATCTCCGAGCGGCTCAGGTACAGCGACTCGTTGGGCAGATCCGCTCGGGCCGAGGAGGCGGTGAGCAGCAGCACGGTGGTCAGGGCGAACAGGAGGGCGCGGGGCAGTGAGTTCATGCCCTGGACTCATTGCAGCCCGTGGACCAACCCCGGAGGGCTGTGTAACTGCCTGGAATGACTCAGGACCTCGGGGGAGTGTGTCCCTGCGGCCACGCTTAGAGGCGGGCCATCAGCGCCCCCAGCACCGACTGAGACACAGCGGCGGCCTGGGGCTGCAGCTCGTCGGGCATCCAGTAGTAGAGCACGTGGCTTTCGGTCTCGACCCTGGAGCGGGTGAAGCCCATCCCCCCTGTGTCCGCACGCTCGGGGCTGCGTGGCAGGCAGCGCTTGCACAGGCAGGGCAACGGCGACCCGGCGTCATGGGCCGTGAGGTTGATGGGGCCTGTCGCGGCGGGAGGGCTCTCGGCGCCCGCGCCCGTGTCCGCCGGCAGCAGCAGCCGCACATCGTCCGAGGTCAGCACGCGCGGCGTCTGCAGCGACATGCCCAGCGCGCCCTTGGCCGCGGTGATGCCCTTGCCGGATTCGAAGCGGAGCTTCGGAATGAGCGCGGTGATGTCCGTGATGGGCGTGCGGTTGGGGCGTGCGGTCCACTCCTCGCCGTCGAACTTCAGCCCTTCGAGCACCGCCACCAGCCAGAGTGACTCGGTGGGAGGGCGCACGGTGACGAGGAAGAGCCGCCCGCCGGACTTCAGCGGCTCCAGATGGCGGCTGGCGCTGCGGTAGCGGTCGAGCGGCAGCACGTCGCCCACTTTGCGGCCGGCCGCCTCCTTCTCGAACACCGCCTTGCTGATGATGGCCAGCATGTCGGGCATGAGCGCGATTCTACCAGGGCGCGTAGAGTTTGGCCGCTCATGACTTCCTGGGATCCGGCCACCGTACGGCTGCTCGACGAGTCCGCACAGGTGCGGCGTGAGGCCGTGGAGGCCGTGGATACGGCGGCGCTCCCGGGCCGGTATGCGCTGCGCCAGGCGCTGCTGGCCGATGAGGACGCCGAGGTGCGTGCCTCCGCCGCGCGCCGTCTGGGAGACACGCGGGATCGCCGCTTCACCGCCGCGCTGATCGAGGCCCTGTTCGATCCCATGCCCTCCGTGCGGGACCGGGCCTGGCGCGGGTTGGCACGGCTGGGGGCGCGGGAGCTGCTGCCCCAGGTGGACCGGGCCATCCGCGAGGAGCCGGTGTGGTGGGTGCGGCGGGCGGCCATCCGGGCAGCGGCCTCGGTGGCTGGGAGTGGGGCGCTGGAGTTGCTGCTGCGCGCCCTGGAGGACCCCTTCTGGCGGGTGCGCAACGCGGCGGTGCAGGCCTTGGGGTGGCTGGGAGAGACGGAGGCCGAGATACGTCAGCGCGTTCGGGCCGTGTGTGAAGGGGCGGGCCCAGGGCCGGTGAGGGCGGCGGCCTCCTATCTGGAAGGGGTGTGGGGCAGTGGCTCGGCGGTGGGTGAAGCGGCTCTGCCAGCGCCGGCCCAGGCTGCTGCTCGCGGCGAAGCATTGGAGGATGAGGACCCCGCGGTGGTGACAGCGAGGCTCGAACGGATGCCGGCCTCGGCTGTGCCGCCGCTCAAGCTGGTCGAATGGCTGGGGGATCCGCACGAGGCGCTGCGGACACTGGCCCGGCGCAAGCTGCTCGAGCGGAGGGAGCCGGAGGCTGTCCGGCTGGCGATGCGCTGGCTGGATGAGCCTCGCGTGCCTCATGCCGCGGAGGAGGTTCGCTCCCTGCTCGGGCGGTTGGATCTGGATGAGCTCGCGCTCGCGGTCCGCATCCTCGCAGAGGCACCGAGGCCCGGCGCCGTGGCATGGGCGGCCTGGGTCGCCGTGCGGCGGGATCAGAGCGACCTGTTGGAGCGTGTTCGCGCACTGGCGCGGCACGAGGAGTCCGCGGTGCGGCGCGCGGCGATCTCGGGGCTCGTTCACGATCCTTCGAGCCGCGAGCTCGTGCTGGCCGCGCTCGGGGATCCGGATCCCCTGGTGCGAGAGGAAGTCCTCACTGCCTGGGAGCGCCGTCCACCGGCTCCCTCGGCGATCATGGCGTACGCGCGAGCGCTGGTGGCCTTCGCACCTCGGGCGCGTACCGTTCGCGAGCGGCGTGCCGTGGTGGAGGCCGCGGGGAGCCTCGGAGACGAGGCGCTGCTCGTGCGGGGGTGCGAGGACGAGGATGTCTCGGTCCGCTCGGTGGCGCTATCGGAGCGGGCCGTGCGCGGCAGCCTGACGCCTCGGGAGCATCAGGAGGCGCTCCAGCATGAGGATCCGTGGATCCGCACGGCCGTGTTGGACCTGTCGTCGGCGCGAGACGCCTGCCTGGGCGATCAGGATTTCTCGGTGCGTCGGGCGGCCCTCGAGCGGGTGGTTTCCCAGGCGGAGAAGCTGGCGCCCGAGGACGTGAGCACCGTAGCCCTGGGCGCCGCGGGCTCTCCGGATCCATGGATGAGGGCGCGCGCGGCGGATCTGCTTCACGCCGAGGGCCCGGTGGCGGAGCTGGAGGCGCTGCTGCGCCTGTCGCTGGACTCCTCTCCCATGGTGCGCGCGGCCGCCGCGACAGGGCTGGAGGAATGTGGCACGCTCGAGGCGCGCCTCACCGCGCTGCTGAGCGGACCTTCGCGCACGGTGGACGCTGAGCTGCGAGCCTCTGCTTATACCTGGCTGCTGCGACGGGCCGACGCGGAGGCCTTCGAGCAGCTCTGCACCGCGCTCCGGGGAACCTCCGAGCCCGAGCGGGTGGTGGCACACCTGGAGGCGCTGACGTTGGTGTTCCCGGACGAGGTTGTCGCAACCGCCCCGGACATCGAGCGGCGCAGGCCCTCGCGGCCGAAGAAGGAGAGGGCGGGCTCGAAGCGCGCTCCACCCGAGCTGCCCACCCGGGCCTCCTGGCGGGCGCTGGGCAGCACGGGGATCACCCTCTCTCCGCTCGTGCTCTCGGGGGCCAACGGTCTGTCGCCCGCCTCGTTCACGGAGGCGCACGAGGCCGGAGTGAACGCCTTCTTCTGGGAGCCGGATTACTCCCAGCTCACGCGGTTCCTGCGCTCCAGCCGGAGCCAGAGGCCCGGGATGGTGTTCGTCACCGGCACCTACCACTCGGGCCCCGAGGCGCTCCGGCGGGACGTGGAGTCCGCGCTGCGCCAGCTGCGCACCGACTGGCTGGACGTGTTCCTCCTGTACTGGGTGCGCTCGCCCGACCGGCTCAACCCCGAGGACTTCGCGGCGCTCGAACAGCTGCGCGCCGAGGGCAAGCTGCGCGCCTTCGGTTTCTCCACCCACCTGCGAGACGTGGCGGTAGAGGCGCTCCGGCACAACCCGTGGCCCGTGGTGATGACACGCCACAGCGCCGCCCACCCGGGCGCTGAGGCGGCGCTCTTCCCGGAAGCCTCCTCGCGGGGGACGGGCGTTCTCACCTTCACCGCGACCTGTTACGGCCGGCTCCTGCGGCCTACCCCTGGAATGCCCTCGGACGCGACGCTGCCCAGCGCGGTGGACTGCTACCGCTACTCGCTCTCTCAGCCGGGCGTCAGCGCATGCCTCAGCGCGCCCAGAAGCCACCGGGAGCTGACGCGGAACCTGGAGGTGCTCGACCGGCCGTGGATGATGCCCGAGGCCCTGGAGGCCATGCGCGCTCACGGCGCGCGGGTGCGAGCGCGCAACCAGCAGTTCAACGCGCTCATCCGCCAGGCTCCGGGAGGCACGCGCGACACGCTGCTGGCACTCCTGGAGGAGGACGAGCCGCAGCCGACGTAGGCGAACCTTCCCACCGTGCTGGGAATGTGTTGGAGTCGACTGCGCTCCTGGGGTCGCGTGCAGCCAGCCTTTCGTCCGCGATGTCACGTCGCGGCTGCTAGCGATACCCATTGAAGAACGACGCAGTACGAGGTCCGCCTCGCGGGCTTTTCGACCTCGTCTGCATCTGCCGTGCAGGTGGCGGCGGCCCCAGGAGCGCCGTTTTCTGCGCCGCACGGGCCGCGGGCCCCGGGAGTGCACTGGCATGAACCTGGTGAGCCTGCTGCTCGAACTCAAGCCGCTGATGGCGGACCCCGAGGCCAACTTCGAGCGCATCACCGAGCTGCTTCAGCGCCACCAGAACCTGGCCGAGTATGAGGTGGCCCGTTTCTACGTGAGCCGCACGTGGCTGGCGCCGGTGGGGAGGATGCTGCGCAGCGCGGATCCGCGCGAGCGGCTGCAGGGCGTGAAGCAGGTTCCCTTGCTGTTCGCGCGAGCGACGGCGGCGGGGCAGCTCCGCCGCCTGGTGAAGGACGCGGACACGCGGGTGTCTCGCGCGGCGCGGGCCACGGTGCACGAGCTGGGGCTGGCGGACGTCTCCCCGCCGGATCGCCGGTTCCGGCCGCCGCGCCACCCCCGTCCCGCGTCTCCTGGCGCGTGGAACCCCACCGGGTGGAACTTCGGCCTGTTCCCCTTGGGGAGCCGCCCCAAGCGGCCACCCCCCACCACGAGCAAGCTGCCCCCCTTGAAGCTGCGCAGGGACGTGGCGGAGCTGGTGGGGCTGGAGCCCGCGCAGCTCGCGGCGCTCATGCGTCCGGGCACGGGGGCCGGCTCGGGCTATGTGGAGTTCGAGGTGCCCAAGCGCTCCGGCGGGGCGCGCCGCATCTCGGCGCCGCGCGCTCAGCTCAAGCAGGTGCAGCGGGCCATTCTGGAGAAGGTGCTCGCCCTGATGCCCGCGCACCCGGCGGCGCACGGCTTCGTGAAGGGCCGCTCCACGGTGAGCAACGCCGAGCCGCACACGGGCTCCACGGTGGTGGTGCGCGTGGACCTGGAGGACTTCTTCCCCACGGTGCACTACCGGCGGGTGGTGGGCCTGTTCCAGGCGCACGGCTATGGCTTCGAGGTGGCCAGCCTGCTGGCGGGGCTCACCACGCACCGGTCGAAGCTGCCCGATGGGACGGTGGTGTGGCCGGGCGTGCTGCCACAGGGAGCGCCCACGTCTCCCGCCATCGCCAACCTGGTGTGCCGCCGCATGGACGCGCGCCTCACCGCGCTGGCGAAGAGGGCAGGAGGCACCTACACGCGCTACGCGGATGATCTGTCCTTCTCGTTCAAGACGCCGCCGGAGCGGATGGGGCGCTTCCTGTGGTGGGTGAACGCCATCCTCCAGCAGGAGGGCTTCGCCGAGAACGCTCCGAAGCGCCGGGTGATGCGCCAGGGCCTGCGCCAGCGGGTGACGGGCCTGACGGTGAACCAGCGGGTGTCCATTCCCCGCGAGGAGCGGCGCCGGTTCAAGGCGATCCTGGCCAACTGCCGCAAGCACGGCGTGGCGTCCCAGGCCCGGGGCCGCGAGGACTTCGCGGGCTGGCTGCGAGGCTACGCGGCTTACGTACGCATGGTGCACCCGGAGCTGGGCGCGCGCTGGCAGGCCGAGGTGAAGGCGCTCCTGGGCGGATGAGAACTCGATCTGAGCGGCAACTGGTACGACACTCGGAAGCTCTGACGGGGCTCCCATGAGGCAGCGACGCCGCTGGTTCGATCTGGATGACGGAACGCTGAGCGCGCCGCGGATCGCGCTGCTCGGGATGCCGTATGACGGCGCGGTGAGCCTGAGGGCCGGCGCGGCCGCGGCTCCGGAGCGCGTTCGGGCCATCTCCCGCACCTCGGACCCCATCTCGCGCCGGGGGCTGAGGGTGTCGGTGCCTCTGCGGGACTACGGCGACGCGGGAGCACGGGGATCGACGGGGCAGCCCCTGTCCCAGCTGGCGTGGATGGCGTTCGCGCGAAGCCGGCTGCGCGAGCTGCCCGCTGACGCCTTCCAGCTGGTGATTGGCGGAGACAACTCCGTGAGCATCCCCTCCATCGAGGCCTTCGCCCAGCGCCACGGCGGAGACGTGGGCATCCTCTGGTTCGACGCCCACCCGGATCTCTTCGAGGCCTACGACGGCAACCCGGACTCGCATGCGTGTGCCCTGCGCCGCTCCATGGCGAACAGCGGGCTGAACGGCAGCCAGGTGGTGCTGCTGGGCACCCGCTCCTTCGCCGAGGAGGAGGCGCGGTTCATGGAGGAGCAGCGCATCGAGTGCATCACCGCCTCGGACTGGCTGGGTTCCTCCGCGGACAAGGTGGCCGCGCGGATCATCGAGCGGCTGAAGGGCTTCTCCGCCATCTACTGGGCCGTGGACATCGACGGGTTCGATCCGTCCTGTGCGCCGGGCACGGGCTACCCCATGCCCGCGGGTGTCACCGCGGAGGCCTTCTTCCAGCTCCAGGAGCGCCTCTTCGCGCGGCTGCCCATCCGCGCCATGGACATCACCGAGGTAGCACCGCCGCTGGACATGAACGACATCACCAGCTTCCTCGCGGCGCAGCTCGTGCTGGAGACGGCCTGGCTGGTGGGGTGAGTTGTCAGGAGGCGTAAGTCCTGCCGTCATGCGGGCTCAGGAGCCCCCCGGCACCAGGAGCCGCTCGCGTGAACGCTGTCCAGAGCCTGACCCAGAAGTCGCTGGCTGAGTACCTCCTCCACGTGGCGGTCATCCGGCCCGTCTTCATCTGGGGCCCGCCGGGCATCGGCAAGTCCTCCATCGTCCAGCAGTTCGCCAAGCAGGTGGGCCTGCCCTGTGTGTCGCTGCTGGGCAGCCAGCTGGCGCCCGAGGATCTCATCGGAGTGCCGCAGATCGTCGATGGCAAGAGCCGCTTCTGTCCGCCGACGATGATCGCCCGCGCCGAGCCCTACTGCCTGTTCCTGGACGAGCTCAACGCCTGCTCGCACGAGGTGCAGAAGGCGTTCTACAGCCTCATCCACGAGCGGCGCATTGGCGAGTACGAGCTGCCCGCGGGCTCCATCGTCATCGGCGCGGGCAACCGGGCGCAGGACAGCGCCATCGTCAAGCCCATGTCCTCGGCGCTCATCAACCGGATGATCCACGTGCAGTTGCAGGCCTCGCACCAGGACTGGCTGGAGTGGGCGCACCAGAGCGAGGTGCACCCGGTGGTGCTCGAGTACATCCGCCTGCGGCCGGACCACCTCTGGAGCGCGCCTCCCAAGCACGAGGAGCCCTTCTCCACGCCGCGCTCGTGGCACATGCTCAGCGACGCGCTCAAGGAGTACGGCGACGACGTGTCGGACGCGGCGCTCGAGGTGCTGGCCTACGGGTGCCTGTCGCCGGCGCACGCCGGGCAGTTCAAGGCCTACGTGAAGCAGACGCGCAGCAAGTACCGGCTCAACGCCATCCTGCGCGGAGAGCTGGGCTGGCCCCACGCGCCCGAGGATCGCGACGTGCTGTACTTCCTCTCGCAGTCGCTGCGCGCCCAGCTCATCAAGGAGCTGCCGCCCACCCGCGAGGCCCTGGCCGAGCACCACCGCGAGCTGGCGCACCGGGCCAAGGGCCTCATCAAGAGCCTGGCGGCCATCAGCTTCGAGATGGCGCAGATGGTGGTTGCCCGGCAGGGCGGCGAGGGGCTGCCGGACTGGCTGTTGCTGGAGATCGTCCGCGATCTGCCGCGCCTGGTGGAGCGCAAGGATGGCGCGTAAGGACTCACGCAAGCCCGGGGGCGATCCCGCCACCGAGGCCTTCGAGAAGGGCGTGGAGAAGGTGCGCGCGCACCCCGTCTTCTCGCCGCTGATGTGGCGCGTGACGGTGTATCGCCGCGAGGGCCTGCCCTATCCGCCCAACGGCTGGGCGACGGTGAGCGCCCGAGGCATCATCTATGCGCACCCGAAGCGGCGCGGCTCGGCGGACGAGTGGGCCTATGCCATCGCCCACTGTCTGCTGCACCTGGGGCTGGGCCACTTCAAGAACGTGCCCGAGCCCGTGGCCTGGCAGTCGGCCTGTGACTGCTTCGTGGCGCGCTTCCTGAAGGACCTGAAGTTCGGTCGGCCTCCGGATGACATGTTGGTGGAGCTGGACTTCGGCTCGCGGAGCGAGGAGCGCCTGTACGAGAGCTTCGTCCGCGACGGGGTGCCTCCCACGCTGGCGGGCTGTGGGGCCGCGGGCCCGCGCTCGTACGACATGATCGACATCGGGCAGATGGACACGCGCGATGAGCGCGACTGGGAGAGGACCTTCGCCGAAGGGCTGGTGCAGGCGGTGGACGCGGCGGTGGAGCTGGCCGCGGGGCTGCGGGAGACGATGAGCTCCCGGGAGCGCTCACAGACGATGGCGGCGCGGGCCCGCTCGTGGTTCATCTCCCGCTTTCCGCTGCTGGGCTCGCTGGCGGCCACTTTCAAGCTGGTCGAGGATCCGCAGGTCTGTAGCCGCATGCAGATCTCCGTGGCGGCCGTGGACGCGGAGGCGCAGGAGCTCTACGTCAACCCCGCCGCCGGGCTCCACGAGGAGGAGGCCCGCTTCGTCATCGCGCACGAATTGCTCCACGTGGGCCTGCGCCACCAGGCCCGCCGGCTGGGGCGCGAGCCGTACCTGTGGAACGTGGCGTGTGACTACGTGGTGAATGGCTGGCTGGTGGAGATGGGAGTGGGGAACCTGCCCAGCTTCGGCGTGCTCTACGATCCCGCGCTCAAGGGCATGTCGGCGGAGGCCGTCTACGATCTGATCGCCACCGACATGCGGCGCTACCGGAAGCTGGCCACTCTGCGCGGTACTGGGCTGGGCGACATGCTGGAGGGCAACACTCCCGAGTGGTGGCTGCACGGGGACGGCGTGGGCCTGGATGCCTTCTACCGGCGCTGCCTCACGCAGGGCCTGGCCTACCACCAGGCGGAGGGCAGGGGACTGGTGCCCGCGGGCCTGGTGGAGGAGATCCAGGCGCTGGATCAGCCTCCCATCCCCTGGGACGTGGAGCTGGCGCAGTGGTTCGACAGACACTTCTCTCCGCTGGAGAAGCGCCGCACGTATGCGCGGCTCAGCCGCCGCCAGTCCTCCACGCCGGACATTCCGCAGCCGCGCTGGGTGCCGCTGGCGGACTCTCAGGAGGGGAGGACCTTCGGAGTGGTGCTGGACACGTCCGGTTCGATGGATCGCAAGCTGCTGGCCAAGGCGCTGGGAGCCATCGCCAGCTACAGCCTGTCCCGGGAGGTGGGGCGCGTGCGGCTCGTCTTCTGTGACGCGGTGGCTTACGACGAGGGCTACGTTGCCCCGGAGGCCATTGCCGAGCGGGTGCGGGTGCGTGGCCGGGGCGGTACGGTGCTCCAGCCGGGGATCGATCTGCTGGATCGGGCGGAGGACTTTCCCAAAGGCGGGCCGCTGCTCATCATCACGGATGGGGAGTGCGACCGGCTCCAGGTCCGGCGCGAGCACGCGTTCCTGCTTCCGCAGGGGCGCCATCTGCCCTTCGTTCCCAAGGGGCCAGTGTTCCGCATTGTCTGAAAAGGAAAAGGCATGAAGCGACTGCACCGCCGAGACCTCTACTGCTGGTCGGTTTTCAACGAGCGACTCGACATCGACTTCAACAGCTTTGCCTGGGTCCACGAGAGCGGGAATGTCCTCGTGGATCCCCTGCCGCTCTCGGCGCACGATCAGCAGCACCTCAAGGATCTGGGAGGAGCGGGCTGGATCGTGCTGACCAACTCCAGCCACGTGCGCGCGGCCAAGGAGCTTGCCGCCACCCTGGGCTGTCGCATCGCGGGGCCTGCGGCGGAGCAGAAGACCTTCCCCATCCCGTGTGATCGCTGGCTGAGGGACGGAGAGGAGCTCCATCCCGGGCTCCGGGTGCTGGAGCTCGAGGGCTCGAAGACGCCGGGCGAACTGGCCCTGATGCTCGAGGACACGACGCTCATCGCGGGAGACCTGCTGCGCTCTCACCGGGCCGGCGAGCTGATGCTGCTCAAGCAGGAGCAGGGCCTGAAGGACGCGGCGAAGGCGGTGGCGTCTCTGCGACGGGTGCTCTCGTTCCCGCGCCTGGAGGCCTTGCTCCTGGGCGATGGGTGGTGCGTCTTCCGGGACGGCAGAAAGCAGCTGGAGGAGTTTCTCAACGGGCTGGAGGCCTCCTGATCGGCTACTCGTCGATCAGGTCGGCCCAGAAGGACACGAGCTTCCAGACCTCAGCGGCGCGGGCGCTCCGATCGAACTCCGCATGAGTGATGAGCGGAGTCGGCAGCAGGTGCACCTGTGTGTGGGGACGCAGGGCCTCGGCCAGCAGCGAGGCCTCGATGGCGGGGATGACCGTGTCATCGGCTCCGTGCAGCAGATAGACGGGCGAGCGGGGAGGTGGGGCACGCTCGGGCGAGACCGAGGGATCCGCGGCGAAGGCCTTCACGTGAGGCAGTAACACCGGCCCGAGCGCCGCCACGTCACGCGTGTTGACGTAGCCCATCAAGGTAGCGGCCGGCTCGGGCAGCTGGCGCTGGATCTTTCGTGCCTCCTCGAAGGTCTCCTCGGCGCGGCGGGCGTCGGTCAGGGTGAGGTGTGAGGCCCGGAGGAAGGTACGGATGCCCGCGCGCAGCGGCTCGACCTGCTCGGGTGGAACGAGCCGGTCGGCCACGTTGAGGAGGATGACCACCACGCCATAGTCGTGGGGCTTGAGGTGCTGGCCGTCCGGCAGCGTTCCGGTGCACAGGAAGGCGAGCACCCGCGAGAGGTCTCCATGCCCTCCCAGCGAGAGCGCCGCGGCCACCTTGTTCTCGAGCGCGGGCCTGCCCGCGGCGACGACGGAGAGCCCACCCGAGAAGCTGATTCCGAAGAGGCTCACCTTGCCATCGGGGGCCAGCTCCTTCTGCCCGGAGAGCCAGGTGGCCGCGTCCTCGATCATGTCGGTGAGGCGAGGAGTGATCTCATATCGGAGCAGATCCGTCGGCTCCGGAGTGAGGACCACCTGGCCACCGGCGGCGAGATCCCGCGCCAGCTTCACCAGCCGTGGCTCATCGATGCCGTCCGCGTGGACGCCGGAGGTCAGCACCACCGGATGTCCCCGGGGCTCCTGGGGGCGGTAGAGGCGGGCCCGCAGCGGGCCATACCGCGAGGGCACCTGCAGGTCGGAGACGTCGAACGGCCCTGTCTGCAAGCGACCCAGCGCGCCAGTCCAACCCTCCTGCAGGCTGGCGGCACGGATGACCAGCGAGAGCCCGCGCAGCGTGTCCGGCAGCAGCAAGAGCGCCGCGATCAGCCCTACCGCCACGATGAGCGCGAGTGCGCGCCAGAGCCTGTTTCTCACTGAAGCTCGATACTGCAGTTGTTGCACGTGATGGAATGCGTGGCCACCACGCGGGTGACGCCATACCCCTCACCAATCGGGGAACCACAGTTGCCGCACCTGCGCAGCACGGCCCGGATTCCGAAGATCAGCGCCAGTGAGGGGATCCAGATGTAACCCCACGTTGCGCTACGGCGCGGGTAGTCGAACAGGATCGACATGTTGAAGAACTGGTCCAGGGTCAGCACCGAGATCCATCCCGCGCTGACGACGTACAGGCACCGCAGGAGCAGCCGCCGCAGGCCGTGCGTGCGTTGGATGCCAGCCACGTACCCCGGTGAGAATTGGGGGCGGATCAGCCCACCCTCGGTTACGGGCGTCACGATGGGCTTGGGGGAACTAGGGCGAACGGGGTCCATGGGCAACCCAGAGCGTTTCATACTCAGGCCCCTGGCTCCAAACTGGGTACGGTTGCTCCCTGAAATGAGCACGGGGCGCGCGCCTCACTGCAGCTTCATGTCCGCGGCGGACTGGGTTGCGGGGGCGGCGCTCACCGGCGCCTCCATCTCCTTGAAGCCGTCCTTGCGCACGCGGACCTTGTAGTTGCCCTTGTCCACGCTCTTGAAGCGGAACTGGCCCGCCTCGTTGCTCTGCGTCTTCTGCACCACGCGGCCCTTGTCATCCACCAGCTCCACCCAGGCGTTGGCCGCGTCCTGCCCGTTTGCCAGCGAGAGCCCGCCGCCCACCTCGCCGTACTTGGCGTACTGGTTCTCCGGCGTGTCGTAGGTGAACAGCAGCTGCTCCTTCTGCAGCACCGCGCCCTTGTCATCCACGAAGGAGAACTCCGCGAAGTACCGGCCCGTGCCCAGCGCCTTGCCGTCCTTGCCCTTGCCGCTGAAGGTGAACGTCACCGGGCCCTGCGCGCTCGGCTGGCTCGAGGTGAACACCTCCGCGCCCGGCTGCGGCTGGCCGTCCTTCAGCTCCGAGGCCTTCACGCTCAGCCGCACCTGGCCCTTGCGCTCCTTCGAGGCGATGTTGCGCGCGGACAGCTCCGTCTCCGCTCCCGCGAAGCGCGAGCCCAGCGAGGTGAGGAACACGTTGCCCGCGTACACCTCCAGCCGCCGCCGGCTCACCTGCCCACGCGCGTTCGTCGCCACCACGTCCACCGTGTGTTTGCCGTCCTTCAGGTCCTTCGTGTCCCAGGTGTAGCTGAGCTTGCCCTCCTTGGCGCTGTGCACCGGGTGATCGTCGATGATCAGCTCCACCTTCTGGATGCCCTTGCCCTCGTTGTCCCGCGCCTCCACCGTCACCGGCTGCTTGCCCGACACGTGCGCGCCGTCCTGAATGCCCGTCACCGCCACGCTCACCACGTCCACGGAGACCAGGCCCAGCACCGCCCACAGCGCCTCGGCCTTGCCGCTGCCACCCGCGCCCCAGCCTCCGTCCTTCTTCTGCTTGGACACCAGCCAGCGGATGCCGCGCGACACCGGCGCGTCCTCCTCCGTGAAGCCCGCCTGCCGCAGCGCGTACACCGTCTGCCCCGTGGCGAACGGATCCGACATTCCCTCCGTGAAGCCCCAGCCCCCGTCCTTGTTCTGCAGCGACAGCAGATAGCGCGCCACGGTGCCCGCCACCGTCTCCGAGCGGGTGGCTCCCGCCGCCGTCAGCCCCAGCAGCGCGTAGTTCACGTCCTGCAGCGACACGCCCTTCGGGTTGCCCTCCCAGCCCGCCGCCTTCTTGGCGATGAAGTTCTCCGCGCGGCGGATGGGCGCCAGCCACGCGTCATCCGCCGTGCGCGCGTACACCTGCCGCCACGTCTGAAGCGCCTGGTAGGTGGCCTGCATCGCTCCGGCCGTCACCGGGAAGGATTCGTGATCGCCGTGCACCGAGCCGTCCTCCCGCTGGTACTCCAGCAGCGAGCGGGCCACCTTGTGCAGATCGTCACGCAGCTTCGCGTCCACGTACTTGTCATAGCGGGCGAAGGCCACGCCGCCGAACGTGCGCGAGGTGCGCGGATAGAGGTTCGGGCTCAGCCCGTCTGCGAGTCGCGCGCCGCCGTTCGAGTTGAGGACGCCGTCCAGGATGACGGCCAGATCCTTGGAGGGCACTTCGTACTGGTGGTGCTTGCCCACCGCGAGCCCTTCGAGCGTCACGGCCTGCACATGGCAGCCGTAGCACTGGTGCTGCTTCTGCCAGGCGGCGGTGGAGCTGGCCAGGAAGTTGATGCCGCGCTGGGCGGACCTGCGCACCGTCGGGTCACCCTGGTTGGCCACCGCGGGCAGGGTGAGCAGCAGGCACAGCAGCAGGGCGGATCGAGCGAAAAACATGGGCACCTCGTGTGGGAGCACTGCTCCAACGCGCGGGGTGCCCAAAAGGTTTTTTCGTCAGCCCCGCTTGATGACCAGGCGCTCTCCGGGCTCCAGCTGGCGCACCTGGGTCGAGGGCGTCAACTTCCGGGTCTCCTCGGCGAAGCGCTCCGGCGTGCCCTCATGGCTCAGGATGAACGTCTCGGTGAACCAGTTGCCGTGGAAGCGGTAGTGGAACGGCACCGCCACCTCCGCCTTCAGCTTGCTGGCCAGCTGCGCCGCCTCCACGTCGTTCATCACCTTCTGGCTGCCCATCGCCGTCAGCCCGTTGACCGACAGCAGCGCCAGCTGCACCGAGGGAAACCGCTTGGGCAACTCGTCCATCTCCGGGATCAGCTTGCTGTCACCCCCGAAGTACACCGTGGAGCCGTAGGCCTGGAGCATGTACGTCACCTCATCCACCCCGTGAGCCCCCGGGCACGCCGTCACGGTGATGTCGCCCACCGTGGCGCTCTGCCAGACCTTCAGCTCGCGCACGTTGGTGAAGCCCGCCTCGCGCGCCTTCTCCTGCATGTCCGGCCCGACGATCATCGGCACCGCCTTGTCCGGATAGGCCGCGAACGTCTCGATGTCGAAGTGATCGTAGTGGGCGTGACTACCGATCACCAGATCCAGCTTGGGCAGGTTCTCCAGCGCGATGCCCAGCTTCTCTCCCGGGTTGTAGGCGCCCGTCTTGCTGAACCACGGATCGGTGAGGATCCGCTTGTCGCCCATCTCCAGCAGCACCGTGGCGTGGGCAATGCGCGTCACCGCCAGCTCCGCCATCGCGGGCCCGTTCGCAGCGGGCAGGACGATGGGGGCGGGGGCCGGCGGAGCCGTCGTCAGCGCGGGCGCAGGGACGCGGCCGCCGCACGCCGACAGCAGCAGCGCGCAGAGCAGGGAGACGGTCAGGCGGTTCATGGTGATTCCTCCGAGGTTCGAGCCAGGATCAGCCGAACTTGTAGCCCTTGGGCACCACGACGATGCCGTTCTCCGTCACCGTGAAGCCCCGGGCCTTGTCCTGCTCGAGATCGTGGCCGATCTTCGTGTTGGGCGGCACCCGCACGCCCTTGTCGATGATCGTGTTCTTGATCTGGCAGTGCCGGCCGATGTCCACCTCGTCGAAGATCACCGAGCGGTAGACCTCCGAATACGAGTTCACACGCACCCAGCGGAACAGGATGCTCTCGCGCACCACGCCGCCCGAGATGATGCACCCGCCCGCCACGAGCGAGTTGAGCGCCCGGCCCATCCGGTCTCCCGACTCGTGCACGAACTTCGCCGGCGGGCTGTACTCGTTCGCCGTGCGCAGCGGCCACTTGGGGTTGTACAGGTCAAACTCGGGGTTGATGGACACCAGGTCCATCGTGGCCTCGTGGTACGCCTGCAGCGTGCCCACGTCCCGCCAGTACGTGTTGAGCCCCTCCCGTCCGGGGATGGGGTTGCGCGTGAAGTCGTACGTCTGGATGTGGTAGCCGTCCTTGAGCGCCTTCGGGAGGATGTTCTTGCCGAAGTCGTGCTGCGAGCCCTCCTCGCGCGCGTCCATCTCCAGCAGGTCCTGCAGCACCTGGCGCTTGAAGATGTAGTTGCCCATGCTGGCCAGGGCCATGTCCGGGCGGTCCGGCATGGGCTTGGGGTCCTTGGGCTTCTCCTGGAACTCCACCACGCGGCCGCGTGAGTCCACCTGCATGATGCCGTAGCGGCTGCCCTCGTTGAGCGGCACCGGGTAGGCGGCGATGGTGATGTCCGCCCGCTGCGACTCGTGCAGCTCGGCCATGTGCGCCACGTTCATCTTGTAGATGTGGTCGCCGGAGAAGATGGCCACGTCCTCGGGCCCGTGGTTCTCCACCAGGTGCAGGTTCTGGTAGATGGCGTCCGCCGTGCCGCGGTACCAGACGGGCCCCAGCTCCTCGAAGCGGTACATCTGCGCCGGCACCAGCGTGATGAAGTAGTCCGCCAGGAAGGTGCCAAAGCGCCAGCCGCGCTGAATGTGCTCGGTGAGCGACTGGGCCTTGAACTGCGTGAGCACGTAGATCGAGTAGATGCCCGAGTTGATGAAGTTGTTGATGGCGAAGTCGATGATGCGGAACTTCGAGCCAAAGGGCACAGCGGGCTTGGAGCGCCTCGAAGTGAGCGGTGCCAGCCGCGTTCCCTGACCACCTGCCAGGATCATTCCGAGGATGCGCTTCGACATGCGGACGTTCCCTCCCTGGGCCTCGTCATACAGCAGGGGCGTGCCGCTGGCGAGTTACCGCTCGGTTACGCCTTTACGCATTGGGTCATCGCGGGCGCGAGGGCTCAAGAGGCAGCTGGGTGAGCGCCTCGGCGAACTGACTGAAGGCCCCCACGGCGGAGATGGCGGGCTGCTCGTCCATGTTGCCCATCATCAGAGAGAAGACGACCCGGGGATGCTCCGGATCGTGCGGCCGCTCGGCGACGCCCACATAGGCCTTCTGGCTGGAGAGTGTGCCCGTCTTGGCGCGGACGCGCGCCAGCGCCTCGGAGGACAGCGCCTGGCCCCCGAGCGTCCCGTCGATGCCAGCGATGGGCAGGCTCTCCAGCAGCACCTGCCCATAGGGCTCCTTCAGGCTCGTGAAGAGCACCTGCGCCAGCCCCCTCGCGGTGGCCAGGTTGTAGCGAGACAGCCCGCTGCCATCGATCGGTCGCAGATCCCGCGAGGAGATCCCCCGGCGCGTCAGCTCCGCGCTCATTGCCTTGCGCAGCGCCTGGTAGTCCTCGGTGCCCACGCGCTCGCGGGCGAAGCGCAGCGCCAGCCGCTCCGCGTAGAGGTTGTTGGAGTCCTTGTTCGTCTCCTTCACCAGCGCGGCGAGCGAGGGGCTGACCAGCTCGGTGAGCAGCTCCGTCACGGGAGCCTTGGGCGCGGGCGCCGGCTCGCGGGCCACCTGGGGCGAGGGCAGCCGCGCGATGCCACGCCGGACGAGCGCATCCTCCACGCAGGCGGAGAAGAACGCCCGGGGATCATCCACCGTGAGGCGCGTGGACTGGGCTCGCGGGCAGACCTTGGCGGTCGAGCGCCACATGCAGCGCGTGCGCGTGGGGTTCTGCTCGCGCAGGCAGGCGAAGCCGGGGCCAGGCCCACCCGTGTTGATCTCCACCACGGCGGGGAACTCGGCGAAGCGGGGCGTGACATGGACCTTGGGCTGGGCCGAGCAGGGCGCTCCCTCGGCGCGCAGCAGGGAGAAGTCAATCGCGTTCTCACGGAACACGAACGGCATGGGCGCGGCGCTCATGAAGTAGGCCACGTCATCCCAGGCCCAGCCGGGACCGAGCGGCCCATCCATGCCCGTGTCCGGGCTCACCACCCGTACGGCCCCGCGCCACTTGCGGATGCCGCGGCCCCACATCGCCTCGGCGATCTGCTCGCACGCGGGGGCTGTCTCCGGAAAACGCCATGAGCCCAGCGAGGGATCCCCCGAGGCCTCCACGATCAGCTCGCCATCGAAGAGTTCACCCTGGCGACTGCCAGACAGCTGCACCGGGGTGCGGAAGCGGAAGTCCGGCCCGAGCGCGGACAGGGCCGCGGCGGTGGACACCACCTTCATCGTCGAGGCGGGCAGCGAGCGGCCGTGCTCCCGGCGCGAATAGAGCGGGGCGCCGGTTTGCGCATCCATCACGATCACGCTCGTCATGGCCCCCTCGGCTTCGAGGGAGGCGAAGAGCTGATCGGCGGCCTGGGAGAAGGTCGCCTGGGTCGGGGCTGGAGCCTCGGCCGGACGTGCTGCACGAGGGCACCCCGCGAGCATGAGGGCCGCGAGCAGGAGCAGGGCGGACTGGAGACGGCGCATGGAGGCGGGCACGTTACAGCCGCCCGGATCGGGTGTCGATGAGCGCTAGCCGCGCGTGCCCGTCAGGAACCAGGTCTTCACCCGGCCAATGCTCTTCACCTCGATCTCACCCCGGGGCTCGAACGTGAAGCGGTCGCACAGCCCCTGCCAGGTGGACTCGCTCACGTGAATGCGTCCGGCCGCGCCATGCGCCTCCAGGCGGCTGGCCAGGTTCACCGTCTCGCCCCACAAGTCGTAGGCGAACTTGCGCGTGCCGATGATGCCCGCGATCACCGGCCCGCTGTGCATGCCCACCCGCACGTCCATCGAGGTGCCCAGCACCCGGTTGAGCCGGCGGATGGCCTCCAGCATCTGCAGGGCCATCGCGGCCATGGCCTCCTGGTGGTCCGCGCGCGGCGAGGGCACCCCGGACACCACCATGTACGCGTCTCCAATCGTCTTGATCTTCTCCAGCCCGTGGCGCTCGGTGAGCGCGTCGAACTCGGTGAACACCTGGCCCAGGATCTCCACGATGTGCTCGGGCGGCAGCTGGATGGACCAGCGGGAGAAGTCCACCAGATCCGCGAACAGCACGGTGACGTTCTCGAAGCGCTCGGCGATGGCATGCTCGCCGCGCTTGAGCCGCTCGGCGATGGTGTGGGGCAGCACGTTGAGCAGCAGCTGCTCCGAGCGCAGGATCGCCTCGGACAGCTCGCGGGTGCGCTCGGCGATGCGGTCCTCCAGGTAGCGGTTGGCGTCGCGCAGCTGCTCCTCGAGCAGCACCTGGCTCACCCGCGCCGCCGTCATGGACGCCACCGTGGTGAGGATGTGCAGGTGCTCCTGCGTGAAGAAGCGCTCCTGCGAGTGCTCCGAGTCCAGGACGCCGATCACCTCGTTGCGGAAGAACAGGGGAATGGCCAGCTCGGACAGCCGCTGCTGATCGTCCTGGATGTAGCGCGGATCCTTCCGGGTGTCGGCGATGAGCTCCGCCTTGCCCGTGAGCGCCACCGTGCCCACGATGCCGGTGCCCGGCTTGACGCGGATGGGATCGAGGATCTCCCGCTCGCGCGGATTCTTCGGGCCGAACGCCGCCCGCTGCACCAGGTACTCGCGCCGCTCGTCGAACAGGTAGATGACGCAGTCTTCCAGCCCCAGGTGGGCCACCGCTCCCTGGGCCACGTCCCACAGCGTGTCATCCACGCTCGTCTGTTCGTGCAGCAGCGAGGCCGCCAGCTGGTTGATGACGTCCAGGCTCCGGGCCTTGGCCTCCAGCTCCCGGACCCGCTGCTCCAGCGCGCGGTGCTCGGCCTCGCGCGGGGCGGTTTCGGCCGCGGCAGGGTCGGAGACGACCTGAGAAGGAGGCAAACGGCCCACGCACGCATAGTCTCACTTCATCTATGGTTTGCGCCATCTCCCTAAGGGGGATGGAACGAGGTGAGACATGACGCAGACGCGAGGGCTGGGAGCCGAGGTCCGTCGGCTGGCGGAGGATGAGCGCCGGGCGTCCAACTGGAAGCGCTGGGGCCCCTACCTCTCGGAGCGCCAGTGGGGCACGGTGCGCGAGGACTATTCGGCCCAGGGAAGCAACTGGACGGACTTTCCGCACGAGGCGGCCCGCAGCCGCGCCTACCGCTGGGGCGAGGACGGGCTGCTGGGCATCACGGATCGGCAGTGCCGGCTGTGCTTCTCGCTGGCGCTGTGGAACGAGAAGGATCCGTTCCTCAAGGAGCGCCTGTTCGGCCTCTCGGGGCCGCAGGGCAACCACGGCGAGGACGTGAAGGAGCAGTACTTCTACCTCGATTCGACGCCCACCCATTCGTACATGAAGGGGCTCTACAAGTACCCGCAGGCGGAGTTCCCCTACCAGCGGCTGATCCAGGAGAACCAGCGCCGCGGGCGGGACGAGCCCGAGTTCGAGCTGATGGACACGGGCATCTTCGACGAGGAGCGCTACTTCGACGTGTTCGCCGAGTACGCGAAGGCCAGCCCGGACGATCTGCTCATCCGCATCACCGTGGCCAACCGGGGGCCGCAGACGGCCCGGCTGCACGTGCTGCCCACGCTGTGGTTCCGCAACACCTGGGCCTGGGGCCGCACGGGCGAGGGCTACTGGCCCAAACCGAAGATGTCCGCGGAGGGCGAGGAGGCGATCATCGCCGAGCAGGACTCGCTGGGGCGCTACCGGCTGCACGCCCAGGCGCCCAAGGGCGGCCAGCGCCCCGAGCGGCTGTTCACCGACAACGAGACGAACGAGCAGCGGCTGTTCAAGGTGCCCAACCGCTCGCGCTACGTGAAGGACGGCTTCCACGAGGCGGTGGTCAACGGCCAGCAGGCCGCGGTGAACCCGGAGCAGGTGGGCACCAAGGCCGCCTTCCACTATGTAGTGGAGGTTCCTCCGGGCGGCTCCGTGCTGCTGCCGCTGCGGCTGTTCCTGGAGACGGGCAAGCCGCGCGCCGTCTTCGGCCCGGAGTTCGACGCGCTCTTCGAGCAGCGCATCAATGAAGCCGACGAGTTCTACACCTCGCGGTTGCCGCACACCCTGCCCGAGGAGGAGCGGCGCGTGGCGAGGCAGGCCTACGCGGGCCTGCTGTGGACCAAGCAGTTCTACCACTACGCCGTGCAGCCCTGGCTGGAGGGAGACCCCAGCAACCCGCCGCCCCCGGCCTCGCGCCAGAAGGGGCGCAACCGCGAGTGGGGCCACCTGTACAACCGCGACATCATCTCCATGCCGGACAAGTGGGAGTACCCCTGGTACGCGGCGTGGGACGTGGCGTTCCACATGGTGCCCTTCTCGCGCATCGATCCGCTCTTCGCCAAGGAGCAGCTCATCCTGTTCCTGCGCGAGTGGTACATGCACCCCAACGGGCAGATCCCCGCGTACGAGTTCGAGTTCTCGGACGTGAACCCGCCGGTGCACGCGTGGGCGTGCTGGCGCGTGTACAAGATGACGGGCACGCAGGGAAAACGAGACAGGCTCTTCCTGGCGCGCACCTTCCAGAAGCTGCTGCTCAACTTCACCTGGTGGGTGAACCGCAAGGACGTGGACGGCCGCAACCTGTTCTCCGGCGGCTTCCTGGGGCTGGACAACATCGGCGTGTTCGACCGCTCCAAGCCGCTGCCCACCGGCGGGCACCTGCACCAGGCGGATGGCACCGCGTGGATGGCCTTCTTCTGCACCACCATGCTGTCCATGGCGCTGGAGCTGGCGCAGGAGGACCCGGCTTACGAGGACATCGCCTCCAAGTTCTTCGAGCACTTCGTGGCCATCGTGGACGCGATGAACCACCTGGGCGGCTCGGGGCTGTGGGAGGAGGAGGAGGGCTTCTATTACGATCACCTGTGGGTGAACGGGCATGACGTACCCATGCGGGTGCGCTCCATGGTGGGGCTGGTGCCGCTGTTCGCCGCCGAGGTGCTGCCGGATCGGCTGATCGAGCGGCTGCCCGGCTTCGCCCGCCGCATGCGCTGGTTCCTGGAGAACCGGGCGGACCTGGCGCACAACATCTCGTACATGGCGGCGCCGCAGGGGCAGGAGCAGGGTGGGCACCGGCTGCTGGCCATTCCCTCGCGGGAGCGGCTGGTGCGGGTGCTGCGCCGGGTGCTGGATCCGCGCGAGTTCCTCTCCGACCACGGCGTCCGGTCCCTGTCCCGCGTGCACGCCGAGCACCCCTTCGTGTTCCGCGCCGGCAGCGAGGAGTACCGGGTGGCGTATGTGCCGGGCGAGTCCGACAGCGGCATGTTCGGCGGCAACTCCAACTGGCGCGGGCCGGTGTGGTTTCCCCTCAACTACCTGCTGATCGAGGCGCTGGAGCGCTACCACCACTTCTATGGAGAGAGCCTCAAGGTGGAGTGCCCCACGGGCTCGGGGCGGATGATGACGCTGGCGGAGGTGGCCCGGGAGCTGTCGTCCAGGCTTTGTCGACTGTTCCTGCCGGACAACACGGGCCGGCGGCCCTGCCACGGAGACGACCGGCGCTTCGCGGAGGACCCGGACTGGCGCGAGCTGGTGCTCTTCCACGAGTACTTCCATGGCGACACCGGCCAGGGCCTGGGCGCCAACCACCAGACGGGTTGGACGGCGCTGGTGGTCCAGTGCCTGGCGGACATGCACAAAGCGCTGTAACTCTTCCAGAGGGGCGGCCGGGGGCCCTTGGCTAAGTGATCGTTTTCCCTGGGGTTCGAGGCGGCATAACGGTTGCTAAAGCCCAGGGTCATGATGGCGCAGACCGAGAGCTACCTTCAGCCGTTCACTGTCGAGATCATGCCGACGGCGTGGAAGCAGATTGCCCACCTCTCCCAGGACATGTACCGCGTGCTCCGGGAGAAGCTGCAGCTGCTGGCGGACCTGGCTTCCTCGGGCTGGCACCCGTCGGCCCTGCCCATTCATACGGCGCAGGTGCAGGGCTCCTTGTCCTTCATGGTGGGCAACTTCGCCGCCCTCTACGAGGCGGACGCCTACTCGCGCACCATCCGCCTGATCGAGCTGGCGCGGCGGCTGCCCACCGAGAAGCCGAAGACCCGCCCGGAGGACGGGCTCGCCTCTCCCGCCGTCATGTAGGAGTTACAGGCACTCTGTCAGCGAACAGGCTCTGACTCCAGGCTGACACCGCGGCGGCTGGAGGTGCGGAAGACGGTGGAGCACACCGGGCAGCGCAGGCGCAGGTAGCTCGAGGCGGCCGGATCCCGCGGGGCCAGGGTGGGCGCTGGCAGCTTCGAGTCCTCCAGTTGGCCACCACACAACGGACAGGCATCGCCAATGGCCGCGCGCACTGCGGGCTCACGCAGCCGGCGCCAGCGCTCCAGCGCCTCGGGCGTCCAGGCCAGGGCGCAGAAGACGTGATCGTGCCAGGAGGCCTCGCCGTACTCGTTCTCGATGTGCAGCCCCAGCGAGCGGCGGAACACCGAGATGATGTTGGCCTCGGGGCTCATGCCCCGGGCGGAGACGCGGTGCCCTTCCAGGAAGCAGGTGCCGTAGCCCTCCACCCCGAGGATGCAGCGGGCCAGGGCCCAGAATGGGTGCATCACCTGCTGGAAGGGCGGGGCCAGGGTGTCCAGCCCCGGCACGTCGTCGAGCAGCATCATCTCCCCGCCGAAGCCAATGCGCGCCTCGCCCTCCTGCAGCGACACCGACAGCGTGCGCCGCGCGCGCCCGAAGGAGACCGCGGCCACCTCCTCCTCGTCATGGATCAGCGCCACGCTGGCGCCGTAGTCCCAGGCCTCGGGCTGCTCGGGGTTCTGGTTCACGCAGTACGGAATGCACACCAGCCGGCCCGAGCTCACCGGAGGCCGGGGCAGGGCGGCCACGTCCTCTTCGATGGCGCGCCCCCAGCTCAGATCCGGGCCGCCGAACGCCTTGGACTCGAAGCGCAGGGCCGCGCTCTGCAGCCGCGTCATCAGCTCCGCGGTGCGCCGGCCGGCGGTGTCCCGGTGCATCGCGCCCAGCAGCGCGGCGCGCCGCGCGAGCGCCTCGGCGAAGGATTCAGCCCATTGCTGGATGGCCGACCGATTCATGTGAACAGAGACCGCCCCCAGGAAACTTCAGTCCTGGGATTTAAATCCGGCCCTTCTGGAAAATCCAGTGAATCCTAGGTCGCATGCCAGTTTCAGGTGGAGAACCTGCTGAGTTGTCCCGCAGGGCTGGAGGCGGCCGGGCCGGGTGGGCCCGGGCGACCGTTCAGCGGCGGGCTTCGACCGTTCGGAGCGCGGCTGCCCCCGAGGGTGACACGATGCTGCAGCCTGGTTCCCGTCAAGCCGCTCGCCCGTGCGCGAGCGGCTCACCCTGGAGCCTCGCATGCGATTGCCGCCGCCGCTGTTGTGGATGGGCCTGTTGGCTCTGGTCGTCGGGGCCACGCCCGCGCGTCCCGAGCGTGTTGCCATCCCCGCCGCGCCGCAGCGCTCCGGAGACGCGAAGGCCGGCTACGACGCTCTGGTGAATGGGGGCTACGTGAGCTGCGGGGTGCCCTGGTCCATCTACCGCCTGGGCTTCGGCGCGGCGCCCGCCAACCGGCGGCTGCCCGGCAGGCGGGGCCGCAACGAGACGCTGTCCTATGACGTGACGGCGCTGAAGACGCCGCGCGGCGTGGAGGTGGTGACGGCCAACTGCCTGGGCTGCCACGCCACGCCCAACGCGGACGGGGTGCTCATCGGCCTGGGCAACTCGGTGTTGGATCTCACCGAGGACTTCTCCACCTATGCCACGGTGGCGGGGCTGCTGGTGAATGACGCGGACGAGATGGCCGAGTGGTGGCGCTGGTCCGGGCGCGTGCGGGCGGTGGGGCCCTACACTCGGCCGGACACCATTGGCGTCAACCCGGCGGACAACCTGGCGGCGGTGCTCGCGGCCCACCGGGATCCGCTGACGCTGGAGTGGTCGGACGAGCCGCTGCTGCCGCTGCCTCCGCGCGAGCCCGTGCCCGCGGACGTGCCCGCCTGGTGGCTGCTGCGCAAGAAGCACGCGATGTTCCACACCGGCATCGGCCGGGGAGATCACGCCCGGCTGATGATGTCCGCCTCCATGCTGTGCACCGACAGCGTGCAGGAGGCCCAGCGCATCGACAGCTACTTCGATGACGTGCGCGCCTACCTCACCACGCTGAAGCCGCCGCGCTACCCGCACCCCATCAACCGCGAGCTGGCCGACGCGGGCAAAGATGTCTTCGAGGCACACTGCTCCGAGTGCCATGGCACCTATGGCGCCAAGGAGTCCTATCCCAACCTGATCATCCCCGTGGAGGAAGTCGGAACGGACCCCCTGCTGTGGCAGTCCACCGCGCGCGAAGGCGTGCCGATGGTGGACTGGTTCAACCGCTCTTTCTATGGGCAGACCGCGCAGCTGGTGCCCGGCCCGGGCTATGTGGCGCCTCCGCTCGACGGGGTGTGGGCCACCGCGCCGTACCTGCACAACGGCTCGGTGCCCACGATCGAGGCCCTGCTGGACAGTCCGAAGCGACCCACCTACTGGCGCCGCTCCTTCACCCGGCAGCAGCTGGACACCGTGGCGCTGGGGTGGAAGCACCAGGTGCTCTCCAAGGGCAAGGCCGCGCAGCCAGAGGAGCACCTGCGCAAGCGCATCTACGACACCACGCTTCCGGGCTACTCCAACAGCGGCCACACGTTCGGGGATGCGCTGTCCGACGAGCAGCGGCGCGCGGTGCTCGAGTACCTGAAGACGCTGTGAACGGGTGAAGTCCGGAGGGAACCCGGCAGGTATGTCAGCCCTGCGTGGTTATGTCCTTCACTGCGCGGCAGGGAACCTTCCTCCGCAGGTGTGTTCGTCTGTCTCAAAATAGACACGCACTTTCGGCGCAATGACCGGATCCGTACGCTGCGCGGAAGTCCAATCACCACTGAGCTTTTCTTCCGGGAGGGACCTTGTTCCAGCGAGTCGCGCAGCAGTTTGCCCTGAGTCTGACGTTGATGCTCGTCGTGGGGTTGGGCACCGGGTGCCAGGGAGAAGAGGTCCACAGCGCGCCGAGCGCGCGGGTGTCCAACACGGAAGCGGCGCCGTTCGACGTGGACGCGATCATCCGGCAGGTGCACTTCGCCTACCGGCAGGACGAGGACGGCTGGCGAGCGGGACACTCCACCTATGACGTGAAGGCCCGGGCCGAGGGGCTGGTGCTCACGCCTGTGAGGTACCGGCAGGCCGCGCAGCCGCCGGTACGGACGCTGAGGGCCCGGGAGCTGGAGCAGCGCGAGGAGCTGGCTCCGCGCATGGAAGCAGAGCGGGGCACGCCGCTGCTGCTGGGCGCGGCGAGGGTGTCACGGGGTACCCACGAGCTGAGCACCCGTCAGCCACGGGGGCAGGTGGAGGCCGATGGGCACCTGGCGTGGGTGCACGGGGCGCTGGTGGAGCACCTGCGCAACAGCGAGCAGGGCGTGGAGCAGTCCTGGAGCTTCGAGGCCGCGCCGCGGGGGCAGGGTGAGCTTCGGGTGCGCATCCCCGTGCAGGGGCTGGTGCACACCGGCACCTCCGCCAGCGGGCTGCACTTCGCGGATGCGAGCACGGGGCTGGGCTTCAGCTATGGCCATGGCACCTGGGTGGACGCCACGGGCCAGCGCACGGCGGTGCCCGCTGAGTATTCCGAGGGCGCCATCCACCTGCGGGTGCCCGAGCAGGTGCTCACCGCGTCGGCCTACCCCGCGGTGCTCGATCCGGTCATCTCCCCCGAACTGATCGTCGACGGCCGGCATGTGGCGGCGGACGTGACCACGAGGAGCCACCCCGTGCTGGCCTTCAACGGGACGAACTACCTGCTCGTCTGGAGGAGCCTGCGCGGTGGGCTCTATGACTTGTACGCCACGCGCGTTTCGAGCACGGGCACGGTGCTGGATCCGGAGGGCATTCCCGTGAGCAATGGCCCAGGGGACGCGTCCACCCCGCACGTGGCCAGCAACGGCACGGACTTCTTCGTCGCCTGGAGCGACAACCGCGACAACACCTGGCTCATCTACGGCACGCGGGTGGAGGCCAGTGGCAAGGTGACCCACCCGGGAGGCTTGCCCATGGCGGTGAACCGGGTGTTCCACCTGGCGCCCCGGGTGGCGTCCAACGGCACGGACTTCCTGGTGGTGTGGAATGGCCTGGGCGTCATGGGGGACATGGACGTGTATGGCCGGCGGATCTCCAGCGCCGGCCAGTTCATGGACACCACGGACCTGGTCATCACCGCCACGCAGAACGTGGAGGAGCGCTCGCCCGCGGTGGCGTCCAATGGCTCGAACTACCTGGTGGTCTGGGACGACTTCCGCAGCGGCGTGACGATCCATATCCACGGCGCGCGCGTGTCCAACGCGGGCGTGGTGCTGGACAGTAATAGCCTTCAGCTGACGAGCGGCACCAGCGATCAGGTGGCTCCGGCGGTGGCCTCCAACGGCACGGACTTCCTCGTCACCTGGCTGGATTGGCGCGGCTCCAGCAGCAGGGATCTGTACGGCGCGCGCGTGGCCAGCAACGGCACGGTGGTGGACGTGAACGGGGTGGCGATTGGCGCTCACCTGAACCACTCGGAGTCCACGCCCGCGGTGATCGCCAACGGCGGCGACTACTTCGTGGCCTGGATGGAGTGGAACACCACGAACCAGACGCGGCGCATTCTGGGCAGCCGGGTGCTGGGCTCGCTGTCCGTCACCAGCCCGGTGGTGGACACGACCAACCTGGCCTTCAGCTCCACCGGGGGGAACTGCCAGCAGCCGAACGTGGCCCCCGCGACGACGGGTTACCTCATGGCCTGGCACTGCGCGGTGGGCTCGGGCAGCGAGCTGCAGAGCGCGTGGGTGGCGTCCCTGACGGGGACGATCACCGCGGGTGGTAGCCTGGCGGTGACGACGGGCCCGGTGCACCAGACGGAGGCGGCCATCGCGTCCAACGGGTCCAACTACCTGGTGGTGTGGACGGAGACGGGCAGCAGCGGCGCCAGCATCTACGGCGCGCGGGTGGCGCCCACGGGAGGCGCGGTGGATAGGGCGGGCTTCGTGATCGGCTCGGCCGCGCGCGAGCGCCAGGCGCCAGCGGTGGCCTCCAACGGGGCGGACTACCTGGTGACGTGGATGGACTACCGGGACGTCAACTGGAACATCTATGGAGCCCGGGTGCGGGGCTCGGGCCCGACGGCCAGCGCGGTGGTGGACTCGAGCGGCCTGCTCATCTCCTCGCATCCCGACACTCAGTACTCTCCGTCGGTGGCCTCGGACGGAACGGACTACCTGGTGGTCTGGCGGCAGGTGCCCGTGGATCGGGCGGACATCCACGGCGCGCGGGTAGGCAGCGACGGCGTGGTACAGGACCCCAGCGGCATCGCCATCGCCACCAACCTGGTGGAGCACTACACGCCCCGGGTCGCCTCCAATGGCAGCGGCTACCTGGTCATCTGGGCCGAGCTTCACACCGCGACGCTGTGGGACATTTACGGTGCGCGGGTGGGCAGTGACGGCGTGCTGCAGGACACCACCCGCATCGCGGTCGCCAACTACTCCTACGCGCAGTTCGATCCCGACGTGGCGTCCGATGGCGCTGGGTACCTCGTGGTGTGGACGGACCACCGGGGAGAGAACAACCACGACATCTACGGGGCGCGGGTGTCCGGTGCGGGAGCGGTGCAGGACACCTCGGGGGTGGCGATCTGCGCGCACAGGACGAACCAGTACTCGCCCGCGGTGACGTTCGATGGAACCTCTTATGTGGTGGCCTGGGCGGACCACCGGGACAACGCGGTCTGGGACATCTATGCCACCCAGGTGTCGTCCGAGGGCTCCGTTGTCACGGCCAATGGGAGCAGGGTGGCCTGGGACGTGCGCACCTACGAGGAGCGGGTGGCCCTGGCCTCGGTGGGCAACCAGCAGTCGCTGATCGTCTACTCGCGCTACGACACGGAGCCGTCCACCGGGAGCCGGCGCATCCGGGGACGCTTCATCTCCTTCTAGCCTAGCGCGACGGGCTTGCGAGCAGGGCGCAGGTGAGCCAGCCTGCGCCCCCCTCTCGCTCCCAAATCATGATCCTTCCCTCTCAGCGCGCCCTCTTCGAGTTGCCGGACGACATCACCTGGCTCAACTGTGCATACATGTCTCCGCAGCTGCGAAGCGTGCGCGCGGCGGGAGAGATGGCGCTGGGGCGCAAGGCCCACCCGTGGACGGTGCGGGCGGAGGACTTCTTCACCGAGGCGGAGGCGCTGCGCGCGCTCTTCGCGGGCCTGGTGGGCGCCGAGGCGGAGGGCGTGGCGCTGGTGCCCTCGGTGAGCTATGGCATGGCGGTGGCCGCGGCCAACCTGCGGGTGGAGGCGGGCCAGCGGCTGCTGGTGCTCGCCGAGGAGTTCCCCTCCAACCTCTATCCGTGGCGCGAGCTGGCTCAGCGCAGCGGCGGCTCACTGTTCACCGTGTCCCGGCGCGAGGACGGGGACTGGACGCGCGCGGTGCTCGAGGCGATGGATGAGCGCACGGCGCTGGTGGCCATGCCGCACTGCCACTGGACGGACGGCACGTGGGTGGACCTGGTGCGCGTGGGCGCCCGGGCCCGGGAAGTGGGCGCGGCGCTGGTGGTGGATGCCACCCAGTCCCTGGGCGCGCTGCCGCTGAACGTGGAGCAGGTGCGGCCCGACTACCTGGTGAGCGCGGGCTACAAGTGGCTGATGGGGCCGTACAGCCAGGGCTACCTCTATGTGGCCCCGCGGCACCGTGAGGGCAAGCCGCTGGAGCTGAACTGGATCGCCCGGAAGAACAGCGAGGACTTCGCCCGGCTGATCGACTACCGGGACGAGTTCCAGCCCGGAGCGCGCCGGTTCGACGTGGGTGAGCGCAGCAACTTCATGCTGGTGCCGATGGCGGCGGCGGCGTTGCGGCAGCTCCAGGAGTGGGGAGTGGACTCCATTCAGGAGACGCTGCGAGCGCTGACGCGGCGGATTGCCCAGGGGGCGCAGTCGCTGGGGCTGGAGGTGGCGCCCGAGGCGCACCGGGTGGGGCACCTGGTGGGCCTGCGGCGCCGGGGCGGCTATGCGCCGGATGTGCCCGCGCGGCTGGCGGCGAGCAACGTGTACGTCAGCGTCCGGGGAGACAACCTCCGCGTCTCGCCTCACCTGTACAACAGTGAGGCGGACGTGGATCGGCTGTTCAACTCGCTGGATCCGCTGCTCTGAAGGCCTACTTCTTCTTGGCCTTCTTCTCCTCTTTCTTCTTCTGCTTCTCCTGGGTGGTGAGCTTCGGCTTGTTGCTCTTCGTCTGCTTCTGCTGGCCCTTGGGCATGGTGCTTCTCCTTGTAGAGGCGCTCAGTGTAGCAGGTCAGGCGCGGGCGTCGCGGACTGCCGGGGGCGCCTGGGGCGGGGACTTCGTGGCCGCGTCCAGCATCTCGGCCTTCCCCGCCTTGACCACCGAGTACACGGCGGCGACGACCAGGGTGCCCACGGTGATGGACAGCAGGTACAGCAGCACGTGATTGACGGCGTTGGGGATCAGCAGCACGAACAGGCCGCCGTGCGGAGCCATCAGCTGCACGCCGAAGTACATGGAGAGCGCGCCCGTCAGCGCCCCGCCGATCACGCAGGTGGGAATCACGCGCAGGGGATCCTTGGCCATGAAGGGAATGGCGCCCTCGGAGATGAAGCACAGGCCCAGCACCAGTGAGGCCTTGCCGGCCTCGCGCTCCGGCTCGGAGAACTTGGCCCGGGCAAGCAGGCTGGCGAGCCCCATTCCCAGCGGCGGCACCATGCCCGCGGCCATGATCGCCGCCATGGGCGCCTGCGAGCCCGGCCCTCCGGCGGACAGCAGGCCCACGCCGAAGGCATAGGCCGCCTTGTTGATGGGGCCGCCGAGATCGACGCACATCATCGCGCCCAGCAACAGGCCCAGGAGGATCGCGTTGCCCGAGCCCATGTTGGTGAGGAAGGACGTGAGCCCCGTCATGATCGAGGCCACGGGCGTACCGACGACGTAGACCATCACCAGGCCCGTGAAGAGGCTCGCCAGCAAGGGGATGATCAGGATGGGCTTGAGGGACTCGACGCTGGACGGGAGCTTGAGGTAGCGGCTGATGGCGCTCGCCGCATAGCCGGCGATGAATCCCGCGGCGATGCCTCCGAGGAAGCCCGCGCCCAGCTCGCTCGCCAGATAGCCGCCGATCATGCCCGGGGCGATGCCGGGCCGGTCGGCGATCGAGTACGCGATATAGCCAGCCAGCAGCGGCACCATCAGCTTGAAGGCCGCGCCGCCGCCGATCTTCATCAGCGCCGCCGCCAGCGTGCCCTCCTGCTCGAAGGCCTCGATGCCGAAGACGAACGACAGCGCGATCAACAGGCCGCCAGCCACCACCATGGGCAGCATGAAGGACACGCCCGTCAGCAGGTGCCGATAGGGCCCCCGCTTGTTGGGGCTTGCCGCGCCGCCCCCGGCGCCCTCCTGTGCCGCGGGGCGGCCCGCCGCGCCTCCGAGGACCTGCGCCTTCTCGAGCGCTTCCTGGATCGTGGGGACGGACTTCTTCAGCGCGGCCCCGGTGGAGGTTCTCCACACGCGCTTGCCCGCGAACCGCGAGGTGTCGACCTCGATGTCCGTGGCCAGGATGACGACGTCCGCGTCGCGGATCTCCTGCGCGGTGAGCTTGTCCTTGGCGCCCACCGAGCCCTGAGTCTCCACGCGCAGCGGGTAGCCCAGTCCGCGCGCCGCCTGAGTGAGCGCCTCGGCCGCCATGAACGTATGCGCCACGCCGGTGGGGCACGCGGTGACGGCCACGAGCTTCCTTCCTGCTTGCGCGGGTGCCACCGCGGCGCTCGGAGCGGCGCTCGGGGCAGGGGCCTCGGTCAGCTTCGTCGCCTGGCTCTGGGCGCGGGCCAGGAAGGCCTCCGGATCCGGCAGCGCCTGGGCGATGGAGCCCTGGAAGACGCGCTTGCCAATGAACCGGGTGAGCTCCATGGGGGCGCTGGCCGCGATGATGACCAGCTCGGCGGCGGCGAGCGTGGCCGCGTCCACCGGGACGACTGGCTGGAGCTGGCTGTGCATCTCGACAGCCGGCTTCCATCCCCGCCGGGTCGCGGCGCGCTCGAGGCCTCGGGCGGCAAGGAAAGTCGTGGCCACTCCGCTGGGGCATGCCGTGACGATGACGACGTTCATCAGGGTGACTCCTGGGGAGAGGGCTCGGCGTTGACAGGCTGAACGAGGGTCTGCTGCAGGAGCGTGCCGAAGTCCTCGGCGTTCGGATCGCCCACGCCCACGTGGCGCACGCACTCGGCGGAGAGCGCAGTGGCGAAGCGCAGGTTGCGCTCCCGGGGCCAGCCGGACAGCACACCGTGCAGCGTGGCGGCCAGCAGCGTGTCCCCCGCGCCCACGGTGCTGATGACCGGGACCCGGGGTGGGGTGGCCCGCAGCACGCTGCCACGCTGGGCCCAGAGCACGCCGTCGGCGCCCATGGAGACCAGCACGTCCTCGATGCCCTCGGCGTTGAGGCGCAGGGCGGCCTGGCAGCGGGCTTGGGTGGTCTCGAGCGGCTGGCCCGCCCAGTCCTCCAGCTCCGTCTCGTTGGGCTTGGCGCCGGAGGGCCGCGCGGCCAGGCCAGACACCAGGGCGGGACCGCTGGTGTCGAGCCACACGCGCATCCGCCGCTCGCGCAGGCCGATGACGAGCTCCGCGAGCCGGGCCGGCATGAGGTTGGGCGGCAGGCTGCCGGAGATGACGACCGCGTCGAGCCCCGGCAGCAGGGACCACAGCTTGTCGGACAGCTGCTCCAGCGTGCCCGGAGGGATGCGGGGGCCCGGGCCGTTCAGATCGGTGACGCGGCCATCCCGCTCGGAGAGCTTCACGTTGATGCGCGTCTCGCCCGGCACCCGGAGGAACGCGTCATGCAGTCCGCACTCGGTGAAGGCGCGCACGAAGGCCGTCTCGTTGTCGGCGCCGAGCAGCCCGGACACGGTGACGTCATGTCCCAGCCCCGCGAGGATCCGGGCGACGTTGATGCCCTTGCCCGCGGCGTCCAGGCGGGTGCTCTCGGTGCGGTTGACCTCGCCGGGCCGTATCGCATCGATGCGGACCGATAGATCCAGGGCGGGGTTCAGCGTCAGGGTGAGGATGCGCGCCATCAGGCGTTCTCCAGGGCTTCGCGCACGGCGGCGGCGGTGGGTTGTCTCAGGGCGAGGGCGGCCAGCTCGCGCGCCCGCGGCAGCGTCAGCTCGCGGATACGGGCCTTGACCATGGGGACGCGGCGGCTGCTGACGGACAGCTCGTCCACGCCCAGGCCCACCAGCACGGGGATGGCCAGCGGATCCGAGCCCAGCTCACCGCACACGCCCACCCAGCGGCCCTCGGCATGGGCGGCGTCCGCGGTGAGGCGAATCATCTGGAGCACGGCCGGGTGCAGCGCGTCGGACTGGGCGGACAGCTGGGGATGGCCGCGGTCGATCGCGAGCGTGTACTGGGTGAGATCATTGGTGCCGATGGAGAAGAAGTGGGCCTCCTTGGCCAGCGTGGGCGCCAGCAGCGCGCAGGAGGGCACCTCGATCATGACGCCCAGCTGCACGTCGGGCGCTTTCACCTCGGCCTGGATGCGGTCGAAGAGGGCCTTGCCCGCGCGGAACTCGTCGATGTCCTTCACCATGGGGAACATGATGCGCAGGGGGCGCGCCTCCGCGGCGACCAGCAGGGCGCGCAGCTGGGTCTCCATCACCTCGGGCCGGGTGAGCGTCAGGCGGATGCCGCGCAGGCCCAGGAAGGGGTTCTCCTCGTGCGGCATGGGCCAGTACGACAGCGGCTTGTCACCGCCGACATCCAGCGTGCGCGCGACGAGCGGGCGGCCCGCCAGCGCATCGAAGGCCTGACGGTACTGGGCGATCTGCGTCTCCAGGTCCGGCTCGCTGGGGTGCTCCATGAAGATGAACTCGGTACGCAGCAGGCCCACGCCCTCGGCCCCGCGCGCCACGGCATCCGCGGCATGGGCGGTGTTGCCCAGGTTGGCGCCGACCTCGACACGGTGGCCGTCGCTCGTGCGGGCCTCCTCGTGGCGCCGGGCGTGCGCCGCCTGCTGGAGCGCCTGTTGCTCCACGATGCGCCGCTCGGTGCGCTGCCGGCGCTCGGGCGAGGGCCCGGGGATGATGCGGCCGCTCTCGCCATCGATGATCAGCTCGACGCCGGAGCTCAGCGCCATCACCCGCTCTCCCGCGCCAACGACAGCGGCGATGCCCAGCGCCCGCGCGAGGATCGCGCTGTGTGACGTGGCGCCTCCGCGGGCCGTGACGAGCCCGCGGACCTTCGCGGTGTCCAGCCGCGCCACATCGGACGGCCCGACGTCCTCGGCCACCAGGATGTAGGGCTGATCGGGGGGCGTGGGGAGCTCGACACCACACAGCAGCCCGAGCACCCGGCGGCCCACGTCACGCAGGTCCGCGGCGCGCTCGGCCAGCAGCCGGTCGGCGAGCGCTTCCTGCGCACGGGCCGCCGTGTCGATCGCGCGCCACCAGCCAGCCTCCGCCGAAGCGCCCTCGTTGATGGCGGCCAGCGCGGCCTCGCGCAGCGCCGGGTCCTCCAGCATCTCCGAGTGGATGGCGAGGATCTGCGCCACCTCGCCGCCCGCCGTTCGCTTCACCAGCGCCTGGAGCTGCTCACGCCCACCGGCGAGCGCACGCTCCAGCCGTTCCCGCTCCCGCGAGGCGTTGTCCGCGCGCTCGGCGTAGCGGAACTCGGGCATGCGCAGCACGTAGGCAGGGGCCACCGCGAGCCCTGGCGCCGCCGGTACGGCCGTCAGCGGTTCATCCGCCACGGGAGGGACGAGGGGCGCGGCCACGGGCTTGTGGGGGGCTCGCTCCTCGCGCGTCTCCTGGAGCGGTGTCACCGGCTCTCCCAGCCCGCCGCGCACCGCCTCGGCCATGGCGGCGACGGCCTGCTCGGCGCCGGGGCCCTCGGCGGAGAACACCAGGGTCTCTCCACGCCGCGCCCCGAGCCCCAGGATCTTGATGACGCTGGTCGCATCGACCGCCTCACCGTCTCCCTCGAGCTTGCGGACGCGCATGGGCATGGGCTGGGCCCGTGCCACCTGCACCAGCTCCTTGGCCGGCCGCGCGTGCAGGCCATGGGCGTTGAGCAGGCGGACGCGAGCCGTCACGGCCTGTGAGGACTCGCCGGCCAGCCGTGACAGGATCTGATCGGCGGGCAGCGCCGCGAGCTGGGCCCCATCGCCACGGGCCAGCAGCTCATCCAGCCGCTCGAGCAGCGTGCGGTGCGCATCGCCGTGAGCGGCCAGACAGAACACGGCGGACACCTCTCCGGCCTCATCTCGCAGGCGCCGCTTCGGGGTCGCCAGGGCCAGGGCAGGGGTCTTCACACCGGTGACGCCGTGCACGAGCCACAGCCCCTGGCCGAGCGCCACGGGGAGCTGGCCCGCGATGGACGCGACGAAGCTGGCATCCACGCAGCCGGCCTGACGCAGCCGGGCCGCGGCCGCCACGGCGAGCTCCAGCCGATCCCGCGCCGGCAGCTCCAGGCTGAGCGTGTCGGCATCGAACTTCGCCTTCACGGGCGCGCGGGAGAGCGCCGCGATGATCTCTTCCGGGCTCGTCGCGCGGGCCAGTGTCTCCGCCACGCCACGCTGCTCGAGCACGTGGGTGAGCTGGCGCAGGATGTCCAGGTGCTCGTCGGACTGCGCGGCGATGGTCACCAGCAGGTTGACCCGGGAGCCGTCGTGCCACGAGATGCCTTCGGGAAACTGCAGCACGCGCACGCCGGTGGAGCGCACGTGGCGGCGGCTCTCGGGCGTGCCGTGCGGAATCGCGATGCCATGGCCGAGGTAGGTGGAGGACTGAGCCTCACGGGCCAGCAGCCCCTCGCGGTACTCGCCAGAGACGCGGCCGGCTTCAACGAGCGCCGCGGCGGCCTGGTCCAGTGCTGCCCGCCAGTCGGTGGCACGACAGCCCATCCGGACGTCGTCCCGGGTCAACGTCAGCATCAGAAGGGCCCCCCTCGTATCGAGTCGCAGGTGACTGAGACTCAGCGTGACACCGATGAGAGCCCGCTGGGGAAATGCTTGCTCTCAATTTCCAGGACTGGAAAGTCGGTGAGCCGTGCGTGATGCCCGCTCGCTGCGCTTTCGAGCCTGGCGTCGGCGCGTCGCGGGATTTTTCGGGGGGCTTGCGGAATCACCCCGGCGCCCAACCCTTGTGCGCAACCCAGACACAAGAGGTGGGAATGCGTTCTTGGCGCGAGGTGGTGCTGCTCGGTTCACTGGTGATGGGGTGCGGTGGGCCGCTGCCGGACGCGGTGTCCCAGGAGGAACTGGCGCCGAGTGACGCTCCCTCGGAGGCCATCGCGGAGAGTGAGGCGCAGGCCTCACGGGCGGCTCAGTGGGAGCCCGGTACCGCGCGGCGTGTGAAGGCTTTCTTCTCTCCGTCGGACCTGCCGGCCTGGATGGGTGAAGCGCCCGAGAGCCTGGTGGCTTTCCAGGGTCGGCTCGCCTTCGCCATCAACCGCGACGGAGGCCTCGGGGGCAAGGAGCTGTGGCTGAGCGATGGGACGGCGGCCGGCACCCAGGTGGTGAAGACCTTCTCGGCCTCCGCGGATCCCTTTGGCCCGCGCGAGGCGCTGGAGCGCCTGACGAGCGTGGGCTCGCGGCTGTTCTTCCTGGTGGGAGATGAGGCTCACGGACGCGAGCTGTGGACGAGTGACGGGACGGAGGCGGGGACACGGCTGGTGAAGGACCTGACGCCGGGTGGCGAGGGCTCGTCCCTGTCCGGCCTCACGGCCTCGGGCAGCACGCTGCTCTTCTTCCGCTACGTCCCGGAGACGCAGGCCTCCGCCGAGCGCTACGAGCTGTGGCGGAGCGACGGGACCGAGACGGGCACGATGCGGGTGAAGGAGCTGGGGGCAGGGGCCTCCCTGTCCTCGCTGAAGGCGCTGGCGGGCAGCACGCTCTTCTTCGTCGTCTCGGATCCCACTCACGGGACCGAGCTGTGGAAGAGCGACGGCACCCAGGCGGGCACAGGGCTCGTCAAGGACATCTACCCGGGGGCCGAGGGTGGGTACCCGTACGGGCTGCGCGTGGTGGGCTCGCAGCTGTTCTTCACCGCCGCGGACCCGAGCCACGGCCGGGAGCTGTGGAAGAGCGATGGCACCGAGGTGGGCACGGTGCTCGTGGAGGACTTCGTCCCGGGCTCCGAGAGCGGCAATCCCCAGGTGCTCAAGGCGCTGGGCAGGCACCTGTACTTCACCACGCAGGACCCCGCCGGGCACACCCTGGGCCTGTACCGGGTGAGGCTCGATGGGGCTGGCCGCTCGGCGTACGTCCGGACGCTGCCCAACCCGTACGCGGGGCAGCCGGGCGCGGAGCCTTCAATCTCCGCCGTGGCGGTGGCCGGCACCCGGCTCTTCTTTGGGATGACGATCTCCACCGACGGGCCCGCTCCGCGCGACACCCAGCTCTGGAGCACGGACGGCACGGCGGCGGGGACGCGGCTGCTCGTGCGCCCGCTGAGCCTCTCCGACGAGTTCCAGTCCGCGATCTTCCCGGTGGGGGACTCGGTGCTCTTCAGCGCTTTCGAGGAGAACACCCACGGCCTGGAGCCGTGGGTGAGCAACGGACAGCCGGGCGGCACGCGGCTGCTCCGGGACATCGCTCCCGGCACGCAGTCCGCATACCCGCGCGGCTTCACCCGGGTGGGAAGCACCGTCTTCTTCGTTGCTCACGACGAGACGGGCACCAACGCCCTGTGGGTGCTGCCGCCGCGGCCCCAGTGAGGGCCGCGGCGAGGGACTGACTGCCTACGGGAACACGTCCGAGAGCTGCTTCGCCATGATGAAGTTGTCGTGGTACAGCACGCCCGTCTTCGCGATGCTCGAGTTCCGGTACAGGCCCAGCTTCAGGTAGTTCCCGTACCCCGAGTACTGAGTGGCCGCGTAGCGCTTGGGCATCACCAGCCTGCCGTTGTGGTACAGCTCCACGAAGCCCGTGGTCGAGCTCGACGACCACTTCACGCGGAAGACGAAGTCCTGCCACACGCCGCGCACCAGCGGCGTGCGCCACACGGTGGTGCCGCGCACGTTGAGGCGGATCTCCTCGCCGTACACGAAGAACTCCACCGGGGGCGAGCCGCTGCTGCCCGAGTGGTGCCACTGCAGGAACAGCTGCCAGGTGCTCACGCTCGGGAAGTCCGAGGCGAACATCGTGCTCCACTTGTAGTAGTACTCCGAGCCGGACGCCTCGTTCGTCATCCTCACCAGCTCGTTGCGGTTGCCGCTGGAGTCGATGGGATCATCGCCCTGCCGCACGGTGACCTTCATGGCATAGCGGCCCTGGCGCACCGGAGAGGTGACAGCCATCATCCGGTCCGAGCTGACGATCTGCGCGCTGGACCACTGCGAGTAGTTGCCCGTCTCGAAGTCGCCGCGCCACACCACGGTGTTGGTGGTCGGGGTCGACGTGGTGCCGCAGCCGCGCACCTCGGAGATGCTCGCCCAGTCGTTCAGCGTGTTGCCGTTGACGGTGATGCGCATGCGGCGCGCGGTGCGGGCCGTGAAGGAATACGTCTCAGCCGCCTCCGTGGTGCCGCTGCTCCTGCCACTGTAGACCTGCGTGTAGGTGTACCCATCCGGCGACGTCGAGATGGTGAAGGTGTTGGCCCGGGTGTTGCCCCCGTGCCAGGCGATGGCCGCCCCGGAGACGGTCCGCGAGCTGCCCAGATCGACGTCGAGCCACGAGCCCTTGCCGAGGTTGCTCCAGCGGGTGCCGAGCAGGTCATCGCGCGTGTTGTTCGGCACGTTGCCGTCGTGGGCGCTGGCGATGGCGGAAGAAGGAAGCAGAGGTACGCAGTTCTGTACCGTGAGCGCACTTTCGGTGCTCTCCAGCGCCAGCTCCTCCAGATGCTCCACCTCCTGCGGACCGCAGGCGATGAGAGAGTAGGCAAGCAGGGGGGCGACGAAAAGAAGGGCTTTGTTCACGCAAGAGTCCTTGGGAAGTGCTGTGTTTCGCGGCCCCTCCAAAGGTTTGGCGGCAGAGATAATTTCGGACTCAACAGTTCTCCTGTTGAGCCCGCTTGCCGTGCGTGAGGGCGCCCAAGCGCCCACCGTGATGACTGCTTGCGCTTAGGTGGGGGGGAACTTCTCCACCTTGTTCTCGATGGCGGGCACCGTCTGCAGGTAGTCGTAGATGGCGCCCAGGTCCTCTTCCGTCATGCCCGCCATGCCCAGCCACGGCATGACGGAGTTCTTGTCGGGAGCGACCTCGATGTTGTGCGCCTCGGGCGAGGCGTAGGCCTTGAACATGGCGATGAAGTTCTCGCGCGTCTTGCCACCCAGGCCCGTCGCGTGCGGGGTGAGGTTGGCGCTGACGACCACGGCGCCCTTGCCCAACGGGAAGCGCTGGCCTCCGGAGAAGGCCTTGCCCGGCAGCGGGCTGTGCTGCGCGTCCACGGGGGTGTGGCAGACCTCACAGGCGGCGAGGTTGGCCAGGTAGCGGCCGTAGGCCACCTTGTCGCTCTTGTCCGGCGCCGTCACCGTGCCCTCGATGGGCTGGGGCATGAACTTCACGACGATGGGCAGCGGGAAGTCCAGGGTGCGAGCGGGCTTCTGGCCCTCCAGCGCGGGCAGCGTGCGCAGGTAGGCCACCACGGACATGGCGTCCTCGTCGGACATGCCGCGGTAGTTGCCGTACGGCATGATGCTGAAGAGCGCCTCGCCGTGCTTGTCCACGCCCTCGCGCAGGGCGCGGAGGATCTCTCCGTCCGTCCACTTGCCCAGGCCGTGCTCGGGGTGCGGGGTGATGTTCTTGGCGCACAGGACACCGGTGAAGCCGACTTCGGGAGTCCAGCACTCGCCGCCGGCGCCCTTGGCGGTGTGCTGGACCGGCGTGGCCCAGCGGGTCTTGTCGGTCGGCGAGTGACAGTGCAGACACGAGGAGACGTTCTCCACCAGGTAGCGGCCACGCTCGATGCGCTCGGCTGTCGCCTCCACCTTGAGATCAGGCGGGGGGCGCTGGGCCGGGGTTTTCAGCGTGAGGAAAGTGGCCGCCCCGCCAATCGCGAGGACGACCACAGCCAGGACTCCAAGAAGGATTTTTTTCATGTGTGGATGGGAGAACAAGAAGTATGCCCATCCAGCGAAAATCGGTCAACGAGGCCCACCGGGGTTCAGGCCGCCGCCGCTCAGGTGTTCCCGCACCAGGTGGTGCAGCTGCTCCTCGGTGAGGACGCGATCGGAGCGCTTGGCCGCGTCGAGGATCCGGGCGCACAGCGCCTCGTCGCACGGCAGCTGGCGGCTCTGGAGCCAGTAGCGCACGGTGCTCATGCCGCTGGCGGGCCCCAGCTCAATGCGCTGCGTCAGCCCGCACTCGGAGGCGGGCACCCCCGAGTAGACGCGGTCGGCCAGCCAGGTGTCGCCCTGGCGCAGGGACTTGATGATGGCGGCGGCGTGGACGCCGGTGGAGGTGCGGAACGCGTCGCCGCCCGCCAGCGGGTAGTTGAAGGGGATGGGCACCTGGCAGGCCTGGGACACCTTGCGCACGTAGGAGATGAGCCCGGACACGTCCTGCCGCACCCAGCCCAGCAGCTTGAGGTTGAGCAGCAGCAGGTCCAGGGAGGTGTTGCCCACGCGCTCACCAATGCCCAGGCCGCAGCCATGGAGCCGGTGGGCGCCCGCCTCCAGCGCGGCGAGCGCGGTGCTCAGCGCCAGCCCCCGATCATTGTGGCCGTGCCACTCCACCTGGATGTCCCCACCCAGCTGGGCCACGAGCTGGCGCGTCCACCGCACCAATGAGGCGGCGCCAGCGGGAGTGGCGTGTCCCACCGTGTCGCACAGCACCAGGCTCCGGGCGCCGGTGCGCACGGCCATGCGGAACAGGGGCTCGAGCACCTGGGGTGGGGTGCGCACGGTGTCCTCGGTGACGAAGGCCACCTCGAGCCCCTGGCGCACCGCGAAGCCGATGGCGGACTCGGACGTGCGCAGCAGGAAGTCCAGATCCCAGCCCTCGGCCCGCTGCCGCAGCGGCGACGAGCCGATGAAGGTGCAGATCATCAGCGGCTGCCCGCTGGCCTGCACCACCTCGGCCACCCGCGCGATGTCCTCGGGCAGCGTGCGGCTGGAGGCGACGGGTTGCAGTGGCAGCTGGTGATCCCGGATGTGGCGGCACAGGGCGATGGCGTCGTCCTTGAGCCGGGCACTCGAGCCGGGCATGCCCACGTTCACGGCCTGGATGCCCACCGCCCGCATGTGCTCCAGCAGCTCGAGCTTGTCCTCAAGCGAGGGGTGCACCACGGAGGGGGACTGGAGGCCGTCGCGCAGCGTCTCGTCGAGCAGGGTGAACGGGTGCCTGGGCGCTGGCCGGGGCTCGGCGTCGTTCCAGTCGTGGACGAGGGGGGACTCAGCCATGGGCCTCATTCTCCATCACCTCGAACACCCGGGCGCCATGCCGCTCGAGGGCCGCAATCAGCCCTCCTTCACGCTGGAGGAACCGGACGGTATGGCTCGGCGGCTCCGCGGTGAAGCGCCGCCCCGAGGCCCGGTGCAGCACCTGCCCGGCCGCCAGGTCCACCTCCAGCTCCTCGCCCTCCTGCGCGAGGAGGTAGAAGTCAGGGTCCTTCACCACCAGGAAGCCCAGCGCCTCGTTGACGAGGTTGCGCTTGTGGATGAAGGCGAAGCTCCTGGCGATGACGACCTGAATGCCAGCGCCCAGCAGGGCCCAGGCGGCGTGCTCGCGCGAGCTGCCCGAGCCCCAGGCCTCGCCCGCCACCACCACCGTCTGGCCGGCGCGCGCGCGGGTGTAGAACTCCGGGCGCACGTGGTGGAAGGCGTGCTTGCCCACCTCCTCGATGGAGGACAGGTGGCAGAACTCGCCAGGGATGATGGCGTCCGTGTCGACGTGGTCGCCGAAGCGCTGCACCCGGCCGACGATGGGGCGGCACTCCGCTGCCGTGCCCGCGGTGCCTGCTGTGCCCGGGGGGGCCAGGGTGAGCTCCGGCTCGGACAGGCGCAGCTCCACGGGGCGCGGCTCGGGGCGGCGGAACAGCAGCCGCTGGAAGCGCTCGGGGTCCACGCGCGCCAGCAGCGCACGCGGATCGGCCACCTGAAGCTCCACGGAGGAGGCGGCCACCGTCGCCGCCGAGGCCAGCCACGCCAGGGAGCCGGCGCCCATGCGGTTCTCGTAGTTGCGGTTCTGCGAGGACAGCCATGTTTCGCCCGGCTGCGCCTTCTCGGAGGCCACGCCCAGGCACATGGAGCACCCGGGAGCGCCGATGCGGAAGCCCGCTCTCTCGTAGAGGGCCCACAGGCCGCCCTGGCGCATGCGCTCGACGATGGCCAGGTCCCCCGGCACCACCAGCTTCTTCGCGTGGGCGGTGCGCGCCGGGCGATCCTTGAAGGCCTGCTCCAGCACCAGCGCGGCGAGCACCAGCTCCTCCTCGGTGGTGGTGCACGCGCCAATGAAGCAGCCGTCCAGCTTCATGCCCACGGCCTGCTCCACCGGCAGCACGTTGTCGGGCGAGAAGGGCCGGGCCAGCTGAGGGCCCAGCCGGTCCAGCGCGATGCGGTGGCGGGCCACGTAGGGCGCGTCCTCGTCCGCCCGGAGGTAGAGCGCTCCGTCCTTCTCCTCGCGCCGCTGAGACAGCCACTGGGCCGTCACCGCGTCCGCCTCGAAGATGCCGTTGAAGCCGCCAAACTCGGCCGTCATGTTGGCGATGGTGAAGCGCATGTCCGTGGAGAACGTACGCACGGCCTCACCGCGGTACTCCACGCTGCGCTCCATGGCCACGGTGTTGCGGCCCAGCTCGCCCAGCGTCTTGAGGATGACGTCCTTGCCGCTGATGCCGAAGGGCAGCGCGCCCTCGTACTCGACGCTGATGGCCTCTGGGACTTCGAGCCAGGACTCGCCCAGCACCATGGCGGCGGTGACGTCCGCGCCGCCCAGCCCCACGGCGAAGGCGCCCAGGCCCCCGTGCGAGGAGGTGTGCGAGTCCGCCCCGAGCACCACCTGTCCCGGCTGCACCAGCTCCCGGTAGAACTTCGTGTGCAGGATGGTGACGTTGGCGTCGTAGAAGTGGCGCAGCCCGGCTTCCTTCGCGAAGGCCCGCGCCCGGGCCGCGAGCGCCTGCGCCCGGGCGTCCGTGCGCAGCGTCACCTCGTCCACCGTGTGGTCCACCGCGAGGTAGAAGCGCCCCGCGTCGTGCACCTTCGGCCGGCCCAGCCGCTGGTACGTCCGGTCCATGCCGTTCCAGGCCAGCTCGCTGGCGATCGTCCAGTCCACGCGCACGCGCAGCACGTCTCCGGCCTGCACCCACGGGCGCGAGAGCCCCCGCGCGTGGTGCGCCAGGATCTTCTGCGTCAGCGTCATGGGCTTCCGGGTCGTCATGAGCGTGGCTTCTCGGGTGAGGCGGGCTTCGCCGCGGCGCGGGCCTCGAGCAGCTCCCGGCGCTGCTCGGCCAGGTGCCAGGGCTCATGGCTGTAGACGTCGTCGAACAGGGTCTCCGTGGGCAGCGGGGGCTGGGACTCGGCCTCCTGGATGGCGGCGTGGAGTTCATCGCGCAGCGTGTCTCGCAGCGCCTCGTCCCGCGTGGCGTCCCACTGGCCCAGCGCCGCCAGCCGCTCGAAGGCGCGCCGGAGCGGATCTCTCGCCACCCACTGATCGAGCTCCCGCGGGTCGCGGTAGCGGGTGGGATCGTCCGAAGAGGAGTGAGCGCCGATGCGGTAGGTGAGCGCTTCGATGAGGGTAGGGCCCTCGCCGGCGCGGGCGCGTGCCACGGCCTCGGCGCTGGCGGCGTACACCGCCTCGACGTCGTTGCCGTCCACCTGCACACCGGGGAAGCCGTACGCCCTGGCCTTGATGGCGATGGACTCGCTGGCCGTCTGTCGATCCACCCGCACGGAGATGGACCAGTGGTTGTTCTGGCACACGAAGACGACGGGAGCGCGGAAGACTCCCGCGAAGTTCATCGCCGCGTGGAAGTCTGGCGCGGACGTGGCGCCATCGCCCAGGTAGGCCATGACGACCTGGCCGTCCCGCTTGAGCTTCGAGGCATAGGCGGCGCCCACCGCCTGGGGCAGCTGGGTGCCGATGCACGAGGACCAGCTCACCTGGTTCACGGCGCGCGCGGCCTGGTGCGAGGGCATCTGCCGGCCGCGCAGCAGGTCTCCCGCGTTGCCGAAGAGCTGCGCGATGTAAGGCGCCAGCGGCAAGCCGCGCAGCAGCATGGCGGCGCCTTCACGCAGCGCGGGGAACACCCAGTCCGAGGGGTGCAGCGCATAGGCACTGCCCAGGCACGCGGCCTCCTGTCCCGTGCACGCGCCGTAGAAGCCGATGCGCCCCTGCCGCTGCAGGCTGATCATCCGCTCGTCCAGCAGCCGGATGCGCAGCATGGCCTGGTAGACCTCGAGCAGCTGCTCGGGGGACAGCGCCGGGCTGCCGCCTCCATGCAGCGCACGAGTCACCAGCGCCACGGCCGGGACAGGGGAGGGCACTGAAGCGCGGAGCAGCAGCGTCACCAGCGGATGGTGGACCCGGGCCTTGCTGCCCTCGGCGCCGTGGCGATGCAGCACCTGTCCCGCCCTGGGGCTGGGAATGGTGACGGTGGCCTTGTCGGTCATCACCTCCACCAGCGGCTGGTCCTCGGCGACGGAGTCTCCCTCCTGGACGAGCCAGCGGACGATCTCTCCCTCCACCACGCCCTCACCTATGTCCGGCAGCTTCAGCTCGAAGGTCGACATGCGTCCGTGCTCGGGTCAGGGTTGGAAGGAGGCGAGGTCCTGAATGCCTTGCAGCACTCGCGGGGCCAGGGGCAGGTAGTCGTTCTCCATCGCGTATGGGAAGGGCGTGTCCCAGCCCGTCACCCGCCGGATGGGGGCCTCCAGGTGGACGAAGCAGCGCTCCTGGAGCAGCGCGCAGATCTCCGCTCCCAGTCCACAGGTCCGCGCCGCCTCGTGCACGATGAGCACGCGCCCCGTCTTTCGCGCGCTCTGCTCCAGACATGCGATGTCCAGTGGCCAGAGGGTGCGCAGATCGATCAGCTCGCAGTCCACTCCCTGGGCCGTGGCCTGCTCCACCGCCACGGCGGCCTCGTGCAGCATGGCGCCCCAGGCGATCACGCTCAGCTGCGTGCCCGGCCGCACCACGCGGGCCCGGCCCAGCTCCACCGTGTAGTCGCCCTCGGGCACCTCGCCCGTGGCGGAGCGGTAGATGCGCTTGGGCTCGAAGAAGAGCACCGGATCCGGCTGTCGCAGCGCCGCCAGCAGCAGCCCCTTGGCGTCATACGGCGTGGAGGGCACCACCACCGTGAGGCCCGCGGTGTGGATGAACAGCGCCTCGGGGCTCTGCGAGTGGTACAGCCCGCCTTTGACTCCGCCCCCGTAGGGCGCGCGGATGACGACCGGCGCCGTGTACTGCCCGCCCGAGCGGTAGCGCAGCTTCGCCAGCTCGTTCACCACCTGATCGAACGCCGGGAAGATGAAGTCGGCGAACTGGATCTCCGCCACGGGCCGCAAGCCGTAGACGGCCATGCCCAGCGCGGCGCCGACAATGCCGTTCTCCGCCAGCGGCGTGTCCACCACGCGCTCGGAGCCGAACTCCTCGTACAGCCCCGCCGTGACGCGGAACACGCCGCCGAACCGGCCCACGTCCTCGCCCAGGACGACGACGTTCGCATCGCGCCGCATCTCCAGGCGGAGCGCATCATTCAGAGCCTGGACGAGGTTGAGGACGGGCATGAGGCACAAGCGGCTCGGGCAATAGCCCAGGTAGCATGTCCCCGAAGTGCCGGGGGCCTCAAGACTCTGGAGGTGGGCGCCTGCTCACTCAGTAGACAGAAGCTCGAGGACGGCGGCGGTGGCCTGGCGCGTGTCGAGTGTGCCACCAATGTCACGCGTACAGCGGCCCTGCTCCACGGCCCGTCTCACGGCGGCCTCCAGGCGCGTTGCCGCTGGGTGGTGCCCCAGCCAGTCAAGCATCAGCGCGGAGGTGAGGAACATCGCGAAGGGGTTCACCAGCCCCTTGCCCGCGATGTCCGGTGCTGAACCGTGCACGGGCTCGAACAGGGGAGTGGAGTCCGGGTTGAGGTTGGCGGAGGCGGCCAGCCCCAGGCCTCCCGTCAGCGCGGCACCCAGGTCCGTGAGGATATCCCCGAAGAGGTTGGTGGTGACGATGACCTGGAACGTCTCGGGCTTGAGCACCAGCTGCAGGGCCAGGTTGTCCACGTAGAAGTGGCGGGCCTCGATGGAGGGGTACCCGGAGGCCACCTCGCGGAAGGTGCGCAGCCACAGCTCGTGCGCGGGGATGGCGTTGGACTTGTCGGCCAGGGCCACGCGCTGCTTGCCGTTCTTCTCCGCCCACTCGAACGCGGCGCGGATGATGCGCTCCACGCCCTTGCGCGTGTGCAGCTCCTCGGAGATGGCCACCTCGTCGGGGGTGCCCTTCTTGAACGAGCCGCCCATGCCGAGGTACGGCCCCTCGGTGTTCTCCCGGAACACGACGAAGTCCAGCTCGGCGCGGCCCTTGTCCTTGAGCGGAGAGAGCCGGTCCGCCAGCAGCCGGCAGGGCCGGAAGTTGACGTAGAGGTCCAGGCCGAAGCGCAGCGCCAGCAGGATCTCCCGGGCGTGCACCTGACCCGGCACCCGCGGGTCTCCCACCGCGCCGAAGAGGATGGCGTCGTAGTCCTGACGGAAGCGCTCGAGCTGCCCGGGGGGCAGCGATTCTCCCGTGCGCAGGTAGCGCTCGGCGCCGAAGTCGAAGCGCTCGAAGGTCAGCGCCAGTCCATGCGCCTTGTCCAGCCAGGTGAGGACCTCCAGCGCGGCCTCTGCCACTTCGCTCCCCACGCCGTCGCCGGGGATGACCGCGATGCGAGCCATGATCCGTTGCCTCCGCGCCGGGCACCCTGCCCATGACGGAGCGGATGATGGACCGCACGGCCCCCGCCGGGAAGCCAGGAGCCGTGCGGTGTGCGCCTCGAGACGGTGAGGCTAGCGGGGCAGCTCCAGCCGGATGTTGAAGTTATAGGAGACGCTGATCGGCTTGCCCTGCCACGTCACCGGCCTGTAGCGCCGCGTCTCCAGGGCCGAGAGCACCGCCACGTCCATGTGAGGCAGGCCCTTGATGATCCTGCAGGACTCCACCGCGCCCTCGCGGGTGATGACGCACTTGACGATCAGCATGCCCCGGACGCGGGACTCCAGCGCTTCGCGGGTGTACTGGATGCTGGCTCCGGAGAGCAGCTGGGGCGGCTGCATGCCCTGGCCGAAGGGCACCGTCTCATCGCCAGTGGGCTCCAGGGAGGTGAGCGCCTGCTGCACGCCGGTGAACGCGGCGCCCGCGACGCCTCCCTCATCCACGCCTTCCGGGTGGCTGCCGGGGACATAGGGCAGCTCGTCCTCGGGCTCCTCGTCGGGCGTGGGGGGCGGCTCCACCTCGGGGGGAGGCGCGGGCGGGATGACGGTGGGCTGCACCAGCTTCTTGGGCTTGGGCTTGGGCTTGGGCTGCGCCACCGGCTGCTTCTTGGGAGGGTTCGGGTTGCCCTTGGGCGGCTGGGGCGCGGGCGGCTTGAAGACGACCACCGGATCCTCCTTCAGGGGCGCCTCGCTGGCACCCGCCGAGACGAGGAACACCGCGGCGACGATGGCCGCGTGCACCAGCACGGACACGCCCGCGCCCGTGCCAAAGCGGCCCGACTTCCAACCCTTCTGCTCGACGACTGACTGGAACATGTTGGCCTCCCGGGACAGGCGCGCTTGTCCTGTCCTCATGAGGCTCAACCTAAGAAATCCCTCCGCGGCGATGGCCGTGAGAGGTCCATCTTTCCGTCATGATTTCGTCATGGAGTCGATCTCCATGCGGTAGCCCACGCCACGGATGGTGTGGATGGTGAAGCCCGAGGTGCTCGTCCAGCCGAGCTTCTTCTTGATGTTGGACACGAAGTTGTCGACGGTGCGCGGGTCCACCACCACGTCCTGGCCCCACACGGCGTCGAGGATCTCCTGCCGGGTGAGGGCGCGCTCGCGGTGGCGCACCAGGTAGACGAGCAGCTCGAACTCGGTGCGGGTCAGCTCGATGGGGCCGCCATCGGCGCGCGAGAGGATGCGCTTGCCCAGATCCAGCGAGAAGCTGGCGAAGGTGAGCACCTGCTGCGGCGGCGCGGTGCCGGCCCGCCGCACCAGCGCCGCCACACGGGCGAGCAATTCCCTCAGCCGGTAGGGCTTGGTCAGGTAGTCCTGGGCGCCGGCCTCGAAGCCGCGGACGATGTCGTCCTCCAGCGTGCGGGCCGTCAGCATCATCACCATGCTGCGCAGGCCCGCGGCGCGCAGCCTGCGGCACAGCGAGTAGCCGTCCTCGCCGGGCAGCATCACATCGAGGATGAGCAGATCGAAGGTGCGCGAGCGCAGCAGCGCGTCCGCCTCGGGGGCGCTGGCGGCGGTGGCTACCTCGTAGCCCTCGTCCTGCAGGTTGTCCTGGAGGCCCAGGCGCAGGTTCGGATCGTCCTCGACGATGAGGATGGAGGGCAGGGCGGAGGGGGTGGGGCTCTGGGTCGTCATCGGCGCGGCTCGGGAAACATCAGCGCGAAGGTGGTGCCCTGGGGGCCGGAGGAGGCGATGCGCAGCGTACCTCCATGCAGGTGCATGATTCTGCGGCAGAGCGCCAGCCCCAGCCCACTGCCGTGGACCTCGGGGCCTGCCTGCTTCAGCCGGTAGAAGTCCTGGAAGACGTTCTCCCACTCGCGCTCGGGGATGCCAATGCCGTTGTCGGCGAAGAGCACCATGCAGCCGTGCCCGGCCACGGGCTCGGCGCGCACGGAGAGCTCCACCGGGCTGCGGCGGTTGTAGGCGCACGCGTTGCGGCCCAGGTTGGAGAACAGCAGGCGCAGCAGCGTGGGGTCCGCCCTCAGCTCCACCTCGCCCACGTCGGACGTCACCTGCACGGGCAGGCTGGTGGCGCCGGCCAGATCGCTGCGCAGCGTGCCCACGAGCTCCTCCAGTCGCACCTGGGTAAAGTGCGGCGCCCAGCGGCCCTTGTCGATGCGGTTGAAGGACAGAATGTTCTCGACCAGGAAGTGCAGCCCGTCCGCGGCCTGGATGATGCGCGTGGGGTAGTCGCGAACCTCGGGGGTGCCGCGGGCCTTGCGCTCCAGCGTCTCCGCCAGCAGCCGGATGGAGGCCAGGGGCGTGCGCAGCTCATGGGAGACGGTGGCCACGAAGTCGCTCTTGAGCTCCAGGAAGCGGTACTTGCGGTGCTGGGCCAGCCCGGCCAGCAGGACGATGGCCACCGCGAGCGCGCCGCAGGCGGCCACCAGCAGCGTCTTGAGCCCATAGCGCTCGGAGATGTCCTTCTCCGTGGCGGCCCAGCGGGGCATGACCATCTCGAGCGTCACTCCGGACACCGGCTGCACCGCCTGCGTGGGGCCCAGCAGCACCTCGTCCTCCGGATCGAAGAGCTTCTTCTGGCGCATCTCCAGGGTGATGGTGTTCAGCAGCTCCTGCACCTGCACGCTGACGCCGCGGACGATCTCCTTGTCGGCCTCCAGGTACCAGTGCTCGCCCACCAGGGTGGGCTCGTTGAACGTGGCGGGGATGACCAGCGCCCCGGTGCCCAGCTCCTGGACGCGGGCCTCGAAGTCCCCGGTGGGCACGGCCAGCTGCTGGCTCAGGCGCAGGATGCGCTCGCGCAGGAAGTCGAAGTCCGGTTGGGTGAAGCGCTGGCACTCGCGCAGCAGGTCGCGCTGCAGCCCCGCGCCCATGGCGGTTCCTCCCAGCTCATCCGGCAGCCCGCCGGTGACGAGCCCCCGCACCAGCGCCATCGAGCCAGGGCCCCGCTGGAGCCGCTCGGCGGTGAGCACGGTGAAGGGAAGCTCCTCGGTGGCACGCAGCGGCCGCTCCGCCCGGTAGCGCAGCAGCGCCTCCAGGTGCTTCTCGGCCAGCGCGGTGTTGTCCCGCTCCAGGGCCGCCTCCACCGCGCGCAGCAGGTCCAACCGCTCCTGCCACAGCTCCGGGGCCGACGAGGGCGTCGAGAGAAACTGCGCCAGCTCGCCGTAGATCAGCTTGGCGGGAGTCTGCGCGCCGGGCCGCGGCCGGGGCAGGCGCGGTAGGAACTGGAACCCCCGGAAGAAGAGGTAGAGGCCATCGGCGTCGGCCAGGGGATCCTCGGCGGCCTTCTGGATGGCGCGGTGGTTCTCGGCCAGGCGCTCCTTGAGCTTCTGGCGCAGGGCCTCGCTGGCGTAGCGCTCCAGCTCGTCACGGCGCGCGTGCAGCTGGCTGCGCGCATCGCGCGTCTCCTGGGCGAAGATGCGCTGCAGCGTCACCAGCCCCCAGCCGAGCGCCAGGAGGCCGCAGCCCAGTGCCACCAGGGTGGGAAGGAGCCTGCGCAGCATCTCACGCCGCCGGAAGGGTGATGATGAAGCGGGTTCCCACGCCGGGCTCGCTCTCGGCGCGCAGCGTGCCGCCCAGGCTCGTCACGATGGCGTGGCTCACCGACAGCCGGGCGCGGTGGCGCAGCTCGTTGCGGACCAGCTTCAGGGTGTCCTCCAGGACCGGGTGCACGTTCACCTCACGGGTGCGACAATACAGGAGGGGAGTACGGGATTCCCGGTTGGCGTTGATAACCCTGTTTCACAGGGAGGAGGGGGGAGGGTTGCTCTGCGTGGACGGAGAGAGCCCGCTCGCGTGTTAAGGAGGGACCATGCCAGTCCGTCGCCCGGAAATCCTTGCTCCCGCGGGGGATCTCGAGTCCCTTCAGGCCGCGCTCTCGAGCGGCGCGGACGCCGTCTATTTCGGGCTCGATGAGGGCTTCAATGCCCGGGCCCGCGCGGAGAACTTCTCGCTCGAGCGGCTGCCGGAGACGGTGGCGCTGATTCACCGCGCGGGGGCCCGCGCCTACCTCACGCTCAACACGCTGGTGTTCGAGCCCGAGCTGTCCATCGCCGAGCACCTCATCCGAGGCGCCGCCGCCGCGGGCATCGACGCGCTCATCGTCCAGGATCCGGCCGTGGCCCTGCTGGCCCGGGCGCTGTGCCCGCAGCTGGAACTGCACGCCTCCACGCAGATGACGATCTCCAGCGCCGAGGGCGTGCGCTTCGCCCAGGGGCTGGGCATCTGCCGCGTGGTGGTGCCGCGCGAGCTGTCCGTGGCGGAGATCCGCAAGCTGGCCGGGCAGACGGACGTCGAGCTGGAGGTCTTCATCCACGGCGCGCTGTGCATGTCCTGGAGCGGCCAGTGCCTGACGAGCGAGGCGTGGGGTGGCCGCTCGGCCAACCGGGGGCAGTGCGCCCAGTCGTGCCGGCTGCCGTACGATCTGGTGGTCGATGGGCAGACGCGCGAGCTGGGGGACGTGAAGTACCTGCTCAGCCCGAAGGATCTCGCGGGCGTGTACGCCGTGCCGGACCTGGTGGGCATTGGCGTCCACGGGCTGAAGATCGAGGGCCGACTGAAGGGGCCCGCGTACGTGTCGTCGACGGTGCAGGGTTACCAGCGCTGGGTGGAGAGCATCCTTGCTGGCAAGCCGGACGAGGCTCGGCTCAAGCGCGACCTGGCCGACATGGCGCTGTCGTACAGCCGCGGCTTCTCGCATGGCTTCCTGGCAGGCTCGGATCATCAGACGCTCGTCGAGGGCCGGTTCCCCAAGCACCGCGGGCTGTACCTGGGCCGCGTCCGCTCCATCTCCGGTAAGGAGGTGCTGGTCGTCCCGGATGAGCGCCCGTGGACGGGAGCCCTGGGCCTGGGCTCGGAGCGACCGGACGAGCCAGCCGGGCAGGTGTCCGCGCCGCTCAAGGGAGAGCCGACTCCCGAGGCGATTGATCCGCGTCCGGGCATGGGTGTCGTCTTCGACGCGGACAGGCCCGAGGACAAGAACGAGCCCGGAGGTCCCATCTTCCGCGTGGAGCGCCGGGGCGAGGGCTGGGTGCTGGGCTTTGGCCATCCCGGTCCGGACCTGGGCCGCGTGGCTCCGGGGCAGCGCGTGTGGCTCAACAGTGATCCGTCGCTGGCCCGCCGCGTCGAGGGCCTGACGGCGGAGGGCGAGCCCGAGGGCCGCATCCCGCTGGAGCTGAAGGTGTCCGGCACCGAGGGAGAGCCGCTGCGTGTGTCCGCCCGCGCCTGGGGACATGAGAGCGCCGCCTCCAGCCAGCTGCTGCTCGCCGCTTCGCGCGGAGGGGGCATGGATGAGGCGCTGCTGCGGGACAAGCTGGGCGCCTTCGGTGGCACGGTGTTCCGCCTGGCGGGGCTGGATGTGTCGGGCCTGAAGCCGGGCCTGCACCTGCCGGTGTCCGAGCTCAAGGCGCTGCGGCGCCAGGTGGTGACCGAGCTCACCGCCGCGGTGGAGCACGGCTACAAGCGCACCGTGGTGCGGACGCCGGTGCTCGACCAGACCCGGGCCTCGCTCACCCAGCGCGTGACGGTGTCGCCCGCCGAGGACACCGCGCGGCTGATCCCCATGTGCCGCAACGACGCGCAGCTCGAGGCCGTCATCGCTGCGGGGCTGCCCGAGGTGGAGCTGGATTGGATGGAGCTGGTGGGGCTGCAGCGCGCGGTGGAGCGCGCCCGGGCCGCCGGGCTGCGCGTGACGATCGCCACCGTGCGCGTGCAGAAGCCGGGCGAGGAGGGCTACGACCAGCGCATCGACAAGCTGCACCCGGACGCCGTGCTGGTGCGCCACTGGGGCGCGATGATGCACTTCCTCGAGCGCCCCGCGGGCCAGCCGCGCCCGGTGCTGCACGGGGACTTCTCGCTCAACGTCACCAACTCGCTCACCGCCACGTATCTGCTCGGGCTGGGGCTGGACACGCTCACGTGCTCGCACGATCTGGACGCGACGCAGGTGTCCGCACTGCTGGAGAACGCGCCCGCGCACCGCTTCACCGTGGCGCTGCACCACCACATCGCCACCTTCCACACCGAGCACTGCGTGTACTCGCACACCCTGTCCAACGGGCGCGACTTCCGCACCTGTGGCCGGCCCTGTGAGAAGCAGCAGATCTCCCTGCGTGACAGGCTGGGGCTGGATCACCCGGTCATCGTCGACGTGGGCTGCCGCAACACCGTGTTCAACGCCCAGGCCCAGAGCGCCGCCTCGCTGGTGCCCCGGCTGCTGGAGCGCGGGGTGCGCCGCTTCCGGGTCGAGTTCGTCCGCGAGTCCCAGGAGGAGGCCGCCCGGGTGCTGTCCGCTTACCAGGAGCTGCTCGCGGGCCGGCTGTCTCCGGCCGAGGCCATCCGGCGCGCGGCCGTGCACGAGCAGTTCGGCGTGACGCGCGGCACCATGAAGGTGCTCAGCGCGCCGGCCACCTCGCAGCGCTGAGCGAATGGGCCTGCCACCCGTCATGCCGCCTCGTGTACAAAGGACGGCATGACGCAGGTCGCAGTGATCGGCTACGGGCGATTTGGCCGCGCTCTGGGAACGTTGCTGGTGGAGTCCGGGATGGGCTACCGGGCATTGGATCCTTCCGCCGCCATCCCAGAGGCGTACCGCGCCACCTCGCTGCCCGAGGTGGTGGAGGGCGCTGAGCTCGTGGTGGTCGCCGTGCCGGTGCCGAAGCTGCACCCGGTGCTCACGGCGCTGCGGCCTCACCTGAAGCCCTCGCAGCTCGTGCTGGACGTGGGCAGCGTCAAGGTCAAGCCGGTGCAGGCGCTGTCCGAGGTGCTGGGCGCCGAGGTGCCCTGGGCAGGGACACATCCGCTCTTCGGTCCGTTGAGTCTGGCCATGGCCGAGCGTCCGCTGCGCGTGGTGCTGTGCCCCAATCCGGTACACCCCGACGCGGCCCCGCGCGCGCGGCGCTTCTACGAGCAGCTGGGGTGCGAGGTGATCGAGCAGACCCCCGAGAACCACGATCGGGTCATGGCGCACACCCACGCGCTTACCTTCTTCGTCGCCAAGGGGATGATCGACGCGGGCACGGGCATCAACGTGCCGTTTGCTCCAGCGAGCTTCCAGGCACTCTCGCGCACCATCGAGATCGTCCGCTCGGACGCGGGGCACCTCTTCGCGGCGATTCAGCGGGAGAACCCGTTCGCCTCCGAGTCCCGCAAGCACCTGCTGGAAGCGCTGGGCGCGGTGCACGAGGAGCTGGAGCACCTGCCTTCCGAGTCCAGCTCGCCCGAGGTGGCGAGCATGGCGATCCCGGCTCCACAGGCGGGCTCGCCAGAGCTGGCCGAGGCGCGGCAGCACATCGATCAGCTGGACCGGGAGCTGATGGAACTGCTGGCCCGCCGCACGGAGCTGGCGCAGCGCGCGGCGCGGGCCAAGGCCCGGGAGGGCAGGCCGGTGTTGGATCCCGCGCGTGAGGAGTCCCTGCTGGCGGCCCGGAAGCAGTGGGCCACGGAGCTGGGGCTGGAGCAGCAGGAGGTGGAGTCGCTGTTTCGGACAATCCTCCGCTTTTCGAGGCGCTCCCAGAGCACAAAGGGCTAAACCCCCTCTGAACAGGAGGATCCATCCATATGAAGGTGGGTTTCGTAGGGCTCGGGAACATGGGCCTGCCGATGGCGCAGCACCTGCAAGCCGCCGGGCATGCCCTCACGGTCTACAACCGCACGGCGTCCAAGGCAGAGCCGCTGGTAGCCAAGGGCGCCAAGCTGGCCCAGACGCCCGGAGACGCGGCGCGCGACGCCGAGGTCGTCTTCACCATGCTCGCGGACGATCGGGCCATGGAGGAGGTGCTCTTCGCGGAGGACAGCCTGCTCGAGGCGATGAAGCCGGGAGCCGTCCACGTCTCGTCGAGCACCATCTCGGTGTCCCTGGCGCAGTTCCTCACCGAGAGCCACGCCGAGTCCGGGCAGGGGTTCGTGTCCGCGCCGGTGTTCGGCCGGCCCGAGGCGGCGCAGGCCAAGCAGCTCTGGGTCATCGCGGCCGGAGAGAAGCAGCACATGGAGCGGTGCCGTCCGCTGCTGGAGGCCATCGGCCGGGGCCTCACCGTGCTGGGGGAGAGCGCCCCCGCGGCCAACGTGGTGAAGCTGTCCGGCAACTTCCTGATCGCCTCCATGATCGAGGCGCTCGGTGAGGCCTTCGCGCTGGCGCGCAAGGCGGGCGTCGAGCCGAAGGCGTTCCTCGAGGTGTATCAGTCCGTCTTCGCCAAATCGCCCATCTTCGAGCGCTACGCCTCGCTGATCGCCGGTGGGCAGTATGAGCCGCCCGGCTTCGCCCTGCGCCTGGGGCTCAAGGACATGAGCCTGGTGCTGGAGGCCGCGGGAGACGCGCAGGTGCCCATGCCCCTGGCCAGCCTGCTGCGTGACAACTGCCTGGGCGGCGTGGCGCGCGGCATGGGTGAGCTGGACTGGGCCGCGCTCGGTGAGCTGGCGGCGGAGCGGGCGGGGCTGAAGAAGCCCTGAGCCGGAAGCTCAGGCGCCCCGGGCCGGCGGCAGGTGGCGGGTATCCTCCGCCGTGAGCCGGCCCAGCTCGGGGCCCTCGACGACGCGCGCGGCGATCTCGGCGGCCGCCCGGGCCGCATCCGGAGCCGAGGCTCCCCGAGCCAGCGCCAGCGTCAGCGCGATGCCGAACACGTCTCCCGCGCCCGTGGGATCCACCTCATTGGCGGGAGCAGCGGGGATGTCCCACTGCTGGGTGCCCTCGCTCACGGTGGAGCCGCGCCGGCCCCGCGTCAGCGCCACTGTCAGCCCCCGGCTGGCCAGCTGCCTGGCCAGGAACTCCGCTTCGGGGTGGTCCTCCTCGGAGAACACGGCCGCGCGCAGGCCTCGCGGCGGCTCGGCGGCCTCGGGCGCCACGGTGGGCTCCACGGCGCCATCCACTCCGGGCTTTCGCAGCCAGCCCTGCAGCCCCACGCAGATCAACCGTGAGCGCAGCCCCTCCACGAGCGCGCGATCACACTCGCCCGCCACGGGAGCCACATAGGCCACGGGGATGTCGCGCCACTCGGCGGGCACGTCACCGGCCTGAATGGCCCGGGCCACCGAGCGCAGGATGACGCGCCGTCGCGGGCCGCTGTAGTCCAGCTCGAAGGTCGTCACCTCGGGGCTGGGCACCACGTGGATGGACAGGCGCGGCAGCGTGCGCAGCGGCGCCATCAGCGAGAAGTCCGCCGGAGCCGCCGTGACGAGCGCCGTTTCGATGCCCAGCGTGGCCGCCACTCGCGCGGAGAACGAAGCGGCTCCGCCCAGGCGGGTTTCCCCACGGATGTAATCGCGGGTGACGTGGCCAACGACGAGCAGCTCGGGGCGTGGACTCATGGCCCCCTAGCTACGCCAAAACCCGCTCTGGCGTCGAGCGTCAGGGCGCTCGCAGGCATGGCAGCCCTCACCCGGAGTGCACCTGGCTTCTAAATTCGGGGTTCCACGAACGGGGCCTTGCCGGGATACATTCCGCGCCGTTTTCCAACCACGGAGGGGTGGGACCCAATGTTTCGTAAACTGATCGGATGTGTGGCGGTCGTCCTCGCGGCGGCATGTTCCAAGAGCGAGCCCGCGAAGCCGGCCCAGATGGGCAGCACGCCTCCGGCCGCCGCCGCTGCTCCCGCGGAGAGCGCGCCGCGCACCAATCTCCGGATCGCCGTCGTCACCCACGGCCAGGCGTCCGACACCTTCTGGTCCGTGGTGAAGAACGGCGTGGACCGGGCCGCCAAGGATCAGGGCGTCACCGTCACCTACAACGCGCCGCAGACCTTCGACATGGTGGCCATGAGCCGTCTGATCGACGCCGAGGTCGCCAAGAAGCCGGATGGCCTGGTGGTCTCCATCCCGGACTCCGAGGCCCTGGGCCGGTCGATCAAGGCCGCCGTGGACGCGGGCATCCCCGTCATCTCGATCAACTCCGGCAGCGACGTGTACAAGCAGCTGGGGCTGCTCATGCACGTGGGCCAGACGGAGTACGAGGCCGGCCTGGGCGGCGGCGAGAAGATGGCGGCGGCGGGCGTGAAGAACGCGCTGTGCGTCAACCATGAGGTGGGCAACTCCGCGCAGGATCTGCGCTGCAAGGGCTTCCTGGACGCCATCACCAAGGCGGGCGGCTCGGGCAAGGTGCTCGCGGTGAACGCGAATGATCCCACCGACTCGGAGCAGAAGATCACCGCCGCGCTGGGCGGCGGCGTCGACGGCATCCTCACCCTGGGGCCCCTGGGCTCGGGCCCGGCGCTCAGCTCGCTGAAGAAGGGCAACAGCCTGGGCAAGGTGAAGCTGGGCACCTTCGATCTGACGCCCGACGTGCTCAGCGGCATCCGCGATGGGGAGATGGAGTTCGCCATCGATCAGCAGCAGTACCTGCAGGGCTACCTGCCCATCGTGCTGCTGTCGCAGTACAAGCAGTTTGGCGTGCTGCCGGCGGGAGGCATTCTGCCGACGGGACCTGGTTTCGTGACGAAGAACACGGCGGCTCAGGTGATCGAGCTCAGCCAAAAGGGCATCCGGTAGCAAGCAATGCGAAGAATCCTCAACCGCCCCGAGTTCGGCGCGGCCTGTGGCGTGGTGGCGGTCTGGGTCTTCTTCGCCCTCTATGCGGGCGGGTCCGGCTTCCTGACGGCCGGAGCCCCCACCTACCTGGAGATTGCCTCCGAGCTGGGCATTCTCGCGGCGGCCGTCTCGTTGCTCATGATCGCCGGAGAGTTCGATCTCTCCGTCGGCTCGATGATCGCCGCCAGCGGCATGACGATCTCACTGCTCTATGAGCAGCTGGGCTGGTCCATCTGGGGAGGCATCGCCGCGGCCATGGCGCTGTCGCTCGTGGTGGGCTTCGCCAATGGCCTGGTGGTGGTGAGGACGAAGCTGCCCTCCTTCATCGTCACGCTGGGCTCGCTGTTCATCCTCAGCGGGCTGACCATTGGCATCACCCGCCTGGTAACGGGCCGCACTCAGGTGGGAGGCCTGCGCAAGGCGCTCCACTACGAGTCGGCCCAGTCCCTCTTCGCCAGCCAGGTGGGCGGCTTCTCCGTCTCCATCTTCTGGTGGGTGGGCATCACCCTGCTGGCCACCTGGGTGCTGCTGCGCACGCGCTTTGGCAACTGGATCTTCGGAGCGGGTGGGGCGCCGGACGCCGCGCGCAACCTGGGTGTGCCGGTGCACAAGGTGAAGATCGCCCTGTTCATGACGACCGCCTTCTGCGCGTGCCTGGTGGCCACCTTCCAGGCGGTGAAGTTCAACAGCACCGACGTGCTGCGCGGCACTGGCAAGGAGCTGGAGGCCATTCTCGCCGCGGTGCTCGGGGGCACGCTGCTCACGGGCGGCCACGGCTCGGTGGTGGGCGCGGCGTTCGGCGCGCTCATCTTCGGCATGGTGCAGCAGGGCATCGTCTTCGCCGGAGTGGACTCGGACTGGTACAAGGTATTCCTGGGGGCCATGTTGATCGTCGCGGTGCTGGTGAACACGTACGTCCGCGGCCGGATGGTGGAGGCCCGGCGATGAGCACTCCGGAAGCGGCCCGCCAGCCCCTGCTCGCCGTCGAGAACCTGGCCAAGTCCTTCGGCAAGGTGTCCGCCGTCGAGGACGTCTCCATGAGCGTGCACGAGGGTGAAGTCATGTGCGTGCTCGGGGACAACGGCGCCGGCAAGTCCACGCTGATCAAGATGCTCTCGGGGGTGCACCTGGCCGATCGCGGCCGCATGCTCGTCTCGGGTGAGGAGGTGCGGCTGGCCTCACCGCGCGACGCGCGGGCCCGCGGCATCGCCACCGTGTACCAGGACCTGGCCATGGTCCCCATGCTGTCCATCGTCCGCAACTTCTTCCTCGGCGCCGAGCCGATGAAGGGCTTCTGGCCCTTCCGGCGCTTCGACTTGAAGGCCGCGGACGCGGTGGTGCGCGCCGAGCTCGACAAGATGGGCATCCACGTGCGCGACTCCTCCGAGCCCGTGGGCACCCTGTCCGGCGGCGAGCGCCAGTCCATCGCCATCGCCCGCGCCGTCTACTTTGGCGCCCGGGTGCTCATCCTGGACGAGCCCACCTCGGCGCTCGGCGTGAAGCAGGCCGGCATCGTCCTGCGCTACATCGCCCAGGCCCGCGCCCGGGGCTGTGGGGTGATCCTCGTCACCCACAACCCCCACCATGCGTGGCTCATCGGCGACCGCTTCACCATCCTCAACCGGGGCCGCAGCCAGGGCACCTTCTCCAAGACGCAGATCACCCGCGAGGAGCTCATCCAGCGCATGGCCGGCGGCCACGAGCTGGAGGAGCTCACCCACGAGCTGGGAGAGCTGTCCCGGGGGGCCGGCCGGCTGGAGATCTCCGGCACCTGAGCGCCCACAAGGGGCAGGGGAAGGCAGCCGGCCAGGCAGGCGGCGCCTCCTCGGGTCGCACGTCCAGTGAATTCAGGGCGGAGCCCGCTTCTGGGCTGCCCTGTGTTTGGTGCTAGACTCCCGCCGCCGGTTTCTGTCGACCGCGCGATTTCAGCGCTCCCTCCTGGGGGAGTGGAGGATCAACAAAGTGCGTCTCACGCCATTCGCCAAGGCCTTCATCACGGCCATCATCCTTGCAGTCTTCGGCTACGTCGGTTGGTATTACCGCGACAAGATCGTCCCCCAGGCGGAGGTCAAGTCGTCGGTCGTCCCCGCCGCGGTGGACCTGGCGCAGGCCCCGAAGGGCGCCGAGGCCTCGAAGGACGCGCAGAACTTCAAGGCCGCCGGTAACCAGCCCGGCTGCACCCAGCTGCCCGAGGTGCGCTTCAACCTCTGGGCCTGGAACTCGCAGATGGGCCTGATGGCGGCCACGGGTGGCAAGCAGGCCACCCAGGGCAGCCTCATGTGTGAGAACGGCGTCAACCTGCGGCTCATCCGCGAGGACGATCCGGTCAAGATGCAGGAGAACCTGGTCGCCTTCGCCACCGAGCTGAAGAGCGGCACCGCCAACCCCACCAAGGGCAGCCACTTCGTGGCCATCATGGGTGACGGCGCTGGCGCCTTCCTGCAGGGCCTCAACGAGGTGCTCGAGAAGAAGGTCGGCCCGGAGTACTCGGCCCGGATCATCGGCTCGGCTGGCTACTCGCGCGGCGAGGACAAGTTCATGGGCCCGCCGGAGTGGAAGTCCAACCCCTCGTCCGCCCGCGGCGGCGTGGTGGCTGGCTACCTGCGCGACGGTGACTGGAACATCGCCCAGAAGTGGCTCGGCGATAACGGCCTGCGCAACAACCCGGACGAGAAGACCTACGATCCGGACGCGCTCAACTGGGTGTCCGCCGACAGCTATATCGACGCGTCGAAGAAGTACATCGCCGGCTGGGAGGAGACCCGCCCGGTGGTGCGCAACGGCAAGCCCACGGGAGAGAAGATCAAGATCAAGGTGCAGGGCGTGGTGACGTGGACTCCGGGCGACGTGATGGTCGCCAAGGAGAAGGGCGGCCTGGTCTCCATCGTGTCCACCAAGGAGTACAGCTCGCAGATGCCCAACGCCATCATCGGCATCGACAAGTGGATGAAGGACAACCGCAAGACGGTCGAGGGCATGCTCACCGCCATCTTCAAGGGCGGCGACGCCGTCAAGGGCAACCGCTCGGCGTTCGAGCTCGCGGCGGCCATCAGCGCCGAGGTGTATGCCGAGGAGGACGCGGCGTACTGGATGCGCTACTTCAACATCGTCACCGAGCGCGACCGCCAGGGCCTGATGGTCGAGCTGGGCGGCTCGTACGTGAACAACCTGGGCGACAACCTGCTGCTGTTCGGCATGGTGCCGGGCGCGGCCAACCTGTTCGCCGCCACCTATACGAAGTTCGGCGACGTGGTGGTGCAGCAGTACCCCGAGCTCGTTCCGCGCTACCCCTCGCCTGACCGCGCCATCGACACCGGCTACATCCGCGCCGTCGCGGACCGCCTGGGTGGTGGGGCCACGGGCGCACAGCAGATCGTCCAGCAGGTCGCCCCGAAGTACGAGGCGCCCACGGGCACCGCTCCGGCGCAGGTCGTCTCCAAGCGCTCGTGGAACATCACCTTCACCCCGGGCAAGGCGAGCTTCACCCCGCAGGCCGAGCGCGAGCTGAAGGAGCTGGCGCGCGAGCTGCTGGTGGCCGGCGGCACCCTGGTGCAGGTGCATGGCCACACCGACAGCCAGGGCAACCCGGACGCCAACTTCTCGCTGTCCGAGGCCCGCGCCTTCGCCGTGAAGGAGTGGCTCATGCAGCAGAGCTCGGTGAACTTCCCGGCCAGCCGTATCTCCACCTTCGCCCACGGACAGTCCAACCCCGTGGCGCCGAACGCGACCGAAGACGGCCGCGCCAAGAACCGGCGCGTCGAGATCGTCCTCTCCATCAACTGAGCAGTGAGCTGTTTCCGTGCCGCCAGCGCTCGCGTGCTGGCGGCACTTTTGTTTGGATCACGGAGTCATGCGCGCATTCACATCCGCTGTTGGCGACATCTTTGCCCCGAACCGGGTGATCTCCCCTCGGGCGATGCAGATCCTCATCGCCGTGCAGCTGGCGCTGACGCTCCTGTTCTGGTGGACGTCACCCATGTCCGTGCTGCCCCGGCCGGACGAGGTTGGCACCGCCCTGAGCGAGCTGTGGACCCGCCAGGGCCTGGGCCGTGAGCTGATCTCCAGCTTCATCCTCAACGTCCAGGCGCTGGCGCTCACCGCCGCGATCTCGCTGGGCCTGTCGTACCTGACGGTCGTCCCGGTGTTCCGTCCCATCGCGGCGGCCATCTCCAAGGGCCGCTTCCTGGGGCTCATCGGCCTGACGTTCGTCTTCACCCTGATGGTGGGCGGCGGCCGGCCGCTGAAGCTGTCGCTGCTGGTGTTCGGCATGACGGTGTTCTTCGTCACGTCGATGGCGGCCGTCGTGGCGGAGATTCCCAAGGAGAAGTTCGATCACGCGCGCACGCTGGGCATGCCCGAGTGGCGCGTTGTCTGGGAGGTGGTCATCCTGGGCACGGCCGACAAGGCGATGGAGGTGTTCCGCCAGAACGCCGCCATCGGCTGGATGATGCTGACCATGGTGGAGGGCATCTCCCGCTCCGAGGGTGGCCTGGGGGCGATGCTGCTCAACCAGAACAAGCACTTCCGGCTCGCCGAGGTGTTCGCCATCCAGTTGCTGATCCTGTTCGTGGGAATCCTTCAGGACATTGGCATTGGAGGCCTGCGGCGGCTGCTGTGCCCGTACGCCGACCTGCATCTGGAGCGCAAATGACGATGGTACAGCCTCATGAGCGGGGACAGGTCCTGCTCGACGTCTCGAATGTCTCGCTGACGCTCGGCGGCAAGCAGATCCTCCGCGACGTGGACCTGAAGATCCACGACATGACGCGCCCGGGAGTCGCCACCGGCCAGGTGGTGGCGCTGCTCGGCCCGTCCGGCGTGGGCAAGACGCGGCTCTTCCGGATCATGGCGGGCCTGGATGCGCCAGACACAGGCACCGTGCGCCTCGGCACGACGGGCGCGCCGGTCTCCCGCGGCCACGTGGGCGTCGTGTTCCAGAACTACCCGCTCTTCGAGCACCGCACCATCCAGAGCAACGTGCTGCTGGCGGCGGAGCGGGGCGGCCTCAAGGGCGGTCAGGCGCGCGACAAGGCGCTGCACATGCTCGAGCGGCTGGGCCTCAAAGAGCACGGCCGCAAGTACCCGGTTCAGCTCTCGGGTGGCCAGCGGCAGCGCGTGGCCATCGCCCAGCAGATCCTCTGCAGCAAGCACTTCCTGCTGATGGACGAGCCGTTCTCGGGCCTGGATCCCATCGCCACCGAGCAGGTGTGCGAGCTGATCGCCGAAGTCTCCGGGCTGCACGAGTTCAACACGATCATCGTCGTCACGCACAACATCGAGGCGGGGCTCGAGGTCGCCGACACCGTGTACCTGCTGGGGCGTGATCGTCAGCCGGACGGCTCGATAGTCCCCGGGGCGCGCCTGCAGCTGACCATCGACATGGCCGCCCGCGGGCTCGCCTGGCGCAAGGGCATTCAGTCCACGCCCGAGTTCTTCAACGTCATGCGGGAGATCCGCGAGAAGTTCTACACCCTGTGAGCCGGGCGGCCCCTGAGGCCGCTCAGTTCCGGGTCCGGCTGCGCTGAGACCGGGAGCCCTCGGGCTCGGAGGGCGCCACCACCTCGGCCACCGGCTCCATCTGGATCACCGAGCCCAGCGTGTCCTCGTGGTCCTTCACGGTGGCGCGGATGGCGTCCACGCCGGTGAGCAGATCGTCCAGCTGCTCGCCCAGCTGGCTGGGGCTGGCCATGGTGAGCGCCTGATCGCGCAGCAGCCGCACGGAGTTCTCGATCAGCATCATCTGCCCCCGGGCGCGCATGAGGAAGTTCTCGATCTCCTGGATCGTCTCCTCGCGCTTCTTGAGCACCTGCAGGTTCTTGCGCGCGATGGCCTGGGCGGCCGGATCGGTGACCTTCTTCTCCAGATGCGTCTGAGACTCGATGTCGCGCTTGAGCTGGCGCGGATCCATGGCGGACATGTACGTCTCGGCGCGGGCGCAGGCGTGCGCCAGGGACACGAAGCTGGTGTGCAGGTGGCGCAGCTTGTCCAGCTCCGACTGCAGCAGAATGGCCTGGAAGGACGGGTTGTGGGACATGTCCCGCTCGATGTCCCGGCGCAGCTCGTTGAGCGCATGCGCGCGCTGCCACTCGCTCTGGGGCAGCGACTCGGTGAGCTTCTTGAGGCGGGCCTGCTCGGCTTCCTCGTACTCCTGGCGGTGAATCCGGTTCACCGCGCGCTGGAAGGGGCGAAGGTCCGGGCCGAACAGCAGCCACAGCGCCTCCATGCCCACCACTGCCGCGCCCAGCACGTACTGGCCCGTCAGCGCCGTGGCCGCCAGCGCGCCTCCGAACAGGCTCAGGTTGTAGACGTTGAGAAACGCCGCCTTCAGGTAGTTGGGCTGGTCGCTGGCCATGGTGTCACGGGCTCACGGGCACGGTGGTACCGGTGCTACGGCGTGCCCGAGGGCGGCGAGCTCTGGAAGAACTCGATGATCTTCTGGACGTCCTTCTTGCGCTCTTCGACGGCGACGCTGATCTGGGTGAGCGACTGGGTGCGCTTCTGGATGTCGGCGCGCAGCGAGGCGATCTTCTCGTTGAGTGCCTGCACCTGCGCCTCGGCGTCCTGCACGGCCTTGGCGGTGGTCGTCTCGTTCACCCGGACGTAGGTCTCCAGCGCCTTGCGCTTGTTCAGGGCCGCCTGAGCGATCTTGCCCAGATCGAAGCCAAAGGCCTTGAGCGAGGCCTCGACGATCTGCTTCTTCACCGGCTGGGGCGTGGCATCGGGCAGGCTCTTGAGCAGCTCCTCCGCCTTGCGCACGCGGTCCAGCTCGTCCGGGTCCATGCCCAGCTCGCGGAAGATGGCCTCGAAGTCCAGCGGCGCGCCGGGCGTCACGGCCGCGGGCAGCTTGTCGGGGCGCAGCGAGGGCAGGGGAGAGGCCGACTCGACCTCTGGGGAGGGCACCGCGCCGCGGCGACCGCCGGGAACGGCGGCTCCGGCGGAGGCCAGCTCGGCCACCAGGTCCGCGGCGCTCTTGTGGCCGCCTCCGGTGGGAATGACCTCGTCCTCCTGCTCCTCCTTGCGGACGTCTTCATCCGTCTCCACGAAGATACCGAGGAGCTTGGAACCAAAACCCTTCTGCTCGGACATGCTTTGCCTCGCGCCACGGGCGGAAAAAGCCCTGGAACACCGCATGTCTAGCAGAGTGGGGGGCGCGGGGAAATGGTTCGCGATGCATGACTTCGCGCCTCCCCGGCTCTAGAGAGCCATGCGGATCGAACGAATCGGAGCGGTAGTGGCCGTCTGCCTGACCTTTGCCCTGAGCGGGTGTGCCGGGTACACCCGCAGCATCAACAAGGGGGAGCCGGTGCAGCCCGAGGCCGCCTACCTGTACGGCAGCTTCACGATCAATACCCCCCCCTTCTGGCTGGGCCTGGACAGCTACGCGACCATGGGGTTTGCCATCGCCTGCAAGAGCGCCAGGGAGAGCACGACGTACACGATTCGCTTCTCGAAAGATGACCCGCTGCAGGTCATCAAGATCGCGCCGGGCCAGTGCACGCTGCGCGAGTTCGTCTACACGGATGGGGATGGCATCGTGAAAGCCCGGAAACCGGCACCCGGTGGGTTGATGAAGGACGCGGTGTTCGAGAAGGGGAAGGCCTATTACCTGGGGGACTACAAGGCCCACGCCACGTTGGGCTCCGCCAATTGGTTCTGGGACATCGACAGGGCCTGGGACAACTACTCCACGACGACCGAGGAGCTGAAGCTCAACTTCCCGAACCTCGCCGTCCTCGAGAGCGAGAACCGGATGATTGGGAAATATTAGCGGCCTGGGGAAGCAGCGCGCTCCTCGGGTGTTCGACCTTGCAAGCAAGCCCCGCCCGGGCTGTTCTCCGCCGGTTTCCGCCGAGCCGCACTCCCGCGGCTGGCCTGAGGGGCAAGGGATCGAATGATGCGCACGCTGCTGTTTCTGGGTCTCGCCGCGCTGGTGAGCGTCGGCTGCCGCTCCAGCTCCTCGTCCGTCGCTCCCGAGGCGAGCGCCGCCTCGGCGGACGAGCGCCTCACCCAGCTGGTGGAGGCGTACTTCGAGGAGTCACTCCTCCTCAACCCGGTCCGCGCCACGATGATTGGCGACAACCGCTACAACGACCGGTTCACCAACAACCTCTCGGATGAGCACCGCGCCAAGAGCCGGGCCCTGTATGAGCGCTCGCTCGAGGCGGCGCGCAAGCTGGACCCGGCCGCGCTCAGCCCGGATCAGCGGCTGACGCACACCCTGTTCGTGCAGGAGATGGAGCAGGAGCTGGCCGAGGAGCGCTTCCCGCGGCACCTGCTGCCGCTCAACCAGTTCTACAGCACGCCCAACTTCTTCGTGCAGCTGGGCTCAGGCAAGGGCGCGCACCCCTTCAAGACGGTGAAGGACTACGAGGACTTCCTGTCACGGGTGAACGGCTTCCTCGAGTGGAACGAGTCGGCCATCGCCCGGCTGCGCGAGGGGACCCAGAAGGGCATCGTGCTGCCGCGCGTGCTGGTGGAGCGCACCCTGCCGCAGCTGGCCGCGCACGTGGTGGACAAGCCCGAGGACAGCCTCTTCTTCATGCCCGTGGCGAACTTCCCCGAGGGCATCGCCGAGGCGGATCGCACGCGCCTCACCGAGGCGTGGAAGGCCACCATCCGCGACAGGCTGGTGCCGGCGTACAAGCGGCTGCACGACTTCCTGCGTGACGAATACCTGCCGCGCGCCCGGCCCACGGTGAGCCTGGCGGCGCTGCCCGGAGGAGCGGAGTGGTACACCCATCTGGTCCGCAAGACGACCACCACGGAGCTGACGCCCGACCAGCTGCATGAGCTGGGCCGGCGCGAGGTGGCGCGGATCCACAAGGAGATGGACGCCGTCATCCAGCAGCTGGCCTTCAAGGGAGACCGCAAGGCCTTCGAGGATCACCTGGAGAAGCTGCCCGAGCTGCGCTTCAAGAGCCGTGAGGACATGCTGCAGCGCTACCGGGAGACGAAGGCGCGGGTGGACGCGCTCACTCCCAAGCTGTTCGATCTGATGCCCAAGCAGGACTACGAGGTGCGCGCGGTGGAGGCCTTCCGCGAGAAGTCCGCCGCGGGCGGCTCGTACATGTCCGCCAGCCCGGATGGCTCGCGGCCGGGAGTCTTCTACCTGAACACCCGGGGCTACGCGGATGCGCCCTCCATTGGGGTGGAGGCGCTCACGCTGCACGAGGGGGCACCGGGGCACCACTTCCAGATCTCCATTCAGCAGACGCTGGAGCGGCTGCCGCGCTTCCGTCGCTTCGAGAGCTACACGGCGTACGTGGAAGGGTGGGCGCTGTACGCGGAGACGCTGGGGCCCGAACTGGGGGTGTACCAGGATCCGTACCAGCGCTACGGGGCGCTGGGCTCGGAGCTGTGGCGGGCCATCCGGCTGGTGCTGGACACGGGGCTGCACGCCAAGGGGTGGACGCGCGAGCAGGCCATCGCGTGGGCGCTGGAGAACTCGCCGGCGGACGAGCAGCGCGTGACGGCGGAGGTGGAGCGCTTCATCGCCATTCCCTCGCAGGCGCTGGCCTACAAAGTGGGGCAGCTGAAGATCACCGAGTTGCGCGCGCGGGCGGAGAAGACGCTGGGGCCCGCGTTCGACATCAAGGCATTCCACCGGCAGGTGCTGGAGGACGGAGCGCTGCCGCTGCAGGTGCTGGAGGAGAAGATCGACCGCTGGCTGGCGGCGAGCCAGACGCGGAGCCAGAGCGTCCAGTAGGGGAGGGGGCTCGGGGCGGCGGCGGGAATCGGGCCCGCCGCCTATTCGAGCTTCTGGCGAGAGCGGGCCAACTCGGTCGAAGGCGCACGGTGACGCACTGAACATAGTAGGACTTCGCGGAGGACTGAGTAGGCCAGGTGTGACAGCCTGAAAGGCCGCCACTCGCTCATGCGGCGAAGTGGGTTCTCCATGCGCGCGCTATCCTGGTGGTTGCTCTGTTGCCTGAACCTGCTGGGATGTGCCTCGGGGGAAGCAGGAGTCCGAGGTGACGGGGCATCCGCATCGCAGAGCCGCCAGGTTCCCCTTGGAGCGAGCATGGTGGTGCGCCATGCGCTCCAGGCAGAGGAGGCGGGTGCGCCAGGGGTGTTCCTGCCAGCGGAACTGCTGGAGTGGCAGCAGTGGAGTACCAAGGCGCTAGAGAACGCGGGGTGGTCTCTCTACTTCGTTGAACTCGAGTCGACGGATGAGTTGGCGCCAGCAACGGCGCGGCGTCCGCCGCGCCGGGGAGGCCGTGGAGGGCTGACAGGGCGTCCGCAGACACCCCTTCTCAATCCACGGCCTACACGAGAGGAACTCGAGGCCAGGCGGCGGCAGGTCGAAGACATTCGTGCCGTCCAGTGGGCCCGGGAGCGGTACTTCCAAGCCCTACAGGAAGCGAAGGCTCGTTACCCGCAGCACCATGGGTACCAAGACCATCATTTCATCCCCATTTTTCTAGGAGGGCCGAGGAACGGGGTGACCTATCGGCTTCCTGCTGCTTACCACCAGGCCATTACCCAGGAGTTCCGGAGACTTTGGAAATATGGCCAGGGCAGAACTCCCGAAACCGAAGAGCTTCAGAGAATTCTCATCGAGGTTTATTCCAAATATCCAATCCCCCAACTCATCGGCATTACTCTCTGAGAACCATGCGCGAGACGATTGAGTTCCGGATCCCCGAGGACCGCGCAGCGATGTTTCTGGAGCCCGGATTGGGGACGTCGCTGGGAGGCACTGTCCGCAAGGTGGTGCTGCCCAGGGACGACCCGCGCGTGAAACTCATCGGTGACCTGGAGCGGGAGTTCCACAAGCGCGAGAGGTCCTTCTTCTATGGCTGGCACATCTCTCGGCGCTACACACGTAAGGAGTTGGAGGCGGCGCAGTTGCTGCAACTCCTCATCCGGCCCACCTTCGAGCCTCCGGGAGAGATGAGCGGAACGGAGTACGATGAATCTGCGGCTTGCCCGCATTGCGGCGCTGGGGCCACCTTGAAGGGCGATCTGCACCTGGATCTGCAGCGCATCCCGAAGAAGAAGGATCTGGCCCTCACCATTGCAGGGGAGGCGGTGGTCTCGGCCCAGTTGGTAAAGGCTCTGCGGGATCACGGCATGACGGGAGCGGAGTATCGCCCGGTTCGGCACAAGACAGGGGTGGTGAGCAAGGAGTGGCGCCACCTCGTTATCACCTCTTCCCCCGTGGACATCATCCCCCCCACGCGGGTAGGCACAAAGCCATTCGATCTAGACGAGCAGGGGGGCTACCGCTGTCCGCTCAGGCATGTGGCAGGACTCAATCGGCTCTCGGAACTCTGGGTGCGGCACGCTGGCGCGGATGGCAGTGACTGGATACGCACGCGGCAACTCATTGGGACCCGGCGGGGAGTGCTGAGGCCTGAGGCGCAATTGCTCATCTCGCCAAGGCTGTATCGCCTGCTGGTGAACTTGAAGGCCAAACGCTTTGAGATTGAAGTGGCCCATTGGGCCTGATGAAACAACGAAACCCGGTCAGCATGACCACAGCCAACACAAAGATTCCTGCCATCGCCTTCATTCGTTGGTCTCCCTTCGCACGCAGTCCATCTGCGCTGACAGTGCCAGGCGACTCGAGACCGGTTCGCGCTTAGGCGCGTCATCGCGCGCTACTGCTGTCAGCTCCCGGGGCGAGCGCTCCCAGCGCCCGCGCCACGTCCGCCATCAGCCGCTCCTGCTCCACCAGGGGCCGACTCGTCCCAGCAGTGAAGACCGCGACCGCCCACGTCCTGCCCTCCGGCGTGGTGATGAACCCGACGTCATTGGCCCCCAGGCTCAGGCCGCGCGCCTCGCCTCCGGTGCCCGTCTTGTGTGCCAGCCGCCACCCCCGCGGCACGCCCGCCTTGAGCCGGTTGGGGCCCGTCTCCGTGGCTGCGTGGATCTCCAGCACCTTGCGCGTCTGCTCGGCCGACAGCAGCTCGCCCCGGTGCAGCGCGGCCAGCGCCCGCGCCGTCGCCAGGGGAGTCGCGCCGTTCGGGTCGGCCGACAGGCGGGCGCGAACCCGTGCATGAGCCTGCGCTTCCTCCAGTTCTCGTGTCTCCGCCCGCACCGCATCGGCCAGCGCGTGCAGCCCGCGCTCGTCCAGTGCGATCTGGATGCCACTCACGCCCTTGCGCTCGAGCACGGCCTGGATGGCGGAGGGCCCGCCGAGCCGCCGGATGAGCACATCGGTGGAGGGGTTGTCGCTGACCTTCACCGACCAGCCCACCAGCTCCTCCACGGTGAACTCCGAGCCGCTCGGTCCCACCGCCTTGGCAATGGGCTGATAGGGAAAGACAAGGTCGTCCGGCCCTACACGCAGCCGGTCCTCCCAGCGGAGCTCGCCCCGGTCCACCGCATCCGCCACCGCGACGGAGAGCCAGGTTTTGAAGACGCTCTGCTGGGCAAAGGGGCGCTCGCCATTCACACTCGCCGTCCAGCCCTCGCTCAAGTCATGCACCGCGACGCCCGCGTACTCGGCCCCGAAGGTGGCCACGAGCCGCTCGAGCTCGGCCTGTAGCGCCACGGGAGCGACTGGCGGCACCTGCGCCGTGGCGAGAGTGGGGGGAACGGTGGCGTGGCGACAGCAGCCGGACAGCAGGGTGACGGTGAGGCTCAAGAGCACTGGGCGGAGCATGAGCGGAGCCTGTCATATCGGCGCCAATCTCAAAAAAGAACGGCCCCCGCCGAAGCAGGAGCCGTTCCCTGTGCCCGAGGGAGGCGAGCGCCCCCTGTGCCTTGAAGAAGCCGATCAGTTTTGCTCTGGGCGCTGGGGACCGCTGTCCTTCAGCCGAAGGCTGTCCAGCTTCGGAGTCTTCGTGCCGCCGTCCCCAGCGTGAGCCGGGGGAACCTTGACGCCCTGGCGGATCAGCTCTTGCTCCTGGGCGCAGGAGCCCTTGTCCCTGAGCTGGCATCCCTGCTGGAACCACGAGAGGGCCTGCTCCAGGTCCCGGGTCCCCGCGATTCCCTGGGCATGGATGAGCCCCAGGGTGCGACAGGACAGTGAGCCGCCCCCCTTGCAGGCCTGGGTGAGGATCTGAATGGCTCGGGGCATGTCGACCGGGGTGACCTCTCCGCGCGTGTAGGCAATTCCCACGTTGGCGCAAATGGTGACGTAGCCGGCCTCGCAAGCCTTCGACTCCACGGCGAAGGCGCGGGCCTCGTCCCTGGGCGCGAACTTGCCCTCCCGGAAGAGGCCCGCGAGGGTGTTGCACGCGGGCAGGCCGCCCTTCGCGGCGCAGGCCTTCTCACACGTCCTCAGGACGAAGCGGCGGGCGTCCATCTTCTGCTGCAGCTCCGGTGGGATCTGCCCATGGTGTTCCTTGGCGAATTTGCAGGCCAGGACGGGCTCCAGCGCGCACGCCTTGTCCAGGTACTGGTTCATGCGGGCCTCCCCGGTCTTCTCGTCCACGGCGAAGGTGGAATAGAAGCCGGCCGCGACGCAGCTCACCACATTGCCCTGCTCGCACTCCTCGATGAGCGGGGCGAGGTTCTTCTGGAGTTCGGTCGCGGCAGCGTCCTTCTTCTGTTGGGTGTCCTGGATCTTGGCGAGCTGCTGCTGCATCCGGCAGGCGCGAGCTTCGCCGAGCTGGCACCCGCGCTGGGCCACGGAGGCGGCGCGCGGCAGATCCTCCGGAACACCTCTTCCCGCCACGAGGATCGCGGCCAGGGCGTAACACCCCTCGCCCTTGCCTTGCTGACAGGCACGCTCCGCGAGCGCGACATCCTCGGCGGAGTGAGTCTGGGCCGCTCCAGGAGCGGGCACCAGGGCCAGCAAGGCGAGCAGACTCCCGCCGAGAACCGAGACGCAGAGCCGAAGGTGCCGTGAGCGCATGGCTCGTATTAGCCCCCACCACCCACGAGAAGTCGAGCCAGGGGCGGTGGGGCACCTGAAGCTACACGCTGGGACGGATGGGGGACACGAGGTGGCCAGGCAGTGCGCCCTCGCGCGCCAGGCGCCGGCGGTAGCGCAGGTGGCGCAGGCGCGTGAGGTGCACCAGGGGGTTCCAGACCTTGTGTGTGAGGCGGTGGCGGATGAGGAAGCGCCAGAGGAAGTTGCTGCGCTTGTAGAGCAGGGCCATCGCCAGGTACGGCAGCACGGCGCTGGCCTGGCGCGGGCGGCGCGCCCAGATGGAGGAGAGGGAGAAGACGGGCGAAGGTGAGGTGCACGCTGATGCCGACCACCTGCGGCAACTCGTCCATGGGGGAGCGCCCTGCAGGAGGTTCTCGTCCCAGTAGCGCACGCGCCACTGGGGCGGCGTGGCTCCGGCGAGGCTGGTGAGGGCCAGCGTGGGCGTGAGCACGTGCTTGCCGAAGCTGGCGTTCACGTCCTTGGGGGAGAAGGGATTCACCAGCAGCGCGGTGCGCGGCACGGGTGTCCCCTTGCGCGCGGGCGGCAGCACGGGGGCCACCTGCATCGGATCCACGCGCTTCATGGGCCACGGCTCCATCCACGTCCTCCTTCGAAGTTGACGCGGAGCAAGCTACCCACCCCTTGCGAAGGCACGTGGGATCGCCAGGGTGAGCGGTCGGAACGCGCGGCCGAACGGTCGCGGACGGTCCGCCGGGACAGGCGCTTATGGTGGGCTCGAGGTGGGCGGACGCCCGGTGGGATAGGCATACCCGGTGCTGCTACGGTCGAGGCGTCATGAGCCAGATCTCTCGTTGGTGGATAGGCGTGCTGCTGTGCGGAGTGCTGACGGCCTGCGCCGCCACGCAGACGTCCCTGCGGGAAGAGGAGGCAGGATGCGGGCAGGAGGCTGCCTCGTTCGAGGAGGTGTGCCAGCAAGAAGGCAGTCTGCTGGCGGTGTGCGATGGGCAGCAGTGCGCGGCATATCGGTGCTGGGAGGTGGTCGAGTCCCTGAGTGTGAGCCAGGTGGTGCGCACGCGGTGGGCAAGGCCGCCCCATCCCGCGCCACTGGCCAATCCGCAGACGAGGCGGGAGGTGGGAGCCCCCTGGAGCGGTCCGCAGGGAGGGCCCCCGCAGGTGCGGCCGGTGCTTCTCATCCCCTGGCGCCCCACCTCACAGCCTCGCTTACCGCCGGGGCAGGAGAAGGTGCTGGAGAGCCAGGATCCGCCGCGCGGCAAGCCTTACGAGCGCCACCATATCTACCCGCAGGAGAGCGAGCTCAGGGAGTGGTTCACCGAGGCTGGCATCGACATCCATCAGTGGACGCTGGCATTGGAAGTAGAGGACCACCGGCGCATCCATCGAGGCGCCAAAGGGGGACCGTGGAATGAGGCCTGGCGGCGGTTCAAGAAGGCTCATCCGAACGCGACGAGGCTGCAGATGGAGCTGCACGCGGGGGAGCTGATCCACGAGTTTAACCTGTATGGCGTGGTGGTCCCCTACAGTCGGCAGTTACTGAGGCTGCCGTCCAACGTCCTTTCCGCGGATTGAGTGAGACCCCGTGAAGTTCTACTGGTTGGATGAGGTTCGTGTTCCACGGTTCTCGGGCTCGTACAATGCCGCGAATAAGTGGGGCCTGCCCGGAGTGCATTGTCCGGTGTGTGTGGCCACATGGTCGGCGGGCTCGGAGAAATATCCTTCCGTGGACCTGTCGCAGTTACCCGAGAGGGACAAGTACTCGGCGAGGCTCGAGAAGGACTACACGGAGTTCGAGCGGTTGCGAGAACAGGTGCGCCCACTGGTGCCTCCGGGTGTGCCGCTCCAGCCAGGCACGAAGTTTGGTCCGTTAGTAGGTACAGCCCAAGGTGAGTTCGGTCCTCTGCTCCTGTACTACTCGTGGGACCTGCTGATGAAGCGTGAGGCCTTGGAACAACTTCAAGACGCGGGGGCGCGAGGGCTGAAAGGGTATCGCACTGAACTGCGCTTCCGGCGGAAGAACCCGCCGGAGTTGCTGCAATTGGAGCTCCTTCCGCGTGGCCAACTGCACCCAGATTGCCTACCGGCCGGCAGGTCGGCTCCGTGTGCCAGGTGCGGCCGTAGAGACTGGAGTTTGCCCGATGAGCCTATCTTGGAGGCAGCGACACTCCCCCAGGAAATGGACCTGTTCCGGGTAGGCGACTTCACGACGATGATCGTGGGCAGCGAACGTTTCGTGGAGGCGGTGCGGCGGCTGGGTTTCGAGCAGGACATCCTCTTTCGGGAACTGCCGCTGCGTTGAAGGCCTGGAGACGGCGGGAATCGAAGCCGCCGCTCGGAGCTTCGGCGCACTTCACCCTTACACGGGGTATTAGCAGATGCCGCGCCTCTACAAGCCTGGGTCGTTCTTGAGAGTTCCCCTCGCAGACGGCTCGTTCGGCTATGGCCGGGTGCTGAAACTGCCGCATGATGCCTACTACGATTACAGGACTGACGCTCCGGATTCAGACCTGGACCGGATTGCCGCCAAGCCCATCCTCTTCAAGATTGCTGTCCGCCATATGGACGAGAGGGGATGGGAAGTCATTGGATGGAGGAAGCTGGAAGAGCAGTTTTCTCAACCCATCGTTCAGTTCATGCAGGACCGGGGAAACTTCCGCGACTGCTTGATCTTCGATACCGCCGGCAATGAGCGAAGTGCGGAACCGCAAGAGTGCATCGGGCTCGAGCGTTCCTCTGTTTGGGAAGAGGTGGGGGTGGAGGAACGCCTTCTCGACACCTTCATGGGACGGCCCAACGCGACGGCAGAGCGGCACAAGGTTCGCCTGAAGTGAAGACACCAGGGTGAGCGGTCGGAACGCGCGGCCGAACGGTCGCGGACGGTCAGCCGGGACAGGCGCTCACGGTGGGCTCGAGGTGGGCGGACGCCCGGGTGGATATGTAGGCCCGTAACAGGCCCCCTTCCATTCGAACGCTTCCTCTTTTCCCTTCTCCTTGCACGGCGGTTTGACGCGCGCCAACTCGTGCCAGCACCCGCCATGGATCTCCACCTCGCCCGTCCTCTTGCACGGAGCCTTGCTCTGGCCAGGAAACGGTTGAGAGGGCAGGGGGACTGTGACGGCCCGCTTCTTGGTTTCGGTCCGCGGTGCGGCCTGTGGCTCGGCGGGAGCGGTGCTGGCGCTGTCGCCGAGTGCCACGCGGCCTCCGTGGCGGGCCTCGGCAGCAGCGGCGGACTGGGCCGCATCGTCGCCGCTGGACCGCACCGCGACGGTGAGCCCGGCGAGCAACAGGCTCACCGCCGCCGCCGCGCCCCATACTGGCAACAGGCCCCAGGGCCGAGCCTGCTCATGGTCCGCCCAGGCCCGGACTCGCGCCTTTAGCTCGCCCAGTGCGTGGGGCTCCCTGGCGGCGGCGTCCCGCTCGGCGGCGAGCCGTGCCGTTCCAGGAGAACGAAAGCGGGGGCGGTGCTCGTCGCTCCAGCGGAACAGCAACGCATCCGCGTCGGGCCCCTCCCGTTGCGCGGCGCGCTCCAACTCCTGGGCGGCCTCCCGTGCCCGGCCCCCGAAGCGCTCCGCGGGCGCCACGGCCAGGAGGCGAAGAATGAGGGCTTCCAACTGGGGGTTCACCTTCGGGTTGAGCTCGCGCGGGGGCCGCGCTCCGGGGCCTCCCTGGCGCCACACCTCCGCGCCGCGCTCTCCGGGCTGAGTGAGGGGAGGGTATTCGTCCGTCGCCAGGTAGTAGGCCATCACCCCGAGCGCGAACAGGTCATCACACGCGCTGGGGCGGTAATGCGCGGTGGGGTGGCCCGAGAACGTGCTGGCGAAGGCCCACGCCTCGGGGCTGCGGTAGTTAGGGGTGCCCGGTGGCAGCATCTTCGAGGTGAGCGTGGCGGCGCCCCGGTAGTGCCCGGCTCCGAAGTCGGTGAGGAAGGCCCGCCCATCTCCCGAGCGCACCATCACGTTGCCGCCCTTGACGTCCCGGTGCACGCCTCCGGTCGCATGGGTGGCCTCGAGGGCTTGCGCCACCTGCGCGAGCAACCGCAGCACCTGGCGCGAAGTGGGGTTGCGCCGGGAGGCCCACTCGTACAGGGTCTCGCCCTCCACCCACTCCATCACGACATAGGGGAACGCTCCGGCCGGGTGCTCCCAGGCGCCATGCTCGCGGAAACGGGGCACGTGGGGGCTGGAGATGCGCGAGAGCAATTCGGCCTCGCGTGCGAAGCGCTCGTCCCCGGGGGAGATGGCCAGCTTGAGGGCGAACTCGCCTTCGGACTCGAGGCCCACGTGCTCCACACAGTACAGGGTGCCGTAGGAGCCGCAGCCTCTCCAGGCCTTCACCCGCCACGGGCCCACCCTGTGCCCCACGGGCAGGCAGAGTGGATCCACCTGCTGCAAGGCTCGCTTCGTCCCCATGAGTGCGCTCCCATGTGAGGCGGCCAGTTCCGCTCACAGGCGGCATCCTACCTCATGGGTCGCCAGCGTGCTTCCTTCATGCAAGGTGCGCCTGAAGCGTGCTGCAGCGAACCTGCGGAACAAGCACCTGCACGCACGCAGCACTGCCGCACGGTCCGCATCCCTGGACAGATCATTCGCGCCAAGAGAAATGTCGGTTGTGGGCTGACTGCTCAGGTCTTCAATGGACGTTTAAGGTTGCCGAAACTAGGTTCCCTGCATCTTTTCGGCGTCAGATTGAATCCGACTTGGAGAATGTGTTTCGCGTTTGGTACCCTTCATCGCAATCGGGAGACGATGGGGTTGGCGCCTGAGAACTGCCCCATAATTTTTGAGCTGCTTCAGTTCTCAGGAAATTCATCGATTCAATCACGTGAGGAGCTCATGTCAATACAGGGAAGGACAGTCCATGTCACGGCCGACGAATGAATTCCGGGCACTCAAGCTCTTGTATGACCAAGGAGCCAACGTCTCACACAAATACATCCAGCGCGAACTCAACCTCTCAGTCGCATCTTACAACAGATTGCGTACCTCGCTTGTTTCGCAAGGTTATGCCAAGGATGCGGGCAGTGGGGCTCGCGGTCTTGGCCTGACGAGAAATGGCAGGAAAGAATTCGAGGCTAACTATAGGGGGGAAGGCCGTGTTAGTTCAGAGCGTGAACTATACGACCCGCTCTGCTCTCTGCTTCAGTCCTCATACTCCGAGGAAGGTGACGAGATCCTGAATGTCGGCGCATTGAAGCGGCGCGGCGCATGGCAGAACCCTGACGTACTGCGCGTTACCGTTAGGCCAAGCGTTTTAGGAAAAGGCGCCGTGATTCGCTTGGTATCCTATGAGGTCAAGAGGTGGGATTCCGCATGGTGGCTTTCAAATGTGTTCGAGACTGCCGCACACGCTGGATTTTGTCATGAGTCATATCTTGTTCTTGAGTGGGCAACGGGGGTGACGTTCTCTCACGATTATCTCGATGCATACGGCCTCCATCTCCTTGAGGCTTGCCGCCGTTTCGGGGTTGGCATTTTCGTAATGCAGCCACACGGGGAAAACGAATGGCGGCTTGAGCGAGCATTGCTTGCCAGTGACGCCCGCCCAAGTGACATCTCCGTCAACGAGTACCTTGGCTACGTCCTAGGCCGGAAGAGGTACGCCGCTGAGGCAAAACGTCTTCGGGACCGAGCTCAGCAACTTGAACAGGAGGACGAACTAGAAGATGAGGACGAGGACGAGGACGAGAGCGAAGACTGAACTGGGCGTTCCCTTGAACTGATACGAATCTCTTCGCGGGCACGATGCCGTCATGGCCGCAGAGAATCTGGCTGATAGGACAATGGCCCCAGTATCGCTGAAGCCGGCTCGTTTATTGGCCGTCACGGGCAACTTGATGGCGGACACGTAGAGAAGACATTGGGACTGTTACGCGGCATCACATGCCCAATGGATTAGGAGGCTCTGTTGGGCATGGCAAAATTGACCGCATCGCTGATTCCCAAGCAGACACCTGCGGTGCAGGGGAGATGCTCTGACGCACCTCGGGGAGGCGGCAAACTCTTAGCAGGGCCTCGTGCCGTCTTATGGTTTTGAGGATTGCAGTGCCTCGTTCAACCTGTCCGCGAGGCGCGTGGCCAGCGCCTTGCTATTTCCATCTGCGGGCATCGGCACGCCAGCGGTGGCGCGCCGACCGCCCCCGCCGAACTCCCGGCACAGGTGTCCGAGATGGACTGGGCCAGGCTCGTTCCACGGATTTTCCCCAACGCTAACGATGGTTGTGTCTTCGCTGCGGTATAGGCCGATTCCGTACCGGATGCCCGGGTAGCATTCGTAGGCTAGATAGCGCCGATAGGGAATCAGCAGATCGGATTGGTCAAGGATGGCGACTTGGCCCCGCAGTTGAAGCCGCTGCGACAGGTGCCCACGAATCCTCAAGTCGTCTTGCAGCACCCGCGTTCGGGTAGTCTGAAGCAGATTCAATTCAAGCACTTGGCTGGCTGGTTCACGAGCCATCGCGCCCACGAGTGCCGCCAGCAAGTCGGGTTCCTTGATTTCGGCGATGATGTTCGACAACAGAATGTGAGGATTAGCTAGGTCGTTGGCCTGAGCCGGTGACGCGTAGTTCGCACTGTCAATCACATCTGCCCAGTGGACGTAGTCGTCCCAGTGCGCTCCACCTCCAAACCAGGGCAACCTCACGATGATGCCCGGACACGAGGCCGCCTCCGGGGCAAAGACGTGGAAGTGGTCTGGGCGGAAGGATTGTCGGAGGGACTCGGTGGAGAAAGTGGTCGCGTGATGGTCGACCCAGAATGCAGCCGCTGGGTGATAGAGAAAATCAACAATTCCTGCACTAGGCCCTAGAGACTGCTCCACCCAGTTCAAATTCGGCTTGTACTGGACTGGATGCAGTTCCAGTTCGCTCGGAACGATGGCTTGGACCATGGCCGCAGCAACAACTCCATCGTAATCATGGTGATAGTAAAGTTGTCGCAGTGCAAGTTGTTTCATAAGGCCGACCCCAGGGCCTCTTTGTAGACCGTTTCCGTGAGAGCAGTGGCCCCAGCGAGCAGTTCATCTAAGTCGGGCCCTAGGCATCGCGTCACGACGCTGCTCCGGGCATCGAAAATCAGCGCGGGCGTATCTACGGCATTCTTCCCTGGGCTCATCCGATAAGGAACAAAGAGCACGTCGCCATCAATACGGTAGGCGCTGTATTTGAAACTGTGGCGTGTAAGGCCCACGGAGAGTCGGGAAGGCTCATCGAGCTGCGAGCGAAGTTCCATGAGCAGTTTGAGAGCCTCCACCACCTTGCGTGATCGGTCACCCAACGGTTTTCCGAAGTCCTCGTCATAGCGGGTCATGTTCGCTTTGATGCGAGGATCGGCCAGTACCACATGAACCTTGCCCCCCCTATTCAGAAGAGCCTTAACCTCCGTACTGTTAGGCTGGTCGAAGAGCTCGCGAGCGGCGATACCGAAGATTTCGAGGTTACGCTTGTTGTGCAGGAGTTCACCCCAACGTATCAGAGGGGAACCCCAGAAGTGCACGCCGACAATGTGGGTCTTTTCTGGCCCATCCATCACTAAGCCTGAGCCCACGAGCCCGGTCATCAGGGATTTGTCGTCGTAGAAGCGGCGATCGGGCACTCCTAGGTGGTCGACGCGGAAGCAATTCCAATGGGGAAACCAGCGACGCGGCCAAGTCCTAAGCTGGAGGTTGCCCCGCGCATCGACCATCAGCGATGCGAAGTTGTAGCCGTGGCTGTCCTTGTTAGCACCTGTCTCCTTGGGATCGCGGTGGGCGGCTGCCGCCACTACGCGGACGTGGTTGTGACCGCCGGCCTGCGATACCAAGTTAACGCGCGGGTCATGCATGTGGCCACAGAGATGCACAGTTAGGCTCTGTTGCGCCATCGCCCGGAGAGCCCCTTCGTCTCGGAGCCACCCGTCCTCGAATGGGTGGTGCGTTAGGACCAAGCGCACACGCCCCTTAACGTTGGATAGAAGGTAGCGCTGCTCCCCGGACAGCACGAGGTTTCCCCGGTCTTGGTTGTCGTTGCTGACAAGCGCGGTGTTCAGGCCGACCAGCTCGATCTTGCCGAAACTGGGGACTTCCACATTGCTGCTCCATGCGTCCAAGTTACGCTCTGCGAAGCCATCTGCGAAGCGCTTATAGTTGGCCTGCCGTGTGTACAAGGCTTCACGCTGAGCACCGGACTTGAGGAGCGTATTCAGCGCGCCTGGGTCTTGGCGCACCTGCTCGACCAGATCTTTCGCGACGTCACGTTGCACATCGTGGTTTCCGGGGACTAGGTAGACATCTTCTGGCTTCAAGCCTAGCAGCGCAATGAGTTCGCGGAAGAACGCATCCGCATCTTGGTACTCCGTCTTGTCACGCTTTCCCCCAGAGAAAGCGATGTCTCCCGTTACCAGGATTGCCTGTGGACGAGGAAGCTCGGGCCACTCTCTGAGCGCCTTCTCGACGTCGCTCTTCAGGAGCGACAGCACGGTCTTCTGGTCCCAACCGTAGGTTGTGTCGCCGTGGCCGAAGTGGAGATCGGATAGATGTAGCCAGGAAAGCAGGTGGCGCTCGCCAATTGGCATGGTGGGTTCTCCCTTTCAAGTCCTTGTAATACACGTCCAAGGCTCAAAGGCCAGCGGTGGACAGCTTCGGTGGGACTGCGGAAAGCGTAAGAGAGGAGCGCGGCGGGGGCTACTGTGGAACCCAGGTGCCCTGATGCCCAACGGCTTGCCGACGCCGGGCTTGCTCGTGGCCACGGCGACCATCAACTCAATTGAGTTCCGCTGTAGGTGGTCCCGCCCCGCTCGGTGATGATGTCCGCTTCAGCCACCATATCGGGCGGTACCTACCGTGGAACCCAGTTGAGCTGAGGCCCAACCGCTTGTCGCCGCCAGTCTGGCGCGAGAACACGGCTGCCATCAGCTCAATTGGGTTCTGCTGTAGCGCTCGTTCGTGGCCTCAAGAGCGTTCCGGCTCATGCTGGCACCCGTCAGCGAGATCAGAACTTCGTCTAGCGCTTCTTTGGCTCCAAGGCTCGCCCGCAGATCGGTCTCCACGTGAGCCGACTTTAAGGGTTTCTGGGCTTCTCAAGATGAAGGCGCGGCAATCGGACCCGCATCCTTGGCTCTCCGGAGAGGCCCAGCCCGCGGCGGCTATGCCCCGATTTTCGGGCACAGCTCGTTCATCGGGCACTCGGCGCACTTGGGCTTCTTGGCCGTGCAGGTGTAGCGGCCATGCAGCACCGTGGCCGGCCCGAAGAAGGTCCACTGGTCCTCGGGGACAATGCGCATCAGGTCCCGCTCGATCTGCTCGGGCTTGTCGCTGCTGGACAGGCCCATGCGCTGGCTCACCCGTGCCACGTGCGTGTCCACGATGATGCCCGAGGGGATGTTGAACGCCGTGTTGAGCACCACGTTCGCCGTCTTGCGCGCCACCCCCGGCAGCTTCACCAACTCGTCGATGGAGCGGGGCACCTCGCCGCCGAACTGCGCCAGCAGCTCGCGGCTCATCGTCTGCACTGACTTCGCTTTCTGCTTGTAGAAGCCCGTGGGCCTCAGGTCCTCCTCGAGCTCGGCGGGGTCCGCCGACACGAAGGCCCGCGGGCCCGGGTACTTCTGGAACAGGGTGGCGGTCACCCGGTTGACGCGCTCATCGGTGCACTGCGCCGCCAGGATCGTGGCGACGAGCAGCTCGAAGGGCGTCGTCCAGTTGAGCTCATAGCGCGCATCCGGGTGGCTCTGGCGCAGGCGCTGCAGCATCGGCGGGACGGTCTGTTCAGGGGTCATGGCGGGGGTTCCTGGCAGGGGAGAACAGCGGCGGGAACGAAAGCGATTATGGCCGGGCATTCTGACGTGTCAGGTCGGAATTTCCGTGGTCCGCAAGCCCACCCGCACGGCCCTGTCGGAGAGGGCCAGAGCCCTTGGCTCCCTGCCTGCTCTTCATCCGCCCGAGCCCATTCTCTCACCGGTTGAGACGGTCGATAGGGCAGGGCGTGCTGCCTACCTTGGGCCCAGGGGTTCTTCAGGAGGGGGCACGATGAGGTGGCAAGGGGGGCGCCGCAGCGCCAACATCGAGGATCGCCGGGGCATGCGCGCCGGGCGCCCGCTGGCCGTGGGTGGAGGCGCCGCCGGCCTGGTGACGCTGGTGCTGGTGCTGCTCTTTGGAGGCAACCCCTCGGACTATGTGCCCCCCTCCGGCGGCACGGGCGGCTACTTAGCGGATGACGGCACTGGCGGCTCCGGCGGCCCGGTGGATCCCGCCCAGGAGCAGTTCAAGGAGTTCGTCTCCGTCGTCCTCGCGGACACCGAGGTCACCTGGCCGCGCCTGCTCAAGGCCGAGGGCCTGCGCTACCAGGAGCCGCGCCTGGTGCTCTTCTCCGACGCCGTGGAGTCCGCCTGCGGCTTCCAGGAGAGCGCCGTGGGCCCCTTCTATTGCCCCCTGGATCAGCGCGTGTACCTGGACCTGACGTTCTTCGATGAGCTGGGCCGCCGCTTCGGCGCGCCCGGGGACTTCGCCCAGGCCTACGTCATCGCGCACGAGGTGGGGCACCACGTGCAGAACCTGCTGGGCATCTCCGAGCAGGTCCACGCCATGCGCAGCCGCATGTCCCAGGTGGATGCCAACGCCCTGTCCGTGCTCCAGGAGCTGCAGGCGGACTGCTTCGCCGGCATCTGGGCCCACCACGCCGGCAAGGAGCGCCAGCTGCTCGAGGCCGGTGACATCGAAGAGGGCCTGGCCGCCGCCACCGCCATTGGCGACGACACCCTGCAGCGGCGCGCCCGGGGCCGCGTCGTCCCCGAGTCCTTCACCCACGGCTCGGCCGCGCAGCGCGTGCAGTGGTTCAAGCGCGGGCTGGAGCAGGGCACCCTGGAGGCGTGCGACACCTTCAACGCCGAGGCGGGCCGCCGCGGGCGGCGCTGAGCGCGTCACCAAACGTGCCCTCCCGACGTGGCGTGCTAGCGTCGGGGGCATGGGAATGAGCGCTATTCTCTGCACCCTCTCGCCGAAGAGGCTCGCCATGCTCCAGGAGGAGCCCGAGATTCTGTCGGAGCTCCTGGACTCCCGCCACGAGTCGGACATCCCCGGCCTGCTCGATCTGGGCAACGCCTGGGATGCGCTCGATCGCATCCTGTCGGAAGGCGGCAAGGAGCCGCTGATGGCCGACGCCATCCTCGCCCGCAAGGGGCAGAAGATGAAGGCCCAGGGCGCCTATGGGCCCCCCCGGGTGCTGGCTCCGGCGCGGGTACGGCAGATCTCCACCGCGCTGGCCCATCTGCCCGCGGAGCTCGTCTCCAGCCGCTACCCCAGCCTCAAGGGCCAAGAGGTGCACGGGCGCTATGGCCAGGGCAACCAGGCCAGCGAGCTGGCCGAGCTGGAGGAGCTGCTTCGCAGCGTCGTGGACCTCTACGCCAACGCGGCGCGAGAGGGCCACTCGATGATGTCGGTCATCGTCTGAGCGTGCGGTGGGCGCTCAGGCGACCTTCTTGTGGCTCAGCGCCGGGTTGAGCGAGGGCTCCTGCAGCAGGTAGTCGCCGCCCAGCACCTGGAGCAGCTGGCCCTGCTGGTCCAGGAACGCGATGGGGCCGTAGGAGGTGAACGTCATCACCGAGTCCTCCAGCGCGATGGTGGCCGGGTGCACCGTGCCCATGGGCTCGTAGCCATAGTCGCCCGCGCGCTCGATGACGCCCTTGCCCACGTCCACCGCGCCCTCGAGCATGTAGTACTCGGCCGGGCCCAGGTGCTTGTGCGGCGCGAACACGGCGCCCTTGTCCATCTTCAGCAGCATGCTCCACATGCCGCTCTCGGCGCTCACGCGCAGAATCTTGACCGAGGTGCCGGGGCCCAGCGGCCTCCACTCGATCTCCGAGGTGCGGACGACGATTCTCTCCATCGCGCTCTGATCCGACATGGTGAAACCTCCAGGGGCGGTGGCGCCCCGGACAGGAGCTTCCCAGAAAGCCGGCCTCAGTGGCACCCGGCGGACGGCCGGGTACCTGAAAGGGGACCTCGGGGGGGCCTCTTTAGCGCGAGGCGGAGGCCGGAGTGGCGTCGGGGGCCGCCTTCGTCAACGCCACCCACTCCTTGAGGCGCTTCTCCAGCACCGATAGCGGCAGCGGGCCCGAGCCGAGCACCTCGTCGTGGAAGGTGCGCACATCGAAGCGCGCCCCCAGCTCGCGCGCCGCGTAGGCGCGCAGCTCGTGGATCTTCAGCTCGCCCAGCTTGTACGTCAGCGCCTGACCCGGGTTGACGATGTAGCGGTCCACCTCGATGACGATGTCCGTCTCGGACTCGCCCGAATTCTCCCGGAAGTAGGCAAGCGCCTGGTCGCGCGTCCACCCCTTGGAGTGCAGGCCCGTGTCCACCACCAGCCGCACCGCGCGCAGCATCTCCGAGGCCAGCCGGCCGAACTTCGAGTACGGATCCTTGTAGACGCCCAGCTCGTAGCCGAGCGACTCGGCGTACAGGCCCCAGCCCTCCACGTAGGCGCCGTAGTGGCTGAAGCGGCGGAACTCGGGCACCTTGCCCTGCTCCTGCGCGATGGAGATCTGGAAGTGGTGGCCCGGCGCCGCCTCGTGCAGCACCAGCGCGTCCACCGACCAGTTGGACCGCGAGGGCAGATCATACGTGTTCACGAAGAACACGCCCGCCCGGCCCGCCTCGGTGGAGCCCGGCATGTAGTAGCCCGCCGGCACCGTCTTCTCCGAGTACTCGGGCACCGGCAGAATCCCGTACGTCATGCGCGGCAAGGTGCGGAACAGCTTGGGCAGCTCCGGGTCCACGCGCTTGGCCACGTCGCGGTAGGTGCGCAGCAGCTCCTCGCGCGACTTGAAGGTGAAGCGCGCATCCTTGAGCAGGTACTGGGTGAACTGCGCCAGCGTGCCCTCGAACTTCGCCTCCTGCCGCACCTGCTCCATCTCGGCGCGGATGCGCTTGACCTCCGCCAGGCCAATCTGGTGGATGGCGTCCGGCGTCAGGTCCGTGGTCGTCATCTCCTTCACCCGGAACGTGTACCAGGCCTGGCCGTCCGGCAGCGCGGACATGCCAATGGTCTCCCGGGTGCGCGGCAGGTACTCGGACTCGAAGAAGGTGAGCAGCTTGCGGAACGAGGGCAGCACGTTGTCCCGGATCGCCGCCGCCATCGCCCCGCGCAGCCGCGCCTCGTCCTGCTTGAGCGAAGGGGGCACCGTCTCGAAGGCCGCACTGAAGATGGGGCTCTTCTCGGGCGCGTCCACCAGCTGGTTGCGGATGAGCCCCGCCACGTCACGCAGCGTCACCCGGGGCGGCGTCACCCCGGCCTCCAGGCCCTTGCGCATCAGCACGATGGACTCGTCCACCACCCGGGGCACCGCGTTGAGCCGCTGGATGAAGTCCTCGTAGTCCTTCGCGGTGCGCTTGGGCACGTGCTGGGCCATCTGCGCCATCATGTCGTGCACGCCGCCCAGCTGGGTCAGTTGGATGTACTCCTCCGGGAAGCGCTGGCCCTCGATGCTGCTCTCCAGATCGACGAGGAACAGATCGTAGTTGAGCTGGTGGGCCGCGGACAGGCGCGAGCGATCGATCTGCTTCAGCTTCTCGAGCCGCTCGCGGGCCTCCTGCTTGCGGCGCGCGATGGCCTCGAGCGAGCTGTCGCCCATCAGGTGGTTGTAGCGCGGGTCCCCCACGAAGGTGGCCAGGAAGGGGTACTCGCGCAGGGTGTCCTCCCAGTCCTCCTTCAAAAAGGCGTCGAAGCGGGCATCCTCGGGGGTGCCCGAGGCAGAGGTGCCGGAAGAGGCCGGGCCAGTGGTGGCGCAAGCCGAGGCCACCACGCACAGCAGGGCCAGGAGGGGACGAGTGTTCATACGGGGGTTTTCCTACGGACTGAGGGTGAAGAGCCGGGACAGGCGCGGGCCACGCCCCCGTCCCGGAGAACGTGTGGCTAGGTGCCTTCGGAGGGGCGGGCCCGGTCGGCGTCACGCACCAGCTTCTCGGCCTGCTCGCGCTCGCGCTTCGCCTGCTCGGGGGTGCGGCAGATCTCCTTGCGGATGTGGCTGCCGGTGACCTTGTAGCTCTCGCAGATCAGGCCTTCCTTCTTGTTCTTCTTCTTGGCGGTGGCCACCGGAGCGCTGGAGGTGCGCTGGACGCTCTGGGACGTCGTGGCGGGAGGGGGCGACGCTGTCGCGCAGCCCAGGAAGAATCCAGCCGCGATGCACCACCCGAGTTTCATCATCTTCACGTGCAGACCTCCAGACATCCGCCGGTAAGGCGGAGGGAACACGGATTCTACCCCGTCATTCCCGAGCAGCCTTACGAGCGGTCGCTGAGAGCATTGCGAAAGTCCGTTACCCGGCCCGAGGCAGTGGGGCGGCGGGGGCTTCCGGGCGGGTGTACCACCACGCCCAGAGGATGAGCAGGCCCTGAATCGGCAGCCGCACCCAGAGGCCCGTGGAAGAGAACTCGGGGAACTGCTCCGGGTGCAGGGCCATGTTCACGTTGGCGGGGAACACGGCGAGCAGCAGGGCGATCAGGGCCCATGCCGCCAGGCGCGAGAAGCGGGGCACCAGGAGCAGCGCGCCCACCAACATCTCCGCCAGGCCGCTGAGCACCACCAGCGCCTCAGGCGAGGGCAGGTAGTCCGGCATCATGCGCAGATAGAAGGAGGGGTTGCGGAAGTGGTTGAGGCCCGCGGCCATCATCAGCAGGCCCAGGGCGAACTTCAGCAGCATGTTGAGCAGGGACATGGAGGGGGCACTGCTAGCCCGTCCTCACGGTCCAGCTCAAGCCTGGGGAGGCACCGGCTTGGCCTTCTTCTGGGCGGTGGGCGCGGCCTTGGGCGCCTGCTTCGGGGCCCGGACAGGCGCGGGGGTGATGCTGAAGTCCGAGTGCTCCGGCTCCGCGCGGTTGGTGGAGTACAGGTGCGCGCCGCTGGGGGTGACGTGCACGGCGAACTCGTACGTCTCGCCGCCGTTCAGCCGCAGCGTCACCTGGCTCACGCCCGCGCGCAGCGCGCGCAGCTCCACGCCGCTGCGCGAAGTCTTCACCGCCACCACCGACGCGTCCGTCAGCTCCACCTTGGCGGAGCGGGCCATGAAGACCAGGAACTTCGTCTCGCCCAGCGCCAGGGACATGGGGCCTGCCCAGGCCGAGCCCGACACGAGCACCACCGTGAGGATCAGCAGCATGGCGGCATTGCGAATCATGTTCCTGGCTCCCAGAGGTTTCTGTGGTGTGCTGTGACTAATTATCTGACATGTGGGGTTAAAGTTGCTTCGTGTGCAGAAAACTTGTGTTTTCAGGGGGTTGTGCAGAGGGGCGGGGGCATTACCGCGCCCGGCCGAGGGCGTGTGGAACAATGGGGGTTTCGTGAAAACGCTCGGTTTTTTCCTGGTGGCCCTGGGGCTGTGCACACCGCTGAACCCGGCGGAGGCGGCTGAGCCGGCGCCTCCGGTGACGGATGGCACCGTGTCGCTGCTCGAGCCGGTGGAGGGCCAGTGCGAGTGGGTGCGGCTGGAGCCGGAGACTTCGGCGCGCCAGGTGCTGGCGCGGCTGAGTGCGGGCTGCCAGGGAGGCAGCACCGCGTTGAGCAAGGACGGCAAGCGCGGCGCGGTGCGGTTCTGGCGTGGCGCGGTGAGCATGCCGGTGGTGGGCAAGCCCACGTTCCCCGAGCCGTTTCCTTCTCAGGAGTTCCGGGATCGGCTGTTCCTGGTGGAGCTGTCCACGGGCGCGGTGGAAGAGGTGGCGTTGCCTCCGGCGGGGGAGCTCATCGAGTACGGTTTCGACGCGGGAGGCCGGCTGCTGGGGCTGTCCATTCAGGGGCTCAGCCCCGCTCAGGAGCGCGCCCGGGCGGTGGAGATCGACGGGGTGGTGGTGCCCTTCACGCCCGGAGCGGGAGGGCGGCCCCTGCTGGCCCACGCCTTCGCGTACCTGGGCGGTAAGTGGCTGCGGCTGGAGTCGAAGGGCTCCTCGGAGGCGGCGGGCACGGCGGCGCTCAAGCACCGCAAGGAGCTGGGAGAGCGGTCCAACCGCGTGCTGGATCCGCGGTTCGAGGCCCTGGAGATCGAGGACGACGCGCTGCTGGACGCGCTGTACGAGCTGTCACCCGAGCAGCCCGAGGGAGAGTGGACGGAGTACCGCAGCGGCGCGTACACGCTGGCGATCTGGGGCACGCCGTTCGGCTCGGACATGCTGGCCACGGGCCTGCTGCGGCGGGTGGAGAAGGGCAAGCTGGTGGCGCTGCCCTCCTACCCGTTCCAGCCCAATGACGCGATGAGCCTGCGTACGCGGGGGCCGTTCCTGCTCGTGGCGCTGGCGGACTCGGGGGCCCATGCGCGCATGTACCGGGGCAGGAAGCTCGTCTGGAGCTCCGAGACGGCCAGGGCGGTGACGCTCTGGCCGAAGTGAGCCGGTGAGGCTCAGTCCTTGAGCTGCTGCATCAGGTACACGTAGTGCAGCGCCCACCGACGCGCGTTCATCACCGGATCCGCGTCGTTGGAGTGACCGCCGTCGGTGTTCTCGTAATAGAGGTAGGGCAGCCCCATGGCCTCCAGCCGCGCGGCGAACTTGCGCGCATGGCCCGGGTGCACCCGGTCATCCTTGGTGTTGGTGGTGATGTACGGCTTGGGGTAGCGCACGCCCGGCGCGAGGTTCTGGTAGGCCGAGTACTTCGAGATGAACGCCGCGTCTTCGGGCACCTCGGGGTTGCCGTACTCGCCCACCCATGACGCGCCCGCGGGCAGCTTGTGGTAGCGCATCATGTCGATGAGCGGGCTCTCGATAACGACCGCGTTGAACAGCTCGGGGCGCTGGGTCATCGACACGCTGGTGAGCACTCCGCCGTTGGAGCGCCCGTAGATGCCGATGCGGCGCGGTGAGCTGATCTTGCGGCGCACGAGATCGTCGATGACGGCGGCGAAGTCATCGAACGACTTCTGCCGGTTCTCGCGCAGCACGGACTGGTGCCAGCGGGGACCGAACTCGCCGCCGCCGCGGATGTTGGCGATGACGTAGACGCCTCCGTGCTCCAGCCAGAGCTTGCCCACCTCGGGCATGTAGACGGGCGGCTTGGACACCTGGAAGCCGCCGTAGCCGTACACGATGGCCGGAGTGGCGTCCGCGGGCCGCGCGGCCTTGGGACGCACGACGAAGTAGGGCACCCGCGTGCCGTCCTTCGACTTCGTCCAGAACTGCTCCACCTTGTGGGTGGATGCCTGGAAGCGGGCCGGCAGAGCCTTGGCCTTCGTCACCTTCGCGGAGGCGGCGTCCACGTGCCACAGCGTGCTGGGCTCGAGGAAGCCCTCGGACTTCACGAAGACGTGCTCATGGGCCGAGGAGGCCGCGGTGATCCCCAGCGAGGCGTTCTTCGGCAGGGCCAGGCGCTTGCTGCTCCAGCGCCCCCTGGCCCACGTGTACACGTCAACGGCTCCCTTCACGTCCTCGTACACGTTGACGATCAGCTTGCCGCGCGTGGCCTCCACGCTCTCGATGGCCTGGCGGGGCCCGGGCTGCAGCACCAGCGTCGGCTGGGCCTTCTCGGGGTTGGCTCGCAGCGAGGCCAGCTCGTAGGAGAGCAGCGCTCCCTGCTTGAAGCGCCCCCAGTCCTCCTGGATGGTGAAGACGATCTGGCCCTGGACGAAGGCGCGGATGCTCACCCGGGCTGGCAGCGGCAGCCGCACCGGCTCCTTGTCGGTGAGCAGGGAGACCTCTGACTCGAAGAAGGTGATCCCCCGGAACAGGAGCACCGCCTGGAGCTGGCCCTCGGCGTCCCGCAGGTCCATGGTGCCGGCGCGCACGTCCGTCTTCTTCCCACGAAACACCTCCACCGCCTGCTCCAGCGGCTGGCCGCGCTTCCAGCGCTTGATGATGTACGGGTAGCCGGACTCGGTGAGGGCGTCATTGCCCCAGTCCCGGGCGACGAGCAGGGTGTCCTGATCGATCCACAGGGCGGATTGCTTGCCCTCGGACAGCCGGAACCCGCCCTGCACGAAGCTCTTCGAGATGGCGTCGAACTCGCGCACCTCGGCCGCGTCCTTGCCGCCGTTGGACAGGCGCACCAGACACAGCCGATCCTCGGGCGCCAGGCAGTGTTCGCCCTTGAAGAACCAGTTGGCGCTCTCGGCCTTGGAGAGCGCGTCCAGGTCGAGCACCGTCTGCCACTCGGGGCTGGGGCTCAGGTAGCTCTCCAGCGAGGTGTGGCGCCACAGCCCGCGCGGGTTGGCGCGGTCCTGCCAGAAGTTGTCCACCCCGCCAGCGCGGAGCTGGGGCTCGGGGATGCGGTCCGTGGCGGTGAGGATCGCCAGCGCGTCGGTGCGGAAGGACTCGAAGCGCGGATCCTTCTCCAACGTGGCGAGCGTGCGCGCGTTCTGGGCGTTGACCCACTCGAGGGCGCGCTGGCCCTGCACCTCCTCGAGCCAGAGGAATGGGTCATCCGCGGCCAACGAGACGGAGGCGGTCATCAGCACGGCCAGAAAGGAGGAGAGGAGCAGGGTGCGCATGTGGCTTCCCCATATACTCTGGCGCCCATGAATCCACGTGTATTCGCGGTCCTGGTCGCGCTGGTGCTCTGCGGCTCCCTTGCCGAGGCGAAGTCTCCGAAGAAGAAGACGAAGGCCGACACGGTGAAGCGCGTGACGCTGGTCATCTGGGGCGGCGGCAAGGCGCCCGCGGACGCCGAGCGCGCGGTGAAGGACTTTACGGACAAGGGCTTCAAGTCGTCCGTGCCGCTGACGCGCCTGTTCTCCACCGAGGTGCGCGGCCTGAACCCCGGGTTTCACATCGCGGTGCTCGGGGCGTGCTCGCCCACGCAGGGCTACTCGCTGTTGCGCCGCGTGCGGCAGTTCTATGGAGGGGTGTACGTGCGCGCCGTGCCGGCCGAGGGCGAGGTGGCCAAGCTCACCTGTCCGCGCGTCACCACGCCCAAGCGGGGGTGGTACTACGAGCCCTCTTCCGATGAGCCCGCGGCCATCAAAGGCTCCGAGGAGCTGGTCACTCCGGGCGGTACGTTGAAGGTCGAGGTGGAGGCGAACATCGAGTCCAACTCGGAGTTCGTCGCCGCCAGCTATTCCGTCACCGCCACGCTGACGAAGGATGGGAAGACGCTCGACACGTGGGCGCACTTGCAGCCGGACTACGCCACCGTGGAGGACCTGTCCGAGGATGGCAAGGCGGTGGTGCTGGCCACGCGAGATGGGCAGAGCGACTGCAAGGTCGGCACCTTCTATGAGATGGAGTTCGTCACGCGCCGGCTGTCGGTGAAGGGCGGGAAGATCGTCGCGAGCGAGAAGACCACCAGGCGCGAGTCGGGCCTGTGTGGCCCGGCCTATGAGGGGGCGGACCCATGCTCCATCGCGAAGCAGAGCGAGCTGTACAACGCCGTGCGCGGCGCGTGTGAGAACGCTACACGTGAGGACTGCGACAAGGCCATCGCCGAGTACGAGGCCGACGCGGAAGCGTTCGAATGCGACGCGTTTGGGGGCGAGGGCTCCTACGGCGACGGCTCGGATGGCAGTGGCCGGCCTCCCGGCTACGATGGCGAGTGACACGAGGGACTGGGAGCGGACATGGGCCGTCTTATCGCAGCGGTGTTGCTGTTGATCCTGATGGGGTTGGGAGCCTGGTGGTTCCTGCGCCGTGTCGAGCCACCGGCTTCTCCTGGCGCTTCGATGGCGATGGTGGCGGCCCAGGCTCCCCAGCCGGGCTCCGCTGAGCAGAAGGCGGCGGCACCCGAGAGCCTTGCGCGGCGTCAAACTCCGGCGGTCGAGTCGCCGATGCAGGAGCAGGAGGGGGTGCTCGAGCTCACGGTCCTGGGCCCGGCTGGACCTGTGACGCGAGCCTCCGTGTCCCTCTTCTTCCGAGGTGACGAGGATCCCGCGACCCGTGAGCCGGTGTGGCGGCTGGCGGGGCGGGGTGAGACCGGTGAGCAGGGGCTGCTGCGGCTGCCAACACGGCCCGGGAGCTACCTGGTGCGGGCGACAGCCAGCGGCTCGGGAGCCGCGACACTCACGGTACGCCGGCCCGCGGGCGAGGCGGTGACCCGGGTGACGCTCAAGCTCCCTCCACCGTTGAGTCTGGAGGGCCGCGTGGTCGAGAAAGAGTCCGGCAACGGGCTGGCCGGGGCGGAGCTCCAGCTCACCCTTGGAGGCACGCTGCGCCAGCGCGCGCAGGCTCCAGCGGAGCTGCGGTACACCACCCAGGCGGACGTGAAGGGCCAGTTTCGTTTCGAGCAGCTCGAGCCGGGCCGCTACGAGCTGATCGCCACCGCGCCCAGCCGAGCCACCCGGCGGCTCACGGAGATCGAGCTGCCGGCGGTGAAGCCCCTGGTGATCGCGCTTCCCAACGCCGCCTACCTCGAGGGCTACGTGCTCAACGCCCAGGGCCAGGGCGAGGCCAACGCCAGCATCGTGGCGGCGGGCGGCGAGGTGCCACAGGAGGCCACCACGGGGGCCTCGGGCTCGTTCTCTCTCGAGGTGACGCCCGGAGTGCTCTACCTGTCAGCCCGAAAGGGCTCGCTCACGGGCCGGTTGCCCAGGCCTGTCACCGTCGCGGCGGGGGCCACGGTGAAGGATGTGCGGCTGGTGCTCTCCGACGCGTGCCAGCTCAGCGGCACGGTGCGCGCCCGGAGCGACGGGCTGCCGGTGCCCGGGGCTGTCATTGATCTGGCCCCCCGAGACGCCGTGGGAGTCTCGGGCCACGCGGTGGCCGATGAGGCGGGCAGCTACAGGGCCGAGGCGCCGTGCGGCATCCACGATGTGACGGTGCGGGCCCCCGGACACGCCAGGCGGAGCCAGCGGGGGCTGGTGCTCGTCAATGGACGGCGCTCCGAGCGGGACTTCGAGCTCGAGGCGCTGGGTACCATCTCCGGCACGGTGCGGCGAGCGGGCGGAGAGCCCGTGGAGGGCGTGAAGGTGACGTTCGGCTCGCGTCCAGGCTTCCCCTCGGAGGCGGTGGCGGCGGCGCTCACGGGCGCGGATGGCGGCTATGTGCTCGAGGAGGTGCCTCCGGGGGAGGGAGTGGTCGAGGTGAAGCCGCCGGGGTTCGACTCCGGGCCCTCCCAGCGGGTGAAGGTGCCAGGAGGCGGGGTGGCACGCGCCGACTTCACCGTGCCCGGCGAGGGCGTGAAGCTGACGGGGCAGGTGGTGGACGCCAGCGGTAAGCCGGTGAGCAAGCGCGTGGAGATCTCCGCGTTCACCTCGGGGTTGGCGGCGGGCTCGATGTCGGCGGAGGACGGCACCTTCGAGCTCTCGTTGCCTGCCGGCGACTGGAAGGTGGCGGCGTTCGACGGCAAGCGTGAGAGCCCGCCGACTCAAGTCACGCTCAAGCCACCGGGCCCGGCGCAGGTGGTGCTCACACTCGAGGAGCTGACCGAGGGCATTCCGGTGCGGGTGATCGAGCCGGATGGAACTCCCAGCCCGAAAGCGCGGGTGGTGTTCCGGGGCGGTCCGAAGCGTCAGATCTTCTTTGGCCTCTACCTCGATGACGAGGGAGGGGGAACCTACAACCCGAAGTTCTCGCCGCCTCCCGGTGAGCGTTTCACGGCCGTGGCCTACCAGGGGCTGCGCAGCGGCATGGTGGAGACAGGCGTCAAGGCCGCGTCCATCGTGGTGCCCCTGGCTGCCGCCGCGTCAATCGAGGGCCAGGTCCGCTCGGCTTCAGGCGCGCCCGTCACACGCTTCACCCTGCACATTCCGATCAACGAATGGATGGGGGAGGAGAAGCTCGAGTTCTTCGGCGATCGCTTCGTCGTGGAGGAAGTGCCAGCAGGGAAGTGGACGCTCAAGGCCGTGTCGGCGGACGGAAGCTCGGGTGAGAAGCAGCTCGAAGCGGTGCCAGGGCAGCGCACGCGGGTGCAGCTGGATCTCCAGTCGGGAGCGTCGATCCGGCTGCGGCTGGTGGATGCCACGTCGGGCGCCGCGCTGCAGGGTTGGGTGCAGGTGGATGACAGCGCTGAGTTCCATGACACCGTTGACGGCATCGCCGCATGGGGGAACGTGGCTCCGGGCAAGCACCGCCTGCGAATCGGCTCGGGGCTTCGGCAGCGGGTCGAGCGGGAGATCGAGGTGAAGGCAGGGCAGCAGCTGGAGCTCGGGGACGTGCCGCTCAGAGAGGGCGAGCGGCCCGGCGGCCTGGGCGCGCGTTTCGTCTGGGCGCCCGCGGGAGTTCAGGTGAGCTGGGTGCTGCCGGAGGGCCCAGCGCAACGGGCTGGCATCCGCCCCGGGGACATCATGCTTGGGTGTGAGCAGGTCTCGTTCCTGTCGCTGGCGGACCTCGAGCCCTTCGAGCAGGGAACGCCTGGCGCGACGGTGGCGTGCCAGCTGCGACGCGGTCCACAGACGATCGGTGTGACCGTCATTCGCGCCGGGTAAGTTGCCATCGGGCCCGCGCCGCGGCTCAGCTGGCGGTGACGGGCAGGAAGATGGAGAAGGTGGTGCCCCGGCCGGGCTCGCTCTGCACTTCGATGCGGCCCCCGTGGCGGGAGATGATGTCCTGGCTGATGGACAACCCCAGCCCCGTGCCCTGTCCCCGGGGCTTGGTGGTGAAGAATGGCTGGAAGAGCCGGGCGCGCGTCTCCGCCGTCATGCCCTTGCCCGTGTCCGAGATGTCCACCCGCACCTCGTTGGCCTCCAGTCGCGTGCGGATGTGAATGGTGCCTCGCGTCTCGATGGCCTGGGCGGCGTTGACGAGCAGGTTGATGAACACCTGATCCAGCTGACTGGGGTGGCCGGTGATGGGGGGCAGCGGGGCGAGGTCGCGCGTCACCTCGCACTTGTACTTGAGCTCGAACGAGACGATACGGAGCGAGGACTCCAGCTCCGCGTTGAGGTCCACGCGCTGAGGCTGCGCGTCATCGCGTGCGAACGTGCGCAGGCTCTGGATGATCTCCTTGATGCGCTGGAGCCCCGTCTGGGACTCCTCGAGGATGGCTGGCAGCTCCGAGAGGCTCTCCAGGTCCACGCGTCCCCACAGCTCGCGCACCCGGGCGAGCGGATCGCCCTGGGAGCCCTGGCGCCCCGCGCCCGGCGTCTCCAGCACCTCGCGCAGCGCTTCCACCAGCGGGGTGAGGGTGGACAGGTAGTGGCCCAGCGTGCGCAGGTTGCTGGCCACGTAGCCCACGGGGCTGTTGATCTCATGGGCGATGCCCGCGACGAGCTGCCCCAGCGAGGCCAGCTGCTCGCTGCGCGCCACGTGAGCCCGATGCTGCTCCACCAGCCTGTGCTCGGTGACGTCGCGGATGATGATCACCGCCTCGTCCGGCCCGCTGCGGACGATGCGCGCCTCGTAGCTGCGCCAACCCTGGGGCTGCTCCGTCTCGTACTCGAAGGTGTCGACGGTGCCCTCTCGCAGAGCGCGGCCCAGGCGCGGCAGCAGCGTGTCCGCGACGGTGCCGGGCAGCGGTAGCTCGCGCAGGTGGCGGCCGATGAGCTGCTCGGTGGGGCCCAGGTCCCACCTGGCCGAGTCGCTGCTGAAGTCCAGACAGGTGCCATCGCCGCGCACGCGGAGGATGAGATCGGGAATGGCGCGCAGCAGGGCGCTCATGCGCTCTTCGCTGCGCTTCAGGGCGGTGAGGTCCGCGATGGTGCCCACCACGCGCACAGGGGCGCCTCGCTCGTCGCGCGCCACCACCGTGGAGCGGCTCAGCAGCCGGATCCATGTCCCATCCTTGCGCCGCGCCCGGTAGTCGAACTCGGCGTAAGTGGTGCGCCCCTCGGCATTCTCGCGCGCGAGCCGATCCAGCGTGGCCAGATCGTCCGGGTGACACAGGCTCCGCCAGGCGGCGAGGGTGGGCTCCAGCTCACCCTCGGCATAGCCGAGCAGCTCCGTGAAGAAGCGGCCGATGCGGACGTGGCCCGTGCGCAGGTCCACGGCCCACAGCTGATCATTCGCGCCCGCGACCAGCTGACGCAGGTCCTCCAGCTCCGCTTGGCCTTGGTCATCCCCCATGTCTTCCCCTGTGTTCGCGTTAGGCCAGGTGCTGCCGTGCCAGCTGGGTAATGCGGGCGTACTCGGGCACCTGGTAGAGCCGCTCGCGCAGCGCCGGCTCCGGTAGATCCTCGGCACAGGCCCTCAGCAGGTCCACGGCCTTGCGCAGCGACTGCTGGCCCGAGACCTGGTCCTGCGTGGCGAAGCAGGCCTCGGCCAGGGCCAGGTACGCGCTCACGGAGGTGAGGCCCTGGGCCTCCATGGCCTCCTGTGTCCGCACGGCCTGCTCGGCCAGGGCTCGCGCCTCGGCCACGCGCCCCTGGGCCCGGAGCGCGGTGCTCAGCAGCGAGGCGGCGCCCGCCGGGAGCGGGGGCAGCAGCTCGTAGGCCTTGCGCGCGTGAGGCTCGGCCTCGGCCGGCTGGCCCTGCGCGAGCGCCACCATCGCCAGCGCCATGTGCACCATGCCCGTGTAGATGGGGTGGTTGTCATGGGAGGCGAGCGTGGCGTGCGCCAGGGCGCGCACCTGGTCGCGGTGGGCCGGCTCGGCGCTGTGCGCGAGCACCAGGGCGCGGAAGCTCTGGGTGTGCAGCAGCGTCATCGGCTGCTCGAGCCGCAGCGCCAGGGCCAGGCTCTCCTGGGACATGGCCACCGCCGAGGGCAGATCCCCCAGCAGGGCCGCCGTCAGGGCCCACACGGTGCGCACCTTGCTCAGGGGGTGCATCTTGCCCACCTCCTGGAAGGCCTGAGCGGCGCGCTGGAAGTGGCTCCAGGCCTGCCACGGCCGGGGCTCCAGGTGCAGGCGGAAGAACCCCCAGGCATATTCCAGGTAGCCGCGCAGCGCGGGATCCTCGCCCTTCAGCGCCCGGGCCCGCTCGAGGCAGCCGGTCGCCTCGGACCGCAGGCCCCCCCGGACGAAGACGGTGCTCACGTAGCAGAGCGCCTCACAGTAGGCCCGGAGGTTCTCCGGCTCGGGTTGGGGCTCGGCGTCCCTCAGCGTGTGCACCCTCGCCAGGGCCTCGGCGGGGCGGCCCTGGGTAGCGGCGCTGATGATCAGGGTGCACAGCAGGTTGCTCCACAGCGCGCTGCCAGGCGTCAGCTCGGGCAGCACCGCGGTGCCCACCTCGATCAGCGTCTTCTGATCGTTCATCCAGAAGGCCAGCGTGGCCCGCAGCGCGCGCAGCCGCGAGCGCACCTCGCCCTGCGGCTCCCGCCCCAGCGCCGTCTCCACGCACCGCAGCGCGCTGGGCACATCTCCGCGCTCGATCTGCTGCTCGGCCGCCCGCACGTGAAGCTCCAGCGCGCGCTCGGGCTGTCCGCCCAGCCAGGCGTGCTCGGCCAGCACGCGCTTGTCCGCCTCGCCCACGTGCTCCAGCCACTCGCCGGCGATCCGGTGGCCCCCGGCCTTGTGGCTCTCGGGCACCAGCGCGTACGCCGCGTCCCGCATCAGCGCGTGGCGGAAGCGGTAGGCCTGCTGCCCGGGCAGCGCGTTGTCCGAGGGGTGCTCGAGGAACTCCAGCTCCACCAGCTTCTCCAGCGCCAGCTCCAGCGCGCCCGGCGTCTCCTCGGGGCCGCGCAGGGCCCGCACCACCCCCGTCCAGAAGGTGCGCCCCAGGAAGCTGCCGGACAGCAGCGCCAGCCGAGCCTCGGGCTCCAGCCGCAGAATGCGTGCCTGCAGCATGGCCAGCACCGTGCCCGGAGGCGCCTCCGCCCGGCCCTCGGCCGCCATGCGGATGAGTTCCTCCAGGTACAGCGCGTTGCCCGCGGACTGCTCCAGCAGCCGCTCCAGCAGCGGCTCGGACACGCCGGGCCCCAGCACCTCGCGGATCAGCTGCGCGCCCGCCTTGCGCGTCAGCCCGCGCAGGGACACCTCTTGCAGCCGCTGCGCCCACAGGCTGGGGAACAGATCCTTCACCTCGGGCCGGGCCAGCGCCAGCACCAGCACCGGGCTGTTCGGCAGCTCACGCAGCACCCGATCCACCCACTGCACCGTGAGCGCATCACCCCAGTGCAGATCCTCCAGCACCAGCAGCACCGGCCCCTGCTGGCTCTCGGCGCGCAGCCACGTCACCAGCGCCTGGCCGATGTAGAGGCTCTTCAGCGCGGGATCGCTCCGGGCCTCGCGCAGCCGGGGGAGCTCCGCGTCCGGGAAGTCCGCGCAGCACAGCTCGCCCAGCAGCGCCACCACCTCGGGGGCCTCGCGCTCGGGCAGGTGCGCGCTCAGCCGTTGCCACAGCCGGCGCCGGCGCTCCTCGGGGGCCTCGCCCTCGTTCACCTCGCACAGCCGCTGCAGCGCCTGGCCCAGCATGCCCACCGCGCAGCACACGTTCATCGGCTCGGCGCGGCCCTGGAGCACCCTGACCGGCAGGCCCCGTCGGGCCACGCGGCGAAGGAACTCATGGCGCAGGCGGGACTTGCCCATGCCCGCAGCGGACACCACCAGCAGGGCCTGCGAGGTGGAGTCCTCCACGCACGAGGAGAAGGCCAGCTCCAGCAGGGCCAGCTCCTGCTCGCGGCCCACGCACGCGGTGGGGCGGCCCAGCAGCGGGCGCGAGGCGTCCGCGCTCAGGTGCTCGCCGTGCAGCAGGAAGGTGTCCGTGGTGGCCCGGTCCAGCTGGAAGCCCGCGCCCAGAAGCCCCGCCGTCACCTCGTCCAGCACCACGTGCGGCGAGCCCGCCTGCTGGCTGGAGTGGCGCAGCAGCTGCCCGGCCCGGTCCATCGCCTCGCCCACCGGCAGGTGCTCGTTGAGCACGCCGCGGCCGGTGACGAGCGCCACGGCCAGCTCGGGCCAGCGCTCCTTCACCGAGAGGGCGCAGCGGGCCGCCAGCGCCGCCTGATCCGTGGCGGTGCCCCGGCCCGCCAGCAGCGTGGCCACCAGCGAGCCGTCCGCCATCAGCTCCACCTGGGCACGGTGGGCGCTGAGCCACGCGCGCAGCGAGTCGCGCATGGCCCGCCGGGGCTCCAGCACCTCGGGCGTCAGCTCCACCCGGGCGGGCGGCGCGGCCAGCAGGATGGAGACCAGCTGCTGCGAGGCGTGCATGGGGCTGTCGCGGCGCACCACGCGCGTGGGGCTCAGCCCCTCCAGGTCCGGCATCGAGTCCGGGAAGGGCAGCAGCGACAGCAGGTGGCTGGCGTCCGGCACGCGCTGGTGCGGATCCTTGGCCAGCATCCGGTCCACCAGCGCCTGGAGCGAGTCGGGCAGCTCGGCGCGCAGCGTGCGCAGCGGGGTGGGCGGGGCGAACAGGATCTTCGCCAGCACCGCGGCGAAGTGCGGAGCGCTGAAGGGCGGCTGGGCGGTGAGGCACTCGTAGAGCACGCACCCCAGCGAGAAGATGTCCGCGCTGGGCAGCACCTCGCCCTGGCCCGAGGCCTGCTCGGGCGCCATGTACCCCGGAGTGCCCAGCACCACGTGGCTGCCGGTGAGCGCCTGCGAGGGCAGGGTGCGCCGCGCCAGGCCGAAGTCCAGCATCACCACGTCCTCGGGGCGGCCGCGGCGCAGGAAGAGGTTCGACGGCTTCAGATCCCGGTGGATGATGCCGTGCAGGTGCGCGCTGGCCAGGGCCTCGGCCACCCGGCGCATGAGCGACAGCGTCTCGGGCAGCGTGAGCGGCTTGCGCGCCAGCCGGTGGGCCAGGTCCTCTCCCTCGAGCCACTCCATGGCGAGGAAGGGCTGGCCCGGGCCCAGCAGCCCATGCGCCACGTGCGAGACGATGCCGGGGTGGCGCAGCTCTGACAGCAGCTCCGCCTCGCGGCTGAAGCGCTGCAGGGCCTCGGACTGATCCACGGGGTGCAGCAGCTTGAGGGCGACGATCTGCCCGCTCTGTGTGTCCCGAGCCCGGTACACCGAGCCCATGCCGCCCCGGCCCGCGAGGGCTTCCAGGGTGAAGCGGCCCGCTAACAGGCTCCCAGGTGCGAGAGTGTCGGTCTCGAGCCTGGGCGGAGAGGGGGCAGTGGGGTCCTGCGGCAGGTCGATGTTCATGAGGGCGCTCGGAGAGCGCCCACTATAACGGTCCCTTCGGGCCTCGCACCCTGGTCCGGCGACGCTTGACGCGGAGCGCGTCCTACCTTCGCACCCTTGAATAACTTCGGGCGGGCGGCGTACAGATGCCGCGCTGTCCGCCAAGCAGGTGAGCAGCCAAGATTTTCCCCTACATTCCCAAGGAGTACCCCTGTGAAGCAGATCATGCGCGCCGCGCTGGTGTCGTCTCTCTTTGCCTCCTCCGCGGTCCTGGCCCAGGACGTGGAGATGAACATGAACGTCGGCGTCGATGAGGACGGCATGCCCACCACCAACATCCAGATGAAGGGCATGGGCGCGGATGGCGAGGAGCAGGGCGTGAAGATGAAGGTGCGCGCCGGTGGCGCCAACGCCAACATGGAGATCAAGGTCAAGGGCGGGGTGCAGACCACCGAGACCTACTCCGAGAGCTACACGGAGACCCGCACCTCTCCGGCGCCCCAGCCCCAGGCCCGCCCCGTGGCGCCTCCGCCTCCCACGGCGCCTGCCTTCCGTGACTGCGGCACCGGCAACGATCCGGGCTGCACCATGGCTCGCGATGGCAAGTACGCGATGGACGCGGACACCTGGAGCGGCTTCTACCAGTCGCTCAAGTCCCAGCCCAACGAGATTACCCGCGAGGAGATGACGGAGAAGATGCTGAAGAAGAACTACCTCACCGCCAAGCAGCTGGGCCTGGTGCTGGACCTGTTCAACAACGAGATCACCCGCCTGGACGTGGCCAAGTTCGCCGCCTCCCACGTGGTGAACCCGCAGCACGCGTTGGGCTTCTCCTCCAAGTGGAGGAACTCCATCTCGGCCGGCGAGTACACGGAGATCATCTCCGAGCAGCAGCCGTAGTCGTCCGAGAGCCTTCGGCGGGCGCCTCGCCTCCTCAACGCACCGGGCTGGCGGGGCCCTGGAAGCCTCTGGCGCGGAACGTGAGCACCAGCGTGTCCCGGTACCCCAGGTCCCCCAAGGGTTGGATCGGGGTGCTCTCGTGGATCACCCGCTCATCGTCGAGCAGCAGCGCCGACCACGGCTCGGTCAGCGTGAAGCGGGTGCCGTGCGGCCCCTGGGCCTCGAACACGCGCGTCTCTCCGCCCTTGATGCCCTGACGCTCCACCAGCAGCACGGCCACGAAGTCCACGCCATCGCGGTGGGCGCCCTCGGGCGTGGGCCGGCCAATGCCGTTGGTGGTGTCGATGCGGAACTGGTGCGCCTCGACGTACCAGGGCTGAGCCCCCTTCAGCGCCGACCAGCACGCGGCCAGCCCGCGCAGCAGCTGGGGCCAGACCGGCTGGGTGAGCACCGGGTCCGTCATCGGCTCGAACCAGCGCTCAATCCCACCGTGCAGGGCGTTGTATTCGACGGGTTGCCAGTGCGCCCGGTGCGGCACCTGGGTAACGGACTCGCCCTCGATGACGAAGCACGAGTGCCGGCGTGAGCGGTAGCGGCCGCCGTCGCGCAGGTGGGCGTCTGGCGGCAGCTCGCCCCAGCTCGAGCGCAGCGCGTCGAGCGCGGTGGCGGAGGCTCCCACCAGTGCGCACAGGCCCTCGTGGCTGAGCACGGCGTAGCCGCGCTCGCGCAGCACGGCGAGGACGTGGGAGGGCGGCGTGATGGGCGGCGAGAGGTTCATGGGTCGAAATAAATCCGCACGGGGTCCAGTTGACACGGCCGATCGCTGTTTTAAGTGCTGACGGCGTTTGGAAAAGAACCGCTTCGTTAAGTTCGCCCTGGTGCTGCCCGAGTCCATCGGTGAGCTGCTGCAGTACCTCTCGGTGGACTACCACTTCGCGAACATCGCGCGCGGCGTGCTCGATACGCGAGATGTCCTCTTCTACCTGTCGCTCACGGCCGTGGGGCTGTGCGCAACCTGGACTTCGTCACCGACCGGGCCGAGCGGCTGGCGGAGTACGAGCTGGATGACGCGAAGGGGCTGAAGTTCAAGCTCGTCCGCGGCGGCGCCTCGGATGTGGAGCTGGTGCTCGGCAAGGCCGCGAAGAACGGCGGCACGTACCTGCGCAAGGCGGGCAGCAATGACGTCTTCGTGCACCGGGGCCGGCTGGACTGGGCCGTGCGCAAGGAGCTGAAGGACTGGCGCAAGCGCCAGGTGCTGGCGCTCGAGCCCGAGGAGCTCACACAGCTCGTGGTGCGCTCCAAGGAGGGCGAGGCCGTGACGCTGAAGGCGGGAGCCACGCCGGGGGAGTGGAGCCTGGCGGAGGGCACGCAGACGCCCGCGGGCTTCCGGTTCAGCGCCGCGGCGGCCCTGCTGCGCTTCGAGCCACAGAAGGTGACGAAGCTCAAGCTCCAGGCCGGGGGCTAGTCCGTCGTCGTCGAGAAGGAGGGGGAGGGGTGGAGGCTCGTCGAGCCGCGGAAGCTGCCGGACGGGTTCGAGTTCGATCCGTCGCAGGTGGGCACGCAGCTCTCATGGCTGCGGAGCCTGCGCGGAGCCCGGCTCGTCGAAGGCGCGCTCACCGATGCGCAGGCGGGGCTGGCGACGCCCGCCATGCTCGTGGAGCTGACCGTGGAGGGCGAGCCCGTGCAGACGCTGCGGTTGGGCAAGGAAGCCCCGGGCGCGGCCAACGGTGCGAAGGAGCTCTACGCCCGGAGCTCGGGGGACGCGCTCACCTACGCCGTGAGTGACGCGGTGCGCTCGCGGCTGGCGCAGGGCCTGGAGCTCTTCAAGCGCCGTCCGCCACCGAGCTTCGCCGGGGCCGCGCAGCCACTGCAGGGCCTCGAGTCACTGCCGCCCGAGATCCGACGGCAGCTGGAGGCCCAGCTGCGCACGGCTCAGTGACCCAGGTAACTCTAATTCTCTAAGAAGCAAGGAAACACAGGGGACTACGCTTTCTCTGTTGACCGCTGATGTCGGGTGACGTCAGAGTGCGCGCGCTTCTATCCCCCATCCCCCGAGGTAGTTCATGTTTCCTAGCGTGATGCGCCGTTGGGCTGTCGCTGGCGCGCTGTCTGTTCTGGTCGGTTGCGGTCCCGAGGTTGTCGAGGAGAAGCCGGCCGCGGAGCAGGTTCAGTCCGGCGGGCAGGAGATCGTCGGTGGTACGACCACGACGATCTCCTCCAACCCCTGGCAGGTGTCGCTGCAGAGCAGCGGCGGCTCGCACTTCTGCGGCGGCTCGGTCATCAACGCCAACTGGGTCCTGACCGCGGCGCACTGCGTGAAGAGCGGCAGCACGATCTCCAAGCCGGGCCGCATCGTGGCCGGCTCCACCAAGATCAGCACCAGCAGCACCGGCCAGATCCGCACGGTGGCCGAAGTCATCGTGTACCCCGGTTACGTGGATCCCGGCCAGGGCAAGGACGCGGCCCTGCTGCGCCTGTCCTCTCCGCTGGACCTGAGCGGCGCCAACGTGCAGGCCATTCCGCTCGTGACGGCGACGGACGCCTCCGCGGGCGTCACCAACCCGGGCGTCGTCTCGCGCGTCACGGGCTGGGGCACGACGTCCAGCGGCGGCTCGAGCCCCGACACGCTGATGACGGTGGACGTGAGCATCCTGAGCAACACCTCCGCCCAGTCGTCCTACCCGCAGGAGACGATCACCGCGGACCAGCTGGCCGCGGCGGCGCCCGGCAAGGACTCGTGCCAGGGTGACAGCGGCGGTCCGCTCACCGTGCTCAAGGGCGGCACCACCCGCGTGCTGGCGGGCATCGTGAGCTGGGGCTACGGCTGCGCTGACTCGCGCTACCCGGGCATGTACGCCCGCGTGTCGTCCTTCGAGAGCTGGATCGCCTCGAACATCGGCGGCACCACGCCTCCGCCGGCCACCACGCTGCTGAACCAGACGGGCCTGTCGGGCACCGCGGGTTCCACCAGCACGACCCTCTGGCGGCACTTCACGATCACCGTTCCGGCGGGCGCCACCACCCTGACGGTGAAGAAGTCCATCAGCACCACCGGTGACGCGGACCTGTATGTCCGCCAGGGCTCGCAGCCGACGGATACCCTGTACAACTGCCGCCCGTACTCCAACGGCACCGTGGCCGAGACCTGCACCATCAACGCCCCGGCCGCGGGCACCTGGTATGTCTCGCTGAAGGCGTATACCTCGTACACGGGCGTGACGCTGACCGCGACCGTGCCGTAATGCCTTGAGCCGCCCCACGGCGGCAGGGCTGAAGACACCGGGGCCGGACACCGCTGACAGCACGGCGGGTTCCGGCCCCGAGTGTTTTGCGGGCTCCGCGGCGGACGCCTCCACGCCTGCTCTGAGAGCGGGGGGGCACTCCGCCAGACGCCCAGTCGCGGTGGCGGACTTACCTTGGGCTTGGAGCTTCGTGAGCCAGGGGAGCGTGGATGCCCGCGGAGAACGAGCGGAAGCAAGAGCCCGAGAACAAAGTCCTATTGAGCGACAGCGAGGAGCGCTTCCGGCTGCTCATCGACAGTCTGCAGGACTACTCCGTCTTCCCGCTGTCGGTGGATGGGCGGGTGAGCAACTGGAACCTGGGGGCCGAGCGTCTCAAGGGGTACTCGACGGAGGAGGCCCTGGGGATGCACATCTCCGTCTTCTTCCCCGAGCAGGAGAACGCCGAGCGCGTGCCGGAGCGGATTCTCAAGCGGGCGGAGCTCGAGGGTCGCTCGGAGTACGAAGGGTGGCTGTTGCGCAAGGACAAGTCCCAGTTCTGGGGCAGCGTGGTGCTCAACCCCATGCGCGATCAGGACGGGCGGCTGCGGGGCTTCTCCAACGTCGCCAGGGATCTCACCGAGCGCAAGCGCGTGGAGAAGGCGCAGGCGCTGCTGGCCGAGGCGGGCGAGGTGCTCACCGGCTCACTGGACTTCGACCGGACCCTGCAGGAGATGGCGCAGCTGATCGTGCACAGCATGGCGGACTGGTGCACGGTGGCAGTGCTGAACTCCAGCGGCCTGGTGATGGCGGCCTTCGCGCACGTGGACCAGGCGCGCGAGGCCCAGTACCGGGAGCTGCTGCGCGTGCTGCCCGCGAGCGAGGGGAAGCTGGCGCATGGTATCGGGCACGTGGTGCGCACCGGGCAGCCGGATCTCTGCACGGACACGCTCGAGGCCGCGTGGGTGCGCGCCGCGCTGGGCGTGGACACCCCGGAGCGCCTGATGGAGCTGGGGGCGCGCTCGTACATGTGCGTGCCGCTCACGGCGCGCGGGGACACGTTTGGCGCCATTACCTTCGTCTCGGTGACGCCGGGCCGGAACTACGGGCGGGCGGACCTGGCGCTCGCCGAGGAGCTGGTGCGCCGTGCGGGCCTGGCGCTGGACAACGCGCGGCTGTTCAGCAGGGCGCAGGAGGCGCTCAAGGCGCGCGATGAGTTCCTCTCCATGGCCTCGCACGATCTGCGCTCTCCGCTGACGTCGCTGCGGCTGCAGCTGCAGGCGGTGCGAAAGGAGATGCAGCAGGGCGGTGGCCCGCGCTCGCCGGACAGGTTGGCCACCCGGGTGGAGTCCATGGTGCGGCAGACGGACCGGATGATCCACATGATGGACGCGCTGATGGACATCTCTCAGATGACGGCGGGCCGGCTGGAGCTGAAGCGCCAGCGGTTGGATCTCGTCGAGCTGGTGCGCGAGTCGGTGAGCACGCTGGACGAGGAGCTGCGCCAGTCCGGGGTGGAGATCCGGGTACAGGCGCAGGGCCCGGTCGAAGGGTCGTGGGACCGGCTGCGGCTGGGGCAGGTGGTCGACAACCTGCTCTCCAACGCCGTGAAGTACGGCAAGGGCCGGCCGGTGGACCTGCGGGTGTCCACCGACGGCGCCATGGCGAAGCTGGTGGTGAGTGATCAGGGCGTGGGCATCGCGCCCGAGGATCAGGAGCGGCTCTTCGATCGCTTCGAGCGGGTGAGGCTGAACAAGGACGTGGTGGGCCACGGGGTGGGGCTGTGGATCGTGCGGCGCGTGGTGGAGGCGCACGGCGGCAGTGTCACCGTGGAGAGCCGGCTGGGCGAGGGCGCCAGCTTCATCGTCCAGCTGCCCGCGCGCGCCCAGGCCGACAGGGAGAAGGATCCCGAGCCGCGCCCGGCCGCCTTGCATTAGCCGGGCGCTCCAGCCGGACTACGCGGCGGGCTGCTCTTTGTGGGAGCGCCAGATGAACGAGTACACGTCCATCAGGTCGCGAGGCTTGTGCCCCGCGGCCACCAGCCGCTCGGACGTCTTGCGCGCCACGTCCAGGAAGCTCTCGTAGCCGGTGTGGGTGACACGGGCGCTCTTGTCCGCCGAGAGGTTCAGCAGCGCCGCCTGCTGCTCGAAGACGGTGGGCTTCACGAAGGTGTGCTGCACAGGGGCGTACAGCGCCTGCAGAAGCGTGGCCAGGGGCCAGGTGACTTTACGGCTCTGTCCCACCGCGTCCCAGATGCGCACCGAGTCCACGAACTTCTCGAAGCGCGCCGCGTACGCGCCTTCGCCGTGCAGCAACTCGCCCAGCGCCGCGACGAACCCGGCCCGGTCCTCGTCCTTCATGGAGGTGAAGGGGATGGGGCCCTCGGTGGGGAAGACGAGGTTGGTGAAGCCCAAGAGCTTGTTGCAGATCGCGAAGGTCTCCTCCGGCGTGGCGCTCGCCAGCCGCTCAGCGGACAGCTGCTCCTGAGCGAGCTTGATGGCGGCGGTCTTGTACCCCTTCTTGCCCTTGGCCGCGGCGGAGCCCCGCTCCTCGGCGACGAACTTCTCGCCTTCGAACCCACCGGGGAAGAAGCTCTCGAACCAGCGCACCTGGGCATCGAAGGACTGGAACACGGCGACGGGCGGGCGCGCCGTCTTGGCCTTCGCCTTGGCCTTGGTGGGCTTTTTGGCCGGGCCGCTATGCGGGTGCTTGCCACGCAGCCGGGTGTCCACCTTCCGGGCCTCGTCCTCGCTCAGCTCCACCGCCTGGAGCCCTTTGACCTGGTCCTTCATGAAGACGCGCCGCCCCCCATGCTCGAAGGCGAGGACGAGCTTGCCGTCCTTGTCATCGAGCAGGGTCGCGCGACCCCAAGCGGGTTGGCTGTCGAGCGTGAAGAGAGTGGGGGTAACGCGCATGTGTGGGTATCCAGTTCGCCAAGCCCCACGAAAGTGGGAAGCAGTCCAGGATACCCCGGGACTGAAAAGCGAGTCGGCATTACTGGAGACGCACTGGCGCTTGAAAGACACCGTGGCCGGAAGCCGCTGAAGTTCCAGCGGCTTCCGGCCCCGATTGAAGTGTCCCCGACGGGATTCGAACCCGTGTTACCGGCTTGAAAGGCCAGCGTCCTGGGCCTCTAGACGACGGGGACGGCTTGTGTGAGTCGCGGGGGGCTCGAACCCCCGACCCTCGGCTTAAAAGGCCGGTGCTCTACCAGCTGAGCTAGCGACTCGCATCTATTCTTTTTTCCCACCCCCACGCCCTGTGGCCAACAACCGGAGCGCTGTCTACCAGCACTCCTGCTCGACTTCCACTGGCGCGCGCTCTCTCGGGTTCCTGACGGGGCCCACTTCGCCCGCCTGTGAACGTCTGGGCGCCTGCCCGCTCCCTTCGTCATGCCAGGGCGCTATACAGAGGGCATGCGTCAAGCCGTACCCCCAGAGCACGAAGAACCGGAAGAGGACGCCGACGAGGAGCAAGCGGCAGGGGCCCACCGCCGCTACCTCACCCGCGCCGGTGCCGAGCGCATGCACCGCGAGTTGCTGCGCCTGCTCAACGAGGAGCGCCCCAAGGTCACCGCTGAAGTCTCGGCCGCAGCCGCCCAGGGGGACCGCTCGGAGAACGCCGAGTACATCTACGGCAAGAAGCGCCTGCGCGAGATCGACCGGCGCATCCGCTTCCTCCAGAAGCGCATGGACACCGCCACCATCGTCGACCCGGCCGAGCAGACCGAGCGCGACCGCGTCTACTTCGGCGCCACCGTCACCCTCGAGGACGAGGACGGAGCGCGCACCACCTACCAGATCGTCGGCTCGGACGAGATCGACACCCAGGGAGGCCGCATCAGCGTGGAGTCCCCCATTGGCAAGGCCCTGCTGCGCAAGGCGGTGGGGGACTCGGTCGAGGTAATGCGGCCCCGGGGCGAGATCGAGCTCACCATCGTCTCCATCAAGTACGTCTAAGAGGGCGCTTTCGATGCCGCGGACACAGCAGCCTGGCTCCCAGCTCCGCCGCATCTACCAGCGCCTGAGCGCCGCGCACCTGTCCGCCTCCGAGCAGGATGACGACCTGAGCCTGGACGAGCTGGGCCTGGACTCGCCCTCCGAGCGCGTGTCGCTGGCCTTCGGCGTCTACAGCCGCCGCGGGCTGGAGAACGCCCTGCGCGAGTACGGCGTCGTCCAGCGCATCGAGGACCGGGTGGGGGCAGTCGAGGTCCGCCTGCTGCTCGAGGACGCCTTCCGCCCCCGCATCGTCCTCTGGAGCCCGCGCCACCAGGCCCCCGCGGTGGACATCTGCCTGCGCAAGGCCACCGGCGCCGAGCTGGGGCTGCCCGAGGCCCTGGCCCAGCACTCGCTGCTCTACCTGGACTCGTTCCTGCTCCAGCACCCGGGCCGCTCGTTCGACTGGAGCCGGCCGCCGCTGCCGGGCCAGCAGCACCCGGGCCTGGCGCTCTCGGCCGAGTTCCTCGAGGTGCTGCTGCTGATGGCCCGCCGCGTGGGCGCCGAGGGCATGGCGCTCACCCCCGCCACCTTTGGCGCCGCCTGGGTGTACTCGCGCCACTTCCACTTCGTGGACGGCGCCGCCCAGGGCCGCTTCATGGCGCTCAGGAGGGCAGGGCGGCAGTGGCCCCGGTGGCTGCTCACCTGGGCGGTGGAGCTCGGGTGCCTGCGCGCCCCCGGCGGCGCCCCCGTGGGCTTCACCCCCGCCCCCATGGTGGCCTCCCTCACCCGCCGCATTCAGCGCGTCTTCGACGGCAAGGCCTGGCAGGGCGCCATGAAGGAGTATGGCCGGCTGCCGCTGACCATCGACTTCGAGCGGCTCCAGGACCGCTTCCCCTGGGAGCGGATGCCCCCGGGGCCTCCGCCCGACGAGGTGGCGGAGGTGCTCGGCTATGATCCGCTGGCGGCCTCCTGAGCCCCCCGGGGACTGGGCGCGGCCCGGGAAAGGTTTACCAATGGACGTCCCCTGGGTAGGGCCGCCTTCCGCTGCAAATTGATGGACCCAGGTCGTAATGCCGCTGTCCCCGCTCAGAGCGGGTGCCTATATTGGCGGTCAGACAGTTGCCTCTGCAGCGTCCAAGCGGTCGCACTCGAAATCGAGGTCGCAACCACCACGATGCCGAAGAACTTCATCCTCGACACCAACGTCCTCCTCCACGATCCGCGCAGCATCTACGGCTTCAAGGACAACAACGTCATCATCCCGATCTACGTGATCGAGGAGATCGACCAGTTCAAGCGCGATCTGTCGGAGCTGGGGCGCAACGCGCGCCTCGTCACCCGCTACCTGGACTCGTTCCGCTCCGAGGGCTCGCTGCGCGAGGGGGTACCCCTGCCGCAAGGGGGCTTCCTCCGGGTGGGCTTCGCCGATCAGGTGCTGCCAGCCGCGCTGGCCGACAGCAATCTGATGGACAACCGCATCCTCGGGGTGGCCATCGATCTGATGAAGAAGGAGCCTGAGACGCAGGCCGTCTTCATCACCAAGGACACCAACCTGCGCATCCGCGCGGACGCGCTGGGCCTCATCGCCGAGGACTACGACACCGAGCGGGTGGAGATCACCGAGCTGTACACCGGCTTCACCGAGCTTTTGGTGCCCCGCGAGGCGGTGGACCAGATGTACAAGCCGGGCGCCGAGGTGGAGGTGCCTCAGCAGGACCAGCTGTTCCCCAACCAGTGCGTGCTGCTCAAGGACGAGACGAACCCCTCGCACACGGCGATGGGCCGCTACAACGCGAGCAAGGGCCGGGTGGTGCCGCTCTTGCGCCTCATCAAGGAGGGCATCTGGGGCGTACGGCCGCGCAACATGGAGCAGGCCTTCGTGCTGGATCTGCTGCTCAATGACGACATCAAGCTGGTGACGATCGTCGGCAAGGCGGGCACGGGCAAGACGCTGATGGCCATCGCCGCGGGCCTGCACAAGGTGACCGAGGAGAGCCTGTACCACAAGCTGCTGGTGAGCCGGCCCATCTTCCCCCTGGGGCGCGACATCGGCTACCTGCCCGGCAGCGTGGAAGAGAAGCTCAACCCGTGGATGCAGCCCATCTTCGACAACGTGGAGTTCCTGATGAACCTCAGCCGCGCCGACAAGAAGGCGGGCCGGGGTTACCACGAGCTGGTGGACCTGGGGCTCATCGAGATCGAGCCGCTCACCTACATCCGCGGCCGCAGCATCCCCAACCAGTTCATCATCGTGGACGAGGCGCAGAACCTCACCCCCCACGAGGTGAAGACGATCATCACCCGCGTGGGAGACAACACGAAGATCGTGCTGACGGGCGATCCGTTCCAGATCGACAACCCGTACGTGGACGCGACGAACAACGGGCTGGTGCACGTAGTCAACCGGTTCAAGAACGAGAAGATCGCGGGCCACATCACCATGGCCAAGGGCGAGCGCAGCGCCCTGGCCGAGCTGGCGGCCAACCTGCTCTAGCGTGCTGCGCGGACGACGAGACGTGTCATGAAGAACGACAGCGCCGGGCCGCCCCCGGCCGAGGGCGAGGAGAAGAAGCCCGTCATCGAGTACCCCACCGTGTACACCTTCAAGGTGATGGGGGTGCAGGAGGACGGCTTCGTCGAGTACGTACGCACGCTCTTCAAGCGGCTGATGGGCTCGGAGATCTCCCAGGACTCCATTCGCGAGCAGCCCAGCAGCAAGGGCAAGTACGTGTCCGTGAGCGTCTCGGTGTACCTGCTGTCCGAGGAGCACCGGCGCGCCATCTACGCCCAGCTTCACCAGGAGAAGCGGGTCGTCTACTACCTGTGAGTGTGTACGACTCCGGTCATCCGGGGGGCCTGGAGTGCTAACTGCCTGATCTGCAACTGGAACTCCCCGCGGGGCGGGTGTAAGACGGAGTTGCATGAGTGTGGCCGGGCCTTTCCCTCTCTACTACCCTGGTGATGCCCGGCGTGCCTTCGGGTCCGATGAGGCCACGCGCCGCTTCGCCCGGATAGCGCAGCTGGAGCCTGGCTCGCGCGTGCTGGTGCTGGGCTGTGGCCCGAACACCGCGCCGCTGCTGCTGGCGCGGGACATGGGCTGCTCGGTGGTGGCGGCGGACACCGAGGACGCCAACCTGACCGGCGTGCGCGAGCGGGTGCGCGCGCTGGGGCTGGGCGACCGGGTGGAGACGCGGCGGGTGGACCTGGACCGGCTCTCGTTCCCCGAGAGCGAGTACGACGCGGTGCTGGTGCAGGGGCGGGTGTACTTCCCGCTCGAGGCCTCGCTCAAAACCCTGCGCCGCTTCCTGGCGCCGCAGGGCCGCATCGGGATGACGTACCCGGCGCGGGTGGGGCGCTTCACCGCGAAGGCCGTGCTCGAGTTCTGGGAGAAGCGGCTGGGGGCGCCGCCGGTGCTGCCGCGCGAGATGCTGCTGGCGCTGCAGGCCAGTGGCTATGAGCCCGAGTCCGCCGAGACGATGACGGACCTGGAGCTGGACACCCTCTACCGCGACGTGGAGAAGCACCTGGCCGCCGCGCCCGCCGAGCAGGCCGAGGTGATGCGCCAGGAGATCGCCCTGCACCGCGAGCAGAACGGCAAGGCGGGAGTCAGCTACGCCTTCCTCGTGGGTCGCCGCCGTGAAGCAGGGGAGAAGCCGCCCACCTCGCGCGATCGCGGTTAGCCTCCGCTACTGCGAGGCCCCTGGGCCTGGCGTGCCCGAGGTGTACCAATCCAGGTGAGGGCTCCACTCGTAGCAGTGCAGGCACCGGGTGTGGTGCCACTGCTTGTCGCACCTGGGGCACCGGGCCGCCGTGTCGAAGGTGTTCCACTCGCAGCCGCAGCTGCAGGCCCACCGGTCGGACTTGCGCGGACGCCAGGCGCACTTCGGACAGCGGATGCGCCCCCGGCCAGAGAGGTCCTCCAGCCGGTCCTTCTGAATCACGCCCTCGTCCCGCTGGGGATCCGGGGCGTCGCGCTTCGCTTCGTACCGAATCAGTTCACCGAGCCGTGAAAGTCCATCAGCTCGACGGACTCGGGCGCCACCGACAGCTTCACCTCTTCGCGGTAGCCCGCCGCGTCGCCGCCAATCTGGAAGGGCATGGGCTTGGCGAAGCGGATGGTCACGTCCTTGGCGTAGAAGTCGTGCAGGCCCTCGGGGAACCAGCGGCCTTCCCACATCTTCGGCAGGTTGGCGAGCACCGAGGCGGCGTGCACCTGGCCCAGCCGCAGGTGCATCATCCCGCGCTGCTTGCCGGCGAAGGGGAACATCTTCAGCCCGTAGCCGTAGAAGGGCATGGTCGCCGCGCCCGCCATCATCAGCCTGCCGCGGAAGAGCACCTCGCCCGGCGCCACCGGCGCACCCACCGGGCTGCCGTCCGGGCCCAGCCGGTACGCCTCGTGCGTCCGGCCGTTGAGCACCTCGCACTCCACATAGGTGGAGTGGGTGAGGTAGTGCGGCACCGTCTTGAAGGCCACCGCGGAGAAGTAGCCGCCACCGCCCGTCATCACCCGCTTGAAGAGCCCCTTGCCCAGGTTCTCCTTCACCCAGATGTAGTCGTTGAGCAGCTTGCCATCCACGCCCAGGCCCGCGAACGGCGTGCGCTGCCCGTCCACCATCACCAGGTCCAGGCTCCGGGTGCCCGTCACGTCTCCGGCGCGGGCGCGCACCACGTCGTGCAGAATGCCGTCACCGCGGGTGCTCGAGGCGTTGACGAAGTTGGCCAGGGCGTTGCCGGTGCCCAGCTTCAGCACGCCAAAGCGGGGCAGCGGGCGACCGGCGAACCGGCCGCGCGGCTCCGTCTGCCGCAGGAACTCGTTGACGAAGCCCATGAAGGTGCCGTCGCCGCCACCGGTGAAGACCAGGGGGTAGCCGCGCTCGAGCACCGACTGGACGATCCGGCGAGCGTCCAGCTCCGAGCGGGAGAGGAACAGGTCCTCCTCCGAGACGGCGTGCGAGAGGGCCTTCACCACGCGCGCGTCCACCTTGCGCGCGTTAGCGTTGAGCAACACCGCGACCTTCGGCTCAACGGCCAGCGCGGTCGTCGGTACCTGGTGAAAGTCGGGAGAGCGAAGGGGCTGTACCAGCATGGGGGGCAAGCTCCTGGGGTAGGAACGTGTCTTTGCGCGCTGCAGCGTCGGCGGCCTTGACTGCACTTTCCTCGCCAACCCCTGACGCGAGGCGTCAGTGGATGTGGGGTGTGAGCAATTTCAAGGGTTTATTCCGTCTAGCGTCGATCAACCCCCCGGCTGATTGCTACCTGACGGTGACGGCGGTGTAGAGCGCGTTACGCACTTATGGCTGCCAGATGGAGAACGTGTGACGCGGTAGGCCGTCCACCGTGCGACGGGAGGAGCGCTCGAGCATTGGCCGCTGCGCTGGCTGCACGCGTCACGGGTTTGACACCCCCCCGGGGGTGGTTACGTTGGCCGTACATCAGGATTTTTTAGAAAACCGTAGTAATTTCCGGAGGATACCGTGGGCAAGATCATTGGAATCGACCTGGGCACCACCAACAGCGTGGTGGCGATCATGGAGGGTCGCGAGCCCAAGGTCATCGTCAACGAGGAAGGCAGCCGCATCACCCCGTCAGTGGTGGCCTTCACCAAGGATGGAGAGCGGCTGGTAGGTCAGGTCGCCAAGCGCCAGTCCATCACCAACCCGGAGCGCACCGTCTACTCCATCAAGCGCTTCATGGGCCGGCGCCACGAGGAGACCGCGGACGAGGCGAAGCTGGTGCCCTACAAGGTGGTGCGTGGGCCGCACGGCGACGCGCGCGTGGAGATCGACGGCAAGCAGTACAGCCCGCCGGAGATCTCCGCGCAGGTGCTGCTCAAGCTCAAGCGCGCCGCGGAGAACTACCTGGGTGAGAAGGTGACCGAGGCCGTCATCACCGTCCCCGCCTACTTCAACGACGCCCAGCGCCAGGCCACCAAGGACGCGGGCGAGATCGCCGGCCTCACCGTGCGGCGCATCGTCAACGAGCCCACCGCGGCGGCGCTCGCCTACGGCCTGGACAAGAAGAAGGACGAGAAGATTGCCGTCTATGACTTCGGCGGCGGCACGTTCGACATCTCCATCCTGGAGGTGGGTGAGAACGTCGTGGAGGTGCTCGCCACCAACGGCGACACGCACCTGGGCGGCGACAACATCGACCTGCGCGTCATGGACTGGCTCATCACCGAGTTCAAGAAGGACAACGGCCTCGATGTCTCCAAGGACAAGATGGTGCTCCAGCGCCTGAAGGAGGCGTCGGAGAAGGCCAAGATCGAGCTGTCCAGCACGAACGAGACGGAGATCAACCTGCCGTTCCTCACGGCGGATGC
>DATHBR010000070.1:0-23418 GCA_035296065.1 Myxococcaceae bacterium | reverse complement strand
GGTGGGTTGGTGGGAGACGAGCATCGCCTACGTGGACGAGCCGTCCACCGAGAGCGGCCCGGTGGCCAACGCGGGCCCGGTGGCGGTGGGCACCTGGCTCGAGCTGGACGTTACCGGCGCCTTGATGGGCGGCCCGTATGTCTCGTTCGCGCTGCTGCCCGAGAGCGCCGATGGAGCGGGCTTCGCGTCCAACGGGCATCCGGATCCGTCCCTGCGCCCGCAGCTCGTGGTGACGACGCAGGTGGTGCGCTGCGCTCCCAGCGGCGGTGACGCTCCGGTGAGCGGGACGTACCGCGGCGGTCAGTCGTGGGGTGGGGCGGGAGAGCAGTCCGCGTACGGCGTGGCGGTGGACGGTCAGGGCCACCGCATCTTCATTGCCTCCTATGAGGGCAGCGTGGACTTCGGCGGCGGCCCGCTGCCCAACCACGGCACCGGGGACATCTCGGATATCGATCTCGCGCTGGTGAAGCAGCGCCCGGACGGCAGCCACGTCTGGTCCAAGGGCTTCGGAGCGCAGGGCAGCTGGGTGGACGCGTGGGATGTGGCCACGGACAGCGCGGGCAACATCGCGCTGGTGGGCCGCTCCAGCGCGGGAGTGAGCCTGGGAGGCGGCATGTTGCCCGCGGGTGGGTTCGTCGCGAAGTTCTCACCCCAGGGGGCGTTGCTCTGGGCGCACCCCGTGACGGGCTTTCTCAAGAGCGTGGCGTTCGACGGCGCCGGTAACGTGCTGGTCTCGGGCGAGAGCAGCGCGTCCAACGAGCTGCTCGTGCTCAAGCTGGGCCCCACGGGCGCGCAGGTGTGGTTCCACCGCTTCCCCGCCACCGAGATGGTGCGCGGAGAGACGATCGCCGTGGGGCCCTCCAATGAGGTAGTGGTGGGCGGCAGCTACGCGGGCACGGTGGCGCTGGGCGGCTCCACACTGCCGCAGAGCAGCGCCGCGCCGTTCCTGCTGAAGCTCAGCGCCTCGGGCGCGGTGGCCTGGGCGCGCGGCTTCCCGGCTGCCCCGGTGCCGTACGCCGAGCGCGGCTTCCTGGACGTCGCGGTGGCGTCCGACGGAGCCATCGCCGCGGCGGGCTACTTCTCGCAATGGGTGCGCGTTGGCACCCGGGTGGGTTACTCCACCAGCCAGTACTCGAGCTTCCTCACCGTGCTGGAGCCCAGCGGCGCCGACCGGTGGTCGCGGTGGCTGGGCACCTACGGCGACACCCTCGCGCGCGGAGTGGCCATCGACGCGGCCGGCGACCTGGTGGTGATGGGCACCTTCCGCGGCACGCTCGACTTCGGCGGTGGGCCGCTCACCACCGCGCCCAGCGGCGACTCTCCCTACGAGGGCCTCTTCGTCGCCAAGTACCGCATGACGTGCGGCGAGCACCGCTGGAGCCGGCAGCTCTCGCACGGCGTCTACACCTGGGCGCGCGGGCTGGCCGTGGCGCCCGACCGGAGCATCTCCCTCACGGGCCTGTACGGAGATGGCTTTGGCGCGGGGATGCCCGGGGATCCGGACCGAAGCCCCCGGGCGATGCTGCTGCACTTCTCGCCCTGATCCACAAGGGCCCGGGTGAGCCGCACGGAGGGTGAACGAGGACCCGTTCTCCCAGACTTCTGGCCGGATTGCGCTGTTGGGAAACCATCATATTCTGCGCCGCCCCCGGGCCCCGGGGGCCCCCGTACGCCCGCAGAGTGAGTTCCCCACATGAAACGCAGCTCCCCGTTCTCGCTGAACCTGCTCGTAGTGACCGCGCTGACCACGCTGCTCGCGGCCTGCGGCGGTGGGGATCCGAGTGAGCCCTCCATCTCCGTGACGATCTCCCCGCGGAGCGTGAGCCTCGAGGCGGGCGCGAGCGCTCCGTTCGCCGCGGCCGTCGCGGGCACGGACAACAAGGCGATCACCTGGAGCGTGCGGGAGGGTAGCGCCGGGGGCCGCGTCAGCGAGCAGGGCATCTACACGGCGCCCAACACGGTGGGCACCTACCATGTGGTGGCCACCAGCGTGGCGGACCCGAGCCAGAGCGCCACCGCCACCGTCACCGTGACGCAGCCCGAGGTCATCACGGTGAGCATCAGCCCCTCCGCGGTGACGCTGGCCCCGGGCGCCCTGCAGGCCTTCAGCGCCGTGGTCACCGGAACGCAGAACACGTCCGTCACCTGGAGCGTGCAGGAGGGCGGCGCGGGCGGCACCGTCACCGCCCAGGGCGTGTACACGGCGCCCGCGGCGGAGGGCACCTACCACGTGGTGGCCAGGAGCGTGGACAACCCGAGCAGGAGCGCCACCGCCACCGTCACCGTGTCGGCTGGCACCGCCGTGGCCGTCTCCATTCAGCCGTCGAACCCCACGCTGTTGCCGCTGATGACGCTGCAATTCCAGGCCACGGTGCAGGGCCACTCCAACACGGCGGTGACCTGGAGCGTGCAGGAGGGCAGCGTGGGCGGCACCATCACCGCGCAGGGCCTGTACACCGCGCCGGACGCGGAGGGTGAGTTCCACATCATCGCCGTCAGCGTGGCGGACAGCACGAAGAGCGCCACCGCCACGGTGCGCGTGGCGCGCGGGGTGTCCGTGTCCATCAGCCCCTCGCCAGTGACGGTGAGCGTGGGCGGGCAGCAGAGCTTCACCGCCGCGGTGCTGGGCACCCCCAACACCGCCGTCACCTGGAGCGTTCAGGAGGGCAGCGCGGGCGGCAGCGTCTCCGCGCAGGGCGTGTACACCGCGCCCAACACGGTGGGCACCTACCACGTGGTGGCCACCAGCGTGGCGGACCCGAGCAAGAGCGCCACCGCCACCGTCAACGTGACGAGCACACCCGTGGTGTCCGTCGTCGTCTCGCCCAACAGCGCTACCCTGCCAGCCGGCGGGACGCGGAGCTTCACCGCCACGGTGTCCGGCACCAGCAACACCGCCGTCACCTGGAGCGTGGTGGAGCAGGGCGGAGGCACCATCACGGCCCAGGGCCTGTACACGGCGCCGGCCACGCGTGGCACCTACCGCGTGGTGGCCACCAGCGTGTCGGACCCCACCAAGAGCGCCACGGCGCTGGTGACGGTGCTGCCGCCGCTCACCGTGGCGATCGTCCCTCCGCGGCTGGAGATGATGGTCAACGGGCAGCAGACCTTCGCGGCGCTCGTGCGCAACGCGAGCAATCCGGACGTGCGGTGGACGGTGCGCGAGGGCACCGCGGGCGGCATCATCACCACGGACGGCACGTACACGGCGCCGGCCACTCCGGGCACCTACCACGTGGAGGCCATGAGCCTGGAGGATCCCTCCAAGAGCGCCTCCGTGGCGGTGTCGGTGAGGACGGCGCGCACGGTGTCCGTGGCCGTCACTCCGGGCACGGCGGTGGTGGCCACGGGTGAGTTCCTCTCGTTCACGTCGACGGTGACCGGGGCGAGCTACACCACGCGGGTGGACTGGCGGGTGGAGGAGCCGGAGGGTGGCACCATCAACACGAAGGGGGTGTACCTGGCGCCGAGCACTCCGGGCACCTTCCACGTGGTGGCCACCAGCCAGGACGAGCCTACGAAGGATGCGGTGGCGACGGTGACCGTACTCCCGCCCGCGGGCGTCCGGGTCCGCGCCGTGCCCAGGCAGGTGGTGATGACGGCGGGCGGGCGGCAGACGTTCAGCGCCAGCGTGAGCGGAGTGCCCAACCAGGCCGTCACCTGGTTCGTCAGCGGAGGGGCCTCCAGTGGCACCATCACCGCGGACGGCACCTACACGGCCCCCACCACTCCTGGCGTCTACAGCATCCGGGTCAGCAGCGTGGTGGACTCCTCGGCGATCGATGTGGTGACCGCCATCGTCCAGTCCACGGGAGGCGCCTCGGCGGTGATCAGCCCGGCCACGGTGACGCTGGCGCCCGGGGCGTACCAGGGCTTCACCCTGAGCAGCGGGCCGCAGCCCGTCACTCCCACGTCGGTGACGTGGCGCGTGCTGGAGGGCCGCTCGGGTGGCGCGGTGAGCCTGGATGGCCTCTACCGGGCGCCCGCGTCCGAGGGCACCTACCACGTGATGGGCACCCACTATGACGAGGTGTTCGCGGTGGCGACCGTCAAGGTGGCGCGGCAGCTGCGGCCCACGGTGTCGGTGCTGCCCAGCCGCGTGCGCATGGGGCCCGGGCAGCAGCAGTCCTTCGCGGCGTATGTGGCCGAGACCAGCAACCAGGCGGTCACCTGGACGGCGACGGCAGGCACCATCTCGCCCACGGGCCTCTACACGGCGCCCAACGTGCCGGGCACCTACCAGGTGCAGGCCACCACGGTGGCCACGCCGCAGGACACGCGCACGGTGCAGGTGGTGGTGGAGGGCTCCCGCGAGAGCGGCGTCATCATCAATGCCACGGCGGTGACGGTGCGCACGGGGGCGTACTTCGCGTTCTCGGGCATGAACACCGGTGTCACCAACAACGCGGTGTCCTGGAGCGTGCTGGAGGGCCCCGCTGGCGGCGCCATGACGATGCGGGGTGAGTACATCGCTCCGCTCACGGCGGGCACGTACACGGTGATGGTGGACGGCGGCGGCTTCCCCGGCCCGGAGACGGCTTACGCGGTGGTGCGGGTGGTGGAGCCCACGCAGACCTCGGTCAGCGTGCTGCCCCAGGGGGTGACGGTGCCTCCGGGCGGCAAGCTGTCCTTCATCGCCAGCGTCTCGGGCAACGCGGACACGCGCGTGCAGTGGACCGCCAGCGGGGGCACCATGACGGAGGGCCTCTACACGGCGCCCACCGCGCCCGGCCTCTATACGGTGATTGCGAGGAGCCTGGCGGACCCGGCGAAGACGGCCGGCACCACCGTCACCGTGTCCGGCCAGCCGGACCTGGTGTCGATGGGGCTGAACCCCGCCAGCCGCGTGGTGGCTCCAGGCGCCTTCGCCTCGTTCCAGCTGGAGCTCACGAGCGCCTCGCCCACCTCGGCCAACGCGGTGGGCGCGCGGGTGCTCGAGTCCCCCGAGGGTGGGGAGCTGATCAGCCTGGACTACGGGACGCTGGAGTACTTCGCGCCTTCGACGCCGGGGCTCTACCACCTGAGCGGCGTGCTCTACTCGTACTCCTCGGGCGGATTCACCGAGGCACTGGGCCGCGTCCTGGTGGCGCCTGGGGCGGGCGTGTCCGTGAGCCTGCGTCCCAACCCGGTGACGCTGCCGGTGTCCTCGCGGCAGACGTTCACCGCGCGCGTGGCGGGCACGGCGAACACGGCGGTGAGCTGGAGCGCCACGGGCGGCACCATCGAACAGGATGGCACTTACACCACGCCGTCGCAGCCCGGCACGTACACGGTGACCGCGCAGAGCCTCGCGGACACGAGCAAGAGGGCGAGCGCGACGGTGCAGGTGGTGCCGGGCTTCACGGCGGCCTCGGTGGCGGTGAGCCCCCAGGTGGTGACGGTGCCGCCTGGCGGGACGGTGAGCTTCACGGCCGCGCCCTACAGCCCCTTCTTCCCGTACATCTATTGGCGGGTGGTGGGTGGGTCGCGCAACGGGAGCATCGACTCCCTGGGCAACTACAAGGCGCCCATCACTCCGGGGGTGTACTCGGTGATGGTGAGCGCGATTGACGGCGACCTGTACGCGCACGCGGTGGCCACGGTGATCGTGGAATAGATGGAAGGCACTGGGCGGACCGCGTGCGCGGGGCTGGCGGTCGTGGGCGCGCTGCTGGTGCTGGCCCCCGTGGTGTTCACCCAGCGGACGCTCGAGGGCTTCGAGCTGCTGAAGGTGGCGCTGTTGCTCCTGGCGGCGCTGGCGCTGGTGGCGCTGGGCGCGAGCACGTGGCCGCGGCCGCGCCAGGCCGTGGCGGAGGCGGTGCGTGAGCCGCTCGCCCTGGGGCTCGTGTTGATGTTGGTGTCCGCGGCGGTGTCCACCGCTGTCTCCATCAGCGGGTGGACTTCCCTGGTGGGAGCACACGAGTCGTTCTCGGGCCTGCCCACGGTGCTGGGGTACACGGTGCTCTTCTTCGCCGTGCGGACGCTGGGGCGCATCCCCGCCGTGGCGCGTGCGCTGCTGGTGGGGCCGGTGGTGGCCTCGGCGGCGGTGGCGGGCTATGCCTGGGTGCAGGTGCTGGGAGTGGATCCGCTGCCCTGGGAGCGCGTGGCCACGCTGGGCGAGCGGGTGCGCGCCTTCTCCACGCTCGGCCATCCGAACCACCTGGCGGCCTACCTGACCATGGCCCTGCCCTTCACGGTGCTGTGGGCTGAGCGCGCGGCGGCGCTGAAGCGCTACGGGACGCTGGCGCTGCTGGGCCTGGTGGGCGTGCTCTGCGTGGGAGCGGTGGCGGCTTCGCTGTCCCGAAGTGGCTGGCTGGCGCTGGCGTGTGTGGCGGCCGTGCTGGCCGTGGGGTGGCCCAGGCGGAGCCAGCGCCGGGGCGCGTGGGTGGCGGGCGTGGTGCTGGCGGCGGGCCTCGCGCTGGTGCTGGTGCTGGTGCTTCGCGCACCGGGCGCGCAGGAGGGCTGGCTCGGCTCGCTCTCCGAGCGGGTGCGCCGCTTCGGCGAGGGAGATACGCGCCTGCACATCTGGCGCGCGGCGCTGGAGATCTTCTCATCGCATCCCCTGGTGGGCTCGGGGCTGGACACGTTCCAGCTGGCCTTCGAGGGTGCGCGCACGCCGGAGTACTGGCGGCTGGAGTGGAACGGCACACCCGCCAAGGCCCACAACCAGGCGCTGCACCTGCTGGCCACGCAGGGGCTGTTGGGCGCGGCGGCGCTGGGTGTCCTGGCGGTAGGGCTGGCGCTGGCCATTCGCCGGGCCTGGCGCCGTGTGGCCCCCGAGGAGCGGCCGCTCGTGGTGGTCCTCACGGCGTCAGTGTCAGCGTTCGCCACGCAGAACCTCTTCAACTTCACCGTGGCGGCCACGGGGATTCTCTTCACCAGCGCGGCGGGCCTGCTGTCGGGCCTGGGACGGGAAGGGCAGGGGACGCAGGACGCGCCTTCGGGCACCGCGTGCCTCCGGAGGATGCTCCCGGTCGCGGCGGGGCTGGGCGGGCTGTCGTTCCTGCTCACGCTCTTCGGCCCGGGTGCCCCTTCGGGAGGCCTGGCCGGCAAGCAGTGGCTGGGGCTGTTGGGGCTGGCCGCACTGTTCGGCGCCGTCACGTGGGGGCTCGGAGGACTGTTGCGCGTGGAGGTGCCTGCCGCCGTACCCCAGCGCCAATCACCTGGCAGAGGCTTCGGTTGGCGGGAGGCACTGCTGTGGGGCGCGGCGCTCGCGCTGGCGCTCTGGGGCGTGGTGCGTCCCCTGAGCGCCAGCGCCGAGTGCCGCACGGGCCAGGCCCTGCTCGTCACGGCACCGGAGCGCGCGGTGCCGCACCTGGAGCGGGCCGTGGCGTTGGATGCCACGCGGGACGTGTGCCTGGCGAAGCTGGGCACGGCGGCGCTCCTCATCGCGAAGACGACGGCCGATGGAGGAGTGCGAAGGCGAGCGCTGGAGCGGGCACGCACGGCGTTCTCCTCGGCGCTCGCGCGCGTCCCGGTCGAGTCCTACCACCACGCCAACCTGGGGCGCCTGCGCGCGGAGCTGGCACGAGATGGGCTCGGCACCGCGGCGGAGGCCTTCGCCGCCTATGACGCGGCGCTGGTGCTGGACCCGGCCAATGGCCACATCCTGGCGGACGCCTCCCTCTCCGCGCTGATTCTGGGAGACACGGCCCGGGCCCGGCAGTACGCCGCCCGAGCCGTGGCGCTCTACCCGGACTTTTCCCCGCCGCTGGCGGTGCTGGGCTTCCTGGCCCTGCAGGAGGGCAACGACTCCGAGGCGGTGAGGCTGTTACGGCAGGCGTACGAAGGGCACTGGCGAGGCGATGAGAACGCGCGGCGCATAGCGCTCGGCAACCTGGCGGCGGCGCTGCTTCGGGTAGGCCGGCCGGACCAGGCACTGGGGCCGGCACGTGAAGCAGTGGAGCTCACCCCGGACAACGCCGAGCTGCGCTTCAACCTGGGCCGCACGCTGGAACTCCTCGGCAAGCGCGACGAGGCGGCCGCGGAGTACCAGCGCGTCCTCGCACGGCACCCGGGCTACGCCCCAGCCCGGGAGGCGCTCCAGGCGCTCCAGGGGAGCCCAGCCCCCAGGGGAGACTGAACTCCCGCCTGCCCAGGCGGCTCCTTACAGCCCCAGCGCGCCGCCCAGCAGTGAGGGCGTCTCGTTGCGCAGCAGCGCTCCCCGGTTGGGGTTCAGCTGCTGGCCACACAGGTAGTCCGCGCGAGCATCGAAGCAGGGGATGCCCGCGTGCGAGCGGTTGAGCGGGTAGATGCAGCGGGCGCCCCCGGTATCCCACTCGGCCTCGAATGCCCAGTCCTCGGTGTCCTGCTGGATGCCGAGCTGATCGTACAGGTTGATGCGGTTGCCCTGCTGCGTGTAGCTCGTGCCATCACCGCAGTAGTCCGCGCGCACCAGCCGCGTGCATGCCTGGTGGTGCGCCGCCAACTGCACATTGTCGAAGCTGGCCCACGGCCGGTAGCCCCACAGCACGCACTTGGCCAGCGCTCCGCCCATGCACGCGAAGGTGAAGCGCGCCGGATCCTCCGTCTTCGCGCCGCCGCCAGCCACTCCGCGCCGGTAGTCCCACGTGCCCTTCAGCGGCATGGCCAGCACCGGGGCGCCGGAGGAGTCCCGGCACGCCGGCTGCCACACGCCGTCGCTGCCCAGGAACTTCACGTCATACAGGCTCAGGTCCTGATTGGGCGCCGGGGCCGCGCTGATGGCGCTGATGCGCAGCCGCACCGTGCCGCCATTGCCCAGGTTGCCCAGGAACTCGGTGCCCTGGAAGTCAGCCCCCGAGAAGAACCGGCTGGCCTTCACGCCCAGCAAGGTGGTGCCCTCCAGCCAGACCTGCTCCAGCTGCGCTCCCTCACGCCAGGCCGGCAGGTAGTTCACGCTGACCATGAACTGCGACAAATCGTTGCCGTTGAGGTTGCTGCCGTTGAGGTTGCTGCCGTTGTCCGTGGTGAGCGACTGGAGCACCTGGTCCGGATGGAGCTCCTCTTCAGAGAGCGAGGAGCTCGCGCAACCCACCAGGAAGCAGACACCGAGCACGACAGGGCGAAGCTGGAAACGCATGTGGAACTTCCTCCTGTGCTCACGGCTTCAGGGAGCACGGAGGTTCTTGTGCCTGCGCGCGGCGCTGGATCGCCTGTCGCCGAGTGGACAGACGGGCTGTCCACCGCCGGTCAGGTGCCGTCGCGCAGCTCGGACAGCCGGCCCTTGGTCCCGGGCAGGTTGTCGGGCGGCATCTTCTTGAAGATGTACTGCACGGTGTCGTGCAGCGTCTCCTGCGGATCCCTGGCGCGGAAGCCCAGCTCGCGCTCGGCCTTGGAGGCATCCAGGTAGAAGAAGTGCTCGCCGACATCCACTTCCTGCGGATCAATTGTCGGCTTGGTGCCGCGCACCTTCGCCCAGCGCTCCAGCAGCTTGGCTCCCATCACATTTGCCTTCGCGGGCAGGTGCATCCGCGGCGCCGAGACGCCGGTGAGCCGCTCGAGCCTGTCGAAGAAGTCCGCCAGCGACATGTTCACGCCCATCAGGTGGCGGCCGTTCAGCTCGCCGCGGGTGAGCGCGTTGACGAACGCCTCGGCCGCGTCGCGCACGTCCACGAAGGACATGCCGCCCCCGGGCATCGCCGGAATCTCGCGGTTGAGGAACTTCACCACCGTCCACGTGGACGAGAGCCGGTCATCCCCCGGCCCCATCAGCAGGCTGGGGTTGAGCACCACCAGCGGGATGGAGTGCTTGCGGCAGTACTCCAGCGTCAGCTTCTCCTCGTAGATCTTCGACAGGTAGTACGGCCACTTGCCCACCACGGTGATGGGGTAGCCGTCCTCCTCGGTGCCGATGCGCTCCTCCTTCGACACGGCGATGGTGCCGGAGGTGGAGGCGAGGATGAAGCGCTTCACCCCCGCCTCGCGCACGTCGCGCAGCAGCTCGCGCGTGGCGTCCACGTGCAGCTCGTACATCCGCCGCGCGTCCTTGTCCTGGAACGAGACGAGCCCCGCCAGGTGGTAGACGGCCTCCACGCCCTGCAGCGAGCGGCGCACCGCCTCCCGGTCCTTCAGGTCGCCCTGGACGAACTCCGCCCGGGCCAGCGCGGGCGCAGAGGGCTTCGTCCGGCCAATGAGGCGCACCTCATGGCCCGCCTCGAGCAGCCGGGGCACCAGGTGCATGCCCAGAAAGCCGGTGCCTCCCGTCACGAGCAGTTTCACGCGTCCTGACCTCCGGTGGAGCTCAGCGCCCGCCGCTGCTCCTCCGTCGTGGCCGCGGCGTCCAGGTTCAGCACCCGGCCCGCGCGCAGCGCCTTGACCGCTTCCTCCGCCAGCCGCGTGGCGTAGCGGTAGCTCTCCGAGCGCGCCATGCCCTGCGTCTTCGCCCTCAGGTCCCCGTACCGCAGCGCCGGGCCGATGTGCACCTCGAGCTCCTTGGACTTCGGCACCATGGTGCCCTTGGGCAGCGCTTCGTACGTGCCCTTGAGGTACAGCGGCAGCACGTCCACCTCATAGGTGAGCGCCAGGTAGCCCAGTGTCGGCTTGAACTCGAGCAGCTCTCCTGTCACCGAGCGGGTGCCCTCGGGGAAGATGAGCAGGTTGTAGCCCATGCGCAGCGACTCGCCCGCCAGCCGCAGCGACTCGCGCAGGCTGCCGTGCCGGTCCATGGGGATGAGGTCCGTGAAGTTCTCGAAGTACGCGCGCTTGAGCGGCGTATCGAAGAAGTAGTCGCGCGCGGCCAGCGCCACCAGCTTCTGGCCCTGCTCCTCCAGCACCGTGCGGATGAGGCCCGCGTCCAGGTGGCTGGCGTGGTTGGCGATGACGAGGAAGTTGCGGTTCTGCGGCACGAACTGCATGCCCGTCACCTTCACGTCGAACATGCCGCCGTAGAGCACCTTCTGCCCGAAGGTGAGCAGCTGCCGGCCCAGGTTCGCCACGACCCCCGGCACGGGGATCTCCATGTCCTCCGAGCGCTTGTTGTCCTCGGAGATCTCCTTGGCACGCGCCTCCACCGCCGGCCGCTTGCCCGAGGCGACGATCAGCTTGCGCAGATCGTCCACGGTGTTCACCTGCGTCAAGTCGTTCACCGCGGGCAGCGGCACTCCGGCCTGCTCCAGCGCCACCGACAGCTCGGTGAGCATCAGCGAGTCGAAGCCCAGGTCTCCCGTGAGGCGCGCCTCGGGGCGCACCTCGGACAGCGGGCGGTTCACCACCTCGGCGATGATGGGGTAGAGCCAGTCGCTCACCCCGCCGGTGGACACCACCTTCTCGCGCGCCTTCTCGCCGCTGGCGGCGATGCGCTCGATGCGCTTGAACTCCTCCACCACCTGCTTGCGCTTCACCTTGCGCGTGGAGGTGCGGGGCAGCTCCCCGTCCCAGAAGCGCAGCACCTTCACCCGGCGGTAGAAGGGCATGTCCGCGCTGACGTTCTTGAAGTGCTCCTCCAGCTCGCGGCGCACCTCCTCGCGCGGGCGCTCCTTGTAGTCGGGCACGCACAGGCAGGCGACCTTCTCGCCGCCGCCCTCGTCCGGCAGGCCGACGATGGACAGCTCCTTGATATGGGTGTGGGTGCCGTACAGGTCCTCGAGCTCGTCCGGGTAAACGTTCTTCCCGTTGGCGTCGATGATGACGTCCTTCTTGCGGCCCACCAGGTACAGGCGCCCGTCGGCGTCCAGCCGGCCCAGGTCGCCCGTGTGCAGCCAGCCCTCCTTGAGCACCGCCTCGGTGGACTCGCGGTCCCCGTAGTAGCCGGCCATGATGTTGGGGCCCTTGGCCAGCACCTCGCCAATGCCCTCGTTGTCCGGGCTGTCGATGCGGATCTCGATGCCCGGCAGCGGCTTGCCCACCGTGCCCGGCTGGCGCTTGTTGGTGGCCTCGGCCACCGACAGCACCGGAGAGGCCTCGGTGAGGCCGTAGCCCTCGGCGATGTTGAAGCCCAGCGCGTGGAAGGCCTTGTGCACGTCATCCGGCAGCGCCGAGCCGCCCGAGATGAGGAACTTCACCTTGCCGCCGAACTTGCGGTGCACCGGCCAGAACAGCAGCTTGCCCAGGTTGAGTGAGCTGCGGTTGCGCAGCTCCCCGTGCGTGGCCATCAGCGCCTTGAGCGCCTGCTCGATGGCGGGGGGGCGGCTGGCCATCTCCTGGGTAATCTTGCGGTGCAACAGCTGCCACAGCGCGGGCACGCCCACCATGGCCGTCACCCGGCCCGTCTCGAACACCTCGCCCAGCCGGTCCGAGGTGAGCTCGTCGATGTACGTAATCTCCGCGCCGCGCGAGAACGGCGTGAGGAAGCCGGCGGAGAACTCGAAGGTGTGGTGCAGCGGCAGCACCGAGACGAGCCCATCTCCCACGCCGATGTTGAAGGCGCCCGCCAGCTTCGCCACCAGCGAGGCGAAGTTGCGGTGGGTGAGCATCACGCCCTTGGGGTTGCCCGTGGTGCCCGAGGTGAAGATGAGGCTGGCCACGTCATCCGCGGCGGCCGTCCTGCGCACCGCGCCAATGCCATCGGGCTTCGAGGGATCGCCCGCCATGGCGTCCGCCAGGCTGAGCACCTGGGTGGGGCGCTCGCCCTCGGCCAGCGCGGCCACCAGGCCCGGAAAGTCCGCCGCGGCCTGCTCGGAGATGAGGCACGCCTTGGCCTCGGCGCGGCGGGAGATGTTGACGACTTCGGCCTCGGTGAGCGCCGGATCCACCGGGACGACGGTGGCGCCCGCGGTGAGGATGCCGAAGTAGGAGATGGCCCACTCGGGCCGGTTCTCCGACACCAGCAGCACGCGGTCTCCGTGCTTCACGCCCGAGCGCAGCAGGGCGCTGCCCACGCGGCGGGCATAGCGGTGCGCCTCGCCGTAGGTGAAGCGCTCCTCGCGCTCCTCGGCGAACATGCGGAAGGCCACCCGGTGCCGCCACGCGTGCACCGAGGCCTCGAACAGCTCCAGCAAGTCTCTGTGCGCGGAGATGACGGTGCGCTTCTGCGTCTCCTCCTCCAGGCCGGGGAACACCCACTTCTCCAGGCCCGGCAGGTGCGTCTCCATGAAGTACAGGCGCCAGTCCACCTGCTCCGGAGCCCACGGAATCTTCGCCCGGTCCGGCGGCGCCATGCGCTCGTACACCGAGCGCGTGTTGTCGCAGCGGAACACGTAGCGGTTCTCCCAGATGAAGGGCAGGAACAGATCGATGAGCATCACCAGCCCCGAGGCCTGCTCCTCCACGCTGGTGAGCTTCTCCTTGGTGCGCTCCAGCAGGGCCTGCACGGCGGGGGCGCCCCAGGAGGGCCGCACCTCGTCGATGGCCTTCCTGAGCAGCTGCGCGCCCTTGATGAACGCCGGGGCGCTGAAGCGCTCGAACTGCTTGCGGGTGATGGGCACCGGCTCCACGCGGGCGCGCACCGCGTTGAGCAGCGAGTTGCCGGACTCCTTCTGGCGGTAGTAGCGGCGGCGGTACAGGCCCACCAGCTCCACCGAGCGCGTGGCGTAGAAGGGGTTCACGTCTCCGGAGGCCAGCTGGTAGACGCGCCGCTCCTCCACGGTGAGCGCGTGCGCGGTGATGCCGATGGTGGCCCCGGCCACCTGATCCACCGGGATGATGTCCAGGATGGTGCGCTCGCCCGCGGGGATGCCGCGCTGGCCCTTGAGGCCGGCGAAGGCCAGCGGGGCCGAGGTGGTGAAGCCCTCGTTCCACCCGGGGAAGGGGAAGTGCTGCGCGCTCTCCACGATGGAGGGGCGCACGATGGAGTAGCGCAGGCCCGGCGTGGCGGCCATCACCTGCTCGCCCAGGCTCTTGGTGTACGTGTACGTGTTGGGCCAGCCCCAGTGCAGCGCGCGCTCCATGCCGGCGCGCACCAGCTCGCCGGTGAGCCACAGCTTGCGCTCGCGGCCCACCGCCAGCCTCAGCGTCTTCTCATCGCTCGAGTCGCGGCCCTCCTCGGCGAGCCGGTCCAGCGCCTTCTTGCGGAAGGTGGAGGTGAGCGCCTTGTCATCGGCCTGCTCGCGCAGCCGCGCGACGATGCGCTCGGCGTCCTTCAGCTCCTGCTCCAGGCTGAAGTCCCGCCCGTCCAGCTCGTCCTTCTTGGGGAAGTAGCCCAGCACCTCCTCGTCCTCGAAGACGAGGCCGCTGCGGTTGCCGGCCACGAAGGCGGTGGACATGTGGATGAGGGGCGCCTTCCACCTGAGCGCCAGCTCCACCACGTACTTCACGCCGTGGGTGTTGACGTTGAGGCCCACCTCCAGCGACGGGTTGAAGGACACCAGGCCCGCGCAGTTGACGATGGCGGCCACCTTGCCGGTGAGCTCCTCGGCCTGCGCCTCGGTCAGGCCCATGAGCGGATCGGTGATGTCACCGTCGAGCACCTCGCACTTCTTGCGGATGAACTCGAGCGCGCCCTCCTCGCCGTACGCGTCGCGCAGCGGCTGGAAGGGCTCGCTGGTGGCCACCTTGTCGAAGAAGCGGCGCTCGGCCGAGGCGGCGCTGCCCCGGCGGACGATGACATAGATCTTGTCCAGCTCCTGGCCGTACTTGCTCAGCAGCATGGACAGGGTGACCTTGCCCACGAAGCCGGTGGAGCCGGCAAACAGCAGGCGCTTGCCGGAGAAGACCTGCGAGACGTTCAGTTCGGGCAGCTGGCTCATGAGCAACTCAGGGTGCCGCCGCGGCCGTGGGGCTTAGAGCTTCACGTCCGCGAGCAGGGTAGGCGCGATGCGCAGCAGGCTGATGGTGGCCGAGCGGCCCATGAAGCCGCGGGCCTCTTCGATGGCCTCGGTGAGGGTGTCGGTGCGGTCCCAGCCGAGCAGCGCCGGGACGTGGTTGTTCTCGGCCCCGGCGACGATGACCTTGCCCACGTGCTGGCGGCCATTCTCGCCCCAGTACCACATGTAGAGCGGGTGCACGCCGTGGTAGGCGTTGCCCTTGCGGTACAGGTGCACGTAGCTGGGGTTCTCGGCGAACTCGCGCTCGTACTTGTGCTCCAGCTTCATCGAGTCGCGCGTCTCGGGCAGCAGCCGGTTGAAGAACTCGATGTAGCTGGGGTGCTGCTCGGGATCGAACTCGTCGTACGCCGGGTGCAGCAGAATGAGCACGCCGCCCTTCTTCACCAGCGGCACGCCGCGGTTCAAGTTGAAGAAGTAGCCCAGCCCCATCACCTGCACCAGCAGCGGGTTGAGGATGGAGTTGACGCTGTAGGGCGACACGAACGGGATGGGGAAGATGACGATGTCGCTCTGGCCCTGCACCGGCACCGAGTACTGCTTCCAGCTCATCTCCAGCGTCTTGGCGTGGGTGGGCTCGGTGGCGCCGGCGAACACGCCCGTCACGTCATACGGGGCGGGCACCGAGTTGAAGATCTTCCGCGCCGCGGCGCGCGGGGTGCGCTTGAGCGCAAAGCGCATCGCCTGCAGCTTGAGCCGGTCCCCTTCGGTGTAGTCCTCCTCCTTCTTGCCGAGGAACTCCAGCGGGGCGCCGAACATGCGGTTGTTCAGCGTCGTCTCGATGTGGAAGACCTTGAGGTTCTTGTCGATGACCGAGCCGATGCGCGTGTTCTTCTTGTACAGCTCGCTGGACTTCGGCTCCATGTAGCTGTCCGACTCGCGGATGGTCTTCGGGTTGTGGTGCGCCCTCAGGCTCGCGTAGTTCGTCACCCCGGTGCCCATGGACTTGTGGCCGCCGTTCATCGGCACGAAGTTCACGTTCACGTAGACGATCAGATCGCTCTCGGCCACGCGGCGGTTGAGCGCCACCACCTCGTTCTGGCTGGTGCGCTCCAGCTCCACGATGCCGTCGGGGTCCTCGGCGTCGTGGTTGTAGTAACGGTCCGGGTAGTAGGCGTCGTAGATCTTCTGGCCCACCATGCGCCGCATCTCCGCCTCGGTCATCCGGCGGTGCAGGGCGTTGGCGATGACCAGGTGAATGTCATCCACGCCGCTGTCGGAGGCCAGCTCCAGCACCACCTCGAGAATGCTCTGGCGCACGTCCGGCGTCACCATGGGCGGCAGCGGCACCGAGATGTCGTCGATGACGCAGGTGAGCTTCATGCCCGGGCGCAGCAGGGCATGCAGGGGGTCCATGCCCTCGGGGTGGTTGATGGCCCAGCGGATGGCGGCCTTCACGTTGGGCACGCCGGCCATGGGAGGCCGGGGGAAGATGACACGCGTGCCGACAGGCAGGTCCTCCAGGAGGAAGTTCTCACCGAAGAACAGGGCGCGCGGAGGGCTGCCCTTCTCGGTGATGACGACCTGACTTTCCTCGTCGTAGAGCTTCTGGAGCGTCTTGATGGGGCGCATAGCGGACCGTGGGGTTACTTCAAGTCGAGGATGGGCCAGTTGTAAGCGCGCGCCAGGGAGCGCAGGCGCATGTCCGGGTTGACGGCGGTGGGCCGGCCGACGATGGCCAGCATGGCGTAGTCCGAGGAACTGTCCGAGTAGCCGTGGCAGTGGGCCAGCGACAGGCCCTCGCGCACGCAGTAGTCGCGGATGGCGTTGGCCTTGTTGGCTCCTTCGATGATGGGCGGAATCACCTTGCCGGTGGCCTTGCCGCCCACGAACTGCATCTTGTTGGCGATCAGCTCGTCGGCGCCCAGGTAGCGGGCGAGCGGGCGCATGGTGAAGTCCAGCGCTCCGGTGACGAGCACGATGCGGCACCCGGCGCGGCGGGCCTCTTCGATGAGATCCTTGGACTGATCGTACAGGGCGGGCTTGAGCACGTCCTCGAACATGTCCTCGGCGACGGTGAGCAGCCGGTCCTCGGTGAGCCCCTGGTAGTAGCGGTAGAAGAACTCGTTGAAGACCTTGCGGTTGATGACGTCCAGGGCGCCGAACAGCGGCAGGCTGGCGGCCGTGGAGAGCGAGCGCCCGGCCATGCCCAGGATGGAACCGCGATTCATCGCGTAATAAGCGTAGATATGGACGACGTTCGTCTTCACGAGCGTCCCGTCGACATCATAGAAGGCGGCTTTAGCGGGCATGTGGCTGGCGGCTTCCTGACACTCCTATGCAGGTGTGTCAACGACGCAGGAAGGGCTGGAATTCGCCTCTGAACCTCCGGGGTGGGAGCTACAACCAGCCCTGCTCCTGGTACCAGCGGGCGCTGCGGCGGATGGAGTCCACTACCTCACGGCGCGGCCGGAAGCCCAGCAGCCGCTCGGCCTTGGCGCCCGAGCACGTCCAGGCGGGGGCCAGCAGCTGGCGCGCCAGCTTGCGGTTCAGGGGCAGCTTGCGGCCGGTGGCCTGGGTGATGACGTCCGCGGTGGCGGCCAGGCCCCTGAGCACCACGGGGGGCAGCGTGAGCGTGCGGGGGGTGACGCCCAGCTCCCTGGCCCCAATGTCCTGCAGCTCCTCGAGGGTGATGTGGCGCTCTCCGGCCACGAAGAAGGCCTGGCCCAGGGCCTCGGGGCGGGTGGCCAGCAAGAGCAGCAGATCCACCACGTCCTCCACGTCGGCCACGGTGAGGGGGCGGGGGCCGCCGCCGATCTCCAGGCGGATGCCGCGCTTCATGACCTTGAAGAAGGTGAGGTTCTCATGGTCCCCCGGGCCGATGATGCGCGGGGGGCGGGCCACGGTGACGGGCAGCCGGTCCGCGTAGGCCAGCACGATGCGCTCGGCCTCGGCCTTGCTCTCGCCGTACCACTCGGTGGGGTGCAAGGGGTCCTCCTCGACATGGGGGCGGGTGAGGGACGAGGGGCCGCAGGCGGCCAGTGAGCCGCACAGGACCAGGCGCGCCTTGCCACCTGCGCGCACCAGGGCCTCGCACACGTTGCGGGTGCCCTCGGCGTTGACGCGCATGAACTCATCGCGCGTGGCCGCGCGGCGGATGCCGGCCAGGTGGAACACCACGTCCCGGCCCGCCACCGCCCGGTCCAGCGAGGCGGCGTCGGTGACGTCTCCGTCCACTCGTGAATAGGGCAGCCCCTTCAGGCCGGACACGTCGCTCGAGGGGCGCAAGAGGCACGCCACGGAGTCTCCGCGCGCGACGAGTGCCCGTGCGAGCCAGGTGCCCAGAAAGCCGTTACCGCCAGTGAGCAGGGTGTTCATGTCCACCTGTTTTCAGAGCAAAGAGGGCGCTTCGGCAAGCACATTTGGTGGCGCGTATCCCCTTGGTGACTGAGGAGAAAAACGCGATCAGGAGGCTGTTTCCCGAGGGGGAGCGCGCGATCAGAACGCGATTCTCAGAGGGGAAAGTCAACGGAAAGGGCTGTTTTTCGCCTTGGGCCGTGCTAGGACGCCGCAACGGCTATAGGTTCAATACGCCGTACTCAACGTCCCCTTCGGAGGGGAGGAGACTCATAGAATGGCCGCTAAGAAGGCTGCTGCGAAGAAGACGACGACCGCTGCTGCGAAGAAGGCTCCCGCGAAGAAGGCCGCTGCGGGTGGCAAGCGCAAGCCGAACGCCGCGTTCATGAAGGAGCTGACTCCGTCGGCCGAGCTCGGCGCTGTCGTCGGCACCAAGCCGCTGCCGCGCACCGCCGTCATCAAGAACATCTGGGAGTACATCAAGAAGAACTCGCTCAACCAGGGTCAGCTCATCAACCTGGATGAGAAGCTCAAGGCCGTCTACGGCAACAAGAAGCAGATCAAGATGACCGAGGTCGCTCAGGCCTTCAAGCACCTGAAGTAGTCAGCCGCGCGCCGGCCTTCACAAGCCGCACGAGGTACCGAGGGCTCGCCAGTCACTGGCGGGCCCTCTGTGTTTCTGGGGGTGGGGTGCCAGCCGTGGACTCCCGGACGTAGGCCCGCTCATCGCGTGCGCGCGCCTCGAACACCTCTTCCCAGAGTGAGGGCAGCGGCCAGCGCTCGGGGGCGGCCTCGTCCAGGGCGTACTGAGGCTCCAAGAGCTCTTCCAGCACCTGCTCGAGGCGCTGCTCCTCCTGCTCCTTGCCCATGTCCGCGGCCCCTTCCGCCATGAACTGCAGGCCGTAGTTGTGCTCCCTCAGAGAGGATTGTTGGCGCAGGAACGCGCCGAGGTTCCACACCACGCGCCCCAGCCGGTGGCGCGAGCCGGCAAGGAGCTGGAAGCGGGTCTTCTCCGCCCGCTGGCTGATCAGCAGCAGTCCCCAGTGGTTCGCGGAGATCCGGGCCACGGTGAAGGCGCTGATCCCCGGAGAAGGGTGCCGTACCTCCTTCAGGTGCGCGCGCGCTTTCAGGAATGTTTCCGAGAACAAAAGGGAGGTGGGCTGCCAGGTGGAGCGGGAGGTGATGGCTTCCAGGGACTCCAGCTCCTGCTGGCTGAAGGCTCCCCCTTCGGGGGCTTGCGCCAGGAGCAGCAACAAGCGGGGGTGCAGGAGATCGGGGGCGGTCTCCACGAGCTGCTCCAGGCGGCGGCGGACAGTGGCTCGCGCCTTGGATTGAAGCGTGGGGGGAAGCGTGGAGGCCAGCAGCCGGACCGAAGCGGCCTGGACCAGGGCGGGCTCCTCCACGGTGGGCAGGTGCTCCACCAGCCATTGGGCGCTGGGCTCCGAGAGTTTGTACATGGCGAGCACCAGCGTCAGGCGAACGGCAGGGGAGGTGGCACGCTCCCATGCGTCCGCGGGCGGGAGCAGCTCCGGCGCTTCGAGGTCGATCGCTGGCAGCAGGGGACTGTCCTCGAAGTTGGGGCGGCCCAGCTCCGTCCAGGCCCTGAAGAAGGGGCGCCTCCAGCCCTCGTCAGGGGTCCGGGCGCGGTGCTCCAGCAGCCGCTGAAGGAGTCGGGGCTCGGGCCGCTCGGGCTCCGCATCCCGGAGCAGCGCCAGGGTGGCCTCGGCCTCCTGCTGAGCGCCTGACTCCAGGGCGATGCATGTCTTGAGCAGCAGCGCTGGAGCATGGCGCGGGGCCTTCGCGAGGGCGTCGTCCAGGAGCTGACGGGCGCGGGCGATGTGGCCCTGGGTGAGCTGGCTCGCGGCGCTGGCGGTGAGGGTGTCCGCCCCCGCCGAGGGAGACGGAGGATCGCTGCGCGGAGGAAGCGTTGGCCAGTGAGTCAGCAGTCGCGCGAAGAGGAGGCTGCCGCCCACGAGCCCCAGCACGAGCACGAGGCGCGCGCTCCATTGAAGCCCTTTCACGCGTGCAACTCGCGGCCTGCTCATGACGAGGCTGGCGCTCCGAGGGTGGGCTGGCGGCTCATGCTGCCGCGTTCATAGGATAAAGGCCTCATGCCCGTGCACACCTTGAGCCGCGGTGTCGTCCTCTGGATGCTCGCGGCCGCGGCCTCGCTCCAGCTGGCATGTATTGAACCCATCGTCCTCGGTGGAATCCCGCCGTCCGCGTTCCAGTTCACCAACATCGTGCCTCATAGGGAGTCAGGTGCGGGAGGCTGGAAGGTGGCTCAAGTCATCATCATGCTGGGACGGCTCTCGCCCCATTATCCCGAAGCGACCGCCTGTGAGATCGAAGTAGGGGTGCCGGAGCAAGCCGAAGACACGAAAGTACCTGATACCAAGGCGCAGAGGGCCGCCGCGAGGGCGTCGGATGCGGCGGCTCGCGAGGTTCTCAAGGAGCGCTTGCCTACGGCAATGGCCTGCAGACAGTTTCGCGCCGCCATGGAGCTCTATTTGAAGCACCCGAAGAAGGGCGGAATTCCAGGGGCCAGAGTGAGCGCGTTCCAGCAGGCGGGTGTCCCACGCAGAACCTTTCCTGAAGACTTATGACTCCTCCCTTTACTCAGGAAGCGCTTCACCAACTCCTTCGCCGGTACTACCCGGAGAACCTCCTTGTCGATGAGCCCGGCTACAAGGAATCCGAGCAGGCCCGGCGGCTCACCCAGCGCTTGAATGAGGCCGAGCAGGACATGAGCGCCTGGAAGACTTTCGTTCAACGTGTCCGGGAAGAGCTGCCTGGCTGTGGATTCTGGGACGCGACGCTGATGTTCATGGAGCCCTGCTACCGCCTGAGGGTGCAACTGCCCGAGACGGTCCACCACGAAGGTCACAGCGATGCGGTCGTGTGCCTGTTGAGTGTGCTGGCCCCGGTTTACGTTGTTTACGCGTCACACTACGTGGAAGCCGGTGAGGACTCGGAGACGTGGGTCCGGTTCCCGCCGCTGCCGCCCGCCTTCCAGCCTTACGAAGCGAAGCTGGCCCGCCTCATTGAAGCGGCCTTCAGCGCCACGCGTCTGCCGGAAGAGGTGTTCTCCTTCCCCATTCCAGAGCTGGACCCTCGAACGGGCAATACTCTGCCGGGAACGGCCCGCATCATCGATCTGCTCTTCACCACCAGCCGTTGGTAAGCACGCACCAGTGCATGCGTGCGAGGTTTGGCGCTGGCGACCTATAGGGTAGGCTGGCTTCAGGCGCAGGTGAGCCCCTGGCCGGAGGGAAGATCATGGACACGCCAGCGCTGGGGATGGATCCCACTGCCTTGCCGCCCGGGACACAGGTGGGCACCTGGCGCGTGGAGAGCTTCCGGGGCCGTGGCGTCTACGGCACCGTGTACCGCGCGGTGAGCCTGCTGCCTGGGGCCGACGTGGGTCCCGTGGCGCTCAAGCTGGCCATTCACCCTGGAGATCGGCGCTTCGAACGCGAGGCGGAGTTGCTCGCGCGCATCCGTTGCCCGAGCGTGCCCCGGCTGCTGGGCTCGGGACAGTGGCGCTCGCCGCTGGGCAGCACCCATCCGTTCGTGGTGATGGAGTGGGTGGAGGGCGAGCCGCTCTACGCGTGGGCCGCTCGGCGCAACCCCACCTCGCGGCAGGTGCTGGCGGTGCTGGCCCAGGCGGCGCGTGCGCTGCAGGCCACGCACGAGGTGAGCGGGGTGCACCGGGACGTGAAGGGCGACAACATGCTGGTGAGGCCCGTGGATGGGCGGCTGTTCCTCACGGACCTCGGCGCGGGGTACCTGGCGGGAGCGGCTCGGCTCACGCCCTGGCACCGGCAGCCCGGCACGGACGAGTACCGCAGCGTGCAAGTGTGGGAGGCCATGCAGCGCGCGGGGCCTCACCTCAGCGCGTCCGAGCTGGCTGGGCCTTCGGATGACGTGTTCGCGCTGGGGGTGACGGCGTACCGGCTGGTGACGGACACGTACCCGCCGCTGGCGCTGCCTGGCACGGAGCCGGGGAAGAGCTGGCTGCCAGGGGGCAAGGGGATTGCGCCGCCGAGGCAGCTCAACCCCCGGGTGGATGCGCAGCTCAACGCGCTCATTCTGCGGATGCTGTCTCTGCGGCCCGAGGACCGTGGCACCGCGGGAGAGCTGGCCGAGGCGCTGGAGCGAGGAGTGGCGCACGGTGGGCCCTCGGCGGATGCGCTGCTGTTCGAGTGGGAGACGCAGCCGCCCTCACGGTGGACGGAAGCGGAGCGGGCCGACGCGGAGTACCTGGGCCACCGGCCGGGCTACAGAGTGCGCGGCTTCGTCCAGATGATTGAGCAGGCGGACACCGTCGCGCGGGCGGAGTGGGCGGCCGCTTCAGGTATGACAGCCATTGCACGAACCAGACAGCCCAGAACCCGGCAGTGGCTGCCCTGGATGACCGCGGCGATGGCGCTTGGGCTGTGGCCCGAGAAGACAGGCTCGGTGCGCGGCGTGGAGCGACCCACGGTGGCTCACGGAGTTTCCGCCGAGGCCCGGCCGAAGGAAGACGCCGTCTCGCTCGGTGAGACCGCTCTGAGCACTTCCGGTGCTGTCACGAGGGCCCCACTCGAGAAATCCATCGCCAGGGAGCTTCCCACCGAGCCATTGCCCGGGCAGCGCAAGCCAGACGCGAAGGGGCGCTGTCCCAAAAAGCTGGTCTTGATCAATGGGAGTTGCTGGCTGAAGGTAGACTTCGACGTCGATGAGTGCCTTGGGAACGTATTCGTGTTCCAGGGTAGATGTTACGCGCCAGCCTACGAGCCGGGGCGCAGGCCGACCTCAGCGCCTGGACAGGCGAAGCCGTAGAGGGTGTCGAACAGGAGTGCCTCCGAGCCGACACGCTCGCCCTCCTGTTCGGAAAGGTCGGGACTTTTCAAAACCCCCGACCTTTCAGATCAATCAGCCCCCGGGTGGCCTGTATGGCTACCAGGGTCTTGGGCCGCATCGCCGCCGGGCCGGGGGCCGGTCTGGCCGAAGCTGCCCACTTGTCCAACAGCTTCGCGGACTCCCTGCACCCAGAGGGGCGCTGTCACACGGGCCCTGTGCCGACACTGGATTTCTTGAGAGCCACGGCAGGAGCGCCCGGAAAGAACGGGAAGTCTCCGGGTTTCAGTCCCGGTTGACTGGGACCAGAGCCGCAAGCCGGAGCTTGTCAGCCGTGGCCGCCACACTCGAGGCCATGAGCCAGAGCGCACGTTGCTGGGCGTGGTTGCTGTTGAGCGGTGTGCTGGTGGGGTGCGCGGGGGCGCCGCACGCGGTGAGGCAGGAGCAAGCCGGGTGCGAGCAGGAGCCGGCCTCGTTCGAAGAGGTGTGCCAGGACCAGAGCAGTCTGCTGGCGGTGTGCGAGCAGGGCCAGTGCGCGGCGTACCGGTGCAGGGAGGTAGCCGAGTACCTGCGGGCGGGGCAGGTGGTGCGCGCGCGCTGGAACCTGCCGCCGCCGCCCGTG
>DATHBR010000069.1:0-217982 GCA_035296065.1 Myxococcaceae bacterium | reverse complement strand
CCACTCTCGCGGCGACGGCGGCAGAAGCTCCGACTGCTCGGGCGCGTACGGGCGGAAGACCTTGCTCATAGGTAGGCAAGAGCATCACGTCCGGGCCTACCCGTACAGTAGGTTCTTCCCTTTACCCCAACAGACTCCTAGAGGTCTGCGGGAAGTTGCGGACGGGGAAGTCCACACGGCACCAGCTCACCGCCGACGAAGTCATCGCGCTGGATGCGAAGATCCGGGAGTTGGAGGACTTCTTCGGGAAGAGCCAGCCTCCGGAGGGCGTCACCGAGAAGGAGTTCGCCCCTGTGCGCGGCTACGCACTCTATGTCATGGGCCGGCGGCGCATGGAGCAGGCCGAGCTGATGGATTTCCCGGCTGAGCAGTTGCAGGCGGCACGCTCCAAATGGGAGAACGAACTGCCGAGCCTTTCCCCGGAGAAGCTGGAATCACGAAGCCGGGAAGCGCTCCAGCGGGAGGCCCGAAAAGACAGCGTGACGCTTATGCAGCGCGCGCTCACCTACCTGCCGGACCTCATCGCCGCGCATACCTGCCTAGCGCGGGTGTACCGCCAGGCGAACTGGCCACGCTGGGAGGATTACGCCGAGCGTGCGCTCAAGCGAGCTGCCCAGATCAACCCGGACGACCCGTTGGTGAACGAGGAGTACGGCTACTTCTTCACCTCCCGGGAGCCAGCGGACTACGAGAAGGCGGCCGATTACTTCAAGAAGGCGGCGGAACGGCGGCCCTCGTCCCGGTTCGAGTGGGGGAAACTTCTGGCGCGGAAGAACGACCCGATGGAAGGTATCGACCGGATGTGGGAGGCCATCCGCATGTACGATGGCACCGTCCCGCCCTCGCACTTCCAGGAACTGGTCCAATCCACGCTCAAGGCGGGGCTCGCTCTGCGGAAGGCCGCCGAGTCAGGCACTGCCGGAGGGCCGACCCTGCTCGCGCGCGCGGAGGACTCGGCTAAGGCGGACCCGGCCAAGGCCTTGTTGGAGCAGGCTCGGGAGGCCCAGAAGTGGCTTGCAACAAAGGAAGAGAAGCTCAAGAAGGACAACGAGACGCGGCCGAGCCAAGTGGGGGCGAAGCTCCTTGAGGACTACTCTCGCGTCCGGCAGGAAGTCACCGAGCAGATCCAACAGGTGGCGCTGTGGCCGCCTCATGCGTAGGACGGGAGCATGAAATGCACCTGATTTCCCCCAGGCTCTTTCGAGCCAGGATGGGCCGAGGGGGGGCAGGAAGACGGTGAGAACCTCCGAGAGCAGTCCCACGTCCTTCATCAACACCCACCGCACCCGGTGCGGAAAGGACAGCGTCCACTGCCGGTAGGGCATGTGCGGCAGCATTCGCTTCACCAGGTGCACTGCAGTCACATGCGCCCGCTTCGCGTTGCAGGAGGGGCACACGCCTTGTCCCTTGTATGAGAAGGCGACGAGAAGTTCGTCTTTACAACTCTCACAACGCACCCGCTGGGCAGTCTTACGAAAACGGCGCTCGACCGAGTTGGAGCGCACTCGCCAGAAGTTCCACCGGGTTCGGTTCCCACCGCTTCCCACGGTGGTACAGGAGCCTACCGCACCGCTTCGCACTCGTAGCCTCACCCCAGACCTTCAGGTGTTCGAAGAGCGAGGAACTCGACAGTCTCAGCAACCTGGCCGCACGGCCTTTGTGGTGGTTGCAGCGGCTTTGCTTGGGGGCCTGCTCGAAGGTGAGCACAGCGCTGTCCAGCAGAGGGCCCCTGCACAACGGCAGGGCGCGCAGCACCTCGTTGTGCAACTCGCGCACGCTTGCCCGTCCCGGGCTCGCAGCCAGCCTGGCGCTCACTGCGAAACGTTTCGCAGTGACAGCCAGGGAGCCTGTTGCCCGGTGTCCGGATTCCCGGACTGTGCTCGCGGGAAGCGGCTGGCACAAACCCGCGTGGATTCCGTGGGTTGGAGCCATGCACGGCCCACCAGGAACGCAGCGGTCAGCGCTCTTCCCGCGGGCTGGATGTGGGCTGAGCCTTCTTGCGAGGAGCGAGGGCAGGGGCATAGCACTTGCCCTTGAAGATCTCGCCCTCGTTCTCCACACACTCCTCGGCAGGCATCAAGGATTCCACCCAACAGGCTCCGTTGATGGGCACCTGTCTGCGGCCCGGACACTGGCCACGCTTATTGGGCTTGGTTTGCCCAGGGCGTGGCTCGGGAAGGGGCTCCTGAGCAACGGGCTTCTCCTCCTGGGAGGGTGGGGTAGGCGCCCGCGGCTGGGTGGGCGAGGTGTCGCCCAGGGCGGAGGTGCCCGCGTCTGGGGACTGGAAGGCTGAAGCCGACGGTGGGCGGGCGGAGACGCGTGGAGTTGGAGCGTGCACCGGAGCCACGTTCCACCAGAGCACCGCAAAGCCAGCCACCGCCGCCACGGCCAGCCAGGGCTTCCAGGCCCGTGCCCGGGCCGGTGGCCTGACACGTTCCGGGCGCTGGCTCGCATTCGGTGGAGCCGGCACGCTCGGCGGCGGCACCTCGGCAGCGGGTGGTGGCAAGGGCTCGTTGGCCACGGCCTCCAACGTCTCGGCTGCCTGCGCCGCCGTGCCGCGTGCCTCCGGAGCCTCCGAGAGCAGGCGCAGAATCACTTCCCGCAGGCGAGGCCCCACTCGCGGGTTACCCTCCAGCAGGGACCGGAGATCGGGGCTGATGACATGCCAGGCGCCCTCCTCATCCTCCAGCGCATCCAGGGGAGGAGGGTGCTGGCCCATGACGAGGCGGTAGGCGGTGACGCCCAGGGCATACAGGTCATCGGCAGGGGACGGCGGGTAGTAGCCGTCGCGGTGGCGCGCCAGGCTGATCTCGAAGCGGCAGGCCTGGACGGACAGGTACTCGTAAGTGCCCGGAGGAAGAGACTGCCAGGTGAGCCGAGGAGCCCCCTGAAAGTGACCGGAGCCCAGGTCGATGAGCACCGGGAAGTTGTCCGACAATCGTACCAACACGTTGTCACCCTTGACATCGCGGTGCACGACACCCGAGGCGTGCAGCGCTTCCAGGGTACGAGCCAGCCCAGCCAGCACCCGGCACATTTCCCGGTTCGAGGGCGAGTGCTGCTGTGCCCAGGCATACAGGGGCGTGCCCTCCACCCACTCCATGACGAACCAGAAATGCTCCTCGCCGGAAGGCTGGCGCAGCACCCCACGGTCCAGCAGGCGGGGCACGCCCGGCAGGCTCAGGCGCGAGAGCAGCTCCGCCTCGCGAGCGAAGCGTGCATCCCATGGATACAGCGAGATCTTGAGCGCCACGGGGCCCAGGTGCTCCTGGCCCACGCGCACGGCGCGGTAGACGGCACCGTAAGCGCCTTGGGCCTGCCAGGACTCCACGCGCCACGTTGCTACCTGGGTGCCTGGGGATAGCTGGTGCATGTGCTCCTCTCACTCTCTCAGCGCCTCTACCCACGAACAGGGTGTTCGAGAGAGGGTGGGTAAGAATCCCAATAGCTCCAGGCAGTTGGAACTGAATCAAGCCGCCTGTGCAGCCAATTTGCAGCCTACAGACAGGGGAGCGCTCGAATTGAGGGGCTCGCGCGTCCAGAGCCGCGACGCGTTACTCTCCTAGCCAGTAGAGATTGCGCCGGGTACGCAAGATGCCTTCTAAAAACTCGGAGAAGGAGTTAGCAACAGGCCCGCAGTACTTCGGGTTGGGCCATGCCTCATGGTAGCCGTCCATGAGGGGATACCGCCCGTTCTCCTGTCTGCTCACGTCGAGCAAGACGTAGTTGCCGTCTTGAACATCGCAGAGCGCATATGCCGAAGCCGGGCCCCACTTGTCATCATCCTCGCCGTAGATGGCCACCCTGGCCCGCTTGAGCTTCGACAAGGGAAGGATCTGGTAAGGGCAGTCCGGCAGCCGCTCGATCAGCTCTGCTCCGTTGCAGTGCAGATAGAAAGCGCGCAGGTCTGGATCCAGCGACCAGCCCACGCGCTGCTCGAACCGCGCGATCTCCTCTGGTGTAGCGGGAGGATATGGGAAGTGATCGCGTGATACCTCTTCAAGCAGGCGGTTGAGGGGAGCGGCCATCAGTAGTCCAGGTAAGGAAGATTCGGGCCCACGGTGTTCCAAGGAGGCGCGCCAGCGTAACAAGCGGGATACGCCTTGTTGAAAAGGCCGTGAGTGTCGGGCGGCGCGGGGAGAATGTTCTTGGAATCCGTAGGGTCGCCGCCGTGTAGAAGATCCCGGATGTGGTGTCCCGGCCAGGCCTTCCCGTCCTCCATCGGCCAGTTTCCAAACTTCTTGCTCCAGTCTTCACGGAACTTTTTCCGGGCGTTCTCCCACAGTTTGCGCTTCGCTTCGTTCTCTTGCCTCGTCAACTCAGGGTAGGAGCAACAGCAATGGAAAAAGGCGCGGCGCCCTCCCGCCTTGGCTGTCCCTCCTTGCCAGTCGAGCTTGAGATCCGCCAGCCAGATGCAGCCCATGAACTTGTAACCCTCGTTGGCGCACTGTCGGGTGCATCCATCCATGAACCTCTGATTGCACTGCCAGGGACCATAGAAGAAAGTCGGCTTGAAACTACCGACTGCGGCGCTGATCACCGGTCCTTCTAGCTTTCGTGCTGGCTGGGCTCCTGATGAGGGTGTTGGGGCTGAGCCGTTGGTCGTACCACCTCCGGTAGAGAGCACGAGGATCGCCACAGTGGCACGCAAGCTCATGGAGGCCTCTCCGCGTTTGGTTCTCCCGCGGACGTCTCCACCCACTAACAGGGTGTTGGCGGGAGGTGGGTAGAAATCCCAAATAGCTCCAGGCAGTTGGAACTGAATCAAGCCGCCTGTGCAGCCAATTTGCAGCCTACTGGGGACATACTCCAGGGCGAACCACCCGCCCTGGCCCGAGGGTGCGCTCAGCCCGCCTTGGAGCGGCGCTGCGGCAGCTCGTAGTTGACGGTCTTCTCGGCGCTGATGTCCGGCCCGTTGGGCGGAGCGTTGCGCGCCTGGCGCACCGCCTCGCTCAGCAGCTGGCGCCCCAGCGGGTAGGGCGCCTCGTCCCCGGTGAGCAGCAGCAGCCGGCGCTGCAGCGCCTCGGCCGAGGCAGTGCGCTGCTCCACCTCGGGGGCCAGCAGCCCCATGATGATGCCGTCGAACACCTCGGAGATTTCGGGCTGGAACTTCGAGGGCGGTGACACCTCCTGCTCCGAGGCCGCCAGCATCAGCGCCACCTCGTTCTCTCCGTACAGCGTGGGCCGGCCGGTGAGCGCCTCGTGCAGCGTCAGCCCCAGGGCGAACAGGTCCGCCCGGCCGTCCACCGCGGCGCCTTGCGTCTGCTCCGGCGCCATGTACCCCGCCTTGCCCTTCACGTCGTTGGCCTGCGTCAGCGACACCTCGTGCCGCGCCCGGGCAATTCCGAAGTCCGACAGCTTCACCTCGCCAATGTGAGACACCAGCACGTTGGGCGGGTTGATGTCCCGGTGCACCAGCCCCAGCGGCTCGCCGTTGCTGTCGGTGCGGCCGTGCAGGTACGCCAGCGCTCCGGCCAGCTCCGCGCCGATGTAGGCCACCGCCGCCGGCGGCAGCTTGCGCCCCTGCAGCCGCTGCAGCAGCGAGCTCAAAGGCAGCCCGTCCACGAACTCCATGGCCAGAAACAGCGTGCCCTGGTGCCGGCCCAGGTCCAGCACCTGGACGATGTTGGGGTGGATCAGGTGCGAGCCCAGCTCCGCCTCGCGCCGGAACATGGTGAGGAACTTCTCGTTCTCCGTGTACGCCGGGAGGATGCGCTTGACGGCCACCTGCTTCTCGAAGCCGCCCTCGGGGCTGTACGTGGCGCGGAACACCTCGGCCATGCCGCCCACGCCCAGCCGCTCGTGCAGCAGGTACTTGCCCATCACGTCCCGCTCGCGGATGAGCCGCATGGCCTCCTCGGCCTTGCGCACCAGGTGTCCGGCCAGCGTGGCCGTGAGCGGCCCGTACGAGAAGAGGAACAGCGCGCGGAAGGCGATCAGCGGCGGGGTGAGCGTGCTCAGCGTGTCCGGGGGCAGCCTGGGCGCCGCCAGCAGCAGGTACAGCGCGAAGTACTCCGCGGCCGCCAGCGTCGCCGCCACGTAGGACAGCGTCTTGCCGGCCCGGAGCGAGCACGCCACGATGGGGGCCCCCCACACCACCAGCGGCGGGGTGGTGAGCGCGTACTCCGGCCCGTTGAAGTACGTGTCGATGGCGAACACCACCGCGGGGATGGACACCATCACCACCGTGTCCACCCACTGCATCACCGGGGACAGGGCGCCGCGGTGCTTCAGCAGCCAGAGGATGTACGTGTAATAGAGGAACAGCGCCCCCATGAGCGCCGCGATGCTCAAGGACAGGGGCCAGCCGATGATGCCGCCCACCAGCAGCACGCTCACGCCGCAGAACGCGGTGAGCCCCCACATGAACCGGGCGATGGAGAACTCCCGGGGCATGATGTCCTTGCGCAGCTGCTCCTGGAGCAACCTGGCGGGGAGTGAGAGCGTGGGTCCGGAAGAGGCCATCCGCGCCAAGTCTAGCGGGAGCGGGCCGATTCAGGGGATAGGGTCCGGGTTTACCCCGCCGCGGAGGGAAGCCCGAGCCTGCTCCCTTGCTCTGACGCACTGAGGCAGCTAAGAGCGCCCCCCCATGATGAAATTCCTACGGGACCTCTACTCGGTGCTGAACGTGACCGTGCTCGTGGCGGGGCTCGGTTACTTCGTCGACCTGTTCGACATCACCCTGTTCGGAGTGGTCCGCGCCGCGTCGCTCAAGGAATTGGGGCTCAGCGACGCCGAGGTGCTCGACAAAGGCATCTTCATCTACAACTGCCAGATGGCCGGCATGATGGTGGGCGGGCTGATCTGGGGCGTGCTCGGAGACAAGCGCGGGCGCCTGTCGGTGATGTTCGGGTCCATTCTGCTGTACTCGTTCGCCAACATCGCCAATGCCTTCGCCTGGGACGTGACGAGCTACGCGCTGTGCCGCTTCCTGGGGGGCGTGGGCCTGGCGGGTGAGCTGGGCGCGGCGATCACCCTGGTGGCCGAGTCCCTGCCGAAGGACAAGCGCGGTCTGGGCACCACGGTGGTGGCCACGCTGGGCATGCTGGGCATCGTCGCCGCGGCGGGCGTGGGCAAGTACCTGCACTGGAAGACGGCCTACCTGCTGGGCGGCTTCATGGGCCTGGCGCTGCTGTTCACCCGCTTCAAGGTGTCCGAGTCGGAGATCTTCTCCAAGAAGGCCGATCCGTCCCGCGCCAACCCCTTCCTGCTGCTGCAGGGCGGGCGCTTCTTCAAGTACCTGTGCTGCATCATGATCGGAGTGCCCATCTACTTCACCACGGGCGTGCTCTTCACCTTCGCCCCCGAGCTGACCGCGGGCCTGGGGGTGAAGGGCACCGTCACGGCGGCGGACGCCATTCTGTTCGGCTCCATCGGCTTGACGATTGGCGACCTGCTGGCCGGCGTGCTGAGCCAGCTCTTCAAGAGCCGCCGGCGCGCCGTGGCGCTGCACCTGCTGATGGGCTTCGGGCTGGTGCTCGTCTATGGGCTGGTGCCGGGGCTGACCAACACGGCCATCTACTTCTTGAGCTTCTTCATCGGCATCACCGTGGGCTACTGGGCCGTGCTGGTGACGATGTCCGCGGAGCAGTTCGGCACCAACATCCGCGCCACCGTGGCCACCACGGTGCCCAACTTCGTGCGCGGCTCGGCGATGATGGCCATCAGCGGCTTCAAGTACCTCAAGGAGCAGATGAGCGTGCCCAACGCGGCCCTCGTCGTGGGAGGCATCTGCTTCGGCCTGGCCCTGCTGGCGCTCGTGTTCATGGAGGAGACGTTCCACCGGGACCTCGACTACGAGGAGGGCTCGAAGGGCGCGTAGGGGCACCAGGCAGGCGGGCAAGGGGCTCCTTCCCCGGCCGCGGTATCCCTCCAGGCTGGCTGGATGCACAGGTTGGAGCCAGGGAGGGAGCTATGCCTGAGATGCCAGCCACGAGGACCGGCACGCCTGTGAAGGAGCCGGAGCCGCAGAAGACGCCACGCGAGGAGCCGAAGCCGTACGAGCCGGAGATCGAGCCGCCTGAGCGGCGCCACGCGCCCGAGATCGAGGAGCCGCCCTCTCGCCGGATGCCGGAGGTGGAGCCGCCCTCGCGCCGCGAGCCCGAGATCGAACCGCCCATGCGCGAGCCGGATCGCCAGCCGGGTCAACAGACCGGGCCGGAGATTCAGACGCCGGGCATCCATGAGGCGCCGGACCCCAATGGGCAGCCGCCGGGGATGCCGGCCATCATCGCCTGAGTGAGCACGGCCCCGGCGAACGGGAGTAACGTTCGCCCTCATGGGCCAGGAGCTCGAACACCTCACGCGTGACGCGCGGGCCGCTGGACGCTACCCGGTGATGAAAGGGTAGCGCTGGCATGGAACTCAACGCGGTACTGCACGAGCTGGGCTTCCTGAAGTCACCGGGCTACGTCGCGGCCAGCGAGCTGCGGTTTGGTGACCGACGCTCGCACCTGTTCCGGAAGGCCCGCTCGGCGTGCTCGCTGCGGGGGGTGTACTTCCTGGGCCAGCGGCGCGAGGAGCGCTACCCCGTCGTCTTCGTCGCGGAGGCCTCCAGTCGCGAGCAGGCGCTCGCCATCCACCGGTCCGTGTGGAACCTGAATGTCGTTCCGCTGCTGCTGGTGAACACCCCGGAGGAGCTCTGTCTCTTCCATTCCTTTCAGGCTCCTTCCGAGCATCCACCGGTCGAGTCCGCCAGGACACTCGAAGAGGTGAGGACGAAGCTGCGGCTGGCCCACGCCGCATCCATCGACTCGGGCCAGCTCTGGGCCGATCCGGTGCTGCGCGCCTCGCCAGCGAAGCGGGTGGACCAGGCCCTGCTCCGGTACGTGGATCAGCTCGCCGGGCGGCTCCAGAAGGAGGGTGTCAGCCCGGAGCTGGCGTATGCGCTGACAGCGAGGCTCCTGTTCCTGCGCTACCTGCGCGACCGCGGCATTCCCGAGGGCTGGCTGGAAGCGGGTGGCTTCGCCGTCGATCTGGCCTCGGTGCCTGAAGAGCATGTGCGGTGGGTCTCCGCCGAGCTGCTCGGCGCCTCGCGGTTCGACTTCGGCCTTATTCCCGTCGAGACGCTGTCCTCCGTCTACCAGCGGCTGCTGCACTCGACGGCGCTGGGGCGAAAGCTGGGCGCCTACTACACCCCGTCATCACTCATCGAGTTCGTGCTGGGGGAGGTTCAGGCGCTGCACCCGGTGAGCCCTCGGACGACGGTGCTGGATCCGTCCTGCGGCGCGGGCTCGTTCCTCGTGCACTGCTTCCGCCGGCTCGTCGAGCGCTTCCTCGAGGAGCATGAGGCGATTACGCCCGCGCAGCTCGAGGGGCTGCTGACGGAGCACATCTTCGGCGTCGATCGGGACGCGGGCGCCTGCGCGGTGGCTCAGTCGAGCCTGCTGCTGACGATGCTCGACTATGTCGATCCTCGCGGCCTGGAGGCGGCCTCGCTCGAGCTGCCCGTGCTCCTGGGGCGCAACATCGTCCGCGCGGACTTCTTCTCTTCCGGTGGCGAGCTCGCGGCGCTCTCGAGCAGGACGTTCCAGTGGATCGTCGGCAACCCTCCGTGGATGCAGGCCAATGGCGAGCGGACGGGCGCGGAGGACAAGCCCGTCTTGAGCTGGATCCGCCAGAACGCCCAGGCGTACCCCGTGGCCTCCAATCAGGTGGCGGAGGCCTTCACCTGGAAGGCCACCCAGCTGTGCGCCGCCGAGGGCGCGGTGGGGCTGGTGCTGCCCGCCATCTCGCTCTTCAAGGACAACCCCCGCTTCCGGCAGGCGCTGTCCGGGGCCTTCCACCTCTCCTGTGTCGCGAACTTCTCGGGCTTCGCGGAGGTGCTCTTCGAGAACACCGCCACCGCCGCGTGTGTCGTCACCCTGCGGCCCCGCCCGGCCTCCGAGCAGGAACAGACGCGCGTCTTCTCGCCGCTGCTGCTGAACCAGCCCGAGAGCTCCATGGGAGATGAGCCCGTCCCTCCGCTCTCCATCACCGTGAACCGGGCCGAGGTCCGCACCGTCTCCTCGCGCTCGCTGGCCACCGTGGCCCCCGCGCAGTGGAAGGCGCTCGTGTTCGCCGGGCCGCGCGACGCGGCGCTCCTGAGCCGGCTCGAGAGCACCTTCCCCTCGCTCCAGGAGTGGCTCGATCGCCACCACTTCGAAATCTTCGAGGGCCCCCAGCTTCGCGGCGAGCAGTCCCGGGACGAGAAGGTCTTCGTGCCCGAGCTGGTGGGAAAGCCCACCCTCGTCACCGAGCGGCTGCGCGGCGAGGGCCGCATTCACAGCATCCCCGAGGACGCGCTGGAGCAGGTGCCCCGCTCCAACGCGTTCCTGCGGCTTCGGGGCGGGCTGAAGCCGCTCAACGTGTGCCGCCCTCCGCATGTCATCGTCGGAGCCGCGCTCAACTTCGCCGCCTTCTCGGATCAGTTCATCGTCGTGCCCCCGCGGCAGATCGGCATCTCGGGCAAGGATCCGGACCTGCTGCGGATGCTGAGCCTGTTCCTGTGCTCCACCCTGGTGGCCTATGAACAGTTCTTCGCCTCGCCCCAGGGGGGCATTCGCGGTGGGCGCACCACCCTCGAGTCCCTGCGCAGGATGCCCTGTCCCCTGGACGCGGTGCCCCTACGGGAGCGCCAGGGCTGGCTCAGCCTCCAGCAGCGCAGGGCCCGCGAGGTTCATGGCCCCACGCCCGATGCCGAGATCGACGCGCTCGTGTCCTCCGCGTTCGGCCTGGACGAGCGCGAGGTGGCGCTGGTCGAGGACTTCGTCCGCATCTCCATGCCCCTCACCTATGGAGACCGGCTGGGCCCGGCCGCTCAGCCTCCGGACCCGGAGGAGCTGTCCGCCTACGCCCATTTCCTGGCCCAGGCCCTCGAGAGGAAGGGCGCCTCCGTTCAACTCCGCCGGGGCGAGCACCACGGCATCGTCCACGTGGGAGGCGGCCTCCCTCCGGCGGAGCCGGGCAGGCAGCACGCGCAGTGGATCTACTTCGACCGCAACCTGCTGGTCTCGCGGGGGGACGCGCACTGCCTGTTCAAACCGCTCCAGCGCTTCTGGTGGACCCGCGCCCGGGCGCTGGCCGATGCTGACCTTCTGAACGCCACGGTGTTTTTCAACCGAGCCCCGGCCGCTGCCTCATTCCCCTGAGAAATCAAAGCCTTGGCTGATGCGCGCAACCATATCGGACACAATGCGATAATTCAGCACGGCCTCACCCCACGCGAAAATCCCCTTCGGAGAACCCCCATGTCGTTCTCGATCTCGTCGAAGTCCAACTCCGGCTCTTCCTCCTCCTCCAGCAGGGTCGACAGCGGTGCCCGGCAGAGCCGGGTCGAGACGCGGCAGACGAAGCCCGCGCGCGAGGACAAGCCGAACGTCAGCCAGACTCCGGACGCCTTCCAGGCGCAGGAGCAGCGCACCGAGGAGCCTCGCCGCAACACCGTGGCGGCCTCCCAGACGGAGAACTTCTGGGAGAGCAGCGCCCGGCAGACGGACCAGGCCATCCAGAAGGAGGCCAAGGAGCTGTGGAAGAGCGAGCTGGGGCGCGACATCCCCGACGCCGAGGCGGCCCGGCTGTGTGAGCAGGCCAAGGAGCACGGCTGCATCAACGAGCGCGAGGCGAAGGCCTTCTTCCAGAAATTGATCTCCGGCAGCCCCGAGAAGCAGGCGCTCAACCACGTGGGCGCCGAGTTCGAGCGCAACCTGGGCCGCGGCATCTCCGTGGCCGAGCAGCAGCAGTGGCTCAAGGACAGCGGGCTGGACATGCACAGCCCCACGTTCTCCCGCGACGTCACCGCCCGCATCCAGAGCAGCGAGGAGTTCCGCATCCTCCACCCGGAGGCCGCGCAGCAGGCCCCCGCCGCCTCCGCCGAGGCGCCCATCATCGACCAGCTGTTCCCCAAGGGCTGGGAGGAGTTCGCCACCTGGGACAAGAAGATGGGCCGCAACATCATGCAGAACGGCAAGGCCAACTGCGGCCCCACCTCCGCGGCGATGGTGGCCCGCGCCCTGGGCTACGGCGAGGGCAAGACGGATGCCCAGCTCGTCAAGGAGTTCATGCGCGTGGGCGGCACCAGCGAGGTGGGCAGCTCGCCGGCCGGTGTGGCCGACATGGTGCGCCAGATGGGCTCCGAGGCCACCGTGCACGCCAGCCCCAGAGACTTGTCCCGGCTGGATGCCGCGCTCGCCGAGGGCAAGATGGTCATCGCCAACGGCGACTACAACGCCACGGGCGTGCCGGGCCGCAATGGCGCGGACATGTCGGGCCACTTCTGCCTGGTGACGGGCAAGGACGCGGAGGGCAACTACCTCATCAACGATCCGTGGCACGGCGAGCAGGTGAAGTTCACCCCCGAGGCGATGCTCAACTACTTCCAGGAGCACACCGTAAGGGATAACTCCCGCAACGGCGCCCTCATCATCGTCGAGACGCCGGTGGCCGCGCAGGCCGCTCAGCCCGGCGCGCCCGCTGCTCCCGCCGCGCCCGCCGCCCCCACCGCTCCGGCCAGCCCCGCCGCGCAGGCCCCCACGGGCGCGTACGAGCAGGCCGTCGCCAGCGCCATCGCCAACGCGCCCCGGGACACCAGGAACATGCGCCAGTACTGGGCTGACTTCGCCGCCGGCACCGTGGCCCCCCGCCTGGAGGCGCTGGGCGTGCCCCGCGAGAAGATCGAGCAGGCCATGCTCTGGGGCCTCAGCGAGGGCACCACCACGGTGGGCAACAAGAACGACGGCCGCTACTTCCTGGAGAACGGCCAGCGCTCCAACCCCATCGCCTACTCCAACGTGAGTGATGACCCCAACATCAACACCGTGACGCAGACGCCCAGCGGGCGCGGCTCGGACACGTGGCAGGTGGGCCTGGCCGGCGTGCAGGTGCAGGACGCGGTGCGCAACGGCTGGCTGAAGGACGCCTTCGAGCAGCTCTACCCGGGCCAGACGCCGCAGCAGGTGGGCCAGCGCATGCTGGACCTGATGGGCGAGACGAACGACACCACCTTCCCCAACCTGTCCATCGACGAGCTGGTGAAGATGAACGGCAACGAGATGGTGAACGGGAAGTGGGCCGCCGTCCTGCTGCGCGACCCGGCCATCAACGTGCTGGCGATGACCAAGCACCCCGATCTGCAGACGTGGATCGACAAGAACGAGGCGCGGCTGAACCGGACGGATCCGGGCTACTTCGACTCGATCGTGCGGATCGCCAACCAGGCCTTCGCCTGAGCGGAGGGCTCAGTAGTCGCGGCACCCGGTGCGGCCATGGGCCGTCACGCAGGCTCGCACCGGGGTTCCAGCGCGCACCGTGGGCTGGCAGGTGGAGTCCTGGTAGGTGGTGCCGTCCCGCAGCGTGATGTTCCAGGCGCAGCCGAACAGGCCCTTCAGGGCTTCGCCGCTGGTGCCCCGGGCCGTCAGCGGCAGCAGCCACTGCTGGCTGGTCGTCCCGTCCGAAGCGGGCTGGGCGGGCCCCAACTCCAGCTTCCAGCCGTCGTCCTGCACCGCCTCGATGACGGGCTTGTAGACGAGGTTCTGGAACATCAGCTCGGGCGCGGTGCCCGCCTGCACCGCCTCGAGCAGCACCACCTGGCGATGCGGGTTGGACAGGTACGTGTCCACGCGGAAGATGCCCGTGCGGTCGGTCAGGGCGAGATCCTCACCCCACACCCGCGTCGACCCCAGCGAGGAGGGCGAGGTGAGCACGACATCGGCCAGGCTCTTGCCGCCCACGAAGTAGCGCCCCTCGGCCAGCCCGGTGACTTCCATGCGGGTGACGCGGTGACAGGTGATGTCGAAGGTGTCGTGGTAGCGCAGCGTGTCGCCCTGCCTCACCCAGGCGTAGATCTGGTGCGCGGCGTTGGGCACGCCGCCACAGCGCACGCGCACGATGAAGCCTCCGGGCGCCTCGTGGCGGGCGCGGAAGTCCTGGGCCGCGGCGGACGAGTCCTCCTCCGTCACCGGAATCACCTCGAAGGAGAACCCCGGCGGCGAGTCGAGCTCCAGCGTCGCGCCCGCGAAGTCCCAGGTGGCCACCTCCAGGTCCGCGGTGGGCCGCTCGCCCTCGGGCAGGTACACGCGCCGGTTGGGAATCTCCACGCGCGTCCACAGCCCGGCGGCCGGCAGGTAGGCGGGGTACTTGATGTAGAGCACCTTCTGGTTGCCGTTGCCCTCAGGCGGGCGCTCGTCCCCACAGGCGGTAAGCCCCGAGAGGAGCATGGCCATGCCGGCCAGAGCCCCCCAGCGCTTGATTGGCTGTCCCATCGCGAACCCCCTCGGGTGAATGGCAAGTGCCTCGGTTCGGGTCGTACCAGTAGTTGCGGGCTCAAGGCTCTCAGAGTGGACTGACGGTGCACAACCCAATGTCCACGATGAAGCAGGCCTCGAACAGCTTTGTGGGCTGGATTACGCTACCACCGCCTGAAGGTGCGCAGCGGGTGGCCCGCACCGCAAGTCCCGGAGGTCGAGTCAGGTGGAGAGTTCGCGTAAGGGCTTACCGCAGCAGGGCAGATTTCTTGTCGCGATGCGGCCCGAGGCGGCCACCGCGGAGAACATCCGCGAGATGGCGTCGTTGCTGAGGCTCACCCCCGAGGCCGTGAGGGAGGTGGTGGGAGGCTCCTGGCCCCGGATCATCGCCTCGCGCTCGACGCAGGAGGAGGCGGACTCGCTGGCCCGGGTGCTCACGGCCCGGGGGCGCGAGGCGATTGCCTGGGATCGCGAGGCGCCGCTCGAGTCGCTGTTCCGCGCCGAGCGGCTGCTGCTGGACCGGGGGCAGTTCGTGCTCGAGCAGCGGGGAGGCGTGCGCCGCCTGTTCCCGGCCAACGCGGTGCACCGCGTCGTCGACCTGAGGCTCAAGGTGGAGCCGCAGGGCCCCGCGGGCAAGGCGAAGCTGTTTGGTGGCAAGAAAGTGGGCCCGGACGTCCACGTGAAGCTGCCCGAGCGGGCGGTGCTCCTGGTGCCGATGCCGGGGTATGGGGACTGTGGCGTCGTCTCGAGCCGCACGGTGGCCACGGGGAACGCGCCCGTGGCGAGCGTGGCCGCGGCGCAGATCCTCCAGGAGTACGTGGGGTGGGCGAGGGCGCTGGTGCCGGGCAAGCTGGTGGAATTGCGCACCACGCCGGCCGCGCTGGGCGTGGAGGACTCGGACGGAGATCCCCTGGATCGGGTGCTGCAGCTGCTGGCCCGGCTACCGCCAACCCCGGCGGTGACGCTGGGTGGGGACGGCACTTAGGCCTACAGCCTGGGCGACTCGCCGCCGTCGGTCGCCGGGGCCTGGGGCGGCTTGGGCCGCAGGTGCCCCAGCCGCGAGCGGTGCTTGTCGATGAGCTTGTTGAGGCGCTCGGTCTCGGCCTGGTCGCCGCGGGCCAGGGCCTCGTCGCGGCTCTTTTCAATCTGCAGAATGCCCCGCTCCAGCACGGAGGCGGCGTGCCCCATCATGCTCAGCCGCGTGCGCGGCGCGGCGGGCTGGCCGGTGACGGGCTCGCCCGAAGGGGGCGGCGGGTACGAGGGAGCGACAGCCACCTGGACGGGCTCCGGCGGGGGCGCCATGGGGACGGGCCGGGGCGGCTCCACGGGCTGCGCGGGTGGGGCAGGGGGCACGGCGCGAGCCACGGGCCTGACGGGGCGAGGCGCGGGGGCGGGCGGCGGAGGCTGCACGAAGACGGGAGCGGCCACGGGCGGCGGCTCCCACTTCAGCGGAGGGACGACCGGCTCGGGCCACAGCCAGGTGCCCAGCACGGCCGCCGCGAGGACCACGGCGCCAGAGAGCGGCAGGAAGAGGTGCGAAGGGAAACTCATGGAGCTGACGGCTGGCAATCTACCGCAGGGCCCCGCTGGCGCCCAGGTGTAGAGCGGCCTGCCTGGGAGTGAAGATGGTGAAGGGCAGGTCCTTGCGGTCCGCGAGCGAGAGCAACCGCTTGTCCTTGCTCACCAGCCAGGCGGCGCCCACCCGCGCGGCGAGCACGAGGAACTTCTGGTCGGCCCGGTCTCGGCACCGGGGCAGGGGAGGAAGCGCAGCGGGGGAGTCCTCGGGGGCCATCCGTACCAGGCTCCGGTAGCGGTCCATGGCTGCCTGCCTGGCCGCCGCGTCCAGCTTGAAGGTGGGGAAGGCCAGCACCCAGTCAAACTCTCCCAGCGTCTCGCGGTCCACCCAGGCGGTGTGCTCGCCGGTGGCCAGCGCCCCGGTCAGGGGGCGCACCGCCGGATCCTCGAACACCAGCATGTCGAGGACGACGTTGGTGTCGAGCACCAGCCGCATCAGGGCTTCTTCGGCGCGGGGCGGATGGCCTGGCAGGCGGGAGGAAAGCCCATGTCGCAGGACTTCTTCACCAGCGTCTTGGCGCGCTCGGTGTCCTTGCCCTTGCCGTGGCCCCGCTGGTAGGCGATGGCCAGGTTGAAGCACGCCCCGGCGATGCCCGCCTCACAGGCCTTCTCGAAGAGGCCGGCGGCGCGGGCCATGTCCTGCGGCACGCCCACCCCCGACATGGCGGACACGCCCAGGAAGTTGCAGCCGGCCGGGTTGCCCGCGGTGCACGCCTTGGCGAAGAACGCCGCGGCCCGGGTGGGATCCTTCTTCACCCCGTTGCCCTGCGCATGGGCGATGCCCAGGCGGACGCAGCCCTCGTCGTGGTTCTTGTTGCAGGCCTTCTCATAGAAGGTGGCGGCCTTCTCCGGATCCTTCTGCCCCGCGCGGCCGGACTCGTGCGCCATGCCCAGGTTGAAGCAGCCCTTGGAGTCCTCCTTCTTGCAGCTCTTGTCGAAGAGGCTCAGCGCCTGCTTCGTGTCGGCCTTCACTCCCTGGCCCTCCATGTAGGCGATGCCCAGGTTGTTGCACGCGTCCAGGTAGCCCTTGTCACACGCGCGCTTGAAGGCGGGAATGGCCTTGGCGTCGTCCTTCTCCACCCCCAGCGCCTGCTGGTAGGCCAGCCCCAGGTTGAAGCACGCCAGCGCGTCGCCCTTCTTGCAGTTCTGGTCGTGCACCCCGGCCTGGCGCGCCAGCTCCTCCTTGCCGAAGAACTCCTCGGCCTTGGAGACGCCCTGCGCGGCCGCGATGGTTGTCCACAGGCAGAGCGTCAGCGCGCCTGCGCGAAGCATTGGGTTGCGGAAGATCATGACGCCGGGAGCATAGAACGAACGGCTCACACTTCGCGCAGGCTCTCCTCGACCTCCCGCAGCTCGCTCCGGGCCTGCTCCAGGGCCTGCTCCGCGGCCTGGGCCTGGGCACGGGCCTGCTCCACGGCCTCGGCGCGCTCGCGCTCGGCGGCCTGGGCCTGCTCGAAGGCCTGGCGCATGCGCAGCGTTTTGACCTCGGCCGACTTGAGGTACGCCTGGGCGCGGGCCACCTCCAGCGTCGCGCCACGCTGGGTCCGCTCGGCGCGCTCGGCCTGCTGCTTCAGCTCGCGCCGGCGCTGCTGAAGCTCCGTGGTGCGCTCGAGCCGGGCCTGCGTCTCCCGGGCCTGCTGCTCGGCCTCGCGCCGGCGCTGGTGCAGCTCCTCGGTGCGCTTGCGCTTCTGCTCCGCGGCGTGCTCCTCGCGCAGCTGGCGCTTCGAATGAGGCGCTGGAGGTGGCTCCGGAGGGGGCTTCGGGGGCGGAGGCGCCCGGGGCTCCACCTTCCGAGGCTCCCACGGGCCCTTGAGCACCACACCTCCATGGGAGACGGGCCGCGCGGGGGCCGGCGCCAGGGGAGGCTTGGCGGCCTGCCGGTTCGAGGGCCGCTCCTGCACGCGGCGCTCGGGGCGCGCTGCCGGGGAGGAGCCCATGAGCGTGAGCGGCGAGAAGGCGCCCAGCCCGGCCTGCTGCAGCGGCTGCGTCAACATGCCCTGGGCCAGCGTGGCGCGGTCCTCCTCGGTGCCCAGCGCGGCGGCGCGCAGCGTCTCCTCGGCCTGCCGGAACAGCTCGCTGGTGATGGCGCGCCCCTCGGTGGACAGCAGCCGGTGCGCCTCCGTCATCAGCGCGTCGAGCGTCTGCTGGAAGGCGCGGTTGGCCTCCTTCAGCGCCTGCGGCCCCAGCCCGGACAGGGCCTTGCGGTGCGCCGCCTCGAGCGTGCGCGCGGCGGCCAGCAGGGCCTCGATCTTCTCCGGAGCGCGGTGGGCCAGCTGATTCACGGCCCACGCGGTGACGACGGGCCGCTTGAGCTGCTGAGTGGCCTTCGCCTCCTTCGTCTGCCCCTTCGCCTTGAGCTCCTTGGCCAGGGCGTTGCGCGCGTTGGTGAACTCCGCCAGGGGCAGCGCGTACAGCGCACGCTGGCGCCAGAGGAGCTCGTCCTCCGGCGGGGTGCCTCGCTTGCCTCCGGAACGGGAGGGCGCTTTGGGACGAGATGCCACCGGTAAAGGTGCGATCCGCCGCGCTGGAATCGCAACCACGGCGAGGGAGCGTAGGTAGGATCCGCCGCTACCAACTCCTACGCTCGTAACCAGGGTAGGCGGGCAACCAGCCGTCGTGTTTCATGCAGCGATGCTCATCCGCCTATCTCCTGGAAGACGGCGCGATCAGTTCGTGCGAGTGCCCCAGTCCCATTCGCGCCGCTCGTGACAATCCATTCACGCCCAGACTGACGGGGCGGGTGCTGGCATGGTCGGAGCGTGTGGCGGGTGGAAGCGTTCGGCGGCGGTCGTGGTGGTGCTGACGGGGGTGGGGCTGTTGGGCTCGCGTCCCGTCTGGGCACAAGCGGCGGGTGAGGACTCGTCCAGTGGGGAGGTGCTGTCGGAAGAGCAGTTCGAGGCGCTGCTGGACTCTCCGGTGGAGCAGCCTTCGCGCGAACTCACCGACGCGATGTTCAGCCCGGAGCAGCTCACCTCGTACTTCGCCGAGGGCACGCTGGCTCAGGCCCGGGCGGAGTACGACAGGGGCCGCTACCGCCGCGCGCGGGCGCTGCTCGACAAGGAGGAGCAGACGCTGCCGGTGCGCTTCCTCAAGGCGCAGAGCGCGTTGAACCTGCGCGACTTCGCCACCGCCGCGGACGAGTTTGGCGCCCTGGCCCAGGAGTACGCCGCCCTGCGCGACCAGTGCCTGATGCGCGCCGCTCAGGCCAGCGAGAAGGCGCGCCGCTGGGAACAGGCGGCCAACCACTACCGGGCCGTGAGCGTGGCCTCGCCGCTCTACCCGGACGCGCGCTTCAGCCTGGCGAAGGTGCTCGAGCGCCGCCGCGACATCAACGGCGCGCTGGCGGCGCTCACCGAGCTCATCGACAGCCGCCAGGCCAAGGGGGCGGACGCCATCCGCCTCAAGGCGCTGATGGCCACGTGTGATTTAGCCCGCAAGCAGGGCCTCTATAATGTGGAGCACCGCGCGCTGCTGGAGGTGTGGGCCACCAGCCCCCTGTCCCGCGAGGCGCAGCGGGCGCAGGCCCGGCTCAAGGGCCTGCCCATGCCGATGAAGTGGCGGGTGCGCCGCGCCGAGGCGTTCCTGGACCTGCACCACAACCTCACCGCGATGGACCAGCTGGAGAAGATGCTGGGGCAGCTGGAGCTGCCCGATGAGCTGTCGTGCCGCGCGCACCTGGCCTACGGCAAGGCGCTGCGCAAGGAGCGCAAGCACCGCCGCGCCATTCAGGTGCTCTCGCCCGTGGTGGCGCAGTGCAGCTCGGCGGAGCTGCGCCCCCGGGCGCTGTACCTGCTGGGCTACTCGCAGTCGGTCGTCGAGCCGCGCGAGGCCATCACCACCTACGCCACGCTGGCGCGCGACTACCCCGAGCACGGCCTGGCCGACGACGCGCTCTTCTTCGAGGCGTGGCAGCTGCAGCGCACCGAGCAGGGTGACGCCGCCCTGGCCCGCTACGAGGAGGTGGCCCGGCGCTACCCGGCCGGCAACTTCTCCTCCGAGGCCCTGTTCCGCGCGTTCTGGTTCCACCACCGCCGGGGAGAGCACGCCGCCGCGCTCTCCACGCTGAAGGCCGTGGAGCAGCTGCCGCTGGCCGCCAGGACGGACGAGGCGCTGTGGCGCTCGCGCTACTGGACCGCGCGCGTGCTGGAGTCGCGCAACGAGGCGCAGGCGGCCCTCGAGGGCTACACGCGCATCGCCAACGAGCGCCCCGCCGCGTGGTACGGCGTGCTGGCCCGCTCGCGCCTGGCGCGCCTGGCTCCCGAGCGCCTGGTGGTGCAGGCCAAGGCCACCGTGGAAGCGCCCACCGAGCCCGAGGAGCGCTGGCCGCTGCCGCTGGGCACCCTGCGCACCGACGTGCACTTCAACGCGGGCGTGGAGCTGATGCGCCTGGGCATGCCCGGCGCCGTGCAGGAGCTGCTCGCGGTGGACCACCGCTCGCTGTCCGAGGACTCGGGGCGGCTCATCTACCAGATGCTCCAGCGCTCTGGCCGCGGCCGGGCCGCGCGCCACGTGGCCCGCGTCACGCTCAAGCAGGAGGTGCACGGCCCGCTTAGCCCCACCTCCCGGCCCATCTGGGAGGCCACGTGGCCGCTGGCCTACCGCGCGCTCGTCGAGCGCCACGCGCGCTCGGCCCGCGTGGATCCGGATCTGCTCCAGGGCCTCATCCGCGAGGAGAGCCGCTTCAACCCGCGCGCCCGCTCCTCTACTGGCGCGCTCGGGCTCACCCAGCTGATGCCCGCCACGGCGCGCGAGGTGGCCGCCCGGCTGAAGATCTCCGTCAATGAGCAGGTGCTGCTGCAGCCGGCGGACAACATCCGCGTGGGCGCCGCCTACCTGGGCCAGCTGCTCAACCACTTCGATGGCAACAAGGCCTTCGCGGTGGCCGCCTACAACGCGGGCCCCTCGGCGGTGGAGCGCTGGCAGAAGGCCCTGCCACAGGCGGAGCTGGACGAGTGGGTGGAGCACATCGCCTTCGAGGAGACGCGCGAGTACGTCAAGCGCGTGCTCGGCAGCTACAGCGCTTACAAGCTGCTCTACACCGACAACTCCCCCCTGCTGCAGATCTCCCCGGAGCCCAGCGGCGAGACTTCGCGGCTGATCATCCGCGAGGTGGCCGCCGGTGAGGCCGAGTCGGGCAAGCGGTGAGCACGGGCCCTGCGCCCTCACAGCGGCGCTGGGTGACGCATCGCCCTCACCGGCGATGCGTCGGTTTCGACGTAGGCCCCTTGGCCTGTTCGGCCCGCCAGCGCGACAGCCGCGCGAGGTTTGGCGCGTGCCCCAGGCTCCTCCAGTGCTGCTCGGCTTGCGCGGCCAGGGCGAGCGCCTGGGCCTCATCCCGCTTCGTCTCCCACAGGGCCCGGGCCAGGGCGAAGCGCACCTCGGCCAGGTCCGAGCCCTGGGCCAACGCCACGGCCCGCTCGAGCGGAGCCAGGGCTTCCCCGGGCTTGCCGCGAGCCAGGTGCAGCTCACCCAGCCCCAGCAGGGCCAGGGCCAGCCGGGGGTGAGTGGGGCCCAGCGCCTTCTCGCGCAGGGCCAGCCCGTGCTCGAAGCGCTGCCGGGCCTCTTCGTAGCGCCCCAGCTTCGTGAGCGCGCCGCCCAGATAGATGAAGGTATTGGCGCTGAGCGGATCATCCGGCCCCATCGCCTTCTCTCTCAGGGCCAGCGCGCGCTCGTGCAGCCGCTTTGCCTCCTCGTACCGGCCCAGCCCCTGGAGTGCCACGCCCAGGTTGTTGAGGGACAGGCTGTTGTTGGGATGCTCGGGGCCCAGCACCTTCTCGCGCAGGGCCAGCGAGCGCTCGTGCAGCCGGCGTGCCTCTTCGTCCCGGCCCAGCCCATGGAGCGCCCGCCCCAGGTTGCTCAGTGACAGGCCGGTGTGCGGATGTTCGGGCCCGAGCCTCTTCTCGCGCAGCGCCAGCGCGCGCTCATGCCGCTGCCGGGACTCCTCGTGCTGGCCGAGCTGCTCGAAGATGTTGCCCAGGGTGTTGTCCGCGTCGGCGCGCACCAGATCATCCGCGGCCAGCTCCACCGCCGCCTCCAGCGGCAGCATCAGCTGCAGCGCCTCCTGGTTGCGCTCCAGCCGGACGCCCACCACGAAGAGCAGCTGGCTCCACGCCATGGCCATCTGCTGCGCATCCTTGCCTTGCGCGGCCAGGCGGATGGACTGGCGCGCCGCCTCCCGCGCCCCCGCGTAGTCCCCGGTGCCCTCGCGCAGCAGGGCCATGGCGTACAGGGCGCGCGCGTGCAGCGGTGGGTAGGGCACCGGCTCCACCTGCTTCAGCAGCTCTTCGCCTCGTTGCAGGCCCTCCGGGTACCTGCCTGCCTCGTACAAGGCGCCCAGCCGGTCCACCTGCTGCTGTAGCGCTTCGACCTGGGCTCGCAGCGCGGGCTCCTCGGGTGGAGGCACCGCGGCCAGCAGCGCCTGGGCGTCCGCGCAGTACTCCAGCCCCGGCAGCGACTGGGCCGCTTGCACCGCCCGGTCCACCAGCGCCTTGTCCGGCCCGCTCGCCAGCAGCTCCGTCAGCGCCCGGAGCTGGCTGCGCCGCCGCTCCAGGCAGGACTCGCGCAGCGCCTCCAGGCCGTGCGGCTGCGCGCTCTGCTCCTGAGCCCCGGCCTCGCACACCTCCGTCCGCATCCGCACCCACGCGTCCGCGTACCCGTCCAGCACGGTGGCCACCCGCTGCGAGGTGTCCTCCGCGTACGCCACCCCCGTGCCCAACAGCGCCTGCCGCACCTTCTCCCTCATCGGCGCGTCCCAGATGCCCGCCAGCCGCCGCTCCATCTGCCCACACGCCGGTGCCTGGGCCTGCTGGCGCACCCAGCCCCAGCCCGCCACGGCTCCCAGCACCAGCAGCCCCAGGGCCAGCGCCACCGCGCGCGTCCTGGCCCGCCGCCTCGCCTCCGGATCGTCCTCCAGCGCCGCCAGCACCTCGTCCATGGAGCCTGGGCGCTGAGAGGGCTCGGCCTTCAGCCCCTGGAGCACGATGCGCGCCACCCACGCGGGGACTTCCGAGGCGGCGGGAGGCGGCTTCACCTGGCCCTCGCCATGGGCTCGGGCCAGCTCCTCGAAGGTGTTGCCGGCGAAGGGCTGCTGTCCGTAGAGCGCCTCGTAGAGCGCCACGCAGAAGGCGAACACATCGGTGCGCACGTCCGCTGGCTGGCGCTGAAGCAACAGCTCCGGAGCCATGTAGCGGGGCGTGCCCATCAGCGAGCCCGCCACGGTGAGGGTGTCGTTGGGGGACGTGGCACCAGTGGGCGGGGCCATGGGAGCCTGCGCGGGCAGGACTCCGGCCGAGCGGGTGCGCGCCAGGCCGAAGTCCATCACGCGTACGCGCCCGTCCTGGCCCACCAGCACGTTGTCCGGCTTGAAGTCGCGGTGGATCAGCCCCGCCGCGTGGGCCGCCGCCAGCCCCCGGCCCGCCGCCAGGTACGCCTCCAGCACTTGCCTCCAGGTGCGTGGCTGCCGCGTGGCCCACTGGCGCAGCGTCTGCCCCTGCACGTACTCCAGCGCGATGAAGAGGGCGCCGTCCTCCAGCGTGCCCGAATCGTAGACGGCCAGCACGTTGGGGTGGTTGAGCTGCGCCATGGCCTGGGCCTCGCGCACCAGCCGCGCCTGCTCATCGCCTCCGGTGGAGCCCTTCTCCCCGTGGCGCAGCAACTTGAGGGCCACGCGGCGATCCAGGCGCGAGTCGTACGCCGCCACCACCACGCCCATGCCACCCTGGCCCAGGAAGTCGAGCACGGTGTAGCGGCCCGCCAGCAGACGCCCGGGAGTCAGCTCCACGGCGGGGGTGCCCCTGAGCGCGGAGGGCCAGGTGGGAGCCTCGCCCGGCTCCGGCGCGGGAGGCAGGTGCGGCCGCCGCAGGGTGGTGGCCTGCTCCGCCGGTTCCACTCCTGGGGCTGGCTGCTTCGGTGAGTCACTCATCCGCGTAGGGCGGAGAGTCTACCGGAGCCTTCGCGCGGACGGTGCCCTCATAGAGGACACGGAAGCGACTTCACCCGTACACGCAGCGCGAAGCGAGCGGCACTTAAGGGCCGCTTGATTCACGACGGGTACGCCTGTCTTCCTACTGGTACAGGCTCGAGTAGACGAGGTTGCCGGAGAACCCGGTGCCGTTGTCGCGGTACCACACCGCCGCGGTGTTGCCCGCCGTGTTCGCCACGGCCCGGGGGCGCTTCGAGGTGCCCGAGTGCTGCGGCTCGAGCGCTCGCGGCGTGCCCAGCGCGATGCTGCCCTCGGCGAAGCGCGCCTGCATCACCCGATCGATGCCCGAGGCGTTCTCCACCCAGAGCAGCTGGAAGTTGCCCTGGCCATCCGCCGCCACCACGGGCTGGCCCGAGGTGCTCGTCTCCAGCGGCAGGCGCACCCAGCCTCCGCCTGGGCTGTAGCGCCGGATCTGGATGGCCTGCGGCGAGGAGCTGCCGGGGCCTGTCCAGGCCACCAGCGCCCGGCCCCATGGATCCATCGCCACGCTCGGCTCCTCCGTGGAGGACAGGGCGGCGCCCAGCTCCACGGCCGCGCTCCAGCCCGTGCCGGGTTCGTACCGCGCCGCGAAGGCCGACACGGAGGGCGGCGCGCCCATGGGCCCACGGAACACCACCACCGCCGAGCTGTCCACACTCAGCGCCGCCGCCACCGGGGCCTGCGTCGCCGCCTCGGGGAGCTGCTCCGCCACCGTCCACCCGGTGTCCGGAGCGAAGCGGCTGGCCCTCACCCGCGCCGTGCCTTGCGCGTCAGGCTGTGTCCACGCCGCCAGGGCCTCGCCCGTGGGCACCGCCGCCAGCGCCGGAGCGGTAACCGCGCCTGCTTCCGTCTCCAGCAGCAGCGGTGCGCTCCAGCCCACGCCCACGCTCAGCCGCGCCGCCCACGCGCTCTCCGCCGTCCCATCCGACTGCCGCCACACCGCCAGCGCGTTGCCCGCGTCGTCCACCGCCACGCGCGGCGTGCTCACCGGCTCTCCGCGGCTCTCCACCACCCGTGGCGTGCTCCAGCCTCCGCCCGGTGCGTACTCGGCCGCGTACAGGTCCGCCTGGGCGCCGTTGCGCAGCACCCATACCGCCACCGCGCGCCCCGCCGCGTTCATCGCCACCGTGGGCTGCTCCGCGTTGCCGGCGCGCACCGTGTCCAGCTCCACCGGAGCGGTCCACCCCACGTAGGGCGTATATAAGGATGCGAAGGGGCGGAACGCACTGCCCACACCCTGGCTCCACACCGCCACCGTGCGGCCCTGCCCATCCATCGCCACATCCGGTGTGAGCCCGGGCCGAGCCGTGTGCACGGTGAGCGGCTCGGCACTCCACGCCCGGCCGCGCGTGGTGAAGCTCAAGGCATAGGGCGAGCCCAGCGCCCGGCCCGCCAGGTCCGTCACCGCCGTGGACAGCATCACCTGCACCCGCTCGCCGTAGGGCAGCGGCCCAGCGAGAGTGAAGGCACACGAGCTTACGCTGTCGCAAGCCACCGTCCCCGCCACGGGCGTGCCGTTGATGCTCACGGCCAGGCTGCTGGAGGTGACGGTGGAGGCCTGCACCGGCTCGCTGAAGGTGAAGCGGATGGGCGCCACCAGGTCCACCTCGCTCGCGTTGGGCGAGGGCATGGTGCCCACCACGGTGGGGATCGCCAGGTCCACCCGGAAGCCGTTGGAGCCCACCCACGCCGTGCCGTTGCCCGCCGCGTCCACCATGCGGACACAGTGGAAGTAGGTGCGCTCGGATAGGCTCAGGTTGTCCAGCCGCACCCGCGCCGCCTGCGACATGCGCACGGAACTCACCGCGCCGCCCGAGCAGTCCGCCCTCACCGAGAGGAAATGCTCATACGTGCCCGCTCCCTGCGCGTCGGAGAAGCCCGCCCAGTGCGCCTCCGCCGAGTCCCCGGTGAACTGGTGGCTCACGTCCGCGCCCGGCCCATCCGTCACGGTGGCGCCCGCGCTGCTCGGGGGCGTGCTGTCCTCCACATAGGTGAACGGGCCCGCGCAGGCCGAGGTGTTCCCCGCCTGCTCGCGCACCGCCAGCCACACCCGCGTGGTGCTGTCATCCGGCACGGTGAGCCGCAGGGTGACGACGCCAGCGGAGGCCGGCTGTACGACTTCCGGCGCGCCCTGGCAGTCCGGCGTGGTGAACAGCAGCCCCGTGGCGAACTGGAAGGCGGAGAAGGAGAGGGTGAAGGTGTTGGCGTTGGCCGGGCTCGGCGGCAACTGCACGTTGCTGGGCGCGGCGGGCGGCGTGCTGTCCTCGGTGTACCGGAGCGATGAGCGGTGGCACCAGCCGCGATTGCCCGCCGCGTCCTCGGCCCGGGCGCTGAAGCTCAGCGTCACGTCATCCACCACGAAGAGCGTGGCCCTGAACACGCCCTGCGCATCCGTGAGCGCGGAGGACACCGGCATCCCCTGGCACGAGTCTCCCGAGTAGATGAACACCGTCGTCCCGGGCTCCGAGGTGCCCATCAGCACCGGCATGTTGTCGTTCGACGGAGGATCCGGCAGGAAGCGGTGGAAGACGGGCTCGGCGGGCTCGGTGTAGTCGGAGACGAAGGTCACCGAGCTGGCCGAGCACTCGGAGAGGTTCCCCACCGCGTCCCGCGCCCGGGCGTACACGGTGACCTCCGCGTTCGTCTCGATGATGAGCTCGAGCTGAAACCGTCCCTGGGTGTCCGCGACGCCGGACTTGCTCACCGGGCCCGAGCACTGCGGGTTCCCATAGAGGAGGACGGTGGCGCCCGGCTCCGCGGTGCCGATGAAGTCCGGAGAGTTGCTGGCGCCGGGGGAGCGGGGGGCGCTGCTCGTCAGCGTGGGCGGCAGCGGGGGCGTGCTGTCCTCGACGAAGGTGAAGGGCGCCGAGCAGCTCGTGTTGCCCACATCATCCGCCGCCGAGACGGAGAACACGTTCGTGGTGTCGTCCGCCACCATCTTCGGAGTGAAGGAGACCTGCCCATCCCGATTGCCCGCCAGCACCGTCTCGAGCGCGGTGCCGCTGCAGTCGCCACTGCCAAACAGTGCCAGCTGGCTGCCCGCCGCGACTTCGACCGTGAGCGTGACACTGTTCGTGTTGGATCGGGTGGCCAGGCTCGTCAGCCACTTCGGCGCCACCGGAGCCAGGCTGTCCTCGGTGTAGACGAAGGACTCCGCGCACCCCGAGGTGTTCCCGGCCTCGTCGCGAGCCCTGACGCGGAAGCTCGTGGTGGTGTTGTCTCCGACTTCGAACTGGGCCTGCGCCACTCCGGCCTCATCCGCCGTGACGACCTGTTCCGGCCCCCCGGAGCAGTACGCGTACGAGTTCCTCTCGACGAAGAACTCGACCTGCGCACCCGGCTCGGTCCGCACGCGCAGGCTCACCGTGTTGGCGTTGGACCGCTTCGGGGTGCCCTCGATGAAGCTCGGCACCCCAGGAGGCGTCCGGTCTCGCGAGGGATCTCCCTCGTCGTCGAACAGCCCACAGCCCACGAGCCCCAGCCCCAGACTCAGCCCACATAGCCAACGTAACAGCCCGGATCGCATCGAGACGCCTCGCCAAGGACGCGCATTATTGCGCCAAAGCGGGCTCAATGGATCTCAGGTCCAATACGCCCGCGGCCGCAAGTGGGCCCGTACCAGAGTGAGCACCAGAGCGTCAGGCCTCTTGCCTGCTCTGGCCCCTGCTGACGATGGCAAAAGGAATGCTCACGCTCTCTATCAAGGCACTCACTTCGGCGGGGCAGCGTGCTTCCGGAGCCGGGTGCCGTTCTGCCCGGGTGGACCGTGTCCGTCCGGGTTCACCCCTGGTGTAGTGAGGAGCGTTTCAATGAAAGCCCTTCTTTCCCCTCGTGTTCACGGCTACGTCGATTACCTCGCGGTGGGTCTGCTGGCGCTGGCGCCGACCCTGTTCAACTTCTCGGGAGTGGCCGCGGGGCTCTGCTACGCGCTGGCGGTGGTGCAGCTGGGCATGAGCCTGATGACCGCCTATCCCCTGGGCGCGGCGAAGATCCTGCCCTTCACCCTTCACGGCACCATCGAGGTGGTCACCTCGGTGTTCCTGGTCGTTGCCCCGTTCCTGTTCGGCTTCTCGGACGTGGCCTCGGCGCGCAACTTCTTCATCGTCGGAGGCATTGGCCTGTTCCTGGTGTGGGCGGTGACCAACTACAAGGCCGCCGAGCGGCCCATGAACCGCATCGGTGTGCGCACCCGGCGCATCCACGCCTGAGCCTGGCGTCAGGTCACTGGACCAAGGTCCACCTGTTGGGGGGGGGACCGCGGATCCACCTTGGGGCCGGATTTGAATCCACAGGAGCATGAAACCATGAAGATGAAGAGCTTCCGCAGTGCCGTGGTGGTAGGCGCCGTCGCCGCTGTGTCGATGTTGGGCTGGGGTTGCAAGAGCAGCCAGACCCCGGGCACGGAGAGCGGGGCAGGTGATCAGACGCAGGGGGCCGAAGGTACCGGAACCACGGGAGGAACCACCGGTACTGGAACGAACACCACGGGCGGCGGCACCGGCGGCGGCACCGGCGGCGCGGGCATGGGCACGGGCTCGACTGCCTCGGACATCGGCACCGGCTCGGGTGGCGCGGACATCGGCACCGGCTCGGGTGGCGCGGACAGCCTGGGCACCGACGACATGGGCGGCTCCGGCTCCCTGGTAGACGGAGAGGGCTCGGGCGGCTCTGGCACGGGCGGCACGGGCACCACGGGCACCACGGGCACCACGGGCACCGGCACCGGTAAGAGCGGCACGGGCAGCGGCACCATGGGCGGCGGCACAACGGGTGGTGGCACCGGCAGCGGCACCATGGGCGGCGGCACCGGCAGCGGCACGGGCACCACGGGCACCGGCACCACGGGCACGGGCACCACGGGCACGGGCACCACGGGCACCGGCAAGGGCCGTGGCGGCACGGGCACCATGGGCGGCGCGGACGCCGGCACGCCCGGCGCGGGCGACGGTGGTATGGGCACCATGGGTGGCGCCACGGGCAGCGGCACCATGGGCACGGGCACCGGCACTATGGGCACGGGCACCACGGGCACGGGCACTACCGGCACGGGCACGGGTCAGTCCGGCAAGAAGTCGAAGAGTGGCACTGGCACGACGACGACGCCGGACACTCAGCAGGGCAGCGGCACCGGAACGCGCTAGCGCGTTCACCAGCTGATCAACACATGGATGGCCCTGGTGCCCTCTGGCCTCAGGGCCATTCGCATTTGTCTCGCCTCTGACTCTTCCCGTCGAGACATTGGACTTTGGTGCCAGTGCGCCATGGACACGCGGGCCCCTGCCCCCAGGGACGAAGCCTTGCCCGCTTTTCCACGCATCCATATCCCTACAGGGTCTCTTACTGGAGCGTACAGCTCATGACCTCCCATGGCGTCACGGTCCGCAGGGTACAAGCGCTGCGAGGCCCCAACCTCTACGCATACAAGACAGTCTTGAAGGTGGAGTTGGACATCGGCCCGCTAGAGGAACGCCCGAGTAACTCCTTCCCCGGCTTCCTGGAGCGCCTGACGGGCTGGTTGCCCGGGCTGTCTGAGCACGAGTGCAGCGTGGGCAAGCCCGGGGGCTTCGTCGAGCGGCTGCGGCGCGGCACGTACCTGGCTCACATCTGCGAGCACGTCACCATCGCGCTGCAGAACGAGATGGGCTTCAACGTGGGCTTCGGCCGCGCGCGCGGCACGGGCGAGCCCGGCGTGTACAACGTCGTCGTCGCCTACGAGGAAGAGGAGCCCGCGCGCGAGGCCTTCAAGGTCGCCCTGGAGATGACGCTGGCGGCCATGTTCGACGAGCCCTACGACGCGCCCGCGGCCATCGAGCGGCTCAAGGACCTCGCCGACGAGTACCGGCTGGGGCCCAGCACCCGCGCCATCGTGGACGCGGCGCGCCGCCGGCGCATCCCCGTGCGGCGGCTGACGCCCACCGGCAGCCTGGTGCAGCTGGGCTACGGCGTGTACCAGAAGCGCATCCTGGCCTCGCAGACCTCCGACACGTCCGCCCTGGCGGTGGACATCTGCCAGGAGAAGCCGCTCACCAACCTCATGCTGCGCACCGTGGGCATCTCCGTGCCCGAGGGCCGCACGGTGAAGTCCGCGGACGAGGCGTGGGAGGTGGCGCAGGACCTGGGCCTGCCCGTCATCCTCAAGCCCGAGGCGGGCAACCAGGGCAAGGGCGTGATGGTCAACCTGCGCTCCGAGGCGGAGGTGCGCGCCGCGTACGAGGTGGCCTCGAAGTTCCGCGGCGACGTGCTCGTGGAGAAGCACATCGAAGGCGATGACTACCGGCTGCTCATCGTCAACGGGAAGCTGGTGGCCGCCGCGCGGCGCGATCCGGCGATGGTGACCGGAGATGGCAAGAGCACGGTGGCGCAGCTCGTCGAGGTGGCCAACCGCGACCCGCGGCGCCGCCCGGGCCACAGCAGCAGCCTGACGCGCATCCGGCTGGATGACGCGGCTCAGGTGGTGCTGGGGCAGCAGGAGCTCACGGTGGACTCGGTGCCAGCCGCGGGCCACGTGGTGAAGCTGCGCCAGAACTGCAACCTGTCCACGGGCGGCACCTCCACGGACGTGACGGACACCGTCCACCCGGCCAACGCGCGCCTGGCGGAGCTGGCCGCGCAGATGCTGAACCTGGACATCGCGGGCATCGACATGCTGTGCAAGGACATCCGGCGTCCGCTCAACGAGCAGGGCGGTGCCATCGTCGAGGTGAACGCCGCGCCAGGGCTGCGCATGCACCTGCAGCCGTCCGGCGGAATGCCGCGGGACGTGGGCGGCCCCATCATCGACATGCTCTACCCGCCGGGCGCGCCCTCGCGCATCCCCATCATCGCGGTGACGGGGACCAACGGGAAGACCACGGTCACCCGGTTGGTGGCGCACATGTTCGAGACGGCGCACCGGGTGGTGGGCTTCACCAGCACCGAGGGCACGTACATCCGCAACGAGCGCGTGCTCGAGGGCGACTGCTCGGGGCCCCGCAGCGCGCAGACGGTGCTGCTGCACCCGCGCGTGGACGTGGCGGTGCTCGAGGTGGCGCGCGGCGGAATTCTGCGCGAGGGCCTGGGCTTCGACTGGTGCAGCGTGGGCGTGGTGACCAACCTCAGCCGGGACCACCTGGGCTCTAACGGCATCGACACCATGGAGCAGCTGGCGCGGGTGAAGCAGGTGGTCGTCGAGTCGGTGGACCCCGAGGGCTCCGCGGTGCTCAACGCGGATGATCCGCTGGTGGCGGAGATGGCCGCCGCGACGAAGGGCCAGGTGGTCTACTTCGCGCGCAGCCCGGAGAACCCCATCATCCAGGCGCACCTGGCCCAGGGCGGCCGCTGCGTCTTCGTGGAGAACGACTTCCTCGTCACCGCGAAGGGCAGCAACCACCAGGCCCTGGTGGAGCTGAGCCGCATCACCTTCACCGGAGGAGGCGCCATCCGCTTCCAGCTGGAGAACGCGCTGGCGGCCACGGCGGCCGCGTGGGCCTCGGGGCTCAACCCCGCGCTCATCGTCCGCGCGCTGACCACCTTCCGCACGGACACGCGGATGGTGCCGGGCCGCTTCAACGTGCTGGGGGTGGCGGGGCGCCAGGTCATCCTGGACTACGCGCACAACCTGGCGGCGATGAAGGCCCTGAGCGAGGCGCTGCCCCGCAGCCCGGACCGCCGCTCGTTCATGGTGATAGGCCTGCCCGGAGATCGCCGGGACGAGGACCTGCTGGCCACCACGCAGGCCACGCTGCCCATGGCGGACGAGTACGTGCTCCATGACCTGAAGGACCGGCGACGCCGCGCGGACCTCGAGGTGCCCCAGCTCATGAAGAGCTGCCTGCCGCCGGACAGGGCGTATCAGTTCGCCAGGGACCAGCGCGAGGGCGTCCAGCGCGCCTTCCAGCAGTCCAAGGAGGGCGACCGGATTATCGTCATCGCGGACCTGGTGGATGAGGCGCTGGAGGCCATTCGCGCCATGGCCGAGACGGACGAGGTAGGCTGCGAGACGCCCGTTACTCAGGCCTACGACTAGGAGCCACCCGAGCGATGCTCACCCTGATCCGGAGCGGAACCCTCCTGTCGCCGACGCCGCTGGAGGGCCAGGCCCTGCTCATGGTGGGCGAGCGCATTGCCCGGTTGGGGAGCGTGGAGGAGGCGGCGCTCGCCAGCCTGGGGGTGCCTTACGAGGTGGTGGATGCCACCGGGTGCGTCGTCGTCCCCGGCCTGGTGGATCCGCACCAGCACCTCATTGGCGCGGGAGGAGAGCAGGGGTTTGTCAGCCGCATGCCCGAGGTGAGGGTGGAGCAGTTGCTGCTGGCGGGCATCACCACGGTGGTGGGGTGCCTGGGCACCGACGGCACCACGCGCAACCTGGCCGCGCTGGTGGGCAAGGTCCGCCAGCTCCAGGCGCAGGGCGTGACGGCGCTGATGTACACCGGGGGCTTTCACGTGCCGCCGCGCACGCTTACCGGCTCCGTCACGGACGATCTGATGCTGATCGACTGCATCATCGGGGTGGGGGAGCTGGCCATCGCCGATGTCCGCTCCAGCCAGCCCACGGTGGACGAGTTGGCGCGGGTGGTGTCCATGGCGCTGGTGGGCGGCCGGGGCGCGGGCAAGGCGGGCGTGACGCACTTCCACACGGGGCCGGGGCGGGCCCAGCTCTCGCAGCTGCACGCGCTGCTGGACCAGCACGAGCTGGTGCCCGAGTCCCTGTACGTCACCCACGCCAACCGCACCGAGGCGCTGATGGATGACGCCATCGCCCTGGCGCGCAAGGGCAGCTTCGTGGACCTGGACACCGTGGACGGCGGGCTGGGCCGGTGGATCCGCTACTACCTGGAGCACGGCGGCGCGCCCGAGCGGCTCACCGTGTCCTCGGATGCGCACACCGCGGGCGCCACCCCCGCCCAGCTGCACGCGGAGCTCGTCGCCTCGGTGCGCGAGCATGGGCTGTCCCTGCCCCAGGTGTTGCCTTTCTTTACGAGCAACCCCGCGACAGCGCTGAAGCTGCGCCGCAAGGGCCGGCTGGCGCCCGGAATGGATGGCGACGTGCTGGTGCTGGATGAGAAAACCCTTCAGCCCGTTCACGTCTTCACGCGAGGCCAGCCCCGGGTACGCCAGGGGCGCGTCGTTGAGCAGCCGAAGGAGCCTGTATGAGGAAGAAGCGCCGGGGGGACCTGCTGGTCATTGGCGGGCATGAGAACAAGGAGGCGGATGAGGAGAAGGCCATCCTCAAGCAGGCGGCCAACAAGGTGAAGGACGCGAATGGGCGCCTGGTGGTGCTCACCGTGGCCTCCATGGAGCCCGAGCCGCTGGCGGACACCTACCGCAAGGTCTTCCACCGGCTGGGGGTGAAGCACGTCACCGTGCTGGACATCCGCGGCCGCGAGGAGGCGTACAGCGCGGACAACATCAAGAAGCTCGAGGACGCCTCGGTGCTGTTCTTCACCGGTGGCGACCAGCTGCGCATCACCAGCCAGATGGGCGGCTCGCCGCTGCTCGAGCGCATCTTCGAGCTGCATGATCAGGGTGTGGCCATCGTCGGCACCTCGGCGGGCGCGGCGGCCATGTCCGAGACGATGCTGATCGCCGGGCCCACCAACGAGTCACGGCTCACCGGCCTGTCCATGGCGCCCGGGCTGGGGCTGCTCGAGGGCGTCATCGTGGACTCGCACTTCGCCGAGCGGGGCCGGTTCGGCCGGCTGATGGGCGCGGTGGCGCAGAACCCCCACAACCTGGGGCTGGGCATCGACGAGGACACCGCCATCCACGTCACCAACGACGAGGAGTTCACCGTGCTGGGCTCGGGGGCGGTGTACGTCATCGACGGCACGGGTGTGCGCTACACCACGCTGTCGGACCGGCAGTCCGAGGGCATCCTCACCATTCACGATGCCCGCGTTCACATGCTGGGCCGGGGCGATCGCTTCAACCTCAAGCAGCGCCGGCCCGTCGTGCCCTCCGCGCCCGCGACCATCTAAGGTAGCGCGGATGAGGATCGACCGCGGTGACATCTTCTGGATCGCGCCTGATGACTCGCGAGGGCCCGCGCCGGACTACGCCCATCCGCACGTAGTGGTGCAGGACGACGTCTTCAACCACTCGCGCATCACCACCGTGGTCGTCTGCGCGCTGACCTCCAACCTCCACCGCGCCACCGAGCCGGGCAACGTCCTGCTCGAGCCGGGAGAGGGCAACCTGCCCAAGCAGAGCGTCGTCGTCGTGTCGCAGATCTCCTCGGTCGAGAAGTCCCGCCTGGGCGAGCGCATCGGGTCGCTGTCAGCGGCCCGGGTGGAGCAGATCCTTGCGGGCCTGCGCTTCCAGCAGGTCTCCTTCTTCCAGCGCTAAGCCCGTTGTGCCCCCACGCCTGCGGCTATGCACGCACGCACCCATCCGAGCCTGGAGCCTCATCCTTGGATTCCACCACCGCGGTCACCCCCTCCACTGCCCCCCGCATCCCCCCTGGCCCTCGTGGGCTGCCCCTGCTCGGCGTGGCGCTCGACGTCCAGAGGGATGTGCTGGGCTGGAACCTGCGGACGGCGATGGAGTACGGGCCCGTGGTGCGCTACCGCTTCGGCCCCCTGCGCTCCTATCTGGTGACGCACCCGGACGGCCTCAAGCACGTGCTGCAGGACCACGTGAAGAACTACACGAAGGACCACTTTGGCTACGCCATCGTCCGCCGCATCGCCGGCAATGGCATCTTCACGAGTGAAGGCGCGACGTGGCTCCGCCAGCGCAGGCTCGCGCAGCCCGCCTTCCACCGCGCGCGCATCTCCGCCATGGGGGCGCGGATGGTGAAGGCGGCGGACGAGCTGTCGGAGCACTGGGCCGCGGCGCAGCGCTCGGGGGAGCGCCGCCTCGCGATGAACGACATGATGTCGCTCACGCTGCGCATCGTCGGCGAGGCCCTGCTCGGCACCGACATGCGCGAGGAGATCCAGGCGGTGGCCCACTCCTTCAACACCCTCAACGAGCAGACCGTGGAGCGCTTCCGCTCCTTGCGCCTGCTGCCTCCCATCCTGCCCACCGCGTATGACCGGACCTTCCGCGAGGCCAGGCGCACCCTGTACGAGGTGGTGGCCCGCATCATCACCCAGCGCCGCCAGCGGCTGGAGGACCAGGGCGATCTGCTCTCCATGTTCATGCTCGCCAGGGACGAGGAGACGGGCGAGCAGATGGATGATGAGCAGCTGCGCGACGAGGTGATGACCATGTTGCTGGCGGGCCATGAGACGACCGCCAACATGCTCTCGTGGGCCTGGGTGATGCTGCACCAGAACCCGGACGCCGAGCGCAAGCTGCACACGGAGCTGGATGAGGTGCTCGGGGGCCGCCTGCCCACCGCGGAGGATGTCCCGAGGCTCGTCTACACGCGCAGGGTGCTGGACGAGACGCTGCGCCTCTACCCGCCCATCTACTCCCTGAGCCGCAAGGTGGTGGCGGACGACGTGGTCAGCGGCTACCAGGTGCGCGGCGGCTCCTCGCTCTACCTGAGCCCCTACGCCACGCATCGCCTGCCCGAGCTCTGGCCCGAGCCCGAGCGCTTCGAGCCGGACCGCTTCACCCCCGAGCAGGTCGCCGCGCGGCCGCGGTACGCCTACCTGCCGTTTCTCGGTGGGCCCCGGCAGTGCATCGGCAACAACTTCGCGCTGATGGAGGGCACCCTCATCCTGGCCACGCTGGCCCAGCGCCACCGCCCCCGCCTGGTGGAGGGCTACACGCCCACGCCAGAAACCCTGCTCACCCTGCGCCCCAAGGGGGAGCTGCCCGTCACCCTCACCGCGCGCTGAACTCCTTGCGTGCGGCTCAGGGGATCAGCACCGTGCTGCCCGTTGTCTTTCGGGCCTCCAGGTCGCGGTGGGCCTGCGCCACGTCGGCGAGCGCGTAGCGCTGGTCGATGCGGATCTTCACCTGCCCGCTGAGCACCACGGCGAACAGCTCGTCGGCCATGGCCTGCGTGGCCTCGCGCGTGGCGATGTGCGTGAAGAGCGTCTGCCGGGTCAGGTAGAGCGAGCCCTTCGGAGCCAGGATGCCCGGCGCGAACGGCGGCACCGGGCCGCTGGCATTGCCGAAGCTGGCCAGCAGGCCGAAGGGGCGCAGACAGTCCAGGCTGCGTTCGAACGTGTCCTTGCCAATCGAGTCGTAGACGACCTTGACGCCCTTGCCGCCGGTGATGTCCTTCACCCGCGCGACGAAATCCTCCGACGTGTAGTCGATCGCGTGAGCGGCGCCATTGGCCAGCGCGAGCGCGCACTTGGCCGGGCCGCCCGCGGTGCCGATCAGCTGCAGGCCCAGGGCCTTGGCCCACTGGCAGGCGATCAGTCCGACGCCGCCCGCCGCGGCATGGAACAGCACGAAGTCGCCGGGCTGCAGGCCCTCGACGGGCAGCGTCCTCCTCAGCAGGTACTGGGCGGTCAGGCCCTTGAGCATCATCGCCGCGCCAGTGTCGAAGGCGATGCCGTCAGGCAGCCTGCACACGTGCTTGGCCGGCATGACGCGGACCTCGCTGTAGCTTCCCGGCGGGTTGCCGGCGTAGGCGGCGCGGTCACCCGGCTTCAGGTGGGTGACGCCCTCGCCCACGGCCTCGACGACGCCAGCGCCTTCCATGCCCAGCGGCAGCGGCAGGGGGTTCTGGTACAGGCCCGTGCGCTGGTAGACGTCGATGAAGTTCAGGCCGCAGGCGTGGTGGCGGATGCGGATCTCGCCCGGCCCCGGTTCGCCGACGCTGACGTCGACGAGCTGCATCTGCTCGGGGCCGCCGTAGGCGGTGATCTGGATGGCCTTGGACATGGAACGCGCACTCCTCGAGGTGGAATGCGCCAGAGGTTACGCGAAAGCCCGGCGCATGGGTGTGACAGGGGCACTGCACGGAGAGGGGCTGGAGTTAGCAGACCACTGCTTGGCTACCAGTAGCAACGGAGCAAGGCACATCCGTTCGGATAGACGAACAGCCATCCGCTTTGTTGCTCCGTATCCAGGAACTTGAGGTCCTCCCTGGGATCACCCCGGGGGGAGACCACCATCTTTCTCTCCCAACCGAGCAGAAATGAGCGGTCCTCCCCGACAGCTTCAACACGCAGGGTCTCAACGCCAGTACGAAGAAATCCAACGCCCGCCAGCCCGTCCGCCAATTCGCTCATTTGATCCGCGATCTGAGTCGCGTGCTCATCGCTCTGAACGGACTCCCTGTCCCACCAGTCGATTGAGCAGGCACGAATGCACCACCCCACCTCGTCCAACACGAGCGAAAACGTCATTTCCAGATCATCGAGCGCGTTGACGCTTACTCCGCCGGGCCGTCTGCTCAGGAAGAGCTGCTCCGCCTCGTTCATCCCTCCAGGCCGGATCAGTGTCTCACGAGGCTGGTCCTGACGTGCCTGAGCGGGGCCGGATGGGAACCATCCCCCACGAACCTCTACGGTGCCCAGGCCATGATCCCAGAGCGCGTCCACCAGGTAGTGGTGCCAGAAGTCCAACAGCACTTCGCGACTTATCCCCGTAGCGCTGGATCCGATCCAGGCACTTGTGAGCCGGGCGAGTTCAGCCGTTGCTGCCCGCGACGCAAAAAGGTCCCGGGCCCAGACAGCCTGACACCAGCGTGCGTACGCATCGAACCACTCTCGGGACGCATCGCCTGGGAGCGACAGTCTCCCAGGCTCGTTGTGCATGTGGACTGAGACGAGATCCGCGGGTTCGCCATCGCTCGTCCGCAGGCACTGCCAACACGTCCTCCCCTTCGTCGCGCAATGCCTCGGAGTCACCAGGTTCTGCTCCGACTCCAACTGGGACAACCTGCCATCCCGAAAGAGCATGGCAATCGCCACTGCGTACGAGACGGGAAATGGGCAATCCGCCCCCGTCTTGAGCCGCAGACTGTGAGGCATCCGAACCCGCTGACCCGCCCGGTTGTACGCAAGCTGCTGGAGTGCCTCCCAGCGGCAGTCACGAACGCCTTGGCAGGGCTTGAGTTGCCGTCGACCCCTGCTGCTTGCCAGATATTGGAAGTCCAGCGCCTCGGTGCTCTTGACCTCCGCACAGCCAGTCCGGCCCTTCTCGAAGATGAGGTAGTCCGGCTGGGGAAACCGGTTCGCCTTGATGCGCTGCCCAGGGGCTGGACGCCACCCGATGACGCGAATCGGATCCAGCCCCGCCTTCAACAGCTGGAGATAGGCGATGATCTCTCCAAACTCTCCCAGCCTGCTCCCTGGCCCTATGGAGTCCTGGCGATATCGTCCCGCGACGTACGCATGAAGATCCTGAGCCAGCCAATCCGCGGTGATGCCCAGCTTTTCGGCAATCAACTTCAGCGCTGGCTTACCCAGCCGGAGGGTTCCTTCCGAGTAAGGCCCTGCTGAAAAAAGGCTCCAGAAGCCCTCCGCGTCGGTCTCCACGTCACCGAAGAGAGCAGTCTTGAACTCCTTGATCCTGAATGCACTCATGGCTGGCTCTGGAGCATGCTCCGGCGCTACCGACCGGCGAGGAACTTCTCGAAAGCGGCCTCCAGCTTCTCGATGAAGGGCTTGAACTCGCTGGGGCTGATGAAGGGGTTGGGGGCGCCGTCCTTCTGCTTCGCGCGCTTGCCGGACATGTCGAAGAGCTCCGGGGGCGGGGCGAGTAAGAAGTCGACCTTCATCGCCCTCGCTTTGGCGAAGATCCTCCGATAGTCCTCGACGATGCCGGGATACCCCGTCGAGGAGCGCGAAGGCTCCAGTAGCCTGTCGGCATGGCCTCTGTGGTGGTTGCAGCGATGCAAGGCTTCCTCGACAGACTGGCGCTCCCAGTGCTGCACCATCTGGTGCAACGTCCTCCAGTCCCCGATTCGAGTGCCAGCGGGGAAACGGGACAGGTGCTCCTTGGTCGTGCGCGTCATGGCAGGCGGAGCATAGGGGATGCAACCCGCGCCCACGGCATGGACTGCATCCCATCCTCCCTCACGAACTGAACGCTCAGCACTACCAGGGGCAGTTGACGACCTGAACGGTGCGCGTCACGGGCGTGGCGCTGTTGCCGCCAGCGTCTGTCACGTTGTAGGTCACCGTGTACACACCGGCGGCCCAGGCATTCACTTCGCCCGTGCGCGACACCCACGACGAGATGTTTCCGGAGCACGCATCGTTCGCCGTCACGCCCGGATCCGTCCACTGGGTGTTGCACGTGTGCACCATGGACGAGGGGCCCAGCAGCGCCAGGGTGGGCGCCGTCGTGTCATCCACAACCACCGTGCGGGAGGCGTCCACGGACCCCGCGAAGTTCCACGTGGAGTACAAGACCGAGTACGAGCCCTCGTAGCTCACCAGCGGGCCCGGCCCGGAGGAGTCCGCGCCCGTGTTGTACGCATGCACCACCAGCGGGCTTCCGCACCCATCCACGGCCTGAGCGCCCGGATCGCTATAAGTCCCGCCCTTGACGCACTCCAGCGTCAGGGGCGAGCCGCCGTTGATCGTGAGCACCGGAGGCAGCGACGCACAGGCATCCGCGGAGAGGATGGGCGGCGTCGTCGCGGTGAAGAAGTGAGGGTAGGTGGCGACGAAGTCATTGCCCTGCCAGATCGGGTAGGGCCAGGGGGTGCCCGCGGGATCCTCCGTGAGCGAGTTGCCGGTGAAGGTGCCCGTCACCTCGACGTAAGAGCCCTGGATGTTGAGCGCTCCCAGGGAGACGGCGGCGGGAGCCCCCGCCCCACCGTTGGCTGGGACGAACGCGGACGCCAACCCTGCTACCCGCAGTGTCTCCAGGGTGCTCGGGTCCAGGTTCCGGAGGCTGACGCGCACATGGTTCCCGATGGACCGGATGTACTCTCCATAGGAGTACGCCGCCACGACGCCGTCAGCGCCAGCCTGGATCGCGATCTGCGGCAGGAGCTTCGAGGTCCCCAACTCGACGGACCGAGGCTGCACCGTGCAGGTCCCAGGCTTGATGACGGAGCTCTCGACAGCGATTCTGTAGAACGGCTGGGGGTAGGGATTCGGGTTCACGTCTTCCAGGACTTTGATCGAATAAGCACAGCCTCCCCGTGTCGTTTGAGCGGCGCTGACGACGGGGAGACTGGCCAGAGCCGAGGTCCCAAACAGAGCAACGATTCCGACGGCCATTCTTCCAAGCATTTGCATGGTTCAACCTCTCGCGGTTATCGGTCGGGCCTTGAAGCAAGCGTCATGGCGCGTCCCGTGGAAGTCTGCGGTGTACGCGGAGGAGTAAGCAAGGAGGTTCGCCTGCCGCGGGCTCAGCACCACTCGCTCTGAGGAGTTTTCGTCAGCGTGCTTCCTGCGGGCTCGAAGTGGGTTGCGTTTTCTTGGGAGGCGCGAGGGCAGGGGCGTAGCAGTTGCCCTTGAAGAGTGCGTAGCTGTTCGCCGCGCACTCCTCGGCGTTCATCAAGGAGCTCACATCGATCCAGCAGCCTCCATTAATGGGCAGCTGCCTGGGACCTGGGCACCGGCCCTTCTCGTCAGGTCTGGGCTGTCCTGGGCGGGGCTCGGGAAGAGGCTCCTGTGCCACGGGCTTCTTCTCCTGGGAGGGTGGGGCAGGCGCCCGCGGCTGGGAGGGCGAGGTGTCTCCCACGGCCGAGGTGCCCGCATCTGGCGACTGAAAGTCTGAAGCCTGCTGTTGAGTCTTTCCGGGCCCCGGCGCCACACTCCACAGGAGCAGTGCGAAGCCTGCCACTGCCGCCCCGGCCAGCCAGTGCGTCCAATCCCACACTCGTGCACGTTCCGGGCGCTGGCCTGCATCCGGTGGAGCCGGCACGCTCGGCGGTGACACCTCGACGGCGGGTGATGGCTCGGCAGGCCGTGGTGGCACGGGCTCGTTGGCCACCGCCTCCAACTCTGTTGCCGCGTGAGCCGCCGTGCCGCGAGCCTCCGGCGCCTCCGAGAGCAGGCGCAGAAGCACTTCCCGCAGACGAGGCCCTACCCGCGGGTTGCCCGCCAGCAGGGACCTGAGATCAGGGCTGATGACATGCCAGGCGCCCACCTCATCCTCCAACGCATCCAGGGGAGGAGGGTACTGGCCCATCACGAGGCGGTAGGCGGTGACGCCCAGCGCATACAGGTCATCGGCAGGGGAGGGCGGGTAGTAGCCGTCGCGGTGACGCCCCAGGCTGATCTCGAAGCGGCAGGCCTGGACCGACAGGTACTCGTAAGTGCCCGGAGGAAGCGACTGCCAGGTGAGCCGAGGGGCCCCCTGAAAGTAGCCGGAGCCCAGGTCGATGAGCACCGGGAAGTTGTCCGACAATCGTACCAGGACGTTGTCGCCCTTGACGTCGCGGTGCACCACGCCCGAGGCATGCAGCGCTTCCAGGGTGCGAGCCAGCTGCGCCAGCACCCGGCACATCTCCTGGCTCGAGGGCGAGTGCTGCGCGGCCCAGGCATACAGGGGCGTGCCCTCCACCCACTCCATGACGAACCAGAAGTGTTCCTCGCCGGAAGGGTGACGCAGCACTCCCCGGTCCAGCAGCCGGGGAATGCCCGGCAGGCTCAGGCGCGAGAGCAGCTCCGCCTCGCGGGCGAAGCGTGCATCCCACGGGTAGCGCGACACCTTGAGCGCGACGGGCGCGGAGTGTTCCGGTCCCGCCCGCACGGCCCGGTAGACGGCGCCGTAGGCCCCGTGCCCCTGCCATTGCTCCACTTGCCAGTCCCCGATTCGAGTGCCAGCGGGGAAACGGGACAGGTGCTCTTCGGACGTGCGCGCCATGGGTGGCCGAGCATAGGCGGCCGGTGAGCGCTCGTAGGCATCCAACTCCGACAATTTTGATGCTAGAGAGCGCCCTGAATCGTCTCCTCTTTCTTCGAGCGACCTGAATGCCCGCCTCCGCCTGGCACTACATCACCCCCATCCTCTCCGAAGTGGCGGCGCTGCACACCCACCGCCCCATCCGTAGCGTGCTCGACATCGGCGTGGGAGCTGGGAAGTGGGGGTTTCTGCTCCGGGAGCTGCTCGACTTCTACCACCACGGCGTCTACTGGCGGGAGGAGTGGAAGACGCGTGTCCTCGGCATCGAGGCCTTCGAGCGCTACCGGAACCCTCTGCACGACTGGGCCTACGACGAGGTCCTCTACGGAGACGCAACCGCGTTGGTGGACCAGGTCGAGGACGTGGACCTGATCATTGCCATGGAGGTCATCGAGCACCTGGACAAGGAAGCGGGGCTGGCACTGCTGCGCAAGCTGGAGAGCAAGGCCAGCCGCGGTGTCATCATCAGCTTCCCTCCCGAGTACGACGGCCTGGGCCGCCACGTGCTGGAGCAGGAGGCGACCCATGGCAACCCCTACGAGCAACACCGCAGCGTGTGGTCGGAGGCGGATCTGCGTGGCTTCCAGGCGCGCAAGCTGGCCGACTTCACCTGGTTCCTCGAGCGGGCCGTGGTGCGGCCGCGGCTGGTGCGCGAGCAGGGGGCGCAGAGCCGTGAGGGCGGCGTGCGAGTGCTCACCACGCCAGAGGGGCTGTTGGAGTACGCGCTGCCGGCCGGGACGAACAAGGTCGAGCTGGTCGTGCTCAAACACCCCTGGAGCGGGACGCTGCGCGCCACCACCCCCGAGGGCCAGCTCCTGCACGAGGAGCCGCTCTTCGCGGCCCAATCACATGATCACACCCTGCGGCTGGAGCTGCCCAATGGCACCTCCCATCTGCGGCTCCAGGTGCAGCCGCACCCCGGCTCGCAGGGCAGCGAGGCCTGGGTGAAGGACCTCTTCTTGCGCTAGAGCGCATGGCCAGCCGGGACGGTTTGAAGGGCAGCCCGGAGGCGCAGCGTGTCGAGCCGAGTGCTCGCCTCGATGCGAACGTGCTCATCCGCGGCCTCGCGGGCCAGCGCTTCGATGACAGCAGTCCCTTCGTCTCCGAGCCACGAGGCGGCCCGGAGGCGTGTCTTCTCATCGTCCGAGCTCGTGGCGATGATGTCCCGGCAAGCCTGCAGCAGCACCTCTTTCTCTGGAGTGAGTGCCAGGAACCACCTCGCGACCGCGGCCACCAGGCGGCTCATCGGTGGAGAGTCAGCGGCCTCCATCGCGCGAAGCACTTCCAGGAACCGCTCATCCTCCCAGAGGCCGTCAGCCCCGCTGCTTCCGAACGTGCCACGGGAGATGCTCGAGACGAGCCTCTCGCGCAACACATGGGTGGTTGTCGGAGACTCCAGCACTTCAAAGACGCGCGGGGCGGGGGCTGACGCCAGTTCCTTGAGCTGGCGCCGTATGGAGACCTCCTCGCATACATGGCTGGCGAGCCTTTGAAGGAGCTGTGAACTTGCCTTCACGCGGATCTGCTCCAGCAGATCGATGACCGGTGAGGACTGGAGCGCGAGCCCTATCAGCCGTGTTTCGACCTGTTTGCGCACGCCGTAGCCAGGGAAGTGCTCGGCCCAATCCAGGAAACATTGGGCTGCTTGCATGGGGAGCCCGGCCAGGACCATGGCATCCGCCACGGCCTGGAGCATGTTCTGCTTTCCCCTGTGCCTGGGCCAGTCCTGCAGCTCGGTGGCGAGCTGCGAGTCGGTCCGAGCCAGGTAGCCCAGCGCGCCGATGCTCTCGGCGATGTCCACGTTCTTGGCGGAGGGACTTCGGATGCATTCGAGCAGCGTCTGGCGGACCAGCGGGGTGGCCTCGTACTGCACGAGGGTCACCGCCGCGCGGCTCTTGTGCATTGGCAGTGGCGCGCGCTCCACGAGCACCTTCAGCGTTGCCACCGCCTCTGCTTCGAGGCGACCCTGGTAGGGGGCGCTGAGCGCGCGCGTGAACAACAGGCCTTTGGCGATCATGCAGCGCGTCCCGTCCTCTCCCTGGGTGAGCAGGGCACGGACGCGGTCCTCCGGGAGGGGGACTTTGGTGAGCAGGTAATGCGCCACGAGGGCACTCCACTCCTCTTGCAGGGTGCGCACGAGGAGCTCCGGGTGCTGCTCGGGGGGCGTGGTCTCGAAGACACACCGGCTGGCCAGGGCTCGCAGCATCGATCTCTGCTTAGCCACCTGCTGGGTCCAATGAACCCAGCTCTCCCGCTCGGGCCAGCGAGGCCCGATCAGGTGGATGGAGTCGGTGAAGCCGTCGGTGTCATTGAAGAAGCGGGCCTGCCCCAGCTCGTACCGTGCGAAGTCCGCCAGCCGCTGCATGAAGGTTCGGATCGGCGCCTGGTCCAGGTGCCGCACTTCCGCCAGGCAGCGGACCGCGAAGCCCGCGAAGTCCAGATGGAGGAAGTGCGCGACCTCGATATGGGGAAGAACGCCCTGAAGCAGTTGCATGACGTGGCTGGGCTGGTTCTCCGCGAGCATCCCGCACAGCAGGGTGAAGACCTCCTGCCAGGCATCCTCGTTCCACCCCTGGCGGAAGGTATTCACGAGCACGCTCAGGTCGAGCTGCCTGCCCGCGAAGCGCGAGCGCAGAGCGTCTGCCACGAAGTATTCGAGGAAGGTTCTGTGGACGAAGCCGTAGAGCTGCTCGCCGACTCGCGCCAGGATGTAGTTGCGCTCCCGGAGGTGCCCAAGCAGCGCCTCGGACTGTCTGCGGGCCTGCTCCGGAGTCCGGTTGTAGCGTGTGGTGAGGAACCCGCTGGTGAACTTCAGCAGCTCCTCTTCCTGGATGAGTGTCTGGGGCGCCTCCGGTGAGTCGAACAACATCCACCAGGCCAGCTCCTTGAGGTACTCGAGCTTGTCCTCGGACTCGAAGGGCACCTCCGGCGTGAAGGCCAGCTGCTTGTTGGCCTCCCACTGGCTCGTCATCAGCTCCGCCGCCCGGCGATAGAGCTCATGCCTGCGCCGCGGCAACTCGCCGCCGCGGTTGATGAGCGCGATCAGCGTGAGCAGCAGCGGGTTCTTGCAGAGCTCGCGCACGGGGCGGCTCCTGGCGAGGACGCGCTCGAGCCGCTCCTTCCGGGCACTCCTGTCCTCGGAAGAGCCCTGTAGCGCCTTGTCGTGCCACTGCGAGAGGAACTGATGGATCCGGGGCTCGTCGAAATCGAGCAGGGTGCACACGGGGACATTGGCCGACTGGAAGACAGGCAGGACGGGCTGGGCTCCAACGATGCGGCTGGTCACCACACCCCGCGAAGGCTCGGCCGCGCGGCGTCCCATGATCATCTCGGCGTAGCGCTTCCGGGCGCTCCGGTCGGGGACTTCGTCCAGCCCGTCGAACAGCCACAGCAGCCGGCCATTCGCGGCAAGCTCCCGGAGCGGCCCACCCCGAAGGGCGAGCGCCTTCTCGGTATGTTCCTGATCGAGGTAGTCGAAGAAGTCATAGGTGTGCCCGGCCGCTGTGGCGGCGCGATAGCGCTCATCGAAGCGCCTCAGCTCCACGCGTACGGGGACCAGCTCCCGGGAGAGGCTCGGCAGGGACTCTCCAGGAGCGCACAGCTTCAAGCAGAGCCAGCGCGTCAGCGACGTCTTGCCCGCGCCGGGCGCGCCAAGCAGCACGGCCCAGGGTTGGGCCGGATCAAGCAGGGCCTGCTCGATGGTCAGCGGCGGAGACTCCAACGGGGAGAGGGACTCCGCTTCCTCCTCGGCCAATGTGTTGTCCCAGGCGTCGTCAGCGGGCGCCTGCGCCAGATCCCTGGCGGGCAGGGCGAGACTGACAGCCTGGGGCACGAAGATCTCCAGCAGGGCAAGCCCGGCGGGCAGGCCCTGATCTTCAGCGCGGGTGCTCAGGTCGTGGAGCGTCTGCCGCTGGTAGGCCGTCGCGATATGCGCGCGATAGCTCGCCAGCATGGAGGCCAGATGGTCCGTGCGCACGGTCTCTTCGGCACTCCTGCCGCCGAATGTCTCGCTCACATGATCGAACTGGATGGGCTCCTCGTGGAAGCACTTGTCTCCATTGGGAGAGGAGCGGGGATCCCCAATCCAGCGGTGCTGGTCCGGCGCGTACATGCGGGTGCCGCGCCAGAGCCGATCGGGGTGGATGCGAAGCACCTGATACTGGTTGGGAACCTCCTTGGGCCTGGCCTCGGGGATGACCGCGGCGCTTCCCGTGGAGAGGATGGGAGTTCGGGAACCCAGCCACGCGATGTGCCCTTCGTGGGTGTGCCCATGCAGCAGCAGGTTGAGCTCACCGCCGAGAATGCGCCCGAGCGCGCCCGCATCGCGGAGGTTCTCCGTGTCGTCCGTGGCCTGTCGCTGGACATTGTGATGCACCAGACCGATGCGCAGCCACCCGCGGTCCTTGTAGCTCCTCAGCTTCTCCGCGAACCATCGAAGCTGCTGCTCTCCAACCCACCCGTAGTGGTCTTCCGGGCGGTGGCTCTCCTTCATGGTGGAGTTGAGGCCCGCCACGACGACCTTGAGCTCGGGGAGCTCGAAGAGGGACCACGGCTCCTCCTCGGTGAAGCGGATGCCAGACAAGCCCGCGTAGTACCGCTCGAAGAACGCGGCGTAGTGGCGGAACTTGGGCCAGTAGGGCTCTTTTGGCGGCTGCTCGTCCGAGGCGCGGCTCAGGAAGTACGACTCGCAGGCCTGGCGGTTGATGTCGTGGTTACCAGGTACCACCAGGATACGGTCCCGTGTCAGCTTCAGCAGGCCCGCCAGACGCTCGAGGAAGGTGAAGACGTCATCGAACTCGGACTTCTTGCCCCACTCCGCCAGGTCCCCGGTGACGGCCACGAGATCCGGGGACACCTCCTCGTCCTGACGCAGCCGCTCCAGATCCTCCTGCAGCCGGGAGAACAGGCTCTCCAGTGAGCCATCCGGTGCCGGGGACGACAGGGGACCGAAGCGATGGCTCCGGCCGAACTGGAGGTCCGACAAGTGAAGGAGCGTGATTGGCTTGGGAGCTGACATCTTCGACTTCGAGAGCTTCATGGTCTTCGACTAGCCGGTAGAACTGCTCGGTGTCGAGCGCCCCGGCGCCCTGAACGCCGCTCGGGCGTTTGGCGTGTTGGGTCCCCAGATTGGCGCGTTCGGTCCTTCCGGGATTCTCGGGAGACGGGTATTCCTGTTTTTAACAAACAGACCTGCTTAGCAGGCGAGTCCCGGCCCCGAGCCAATACGGAGCAAGCACATGAGCAAGCTGTCCAAAGCAACCCTGGTGGCACTGATGGCAGTCGGTACGGGCTGTGGCGTGGCACCCGAGGAGCTGGGGCAAGAGGTGCCGGAGAGCCAGCTGGCCGCGGCGTCTCAGGCGATCGCTTCAACCTATACCCTGAGCTGGGCTTCGAACCTCGGCGCCACGGGCGACCAGTGCCGCTTTGGCCAGACCAGCCTCGGTCACCAGGCCGCCACGAACACCTATGCCTCGGGACGGCTGGAGGAGCCCAGGTCCACCACCATCACAGGCCTCGCGGGCCGGCGCATTACCTCCATCCAGCTCAGCAGCGCCTCCAGCACCTTCAAGTACGACGACGTGATGGTGCTGGCGTATAACAAGCACCTCGTCATGGCGAGCGACAGGCGGGTGGCTCAGTACAGCGCCCAGCCGAGTACGCTAGGCACCGCCCCAGTGCTGTACTCCTGGGCCAACATCCTCAACAAGCTCATCGACAACCAGAATATCCAGTCTCCCTGGTGCACCTCCGGCGCAACCGGCTGCAGCGTGCCGAGGACGGAGACGACTGGCACGATGAACGTGAACGTGCCCAGCTTCACGGCGGTCGACGAGGCGGCCTATCCCGGCGCGCCCAACACGCGCACCTTCACGCTCGCCACCATCGGGGACAACGATCTGGGCACGGACTGCCGCCATGGGGCCATCAACCTGACGCTCACCGTCGTTCACGAGCCCGCCGTCGAGAAGTGCGACGGCCTGGACAATGACGCCGATGGCAAGGTCGATGATGGCGCTGGCTGCGTGCAGGGCATCCACCGCGCGTATGCGCCCGCCACCGGCTTCCATCTCTACACCCCCAACCTGGCGGAGACGGGGACCAATGGCTACACGCTCGAGTATCAGAACCACTTTTACCTGGGCAAGACGCAGGTGCCGGGGACTTCGCCTTTCTATTACTGCAAGGAGCCGAACGGTGGCGCGCGCTTCTTCTACACGACCGCGACGCACTGCGAGCTGTTCGCCCCCTCCACGCCCTCCTTCCACATTGGCTTCATCGCCCCTAGCCAGCTCGCCGGCACCGTCCCCCTGTATCGCGCGTTCTCGCACCCCACGGGCGACCACTTCTACACGCCGAACCTGGCGGAGTATCAGACCGTGACGCAGAGCGCCGATTGGGTCGCCGAAGGCATCGCCGGGTACGTGTTTACCACCCCGTAAGCCCTCCAGGCCGCGGCTGACCCGGGCCAGCCGCGGTCTCACTGCCTCTGCGCCGCGTCCTCCACGAGGCTCTCTGGTGCGAGCGCCGCCTCCAGCGTCTCTCCACCGAGGGTGACGTAGAGCTGACCGTCGGTGCGCGTCAGCTCCAGCTGGGTGGCGCGGCCCATCTTCACCTCGAGCGCGTCGAGGAACGCGGGGCTGAACCGCCACACCTCGATGTGCTCGACTTTGTGGATGGCCCGGGTCGCCGCCTCGCGGCGCAGCAGCGCGAGCTCCACGTGCGTGAAGAGCGCCACCCGCCGGGCCGCCTTGGAGGCTTTGTGCAGGCGCTCGGCGGACGGGGAGCCGATGTCGATCCACGCGAGCAGCACCCCGGTGGGATCTCTCACGGAGATGGGCGCCTCGTCGGTGGAGGAGATGCCGCCCTTGCTGAAGGAGATCCCTTCCTCATAGGAGAGGCAGTAGGCCAGGGTGCGCGTGAGCAGGTAGCGCATGCTCTCGGACGGGTGGCGTGCCAGGCGCAGATCGAGCGGCTGATACACGCCGCGATCCACGTCCGAGAGGTTCACCTGCACGTGGTACATGGTCGCGGTGAGTGCCATGGGGCCCTGCTGTACTTCCGCGCCCCGCCTCGCGCAAGCCACAGCCTGGCCTGGCCCATGGCCACCAGCTTTCCCGGGCGTCACAAGCAGGGCACAGTGAGGGGATGAGACATCTCACCAAGCTGGCCCACCTGGTCCTGCTCGCCGGGCTCGCCGCTGGCGCACCGTCCCATGCCGAGCCCGCCGCCGAGCCCGCGCCGCCGCACCAGTCGTTCACTCTCGAGTCCGCGGCGCTCAAGGAGACCCGGCGCATCAACGTCTACCTGCCGCCGGGCTATGACGCGGCGAAGAGCACGCGCTATCCCGTGCTCTATATGCCCGACGGTGGCATCAAGGAGGACTTCCCGCACATCGCCACCACCGTGGACACCGCGATCCGGGCGGGCGAGCTGCGGCCCCTGGTCGTGGTGGGCATCGAGAACACCGAGCGGCGCCGAGACATGACGGGCCCCACCGGGATCGCCGAGGACCGGAAGATCGCTCCGCGCGTCGGTGGCTCGGCCGCGTTCCGAAGCTTCATCCGCGACGAGTTGATGCCCCAGGTGCGCAGCCGCTATCGCGTGGCGGACGAGACGGCGATCATCGGCGAGTCCCTGGCCGGGCTGTTCATCGTCGAGACCTTCTTCCTGCAGCCGAAGCTGTTCGACACCTATATCGCTCTGGATCCAAGCCTGTGGTGGAACCGCGAGGAACTGGTGCGTAAGGCCCGTGGGCGCCTCGAGGCTCAGCCGGACCTGCGCAACACGCTGTACCTGTCATCCGCCAACGAAGAGACCATCGCCCTGCCCACCGCGCGTCTGGCGGAGGTGCTTCGCAAGAGCGCGCCGCCCCGGCTCGCCTGGCACTTCGAGCCCAGGCCGGATCTGCGCCACGACAACATCTACCGCTCGCTTGCGCCGCAGGTGCTGCGCAAGTCATTTGCCCCCAGCACTCGCAGCCCCGCGCCGTAGCGCGTCAATTGCTTCCACCCCCGGCTCCACTCTGGCCCGAGGGAGCGTCGCTGAACAGCCAGCTCATCGCAGCGCGATATGCGTTGGGTACATCGGCCGCATGCGTCCCGCCTTCGATGTCGATGCGCTTCATTGCCCAGGGGCCGGGCCGCTGCTCCTGCGCGCCAAACCAGGCGAGCGCGTCCTGGCGCAGCTGCGGCCGGTCGCGGGTGCCGCTGACCACCGCGAGGCGAACGTCGCCACCGCGGGCGGGGGCGGGGCCCAGTACGAGCGCGCGGTGCGTGAGATAGGACGGGTTGCTGGCGATCCGGCCCCAGAAGAGGTCAGGCTCGGTGAAGGCGGAATAAAGGACGAAGCCTCCGCCGCGCGACTGCCCCAGCAGGATTCGCCGCCGCGGGTCGGCGCGCGTGCGCTGCTCTACTTGCGGGATCAGCTCCTCCTTGAGGAAGCGCTGGAACGCGGCCGAGCCCGGGCCGAAATCGGCGTCGCGGCGGTTCGTCGGCGGCGCGAAGCTGCCGTAGGCGATGCCGACCAGGATCGCCTCGGGCAGCTTGTCGTCATAGGTGAGGAAGAGATGGTGCGGCGCCAGGAGTGGGAAGAGCGAATCGCCATCGAGCAGGTAGACGACGGGGAAGCGCTCCTGCGGCTTGTCCCCATAGCCTTCCGGCAGGCGGATGTAGATGTGATAGCCGCCGCCGGTCGCCGCCGAGTGGATCGGGAAATAGTCACCCTTGAGTGCCGGCAGATGGTCGAGCGGGGTGACTGCCGGGGAGGCAGGGGAGGCTGGCGCTGTGGCCGCCACGCAACCGGAGGTCAGGGCCAGCAAGGCGGAGATCAGCGCGGAGGTCCGTCGACTGTTCGTCAGGTCCATATCTCACCATGGCACATGATAGAGACGAGCTGACCCGAGACGGCAGGTGCGATGCCAGCGAAGATTGCAGACCGCTTCGTGTGGGCGGTGGAGATGCTCGAGCTCGCCCCGTCCGATCGCCTGTTGGAGATCGGCTGTGGGAGCGGCGTGGCCGTCTCGCTGATCTGCGACAGGCTGAGCAGCGGGAGGATTGTCGCCATCGACCGCTCGCCGACGATGATCAGGCTGGCCAGCAAGCGCAATCGCGCGCACCTCGCCTCGGGCAAGGCGGCGTTCCAGGCCGCCGCCCTAGTTCACCCACGCGGAGATGAAGTCCTTCTGAGCGTGGTCAGGGGGCGTTGACCGTGAGCTCCACTGCTGGGCACTGAACCGGCGTGGCGCTGTGCCGCGCCAGCGGGCGGGGGACCTCCTCCTGCCGCGTGGCGATGTCCATCAGCGGCCCTCGGAACTCGATGCGGTAGGTACCCGGCTGGCTGAAGTCGTAGGCCAGTGAGGCCTCGATCTTCTGTTCCGCCGCGGCCCCGGGCGCCAGCGCCACGTAGGAGTCCGCGTCCGGCTCACCCCGCTTGAACATGGGGCCCTGATACGGAATCTCGACGCCGCCCCGCGTCACCTTCAGGCAGTTGCTCAGCAGGCCCTCCAGCGGCGTGTGCCAGTCCAGCACATACACCGGCTGCGCCCCCGGATTCCGGAGCCGGAAGGTCAGCTCCACCGGCTCTCCCACACGCACGCGCGGCGACACGCTCATCGCGCACTCCAGGCTCGTTCCCATCGCCGGTGTCTCCTCGGCCCGGGGGGCCGGTGCCGTTGCTTCCTTCCGCGGCGCGCACGCTCCAACCCCAAGCGCCAGGCACAGCAGTACCACCTCAGTCACCTGTCCCCGTGTCATCTCTTGCTCTCCTGGACTGCGCCCGTCATCCCAGGGCGCGCACGCTTACCGGGACGTGCTTGTGGTACGGCGTACGCGCCAGCGGATCGCAATGCTCGCTCGTCGTGAGGCGGTTGATCTGCGGTCCGTTCGGCTCGCCCCCGCGATAGCGCATGCCGTAGCCGTGGGGAAGGGTGACCATGCCCGGACGGAGCATCTCGTCGAGCTCGATGGTGACGGCAATCTCACCCGCCGCCGAGGTGCACAGGGCGCGCGCGCCTTGTCCCAACCCGAGCGCGCGAGCGTCGTCGGGGTGCATACGCATGGCGCCGTCGGGGTCGGTCTTCCGCCACGCCGGATCCCGGTAGATCTGGTTCGCGTTGTATCCCCTGCGCTCCCCGGCGAGCAGCACCAGGGGGTGGTTCAACGAGGGCTCGTCCCGAAGCGCGCGAAGCGCCTGGAGCATCTCGGGGATGTCGAGGTGGATGCGCCCATCGCGGTGCCGGAGGAACGACCACGTGTCCTCGAACTGATGCCGGGTGACGAGCGTCCCCTCGGCGCGATCCAGAATGGCGCGAAACAACGACACGCCCAACGTGAGCCGATTGCCCCGGTGCCCGGCGCGACGCACGGCGGCGGGCTCCCGGTTCGCCACCTGGAGGGCCAGCGCCAGCAGGGGCGCCGCCGCGGCGGGCGGAACGCGTGAGGCGCTCGCGCGCGGAGTCCGGAGCGCCCCTCCCAGGGTGCGGTAGATGATGGATGCGGCGAAGGGCCGGAGCCGGGGCTGCTTGGCCAGCAGTGCGCCCATCGCCGCGAGGAAGACGAGGTGCTTCGTGGCCGCGGGCTCGCCAGTGGCGATGCGCCGCAGCAGCGGGAAGGACGTTGGAAGCTCGCCCATCGCCTCGAGCAGGCGTGTGTAGATCTCCGGCTCCGGCAGCGCCTCCGCCCGCGGCGGGAACACCGGGTGGCGCAGGTGGAAGGCGTTGTCCGGGAACTCCAGGTTGAAGCCCGTGCACTCCCACTTCTCGAACTGCGTCGCCGCGGGCAGGACATAGTGGGCGAGGCGGGCGGTCTCCGTCATGGCCACGTCCACGACGACCAGCAGCTCGAGCCTGGAGAGCGCTCGCTCATAGGCGGCGGTATTCGCGCCCGTGAGGGCCGGGTTTGCGCTGTCGATGAACATCGCGCGGATACGATCCTCCCCCTCATGCTCGATCTCACTGGGCAGGATGTTGGGCGGGTAGAGGCCGGAGATGGGGTACATCTTGTGATGGGCCGTGCGGGGGTGCCGGCCCTCGCGCTCGTCGGTGTGGCCGAGCAGCGGCAGGAAGAACGAGTGGAAGTTGTTCCCGCCGCGTTTGCCGAAGTTGCCGGTGACGAGGAACAGCAACTTCTCGAGATACGAGTTGAGCGTGCTGTGGAGGCTCTGTTGCAATCCGAGGTCCACGCGCACGCAGGCCGTGTGGGCCTGGGCGAAGCCCCGCGCCACGCGCTCCACGTCGGCGATGGGCACGTCGGCCCGGCGTACGAAGTCCTCGACCGGAATCGCGCGCAGCTCCGCCTCCAGCGCGGCAAAGCCGGAGCAGCGCCGCGAGAGGAACTCGCGGTCATGCAGGCCCTCACGCACGATGATGGCGAGCATGGCCGCCATCAGGAACGCGTCGGTGCCGGGACGAACCTGCAGGTGGACGTCGGCCAGGCGCGCGGTCTCCGTCTTGCGCGGGTCGACCACGACCATCTGGCGCGCGGGGTTCTTCTTCAGCTCGCGCAGGGTGTCGCGCGCGTTGGGGATGCCGTGCGCCTGGAACGGATTGGTGCCAATGAACAGCACGAAGTCCGCGTGCTCCACGTCCTCGGTGAGGTGGCAGCGCTGATCGCCGAACAGCCGCCCATTCACCCAGAAGTCGCCGGTCTTCTCTTGCGCGAGCGAGTTGTAGGTGAAGCGGCTTCCCATCGCCCGGGTGAGCTGCCGGCTGTAGGCGCCTCCCAGGTGGTTGCCCTGGCCGCCGCCGCCGTAGAATGCGAATGACCGCCCACCGTGCCGCTCGCGCAGGGTGATGAGCCGCCGGGCGATGTCCGCCAGCGCCTCGTCCCAGCCCACGCGGACGAAGGTGCCGTCGGGCTCGCGCCGCAGCGGATGCTCGAGGAGATCCGCGTTCTGCTGATAGTGCTGCAGCCGCGCGGCCTTCTGGCAGAGGTAGCCCTTGGACACGGGGTGTGCGTCGTCGCCGCGAATGCCCGTGATGCGCGAGCCCTCGACTTCGACGCGGAGCCCGCAGTTGCGGGAGCACAGGATGCAGGCTGTCTGCTCGGTGGCCATGGAAGGGGACGTTCTATCCTCATTGACCGCGCGCCGTCGAACGGCGCTGGCGAGCGAGTCCCGAGCGCGCCAGCGTGTTATGAGCCTGCGCATGCCCGATACCCGCCCCGCTCGTCCTTGTGCCGTCCTCGTCGGCGTGCAACTGCCCGGCGTCTCGGATGCAGAGCATGCCGCGGACCTCGCGGAGCTGGGGCGGCTGGTGAAGACCCTGGGCTACGACACGGTGGCGACCGTGAGCCAACGCCGCGAGGGGCTGGCCTCCGGCACGGTGCTGGGCACCGGCAAGCTCAAGGAGCTGGCGCGGCTCACCGGTGGCAGCGGTGTCATCGCGTCCGGAGCGCAGAACCGGACCACGAAGGCGCGCGAGCGTTGGGAGTCCGCCGAAGCGGCGCTCGACGCGCCTGGGGACGAGCCTGGGGGCGAGGCTGGGGACGGGCCCGAGGAAGAGCCCGGGGAAGAGCAGGCCGAACCGCCCACCGAGGACGCTCCGGACGAAGCGGAGCGGCGCCCCACCGTGGTGGTGGTGGACCACGAGCTGTCCCCCAGCCAGCTGCGCAACCTGGAGAAGGCGACCGGCGCGCAGGTGCTGGACCGCACGGGCGTCATCGTGGACATCTTCCACCGGCACGCGCGCAGCCACGAGGCGCGAATGCAGGTGGAGATCGCCCGGCTCAACTACCTGGCGCCCCGGCTGCGCGAGTCCACCGGAGGCCGGGAGCGGCAGCAGGGCCGAGGCGCCGGAGACTCCGCCGTGGAGCTGGATCGGCGCAAGATTCGCGACCGGCTGGCCGAGCTGCGCGAGGGGCTCGCCGCCATCCAGAAGGACCAGGACCAGCGGCGCTACGCGCGCCGGGACCAGCTGCGCGTGGCGCTGGTGGGCTACACCAACGCCGGCAAGTCCTCGCTGATGCGCGCGCTGACCGGCAGCCAGGTGCTGGTGGCCGATCAGCTCTTCGCCACCCTGGACACCACGGTACGGGCGCTGCAACCCGAGAGCCGTCCGCGCGTGCTCGTCTCGGACACGGTGGGCTTCATCAAGAAGCTGCCGCACGATCTGGTGGCCTCCTTCCGCTCCACGCTGGACGAGGCGCTGGAGGCTTCGCTGCTGCTGTACGTGGTGGATGCGTCGGACCCCACCTGGCAGATGCAGCTGGAGGTCACCCGCACGGTGCTGCGGGAGATCGGCGCGGACGCCGTGCCCAGCCTGTTGCTCTTCAACAAGGTGGACCGGCTGGATGAGGCGGCCCAGGAGGCGCTGCGCTCGCGCCACCCGGAGGCAATCCTGCTCTCGGCGCACCGGCCGGAGGACGTGGGGCTGCTGCGCGAGCGCATCCTGAGCGCCTTCGCGGCCTCCATGGTGGACGCGGACCTGGTGATTCCCTACGACGCTCAGTCGCGCATCAGCGAGGTCTACGAGCACACGACGGTGCTCTCCGAGTCCTTCGATGAGACTGGGCGCAGGCTGCGTGTGCGCGGCTTGCCCGGAGCCATCGCGCGCCTCACGCAGGCCTTCGGAGCCTGAGCGGCCATGCCCGGGAAAGCGCGTGAAGCGCGCCGCACGGCGCGGCTATGCTTGGCGGACATGTCCCGTCGGTTCCTTCGCGCCTCCGTCCGTGGGGTGACGCTCATGGCGCTCGTCGCGTCATGTGCTGGGTCCTCACCTCACGCCCCAGCGGCTCGCACCCGTGCCGAGGCTGGGCCTCAGGTCCGCCTGGTGCTGCTGATCGCCGTCGACCAGTTCCGGCCCGACTACCTCACGCGCTTTGGCCCGCTGCCGGCGGGGTTGCGTACGCTGATGAGCCGCGGCGCGGTGTTCACCGACGCGCACCTGGAGCATGGCGTGACGGTGACCGCGGTCGGGCACGCGACGATGCTCACGGGCGCCACGCCGAGCGTGAGCGGCATCATCGACAACCTCTGGTACGAGCGCGCGAGCAAGTCCACCGTCGAGAGCATCACTGACCAGGACGCTCAGATCGTCGGGGGCGACGACGCCTCGGGCATCGGCGCGTCGCCCCGCCGGCTGCTGGTGACGACGCTCGGCGATCAGCTCAAGCTGGCGTCGGGCGCGGCGCCGGGCACGCCGGACGCGCCGAAGGTCATCGGCATCGCGCTGAAGGACCGCGGTGCGATCCTCCCGGTCGGGCACGCGGCCGACGGCGCGTACTTCCTGCGGGGCGGCCGCTTCGTCACGAGCACCTACTACCGTCCGGAACTGCCCGCGTGGGTGGCGGAAGTGAACGCGCGGCAGCTGGCGGAGTCCTACGCCGGCAAGCGCTGGGAGTTCGAGGGCGGCGTGCGCGAGTACCCGTCGGAGATCGGCGCGCGGCTGTATGGCGCCGTGCTGAGCAGCCCCGCTGGCAATGAGCTCGTGCTGGCGCTGGCCACCGCGGCGCTGCGGCACGAGCGTCTGGGGCAGCGCGGGGTGACCGACGTCCTGACGGTGAGCTTCTCGTCGAACGACGCGGTCGGCCACACATACGGCCTCGAGTCGCCCGAGGTTCGTGACATCACGAGGCAGACCGACCGGCAGCTGCAGCAGCTCCTCGACGAGGTGGAGCGGCGGGTTGGCCTGGCGCACACGCTCATTGCCTTCACGACCGATCACGGCGTCGGTCCGCTGCCCGAGGTCGCGGGCGCGATGCGCCTGCCCTCGGGGCGCTTCAAGACACAGACCCTGGCAGAGGCGATTGAGGCCGCGCTCGATGCCCGGTTCGGGGCAGAGACCTGGATCGAGCGCAGCACGTACCCGCACGTCTACCTGGACCACGCCCTCCTCGCGTCGCGAGGGATCGACGCAGCCGAGGCTCGCCGGGTCGCGGCCGATGCGGCAGCGCGCGTGCCGCACGTGGCCCGCGTGTACACGCGTGATGCCATCCTCGCCGGCCAGGTTCCGGATGACCTGATCTCATCGCGAGTGACGCGCGGCTACCACCGCGACCGCTCGGGCGACCTGCACGTCGTGCTCGAGTCGCTCTGGACCACGGCGGTGGCGGGCTCCAGTCACGGCACGCCTTACCACTACGACGCCCACATTCCGCTCATTCTGATGGGCCCGGGGATCGTCCCGGGCACCTACCACGCGCGCGTTGCCATGAATGATCTCGCTCCGACGCTGGCGGCGGTGCTGGGCGTGGAGGCGCCGACGGCCTCGACGGGACGGGTGCTGCAGGAGGCCCTGCGGCGCGTGCCGCCTCCGGGCCCGTAGGACTTCACCCTGGAGCGGCGGTAGGCACCAGGCAGTACAGCGTGGTGACTTCGCGCGAGCGCGCGGCGTGCAGGGGATCCGACGAGTCCCTGGCCTTGGAGTGCCGGGCCGCGGCCGACCGCGTCCACTTCACCGTCAGCCCGCTGCGAGAGAACTGCTCCTCGAGCCAGCCGGGCGGGCGCAATCCCAGCAACACCGCGAGGTCCGACAGGATGAGCACCCCCTCGCCCCCAGGGGCGAGCACGGCGGGGAGCCCTTCCAGGAAGCGCCGCAGGAACTGGCTGTCCTCGTCGAACACCGCGCGGTCCACGCGGTTCTTCGGGGGCTCGGGAATCCATGGCGGGTTGCAGACCACCAGGTCCGCGGTGCCCTCTGGGAAGAGGTCGGCCTCGATGACCTGGAAGCGCTTGCTCAGGCCGAGGCGCTCCGCGTTCTCCCTCGCGCAGGCCACCGCCCGGGAATCACAGTCGGTGGCCACGGCGGAGGCCGCGCCGCGCTGCAGGAGCAGGAAGGAGAGCACACCGGTGCCGGTGCCCACGTCGAACACGCGCTTGCCCTTCACGTGCTGGAGCGACAGCAGCAACTCCACGTAGTCGGTGCGGGTCGGCAGGTAGACGCCATAGTGCGGGTGCAGCAGGCCGTCGAGCCCGGGAACCGCCAGCCCCTTGCGCCGCCACTCCGCGGCGCCGAGCATGCCCAGCAGTTGCTTGAGCGGGACGACGGTGAAGTCCGCGTCGGGCGGGCCCCACACCTCGCGGCATGCCTGAGCCACCTGCGGCGCACGGGCCAGGCCCAGCCGGTACTCCCGGTCGAGCACCACGACGATGCGCGACAGCGTCTCGTGCTCCAGCTGCCGTGCGCGCCGCTCGGCCCGGAAGGCCTCTAGCGGGGAGCGGGCCCGCGACTCACGCGTGAGGCGCCGGCCCAGCGCGCCAAGCAGCTGCTTCGCGTTATGGAAGTCACCCGAGTACAGCAGGAACTCGCCCCGGCGGACCCGCTTCAGCGCCGTGTCCGCGTTGAGCCGGTCGTCCACGGAGGACAGGCGCGTCGGCGCTGGCTCGGCGCTCTCCGAGTGCCAGGTGAAGGGCGCACCCGGGGGCAGCGTGGGCGCGGCGGTGGAGGTGGGCGGGCCCTTCGGGGGAGGGGCGGGACGGCCGGGACGGGGCATGGTGCTGATGACGTACCACGGAGAAGCCGGGCTGACTCTCTTGGCCACCGTTGGAACGCTGCCTAAGCTGGGGGAGATTCACCTCATGACGCGGAGCACGCGGCTCGAGGCCACTCCAGGGGGAGCCGATGCCGTTCGCGCCAGTCGAGCAGGGGCAGCTCTATTACGAGGAGCATGGCTCGGGGCCTCCGCTGCTGCTGGTGTCCGGGCTGGGCGGCACGGCCAGCTATTGGCGGCCGCAGCTCGAGGCCTACTCGAAGCGCTTCCGCGTCATCGTTCATGACCACCGGGGGTGCGGCAAGAGCACCCACTCGGAGCGGACCTACTCAGTCGATCAGATGAGCCGCGATGTGCTGGCGCTGATGGACCACCTGGGGCTGAGCTCGGCGCACCTGGTGGGCCACTCGACGGGAGCGGCCGTGGGGCTGACGCTGGCGGTGACGGTCCCCGAGCGGCTGCGCGGCCTGGTGCTGTTCGCCGGCTTCGCGCGCTGCGACGCGTTCGTTCGCCGGGTGATGGAGACGCGCAAGACGCTGCTGGAGACGGCGGGCCCGGCGGCCTTCATCAAGGCCACCCCGGTCTTCATCTTCCCCCATTGGTGGATCAACCGCTTCCCCGACAAGCTCGCGGCGTTCGACAAGGCCTCGCACGAGGCCTTCTCCTCGGTGTCCATCGTGGCCAGCCGGTGCCAGGCGGTGATCGACTTCGATCGGTTGGCCGAGCTGGGGAAGATTCGCGCGCCCACCCTGGTCATCTGCGCCAAGGACGACTTCCTCACGCCCAGCTACCTCTCGCAGGAGCTGGCGCACGGCATCACCGGCGCGAAGCTGGTGCTGCTGGAGCAGGGCGCCCACGCTGTCTCCCAGACGGACCCCGAGCCCTTTGATCAGGCGGTGCTCGAGTTCCTCGGGTCCACTCTCCACCAGGCAAAGGAACCCGCTGTATGATCGACGGCACCTTCATCATTGATGCGGTCACCCACGCATACAACCTTCACCCGTCCAACTACCGCGCTGGCCGCTACGCCGAGTCGCTGGCCCAGCTGATCTTCGGGCTGCACCAGGGCCTGTCGGACGAGAACTACCGCATCACCGAGCCCCAGCGCTTCCTCAAGGACTGGTCGGTCCAGGAGCTGGCCCACCTGCTCTTCGTCGAGGGCGACGTCGATCTGGCCGTGCACCATGTCCTGCCGCTGCAGACGCTCTACCACGATGGGCTGTGCTCGTATGAGAAGGCCCGGGAGATCCGCAAGCGCTACCCCGACCGCTTTCTGCTCTACGCCGGGGTGGATCCGCTGCGCGGCACCGCGGCGCTGGAGGAGCTCCACCAGCAGGTCGAGACGCTGCAGCCGGTGGGCCTGAAGCTCTATCCGGCGGCGTGGCTGGGCGAGTCGTTCCGCCACACCGGCTGGCGCATGGATGACGCGAGCATCGCGTTCCCCCTGTACGAGCGGGCGCGCAAGCTGGGCATCAAGAACATCGCGATCCACAAGGGCCTGCCCATGGGCGCGGTGCCGATCGAGGCCTACAAGGTGGACGACGTGGGCGGCGCGGCCGATGCCTTCCCGGACCTGAACTTCGAGATCGTCCACGGCGGCATGGCGTTCCTGGACGAGACGGGCATGCAGCTGTCGCTGTTCCCCAACGTGTACGTCAACCTGGAGGTGACGGGCGCGCTCATCGTGAAGCGCGAGCGCTGGTTCGCCGAGGCCCTGGCCGGGCTGTTGAAGTGGGCCGGCCCTGCCAAGATCATGTGGGGCTCGGGCACCGTCTTCTCCCACCCGTACCCGGCGGTGAACAAGTTCTGGCACGAGTTCCAGCTGCCGGAGGATCTGGTGAAGGTCGCGGGCATGCAGCTGACGCCGGACATCAAACGGATGATCCTGTGCGACAACTACGCCCGCTACGCCGGGATCGACATCGAGGCCGCCAAGGCCCGGATCGCCAACGATAAGTTCGCCCGGAAGCGGGCCGCCGGGCGCGCTCCGGCCTACAGCTACCCGGGGGGCGACCATGACGATTGAGAGCGAGCTGCTGGCGCGGATCCAGACCATCCCGGATCCCTGCAGCCTGTCCATCGGCGTGCCCGTGGGCATTGGCGAGATGGGGCTGCTTCAAGGCCTCACGTGTGAGGCGGGGCGGGTGACCGTGCGCATGCAGATCACCTCGCCGATGTGCACGATGGCCGTGTACTTCATGCGGGAGATCGAGCAGCGCCTGCTCTCCCACGAGGGCGTCACTTCGGTACATGTGGAGTTCGACCACTTACTCGAGTGGACGCCCGAGCACATCTCCGCCGAGGCGCGCCAACGCCTGGCCGAGCGGCGCATCACCACGATGGGAGGGCGCATGTTGCCCCGGACCGGAGGCCCGGCTCCCGAAGCGTGAGGCTGACCCGACCGGTCGCAACGAGATTGCGATTCTGGGACCCGGTTTTTCGATTCCGGGAAAGGACACGTGCGCGGCGGAGCGCTCTTCGCCCGCTCATGAGCCGTAATGACCCGGTGACTGGGCAGGCCCATCCATTGCAGTGCGGCTCCAATGGACAATGAGCTTCCCGGGAGGGGACGTGTTCTATCGAGTCGCGCAGCAGCTTGCCGTGTGTCTGGGGTTGACGCTTGTCGTGGGGTTGAGCAGTGGGTGCCAGAAGGGAGGGGAGCCTTCCGCGGAGCCTCCCCAGCCAAAGCTGGCCACTCCAGAAGGCGCGCCGTTCGATGTGGACGCGGTCATGCGTCAGGTGCACTTCGCCTACCGGCAGGAGGAGGACGGCTGGCGGGGCCAGCACGCCACCTATGAGGTGGCGGCGAGGCCCGAGGGACTGGTGCTCACGCCGGTCCGGTACACCGAACTCTCGGAGCCGCCCCTGCGCACGCCGCGCGCCCGGGGCCTCGAGGAGCTGGCTCCACGCGTGCAAGCCGAGCGGGGCGCGCCGCTGAAGCTGGGAGCGGCCCAGCTCACCCGCGGCTCCGTGAGCCTGAGCACCTCGCGGCCGCGCGGCCAGGTGCAGGCCGATGGGCACCTGACGTTCGTGCACGAGGCGCTGGTGGAGCACCTGCGCAACAGCGAGCAGGGCGTGGAGCAGTCCTGGAGCTTCCGGCGGTGGCCTCCAACGGCACGGACTTCCTCGTCACCTGGCTGGACTGGCGCAACTCCGGCAGCAGGGATCTCTACGGCGCGCGCGTGGCCAGCAATGGCACGGTGGTGGACGTGAATGGGGTGGCGATTGGCGCTCACCCGAACTACGCGGAGTCCACGCCCTCGGTGAGCGCCAACGGCGGCGACTACTTCGTGGCCTGGATGGAGTGGAACACCACGAACCAGACGCGGCGCATTCTGGGCAGCCGGGTGCAGGGCTCGCTGTCCGTCACCAGCCCCGTGGTGGACACGACCAGCCTGGCCTTCAGCTCCACCGGGGGAAATTGCCAGCAGCCGAACGTGGTCCGCGCGACGGCGGGTTACCTCATGGCCTGGCACTGCGCGGTGGGCTCGGGCATCGAGCTGCAGAGCGCGTGGGTGGCGTCCCTGACGGGGACGATCACCGCGGGCGGTAGCTTCGCGGTGACGACGGGCCCGGTGCACCAGACGGAGCCGGCCATCGCGTCCAACGGGTCCAACTACCTGGTGGTGTGGACGGAGACGGGCAGCAGCGGCGCCAGCATCTACGGCGCGCGGGTGGCGCCCACGGGCGGGGCGATGGACAACGCGGGCTTCGTGATCGGCACCTCCAATCGCGAGCGTCAGGCTCCAGCGGTGGCCGCCAATGGAACGGACTACCTGGTGGTGTGGCAGGACTACCGTGATCAGAACTGGAACATCTACGGAGCCCGGGTGCAGGGCTCGGGCGCCAGCTCCAGCGCGGTGATGGACTCCAGCGGCCTCGTCATCTCCTCGCATGGGGACTTCCAGAACCTGCCGTCGGTGGCCTCGGACGGAACGGACTACCTGGTGGTCTGGCGGCAGTCCGCCTCGCAGCGCGCGGATGTCTACGGCGCGCGCGTGACGAGCGGCGGCGTGGTGCAGGACACCTCGGGCATCGCCATCTCCACCAAGCTGGTGGATCACTACACGCCCCGGGTGGCCTCCAATGGCGACGGCTACCTCGTCGTCTGGGCCGAGTTCACCACCACGGGGACCCCGGACACCTTCGGGGCACGGGTGTCCAGCGGCGGCGTGGTGCAGGACCCCAGCGGCATCGCGATCGCCAACTACCTCTACTCGCAGTTCGAGCCAGCGGTGGCCTCCGACGGCTCGGACTACTTCGTCGTCTGGACGGACCACCGCGGCGAGAACAACCACGACATCTATGGCGCGAGGGTCTCGGCGGCCGGAGTGGTGCAGGACACCTCCGGGGTGGGCGTCTGCACCCAGACAGCGAACCAGTTCATGCCCGCGGTGACGTTCGACGGAACGAGCTATGTGGTGGCGTGGGCGGACTTCCGGGACAACACCCTCTGGGACATTTATACCGCGCAGGTGAGCCCGGGAGCGGTCGTCTCGCCCAGTCTTCAGGTGGCCTCTGATGTGCGCGCCTACGAGCCGTACGTGGCCCTGGCCTCGGCTGGGGGCCAGCGGTCGCTGCTCGTCTACTCCCGCTATGACACGGAGCCCTCCACGGGGAGCCGGCGCATCCGGGGCCGGTTCATCACCCCCTGAGGCGGTAGAGGCCTGGCGCCCCGGCCTTATGCCGGGGTGCGTCATTGTAACATCGTACCTGGTGGGGCAACACCTCCGCTCATTCGCCGATAATCCTGTCATCTGGGGTTCCTACAGACCCCTCTATACCGCCAGTGCGGCTTCGGCCTGCCTGGGCGCGAGGAAAAAAACCATGAAGGTCAATCAGCCCACCACCGCTGGATACGCCGCTCCGACCGCGACCACCCCGAGCGCCACCAGCACCACCAGCACCACCAGCACGCCCGCGGCCACTCCGGCCACGACGACGGCGCCTGTGGCGAACACGGTTGCGACCGCGACGCCCACGGACTCCAGCATGACCGCGGCGATCAAGACGCTGGACACCTCGAAGGGCACGGTGTCCGGCCAGGCGATGATGAATGCCATCGTCACCGGCGCCAAGGACCCGGACAACCAGGCCGCGGGCCTGGAGTTCGCGGAGATGTCCAAGTGGGTGGGCAACAACCAGACGCGCCTGTCGCCCGAGGCCAAGCAGGTGTACGGCGTCTATGAGAAGGCCGCGCGCGCCTCGCTGGCCCAGGGCAAGACGGGCATCACCCAGGAGGCCTTCAAGCAGCTGACCACCGACATGCAGAAGGTGGCCACCAAGGACCAGTACACCCCCCTGCCGCTGCCCATCCCCCGGGGCGATGCCAGCGCCAAGCAGGCCACCGCCGAGCTGAAGGCCAAGCTGGGGCAGATCTCCGGCAATGACATGACGGACGCCATCGCCAAGGGCATTCGCGATCCGGACGGCCAGGCCGCCGGCGCCGAGTACAAGGAGTTCCAGAAGTTCGCCAAGGAGAACGGCCCCAAGCTGTCTCCCGAGGCCAAGGAGGTCATGGGCATCTACGAGAAGTACGCCAAGGCCTCTCAGTCGCAGGGCAAGACGGGCATCGCGCAGAGCGAGATCAGCAAGATGCTGACCGAGATGCGCAACGTGAAGGACTCGAGCGCCACCAAGGCGCTGGCCGAGCTGGACAAGCGGCCCGGCCCCATCTCCGGTGACGAGATGGCGCGCGCGGTGCAGAAGGGCACGCGGGACGCGGACGGCCAGGCGGCCGGCGCCGAGTACGAGGCGTTCAACCAGTGGGCCCAGACGAACCAGGCCAAGCTGTCGCCCGAGGCCAAGAAGGTGATGGACATCTACAAGCAGCACGCCGAGTCAGCCAAGGCCCAGGGTGGCACGGGCATGGCGCTCGACGAGTGGAAGTCCATGGTCAAGGAGATGAAGAGCGTGGGCGACCTCAGCGCCAAGGAGGCGCTGGCGGAGCTGGGCCAGAAGAGCGGCCCCATCACCGGCGATGAGCTCACCAACGCCATCGACAAGGGCACCGCGGACCTGGACGGCCAGGCGCTGGGCAAGGAGTTCGCCGAGTTCGAGAAGTGGGCCAAGGCCAACGAGAGCAAGCTGTCGCCCGAGGCCAAGGAAGTGATGAAGCTGTACAGCGACGCCGCCGCCGAGGCGAAGGCCAAGGGGCAGACGAGCCTGCCGCACGACCAGCGCGTGGCCCTGCTGGAGAAGATGCGCAACGTGGGCGACGTGGGCGCCAAGGAGGCCCTGGCCGAGCTGGACCAGAAGACCGGCCCCGTCACCGGCGATGATCTGGCCAACGCCATCGACAAGGGCACCGCGGACCTGGACGGCCAGGCCGTCGGCAAGGAGTTCGCCGAGTTCGAGAAGTGGGCCAAGACGAACGAGAGCCGGCTGTCCCCCGAGGCCAAGGAGGTGATGAAGCTGTACACCGACGCCGCCGCCACGGCGAAGGCCCAGGGCAAGACGAGCCTCACGCCGGAGCAGCGCACCGCCCTGCTGGAGAAGATGAAGAGCGTGGGCGACGTGGGCGCCAAGAAGGCGCTGACGGAGCTGGACTCGAAGAGCACCGTGTCCGGCGACGAGATGCTGAAGACCATCCGCAAGGGCACCGCGGACCTGGACGGACAGGCCGTTGGCAAGGAGTTCGCCGAGTTCGAGAAGTGGGCGAAGACCAACGAGGGCAAGCTGTCGCCCGAGGCCAAGGAGGTCATGGGCATCTACAAGAAGTACGCGGACCAGGCGAAGGCCTCGGGCCAGACGGGCCTGTCCGAGACGGACAGCCGGAAGATGTTCCGCGAGATGCGCAACGTGGGTGACGTGAGCGCCCGCACCGCGCTGGCCGACCTGGACAAGAAGTTCGGCCCGGTGTCCGGCGAGGACTTCGCCAAGGCCATCAAGAACGGCACCGCCGACCTGGATGGGAACTCCACCACCAAGGAGCTCAAGGCGTTCCAGAACTGGGCCAAGGCGAACCCGGAGCGGCTGACCCCCGAGGCCAAGCAGGTGCTGGAGACGTACGAGAAGTACGCCCAGGCCGCTGGCCCCACCGGCATCAGCCAGGCCAACCACGAGAAGATGATCAAGGAGATGGAGCAGTTCAAGACCTACTCCGACGACTCGACGCGCACGGCGCTGGACACCCTCAACAGCAAGCCGGGCAAGATCTCCGGGGCGGACCTCACCCAGGCGATCACCCAGGGCGCGGGCGACGCGGACGGGCAGGGCGCGGGCCTGGAGCGCGCGGACTTCGCCAAGTGGGGCGCGATGAACAAGACGCGCCTGTCGCCCGAGGCGCAGCAGGTGCTGTCCATCTACGAGCGGTACGCCAACCGCGCGCTGGCGGCGGGCAACACCGGCATCGCCCAGAGCGACTGGACCAAGATGCTCGCCGAGATGAACGACGTGGGTAAGGACAAGTACCGCGCCTTCATCGCCGGCTAAGCCGCAAGAGGCTCTACCCTCCCGCTGGTGCCTTGGCGCCGGCGGGAGGCCCCTGCTTCTCGCTGCCGGTGACGCAGGGGCCCGCCGTAGAGGGGGGAACTCGGGTGCAACAGGAGACCGGATCAGGTAAGATCTCCCGCGAAACGCCGTAAACACGGGTCCCCCATGAGTCTCCTCACGCCAGTGCGCAAACGCCGCATGACCGGGCAGAGCCTTGTGGAGGTGGCGATCGTCCTGTTCCTGGTGGCGATTGGGACGGTCGCGCTGGTGACGATCTTCGGCGACAACATCCGGGGGCTGTTCGGCTCGAGCGCGGGCAGCCTCACCGGGCAGCCGATGCTGAACCCCGGGCAGGTGTCCAAGGACACGAAGTGGGACATGAAGGGCGGCTCCACCAACCCGTACGACACGGCGAGCTGCGGCTTCTCCAGCTGTTCGATCCCCTGAGCAATGCGGATCGTCCGGAGAGTCCTGATCGGGCTGAGCGTGCTGATCATCGTCGCCGCGCTTGGGCTCGGCACCTGGGAGCCGCTGCTCGCCGCCCGCGCCGCCCCGCCGCCCGCGCACTCCTATGACGTGACGATCACCCGCGACACCTTCGGGGTGCCGCACATCTTCGGTAAGAGCGATCCCGACGTCTCCTATGGCATCGGGTATGCCCATGCCGAGGATGACTTCTCCACGCTGCAGGAAGTGCTGGCGATGACGCGCGGCCGGCTCGGCGCGCTCCACGGGCCGGACGGCGCCAAGACCGACTTCGTCGTCCACCTGCTCGGCGCCCGCGCCACCGTCGCGCGCGATTACATGCAGCAGCCCGCCGACGTTCGCGCACTGCTCGAGGGCTACGCCTCGGGCCTCAACCGCTATGCCGAGACGCATCCGGGCGAGGTGAAGCTGTCCAAGCTGTTCCCCGTCAACGGCGAGGATGTCGCCACCGGGTTCGTCGTCCGCTCGCCTTTCTTCTTCGGGCTCGAAGGTGTGCTCGGTTCGCTCGCCGGCAACAAGCCGCTGCCGATCGAACGCGCCGGCCCGCTGCCCGGAGCGCCCGCCGTCACGCCGCTCGGGCCCGAGGCGGACCAGGCTGGCTCCAACGCCTTCGTCGTCGCGCCCAAACGCTCGGCGGACGGCTTCACCCACCTCGTCTCCAACTCGCACCAGCCCTGGCGCGGCGGCGCGGCGTGGTACGAGCTCGTCGTCCATTCGCAGACCGGCTGGGACTTCGCTGGCGCGCTGCTGCCTGGCGCGCCCTATCCGCTGATGGGGCACAACAAGACGCTCGGCTGGACCAACACCGTCAACCGCCCCGACATGATCGACGTCTACCAGCTCGTCACCGACGGCGACCGCTATCGCTATGACGGAGAGTGGCGGCCGCTGGAGCAGCGGCGCGTCTGGCTGCCGGTCAAGCTCTGGGGCCCGTTCATGCTGCCAGTGCCCAGGACCGTCTCTCGCGCGGTGCAGGGGCCGGTGATCATCAACAAGAGCGGCAGCTATGCGCTCCGCTATGGCGGCGCCGACCAGCTCAAGATGATCGAGGCGTACTACCGGCTCAGCCGCGCCACCGACTTCACCCAGTGGCAGGCGGCGCTGGCGATGCAGGGCATTCCCGGCACCAACTTCATCTACGCCGACGCCGCCGGGAACATCGCCTTTTTCTACAATGCCAGCTTCCCCAACCGGAAGCCGGGCTTCGACTATTCGAAGGTGCTTCCGGGCGACACCTCGAGCGCGTTTGAGCCGGGCACCGTTCCGTGGAGCATGGTCCCGCGTAACGTGAATCCGGCCTCGGGCTTCCTGGCCAACGGCAACAACACCCCTTACCAGGCGGCGGGGCAGGGGTCGGAGATTCCTCCCCAACCGCCCTTGCTCGGCGTCGAGACCGACACCACCAATCGCGGCGACCGCGCGCTGGAGCTGATGAGCGCCGTGCCTTTGATCTCCGAGGCGGACTTGAAGCGCATCAAGTTCGATACCGGCGTCGCCAAGGGCGGCTATCTGGAAGAGTGGTTCAAGGATCTGCTCGCCGTTGATCCCCAGGGCGACCCCCTGATCGCGGAGGCGCGCGAGCTGCTCACCCAGTGGGACTGGAACTGGGACGGCAAGGGCCCCGCCGACGCGCTGGCTTTCTCGATCATGCGCGCGCCCAACCGTTTCCAATACGAGCGCAAGCCCAAGCCCGATCCGCGCGTGGTGATGGCCGAGGCGGCGGGCTATCTGCAGAAGCACTTCGGCAAGCTCGACGTGCCGCTGGGCGAGCTGATCCGCCTGCGCCAGGGCAAGGTCGACCTACCGATGGATGGCGGCCCGGATTCGCTGCGCGCCGCGACCAACTACGAAGAGGCGCCCGACGGCCGCCTCGCCATCCGCCACGGTGACAGCTTCATCATGTTCGTGAAGTGGGACACGGCGGGCCAGGTGCGTTCCGAATCGGTGCAGCCGTTCGGGTCGGCCAGCACGCGGCCCGAGTCACCGCACTACACCGATCAGGCGCAGCTCTTCGTGCGGCATCAGTTCAAGCCGGTGTGGTTCGACCCGGCGGAGCTCCAGGCGCATACCGAGCGGAGCTACCAGCCGTAAGCGCCCCACCGTCAGCGCACGTGCTTGTTGAACCCGGGTACGGTCGCTTCATCTCCATGCGCTCGGACATAGCGCCGCAGCTTATCACGCCGGGATGCCCGCCCTGGAGGGAAGCACCCGTCCAAGGTCCACCAGTGGAGTCCCTGACGCAGACATGAAAAGCTCGCGGGCATGAGGTTCGCTCCCTTCGCCCTGTTTGCCTGGCTGGCGCTCGCACCCGTGGCCCTGGCCGTCACTGTCCACGAAGTGCCGGACGTTCGCCCTCGGTCGGCGGTGGTGGACCTGACGGGGACACTCTCCACGGGGGACAAGACCCTCATCGACGCCGCTGCCGAGCGGGGGCGCTCGGGCGGTGAGCTGTATGTGGCCGTCATCGACACCACCGGAGGCGAGCCACACCGCGACTACGCCACCCGCCTCTTCAACCAGCTGCGCCTGGACACCGGAGCCCGCAACCGCGGCATCTTGTTGATGGCGGCGCTGAACGACAGGAAGGCGGAGATCATCATCGGGGATGGCTACGCCGGTTGGGCCACGTCCGAGACGGACCGCATCATGAGCGACGTGGTGGTGGCACACTTCCGACGGGGGGACCCGGCAGGCGCGATGGTGAACGGCGCTCGCGCCCTGGTGGACCAGGTGCTGCTGGCCAGCGGTAGCGCCATGCGGTCTTCCCAGTCGCGGTCCTGGAGCAGCTCACCGGGCCAGCCAGAGGGCATGGGGCACCAGGTGAAGAGCGCGGTGGGCAGCCATCCGCTGCCGTTCTGGGGCGGCCTGGGAGGCGTGGGCCTTCTGGCCTTCGCGGGAGCGCGCCGCTACCTGCGCAACCGGCCGCGCGCGTGCAGCCGGTGCAGCCAGCAGATGGTGCGGCTGGGCGAGCACGCGGATGACGCGCACCTGACCAGCGGCGAGCGGAAGGAGGAGTCCCTGGGCAGCGTGGACTACGACATCTGGTCGTGCACCTCTTGCCGGAACACGCTCAAGCTCCGCTATGGCGCCTTCTTCACCGGGTACTCGAAGTGCACCAGGTGCCGCGCGAAGACGCTGGATACGGACACGACGACGCTCGAGCACGCCACCGAGTACAGCACGGGCCGGGCCCGCGTGGACGAGAACTGCCGCCACTGCGACTACCACAACAGCTACACCCGCACCATTCCGCGCAAGACCCGCTCCACCAGCTCCTCCTCCTCAAGCAGCAGCTCCCGCGGCGGTGGCAGCTCCTCCGGACGCGGCTCCAGCGGCAGCTGGTGACCGTGCGCGGGGCCGGTAGAGCCGTGCCCGTCTCTCTCGTTCAACCTCGTGGGCTGCTGACCGGCCGCAGCACCGCCCGGGCGGGCGCTCCATCGCCCCCCGTGATGCGCAGCGGCAGGCAGATGAACTCGTACGTCCCCGCCCGTACCGCCGAGAGGTTGAGCCCCTCGACCACCCAGATACCCGCCTGGAGCAGCGCCAGGTGTGTCTCCTCGGCGTCCTCCCGGAACCCACCGACGGACAGGTAGTCCACGCCCACGGTCCGCACCCGCCGCTGGGCGAGGTAGGCCGCCGCCTCTCGGGAGATGAAGACGAAGTCCTCGACGAACGCATCGCTCTGCCAGCAGCGCTCCGAGTTGCGGGTGCGAAACAGCACCCGCTCTCCCGGCTGAAGCCCCGCCGACTCGAGCTCCGCGCGTTTGATGGACACGGGGTCCCCGATTTCAATCACCCGGGCGAGCCCCAGCGTCGCCTCCAGCGGCATCTGGTCGATGCCCACGCCCCCCCGCTGGAAGTGCGCGGGCGCATCCATGTGCGTGCCGGTATGCACGCCCATCGACATGGAGGAGACCGAGGCGGCATCCCCCTTCTCCAGGTCCATCACCCGGTCGATCTTCACCGGCGGGTTGTCCGGCCAGTGCACCATGCCGGTGCGTAGGGGGACAGAGACGTCAATCCAATCCGCGTTCATGGCGCCGGGCCTCTAGCTCATACGAAGGATGTTCTTGATGCCCGTGGCCTGCCCCAGCAGCAGCTGCGTGTACTGCTCCACGCCCGCCCGCTGAGTGATGAGCGCCCGGACCGCCTCTGGCCAGTGCTTCATGAACCCCTCGAGGTCCCGGATGGCCGCATCGAAGGAGTCCTTGCTGGCGTTCACCGTGCCCAGGGCCACCTGGTTCTTGAGGACGATGGAGCGCATCAACGAGTCGGTGTCCACCGGCACCGGGGACTTGCGGCCCGGCACCCCGGTGAAGACGAAGACGCCGTTGGTGCCCAGCACCCGCATGACGTCGAAGGCCAATTGCGAGGCCCCCACCGCCTCGTACACCACGTCGATGTTGCCCACGTGCTCGGCCAGGGCCTTGGCGGGGACGTCCTGGCTCGAGAGGTACCGGGCGCCAAAGGACTCGGTGAGCGCCGCCTTGGGGTGGGGCGGCTTTTCCCGCGAGTAGACGAACGTCTGGAAGCCCGCGGCGGTGAGCACCATGGCGCCCAGCAGGCCCACGGGGCCGGCGCCAAGCACCACCGCCCGGTGACTGGACGCCCGGGGCTGGCCCGCGGCGCCCGGGGCGCTCCAGGGCAGCCGCTGCTGCACCTGCAGCACCTGCGTCAGGGCCTTCTCGGCGATGGTCAGTGGCTCCACCAGCACGGCCACATCGCGCAGCGCGGCGGGCACCACGTTGAGGTACTGCGCCTGCTCCACCACCTGCTCGGACATGAAGCCGTGAAGGCCCTTGATGCCGCGCTCGAGGAAGTCGCCCGTGTAACAGAAGTCCTGGCGGCCCTGCCGGCAGGCGACGCAGGACTCGTGCGGACAGGGGCGGCGCACCGTGGGCACTACCAGGTCCCCTACCCGCAGGCCGCGCACGGTGCTGCCCACCTCCACCACCTCGCCCAGGGACTCGTGGCCGAGGACGAAGTGGTCGGAGCCCTTGGGAGGTGTCCCGTATTGGAAGGAGCAGATCTCCTTGTCGGTGCCGCAGATGCCCACTTCGAGCATCCGCAGCCGCACCTGGTTGTCCGCGGACAGCGTGGGCGCCGGGGTATCAATGAGCTTGACCTGCCGCTGTTCCGGGAAGACCGCGATCGCTTTCATGAGTCCTTTGAATGGCAGTGGACGGCGGGCGGGTGTCCCCTCATGGACGGCGGGGACCCGCCTTCACGCGGGAAGATAGGGTTTGCCTCGCACGGCAACAGGAGGTTCTTCGTGCCGTTTCCGCTGGCGAACTCTTCCCAGCGCCGTCCCTCACGAGGCGGCTTCTCCAGTCCCCACGCGAGTGCCAGGGGAGAAGAGGCGCGCCTCGCTACATCACCGTCACCGTGAATGAGCAGCGGCCCTGGTTGCCCGCCTCGTCCGTCGCGGTGACGCTCACGGTGGTGGCGCCCATGGGGAAGAAGCTGCCCGAGGGCGTGCTGTAGGCGATGACGGGCGTGCCCCCGCCCGCGTCGGTGGCGGTGGCGGGCGGGTAGCTCACCGTCGCGCCGGTGTTGGTGTCCTCCGTGTCCACCGTGATGCTGGCCGGGCACCTGACGACGGGCACGGTGCGGTCAGGCGGCAGGGGGATGACGCGCGGCTCGCGGCCGGAGGCGGCGTCCCAGGCGGTGAAGAGAATCTGGTTGCCCAGGCGGGTGAGGCGGCGCGGATCGGACGAGCCCTCGCCCGGGACGAGCTCCAGGTACAGGCCCGTGCCCGCGGACGTTCCGTCCGTCCACCACAGCTCGCGGCCCCCCGTGCCGTTGGTGGCGGGGAAGAGCACCACGCCGCGCTCGGGCACCGCGAGCATGTTGGCGTCCCAGTCGTCTTCCCAGACGCGCAGGCTGCTGTACGAGCCCGAGCGCACGTCGCGCACCAGCCCCGTGCCCGACGCGGTGCCGGTCGTCCTCCAGAGCTCGATGCCGTAGCGCGTCGTCACGGCGCCGAAGAAGAGGCGGTTGTCCAGCCGGACGAAGCCGTGCGGCCAGGAGGAGCCCGCACCGGGCTCGATGTCCCTCACCAGCACGGGCGCCGCGCCTGTAGTGCGCCACAGCTCCACGCCGCTCACCCCGTCGGTCGCGGTGAAGTAGAGGGTGGTGCCGGCCACGAAGGACTCGTAGCCGCTGCCCACGTCAGGGAAGACCCGCAGCGCCACGGTGCCCGCCTCCGTGCCGTTGCTCTTCCACAGGGTGCGCGTGGGCTGGCCCTGCGCGTCACTGCCCTGGGTGAAGAAGAAGAGCGTGCCGTTCAGGTCGCGCAGGTGCTGCGGCGCGGAGCCCGCCTCGCCGGGCTCGATGTCCTTCACCAGGCGCACGCTGCCTGGCGTGCCATCGCTGCGCCACAGCTCGGTGCCGGTGGCCGGCGTGTAAGCGACGAAGTAGAGGGCGTTGCCCACGCGCGTCGCGCCCCAGGCTGCCCGGAACATGCCCGGGGCGGGGGCATCGACCAGCACCGTGCCCGCCTCCGTGCCGTCGCTCTTCCACAGCTCTTCGCCGTCGGGCCCCTCGCGGAAGAAGTGCAGCTGGCCGTTGAGCGCGGTGAAGCCGTGGAGGTACGAGCCCCCGGGGCCCACCTGGAGATCCTTCACCAGCGCGGTGCCGGCGTTCGTGCCGTCGCTCTTCCACAGCTCGCGGCCGTGCACGCCGTCGTTGGGGGTGAGGAACCACTGCGCGCCCACCTGCAGCGTCTCCCAGAAGCCCGAGTGTCCGGCGCCGGGCCAGAGGTCGCTCACCAGCCCGGTGCCCGCCGCGGTGCCGTCGCTCTTCCACAGCTCCCAGCCGCTCACGCCGTCATTGGCGCCCATCAGCAGGAAGGGGCCACTGGAGGGGATGGGGAGCGCGGACGAGCCGCGGGGCGCCGCGACCGCCCGCTCCACGCGCTGCAGCGTGGTGCCGTCGCCGCGCCACAGTCCCAGGGTCGTCTCGTCCTGCCACGAGTAGCCCGAGAGCAGCAGGGCGCCACCGGCGCTCGTCAGCTCCACGGAGTCCGGGGAGACGCCCGGCATGGCCCAGGGTTTCGTGAAGTTGAGGCCGTCTCCCTTCCACAGCTCCAGCCCCTGCGGCGTGGTGAGGGCGAAGAAGAGGCTGCCGTTGTGCTCCACCAGCTCGGTGACGTAGCGCTCCTGGCCCCCGGCCGTCGGGTGCTGGAAGACACTGCGCACGACGCCCCCATCCACCGTCCACAGGCCCTGCGAGGACCAGCCATCCTCGACGAAGTACGGCTTGCCGCCGAAGGCCTTCAGCCGGGAGGAATGCGCGCCGACACCGATGTCCGCTGGCAGCTCCACCTTCGCCGTGCCCGCCACGGTGCCGTCGCTCTTCCACAGCTCGGAGCTACTGCCGTAGCCGCCCCCCGGATAGGTGTGCACCAGCTCCACGACGAAGTAGAGCGTGCCGCCCGCGTCGGTGGCCGCGTGGATGCCGGTGCCGAAGAGCAGGGGAGCGGAGAACACCGTCAACTGGCGCAGCCCGGCGCCGTCGAGCACCCACAGCTCGCCAGGGCCGCCACCGGAGCCCTGGACAGGGAGGAACAGCCGGCCTCCGGCGACGGGCAGCCGCTGCAGGGGCCCGTCGCCGCCGAAGGAGTCCTCGGCCCCGGTCCGCAGGTCCGTCACCCGGACGGTGCCCAGGTCCGTGCCGTCGCTCTTCCACAGCTCCAGGCCGGAGCTGCCGTCATCGGCGAGGAAGTAGAGCGTCGAGCCGAGCGCCGTCAGCCGCGACACGCGCGCTCCTGCCACGCCGCTTCCAATGTCCTTCACCCGGACGGTGCCCGTGGACGTGCCGTTGCTCTTCCACAGCTCGAGACCCTCGTCCTGCAGGTTGGAGGCAAAGTACAGCGTGGTGCCCACCGCCGTCAGCTCCTGGATCCGGGTCGAGTCGAGCATGAGAGGGGCCCGCTTGACTGCCACCGTCCCCGCCGTGGTGCCATTGCTCTTCCAGAGGCCCAGTCCGTCGGCATACGTGGTGAAGTAGAGCGTGCTGCCCACCGCGGTGAGCTCCTGCGGGTCCGAGTCCGTCTTGCCCTGCTCGAGATCCTTGAGGAGCACGGCCTTGCCGGCGGCATCCAGCCGCCACAGCTCGCGCCCGAGCTCCGCGTCGTCGTGGCTGAAGTAGACGATGCCGCCAGCGGCGGTGGCGGACTCGATGTCGCCGTCCAGCGACACATCGCTTCCCGGGTTGATGTCAGCCAGCAGGGCGCCATTCAAAACCGCTGAGGTGGCCTCCCGCGTCTCTTCCAGCGCCTCTTCGGGCGCCTGGACGTCCTGGCTGCAACCGCCGAGCGCCGCGAGCGCTCCTGCCCACAGCACTGCCCTCATTCGTGTCCGCGTCATGTGTCACTCCCCCTGGGTGGGACCGCCCCTGGCGTTCCCGGCCACCCACGGCCTGGCTTCATAGGGGAAAGGGCCTCCCGGGGGGAAGAGGTTCCGCCTCCTGGCGGCATGCCTGTTCAGGCCGGAGCCCGCGTGCCCTCGGGCAGGTAGCCCAGGCGCTCCATCCACACCGCGAGCCCCTCGATGCTGTCGGGCGCCGGGACCGCCAGGCCTCCATTCTCATTCCAGTCGCGGATGCGCTCCGCGTCCTCGCCCGACTCGGGGAAGCCGCGGTCATCGCCTTCGCCCTCCGCCTCCACCGAGTGGATGGCGTCCTCAACCAGCCGCTGCAGCTCGTCCTCGGACAGCGTCTCCAGGTGGGCGATGAGCTGCTCGGGAGCAATGTCCAGGTGCTTGGCCACCTCCGCCAGCGCCGGCCCCGCCGGGAAGCCTTCCCCGCTGTGGTTGGACAGCTCCTCCGCCAGCTTGGCCGACAGGCCCGCGCCCTCGAGGAACTCCTGCGTCGGGCCCTCGTACTTGTTGGCCTCCTGCACGTGCGCCCACTGCTGCAGGCCGAAGCCCACCGCCACCAGCACTCCCGCGACGATCTGCCCCCCCACCGGCACCGCGTTGGAGAACGCGGCCGCCGTCAGGATCGCCCCTCCCACCGCGCTGGCGGTGTAGCCCGCTCCCCCCACGTGGTTGCCCTCCCGGAAGGCCTCCACCGCGCTGATGCCGTCGAGCACCGCGCCCAGGCCCCCTAGCACTCCGGCCGCCCGGGCCGCCGCCGGGGCGATGGAGGAGGCCCGCCCCGCAACCCCGAGGATCGTCTCGTAGGCGCCCACCCCCGTCTCGAGCGCTCCGCCCACGGCGCGCACCTTCTCCGTGAGATCCAGCGTGCTCCAGTCCGCCGCGTCTCCCACCGCGCCGATCAACCCGAACACCGTGGCGAAGCCGCGGAAGGCCTGGCCCGCGCGGGTGCTCGGATCCAGGAAGGGCAGCTCCGCCGACTCCGTCTGGATCTTCTGCTGCAGCCGCTGAATCTCCGCCGGGTCCGTGGCCGCCGCCAGCGCCGTCACGTCATCCGCCAGCGTCTGCAGCCTGGCGGGATCCGTGCCCAGCAGCCCCGCGTTCTCCTTCAGGCCGTCCAGCACCCCCTGCGCGCGGTCCGGGTGCACGGCGATGTGGAGGGTGGCGGACTTGAACAGCGTCTCCGCGATGCGCTGCTCGAGCTTGGCGTGATCATCCAGGCCCGCCGCCTCGGTGCCCTCGCTGGCCAGCTCCTTCACCTGCTCGTCGGTGAGGTTCTGCGCCACCTCGCTCACCTGATCCAGGAAGGTCGGCTCACCGCGGCCCTGCGCCTCCAGCGCGGTGGCGATGGCGGTCGCGCCCGCCTCGGTGTCTCCCAGCCGCGGGAACACGTTCACAATCGCCCGGTTGGCCTCCTGGAGCACCTCCGCCCGGTTCTCCTCGGACAGGCCCGCGGCCGGGCCCTGCGCGTCGGACAGCCGCGCCACCGAGTCCAGCACCTGGCTGAACTCCGCGGCCTCGCGCTCCAGGTTGCCGTACGCCTCCGCGTTGCGCTGCTTGAAGTCGTTTACCGCCGCCTCCAGCTGCTCCTGGCTCAGCAGGCCGCTGTTGGACTGCACCAGGTAGGCCAGCTCCTCATTGAGCTCGTCCACCCGGGCCTGCGCCTCCTCGAACTGGGCGCGCGCGGTGCTCAGCCCCTGCGTCAGCACGTCGGTCAGCTCATTGGCCGCCGCCGTCTTGCCCAGCTCGCCCAGCTCTGACACCACCGCCGTGGACAGGTTCAGCCCCAGCCCCTGCTCGGCCAGATCGTGCAGCGCATCATCGAACTGGTTCAGGTTGCTCTGCTCCGGCAGCGCTTGGGCCAGCGCCGCGCCGATCTCCTGCGTCGCCTCGGCGCCCAGGTGGTCCGTGGCGATGGCCAGCGCGCGCAGCGTCTCCTGCGTCTGCCCGTCATCGTTCTCAGCGACGCGGCGGCCCAGGTCCGTGGCGATCGCCTGGACCGTCTCCTCGGAGGCCGCGTAGAGGGCGGCCAGCGCTTCCGGGTCGTCCTTCAGCCTCTCGGCCTCGTGCTGCAGCGTCTCGGCGGCAACCTGGGCGCGCTCCTCCTCGGGCGTGTTGGCGTACGCGTCATTGACGCGCTGGGCGGCGGCGGCTCCCTGGGTGGGCGGCGCGGCCGGCTCTTCCCCCTCGGTCACCGCATAAGACGGTGTGGCGCCCGCGGGCGCGGCGGTGTCCGAGACCCCGGCGGCCGTGGTGCCCGCAAGCGCGCCACCGCTGGCGAGCCGGGTGAGCGTGCTCTCGCGCGGGTTGATACCGGTGGAGAGCGTGGCGAGCGCCTTGCCCGGCAGCGAGCCACCGTTGGCCAGCGAGGCGAGCGCACTGCCGCGCAGGGTGCTGCCCGGGGCGAGCCCGGGGATGGCGTTCTGCCGGGGAGCCACGCCTGTCGCGAGCCCGGCGGCCGCATTGCCACGCACCGGCGGGGTGGGGCTCAGCTGCACCGGCGCCCGGGTGGTGGCCGGTTGGAAGGTGTCGGCGCGGGAGAGGGTCGGCGTCTTGAGCGGCTTCACCGGCTCAGGGCGGCGAAGCTCCTTCGGCGTCTCCAGCTTCTTGATCAGGGGGGAGGGGCGGGGGCTCTCGAAACGCAGCGTCATCGGGTCGCTCTCGGGGGAGGAGTGGCTCTCGAATTCCCGGTACGCAAGAGAAAGAGAATCGGTTACACGCTCCCAGATCAGGCGAGGAACACCCCGAGGTAGGTGGCACGGATCGCTAGAGGTTCCGTGGGGTTAGTCCGCGGACTTCACGTGTCTGCCAGGCTCGGCGCCAGGCAGTGCCCCCACATAGCGCGAGTCCGGCCGGATGAGCCTCCCGGTCGCGCGCTGCTCGGCGATGTGCCCCAGCCAGCCTGCCATTCTCCCGCAGGCAAATAGCGGGCTGAAGAGCGTTCGCGGCATGCCGATGCTGTCCAGCAACACCGCGGTGTAGAACTCGACGTTGGCGCGCAGCGGGCGCTCCGGGTGGCGGGCGCGCAGGGCGGTCTCCGCCGCCCTCTCGACGGCGCGGGCGAGCCCGAGGCGGGGCGTGTTGACGCCGGCGCGTTCGAGCGCCTCCACCGCGCGCTCCAGCACGGCCGCGCGCGGATCCCTCACCCGGTAGATCCGGTGCCCCATGCCCATGATGCGCCGGCCCGCCAGAAGCTCCTGCTCCAGCCAGGCCTCCGCGTTCTCCGGACTCGCGATGCCATCCAGCATGTCGAGCACGGGCCCGGGCGCGCCACCGTGCAGAGGCCCCTTGAGCGCGCCGACCGCCCCCACGGCCGCGGAGACCGCGTCAGAGCCGGTGGAGGCAATGACGCGCTCCGGTCGCGGGCACCAGCGCCAGCGCCGCCCTCAGCGCCTCCATGCCATCACCGAGGTGAAGCGCGCTGTCGGCCGTCCGCAGGTGCTGGTAGGCCCAGGCCCGGCCCGCCGCGAGCGCGGGCCCCACCTCTTCAGCGGAGAGCTCCGCCAGGTGCGGCTTCCACAGGCGGAAGCACACCTCCTCGAACCGCACTTGCCCGGCGAGCTGCTCGACATCGTCCCCGGCGATCACCAGCCGCCCCGCGTCACCGTCGACGTGGCTCAGCTGCGTCTCCGCGACGAGCACTCCCTCCAGTCCTGCCGCTACGGGCTTCCCATTCATGTGCATGGCGTCCTCCTTGCGCTGATGAAGGTGTAGCCTCCGGGCCAGATGGAAAAATCTGGATTCGACAATCCACCTGAGGACTGGGTGGGCGCGGTGGCCGCGGCGAAGCTCCTGAATGTGAAGGTCGCCACCTTGTACTCGTATGTGAGCCGAGGCCTCATCCGGACGCTCCCGTCGGAACACCACCGCGAGCGCCGGTACGTCCGCTCGGACGTCGAGCGGGTGCGCGCCCGCGCCGATGCCCGGCTGGGCCATGCGGCGGTGGCCGCCGGGGCGCTCCGGTGGGGCGAGCCGGTGCTCGACTCGGCCATCACCGAGCTGCGGCCCGGGGGCCCCGCCTACCGGGGCCAGCTCGCGATCGAACTCGCCCGCGCACACTCTTTCGAGCAGGTGGCCGAGCTGCTCTGGACTGGCAGCCTGCCGGACGGCGGCACGCGCTGGATGGCCCGCCCGGTGTCGCCCGCGCGCCCGGTCGCGACCGGTAATGCCCTGGCTCTGCTGATGAGCGGCGTCGCGCTCCAGGCGGCGCGTCAGGAAGAGCGTGCCGCGGCTTCGCCGGCGGCGGAGCTCAGCGCCAGCCGGCAGCTCATCCGGGCGATGGCAGGCTGGAGCGCCGGGTGGGCAGGGCGGCCAGCCGGCCCCGTGCGGCGGGCGGCGACCGTGGCGGGGGCGCTGGCGAGCGCGCTGGGGGCGCGGCGTGGGGCGGCCTCGGAACGCGCGATCGACGAGGTGCTCGTGTTGTGCGCTGACCACGAGCTCAATGCCTCGTCCTTCGCGGCGCGCGTTGCCTCGTCGGCGGGGGCCGACCTGTACGCCTGTATTCTGGCCGCGCTCGCCACGTTCAGCGGTGCCAGACATGGCGGCGAAGGCGCACGCGTGGAGGAGCTGATCGGCGAGGTGAGCACTCCCAGACAGGCCAGGAGTGTGCTGCGCGGCCGCGTGCGCCGTGGGGAGTTGCTCCCGGGGTTCGGCCACCCGCTCTACCGCGGGGGCGACCCCCGGGCTGAAGTGCTGCTGGAGACGGCGCGCAAGGTCGGGGCGCGCAGCTCCTCCGTGGGCCGGGTGCTGGCGGTCGCGGACGCCGCGGAGGCCCTCGGTATGGAGCGGCCCAACCTGGACTTCGGGCTGGTGGCCGTGGCGGCCGCCCTGGGCCTTCCTCCGGGAGCGTCCGCCATCCTCTTCTGTCTCGGCCGGACCGCGGGCTGGACGGCGCACCTTCAGGAGCAGCGGGCGTCGGGTGTCCTGCTCCGTCCGCGCGCGCGGTACGTGGGGCACCTTGTCGTGGGAGTGAACGGATGAAGAAGGATCGTGGCGCCACGGGCGACATGCCGATCGTGGAGTTTCCGCATCAGAAGGGCTGGGCCGCGTGGTTGGACAAGAACCACGGCAAGTCGGCGGGCGTGTGGCTGCGCATGGCCAAGAAGGACTCGGGCATCCCGTCGGTGAACTATGCCGAGGCGGTCGAGGTGGCGCTCTGTTACGGGTGGATCGACGGCCAGTCGAGGAGCGACAGCGAGACGGCCTGGCTCCAGAAGTTCACCCCGCGCGGGAAGAGGAGCATCTGGTCGAAGATCAATCGCCAGAAGGCGCTGGCGCTCATCGAGAGCGGCAAGATGAAGCCGGCGGGGCTCGCGGAGGTCGAGCGAGCCAAGGCGGACGGGCGCTGGGAGCAGGCCTATGACTCGCCCAAGGCGGCCACCGTGCCCGAGGATCTCCAGGCGGCGCTGGATGCCAACGCACGGGCGAAGGCCTTCTTCGCGACGCTGAGTGGCGCGAACAGGTACGCCATCCTCTTCAGGGTCCAGACCGCCAAGAAGGCAGAGACTCGCGCGAAGCGGATCCAGCAGTTCATCCAGATGCTGGAGAAGCACGAGAAGCTGCATCCCTGAAGCGGTGGGTTTCTGCTCCTTTGGCCCGTTGAGTGCCGGTCACCGCACACCGGCCGCCGGAGACAGCAGGGGCTTTGCAGGTAGGCTGGGACTCAGCCGTGTCCCGCCTCTCCTGCCTGTGAGGTTCGTATGGCTCCTCCCGAAACGCCCAACACCCTTTTCCAGCGCCCGGAGAAGGAGTGCGATCTCATCATGAAGGGCGGTATCACGAGCGGGGTGGTCTATCCGCCCGCCATCCTCAAGCTGGCGGAGACCTACCGCTTCCGCTCCATCGGGGGCACCTCCGCGGGAGCGATCGCCGCGGCGGCCGCGGCGGCGGCGGAGCTGGGCCGGGAGCTAGCCCTCCCGGGGGCAGGCTTCGCCGGGCTCCGCCTCATGCAGCAGGAGCTGAGCCAGCCGGGTTTCCTGCTCAAGCTCCTTCAGCCCTCTCGGAAGACGCGGCCCCTCTACGAGGCGGGGCTGCTGCTCAAGGAGAAGCTGGATGAGCGCGCAAAGCACCCGGCCCCGCCGCCTCCCGAGGCCCCGGGGTCATGGGCCCGGGTCGTCCGGTGGCTGCGGGAAGCACGAGACATGGGCCAGCCCATCCTGGAGGCCAGCGCTGGGGCGGCCTTCCATCGCGGGCGCATCCTGGGCGGCCTGGTAGGTGCCGCGCTCAGCGCGCTGTTGCTGTGGCCCGCCATCACCCTGCTGTGGGTGGGGAGCCCCTGGTTACAGGGGCTGGCGGGGGTGTGGATCCTCGTGCTCCTGACGGTGCTCTGCTGGGCCTTCGCCACGGCGGGCGGCTTTCTGCAGGGCGGGCGGTTTCTGGCCGAGTGCCTGAAGGCAGTGACCGACAAGGAGCAGGGCTTCTACGGCATGTGCAGTGGCATGTCCGACGACTCGGCCCCGCAGCCGCCCGGCGGCACCAACCTGGCGCTCACCGAGTGGCTGACCCGGCGGATCAACGAGCTGGCCGGCCGCGGGGCCTCCCAACAGCCGCTCACCATGGGCGACCTCAAGAAGGCACACCACCCCATCACGCTGGAGATGGTGACGACGAACCTCAGCCACCGGCAGCCGTACTCCCTGCCAATGAAGGATGGGGCTTATGTCTTCAGCCTCGAGGACATGCGCCGGCTCTTTCCCCAGCCGGTGGTCGACCACCTGGTGAGCTGGAGCCAGGGCATCGATGCGAAGGCCGGCGCCGAGAGGAGCGTCCTTCTTCCTCCGGGCTACTACCACTTCCCCGTCAAGCAGGACCTGCCCGTCGTCGTCGCCACGCGCATGAGCCTGAGCTTCCCCCTGCTGCTGAGCGCCGTGCGGCTCTACACCATCAAGAACGAGGCCTACGCGAAGGGGAGCAGGGCTCAGCCGTACCAGCTCCAGCCTGGCGACCTGGACGAGAACTGGTTCAGCGATGGGGGCATCACGAGCAACTTCCCGATCCACAAGTTCGACGCGTGGCTGCCCTCGCGCCCCACCTTCGGCATCACCCTCACGGATTCACCCCTGCCCCGGGTGAAGAGCATCGCGCACGGCTCTCCGCTCCAGGAGGACCCCGGCAGCCCCAGTGTCTACCTGCCCAAGCCCCGAGACGCCCAGAATGCCAGGCCGCGTCCTGTCCCGGTTCCCAACGTCGTCAGCTTCATGGCCGCCCTCTTCGACTCGGCCAGCTCCTTCCGCGACAACACCCAGGCCTGGCTGCCCAGCTACCGGGAGCGCGTGGCGCACGTCTTCCTCGCGGGAAACGAGGGGGGCCTGAACCTCACCATGCCGCCCCACGTCATCCGGGGCATCGAGGCGAAGGGCGTGCTGGCCGCGGAGAAGTTCCTCCAGTTCGACTTCGAAGAGCACCGCTGGGTGCGGTTGCGTGTCCTGCTGGCCCAGCTCGAGAAGGAGTTCAGCCGCATCGGCGCCAGCCACCCGGACAAGACCGGCGACGAGCTGAAGCAGCATCTGCGCGCGCATTACCAGAGGCTGCTCGAGGCCCAGCTCAGCGCGAGTCCCAGATGGTACAAGCCAGAGGACAAGGCCTGGTGTGAGCAGGCGGTAGAGCGCATTACCCTGCTGCTGAACCTGATCAGCGACTGGAAGAGCCTCCAGCAGGAGTGGGAGCGGACTCATCCCAAGCAGACGGGCTTCTTCAGCCACAACGCACCCAAGCCGGAAGGCATCCTGCGCGTGACGCCAGAGCTCTGAGGCAGAGCTACCTGCGGGGCGCCAGCACGATGATCGCCATACCGGTCAACGCCACCAGGACCCCGACGATGTCCCAGGTGCTGGGCCGCTTGCCCTCTACGGCCCACAGCCACAACAGCGCCACCGCGATGTAGACGCCTCCGTAGGCGGCGTAGGTGCGCGAGGCCCCCGTGGGGTGCAGCGTCAGGAGCCATGCGAAGGTGCCAAGGCTCGCGGCCGCGGGCACGAGCAGCAGCGGAGACTTGCCCTCGCGCAGCCAGAGGTAGGGCAGGTAGCAGCCCACCAACTCCGCCACCGCCGTCAGAACGAAGAGGCCCAGGGCCTGCAGGAGCATGAACATGGGTGACTGCGTCCCATGGCGTGGGCCGCCTGTGCAAGTGAGCCGCGATGAGGTACTGCCCCGCGGCACCTACAAATCGAGCGCTCCGCGACAGGTACATGCGCCAGATGGAGGCGAGGTCCTACGATTCAGCCATCGCGATAGGGCCCAGCTCCCCCGAGAAGGCCTCGAGCAGAGCCCCGATCCTGCTTCTCGCCGTCGAGCCGATGAAGTCCGAGACCACGCATCATCGCCTGGCCGAGGAGATGCGAGTGATCAGGTACGCGCTGAGGCAGTCAGGACCGGGCGCCCGCTTCCCTGTGCGGCGGCGAACGGCGACACGGCCCGAAGACTTTGGTCAGGCGCTGCTCTCGGCTCGGCCCAGAATCGTCCATCTCTCAGGTTCCGGCGATCAGGAGGGGCTGGTCCTCCAGGACAGGGATGGCACGGCTCGCCAGGTCGGGCCTGACGCCCTCGCAACCGTCTTCAGCGCCTTACGGGGAGCCGTGGAGTGTGTGGTGCTGCGCGGCTGCTATGCCGAGCCTCAAGGTCGAGCCATCTTTCAGCACGTCCCCTACGTCATCGGGATGAAGCAGGAAGCCGGGTTCGAGAGCAACCTCGCCTTCACGAAGAGCTTCTACCAGTCCTTGGGCGAAGGCATCCCGATTGACCAAGCCTTCCCCCTGGCAGTCGCACGGAGTCGAAGGGCGGGCCACGGCGAGCACGCGATGCCCGTCCTGCTCAAGCAGCGGTGAGCCCTCGCGGAGCTGTCAGCCCCTGGGCCAGTGGCCTACCCACGGGGTAGGCACTTCCTCATCCGACGCCCAGGGTTTTGAAAGGTCCTCTTACTCCCTCTCCGAGCCTGGATCGGACGACGGCAACAGGTGTAGGCCAAGCTTTCGCAGGAAACCATTGTGCTTCGTTGTCGCCTCGCGGATTGCGTTCTCGATCTTTCTCAGCTCGCCGTGAGTCGCCGTCAGGTCGATCTCCTTCTCCTGCTGGGCGGTGCTGACGTAGCGCGAGATGTTCAGGTTGTAGTCGTTCTCGGCTATCTCCTTCAGATCTACGCGCCGAGAGTACCGCTGCTCCTCCTGTCGGTACTGATACGTTTTGATAATTTTGGCAATGTGCTCGTCTGTCAGTTGGTTTTGGCGCTTTCCCTTGACGAAGTGCTCGGCGGCGTTGATGAAGAGCACGTCGTCGGGCTTCTTGCACTTCTTGAGCACGAGGATGCAGACCGGGATGCCGGTCGAGTAGAACAGGTTAGCAGGCAACCCGATCACGGAGTCGATGTGTCCGTCGTCCAGCAGCTTGCGCCGGATGCGATGTTCCGCTCCGCCTCGGAACAGCACTCCGTGGGGCAGAATGATCGCCATCACACCTTCGTCCTTCAGGTAGTGAAAGCCGTGGAGGAGGAAGGCGAAGTCGGCGGCAGACTTGGGCGCCAGCCCGTAGTTCTTAAACCGCGCATCCTCGCCCATGGCCTCGCCCGGCTCCCAGCGGTAGCTGAACGGGGGGTTGGCGACCACCGCGTCGAACTTAGGCATCTTCGCCGGGTTGGTCTCGCGCAGCATGTCCCAGTCGTTGCGCAGTGAATCGCCGTGGTAGATCTCGAACTCCGAATCCTTCATGCCGTGCAGCAGCATGTTCATGCGCGCCAGGTTGTACGTCGTGATGTTCGACTCCTGGCCGAAGATCTTCCCGATCCCGTATTGCCCCATGCGTTTGCGCACATTCAGCAGCAGCGAGCCAGAGCCGCAGGCGAAGTCGAATACGCTCTCCAGCCGCGCCTTCTTGCCTGTGGCGGGCTCTTGGCTATCGAGCGTGACGATCTCCGAGAGGATGTCTGAAATCCGCTGCGGGGTGTAAAACTCGCCCGCCTTCTTGCCCGACCCGGCGGCGAATTGGCCGATGAGATACTCGTAGGCATCGCCGAGGATGTCGGCCTCGACACTAAACTCCGCCAGACCTTCGGCGATCCGGGTGATGATCGCGCACAGCTTGGCGTTGCGGTCGGCGTACGTCTTGCCCAGCTTGTCCGAGCCGAGGTTGATCTCGGAGAACAGGCCTTGGAACGTGCTCTCAAACGACTCGTTCTCGATGTACTTGAACCCGGCTTGGAGGGTGCTGAGCAGCTCCTTGTTCTGCGTGCGGGCCATTTGAGCGATGCTGGCCCAGAGATGCTCGGGCTTGATGACGTAATGCACCTTGCGGCGCATCTGCTTCTCAAAATCGACTACGTCGTCCGGGCTCTTTGCGTACCAGATCGCCAGCGGCACGCTCCGGCCATCGGCCCCGGATGTCGGGTAGTCCGGCCCGAGTTCCCTCTTGGCCGCGGCTTCGTAGTTGACCGAGAGGTACCGCAGGAACAGGAACGACAGCATGTAGTCGCGGAAGTCGTCCGCGTTCATTGCCCCGCGAAGTTGGTCGGCAATTTTCCAGAGAGTATCGCCCAGTTGTTCTTGGTCTCGCGCGGTCATTCGTTGTCCGGGTCTTGGCCCCCCGTGTTGAACGGGGCGGGGTTGAACGGGAAGTTCTTCCGGAAATCCTCGAGGATCGTCCGGAACAGTGCCTTGTTCTCCTCCAGCATCTCGATCGGCTCGTAGAGCGAATAGTTGCCGTGGCTCATGATGTTGACCACGCGGGTGTGCAGCGTCTTTTCACCATCATCATTCGTGGGCCGGACGCAGTCGCTGAAGTTCGCGTATCCGTGGAAGCTGGCCGTCTTCTCCAGGATCGACCGCATCATGTTGAAGTGATGTGTGTAGAGCTTGCCGGACTTCTGCGCCTGCTCCAGCTCCGCCAGGTTCGCCACGTGCTGGAAGAACGGCGTGTTACCCGTGTTTCGCAGCAGAAAACCCTCGCCGTCAAGGCCTTTGCTCAGGAAGTATCTGCGTGGCTTTTTGGTCTTCAGTTCGTTGCCCATCACGTTGAAGAACAAGGTGTGATGGGAGGAGATGACCGTCTGGGGGGCGTCCTTCGCCTTCAGGAGCATCTGCGCCAGATGGTTCGCCACCGTGATGGCATTGTGCTCATCCAGTGATGAAATCGGGTCGTCGATATAGATGTATTTCACCCACTTGTAAGCCTCTTCCCTCGAGAGCATGAGCTGCACGATCGCGAGGAAGAAGCACCAGATAAAAATGTTCTCCTCGCCGCGCGAAATTTTGATGTCCTCGTGGGGGGGGCCGCCGTCCTTGTTCTCACGCGAAAAGCTGACCTCCCACTCATCCGTGTCGATTCTGAAGTCGAAGTCGGCATACCGATCCAGCAGCGGGCGGATGCGGGTTTCCATCTCGAATTGTTCGAGACCTGCAAAGAAGCGGGAGTGCTTGTTGATCCTCAAGACTCGCTTCCGGTCATTCTTGAGATCGTTGTCCCACGAGAAGAGGTCTTCGGTGTACGCGTTGAAGTAGAGCGTGTCGCGATCGTCCCCGTTCTTGCCGAGGTTCTTGAACTCGGTGGAGAGACGCGTCTTGCCCGTACTGTTGTAGGCGTAAAGGAGAGTGAACTTCTTGTTCTGATGGTTCTGAAACTCCTGCCGCAGGTGGCTGGCCAGGGCGGACAGGTCGGCAAACGAGGTCGCGCTCATGCTTCAACCCACTCCGGCAATGGGAAAAGTTGCTGCATGAGGCCCTGCCTGTGGGTCTTGAGGGCGGCGAGCTTCTGCGCTTGGGCGGCAATGAGATCGTCGAGGCAAGACAAGACGCCAGCCACCCGTTGCTGCTCTCCTGTCTCAACCCTCGGGAAGCGGACGCTTTTCTCCTGCAGCAATGAGAAGTGCCTCCTGTACTCTTCCGAAGTCAATGGTTGGGCTTGGAGGGCGTAGTACAAAAACTCAGCGGTGATGAATGGCTTTGGCTTGAGAATCTTGATTCCATCTGCCCCTTGGGCGAAAGGTTGCTTGATCAATTTCAGAGTGCAGGTGTGATCACCAAACACAATCAACGGAAAGTCGCCGACGACCAGGGCGTCGACGTCATCGGTCCAGCCGCAAATTTGCGTTTGCGACTGATCGACAATGGGGAACGTGCCCTTTTCAAGATAGCTGGATGTTTGAAGTTTCCTGGGGGCGGAGACGGTGGAGATTAGCTCGCCGGCGTCCATTTCCTGCCACGATGGAGCGTCACGAAAGTCGGGGAAGCGGAGGTAGGGAACGGTCTCGCCTTCGTGGGGAAAAAGCTGCTGAATCAGCCCCTTCTTGTGGGCCTGGAGCGCGTCCAACTTCTGGCTGTGGGCACCGATCAACTCGTCCAGCGTTGTTAGGAATTCAGCAACTGTTTGCTGCTCACGCTCGTCGTCGGGAAGAAACAACTCCCCAGAGAGAAATGTGGCGTTTGAGATTTGTATTGTGTTCTTCGCGCCCTTCTGGGTGATTGGCGCCAGATAGCGCATGCTTCGAAAGGGAGAGTCGAAGTATGCCTCGATGATTTGCCCGACGTGCCGATTGACTGGTGAGAACACTCCATAGAGTGGGGACACGATGGCGTTGTGAGGATTTTTGTTCTGCTTGACTATCCCCAGGGTGAAGACTGCCAGGGGGCTCTTTGTGTAAATGATGTCGTAGGGCTTCGCCAAGTTGTAGTTCGAGGTGTCAGTCGCGGCGAAGCTTCGACCCATGTGTTCTACCTGGGGCACTACACCCTTTGTTAGCGACACTGAGTGTACCTGGCACATTCCGTCGCTCTTCAGCTTGTGCTCGAGCAGAACAGAGCCCAGCCTTGTTCTTTTCCAGCCCGGCGAATCTCGAAACTCCGGAAACCGCAGCGCAGGCGTCAACTCTCGCTTCCCATCGCGTGTCATCCTGCTCGCCTCCACTTCACTGCTCGTACGCGTTTAGCCCTGAAATCTCCCGTCCACCGGCCCGTTTCTTCAGAAGGGGCACGAGGTCGTTCATGAGTGCCAGTTCCTTCTGCGTGCGTGCGCGCCAGCCGAGTTCCAGCGGGGCGAGGAGGCTCGTGAGTTGTTCGCCGTCGAAAATCAACCGGTCGAGGATGCCTGCGACGAAGTTCTTCAGCGACTCGGCCGCCAGGCCGTGCTTTTGGGCGACGGCGGCGAGTTCCATTTCATCCCGCTCGGCCTTGAAGCGCTGATAGCCCTCGCGGACGGCCTTCACGTCCAGCGGCTTTTCCGCTTCAAGCGAGCGGACGTAGTCGGTAATCGTCTCGCGTTCGTCCATCAACTTGGCGTCCGACTCGATCAGCCCGATTAGCTGCTCGCGGCTCATCTTCTGCTTGCCCGGTGGCTGCTGCGAGAATCGGGCGATGAGATCCATGATGTAATCATAGTCGATGATGGCCGAGGCGAAGAGGACGAACTCAAAATCGAGTTGATCAACCGCGGCGGCGGGCTTCTCGTCGCCGGTCCTGCCCTGCTGGGCCTTGAGCCGCTGCGCGGTTCCGAGGTAGACGCCGCGGAAGGCCTTAAGCTGCTCCTTGGGGAGGATCCGCTCGATAGCTTGCTGGTCCTGCTCGGTGAGATCGGTGTACTGGTCGAGCTGGGTCTGCAGCCGCTGCACTTCCTTGAAGCGGTTGATGAACTGCGTGCGCGCGTCGTCGCCCTTGAGATTGGGCACCGCTTCAGGCTTGGGGTCGAGGCCCTGGGACTTCATGAAGTCGCCGAGGTCGCGAACGGCAGTCTCGAGCTTTTCGATGACCGTGGGAGCCTTGTCCACGAGCCAGACTTCGCGGGCCCTCTCGGCGTTGGCGCCGGAGAACAAGGCGATGGCGGTGTCCACGGCGTCCTGCTGGTTACGAAAGTCGAGGATGTGTCCGTAGGGCTTGGTGGCGTTGAGCACCCGGTTGGTGCGGGAGAAGGCCTGGATCAAGCCGTGGTGCTTGAGGTTCTTGTCGACATACAGCGTGTTGAGATACTTAGAGTCGAAGCCGGTCAAGAGCATGTCGACGACGATGGTGAGGTCGACCTTCTCCCGGCCCTTGTGGGGCAAGTCGGTGTTGGGAAACTGCTGGTCCTTGATGCGCTTTTGCACGTCTTGGTAGTATAGGTCGAACTCGTTGATGAAGTAGTTGGTGCCAAAGCGGGCGTTGTAGTCGGCGATGATGGCCGTAAGGGCCTCCTTCTTGCCCTCGGGGTCCTGCTCATTGTCTTCACGTTCCTGCGGCAGATCTTCCTGAATCTGTCTAACATCGGTGCTGACATCACCAGGCGGTGAGAAGACAGCGGCGACGTTCAGCGGGACGAAGCTGGAATCGGCCTGCTGCTTCTCGGCCTGCGCGGTCTTGAAGAGGTTGAAGTACTCGATGGCGTCGTTGATCGACGCGGTGGCGAGGAGCGCGTTGAAACGGCGGTTGCCGGTGGCGGCGTCGTGCTTGGCGAGGATGGCCTCGACGACGGCCTTCTTCAGTGGCGGCTCGCCGAGCTCAGGGACCGCGTCGGGACTTCCGGGGGCGTCAGGCGTGTAATAGTCGACGTGGAAGCGCAGAACGTTCTGGTCCTCGATGGCGTGGGTAATCGTGTAGGCGTGCAGCTCGCGCTGGAAGAGATCCATGGTAGTCCGCAGCCAGCCCTGCTCGCCCTCGAACTGTTTGGCAGTGGCGTTCTCCTCGAAGATGGGCGTGCCGGTGAAGCCGAAGAGCTGGGCCTTGGGAAAGAACTCCTTGATGGCCTTGTGGTTCTCGCCGAACTGCGAGCGGTGGCATTCGTCGAAGATGAAGACCATGCGCTTGTCACGCAGGGGCTCGAGACGCTTCTTGTAATTGCGCTTGTTCGCGCCGTCGAGCGCGAGGCCAAGCTTCTGGATGGTGGTGACGATGACCTTGTCGGCGTAGTCGTCGGATAGCAGGCGACGTACGAGGCTTTCGGTGTTGGTGTTCTCCTCGACGCAGCCTTCCTGAAAGCGATTGAACTCCTCGCGGGTTTGGCGGTCGAGGTCTTTGCGGTCGACAACAAAGAGGCACTTCTCAATCTGGCTCTTGTCCTTCAGGAGCGTGGAGGCCTTGAAGGAGGTGAGCGTCTTGCCGCTGCCGGTGGTGTGCCAGATGTAGCCATTGCCGCAGTTCTGATCAATGCAGTCGACAATGGCTTTGACGGCGTAGATCTGATAGGGCCGCATCATCAGCAACTTCTGTTCGCTGGCGACGAGCACCATGAAGCTGCTGATCATCTGAGCAATCGTGCACTTGGCCAGGACTTTGTCTGCGAAGCTGTCGAGGTGCGTGATCCTGGTGTTGTCTTCCAGCGCGTACTGGTAGACAGGGAGGAATCGCTCGTTGGCGTTGAAGCTGAAGTGACGGGCGTTGTTGTTGGCGAAGTAGTACGTGTTGTCACGGTTGCTGACGACGAAGAGCTGAACGAAGCAGAGGAGCGTGCGGGTGTAGCCGTTGCCAGGGTCGTTCTTGTACTCGACGATCTGCTCCATCGCCCGACGAGGGTTGATGCCGAGTGTCTTGAGCTCGATCTGGACGGCGGGTACGCCGTTGATGAGCAGAAGGACGTCGTAGCGATGGTGGCTGTTGTCGGTGTTGATCCGGAGCTGGTTGACGACCTCGAAGCTGTTCTTGCACCAGTCCTTAATGTTGACGAGCGTGTAGTTGAGTGGGGTGCCGTCGTCGCGGGTGAAGCTGTTGATGCCGCGGAGGGTGCGGGCGGCGGTGAAGACGTCGGGGGTAATGATTTCGTCGAGCAGGCGCTGGAACTCGCCGTCTGTTAGGCGGACGCGGTTGAGTGCCTCGAATTTCTCTCGGAAGTTCTTGTCCAGCGCGGCGCGGTTTCGGATGTCCCCGCGGTACTCGTACTTGAGGTTGCGAAGCTTCAGGAGAAGCTGTTCTTCGAGTTGGCGTTCGGATGAAAGCATTGCGACCTCTAAGGTGCGGGCTCGGCGTCAGCTGCGTCGACTGGACACTCGGTTGTGCCCGCCGCTCAGCGACGTGACGTGCGCTGCCACGGCCTTCCCGCGCCAGCGTTCACGTTTTGGGTCTGGCGTGTTCTTCCCCGGCTTTGGCCTGTGCGGATCAGAAGTTGTCGCCGCTCCCCGAAAGTGCACGCGCCCATTGGTGACATGGTGGGCATGATAGCGGAGATTCCGGGCGCGCAGCACGCGGGTTCTGGAGCGTCCTCTGCGAGTTGGTGCGCCGCGCTTCCGAGGGTACCTGGCCCATCACGAGGCGGTAGGTAGCCGGCGCGGCCGTCGGGGAAGACGTAGCGGTAGCCCTTCTCGCGACGGGTGAGCGATACCAGGTCGCCCCCGGGCGAGCGGTAGGCGCCGATGCGGCACAGGGTGTCGGAGGGGACGAACTGTTCGGCGCCGCTGCCCTGAGCCTGAGCGGCGCCAGGCGCCGCGACGACGGCGGCCACCAGCGCGGCACTCAGCGGCAAAGTTTTCAAAAGGTTCATCTTCCCTTTACGCAAATCGGTTCACCCTATTGTCCGAGACCACGTGCGTCTTGGAGTTTTCGCAGGCTGAGTGAAAGGGAAGGAAGTTCATGCCTCAGAAGACCGCTGTCCTCCTGGTGGGCCTGCTGCCCGAGCGTGCCGATCTGTCGTCGTTCCCGGGCCTGACGGTCGAGAAGCTGAAGGCGGGCTTGACCGCCGCCGTCGAAGAGCTGCGGGCCCAGGGCTTCGAGGCCTCCTTCTGCGGCATTCCGCCGGAGGCCGAGCCCGCCGAAGCCATCGTGACGGCCGACCTGGCCCGCCTCACGCCGGGCGTCGTGATCATCGGGGCGGGTGTCCGTACCATCCCGGAGCACTTTCTGTTGTTCGAGCGGCTGATCAACCTGGTGCACCGCCAGGCTCCCCAGGCCCGGATCGCGTTCAATACCCAACCGAATGACACGGTGCAGGCCGTGCAGCGGTGGGCCGGCAGCTGACGGCCAGCACCCGCTGGGGCCTCTTCCGGCCATGCCCACCTGGAGCGTGGGAGCGGATTCGCTGCCGGTGAATCCTGGAATTGCGGGAGTGGGGGCTTGCGGAGAAATGGGTCAGTTAACAGCTTGCCGCGTGCCCGTAACCCCCTCGTCACCATGACCACCACCTCCGCGCAGCACGACGTCTCCAGCGGCCCGCAGTCGACTCTTCCCACCGCTGTGCCTCAGACGGAGGGGGGCCGGCTGGCTCCGGGCTTCGCCTCGAAGCTGAACCTGCTGGTGGATCTGGTGCTGGTGGTGGGGGCGCTTTTGGGCTCCACGGTGCTGATGGGGCACCCGCTGCAGGTGGGCAACCTGGACCTGTGGCTGCTGGTGGGCCTGGCCGGGCTGAGCTGGCTGCTGGTGGGCAGCGCGCTGTGCCTCTACGATCCGCGCTTCTCGGACCGGTCGCCGATGGATGACCTGGCGCTGGTGTCCATCACGGTGGTGGTCGTCACCGGCGGGTTGTACCTGGAGCGGCTGCTGATCTCCGGGGGCATGCCGGTGGTGGCGCTGAGCTTCTTCCCGCTGCTGCTGTGGGGCAGCGTGGTAGGCCTGCGGCAAGTGGTGTTCCGCCGGCTGGCGGTGCGCGAGGCGCCCCTGGACGAGGCGCTGATCATCGGCACTGGCGCCATGGGCCGGCTCACGGGCGAGGAGCTGCTGAAGAACGGCCGCCGCCGCGTCACCGGGTACCTGGCCTTCGCCACCGACAAGTCCCTGGCCGGCGTATCGCAGCCGGTGTTGGGCAAGGTGGACCACCTGGAGGAGGTGCTGTGCCAGGTGCCGGTGGACATCGTCTACATCGCCGGCAACGCGCAGAAGCACGCGCAGGAGATGCAGGCGGCCATCAAGGTGTGTGAGCGCTTCGGCATCCCGTTCGCGCTGCCGGCGCATCCGTTCCGCATGGACCGCGCCCGCCCCGAGGACAGCCACGCGGCCTCCGATGGCTACCTGCACTTCGTCACCCACGAGCCCGCGCCGCACCAGCAGGCCATCAAGCGGCTGTTCGACATCAGCTCCTCGGCCGCGGCGCTGGTGGCGCTCGCGCCGCTGCTGCTCACGGTGGCGGCGCTGATCAAGCTCACCTCGCGCGGCCCCATCTTCTTCAAGCAGAAGCGCGTGGGGCTGCACGGCAAGACGTTCGAGATGCTCAAGTTCCGCTCCATGGTGATCAACGCCGAGGAGCTCAAGGCCAAGCTGGAGGCTCTCAACGAGCAGACCGGTCCCGTCTTCAAGATGAAGAACGATCCGCGCATCACCGGGATTGGCCGCTTCATCCGCAAGTACTCCATCGACGAGCTGCCGCAGCTGCTCAACGTGCTGCGCGGTGAGATGAGCGTGGTGGGCCCCCGTCCGCCGCTGCCCAAGGAGGTGGAGAAGTACGCCGCCTGGCAGCGCCGCCGCCTGTCCGTGCGTCCGGGCCTCACCTGCATCTGGCAGGTCTCCGGCCGCAACCAGATCTCCTTCGAGGAGTGGATGTACCTGGACATGCAGTACATCGACAACTGGACCCTGCTGACGGACCTGAGCCTCATCCTCAAGACCGTGCCCGTGGTGGTCACCGGGCGTGGTGCCAGCTAGCCCCAAGCGCCGATGAAACTGGAAGGAACCGTGAGCAAGCTGCTGATGGACAATTCGGTATCCAGGGGACGCAGGATGCTGACGCCCGTGCCCCTCCCACCGGAAGCGCTCGCGCAGCCGGGTGAAGCCCTCCCGGCCCCCGCGGCGCCGATTCCCACCGAGCTGGTGCACCTGTGGATACGGCTCACCCAGCAGGCGCAGTGGTCCTCGCTGGTGGTGGTGCCCGCGCAGCCTGGAGCCTCGGGCCTGGAGCTGGGTCGCGCCATTGTCTCGGCGGGCAGCCAGTACCTCCGCGAGCGGCCCATCCGGCTGGTCGATGCCCAGGGCCTGCCCCTGGCTGCCGCCTCGCGCCTGGTGAGCGACATCCGCGCGTACGTGGAGCAGGGCGGGGTGATCGTCACCTGCATCGACTCCATCATCTCCAACCCGGTGGGGCTCACGGTGGCGCAGGCCGCCGAGCGCGCGCTGTTGTGCGTGCCGCTGGGCGCCACGCAGTTCACCGCGGCCACGCGGACGCTCGAGCTCGTCGGCAAGGAGCGGTTCCTGGGCAGCGTCACGCTGCGGCCAGAGGCCCGGAGCCGGTAGCCGCCCCTGCCGCGTTCACCTGCTTCAGGACAGGAGGTTGACGAGGGCACGCACGCCCAGCACGGCGAGCGTCACCGTCAGGGCCACCAGCGCCACCAGCAGCACCACGACGCCCAGCACCCACGCCCGGCTGGCGCGGCGGGTGGCGGTCGGGGACGCCAGATGGTCCTCGAGCAGGCGCACGTTGCGCGTATTGGCCTTCCAGGCCGCATCGAAGACATCGCCCAGGAAGGGGACCGCGCCCACGAGCGCCTCCACCGCCACGTTGCCGACCATGCGCAGCAACACCTCGCGCGAGGCGCCCAGGCGCACCGACTGCAGGACGATGTACGAGGAGAGCAACGCCCCCGCCCAGTCGCCCACCACGGGCACCAGGCCCAGCACCGCGTCCCAGCCAACCCGGAAGCCTCCGGGCAGCTGGATAGACGTGTCCAGTCCCCGCGCCAGGCGGCGCACCTGCTCGAGCGAGGCGGGATCGGCGGGAGAGTTCATGGGGGCGGGCAGTGGGCTCATTCGTGGAGGGCAGGCTACTACGGGCCAGGCGCCCTCAGCGGGCTGCAGTGACAGTCTGTCTGGGGAGATGCACGGTGAACACCGTCCCCTCCTCGCGCGAGGAGGACACCCGCACCGTGCCCCCGTGCGCCTCCACCAGGTGCTGGACGATGAAGAGCCCCAGGCCCACGCTGCGCCCTGTCTTGTCCTCCAGGTGGGTGGCGCGCTGCATGGGCTTGAAGAGGTGCGGCAAGAGCTCGGCGGGCACGGGCTCGCCCGCGTTGCACACGGTGAGCACCAGGGCCTCCGGCCTCCCCTCGGCGCTCACCCGGACGGGGGAGCCCTCGGGGGAGTACTTCAGCGCATTGGTGAGCAGGTTGGTGAGCACCTGGGCCATGCGGTCCCGGTCGAGCCGGGCGTGGCGCGCTCCCTCCAGCTTCACCCGCAGCTCTCGCTCGGGGAAGTTCGCCTCCATCTCGTCCACCACCTCGCGCAGCAGGGCGTGCACGTCCACCTCCTTGGGCTCGATGGGGATGCCGCTGCCCAGGCGCGCCTGGGTGAAGTCCAGCAGGTCCCGAATCATCCGCTCGGCGCGCTCGGCCGCGGTGCGGATGCGCGTGACGTTGCGCATGGCCCGCGCGTCCAGCTCCTCCTGGCGTGAGAGCACGGTGGCCGACAGGAGGATGCTCTGCAAGGGCGAGCGCAGATCATGGCCCACGATGCCGATGAGCTGCTGCTCGAAGTGAGCGCGCTCGCGCAGTGACCGCTCGGCCACCGTGCGCTCGGTGAGGTCCGTGCTGACGGACACCGCGCCCACCACCTGCCCGCCCACGCGCACCGGCGCCGCCGCTGCGTGCATCACCCGGTCCCTGCCCGTGCTCAGGTCGCGCACGATGAAGTCCAGGAAGCCCGTGTGCCCCTGAAGCGCCCGCGCAAGCAGGTTGTCCCCAGGCGGCAGGGGCTCGCCGGTGTCCGCCCGCCGGACATTCGACTGCTGGTGGAGGTGGGCGATGTCGCGGTTGAGCTCCTCCACGGACCTGACGCCCAGCAGAGCGAGCCCCGCCGCGTTCGTGCGGGTGATGCCCGTGGCGTCGGCGACATAGAGGGGCTCGGGGAAGCTCTTCAGGATGGCCTCCAGCTGCGCGGAGAGGCGCTCGGCCCGCGCTTGCGCCTGGCGTGCCGCCGCCAGGGCCTCCTCGCGCTCGGACTCCAGGCGCTTTCTCGCGGTGACGTCCTGCACCAGGGTGATGTAGCCCCGCACCTGTCCCGTGCTGTCGCGATAGGGCAGGTGGGTGCCCACCACGTGCCCGCGCCGTCCGCCCCCGAAGACGAAGGGGATCTCGTACTGCACCTGCTCGCCGGCGAGCACCCGCTCCAGGATGGCGCTGAGGCTCGCGTAGTTCTCCTCGCCCACCACCTCGCGCACCGTCTTGCCCTTGAGCGTCTCGGGCTCCACCCCGAACCAGTCCCGGTAGGCCTGGTTGGTGAGGACGTAGCGCTGCTGGGCGTCCACGAAGTTGATCAGGAAGGGCATGTTGTCCACCACCAGCCGCAGCAGCGACTCACTCTCGCGCCGCGCCTGCTCGGCCTGCCGCTGGAGGGTGACGTCCTGCATGGCGCCCACCATGCGCACGGGGGCCCCCCGCGCGTCCCGCTCGACGACGCCCGCGTCCTTCACCACCCGCCAGCCGCCGTCCCCGTGGCGAAAGCGGTACTCGTCCCTCCAGTGCGTACCGCCTCCTTCGATGACGGCGTGAATGCCCTGCTCGACGCGGTGGCGATCCTCCGGGTGGATGTTGTCCTTCCAGCCGGCGGAGGATGCGCCGAGCGTCTCCGAGCGGTGGCCCAGCAGCTCGAGCATGCCCTGGCTCCAGTGGACGGTGTCGGTGCGCAGGTTCCACTCCCAGATGGCCTCGGTGAGCGCCTGGGTGGCCAGCCGGTAGCGCGCCTCCGCCTGCCGCACCCGCTCGAAGAGGCGCGCCTCGCCGAGGAGGCCCGAGAGGTGCTCGACCAGCGTCTCCAGGTAACGCTCGTCCCGGGGGGTGAAGGGGCGCACGGCCCGCACGCCCAGGAAGAGCACCCCCCTGAGCTTGCCGAAGGGCTGGATGCGCTCGCCCAGCAGCGTGCCAAGGCCACTTTGCCGCGTGGGCTCCGGTAGCTCCATGCTGGGCGCGGAGGCGTCCGTCAGCTGCAGGGGCTCGTCCAGGGCGGCGAGCTGGCCAACGAAGGAGGGCGCCCCCACCTGCGTGCGGTAGGAGCCCCGGGGGGCCGCCCCCAGCCCCGTCGAGGTGGTGAGGGGCAGGCCCTTGCCGTCCTCCTCCACGAGGAAGAGGGCCACCCCGTCCGCCTCCATCGCCTCCTGGATGACGGCGAGCAGGGGCTCCAGGCGCTCCTCGAAGGGGGCGGGGTGGGGGCCCTCGCCAAACGCCTCGGAGGAGAGCGCGTCGAGCCGGCGCAGGAAGCGCTTCTCGCGCTGGCGGTCCTCCACCGTGTAGCCCGTGTAGCCCTGCACCACCCCATCCATCGCGGACTGCAGGCCCTCGAAGAGCCGCTGGGTGTCCTCGGGGGCGGGCTGCTCCTGTGGGGGGACTCCCTCCCAGGTGCTGGCGATGAGGCGGCCCAGGATGACGTACTCGTTGAGCGCTTCCTCCTCCCGGTAGCCCGCCCGCAGGCGGATGCGGATGTGGGTGCGCTCCAGCCTGCGCTTCATGTCCGCGGGCAGCCCCTCGTCGCGGCCCTGGCGGGAGATCGCCGCCAGGGCGCCGAGGTACTCCGGCAGCGTGTCCACCAGCTCGTCGGTGGTGAGGCCTCGGGCAGGCGGCAGCTTGCCGCACTCTTCGGTGTAGCGCCGGACGAGCTCCTCTCTGTGCCGGGTGAGGTAGTCCGCGACGCTCGCCATCTGGTGCTTCTCCTCGTTGGCCGCCCAGAGGCAATATGAGACCGCCCCGGTTCCGTGGACACCCGTCACTTCGCCGCGTTCGAGCAACCGCGGTGCCTGGCTCTACCCGGGGGGGCGCGCCCCCGGAAGGGTGAAGAAAAAAGTACTGCCCGCACCCGTCTTGCTCTCGACCCAGAGCCTTCCGCCGTGAGCCTCCACGATGCACCTGGAGATGTAGAGCCCAAGGCCCAGCCCTCGCTTGTCGCTCGCGCTGACCTGCCAGAAGCGCTCGAAGATCCGCCCTTGATCCTCCTCACGGATGCCCGGGCCCGCGTCAGTCACCGCGAACCGGACTTCTTCTCCGGAGGGCTCGACGCGAATCGAGATCCTCCCGCCCTCGGGCGTGAACTTGATGGCGTTGCTCAGCAGGTTCCCGAGCACCTGAAGGATCCGGTCATGGTCGAAGCGGGCCAGAAGTGAGCCCTTGGCCACTTCTGAATCGAGCGAGATGCCCCTGGCCGACGCGGAGAGCTGGAAGGCCTCCAGCGTCTCCCGGACAAGGCGAATCGCATCTTCTGGCCGAGGTTCCACCGAGAGCCTGCCCGCCTCGATGCTGGCCACGTCCAGCAGGTCTCCGATGAGCCGATTCATTCGAGCGGTGAAGTGCTGAATGCTCTCCGCATCCCGGCGGGTTCGCTGCCCGGCCGGATCCTCGGAGGCGTTCTTGATGAGCATGGCCGCGCGCATGGCGATACCCGACAGCAGCGTCCTCAGGTCGTGGCTCACCATCCCCAGGAAGTCGTCTCGCGCCGCCAGGGCTTCATCCGAGCGCTCCCGTTCCAGCAACAGATGCTGGTCCGTCTGCTCTCGTTCCAGCCGGAAGAGGCTCGCCAGGGCGCGTTTACTCGCCTCGCGCTCCTCCTGGAGCTTTCCGTCCCAGGTAGCCCGCTCCCGCAGAAGCGCCGCGTCCTCGGTGGCCCGCTCGCGTGCCACGCTCTGGCGCTCCTGTTGCGGCGCCTGGCTGCGCACCAGCTGCTCATCTGTCTCCGCACGGATCGCCTTCAACGACGTGTCCGCGGCGTCCCGCGTGCGCTGGACGCCCGCATCCGCCTCCTCTTCGATGGTGTCCCGCCGATTGCGGAACTCGTCGTCGGCCTTCTGCCTCTCCTCTCGGAGGCTCTGGTCCGTGCTGTCCTGCTCCAGTCGCGGCTTCTTGTCCTTGGTGCTCATTCGGCGCGGTTTTACCAGTTCCAGGCTCAGGCGGCGCCGCGCACGGCCGCGGTGAAGTGGGGCACGGCCTGGACGAAGGCGTTCCCGTTGAAGCGCGTCTTCTGAAAGGCCGGCCGCTCGAAGAGGGGCTCGAGCCAGGCCCGCACGTGGTTGTACGGCGTCAGGCCCATGCCCGCGTCATCGGCCATGGCCACGGACTCGGCCAGGGCGATGTCCGCCAGCGAGAAGCCCGGGCCCACCATGAAGCGCCGGCCGGCCAGGTGCGCATCCAGCAGGCGCAGCACCTGCGCGGTCCTCTCGAGGTGCTTGCGGTGCGCGGCCTCGTCGAACGGCGCACCGAAGATGGCGTTGAAGCGCATCAGGAAGGGCTGAACGAAGGCAGGCGACAGATCACTCGTCTGCCATGAGAGCCACTGGTACACATGGGCACGCTGCACGCGCTCGGTGGGCAGCAGCGAGACAGCAGCGGGCGCCTCGCACAGGTAGAGCAGGATGGCGGTGCTCTCATAGAGCACCAGCCCCTCGTCCTCGATGACGGGCATGCGGCCGTTGGGGTTCAGCGCCAGGAAGCCGGGCTCCTTCTGCTCGTTCTTGGCGAGATCGATGAGGTTCAGGGTGTAGGCACGCCCCAGCTCCTCCAGCGCCCAGAGGACCTTTCGGGAGTTGACGGTGCACGGGTTGCCATGGACTTTCATCATGGGAGGGAGCGTACACCGGAAAGCCAAGGGATTACAGGTGCTTGGACAGAAAAAGCGGGGAAATTGCACCTGCTGTGCAACAAAAAATCAGAGCCTCCGAGAATCCTTTTGAACCCGCGCTTCGGAGGCCGCCATGACGTCGATCACTTCTTACGCAAAGCAGACCCTCAACACGCTGCAGACGACGTTCACGCCCGCGCCGAAGCCGGCCGCGCAGCCTCAGAAGGCCACGGCCCCCGCGGCCCCCGCGGCCCCGAAGGATGAGTTCGTCGCGTCCGAGCCGAAGGCGGCTCCCGTGGCGCTGACGGTGCCCGAGCCCATCACCCACAGCACCACCCAGGCCAAGTCGGGCATCAGCCTGCCGGGCTGGGTGACCGACAACCCGATCGTCAATGGAGCCCAGAGCGTCGTCAACGGGGTGAAGGACTTCGCCAACAACGTGACGCATGCGGTGGATGTGCAGGGCAACATCAACAAGCTGGGAGCCGGTGACAAGTACGCCGTGGGCGTCAAGGTGGGCGGGGGCGTCCGGGGGGTGGGCTCCGAGGTGAAGTACAAGACGGAGGTGGAGGCGGTGCCCCTCACCGATTCCGCGGGCCAGCCGGTGCTCGACACCAACGGCCAGCCCAAGCTCAAGTACACGGTGAGCATGGACGGAGAGGTGGGCGCGGCGCTGCTGGGCGGAGTGCAGGGCGTGGATGGCAAGGCGGTGCTGGGCGCGGGCGGCAAGGTGGAGATGTCCTTCAAGACGCCCGAGGAGGCCGCGCGCGCGGTGGAGCTGTCCATGCGCCTGCCCACCAGCGGGTACTCCAACCCCACTCCGGGCATGGACGACAGCACTCACCTGACGGGCGAGGAGCTCGAGTTCCTCAAGAGCCACATGACGGCGGTGGAGATGCGCGGCACCGCCGCCGCCGAGCTCGCCTCCGAGCTGGGGATCGCCCCCGGCCTGTCCACCACGGGGACCTTGGGCGCGGGCGCGGAGAACTCGCTCCGCGTGGAGTTCAACCCTCCCGCGGTGGTGGCGAAGGAGCAGGGGCAGGTGTCCACCCAGGTGACTGGCGCGGTGGGCGCGGGCGGGGTCAGCGTGGGCGTGGCGGGCAGCAATGGGAAGATCACCGTCGCCAGCGAGAAGCGCTACGCGCTGCCGGCGGGCACGGACGTGAGCGCGCTGAAGAGCGACCCGGCGGGCACGGTCCGGCGCGTGGGCGGCGCGGCGCTCGTGCCCGCCTCCGAGAAGCTCACGCTCACCCACGAGGGGGAGGGGCAGGTGGCGGGCAATGGGGCGGGCTTCAAGCACCAGCTCGTCATCACCGAGGGCGTGAATGAGGCGCTGGCCGCGGGGGTGGTGAAGTACGCGCAGTCGGGTGACTGGAGCGCGGCCCTGCGCGCGGGCGGGGAGCGGGTGGCGGGCGAGTACACGCTCAACAGCTTCACCCAGCACGGCCTGAGCCTCACTCCCGGCCTCAAGGTGAAGGGCAACGGCTTCAGCGCGGAGGTGAGCGCCCTGCGCCAGGACTTCGTCTACCCGCCCGTTCAGTCCCAGTCCTTCACGGGCCAGCAGACGAAGAAGCTCCAGGAGCCGCAGGCCAGCGGCGGCCAGAAGTAGGCGGACCGCGGTTCGACGGCCCCGCGCGAGCCTCAGCGCTCGGGGCTTGGGTGGCCACGGTGTCCTTCCTCGAAGTGCCACACGCTCCACAGGAGGATCTTCATGCTTCCTCAGATCTTGATCTCAGCGAGCGCAGCGATCGCGCTTCTCGCTGGCGCGCTGCATTTACATGGCACGTTCTTCGGTCCGGACCTCAGGCCTCAAGATCCAGAACTTGAAGCGAGGATGAAGGAGGTCTCTCCTAACGTCTCCAGCAAAACCACGATGTGGAAAGCCTGGATAGGCTTCAACGCCATCCTGAGTCTCGGCCTGATGCTCTTTGGCTTGTTGTACGGCTATCTCGCCACCTTTCGATTTGCCGTACTGCAACAATCCCCGTTTCTCCTCGTGGTCGGCTCGATCTTTCTGGCGGGTTTAGTTGTGCTTTGGAAGCGCTACACGTATTACCTCCCCGCAGTGGTATTCGCGATCTCTCTGGTTCTTTACGGGGTTGGTGCCGCCATCGCTCTGGCCTGACGATTGCGCTTAAGAAGGATGGGCGCAGTGTTGAAGGGAACGGGCGAGAGCAAAGAGGCAGAGGAGGGGTGCTGACGAGTGCCGGAGGGCCAAGTGCCACGGCGGTGCGCCCACCCCGCAGCCCTGTAGGGTGCACGCCTGCTCAAGCCGCCCTCCTATGAGGCGGCAGGCGACGGCGGTGTGGGGCACACGCCAGTCCCGCCCGCTGTCTACTCAGGGCGAGGCGGGCTCCTGTGTTTTGACAATCCCTGCCGCGGGTTCAGCACCACCCTCCCCAGCCACACGTCGCCAGACCGAGACGGAACGCTCTCGCCAGAAGCTCAGAGCGGCGGGTTCGATTGCCGCCGCCTCCATTCCGAGAAGGGCAGCGGGTTATGTGCGGGAAGACTGTCAGCCTGTCCCTGGACTTGCTCATGCTGCGTGGGCCCCAAGCCTGATACGCCAGCGCTGATCGCCTGCTGCATGGCGCATGAATGGCATCAGCTGAGCGGCGTCCATCGCTCACACCGGCCGCTCGGTCCGTCTCTGGTTCATTCCTGGAGGGCGCTCTCCACCCTGTTTCCGCCGGAGGACGACGACGAGCAGAACGGCAAGGGCGACGACGAGCACTCCCAGAGTGGCGAGAGACATCAGCAGGAGACGATGGAACTGGCCGGTGCCCTGACCCGTCTGGCCCTGCTGCACCGCCGTTTCACCCTGCTGCACCGCCGGCGGATCGGAGGCTGGGGGAGTCGCGCTGGCGTCCGCCCCCTTCTCCTTCTTGTCCCCTGTGATCTCGACCGAAAGCTCCAGCTGCGCTTCGACCGGGGCGACATCCGCTTTCCACGTGACGCGGGCATAATACGTGCCCGGCTGTTTCGCGGCGGCAACACTCTCCTCGGTGCCGATGTCCCCGCTCTGAACGCCCACGCTCACCACGCGCTCACGGATATTGACTTCGTAGCCACGGAAGCCCTCACCGCCACCGCAGCAGAGCTGCTTGAGGTCCGGGTTGATCAATTGGACCTCGAACAAGCCCCCACCGCCCTTCTCACTCATCCGGTCCAGCGTGGCCTTCATCACGAGCCCCTGACCGGCCTGCAACTCGACCGCGAACCAAAGCTCTTCTCCGGGCAGGATCGTGTCTTTGTACAGCCCTGACTCCAGTTTCGGCGCGTCACGGAACGAGGTTCCGCCGGACACGGGCTTCCCCTCGGACACGAAGGTGCGGACGGCACGGGTGGAGAGCTGCTTCAATTGCGAGGACAAGGCGGCGGCATCCGGGGCGTCCTGATAGGTTCCGCCGGTCGCCTCGGCGATGCACTGCAACTGCGCGCGCGCCTGCCCGTCAATCTGGAACCCGATGGTGTGGACTTTCAGGTGGGTGCCACGCTGTGCCAGCTCTCGCGCCACCTCGCACGGATCGGGCGGAGCGCAGCTGTCAATGCCGTCGGAGACGAGCACCACCGTCCGCTCCCCTGATGCCGGCAGGTCCTGCTCGGCGGCCCGCAGCGAGGACCCGACGGGTGTCCACCCCCGGGCCTGAACTCCTTCGATGGCCCTCTTCATGGCCCGCCGGTCCAGCGCTTGAACAGGCACGATCAATTGCGTGTCAAGGCAGCCCTCGGCTTTGTCCTTCGCCGCGTTGGAGACACGGTGGCCGTACACGCGCAGGCCGACAGACGCCCCATCCGGCAAGGCATCGACCATTTGATTCAAGGCCTCCTTGGATGCCGCGATCTTGACCTGGCCCGAGCCGTCGTCCGCTTTCATGGAGCCAGAGGCATCCAGAATGAGCAGCAGGGCCGGTGCCCCCTCCTCCCCAGAGGGAGACTGGGCCTGGGCCTGGACCGCTACGAGGCTGGCCACCAGAGACATCACACCGGCCAATGCGACGGCGGGGCGATGCGCATTCAAAAACAGCTCTCGAGAAACCATCATGGACTCCCTCTTCACCAAGCAATGAGAAATACGGGAACCCACGCTCAACGCCCCGGTCGCGACGCCAGAAGGCCCCTTCATGAAAGAAGGACCAAGTCTCGTTTGTGACAACATTGCCCGAGCGCTCGGCCGTCCCCTCCGGCTGCCTCCGGCGGTACTCCTACCAGATTGCCTCCGAGCGAAGCTGTACACGAAGGCCAAGGCGGAGCCGACGTTGTACAGCGGAGGCAAGCGCTCGAAGCAGGGAACGCCGCAGGGCGGTGTCATCTCCCCCCTGCTGAGGCTGTCGTGGGGAACACCGGGATTTTGCTGTCACGTCCAGGCCGGGGCATGTTGCGCCTCAACCCAACTTCTGGAGGGGTGCAACGATGAAGACGATGAAGCTGTTCGCGGCGGTGATGGCGGTCTCGATGGTGGCGGCCGTGTCGTACGCGGCCGGGGCAGCGAAGAAGGCGGCGATGCACCCGGCGAGCGAGCTCAAGTGGGAGCCGATGGCGCCGAACGTTCCCATCCAGATCGCCACGCTGTGGGGCGATCGGAACAAGGGTGAGTCGGGCATCCTGATGAAGATGCCCGGTGGCTTCGAGTCAGGCATGCACGGCCACACCTCCGACTACCACGCGGTGCTGGTGGCGGGCACCTGGGTGCACACCGAGGAGGGCTCCACGGAAGCCAAGGAGCTGACCGCCGGCTCGTACGTGATGCAGCCGGGCAAGACGATGCACAACGACTCCTGCAAGGCCGGTGCGGACTGCGTCATCTTCGTCCACCAGAAGAAGAAGGCGGACTTCCTGATGCCCAAGCAGCCGGCGCCGAAGAAGTAACGAAGTTGCGCTGACGAGCGCCCGCGCCTGGCCCGTTCAGGCGCGGCGTACTCCCGCGGGGGGCGGGAAAGCTGGGAGCAGGGCATGCGGGACGTGGGGACGGCCTACAACGCCGCCTGCACCGCGTCCTTCGCCGGTGACGACGCGCCCGCCTCACATGAGCAGAGGTCCTCGCTTACTCGAGGTGGGGTTCCGCCACGGGATCGCGCTGGATAATCGGACACCCGCCGAGCACCGAGCGTCACGTGTAGAGGAGTATCGCCGCGAAGATGAAGAGGAGGAGCGCGCCGATACCCACCCGGACGAGCAGCTTCAGATGAGCCGCCCTTCGCCGGTAGGGCGCGGTGAGCTCATCGAGAAGCAGACAGTCCTCGAGCGGCTCCCAGCCATTGCCGACATTCACCAGGTCGAAATGGGGCTTGAGGATGCGATAACGGATTTGCACGAGGTGAGCGCCTGCCTTGTCCCAGTCTGGACTGCCCGGCCTCCCATTGACAACCCGGGCGCGGGATGAAGGCAGCCGAGGGGCAGCAGCTCCAAACTCGCCCTATTTTTTGAAGCAGAGGAGTTCGCCCATGACCGAGCCCAGCTGACTGGCCCGACACCACACGGTGTTGGCACGGTCCCTATCCGCCAGGGCCTCCTCCTTCTTTCCGGCCGCCTCGGCCGCCTTGGCCCTGCCGGAGTAGGCGTGTCCCAGGTGGACGGCGATCAACGGATCCACAGGGGCCAGCTCCACCGCGCGCTCCAGCAGCGGCACGGCCTCCGCCATGCGCTTTTGCTGCAGGTAGAGGATCCCCAGGTTGAAGCGCGGCTTCCAGAACCGGTCATCCAGCTCCACGGCGCGCAGATAGTGCGCCTCGCTTTGCTTCCAATCCTCGGCGAGCACCGCCATCTTCCCAGCCAGGTTCTCAGCCGCCGCGAAGCCCTCGCACCCGAGCGCCTGGCTCATGGCCGCGGTGTCCGGGTGACCCGCAAGGAAGTTCGCTTTGGCCACGTAGAAGGCTCCCTCCGGGCGCCATGGCTGGCCTGTGGCGCGCAGCGCCTCCAGGGCCGCGGTGGCCTCCTGGGGCCGTACCTTCTCGGGGACGCGGTCCGAGAGCCTGGGCGCTACGGCCACCAGCGCTTCGAGCGCGGAGGCGTCCTGTTCCTGGCAGGAGGCGGGGGCTGGGGGCTCGTTGCTCTCCGCCGAGAGTGTGTCCAACTGCTTCCGCAGCTGAGCGGTCTTCTGCGCGACACGAAACGAGAACCCCACCATGCCCACGACGAGGACGATGAGGAGCACCCCTGCCGCGAGCGCGAGCCGCCGCTTGTTGTGGGGGGGCCTGGCCTTCGAGGCAGCAGCCGTGGAGGCCGCCGCGGGCTCCTGGACGTAGCGCTCCTTGTACCAGGTGAGGATCGCGACGAGGGAGTTGAGGCTCGTCATCGCCTCCTCGAGTCCGACCTTGACGCCGGCCTCGTGGAGGCCGCCCGAGTGATCGTGCGAGCTGAGGTTGCCCCAGGCCTGCACCGTGCCCATGTGCGCCAGGATGTTGGTGGGGACGACACCCGAGTGGGCCTGCTGCCGGAACTTGCTGATCAGCTCGTCCAGCATCGCCTTGCCGGGCGTGTGCTTGAGCTCGGTGGTGGCCAGGGCGCGCAGGAGCATCTCCACCACCAGCCGTGCGTTCTGCAGGACCCCCTTGTAGTCCTCGTTCCGGGCCCGGGTGGTGAGCGCCGTCAGATCCTGGCGGGCTCTTCCAAAGTACGGTGTGAGCTGCTCGATGCGCTTGAGCAGCGGCTCCAACTCGGTCATCACTCTTCCTCGTGGGTACAACCTACCACCGCCGTCGCGATGGGCGGAGGGGCCACACGAGGGTGGGCCGCGGGTTCGATTGCCGCCGCCCATGGGATTCACGGAGGTGGAAGGGTGAAGGCGCGAAGCTGTCCGGAGAAGGGGTACCAGAGGATGAGTCCGCGGCCCACCGTGGGCGCGCCATAGGTGGGGCCGCTCGTCTCGAAAGTCTTGAGCACCGTGCCCGTGCGCGCGTCCAGCAGCTCCAGCCAGCTGCGGCTGTTGTCCTGCGCGTTGGAGACCACCACCAGTACGTCTCCCACCACGGGCATCCCCGCGAAGACGAACCCGGGCGTCACGTGTTTCCAGCGCAGCGCGCCGTCCCCCGGCTCGAGCGCCACCACGCTGCCGGGCTCGCCTTGCGGAGTGATTCCGCCCGCGGCGTAGAGCAAGCCGTGAGCGAAGGTGGGCGCTACCAGGCTGCCCTGGCCCCTCAGCGGGTCCTTTCCACCCGCGGCGAGCGGGTACTTCCACAGCGGGCCCTCCGAGAGCCGCTCCCGCCGCAGCACGTACAGCCAGCCGTCCTTGTTCGCCGTGCCTACCAGCCGCGTGCCATCCGCGGCGGTGAACAGCGTGGGCGAAGCCCCGAAGTCACTGTTGTCCGCCGGGCCAGGCCCGGGGTTCTGCCAATGGTCGAGCACCTGCAGCGTCTCGGCATCGAGCGCGACTAGGGCCTGGGCCAGCGGAACCTCGGTGAGCGGCTGGCCCACGGGATCTCCCGTGCTCACGTAGATGCGGCGAGCCGGCGCGTCCACCGCGATGCTGCTCCAGATGGCGGCGCCCACCCGTCCGCCGTCCGTGAGCGTGATGGAGCGCGAGGTGCCCGTGGCCAGGTCCACCGAGATGACCCGGCCCGGTACGTGGCGGCAGGTGAACAGGGCCGCCACGCCCACGTAGAGCCGGCCCAGCGCCCCGGAGACGGCGGGCGAGGACTGGATCAGTTCGGGCGGGTTGGCGGCAGTGGCCACGGGGGACTGGCGCAAGGTGGCCCCGGTGAGCGGATCCAGCGCGTAGAGGTTGCCATCCGGCGAGGCGGCGTAGAGCACCCCGTCGACCAGCGCGGGAGCGGCCCAGAAGCCCGGGCGGCTGGGCCGCGTCTGGCACGGATCCGTGAAGACGTGGTCCAGGGTCCGGCCCCAGCGTGAGGCACCGGTGCGGGCCTCGAAGGCGAGCACTTTGCCCTCGAAGCCGGTGGTGACGTAGACGGAGTCGCCCACGATGAGCGGCTGGGTGTACCCCTGGGGCCCCGCGTCGGCGGTCCACGCGGGGGCCACGCCCGCGGCCTGGGCCACGGTGAAGGTGCCTGCATTGGCCCAGGTGCCTTCCGGCCCCGAGCGGTACTGAGTCCAGTCTCCGCCCCCGCTGGGCCCCGCATCGGGCACACCGGCATCCGGCACGCTCGCGTCGGGTACACCGGCATCTAGCACCCCCGCATCAGCCGAGGGCTGTTCGGGCTCCACGGGGGGCTCCTCGGCTGGATCATCGGTGCACGCCGTCGCCAGGGCGATGCACAGCACCGCGCCCCACTTGAGCCAGTTCATGGCGGTTCCCCTCATGCTCGGCATTCCGAGAGGGGAACTCTCACCCGGAGCGCCGAGGCTCAGATCGGGAAGGTGCCGCCGTGACGGCTGCCCCACAGTACGACTGCCATGCAGTGGATAAGCCAGGGCCGCGGCGGCTCGCCTTCGCTCTCCTGGACAACAGCTATGTCCGGGCGTTTAGAGTCCCGTCCCCTTGGGAGGGAGCATGCGCAAGAGAATGAAGTGGGTGTTGGCCGCGGTGGGAGTGGGGCTTCTGTCGGGGGCGTGTGGTGACGGCGACGAGAAGCTGCCGGGGCTTCTGGTGATTGGACACCGCGGTGCCAGCGGCTATCTGCCCGAGCACACCCTCGAGGCCTATACCCGGGCCATCGAGATGGGGGCTGATTTCATCGAGCCTGATGTCGTGTCCACCCAGGACGGCGTGCTGATCGCGCGCCACGAGCCCAACCTGGAGAGATTGAACTGCTCAAGCTGAGGGAAGGGGCGGGGATTGGACTGCTCAAACTCTCCACCGAACCCCCGGTGGAGGTGTATGACGGCGAGGTCCGTCTGGGCACGACACCTCTAACCTGGGTGTTCAAGGCGGGCACCTACCAGCTGCGCCTCGTGGACGCGAATGGCGACAGCCGGCTGTTCTCCGTTGAGGTGAAGACCGGCCAGGAGAACGAGTACACCGTGCGGTTTTCCGACTTGCCGCGCGACCCGCGGTGACGGCTCGCTCCGCCAGGTGCTCCCACCCGAGCATGTTCTTTGGCCTGCCCGGAAAAACCTTGTTGTTTCCCGAGGATACGTGGAACGCGGATTTTGATGCATGGCGTTCCGCCTCGGTGGCTCATAAGGAAGGGCCATACCGGCTCCTCCATCATCAGATGGGAAAGGCAAGGAACGTGAACGTGCGGACCATGACAACAGTTGTCGCGGTGCTGGCAGCGGCACTGCTGGGGGTTGGATGCGGTGGGGTCGACCTCCCCGTGGAGGAGCAGTCCACCTACGAAGTCCCGGTCACGTCCGACCGGACTGCGCTCACCTGCCACGAGGATTGCCGCTTCGGGTGTTTCGAGCGGTACCCGGATGATTCGTACATGCAGAACCTCTGCACCTTCTCTTGTATCGACAATGAGTGTGGCGGGGGCCCCTTCCCCTTGCAGCAGTAGTCCTCGCGAGCTCGCTCAGTGTCGCTGTTGCTGAAGACTGTGCCCACCTCGGAGCCAGGGGAAGCGCGCTGAACCGTCCGTTCCCCTGGCGCCACGCTGAATACCGCTTCCGTGCTGCAGTAGCATCGCCCGCCACTCATGCCTTTGCGTGCAAGCTCCTTGTCCCTTCGCCCCCGGCTGCTCTTCCCGCTGGTGACGATGCTGGCCCTCACCTCGTGCCGGCAGGACTCCAAGTCCAGTCCCGCCGACACGGGGCCACGGCTCTACGTCCAGGGCTCCAGCATCCACCTGCGCAAATGGCCCTCCACGCAAGGAGAGAGCCTGGGGCAGCTGTCGATCGGCACGGAGTGTGTCCGGCTGGAGTCCCCCCAGACCGAGTGGCACAAGGTGCGTTGTGGAGACAAGGAGGGCTATATCTCGGTCTCCCTCCTGGGTGAGGAGAAGCCCTCCCTGGAGAAGCTCAAGGCGGAGGCCGCGGACCCCCAGCGCAAGCTCGCTCAGCGGGTGGAGAGCGCTCTCAGGGCGGCGACACTTGCTCCCGAGGAGGACTCGCTGCGCAAGCAACTGGGGGAGCTCTTCGTCGAGCGCAACTTCGAGCTGCTTGCCGGGGCGAAGCAGCCACCCATCGGCCCGAAGTTCGAGTACCCGTGTGACAGCGAGGACGGAGTCCCCCACTGCATCCTCGAAAACATGGGCTTCGTACAGCAAGCGCGGCGCCGAGTCATGACCCGGGGACAGCTCTTCCTGGCCTTCGTGGAGAACCCCGAGGAGGCCGCCATCTACCGGGGCCGGTTCCGGTACGCCAAGAAGAGCCAACTGGTGACCGTGGAGGTGCTGGAGCGGACTCGCTTCGCGCTGACGCCCGTGCTGGAGCGCGCCCTCGCCCACACTGACTGGGTTACCACGGATGAAGATGCGTCCGACACCCTGGGCCCGCGCTTCGGACAATTCGCCCTGGACGCGCCCGCGCAGAACCTCCTGGGCAAGCTGCCAGGGGTGTGGAAGCTCCTGAAGCGCTCGGAAGAGGGCGCTCACGGAGTACGGATTAACGGGTGCACCCAACGGGCCTACCTGCTGCGGCTCTTTCCGGATCTCCACGGGCGCTGGTTGGCGGTGATCGACAAGCCCGGTGCTCCTTTCTCCGAGGAGCGTTGGGTCTCCGCTGCTTCCAAGACGGACAGCGGCATGAAGCTGACGCTCTCGAGCAGCGTGGAGGACGCCGCGCCCCAGGTGTTCGAGGTTCGGGCGGGGGGAGAGGCTCTGGCGTCCCTCGGGGAGGCGCTCTACACCGGCCAGACGGAGAAGTATCCGGATCATCTCGAGCCGTGCGGGAGTGAGGTGGCCGCAGGGCCTGCTTTCAGCGGGGAGTTCCTTCCCGCGAAGGCCATGGCCGCGCTGTATGGGAACTTCGACGCAGGGGGGGAGCACTCCAAGTGGGAGCCATCGCGTGAGGAGCAACAGCGGCTTCAGCGGCTGGGCAGCGCCTGGTCCCAGAGTGCACGTCCCTGGAGTTGGAAGGCCTACCGCGAAGGTGAGCAGGAGAAGGTGCTGTTGGTCACGACGGCATACGAAATCATCGGCGGCGGCATCTTCGTCAAGACAGAGGACGGGTGGAGGCTGGAGCGGGCCAACCGGGTCATCAGTGAGAAGATGACCCGATTCGAGCACGCTGACCTCTCCGTGCAGGAGATCGGCGAGAGAGGGTTCGTTGCTGTCCTGGAAGTCAGCGGCACCAGCTCTGTTGCCAGTGGCTTCTCCGAAGTCGTCCTGCTCTCCGACCTGGGAGGGCAGGAGAGCATCAACAACGTGGGAAGAATTCAGGGAATCAGCGGGGAATACCTGCATGCCTGTCCGTGGGACGAGGGGAAAGCGGCCCCTGGCGCGGAGGAGGTCAGGTGCTACGAGTACGACTCCGAGTGGACGTTTGTTCCGGACCCTGCTCAGGCGCTGCCCCAGCTCGTCGTCACCACGCGGGGGACTCAGTTGAAGGAAGGCGGTGGCGAGCAGGTCGAGCCGGTCCACGAGATCCGCACGTTCTCGTTCCGCTCGGGCGAGTACACCCTCTCCCGTGAGCAACGGGGCCCATGAGGTTGAGCGCTGTTCATGGCCTCGCCGTGCGCATAAGAAGGATAAGGGCAGTGTTGAAGGGAACGGGCGAGAGCAGAGAGGCAGAGAAGGGCTGCTGACGAGTGCCGGAGGGCCGAGTGCCACGTCGGCGTGCCCACCCCGCAGCCCTGTAGGGCACACGCCTGCTCAAGCCGCCCTCTCATGAAGAGGCGGCAGACGACGGGCCCCTGCTGCTGATGACTCAAAACCAAGAGTTCTGGGGTGGCCCGAAGCGCCGGGGCCAACCTCCCAGGCAGCCAGGGCAGTCCCAGGTGCTCCAGGATGGCACGCACCCCACCGGGAGCTGTCAGATACGCCAGCACCCTTAAGCCTGCCTCCACACCTGCCGCAGGCGAACACGTCCGCCAGCAGCGTGGCGAGGTTATCCCTCACCGCCTCATACAGCACCGTCCCCTCCGGCCGCCTGCGCCGGTACTCCCACCCGCGCTCCCTCACCAGTCCCTCCCCAGCCACACCTCGCCAGGGCACACGCTACCGGTGGGCACCCACGGAACTTCGCCAAGCCCGCTCTCAAAATGCCGTGCCTGGAAGTACTATAGGACCTGCGCTCGACCGAGACGGAGCGCTCTCGCCAGAAGCTCAGAGCGGCGCGGGTTCGATTCCCGCCGCCTCCACACTTTTACGGCGTGATGACGGGTGGTTGGGCGGTCGCGAGGGAAACTGCCGGGCGATTGCGGTCGGCGCGGGCCGCACGCTGGACCCCGACTGGATGAAGGGGCGCCCGGGCGGGCGGGAAAACGAGCTGCTCGTCGCGTACCTGCTGCCGACGGGGCACGTCGCGGCCTACAGTGTGTGCCTCTCGTCGGGGGCGCGTTCCTATGGGGCGGCAAGGTGTACCGCTGACTCTGGTGCTCCAAGGCGGGGGCTGCGAAACTCGTGAGCGCTCCGAGCGCACTCGCTGTCGAGCGTGGCCGACAGCACCCCTTCCATAAGGTCATCATCATGCTTCACCGCACATGCATTGCGCTCCTGATCGCTTTCTCGGCTTGCGCAACGACGAATCCGAGCCCGGCGGAGCGGGAGGACCCGAATCTGAGATTCGCCAACCTTCAGCGGGCGGTGCAGTACCCCTGGACAGATGGTGGGCATTGCGTGCTGCGAGAAGCCTCCAACGAATGGCCTGTCCTGGCGGAGAGGTGCTTTAGCGCGCTCGATCACGACAGAGTCAGGTTTCAGGATGTCACGGGGAGATGCGCAGTAGCCTCTGCGCCTGCGGCTGCCGCGACTCTGGGGGGCGTCGGGCTTTGCCTGTTTGCGTCGCCAGTCGTCGTCACTGGAGCAGTAATCGTAATTGGCACCGTAGTGGTGGCGGTTGTTATCCAAGAGGGGATCAATGCTTATGAACGGAACGCATCCCGTGAGCGTGCAAAGCCCAAGGCTCAGCCACAACCATCCAGTGAGCAGGAACCCGTGGCGAACAGAGAGCCCAAGCCGGAAGGGTTGGGCAGGGACTGGCTCCCACCCGTATCCTCCGATCCCTCGGAGCGCTCTGAGTGCAGGCCTATCCCAGGACCTCCTCGTGGAGGAAGCGAGCCGCATAACGAGTGCGCCAACAAGGTTCCAGGCAACGACTTCCCCGGTCTGAATGTGCTTATTAGAGGCAAGAGCACAGTTAAGAGCTTCGATGCTCTGGTGCTCGCTACGCGCACGCTGTGGGAGGTTAAGACCTACAACCTTGGCCACCAATCGCCTCGCTCCCGGAAATTCCTTGTCGAAGTGAAATTGCCGCAGATCAGAGAAGAAGCCAAACTCGCCAAAGAATGTGGCTATAACTTCGTCGTTGGCGTCACGAGCGCAGAGCACAAAGCGCTACTACAGAGCTTGGAACCGAACCTCACGGTCGTTGTCATGGATTGGTGCTGACGTGGTGCTTGTGCGCAACGAAATTGCTATCAGTGTCTATGCGCCGACGCTCGTGGGCGACGAGAAACGCCCTCTTGCCATCGCTCAAGGAATGGAGCGTGCGCTTCCTGAGCTGCGGCTGGCGTGGACAACTTCTGAAAAGGAAGACCTCATCCCATTGCCTAACCGCGATCAAGGGCTAGCAACAGACAAGACAAACGGCGGTTTTTTCTTCCTCTGCAACGATGACGACGAGCGCTTGGTGACTCTTAGCGGGTCGGAGAACCCTCTGGGTCTTGCAGCAGACGGTGTGCCGCACTTCGAGGTTCATGCGAGCCTGCCACTCGACACGGCGAGTATCGCGGCGGCAGCGGATGTGCTGGCAGCCATAGGGGAATTCGCTCTCGCGTTCTGGGGGCACGCGACGCCGTTCGACGCGGGTGTGGCGATCGCAGAGCAAACGAGTCCCACGTTGGAAGGGTCTCCGCGCCCTCCCCGGGGACTGCCAGCGCTCAAGCTTCCAGAGAAGATCGGCTCACCGGAGATTCCGCATCGTCTCGGGTGGCTCAACTACTGGTCGGCCGCTGCTGCGAATGCCATCGGATTCCCGGACCCGGCCCGCGACGCCGAGCTGCTCTCACGAGCGCGTCGCACGGAGTCGGGCGGGTGGGTAGTGCAGCTTACCGATGCGCCGCTTGACCTCGACAACCCCGCCCACTTGGACGCGCTCAAGCGGGCTTACGAGCGCTTCCCGGAGATCGGCGGGCGCGGCTCGCCGTGACCCCTCAGCTCGGGGCGCGCTGCGCGGGTGCTGGCCGCGCTGCTACACCTCACCAGGGCACGCGCTACCGTCCGCCTTCCACGGACCTCTTGTGAGCCATTGGAGACCAGGCAACTCAGGCCGCTCGCGCCCGTAAGCGGATTGACCCTGTTGGGCTGCATGTGCCCCCAGTGTGACCCTCCAGCGGGGAATTGAACGGGACGAGACGGGACGAGACGGGACGGAGCGGGGGAACGATCCGGTGTGAGATCAAGGCGTTAGCCGGTAACAGCGCGACCTGCTTGGGGTTTTGCTTCCGCCTTGGTGCGGGTTCGATTCCCGCCGCTTCCCTCGGTGGCGCGGGAGCCTAGCGGGCTTGTTCGCCCTCGTGGCCGTACCCCCAGGCCTTCAGGCGTTCGAAGAACGCGGAGCGCGACAGCCCCAGCAGCTTGGCGGCACGGCCCCGGTGGTGGTTGCAGACACGCAAGGCTTCCTCGATCGCCTCGCGCTCCCATTGCTGCACCATCTGGTGCAACGTCAGCCCTTCCAACAGCTTGGAGGGCGCGCTCCCAGGGGCTTTTGGCGCCTGCTCGGGGACCTTCTCGAAGTTCAGCGAAGCGGCGTCCAGCACGGGGCTCTCGCTCAACAGCAGAGCGCGCTGCACCACGTTGCGCAGCTCGCGCACGTTGCCGGGCCAGGAGTGCTCCTTGAGCTTCTTCAGCGCCGCGGGAGTGAACGTCACCTCCACCTCCCGGGGCTTGAAGCTGCGTACGAAGTGCTCGGCCAGCAGCGGGATGTCCCCGCGCCGCTCGCGCAGCGACGGCAGCATCAGCGGCAGCACGCTCAGCCGGTAGTACAAGTCCGCGCGGAAGCGGCCCTGACTGACTTCGGTCAGCAGGTCCCGGTGGGTGGCTGCCACCACCCGCACGTCCACGCGGAAGGAGCGGTTGGAGCCCACCCGTTTGACTTCTCCGCTCTCCAACACCCGCAGCAGCTTGGCCTGCAGCTCCAGCGGCAGCTCGCCCACCTCGTCCAGCAAGAGCGTCCCCCCGTCGGCGGCCTCGAAGGCCCCCTGGCGCTGGGCGTCCGCCCCGGTGAAGGCCCCCTTCTCATGGCCGAACAGCTCGCTCTCCACCAGCGCCGGAGACAGCGCCGCGCAGTTGACGGCCAGGAAGGGCTGGCCCACGCGAGGCGAGAGCGTGTGCAGTGCCCGGGCCACCACCTCCTTGCCCGTGCCGGACTCGCCCAGCAGCATCACCGTCACGTCCGAGGGCGCGATGCGCTCCAGCTGCCCCACCAGCCGCCGCATCTCCGATGAGGCCGTGGACGGGCAGCTGCCCCGGTTGCGACACCGGCTCGAAGCACAGCTCCGCATCCCCAGCCGCAGCACGCTGTTCAGCGGGAGCACCAGCTCGTACACCCGTACCCTGGGGCCCTGGCGTTCGCTGTGAACTGGTTCACCCTGACAGCCGGGCGCTGAGGGTGAACTGGTTCACTCTGACAGCCGGGCGCTGAGGGTGAACTGGTTCACTCTGACAGCCGGGCGGTGAGAGTGAAACGTTTCACCCTGACAGCCGGCGCTGAGGGTGAACTGGTTCACTCTGACAGCCGGGCGCTGAGAGTGGACTGTTTCACCCTGACAGCCGGGCGCTCAGAGTGGACTGTTTCACCCTGACAGCCGGGCGCTCAGAGTGGACTGGTCCACCCTGACAGCCGGGCGCTGAGAGTGGACTGGTCCGCCCTGACAGCCAGGCGCTGAGAGTGGACTGGTCCGCCCTGACAGCCGGCGCTGAGAGTGGACTGGTCCACCCTGACAGCCGGGCGCCTGGCCCCGATGTTCGGACTTCCGAACAGGGTCCGGGGCTAGGCGGTTCTCGGAAACACGCGTGAATTCAATGGCTTAGCCCCATGCGCTGCCTTTCTCGCAGTGCAGCGTGGAGGAGATGCGCCGGGCGTTGCAGGGCAAGCGCAAGCCGGGCTCCAGCAAGCCGATGCCTCCGGGAGCGGTGGACCGGGGCGAGCAGTACCACCTGGCGGTGAAGGCCCTGTTCCCCAAGGTGACCACCGTCGAGGTGCAGGTGCGCAACATCAAGGGCAAGGCGGTGGTGGACTTCAAGGGCATCCCGCTGGAGCAGGTGAACCGGCTCACCGAGGTACTCACCGGCGAGCTGCCCCCGCTGCCCAAGGTGCCGCTGCTGGAGAAGCTGCTGCCCCAGTGAGCCCGCGGGCATGAGTGAAGTGACGGCCCTCTCCCTTCGCTGGGGGAGGGCCGTGTTTCAATCAGCGTGCTTCTGGCGGGCTCGAGGTGGGCTGAGGCTGCTGCTGCGAGTCAGGGACAGGGCCATAGCACTTGCCCTTGAAGCGCACGCCGCTGTTCCCCAAGCACTCCTCGGCGCTCATCTGGAACAACTCGAACCAGCAGGCTCCATTGATGGGCACCTGCTTGTTGCCTGGACACTGGCCGCGCTTGTCGGTCCTGATTTGCCCGGGGCGGGGTTCGGGAAGCGGTTCCTGAGCGACGGGCTTTTTCTCTTGAGAGGGTGGGTTGGGCGCTCGCGGCTGGGAGGGCGAAGTGTCTCCCACGGCGGAGGTGCCCGCGTCTGGCCGCTGGAAGTCTAAGGCCCGCTGTTGAGGCTGTCCGGGCCCTGGCGCCGCGTTCCACAGGAGCACCCCGAAGCTCGCCACCGCCGCCACGGCCAGCCAGGGCTTCCAGCTCCGCGCCCGTACCGGTGGCCTGACACGTTCCGGGCGCAGGCCTGCATCCGGTGGAGCCGACACGCTTGGCGGCAACAGCTCGGCGGCAGGGGGTGGCTCGGCAGGCAGTGGCGGCACGGGCTCGTTGGCCACGGCCTCCAGCGCCTGTGCCGCCTGGGCCACCGTGCCGCGTGCCTCCGGAGCCTCCGAGAGCAGGCGCAGAAGCACCTCCCGCAGGCGCGGTGGTACGCGCGGGTTGCCCGCCAGCAGCGACCGGAGATCAGGGCTGATGACGTGCCAGGCGCCTACCTCATCCTCCAGCACATCCAGGGGAGGAGGGTACTGGCCCATCACGAGGCGGTAGGCGGTGACGCCCAGCGCATACAGGTCATCAGCAGGGGAGGGCGGGTAGTAGCCGTCGCGGTGACGCGCCAGGCTGATCTCGAAGCGGCAGGCCTGGACGGACAGGTACTCGTAAGTGCCCGGAGGAAGCGACTGCCAGGTGAGCCGAGGGGCCCCCTGAAGGTGGCCGGAGCCCAGGTCGATGAGCACCGGGAAGTTGTCCGACAATCGTACCAGGACGTTGTCGCCCTTGACGTCGCGGTGCACCACCCCCGAGGCGTGCAGGGCTTCCAGGGTGCGAGCCAGCTGCGCCAGCACCCGGCACATCTCCTGGCTCGAGGGCGAGTGCTGCGCGGCCCAGGCATACAGGGGCGTGCCCTCGACCCACTCCATGACGAACCAGAAGTGTTCCTCTCCGGAAGGGTGGCGCAGCACCCCACGGTCCAGCAGTCGCGGAACGCCCGGCAGGTTCAGGCGCGAGAGCAGCTCCGCCTCTCGGGCGAAGCGTGCATCCCACGGGTAGCGCGACACCTTGAGCGCGAACGGCCCCGAGTGCTCCGGGCCCGCACGCACGGCGCGATAAACAGCGCCGTACGCCCCGTGCCCCTGCCATTGCTCCACCTGCCAGTCCCCGATTCGAGTGCCAGCGGGAAGACGGGGCGGGTGCTCCTCGGGCGTGTGCGCCATGGAGGCCGAGCATAGCGCGGCTCCACCGGCGGCTTGCCAACAGGAAGCAGGGCATTCCAGACTGAGACGACAGAGGGGATGGCACCGCCTCGCTCAAGCAGCCGCGCACGATCCTCTGACGGGCCCCCCTGGAGCCACCATGCAAACCAAGAGAGCCTATTCCAGCCAGGACCGGATGATCACCGAGGCCATCTACATCTATTGCCTCCGGGAGAACCTGGACGATGGGTGGGTGGAAGAGGACCAGTACGCCAACTTCCAGCAGCTGCTGGAGATCGCCCGGCTGGCGCAGCACCCCTTGAAGGGCGCGTCCGTGCTGGATGTCGGCTGTGGCACCGGGGATCTCGTCGACGTGCTGACGGAGCAGGGGATCCGCGATTACCTGGGCGTCGATATCGTCATGGCGTCGGTGGATCTCGCCCGGGTCAAGCGCCCGGGGTACCGGTTCGAGGTGGCGGACTTCCTCGAGCTGGAGCTGCCGCAGCCGTACGACTTCGTGCTCGCCTCGGGCACCCTGGCCCTGAGGCTCGAGACGGACAACTACGTCGTCATGGAGGCCTTCATCGAGAAGATGTGGAAGGCCGCGAGCAAGGGCGTGGCCTTCAACTTCCTCGTCCCCGCGCATGAGGGGCAGACGGATGATTCGCTCTTTCTGTACGAGCCCGAGAAGGTCCTGGCCTTCTGTCAGCGAGTCGCGCCCGAGGCCAGGGTGGAGCACGTGCTGAACCAGGCCGGCGGGGAAGCGATGTTCCAGCAGTGCCACGTGTACCTGTACCGCGGGCCCTGAGCGCTACCCCCCCGCCAGCGGACGGACGAAGGCCTCGCGCACCGCGGGCCAGGAGATGCGCGCGCGCAGCGTGGGCGCGGCGGCGACGATGGCCTCGTCCCGGGCGCGGAAGCCGTCGCCCAGCATGGCGCTGTTGCGGTCCTTGCCCGCCGCCTCGGCCGCCAGCCCCGCCTCGAGCTGCACCACCAGCGAGTACTCCTTCACCGCCTGGGTGAGCGAGTCATGCACCAGCGGGGAGTGTCCGGCCTCCACGTCCGCCGCGGCCTCGACGAGCGCCGCGGTGGCCCGCGCGGCGGCCGAGGCCACCAGCCCCAGCGCTCCGGCCGCGGCCAGCGCCCCATCCCGGGCCCGCACGCACTCGGCGCCGGTGCTGGCCCCTTGTGCCCAGCGCTCGGCCACCCGCAGCGCCTCGGCGGGGCGCAGCTCGGCTTCCGGAATCCGGGGCAGCACCTGGGCAACCAGGCCCGCCACCGCCGGCAGCAGCTCCTTCACCGGCACCCCCAGCGCGGTGGCCAGCCCGATGAGCCAGTCTCCCCGGGGGCACTCGTTCCACGCCCGCTCCAGGTTGTCACCGAAGTCCGAGGCCCACTCGGCGATCTCGCGGTAGTCCAGGGTGAAGGCCTCGCGCGAGCGGCGCGACCAGGTGCGCAGCAGCCGCCGCCCCAGCCGGCCCAGCGCCTTGCCGTCCGCGCTGTCGGCGCGCTCGCGGCAGGCGGAGATGAGCCGCTCGAACTCCTTCTCGAGGGCCCGGCGCTGCGCGCGCTTGAAGGCCTTGTCCGTGCGCACCGCGTCGCCCTGCGCATCGAAGGTGGTGAGGAAGATGCGCAGCCACACGTCCACCTCGGCCGCGCTGGGCAGCGGCACCGTCACCTTTTGATCGATGATGTTGAGCAGCGCCAGCGCCGCGAAGGCCTGATCGAAGTTCTCCTCTCGCGGCTGCTCGATGAAGTCGAGGATGGCGCCCAGGAATCCATCGACGACGCCGCCAACGTAGTCGAGCCCCTTGTCATTACCGAATGGCCCAGCCGCCCAGGTGCCCATGCCGGACGATCATAGACCAGCGATGCAGCGTGCCCGCAGGGATAAGCGCGGTGCGGGCGCTGCTTCGCGCGGGCTTAAACCCCGAAAGCGGCCAGCGCGCGTCTGTAGCGAAAATCCAGGTCCGAGGCCCCTGTTGAGTGCGGCACAGGAGCGGCTCGGAACCCTGCTCGCCACGGCCGGTATTCGGCGCTTCACAGCCCAGGTGTGAGGCGGCTCACAGTCCATAAGTCGCGGGGTGGTTGGCGCAAGGTGTCGAGGTGCCTATCTCGGGGTCCGGGTTGCACAAGGAGGCGGGTGTGGGGCGACACGGATGGGTGGGTCTCTGGGTAGTCGTGTCGCTGGCGCTGGCCTGCCACGAGAAGGGCACGGTGCCCGTGCCGGATGACAGGGAGGGAGACGCGGTCGCCCGTGACAACCCTCCCGTCCTTGAACCGCCGCCGCCGCCGCCTCCACCGCCGGTGGAGACGTGCCCGCCTGCCTGCCCGCCACCTCCGCCGCAGAAGGTGGGCCGGGTGAGCGCGCCCAACCCCATTCCGGCGGAGAACCAGAAGCCCGGAGAGCCCGCGTGGCGCTCGGGCCGCACGGCCAGCGCGGGCCAGGTGGAGCTGTACACCTCCACGGACTCGGTGGTGGCCGGGGAGACGATTCACGTCAAAGTCTCGGCGGACCAGGCGGGCGAGGTGTCCGCCGAGGTGTTCCGCATGGGCTACTACGGCGGCGCGGGGGCGCGGCGGGTGTGGTCGGCCGGGCCCTTCCAGGCGGGACCGCAGGCGCCCTGTCCGCGCGAGCCCTCCACCTCGCTGGTGGAGTGCAACTGGACGGACACCTTCTCGTTCCAGGTGGGCGAGGACTGGGTGTCGGGGGTGTACCTGGTGAAGGTGAAGCGCGCGGATGGGTACAAGCGCTTCGCGCCCTTCGTGGTGCGGGACACGCGCGCGGCGGAGCTGCTCTTCCAGCCGGCCTTCCTCACCTACCAGGCGTACAACACGTGGGGCGGCGAGAGCCTGTACACGGATGACTCGGGCACCATGCCCAACCGGCGCGCGTACGCGGTGTCCTTCAACCGGCCCTATAAGGATGACGAGGGCGCGGGCCAGCTGCTGCGCTGGGAGTACCCCTTCCTGCGCTTCCTGGAGGAGCAGGGGTATGACGTGACGTACTCCACCAACCTGGACTTCCTGCGGCACGACAACCTGCTGGAGGGCATTGGCGCCTTCGTGCACGGCGGCCATGACGAGTACTGGGCGCCCGAGCAGCGCGCGCAGGTGGATGCGGCGCTCGCCTCGGGGCAGATGAGCCTGGCCTACTTTGGCGGCAACGGGGCGTACTGGAAGGCGCGCATGCTGACCGACAGCCAGGGCCAGCCGCTGCGCACGCTGGTCTGTTACAAGAACGAGCCGTACCGCGATCCGGTGCCGTACTCCACGGTGCGCTTCCGTGACGAGCCCAACCCCACGCCGGAGAACGGGCTGTTTGGCACCATGTATGACGGGTGGCAGCTCATCGCCTTCCCCATCACGGTGAAGGACGAGCGCCACTGGCTCTTCGCGGGCACGGGGCTCAAGAACGGCACCCAGCTGCACGGGCTGTTGGGCTACGAGGTGGACCGCGTCTTCGACAACGGGCACACGCCCGCCGGGCTGTCCGTCAGCATGGAGAGCCCCCTGGTCACCGCCGAGGGCCTTCCCACGGTTTCTCAGGTGGTGGACCGCACGCTGCCCTCGGGCCGGCTGGTGTTCTCGGCGGGCACCATCTACTGGCCGCTGGCTTTCACGCAGGATCCCGAGCTGGCGGACGCGCGCGTGGTGCGGATGACGCAGAACGTGCTGGAGCGGGCGCTCAAGCACCGGCGCGAGCCCCGGGCGCTGCCCGCGGTGACGGGGCCGGTGCCCACGGTGGCGCAGCCTAACCCCATCTGGGCCGCCAGCGTGGAGGCCTTCGCGGGGGTGGTGGGCCGGCCGGGCCATGTGGACGGGCCCGCCAGCCAGGCGCGCTTCAACGGGCCCACGGGCCTGGCGGCGCTGCCCACCGGAGAGATCGTCGTGGCGGACACCAACAACAACCGCATCCGGCTGATTGGCATGGATGACAAGCGCACGGTGACGACGATCGCGGGCAATGGCGAGCTGGGAGGCCGGGATGGCCTGGGGACAACCGCCATGTTCCGCCGCCCCACGGGCGTGGCGGTGGGGCCGGATGGCGCCATCTACGTGGCGGACTCGGACAACCACGCCATCCGCCGGGTGGCGAGGCTGGGCGAGGCGTGGGTGGTGGCCACGTACGCCGGAGCGCTGCGGGCGCAGGGCTCGGGCAATGGGGCGCCGGAGCAGTCGCGCTTCAACCGGCCCACGGCGCTGGCCATTGACGCGGAGGGCAACGTGTTCGTGGCGGATCAGGCGGGCAACCGGATCCGGAAGATCGCCGCGGGCACGCGGCAGGTGTCCACGGTGGCGGGCACCGGCGCGGCGGGCTTTCTGGATGCGCCGGTGGGCACGGAGGCGAAGTTCAACAACCCGAGCGCCATCGCGGTGGGAGCCGGGGGCGAGCTGTATGTGCTGGACGGAGGCAACCAGCGCATCCGCCGCATTTCGGCGGGGGAGGAGCGGGCGGTGGTGACGCTGGCGGGCAAGGAGGCAAACCCCGCGGGCTACGCGGACGGCCCGGGCACGGAGGCTCGCTTCCGGGCGCAGCTGGGCATGACGCTGACGCTGGAGGGGGATCTGCTGGTGGCGGACACGGCGAACTTCCGCATCCGCAAGGTGGCGGTGGGAGCGGACGCCGCGTCCACGCAGGTGTTCACGGTGGCGGGCACGGGCCGGCTGGGCACGCGGCTGGGCACGGGAGACAGGGCGGACATCGTCGCGCCCACGGGGCTCACGATGAACCCCGCGGCGCGAGTGCTGGTGTCCGACTCGTACAACCACGTCATCCGGCTGATGACGCGCTGAGCGCTCACCTCAGCGCGACGCTCGCGGGTTGACTTGCCTGGCGCGCTGGGCTGGAACGTCGCCATGACCACGTCTTCCTCCGAGCAGCCTCCCTCCGCTCCCACCTCCGGGCGGGGTTCTCCGAAAGTGGTAGCCGAGTACCCGCTGCCGGGCGCCAAGCAGACGCACGAGCTCGTCTCGCCCGCGCCGGGGCTGCTGCTCATCTCGCAGCAGACCAACGGCTGCATCGTCAAAGTCAGCCTTGATCCGGCCACCTCCCGGCCGCTGTCCGCCGTGGCGTCGGTGGTCAGCTCGCAGTGGTCGGGGCTGCACGGGCTGAGCCTGTCCACCGCCTACCCCGGCATGGTGTGGGCCACGGTGCAGTTCGAGTCGGCGCTGCTGCTGTTGGATCCCGTCGCGGGCGATCCCAGCGCGCCGCCGCGCGTGGTGAAGCGCATCCCCATTCCGCAGCCGGCCGCTGGCCCGCACGTGGTGATCGAGCACGGCGACCTGCTGTGGGTGAGCTGCAAGGACAGCGGGCACGTGGTGAGCATCAACCACGTGGACCCGAGCGTCCACGCCGTCTACCCCACCAGCCCCCGCCCCATCTTCGTCGCCGTGCACCCCACCAGCGGTGATGTGTACGCGAGCCTGGATCAATCCAGCCGCATCTTCCGCCTCCAGGCGGACGGGAAGAGCACCGAGCTCGCCATCGATCCGTCGCTCGGCACGACACCGGTGGGGCTCGTGGCCGGGCCCGACGGCAACGTGTGGTTCGTCCTGCTCGGAGGCGCGTCGGGAGGCACGGGCGCCTTCGCGCGCATCGAGGCCAACGGCACCCTCACCCCGTTCCGCCTGCGCGGGATGCTGGGGCAGAGCGCGGCGCTGATCCACCTGGCCTTCGGACAGGCTCAGGCCCAGCAGCCAGCGCCGCTCTACCTGCTTGGCTCGACCATGGGCTCGATGGCGGCGCTGGACGCCGTTCACGTCGTCACGTTCGATCCGGGCTATGCCAGCGTCGCCTCGCTGCAGACGGTGGCCACGGCCACGCCCATGTGTATGACCCACCGCGTGCTGCCCACGGGGAGCGGCGTGCTGGTGACGTCCATGGCCTGCGCGCTCACCCTGCTGATCCCGAGCAGCACGGTGGTGGACCAGAACTCCGACTTCTTCAGCGACTTCGGCGTGGGCCTGCCCTTCCCACGCGCCAGCTACTGACCGGCGCGGTCCAGCAGGCGTTGAATGGCCGAGGCCTGCTTGGCCTCGTTGCCCGTGAAGCGCAGGCCCAGGCCGGGCTCCTCGCCCTTGGTGCCCTGCCACACCACGCGCGCCTCGAGCCACGTGCCGCCCAGCCCCAGCAGGCCGGCTGGCACCTTCAGCCACACCGGCTCGCCCTCTTTGATCTTCCCCAACTGGTGGCCCACCACGAAGGCGCCCGTCTGCGACAGATCCCTCAGCTCGCCAGTCACCTGCCGGTCCGCCACCTTGAGCTGGCAGCCCTTGCGCACGGGGTGGCGCTCGCGCGAGGCGGTGCCCATGGACAGCGGACGCTGCGCGCAGAACGCCACCATCTCCGCGGCCTGGCGCTTGTGGTCCCCGGTGAAGCTCACCAGAAAGCCGCCCTGGCCATCGCGGCCCGTCGCCCGGCCGCCCGTCACCGCGGTGGCCTCGAGCTCGAAGCGCCCCTCGCTGTCGGCGAAGGTGATCGTCAGCCGCACGCGCGTGCCCTGAAGGATGCCGCGCGGCGAGGGCACGAAGAGCGTGAGCGAGCCACGCTCCGTCTTCGCCGCGGTGAGCAGGGCGCGGCGCGAGGCGTACCGGACCTCGAGCGACGTGGCGGGGGCGTCGGTCATGGCCCGAGTATCGGCGCGCCGCCCCCTGCGTTCAACGGCTCACTGGCCCGCCACGTCAGAAGTGGATTTTCTTCAACCCCTTGGAGATCGACTTGCCCGTCGATTTGGCGACGCCTCCCACGGCATCGACGCCCTTGTTGATGCCCTTCTTGGTGTCGTTGGCCAGCTTCTTGGCGTCCTTCTCCGACTGCTTGTAGACGTCCTTGAGCACCTTCTCCGTGTCCTGCACGCCGTTGACCACGCCGTTGGCCACGTCGGTGGCCCACCGCGTCGCGTCCTTGTAGATGTCCTTGATGGCCGCCGTGACTTTCTCCTCCACGTACGAGGGCAGCTTCGCGAAGGTGTCGCCCGAGGCCGCGACGCGGAAGCGGGGAATGTCGACCTTCTGGCCCATGAACACCAGGTCCGTGTCCAGCGTCACCGAGGCGCCGGTCTTGCCACCGTCGATATGGGTGGCCGTCTGCCAGCGGCACTTGTTCGCGGCGTCATAGAGGCACACGTTGCCGTCGGTCTGCACGGTGAGCCGGATGGCCTTGCTGCCCTGGGTGCTGCTGTTCCACCGGGGGGCGTTGGCGGTGTCGTAGATGACCAGGTTGCCGTCGCTCTGGAACTCGAGCCGGTCGACTGGGGCGCTCCTGGCGGTGGCCGACTGCCAGAGGAACCTCCTGCTGCCGCTGGTGGTGTCGTAGAAGCACAGGTTGCCGTCCTGGAGGAACACCAGCTCCCCCAGCGCGTTCTTCGCCACGGTGTCGCCCGGCTTCCACGTACCGGGCCCAATGCTCACGTCCCGGTCGATGCGGGTGTTCGTCTGCCAGCGGCATTTGTTCGCGGCGTCATAGAGGCACACGTTGCCGTCGGTCTGCACGGTGAGCCGGGTGGCCTTGCTGCCCTGGGTGTTGCTATTCCAGAGCGGGCGGCCGGCGTTGTCGTAGATGACCAGGTTGCTGTCTCCCTGGAACGAGAACAGGGTGGCGCCGCGGTTGGCGGTGGCCGTCTGCCAGAGGAACCTCCTGCTGCCGCTGGTGATGTCGTAGAAGCACAGGTTGCCGTCCTGGAGGAACACCAGCTCCCCCAGCGCGTTCTTCGCCACGGTGTTGCCCGGCTTCCACTCGCCGGGCCCCACGCTTACATCCCTGAGGCCGTCGATGTGAGTGGCCGTCTGCCAGCGGCACCTGTTCGCGCCGTCGTAGATGCACACGTTGCCGTCGGCCTGCACGGAGAGCCGGCCGGGCGCGCCGATGACGCTGTTGCTCTGCCACATGACGCGGTTGTAGTTGTCGTAGATGACCAGGTTGCCCGAGGGCTGGAACTCGAGCCGGGAGGCGATGCGGTTCTCCGTGGCCGACTGCCACAGACACGGCCGCTCCCGCTCGGTGGTGTCGTACCAGCACAGGTTGCCGTCCTCGAGGAACATCAGCTCGCCCAGCGAGTTCTCCGCCACGGTGCTGCCCGGCTTCCACGTGCCCTGCGAGACGCTCACGTTCTGGGCGGCCTCGAGGATGATGTCGATGTCGATGTCCACGTCGAGCCCGGTGTCGATCTTCACCTTGCCCAGCGCGCCGAGATCGATGGTGCCCACGTCCACCTTGACGCGGCCGGACGCCGAGAGCCCGTCGCGGCCGAAGCGTGCGTCCACGTCGAAGTCCACGCCCGGCACCAGCCTGCCACGCAGCTCGAACTCCACGCCGTGGCGCGACACGTTGGCCAGCACTCCGCGCTTGAGCCCCAGGAACGTCATGCCGCCGTTGAGGTTGAAGTGCGGCGAGCCGTACGTCGAGATCGACAGCGTGGGACCGCCAGGGCCACTCTCCGCGGCCAGCGAGAACACCTCTTCCTTGAAGAGGACGATCTTGTCCATCCGCGCGTCCACCGAGATGCCGCGGTTGGCGTTGATGTCGATCGTCGCCTGCGCCTTGTACCCGAGGAAGTCCAGCGCGCCATTGATGTAGAACCCCGCCGGGAAGGGCATGGACCCGATCGAGGTGGGCGCGGGGGCGAAGTAGAACTGCGCCTCGATCGAGACGGCGATGACATCGCCCTTCTTCTCGAGCTGGTAGTGGCGCATCTTGGTCAGATCGGTGAGGTGCCACCGGCTGCCCTTCTGGAGCACCACCACGTGCACCTGCGACACGTCCGAGGGGATGGGGATCTTCCCCTTGCTCTGGAAGGCCTGGGCCACTCCATCGAGCTTCAGCGAGTCCAGGCTGTCGGCCAGGTTGCCCGGGATCTCGAAGCGCTGGGTGCCCTGGATTGCCACCTTGTCGAGCACGTCATCGATCGACGACGGGAGGTTGCCCGCCAGCATGGCGCCGACGACGTCGCCCAGCGTCAGGTCGCTCACCGCGCCCGCCAGCAGGCTCTTGGAAGGGTCCACCGAGTCGAAGAACACGGCCAGGGACGAGTGGAACTTGCCCACGGCCAGCGTGGCGGTGATGCCCAGGCTGGGCAGGCCCTGGCCGCTCACGCCGATCTCCAGCCCCAGGTCGCTCAGCTGCAGGTGGCCGAACTTGACGGCGCCGTTGCCCCGCATGTTCCCCGAGAGGAACAGCCCGTTGGGCACCACCGCCATGGCGACGTCGAACGTCTGCAGGTTGCCCTGGATCTTCACGGGCATGGTGCCCGTGAGGAAGAAGTTGAAGCCTGAGCCCGCTGCGAAGCCCACCTCCGCGCCCAGCTCGGCGTTCAGGGGCTGGCCCTGAATCTTCGAGGCAATCGCCGTGAAGAGCCGCGCGCGCTTGTCGGACACTTGAATCGTCACGTCCAGGGTGGGGTTGAGCCCCAGCAGCTTCTTGAGGATCGCCGGCGCGCCGCCACCGGTGTCCAGGGCCCACTGGGCGAACAGGTTCAGCCCGCGCGTCACCCCGCCCGAGCGGGAGGGCAGGGTGATCTTCTTGCCCGGCGGGATGCGGCTCGCCGAGACGGTGTTGAGCGCGATGGCGTCGGGGAACTGGAAGTCCGGGCCGTCGAACGTGGAGAGCACCAGCATCAGCTTGCGCAGGTCCATGGCCTTCATGAAGGTGGCCATGAAGTCCATGCCCGGCTGGTCCTTGGGGTTGCCCTCGGTAAAGTCGAAGCCGAACGCGAAGCCCCAGCTTCCCGGAGTGACTTCACGGGCCTCGAAGCCGATGAAGCCCGCCCCCTCCACCTTCGTCACCAGCTGGAAGTCGAAGCTCTTGTTGCGCTGGCGGATGCGCATCGCGGCGCTCTCGAACCCGACGTCGAAGCCCGGGGGCATGAAGACGGATTGATTGCTCAGCCGGCGCAGCAGGTGGCTCAGCTTCGCGCGCGGGAACAGCCCCTTGATCTCGAAGCCGCCGGGGAACTCGAAGCGCGTGTCGAAGAGGATGCCGTCCGAGAAGGCGATCTTTCCCCCGAAGGCGCCGCTGGCCGAGCCCTTGGCCGGCAGCATCAGGTTCATCGACACGTCCCCCAGCTCCAGCGCCGTGGGCCCCACGGGCACCGTCCACCGCTTGTCGCCTCCCGCCATCAGCGCCGAGAAGGCGAAGTACTGGCCCACGGCGATCTCCACCGCCATGCGGTTGATGGTCAGGTCCGCCGGCGCGGGGATGCCCGGGGCATAGGCCTGCATCATCTTCTTCAAGGGCACGGTCTGGCTGCCCTTGAGGCGGGCATACACAGTGAAGTTGTCCTGACTCGTCGCGGTGAGTGAGACGGGGACGCCCTCGATGTCCACGGTGCCGCTCAGCGAGGTGTTCACCGTCACGCCCTCGGTGAAGGGGCTCCATAGCTCGAACCGCAGCGACAGGTCCTCCACGACGAGGTGGTCACCCCAGACCTTCCACCGCAGGTTGGGCGTGCCAATGGAGAGCAGCACGCCGTCGACGGTGGGGATACCCTCGAGCGCGGAGAAGACGAGCCCCAGCTGGGTGAGCTCGATCTTGTCCACCGCCTCGAAGCTCTTCTGCAGCGGCTCGGGCATTCCCACCGAGAGCGCGGCGCCGCCGGTCAGATCCAGCAGGCCCGCCAGGTTGCCAAGGCTCAAGCCGGCGCAGTCCGCCCGGAGCACCACCTCGGGCCGGTTCCATTGCAGGTCGGCGCTGAGGTCCAACTCGATGTTCGCGCTGGGGATAGCCAGCTTCGCCGAATAGCCATGCACCGGGGCGAACGTCGGGTTCTGCTTGCGCCACTGGGAGGAGACAGGGGAGTAGACCCGGAAGCTGGCGTCGTTGAAGGCCAGCTTCCCGATCTTGAAGTCGAGCCCGAGGTCGGCCGCCAGGTGAATGCCAGGGGCCTCCGGGCGGTCCCAGGCATACTCGTTCTGGCGCAACGGCTCCGGCCGCGACGTGGACGGCGTGGGCAGGATGACCCTGCCCCGCAGGGCCAGCACGGGTTCGCTGCCCAGGCCGTACTCGAGCACGCCCAGGGCGCCAGCCGGGCGCAGCTTGCTCACGAAGTTGATCCCCGCCTCGAGCGGCGCCTCGAGGTTGGGCTCGAGCCCCGCGCTCGTCGAGGCGATGAACCAGGTGTCGTAGAGGTCCAGGCTGTCGAGATAGACGGCCTGGACGAACATCTCTCCCGTGCCGGTGTTCCTGTCGAAGTCCCCCGGCTCACCGTAGTTGGCCGTCCGGGGCAGCTCCGGAAAGCTCCGGGAGAAGACCCAGGGGTTGGCGGCCGGAGCCGAATCCCGGAAGCGGTAGCTCAGAATGGCCTGGGGCTGCCCAGCTGCGTCCACCCAGAAGGTGGCCTTGAGCGGCACCCGGGGGATGCCCAGGAACCCGGACGTGCCTTCAATCACCACGCGATCCGGAGACGGGCCGGCTTCGACCAGCGAGGCCTCGGTGACGCTGAGCGCTGTCTGTCCTTCGAACGCGGACAACAGGAGCGCATCGAACCGCTCACCCAGCGAGCCTCGGGCGAGCGAGAGCTCCCGGTTGTTGATCGCCAGCGCCTTTCGCAACTCTTCGATAGTCATTTGGGGTCTCAGGGGCCTTCGAGTGGGCGTTCTGGTGTCTGGCTTTATTGCCCAGGGAGGGGCTCGACTTTGTAGATCCGAAGGATCTCGTCGTATGCTCCCTTGTTTTTCTGGAACGCGATCGTGGGCTGGGGGTTACGCGTGGATGCGTTGGATTCCAGGTATTGTTTCGATTTGAGGAGGTCAGGCTCATGGTTGGAACCGTCTGGGTCATCCCAATCCACTTTGGTGACCTTGAGCACCTGGGAGTGGTTGTCCAAGCGGGCTCCCTCCACCAGCATGACGAATCCGCCATCGGCGGTTGCGAGGGATTGCGATTTGATCGCATGGCCGCACGCGACCACGAACTGCAGGAGGAGTTGCTTCTTGTCCAGCAGCTTGCAGGTGCGGTAGAGGATCCCGCTGCCGTGATCCATGCAGAGATCGATACCGATCTGGAACCCGTCCACGGCGATGATGTTGGAGGCGGACTCCCCGAGTGTGCTGGCCTGGTACTCCGCGAGAGCTGTCTTCTGCTTCGGAGCATTGGCCGGCATGACGGGCCATATCTTCAGCTTGGGGATCCCGTCCGTATCAGGCGTGTTGATCTTGGCATGTCTGGACAGGATCGCCGTCTTGTCTTTTGCCGGCGGTCCTCCCTTGATGACATAGGCCCGATTGGGTGTCCTGGCTTTATTGCCAGCTTCCATGTAGCCGAGCACAGTGCCCGGGATGATGAGCCAGTCCTTCAGCTTATCGCTGCGGAAGAGGCGCTCGAGGAAAAATTCAATCGCTTGCGTGTCAGCGAATGAATAGGCCCTGTTTGGAACCCCCGACGCTTTGTTCTTTTGGGCCTCCAGCTGATTCGCTGTAAGGTCGGGCCGGAAGAAGAACTCCGGAGCGACGAAGAGCTTCAAGGTCTCTACGTCATCGTTCTTCACATGCTCGGACGACAGGGCCTCGTCCACCGCTCCGCGAATCCAGTTGAGCCGGCTCTTCGCGTCAGCGCCCAACTTTGGGACAGCCTTCTTGTCGTTCTCGGACAAGTCCTTGATGCAGTTGTCCACGTAGTCCTTGTCCTTGGACCACATTTTGTCCGGCGTCACGGGATCGATCGTCGGCGTCTCGAGCGCGATGAACTGGAACTTGGTGTACGCCATGATTCCTGGCTCCTTGGGGGAAGGGCTGACACGAGCTTGAGCAATGATCGTTCCACCGGTTGCTCCTTTCGGAAAGCCGGGAAACTCAGGCGCTTGCGTGCGGCTTTCGCAGCGCGGAGCGCGGAAACCGCACCGTGGCCTGCGGAACCGGCAGCATCCGTGGCGGCAGCCGCACTCCCGGTGTTGATCCGCCGCCGACGAGGCGCTTCCCGGCCAGAAGCGGCGCGTTTGGCCCAGAAGCAGCCTCTCGAAGCGCGGGGGTTCGTCGCTTTCTGACGCACGGCGCCTCCGGGAGTGACGCCAAGGGGGGCCTGTCGCACAGGGGATCGCTGGGCCCCAGAGCGCGCCAAGCCCGGCACAGGCCTTGCTCATGTGGCCAGTGGCATCCCGCCGTCACCCATCGTTCTCACAGAAGGAATCGTATGAACCGCCTGTCCCATCGCATCCTCGCCGCCGCGGCCGTCGCGGCCTGCCTCGTGACTCCGAGCCTGGCGTTCGCGCAGAAGACCACCGAGACCGTTGATCCGGCGTGGCAGCGCTCCAACGAGCGCCACGGCTACAACTGGTGGCAGACCGCCGCGGGGGGAGCCCCGAAGGTGGTGTACTACGGCCAGGAGGCGGGCAACTGGACCTGGGAAACCCCGGCGGCCTCGACGTGGCCGCGCCAGGATGAGAAGAGCAATGTCACCTGGTTCTACACCGTGGAGGGCCCCAGCACGGCCAACTCCTGGTTCCGCGCCACGCTGCCCGCCAAGCCGGGCAAGAAGCTCTCCTCCTTCACGCTGACTTCGGTGGACAAGCCCGGCCAGGGCCTCGGCATCAACGACGGCATCTACGTCTTCGTCGATGGGAAGTTCAGCGGGACGTTCGCCTCGGTCTCCGCGAAGAAGACCTCGACCGGTGCGGCGCCGGTCAATGACAACCTGTTCCCCACCGGCTGGCGGTGTAATGACTTGCCGGTGCAGGTCCCCTCCACGGGGCCCGCGGCGCATGAGATCGCCATCGCCTTCGAGGAGGACTTCGGCTGGGGCGGCCTGAGCCGGGTGCGCGTCGTCGCGGAGTACGAGACCGTCGATGCGGACGGCGACGGCGTGACGGATGACAAGGACACCTGCCCTGGTACGAAGGCGGGCGAGCCCGTCAATGCGTCCGGGTGCTCCGTGGCGGACCTGTGCCCGTGCACCAAGGCCTGGAAGAGCCACGGTGAGTACACCTCTTGCGTGAGCAAGACGGTGCAGGACTTCATCAAGACCAACGTGCTCACCAAGCAGAGCGCGGAAGGCCTGGTGAGCGCGGCGGCGAAGTCCACCTGCGGTAAGGGTAAGTAGTCAGGCGCTCACGCCCTGAGCCAGGGCAGCACCTCTCCGGCCACGGACCAGATGACCTCCGGGTAGGCCTCGGCGGTGGTGAGCTGCACCCAGTTCACGTTGGCGTACTTCACCCCGTAGCCGGCCACGCCGTCGCTCTCGTACTCCTGGCGCTGCAGGCCCATGGCCTGCAGCACCGTGCCCAGCCACTGGTTGTACGTCAGCCCGGGCCAGCGCCGCTCTTCCTCGGAGGTGCTGAAGACGCGGGCCAGGTTGCGGTAGTCCACGTACTGGCCGGTGGCCAGGAAGCCTCCCGCGCCGCCGAAGGTGATGATGGGGATGCTCTGCGAGTCATGCGTGCGGTTGCCCGACTCCTGCGTCCACACCAGCAGCGAGTTGTCCAGCAGCGTCCGCCCGGTGCCATCGTCCACGTCCAGCTTGCGCGCCAGGTCCACCATCACCGTCTCGAAGAAGCGCTGGTGCGCCGCGCTGAGCGTGGCCTGGGCGGCGCCGTCCGTCTCGGTGGAGCGGTGGGCCACGTCCTGGTGCCAGTCGCCGGTGAAGGTAGAGAAGGTGGGGTCCACCTTCACCGCCGCGATGCGGGACACCCCGCACAGCAGCGCCATGACGAGCACGTCGTTGTAGAGCTGGAAGTAGCGCCCGTGGCTGTCCGGCTGGAAGGGGTAGCCCGGGTCCCACGCAATCGCCTCGTTGTCCTGGGTGGGCCGGGTGATGTTGGAGCAGCTCGTCACCGTGGTGAGCCGGCGCTGCAGCTCGGACACCCGCTGCATGTGCTCGTCCAGCCGGCGCCGGTCCTCGGTGGACAGCCGCCGGTTGCTCTGCCGCAGCCGCTGGTAGCTCTCGAACACCCGATCGACGATGGGCATCCGCCCCCCGGCGCCCGGGGGCTCGGGGAAGAGCTTGTCGAACAGCTGCCGCGAGCTGTTGGCGCTGGAGGCCAGCGCTTGAATCTCGCTGCCGCTCTGAGGCGACTCGGGGTTGGCGTAGCCGTAGGAGATGCGCTCGCCCAGCACGAGCGAGCGCTCCCGCACGCCGCTCAGGCTCGAGTAGAAGGAGGGGCTCCAGGCCATCACCTGATCAATGGTGCGGCGGGGGAACTGGGCCACGTGGGCGCCGTCTCCGCCGTTGCCGTCATTGCGCGCGTAGTTGCCCAGGTGCCCGCCGGTGTGGTGGGCGATGTAGAAGGGGATGTCCACGCCCCGGAGCACGTTCATCTTCGCCACCAGCCCGCTGGTGAGCGCGGTGGAGGAGGCGGAGAGCACCGGCGAGAGCCGCGCCCGGCCCGAGGCCACCTCGAGGCTCAGCGGCCCGCGGCGGATGGTGCGCCCGGCGTACTGCTGCGTCTGCGCGGAAGGGTCCGCCGGGAACATGTTCGAGCCCCAGACGCCTCCATGGTCGGTGCAGAACTGGATGAAGCGCTTGGCGGGCGCGGCGGCCTGGGCCTTCGCCTCGCTGGGAGTGAGCAGGGAGGGCAGCAGGGGCAGGGCGAGCGTGAAGCCACCGATTCCTCGCAGCACCTGGCGCCGATTGAGCTGGGGCGTCTTCATGTCGGTGTTCTCCATTTCAGCGGAAGGTGCGGCGGCGGAACTCGGGGCGAAGCGCGGACAGGCGCAGCACGTCGGCCAGTGAGGCTCCGGACTGCGCGGCGGACTCCAGGGCGGACAGGGCACAGCCATCCGTGGCGGGGTCCTCCATCCGGCCGAAGCTGAAGCGGAAGTACTGCCGGGCCAGGCAGCTCTCGAAGCGGCCGCTCTCCACGATGAGGCGCGTCACGTCCTCGGCGCCCTGCGAGGGGCGCGTGTCCCCCGGGCTGACCTGCGGCACGCTGGTGGTGTCCACGGAGCGCTCACCCAGCCGCTCTCCCTGGGGGCTGAAGAGCGCCTGGTGGGTGCGGGCGCGCCCCAGGGCATCGAAGTTCTCGGTGGCGAAGCCCATGGGGTTGAGCAGCGTGGTGTGGCAGCCGGCGCAGGCGGTGCCCGGCCGCTGGGTGATGGCCTCCACCACCTCTCGCGTGGTGGAGGTGGGCGAGAGGTTGATGGGGTTGTTGGCCGCGGCGTTGTCCGGCGGCGGCGGCACCGTGTCACACAGCAGCGCGTTGCGAGCGCGGAAGCCCTTCATCACCGGCCGCGTGTTGGCGCTGCCGCTGGCCAGCAGGGCCGCGCGGGTGAGCAGGCCCACCCGCCGCGCGTCCGTGAAGTCAGGCGGCTCGCCCTGGCCGCTCCACACGGGCATGCCGTAGACGCGGGCCAGGTCCTCGGTGCGGGCGAAGCTCTTGCGGCTGGTGAGCAGCGCGGCCACCGGGTCTCCCCGGGCCGTCACATAGCGCGCCATGTCCAGCACCTCGCGCGTCATGCGCGTGTGGAGCTCGGGGGTGGGCCTGTCCGCGCCCACGAAGGCGTCGAAGAGCGGATCTCCCAGCCGCGAGTCCAGGCGATCCAGCTCGTGCAGGCGCCACCACTCGTTGAAGAAGCCATCCAGGGTGGCGGCGGTGCGCGGATCATCGAAGACGCGGCGCACCTGCTGGGTGTAGCCCTCCTCGGTGTGCAGGGCGCCGCTGGCGGCCGCCGCGAGCAGGGCCTCGTCCGGCCCCGTCTGCCAGAAGTGGAAGGACAGGCGCGAGGCCAGCTCGTACGCGTCCAGCCGCGAGTCCTCGCCGGCCACCGGGGCGCCGTGCTCCACGTGGTACAGGAAATAGGGCGAGGTGAGCATCAGGGCCACCACGTCCGCCACGGCGGCGGGATCCACGGGGGTGGAGCCGGCCACGGAGGTGAAGGCGGCCACCTCCTCGGGGGGCACGGGGCGGCGCAGGGCGCGCAGGCCGAAGCGGTGCACGAAGCTCTCCAGGCACGCGGCGTCATTGGCGGTGGAGCCGTCCGTGGCGCACGCGCCCATCAGGCTGCCCAGGCGGGTGGAGGAGAGGGTGAGCTGGCGGCCCACGTCCACGGCCACCTGGTACGAGGCATCCACGAAGGACTGCTGCAGCGTCTGGTCCAGCCGGGTGAAGCCGCCGTGGGTGTTGCCCGGGGCGGTGACGCGCAAGTCCCTGGGCAGCTGCTCCAGCGCGGGCCGCACCGCCTGCAGCACCGTGGCGGCGTCCACCGGCACGGAGGAGGTAACGAGGTCCGTCACCATGTTGCGGTACTGGGCGTTAGAGAGCCGGCGCAGGGGCAGCTCCTCGGGCACGGCGGCGGCGTTACAGGTGAACTGGCTCTGGCGCGTGGCAGGGCCGTTGCCAGGTGGCGGCTGCTGCTGAGGCGGGCCCACGATGGAGCCCTGACAGGCCATCAGCAGGCCGCAGGCGAGGAGGGGAGGCAGAATGCGCATGGAGGGCTCCGGAGCAACGGGCGCTACAGCGTGAAGGTGATGGCGAGGTTGGCGCCCCAGGAGAAGTCGAGCGCGCCACCGGCGATGAAGGCATCGCCGGGCTCGGGGTTCATGGTGGACCACAGACGGGAGTACTCGCCGGCCAGCCGCAGCTCGAGCGAGCGCTGGAGGGCGAAGGTGAGGCCCGCGGAGGCATCCATCCCGCCGGTGGCCATGCGGGGAAACCACTCGGAGGAGCCAATCTCCCCGGTGGACAGGGGGTAGATGCCGGCCACGTGCGCGGTGAGGCCCAGCGGGCCCGAGAGCCGGGCGCGAGTGGACAGGCCCGCGCGCAGGCCGCGCACGTCCACGTCGGGCAGGGGCAGGCCGGGAATGTCATTCACGGCGAAGGCCTGCCAGACGAACCCGGCGAAGGGGGTGAGCTCCACAGCGCCCGGCTGGAAGCGCACCTGGAGCGCGGCGCGCAGGCGCTGGACGCGGGTGGAGTGGGTGGTGCCATCCGGCGCCTGGGAGGACAGGCCCAGGGCGTACTCGGCGCCCAGGGCGAGCCCCACGGCGGAGGCGGGGCCCGAGGTGAAGTGCGCGGCGGGGTACCACTCGGCGTCCAGCAGGGCGGAGGGGGCCAGGCGCAGCCGGTAGCCGCCCAGGGCGCCGAAGAGATCATCCGTGAAGTAGAAGCGGCGCGAGAAGGCGCGCCCCCCCACGCTCAGGCGCAGCGCCACCGGCAGGGGCGCGGCGTCGACGTCTGGAGTGTCAGGCGCCTCGGCGGTGGGGAGCGGGGCACGGGGAGCGGAGCTGCTGGGCGCGTCCACGGCGGGGGCGGGGGGCGAGGCCTCCGCGATGGGCGCGGGGGCGGGAGCGGGGCTCGCCTCGGCCTGGGCAGGAGGCTCCGGCGGAGCTTCGGGCGGCGAAGCGGGCGCGGGCTCGGCGGCGGCGGCCTTCTCGAGCGCGGCGAGCAGGGGGGACAGCACGGCGCGGGGAAGCTTCCGCGGGGGCTGGCGCTTCTTGCCCTGGGGCAGGGAGAAGCTCTCCTGCGGCTGCCCGTCGGAGCAGGCGAACACGAGCAGGCTCCAGGTGCCCGAGGGCTGGAGGCGCGCCGTCACGGCGGCTTCGGCGCGAGCGCGGGAGCAGGCGCGCTGCACCTCTCCGGCGACGGGCTCGGCGCGGAGGGCGGGCTTGGCGGGCACCACCGTCCACTTGCCGCGCAGCTCCTTGCTCAGCGTGGTGCGCAGGGGGGCGGGGGCATCCACGAGGAGCCGGGACTTGGAAGGAGCGGCCAGCGCGGCCGAGGCCAGCAGCAGCGCCGTGAGCAGGAGCAGGGGCCTCATGGCGAGCTCCCCGCTTCGATGCGCTGCAGATACAGCGCCAGGCACTCCTGCTCCCGGGTGTTGAGCGGGGTGCCTCCCAGCGGCATGGACGAGCCACACGTGGGCGAGGGCAGCACCTTGTCCTGCATGTTGAGGGTTTGCGGCCGGCCCTCACAGGTGCTGGTGGCCGAGGCGAGCCGGGCCGCGAGGCCGGGCGAGGCCAGGTCCAGGTTGGCCGCGGGGGTGGCCGAGGCGTGACAGCCCGAGGTGGCGCAGCGGGGCGCGAGCAGCTCGCGCTCCACATCCATGCAACTGGTGAAGCGCTCCGGATCCTCCAGGTGGCCAGGGCAGGCGCCCAGCAGCGGCGCGAGCCCGAGCCCCAGCAGCAGGCCGAGCAGCCTGGGGCCACGGGAGGAGAAGGGGGTACGAATCATGTATACCCAGCTTATCAGGGCGCTGGGGCCTCCCAGAAGGGGTGATCAGCCCCAGCCCTCCAGGGCCAGCTTGCCCACCATCGTCCCGGACTCGAGCTTGGTGTGGGCCGCGCGCAGGGTGGCGGCGGAGATGGGTGAGAGCTTCTCCGTCAATGTGGTGCGCAGGCGCCCAGCGTCCAGCAGCTCGGACACCTGGGTGAGGATGCGGTGCTGCTCGAGCATGTCCTGCGTCTGGAAGATGGCGCGGGTGAACATCAGCTCCCACGAGAAGCTCACGCTCTTGCGCATCAGCCGCCCCAGGTCCACCGGCTCCTTCGTCTCGACGATGGAAGCCATGCGCCCGAACGGCTTGATGACGTCTCCCATCACCGTCCAGTAGGCCCCCGTGTTGACGGTGTTGAAGATGTAGTCGACCTCGGGGCTTCCCACCGTGCGCAGCTGCTGGGCGAGATCCTCGCGGTGGTTGATGACGTGGTTGGCGCCCATGGTGCGGCACCAGGCCTGGGACTCGGGGCGCGAGGCGGTGGCGATGACGTGCAGCCCCGCCAGCTTCGCCAGCTGAATGGCGATGGACCCGACACCGCCCGCGCCGTTGATGATCAGCAGGGAGCGGCCCTTGTGGCGGCCTCCGAGATCGATGCTCATGCGATCGAAGAGGGCCTCATGGGCGGTGAGGGCGGTGAGGGGCATGGCGGCCGCCTGGGCGAAGTCGAGCGAGCGGGGCTTGCGCCCCACGATGCGCTCGTCCACCAGGTGCAGCTCGCTGTCGCAGCCGGGGCGCGTGATGCTGCCCGCGTAGAAGATGGCGTCCCCGGGCCGGAACAGGGTGACGTCCGGCCCCACGGCCTCCACCACGCCCGCGGCGTCCCAGCCCAGCACCCGCGGCGGAGCCTCGGTCTTCTCCTTGGGAGAGCGGACCTTGGTGTCCACCGGGTTGACGGAGACGGCGTGCACGCGCACCAGCAGGTCATGCCCCTCGGGCCGCGGATCCGGCAGCTCCACATCCAACAGGGCTTCCGGATCGGCGATGGGCAGATAGCGCTTCAGGGCAACAGCCTTCATGGTCCACTCCTGGGGCTCAGCGGCAATGGCCGCCACGGTAGTGGAATGCAGAAGGCTACTGGTAGGTGTTGTTCAGCCCGCCGTTTCTCAGCATGGCCTTCATGCGCCGCGCCTTGGCCTCGCGGGCGGCGGCGCCTTCGTCGGGAGGCTCGAGCCGCTTCACCGCGGGCCCCACGATGGGCCACGTGTGCACCTGTCACCGGGAGGATGAAGGGGCCTCTACTTCGCGCGCCCCCGGCCGATGGCGGCCCGGGTGGCCCGGAGGCTCTGGGTGCAGGCCGCTGAGCAGGGCCCCCGGTAGGGCCCGTGTCAGCTGCCCTGGCGAGAGAGCCAGGCCTTCCACTGCTCGGGAGTCTGATGGTTCTCTCCCGACAGCAGCTTGAGCACGTCGATCGCCGGGTCTCGAATGATGGGCTGCTGGAGCGCGGCCATGCTCACCAGCTGCGAGCCCAACTGGCGGATGAGCGGCGTCCGCTGGGCCTGAAGCGCCTCGGGCTTCAGGTCCTCCAGCAGCATCTTCAGCAGGTAGAGGGACTTGTTGCGGTCCGTGGTCTCCGGCAGGGAGAGGGCATCCACGGCGGTGGCCACCTCCACCAACGGGTGGTCCGCCTGCCTCTGGGTGGCGAGCAGCACGCGCAGCACGTTGTTGCGCACCAGGCCGTCGGGATCGCGGATGGAGGGCACCAGCCGCGCGACGAGCTGCTCGGGCGTGGCGGCATAGGCCAGCAGGAAGGCCGCGGTCGCGCGCTTGTCGCGGTTGGAGTCCTCGCGCAGCACCCGCGTCAGCGCGTCCTGCACGCGCGGCACCTTCTCGACGAAGCGCGGCTCGTAGGGCGCCAGCTCCGGGTGGCTGAAGCCCAGGATGCAGTGGGCCACGCGGCACTCGGCGGGCTTCTCCTGATCGAGCTTTCCCTGCTGCATGAGCTGGAAGCTCTTGTCCTCATACTCCTGCCACTGGGCGATGAGGCCCTCGGGATCCTCGAGGCTCCCGGTGGGGGCGGGCAGGAAGCGCAGCCGGTGGGCGTCCTCGGCATCCACGAGATCCACGGTGATGAAGGCGCGGCCCTGAGCCTCACCCTCGAAGAAGTAGATGAAGGACACCCGGGCGAAGGCCAGCGAGTGCTGCTTGCGAAGCGCCTCCTCCTGCTGGCTGTAGATGGCCCGGCTGGGCACGATGGGCTTGCCCACCTTGAGCCCGAGCGCGCGGCGCACCACCTCGGCGTCCACGCGGCGTGAGCCATACACGTCGATGCCGGTGAGCACGGCGACGGGCATGGGCGGGTTGGGGGCCTTGGCGCGGTTGGCCTGGGCGCCGTCGAGCACCTCCTGCCAGCCGGCCTGTGAGTGCAGCGAGGTGAGCTCCGGGTTGAAGCGCACGTGGTCCGGATCATAGTAGCCGCTCTGGACGGAGCGCTTCAGCAGCGCGAGCGCCTGCGAGTGCTGGCCCGCCAGCGCGGCGCACCCCGCGGCCCGGTAGAGGGACTCGGCGCGCTCCTCACCCTCGGGGGCGCTCTCGGCGGCCTGGCGGAACTGCTCGGCGCAGGCGGGGAAGTTCAGCGCCTTGTAAGACTGCTCGGCCTGCTCCGACGGTGTGGCTCCGCTTGCGGCCGATGCTTTTCCTGGGGAGTGGGCACAGCCCGTGCCCAGGATGAGCAGAAGGACTCCCAGCGAGATTCTCATGCGCTTCTCCTCGAGTAGGGCGCCAGAATACTGGTCAGGCGCCTTTCAGCGCACCCTGAGTGAACAGGTATGCTGGCCGTCTCACCTGATCCCGTTAAGGAGAGGATCCATGAGCTACCCTGCCTATCAGTGCTTCAAGACGACGACGGACCAGGTCTACTGCAGCAGGACGAAGGTGAGGAACCACGCCATCGGGGCGAGCTGGGTCTCCTCCTGCATCATGGCGCACGCCATCTCGTCGGCGACGATCCGCGGCAAGCCGTACCTGTCGGACCGTCAGCCTGACGGCGCGATCATCTACCCTGAGTGAGCCAGAGCACCTTGCCACTGCCGCGCGCCGGGGGCCCGGGCTCGCCGGCGCAGACCAACCTCGCTCCCTCGGAGCCCCAGAGTGAGCTGAACCCGGGGTGAAAGCGGATCAGGCCCATCCGTGCGAAGATGAGGCCCGTCATGAAATGGATCATCTCCCAGGTTGCGCAGCTCGTCGGTACCGCCGCGGAGACGGTGGCCCGGCACGCGAAGGATCTCTCGGGAAGCCCAGAGGCGCCCGCGCCCACGCCCGTCCCGCGCACCGAGTCGCTCATCCACCTGATCGCGTGCGACAGCTGCCACGCGCAGTACGACGTCACGGGCTATGCGCAGCCCTCCCTGCGCTGCCGCTGTGGGCACCTGGTGAAGGTGAACGCGCCCAAGCAGGTGCAACGCCCCATCGAGCGCTGCGGCGCGTGCGGCGGGCCGCTCGCGGAGGGCACGCTGGCGTGCGGCTTCTGCGGTGGCAACGTGGAGCGCGATGCGCGTGCGATGCGCCTGCTGTGCCCCGAGTGCTTCGCGGCCAACCCCAGCCGGTGTCAGTTCTGTTGCAGCTGCGGCGTGGCGCTCTCGGCCGAGCAGGTGGGGGCCGCCACGCTCACCAGCCATTCCTGCCCGGTGTGCGCCGTGCCGCTCTTCGAGCGCCGGCTGAGCAGCGCCGTGGTGGAGGAGTGCACGCAATGCCATGGGCTCTTCATCCCCGCGGCGCACTTCGCGCACCTGGTGCAGTACGCCTCCCGGGAGCGCAAGCCCGGGGAGGCTCCGGCCCCGCTGCCTCCTCCGATGCAGGCGCCCACCGACGTCGTCGTCTACCGGCGCTGCCCCGAGTGCGACCAGCTCATGCAGCGGCGCAACTACGCTCGCGCCTCGGGCATCATGGTGGACGAGTGCAGGCTCCACGGCCACTGGCTGGATGCGAACGAGCTGGAGGCCATCGGCCGCTTCATCTCCAGCGGGGAGCTGGCGCGGACGCAACAGCGTGAGACGCGCGACGCCAAGCGCGCGGCCGAGGAGGCTCGCAACCGGGCCTCCGTGAAGTCCTTCGGCGAGCTGCTGAGGGACGACTAAGTCAGGAGCTGACCGATCTGCTCGGCGAGCTGCAGATCGAGCGGCTCGAAGACCAGGGCCCCGGTGAAGGCGGCCATCTTCGGGTCCTTCTTGCCCGTGGCGATGAGCAGCAGATCCTCGTCCCCGCAGCGCACCGTCACGGTGGGGTTGCCCTTGAGCCCCCACGTCACCCAGCGCTCGGGCTTGGTGAGGTCCACCGTCCAGCGGCCACCTTCATCACCGCTGATGTCCAGGTGGATGACGGCCTTGAAGTTCCGGGCCGCCTTGCCCTTGGCCTTGATGCGCCGGGGCAGCTCCTGCTCGATGAGCCCGCGCACGGTGAGCGGCTCATCCTCCGAGGCCTCCTCCTGCTCGACGGCGGCCTTCTTGGCGGCGGCCTTCTTGGCGGGAGCCTTCTTGGCGGCGGCCTTCTTGGCGGGAGCCTTCTGAGCGGCGGCGGCCTTCTTGCCCAGGGTCTTCTTCTTGGGCGCGGGGGCCTCCTCCTCCTGCTCCTCCTCCTCCTGGGGCTCCTCCTCGACGGCTTGAGGCGCTTTGGCCACCGCGTGGATGTCCTGCTCGTTCTGCTTGCGGAAGCGGTCGAACGCGTCCTTGGAGAAGTGGGACTTGGCCTCGGTCTGCGCCTGCTTGAAGACCTCCTTCATGACTTCGCGGCTCATGCCGGGGTGCTTGAAGTACTCCATCGCCGCGCGCCCCATGGCCCAGTTGAACGCGAAGGCCGGAGCGATGGTGAGCACGGCGCCGAAGACAGGCACCAGCGCCTTGATGCCCTGCCGGGCGAGAATGCCCACCCCGGCGGTGGTCCCCAGCTCGATGATCAGATCCTTGGCCGAGGCCTGATCCACCTTCCGGCCATAGATGTGGCCCACCGTCACCACCATGCCGGACTGGATGGGCAGCATCAGCACCAGGTCCGACAGCGGGATGGGCGAGATGGACACCACGGCCACGGCGTACGAGCACAGGTTGATGACGTCCCGGGCGGTCTTGTCCCGCTCCTCGGAGGACACCTTGCTGAAGTCCCGGGTCCGGACTTTCTCCAACGTGTCGAGCCACGACATGAGCGTTCCCTCTCCTGTGCCAGAGCGCCCACGCGAGGGGCGCCCGCGCGGGCGATGCTAGCACCGCGCCCAGTCCCGAGCGGTATCAGAGCGGCGAGAACAGACGCGGCGTGACGTCCCAGGTCATCTCCTGATTGAGCACGATGGCGGTGTGGTCGGTGCGCACCGGCGTCGTGCTTCCGGGCGCGTAGCACTGCTCGACCCGAACCGTCACCTGCCGCCGCTGCGGGGTGCCTCCGATGGCCGTGATGCGGCCGACCACGTCGTAGTGCAGGTGGTAGCCAATCCGGACCGGCTCGCCGACGCGCAGGGTGACTTGAGTGACCTGCGGCTGCGGGAGCACCTGGGGCTGGAGCTGGACCTGGGGCTGGATCTGGGGAGTCGGAACCGGCTTCGGGCGAGCCTTGTTACCGGTCTCCAGCCGCTGATCGATCTCGCGCAGCACGAACCACTGGAGCTGCGCGTACCCTTCCAGGAGCGTGGCACGGTGGCTCTGGCTGATCCACTTGCACCCCGTGATGATGGAGTGCACGACGGTGAGCTGGTCCAACAGGAAGACCAGGATGCCCGTGCCCACCTCGCCTTCCCAGATGCGGATCGCGTCCGCGATCAGCAGATCGCACGCGAGCTCGTACGAGGAATCATCGGACTCCTCGCGCACCTCCTTGGCGGCCTTGGCCTGCAGGGCCTTGAGCTGACGCGGTTCCAGGGTGGGGCTCACGCCCTTCATCTTTTCGGTGATGAGCTCCTGGCGCCGCTGCCGGCTCAGCCGGGCCTGCGCGATGGCTTCCAGCGCCTGGGCCAGTTCCTCCTCCACCCGCCGCTGTTGCTCCGACAACTTCGGCTGGGTCCGGAACGCCTTGATCGCATCCAGCTTGTCGACCAACGGCTTGGTGTCGTTGAAGAACTCCGTGTGGGACTTGTCGTGCCGGTCGACGCTGATGTTGCTGAGCTGGGCCTTCATCTCCTTCCACTCGGCCTCGGCGAAGCGCATCACCAGCTCATTCACGATGTTCTTTGACTTGAGCGTCCCGTAGCCGAGGCACAGGCAGGTGTAGGTGAGGATCTTGCGCGTCTTGTCGCTGCGGAAGAGGGTCCGGGCGAACATGCTGTCATCGCCGCACAGGCCCGCGGAGATGTAGCGCAGCCCGGTCGCCATGATCGACGTGCTCGTGCCTGGTAACCGGCGGAGCTCAGCCATCTCCCGGAGAGTCACCCAGCCGCTGGGGTTCTGGAGGCTGAAGGAGAACTGCACCAGATCGTCCGCGGCCACGAACTCCATGGTGCCTTGATTGGACGTGAAGACGTGGTTGGGGTTGCCCCAGTCGACCACCGAGCCCGCGATCGTGCCTCGAACCAGCTCGAGGATGGCCTGCTCGGTCGACTTGACGTCGGTCGCGAGGGTGCCCATGTCCAGGTCCTTGATGGTCTGCGTGGGGCTGTTGTCCGGGCGCGGGCAGCCCTCCAGCCACAGCGCGGCGCTGCCATAGAGGATGAAGTCCCGCTTGGCGCGGGCGAAGGCTTCCTTCAGCTCCTTCAGGATCAGCGGGTACACGTCCAGCGAGCCGATCTCGCGCCCGATGGGGGTACGCAGGGAGGGGTTGGCTCGCTGATACGCCCGGAACGCGGCCTCGAAGGAGTTCTTGGGCTGGTCCTGATCACGCCGCATGACGAACAGCGGCGGTGGCGGCGCCTGCAGCTTGCGGCCGCAGTACATGCAATAGGGTCCGGTCTGATCAGGGATGAAGTTGGGCCGCTTGGGCCCGGGGCAGTGCGAGTTCTGACAGCGTGCCATCGAGGTACTCCGCTGAAGAGTCCCGCGAGGATACCACGTCCGGAATTGCGCCGATTGAGGGGTAGGCCCGGCTGGCATGGCGTGCCGACGCACGGAGTTCGAGGATCAGCGCCTGGCCGAGCACCGCGCCGGGTTCCTTTCGCCGCTCGTACAAGACCGCCCAGGATTGGAGCCAATGATCCGGCTGGAGAAGTTCACGCCGTACGCAGGGCCTGAATCGGGACGAGCTGCCGCCAGGGACGTGGGGAAGCGAAGCGATTCGGAATTTCTTTGAGTCATTCTTCGGCGCGTACGGAAACCGCGGAAGATGTGGCTCGAGCGCGACGGCGGTTACGAGGTAAGCGCGCGATGCTGCTGACGGCTTCGCACCGCCCGACGCGGGTTCGATTGCCGCCGCCGCCACTTGTTTAGTACGTCTTTACGGATGGTTAGCGGCGTCCTCCATCCGTGTTGGTCACACCTTCCTCGAAGGTGAGGAAATCGAAGGTGGGCTTGGGCAGTTTGCCGAACAGCTTCACGCGCGGAGCCTGCGCGATCACCCTACCGGCTGAAGCAGACGCGCAAGGCCGGTGCTCACTTGTACGGCACGACTGGTCGCAGTAAGCCTTGGCTCGGAATTCGCTTCCGGGCGCATCGCTCTCCGCCGAGCGTGCAGACCATCGTGATAGGCGGCAGGAATAGAGGTGAGGCGATGTGGAGACAACGAGCAGTGGCAGAGTGTGGTTCGTGGCAGCACAGCTCTTGGCGGCAGTCGGTGCGTTGGGCGGTAGCGTGCGCGGCGCTCGCGCTCGTCGCAGCGCCGGCGCGAGCCGAGGATGCTGGAGCGTCATCGAAGCTCCGCATCGAGCGGCCGTCCAAGTATTTCTCGGAGGCGACGCTTCAGGACTTCTTCGAAAAGCAACTCACCGACGAGGTCAAGAGCCACCTGCGCTCGACGAAAGACGCAATCTGGGTGCTGACGATGAAGGCCTCGCTGAGTAAGGGCTCGAACTACTGCTTTGCTATCATCGGCCTCACGGAGGCAGCGCCCGCGGGGCGCATGGCCCGCGTCCCATCCATCACCTACAGCGGCGCTACTCTCTCGAATACGCTCGGGACGCTCAATGACGAGCAAATCAACTCTTGCATGTCTCAAGCCCTGATGAGTGCGGCGTTGAAGTTCGTGCAAGCTCCTCTCGCCAACCTGCTGGAGGGCATCGAGAAGACGCGAGACCAAGGCAAGGTGAAGAGTGCGCCCGCCGACCCCAAGACGGTGCGCGTCTACAGTTCGCAGCTTTCGGAAGAGGGCAAGAACCTTGTGTTCGAGGCGATTCCGTCCGAGTTCCGCGCCGCTTTCGACTACCGAAAGCTCCAGTGGGTGGTGCTCACTCGCTCCTACACCTTCGAGCAACAAGCGGTATGCGTGGCGCTCGTAGGCGTGGCAGCCACTGCGCCTGAGGAGCGCAACCCGCGCTTCCCCGGGACGTGGTGGAGTGTCACGCGCGAGATATCGCTGACCGATTCAGACGAGGAGAAGGCGGAGCGCGCACAGAGTGACTGCCGCGACGACATCGCGCGCAGCGCGGTCAAGAACGCCCTGGCGGAGAGTTGGGACGACAAGGGGCTCCTGCAATATTATGCCGATACGCTCGAGTCGGGCGTGCCGCGCGTGTCCAATTACAAGCGGCCCGATCCTGCGATTGCAGCCGCACGCGAAGCCACCAAGTTCCGCAGTAGCCTGGCGGTCGGCAGCGACACCCATTGCGGCCTCGTGATCGAGGTGCGCCGTCCCATCGCCAAGGTGCAGAGCATGATCGGCGAAGTTTGGCTCAAGGTCGACCAACTCTACCCTGAGGGTACGCGTGACTGCCGGTTCGTGAACGGCGTGTATCAAGACTGAGCGAGACACAGCGTGGCAGGTGCTCTGGGAGTAACTCTCGGCTGAGCTCGCTCTGATGATCACGCCCCCGCACCAAGACGCCCCCACGATGTTCTACCCGTTGAACCCCTGCGGCCATTTTCGTGGCGCGGGGGCTCCTGCATCGGCTTTCCCGAGTGCAAGCGCGAGCCTGTGAGCGCCGGCAAGAGAGGGCCGCTTGTGCAGCGAACTGGCGAACTCCGCGCGCGGCTCCTGGCCCATCCTTCCCAGGCGTTCACGGGGGAGGGCCGCGCCGCCGTGGCGGACAAGCTCGGAGCAGCAGTAACTCTGGCCGAGTGTCTTAACGTGGTGCTGGTCGCAGGAACGTGCGGAGCGGGCTAGAACAGGACGGGACGAGACGGGACGCGGCGGGATATCGACTCCCAAGCATTCTGGGCGGTTACGAGGTAAAGGCGCGACTCTGCTAGAGGTTTCGCACCGCCCGGCGTGGGTTCAATTCCCGCCGCCTCCACTCAGAACAACCCGCCGCTTTGAGCCAGGTCCGCTCCTATGAGCGTGCCTATTTCAGGCGCACCTTCAAGTCTTCCACCGAAGCGTTGGGGCGCCCCATGAAGGTGTCGAGCAGGCGTTCCTCGACGTTCTCCTCCTCCCAGACAGCCGAGTGCTCGAGCCCGACACACTCCTGGGGCTTCGCACTTCTCGAATTACCCAAGGTATCGAATATCGTGCAGTCGCGATAATTCCCGATGTCCTGCGTGAAATGGACGATCGGTTGAGAGAACTGCTCCTCCAGCTCTCTCCACCCGATGAGCTCCCACGTCCTCTCCTCCATATGGCGGACCATGACCCTGAAGAGGATGGGTTTGGAAGCAATCCGATCCAGGTCGGAGTCCGGAGTGTCCGTCCTGTAATCGTAATAGGCATCATGCGGCAACTTGAGTACCCGGCCGTAACCGAAAGTGCCGTCGGCGAGAGGTATTCTCAAGAACGAGCCAGGCTTGAAGATTCGCGGCATTCTTAGTGTCCCGTGTAAGGGTGAAGTTGCCCCCACAGCTCCGTGGCGGCGGCGTGGAACCGATGCCCCAACGGATTGTCTTTCGCCACGCCGCGCACGGCATTCTCGGTGCGATAACGTTCTCCGGTGTCACTGTGGGCCCCGCCGAGAGAATCAATCATCTGCTGTTCTCTCCCGCGAATCCGCCAGTACGCGACGTCGTCATATCTCCGGCTGTAGTCCAGAGCACTCCCGACATCGAATCTATCAACCCTCGCAGCTGCCAGCGCGGCCTGCAGGTCGAGCGACTCAGCAAGGTCGACAACCATGCTTGTCCGCCCCGCGTAACGACGGTGAGTCGTCTTGTTGAGCTTCGTGTACGTGACATAGATGCGCCCCAGCTTTTTCCCGGAGTTTTCGTCGGGCTTCGGTCTGGGTGCTGCGGCGGGCGAAGGCGCCACGTCCGGGTATTGACCTTGAACCCACCCCTTCACGTCTCCGAAGTGTGTGCCGTAATACCTGTCTGCGATGTCGATGGGGGTCTTTTCCCCTTCCAGGGCCGCACGAGCCGTCAAGCAGACCAGCAACCCACTGCCCACGGCCGCGACGAACGCTCCCCCCACCACCACCGCCTCCCCTGCAGGACCGCCAGCCCCTACCGCCGCGCCCGCGCCTCCTTCGGGCACCAACCTGAGCACGCCCCGGGGAACGCCGTTCCCCAGCCCCTTACCCGACAGCCCTTCAAGGGCAGGGGCCGGACTTGGGGCAGGGAGAGCCGTGGGCGAAGCCCCCGCCGTCGCCGCGACAAGCACCACGTGTACACCCGCGCGAGCGGAGGGCACCTCCTCCTTCCAGGCTCCGGCTGCCTCGTCACGAGACGGGACATAGACACAGCGCCTCTGCGCATCCGGGGCATGACGAACGCTTGGAGCAGTGCCGCCACACCCAACCAGGACCACGCAGAGCAGCACCAGCGAACAACGCATCACGAAGCACCTCGGGGAGCGGGCTCCTGCCGTGAAGCGTTCGAATCTACGGGACCCTATGAGTGGCGCATAGGGCGGCCAGGGGAGGGAGCGGCGATGACCGCGCCCACGCAGCAAGACGCCGCGTCGATGTTCTCCCCCTTCAACCCATGCGACCACCTTCGGAGCCCGGGGCGGCGGGTAAGCGCGCGATGCTGCTGACGGCTTCGCACCGCCCGGCGCGGGTTCGATTCCCGCCGCCTCCATCCCAAGATGCCCAGCAATTCGTGGAGATCGAACGGCTCACGGCGGTCAAAGTTGGCTGCACAGGCGGGATGACGCAGCTCCAACTGCCCGGAGCTACGGTCGATCCTGCACATGTCTTTCCGGACATGGCGCGTGCTGAGGAGTGGCTGAGGAAGCAACCGCTGTCAGCGTGCTTCCGCCGGGCTCGAGGTGGGCTGAGTCTTCTTGGGAGGCGCGAGGGCCGGGGCATAGCACTTGCCCTGGAAGGGCACGTAGCTGTTCGCCACGCACTCCTCGGCGCTCATGGGAAGCAACTCCAACCAGCAACCTCCATTGATGGGCACCTGCCTGGGGCCAGGGCACTGGCCTTTCTCGTCGGGTCTGGGCTGCCCCGGGCGGGGCTCCGGAGGGGAGTTCTGGGCAACGGGCTTCTTGTCCGTGGCAGGCGCAGTGGGCGCCTGCGTCCCGGTGGAAGTGCCCGCGTCCGGGGCGTAAGCGCCTGAAGCCTGCCACGGGCCCTGGGACACGTTCCACAGGAGCACCGCGCCGGCTCCCACCGCCGCGAGGGCCAGCCAGGGCTCCCAGGCCCGCTTCCGTGGAGCAGGCTTGAGGCGCAGCCGCCGCGGTACTCGCTCATTGGCGGCGGCCTCCAGGGCTTCTGCTGCCTGGGCCGCCGTGCCGCGTGCCTCCGGAGCCTCCGAGAGCAAGCGGAGAATGAGTTCCCTCAGGCCAGGCGCTACCCGCGGGTTGCTCTCCAGCGAAGGCCTGGGGTCGGGACGGATGAGGTGCCAGTAGCCCTCTTCGTCCTCCTGCGTGTCCATGGGCGGCGGGTACTGGCCCATGACGAGACGGTAGGCCGTGACGCCCAGGGCATACAGGTCATCCGCGGGCGAGGGCGGGTAGTAGCCGTTGGGGCGAAGCCCCAGGCTGATCTCGAACCGGCAGGCCTGGTGCGAGAGGTACCCGGGAGTGCCCGGAGGAAGCGACTGCCAGGTCAGCCGTGAGGCCCCCTGAAAGTGGCCGGAGCCGAAGTCGATGAGCACCGGGAAGTTGTCCGACAATCGGACCAACACGTTGTCGCCCTTGATGTCGCGGTGCACGGCGCCCGCTGCATGCAGGGCTTCCAGGGTGCGAGCCAGTTGCGCCAGCACCCGGCACATCTCCTGGCACGAGGCCTCGTGCTGCTGGGCCCAGGTGTACAGGGGCGTGCCCTCGACCCACTCCATGACGAGGAATGCGTATTCATTCCCGGAAGGGTGGCGCACCACGCCCCGGTCCAGCAGCCGGGGAACGCCCGGCAGGCTCAGGCGTGAGAGCAACTCCGCCTCGCGGCCAAAGCGTACATCCCACGGTGAGCGAGACACCTTGAGCGCCACGGGCCCCGGGCGCTCCGGGTCCACGCTGACGGCGCGGTAGATGACTCCGTAGGCGCCCTGGCCCTGCAGGGCCTCCACGCGCCACGCGCCTACCTGGGTACCTGGGGCCAATGGATGCAAGAGGCGCTGGCTCTATCACGGCTGGTATCTCCGGCGCCTGTCCAAGAAGCCAACCGGTGATGCGGCACCCCAGATGCGATAGGGTATCGCCGCCATTTTCCTGCCTTGGGGGATTCCATGCTGGCACGCCGCCTGACCCTTGCCGCGTTGACGATTCTGACGCTGTCCATCACCGCCTGCGATCCGGACGAAGACAAGCCGGAGCCGTGCACCGGCCCCGCGCCCGTGGCCAACGCGGGCCCTGACCAGCTGGGCAACCTGCTGCAAACGGTGACGCTCACCGGGAGCGGGGGAGGGGACACGGTTCCCCAGAGCTTCCGCTGGATGTTCGTCGCTCTTCCCGCGGGCAGCCAGGCCACGCTGTCCGGTGACACCCTGGTCAACCCCACCTTCGTCCCGGACAGGTATGGCTCCTATGTGGTGAGCCTCGTCGTCTCTGACGGCTGCCAGCAGAGCGCGGCGGACACCGTCACCATCGTCGTGGGCGTCAACGGCAACCGCGCGCCCACGGCCAACCCCGGCACCGCGCGCTCGGTGCCCCGCCGCGCGCTGGTGACGCTCGACGGCACCGGCAGCTCGGATCCGGATGGGCACGCGCTGACCTATCAGTGGTCGCTCACCGCTCCGGCGGGCAGCGCCGCCGTGCTGTCCGACGCGACCGCGTCCAAGCCCACCTTCACCACGGACGTCGAGGGCGCCTACGTCGCCAGCCTGACCGTCAATGATGGCCGGGTGTCCTCCGCGGCCGTGAGCGTGACTATCACCGCGGTCAACAACCGGCCGGTGGCCACCACGTCTACTCCCACGGTCGCCACGGAGAACGCGGCCCAGGTGAGCCTCCAGGGCGCGGCCTCCGACGCGGATGGAGACACGCTCACCTATGCGTGGAGCTTCGAGAGCCGCCCCACCGGCAGCAGCGCCACCCTCACGGGCGCCAACACCCTCGCCCCCAGCTTCGTGCCCGACGTGGAGGGGCAGTACGTGCTCACCCTGGTGGCGAGCGATGGGGTGGCCACCAGCCTGCCAGCCCGCGCCACCGTCACCGCCTACCGGCCCATCAAGCCGCTGGCCCACGGCGTGGTGGATGCCGAGTACAGCAAGGCGCTCAACCGCATCATCATGGTGGGCACCTCTCCCAACGCGCTCTACATCTATGATCCGGTGGCCCACACGGAGCTCACGGTGGCGCTGCCCACGGTACCCACCGCGGTGAGCGTGGGGCCGGACGGCAGGTTCGCGGCGGTGGGCCACAACGCCAACATCTCCTATGTGAACCTGACTACCGCGCAGCTGGTGAGGACGTGGGCGGTGCCCTGCGACGTGGGCGATGTGGTGCTGGCGGGCAACGGCTTTGCCTACGCGTTCCCGCGCGTGGACCAGTGGGAGGAGATCCACTCGCTCAACCTGAGCACCGGGGCCGCGACGAAGAGCACGGGCTCCTCCATCCGCGCGGGCACCCTGGCGCGCCTGCACCCGGACGGCACCCGCATGTATGGAGCCAACAACGGGCTGTCCCCCAGCGACATCGAGCGCTACACCATCCCCGCCAATGGCACGGCCCAGGTGGCGTGGGACTCGCCCTACCATGGGGACTACCCCATGTGCGGAGACCTCTGGTTCTCCGAGGATGGGGCGCGCATCTTCACCCGCTGCGGCCGGGTGTTCCGCCCGGGGGCGACCCAGGCCCAGGACATGCTGTACGGCGGCGCGCTCAGCGGCACCTCGTACATCAAGCACCTGAGCCAGTCGGCCGCCGCGGGCCGGGTGGCGTTGGTGCCCGGGGTGAGCTTCAACGACATGCCGGATGTGGCCATGCAGCTGCGCTTCTACACCTCGGACTTCCTGGAGCCCCTGCCCACGGTGACGCTGCCTCACTTCGTGCGCAGTGGCCGCGGCTTCAAGGGCTACGGGCGCTTCGTCTTCTTCAACTCCGCCGGGGACAAGGTGTTCGTGCTGCAGCAGGCCGAGCCGAATGCGAACATGCTCAACGACTACGGCGTGGTGAGCTACTGAGTCCCAGTCCGGGCCTCCGGGGGCGGGGTAGCTCCACGGCGGGAGTGCGGCCCATGGCCCACTCCTGGCCGTGGCCTCTGGGCAACACCGCCTCCGTGGGCCCGTGTCCTGGGGCCTCAGGACCGTGCGCGGTGCGGGTTGAGATGACGTGCAGCCGGAAAACGCCACCGGCGACCGTCACATACTCTCAGCAGGCACTACGGAATCAGGAACTCCATTGCGCATCGCACCGCGGTTCCATGAACCGCGAGCCTGGGAGCACCGCACTCGAGAGTCACCAGCACTTCAGTCCCCCTGGCACCTTGGGTCATCGACCAGCGCGGAGAGGTGCACTCAATGAACATGCCCTCCGCGTTCGGGACGACCAGTACCTCGCAGCGCTGCCCCTGACAGCCTGAGCCACCGTCCGCGCGGTTCGAGACGAGCACCGCGAGTGGACGGACGCGGCCTGCCGCCTGGCAGCAATCTCCCCCGTCTGTGGCCATGACCACGAGACCATGCTCCGACTGATCAAGGCAGATGGACGCGGTGGCGGAGACAGCCTCGGTATTGGTGCACCCGGTGGTCATCATGGAGACGGTGAGCGCCAGGAGCCTGATCAGCATCGGAGTTCCTCCCGGACACCGGTTTCCCGGTCGCCCCTGTCACGCGGAGCCTACTCAGCCGATGCGGAAAGGACAGCATCCCCTGTTTCAGGCCGAGCCGGATGCGCCCTCTTTCGCGCCGCCCTGAGCGCTCACGGTCCTTTCACCGGCTGGGGCGCAAGGTCAGCGGGATGCCCGCCTGCTGCATCTGCTTCGCCCACCCGTTTACCCGCCGGCACTGCAGCAGGATGTACACACTGAAGATCAGGCCCAGGATGGACATCGTGCCGTTCGGGTTCCGAGCGAGCGAGGTCACCCAGCCCACGATATCCAGCGCCAGCGTGACGTAGGAGAAGACCAGGCCGGCCTTCAACGCCCACGGCTGCTTCTCCAGGCAGTACGTGCCCAGCGCGATCCGCGCGACACCCATTCCTACACAGAGCGCCAGATACAACGGCACAGGCTCGGCGAAGATCGAGGCCTGGATGCCACTGGGCAAGAGCAGCACGCCGACGCCCAGGCACCCCAGGAAGATCCACACCGCCCCCAGCGCGTGAACCTGCTCGCGAAATCGCTTGATGAAGGCCGCGTCGATGTCGCCCACCGGCAGCTGGATGCCTCCCGGGTTGGGAACTGAACTTTCCACGGATGAGAGAGTGTGCATGCCCTGAAGAGCCCTGGGGGCGGCAAGTCATGCAAAGAAATTCCACGCAGCGGTGATGGGATTGCACTCCGAGAAGGACTGCTTTATCTTTTCAGTGACGCTAACGCGTCTACCTGGAGCGGCGCCCGTAGGGGCCATCCACGAACGTCTTGAAGAGCGGTCTCCGCTGTCGGCGTTGTCTCCCACTTTCGAACTGCCATCACGCCCACTCGACGTGTGCCTGATGGACACATCCGTGTCTCGCGGCTGAACCCCCGTGTGCCGCCGCGAGGAGGACAGATCATGGTTTCCGCTGAGAGACCCGCGGCCTCGGCGCTCGATGAGCGCATGCTGGCGCGCCTGGTCGAAGAGCCCAGGCTGGCCCTGCGCCGGCTGGCGCGCAGCCCGGAAGAGGCCCCGGTCATCATCCCCCGGTTGCTGAAGGGCCCCACGCTCTCCCGTCAGGACATCGAGACGCTGCTGCAGGGGGTCTCCACGGACTCGGTGGGGGCGCAGCTGCGCAAGCAGTGCGCGGAGGCGGTGCTGGGCTGGGGCGCCACCCCGCACGTGCGCTCCTTCCTGGAGCGGCTGGCGGAGGACGCCCAGGTGGACCTCTCCGTGGCGCCCCTGCTGCTGAAGCTCAGCTCGGGCAGCGAGGTGCCCGAGGGGCTGCTGCGCTCCTGGCTCACCCACCCCCAGGCCGAGGTGCGCGCCCATGCGGCCCAGCGGCTGGTGCGCTCTCCCCGCGGGCGTATGCGGGCCATGGAGGTGCTGCTGGAGGATGGACGCACGGACCTGCTCGAGCAGGCCGAGTTCGCGGAGGAGGACCCGAGGCTGCTGAGGGAGATGCGCGCCTACCTTCAGCTGAAGCGCTGCGCGGACGCTCCCGCGGTCGAGCTGATCCGGGACGTGCTGCGCGTGGGCCAGCCCATCCGGTGGGAGACGATTCAGGGCTTCAGCGGGCAGGAGCGGTGGATCCGCCACCAGGACCTGGAGCCCCGAGCGGACCGGCCGTTCCCCCAGCCGTATGACATCACCGCGCTGACACAGCGGATGTTCGAGCTGATGCTCCAGCTGGGCATGGACGCCGAGCTGCTGCCGCTGCTGGAGGACTGGCAGGGCTTCTGGCGCGAGCTGCTCGAGCCCATCGCACCGGCGCTGCTGGTGCGGCTGGCGCGGGGCGCGGCGCGGCTGGAGCCCTCCCGCCCCGGAGAGCTGGCGGATCTGCTCGCGCTGGCGCTGGAGACGCACCCGCCCACGGCAAGGTCGCGCCGCCAGCGGGGCACCTCGTGGGAGCACGAGTACCGGCAGGCGGCGCACGTGCTGGGCAGCCTGCGCCCCGAGGTGAACGTGCAGCCGCTGCTCGAGGATCCGGTGGCGCGCCACCACTACCCGTCGCGGGAAGACTATATGAGCGCGCTGTGCGCGCACCTGCGGCGCACCCGGGCTCCGGAGCAGATCCGTCAGTCTTTCTTCGAGACGGGGGCGGGGAAGGTGCTCCTGTCGCTGCTGCTGCTGGACGACCGGGAGAGCGGCAAGCGGCTGTTCTGGGGCTGGTTCCAGCGCTTCGCTACGCAGGCGGAGAAGGACCTGGCGCTGCACTGCATCCCGGTGGAGACGGACTTCCTGCCCGAGTGGATCATGCAGACGTCCGCCGACGTGCTGGTCCTCTATGGGCTGGACGAGGAAGAGGAGGTGGTGCACTTCCTGGGCGGGCACCGCGATGCGCCGCGGCTGATGCGCCGGCTCATCCACGAGGCGCGCAACCCCAGCTCGCGGGCCGAGGCCGCGGCGTACCTGCTGCGCCACGGCAAGCCGGTGCCGCCCTTCGAGGAGCTGGACGTGCAGGTGCACCTGGTGGCGCGGCTGGAGCGCACGGTGCAGGGGGCGGTGGCGCAGGTGGAGGCGCTGCTCGCGGCGGACAGTGACGCGCTGTGCGCCACCGAGGCGGACCTGGGGCGGGCGCTGTACAACGCCATGCACGTGGCCCGGGCGGCGCAGAGCCGCTCGCTGTTCCAGAAGGCCTTCAACCTCTGGCTGCTGGCGCTCGAGGCGCATGACGGCATCGAGTACTCGGCCCCGCCCATCCTGCGCGACCACGTGCCGGTGGATGACAAGATCAAGCTGCGCAAGGTGGCGGAGAAGCTGGCGAAGCTCTCACCCGAGCAGCGCAGGCAGGCCCTGCTGGGGCTGCCCCTGCCGCTGGCGACGGCGTGGGCCCGGAGCGCCAGCACCGTGTTCGAGGTGCGCCTGGAGGCGGCCTGGGTGGCGCTGCGCGGACCGCGCTTCAACCCCCGGGACTGTGACTTGTCGACGGATCCCCGGCTGCTGGTGGCCCTGATGGAGCGGGTGGAGCCGCGGCGCGGGCCTGGCGGGGGGCGGTGGAGCGGGCAGCTGGAGATCCTCCGGGTGCTCTTGCGCGCGACGGTAAACCTATTGGTGCGCTCGCCGCCGCGCGCGGCGGAGCTGGAGGAGCAGGACCAGCCGTACTTCCGGCTGCGGGACATGCTGCGCGAGTGGATGCTCGTCTCTGAGGAGCTGGGGGAGGAGCTGGCGCAGAGCCTGCGGGAGGACCTGGTGGACCGGGTGAAGAACGCGCTGCGCGCGGTGCACCACCAGGAGGCTCAGCTCTCGGTGCCGCTGGAGCAGGTGAATGCCTGGCTGCGGTGCTCGGCGGTGCTGAGGGATGTGCGCCTGCTGGAGGTGGTGAAGAACCTGAGCCAGCACCTCAACCCCCAGGAGCGCGCGTTCCTCGCCGATCCGCTGGAGTCCGCCAAGCAGGAGCTGGTGCTGCCCCGGCTGCCGGATGACGTGGAGGTGGTGGTGATGGCGGTGAGGGAGCTGCGGGTGCCGTGAGCCTCGGCGCGAGGCTCTAAGGACAGGCCGAAGTCATCGTCTCGGCCCAGAGGATGTGCGTCATCGGGTGGCTGGGGGTAAAGGTGCCCGGGGCCAGCTGATCCCAGATGACGCCGTCGTCGCTGCGGTAGAAGCGCTGCTGCTCGTACCACACCTGCCAGCCCTCGTTGACGCCTACCCAGGTGCCCGAGCCGGACCGCGCCACCGGGCCGAGGCTCGGACCGTTGTTGCTCACCGTCACGGTGCCGTCCGCGTTCCGCACGCGCAGCTGCAGGGGCGTCGTCGTCCACGAGAGCCCATCGACGCTCTGGAACCGGACGCTCTGGCCCGAGGGGAGCCTGCCGTACGTCTGGTACACCGTGCCGGTGTGGACCAGGCGGCCGGTGACGGCCCCGCCCATCGAGGCGCCCACCCACGTCGCGCCATTGTCCGTGGAGCGGCACGCGTAGCCGTTGCCTTCGACCATCACCAGCGCGCCGTTGGCGCTGGCGATGCCACCGCTCCACTGGATGTCCTGGCCGCAGCTCGAGGGCAGCGTGGTGGCGGCGGTCCAGTTGAGGCCGTCCACGCTCCGAGCGACGTAGGGGCCGTCAGCCACCAGCACGAAGACGCCGCCGTCATTGCCGCCGAACGCCCCGCGCCGGACGTTCGCGCTCGCGGGCGTGTAGACGCTCGTCCACGTCGTTCCTCCGTTCACCGACACGGACGTCTCGTTGTTGATCGCCACGAAGCGGCCATTGCCGTAGGCCGAGGAGGCGTACGTCTTGCCGCTCTGGACGACCTGCCAGCTCACACCATCCGTCGAGCGCCGCAACGTCCCCGGGTTGCCCCAGCCGAAGGTCGCCAGGAAGGCTCCGTTGCCAAAGGTGATGCCGCGGCCAGGCTCGAACTTGTGATCGCAGTCCCCGTTGCCTCCATCGGGCTGCGGCTGGAAGCAACGCAGGTTGTCGTCCCCCGACTGGTTGGCGATCCACGTGCGGCCATCGTCGCAGGAGATGGTGGTGCGGGCCGCGTAGCCGATGGCGACGAAGACGCCGCGCAGGCTCGGGTTGCCGCCGTCGCCGCCGCCGCCGCCGCCGTCTCCTCCATCCGGGGGCGAGCCACCGTCCGGGCTCCCCGTGCCGCCGTCGGACCCCGGCACGTCACCGCCACCGTCGCTGAGAAGTCCGCCGTCGCGCCCGCCCGGCTCCACCTCTCCCACGCAGGCCGCGAGCGCCAGCAGCACTGCGAAGCCACACCCTCTGAAGCCGGTCTTTGCCATCGCGCGAGCTTTCAGCAGCTAATAGAGTTTGACGCTCCTCACGACGATCTCCTCCACGTCGAACTCCGCGCCCTGACCGAACAGGCGCGAGCTCTGCTGGCTGGTCTCATCGGCGAACCAGAGCGCCTGCGAGGTGCCCACCTGCGGCTGGAAGTAGAAGCTCGGCGTGTTGGTGAGCCGCACCAGGCCCGCGCCGGACGGCGAGGCCCCATCCAGCAGGGTGAACATGCCCATGCCGCAGTTGAGCTGGTTCATGCTCACCGCCTGCTCGGTGCCTCCGTGATCGATGAGCATGTACTGGCGGTCCGGCAGCCGGTAGCCGATGTTGCTCACCCGGAAGACCTCCACCCCGTTGATGAGCCACTTCACCACGCCCGCCGTCCGGTCATAGGCGATCTTCGTGTTGTAGTAGTCCCACGGCGTGTAGGCCTGCACCGGGACGGCATAGGTGAACGCCGCGTAGTTGCCCATCGTGGCTCTGCCGAAGGGCAGCCGCTCGTAGATGGCGTAGATGCGGTTGTTGGTGAACATGAAGTCGAACACCATGAAGCTCTCGAAGTCGACGGTGTTCATCGCGAACGAGGCCAGCCGCACATCCTCCGTGGGGAGCGTCACGTTCGTGCCGAAGGGGTGCCTGTTCACGCCGTACGTCTGGCCGCTGAGGCCCATCTTGCACGACAACTCGTAGTTCCACTGCGCGTCGAAGCCCGGGTAGCCGCGCGAGGACGTGTGGTTCATGTAGACCAGCCACTTGACGTGATCCAACGCCCCCGGCAGGCCGCTGATCGGATCGGGCGCCACCGTCTTCGTGAAGGCCGGGTTGCCTGAGCGGGGATTGGTTCCCTTGGGCCAGACCGATATCCAGCCGAGCCCGCCGCTCACCAGCCCGTCATCGGCCACGAAGGAGCCATATCTGAAGTGGTTCCACTTCGCTCCGGGGGTATCCACCGTGAAGCCGGTGGCGAAGTCATCCCAGAACAGGGTGTACGCCCCTGTTTGCGCCAGCACCGCGCAGGGGGTGAGCCACCCTAGCAACAACGCCCCGAGTGCCAACTGCCGGAGTCTCATCGTCATGGAGTCACACCCCCGGATTCGAGCAGTTAAACTGGAATAATATGCCACAAGCGGCAAATCATGTAATCTGAATTTAACAAGAATTAGGTGCTTGCTTCCGGGAGGGTTGATCCGATGAAGAGCTCACACGCCGCAACGGTGGCTTGGATGTGGGGCCTACTCGCCGCGAGCACCGCGCTCGCGGCCCCGAAGCCGAGCGGAACGGCGCTGCTCTGGGATGACTTCGCCCTGCCGTTCTCGGTGGGCACCCCCACCTCGAAGTGGTTCTACTTCCAGGACGGCGCCTTCGTGGCCAACGACGGCCTCACCCAGTCGGACATGGGGACGGGAGGCATGGCCGTGTGGCCTCCGGGGTGGGGGACGGAGACGGGAGATCCCGTCTTCTCGCTCACGGTACCGCCGGACAGCGCGACCCCCGGACACTACGACCACGTCAAATGGCTGGCCTATATGAACCATGCGGCGTCCACGGGCATCGCGGGCTTCGATGCGACCGCGGGCAAGGAGCTCGCGTGTGAGGTGGCGATCACCGGGTGGACGTACGGCACGACCCGCAGCCCGTTTCCCCGGGTGGTGGATCCCCTGGAGGATCCGCGCCTGGCGGCGTTCGCGCAGAACACGATCGACTTCGAGACCGGGATGGTCTTCGACTTCTTCTTCACCAACAAGCGCATCTACGTGCTCTACGAGCGGCTGCCCTTCGCGCGCACGGCGGCCAATCACTACGCGGCCTTCACGTACATGATCCCGGTGGGATGGCGCACGTCCATCTATGACTGGCACAACGCGAAGATCGCCTACAACCCGACGGCGGGCACGGTGCGGTGGCTGCTCAACGGGGTGGAGGTCTTCCGGGTGAGCCAGCTGGGCCGGCGCCTGGACCGGCAGTGGATGGCCATTGATCACGGCGGCACGGAGCAGACGGTGGCCATGCGCCAGCTCAACTGCGGCATGGGGCTGTTCACGCTGCTGGATGCCTCGTTGGGCGCCAGCAGCAGCCTGGTGCGACTGAACCGCGCACCGTCCTTCTATTTCCAGCCCACCGCGGGAGAGCCGAACGTCACCTCGTTCGTCGATGAGTACAGCCTGCCCAACTCGCGCCTCTTTCAGCAGGGCGCGCAGTTCCAGGTGAGGAACTACAAGGTGACGTACACGCCCGTGCCCTGAAGCGTCCGTCCTCGTGGTTAGCGGTGGATGAACACCAGCGTGGGATCGAGCGGATAGCGGCCAAACCGCTTCCCGTAAATGGCCAGGCCGCCGGGAAGGGCCGGGTCCACCTCCAGCCGGAGCACCAGCTCGCCCGTGGCCGCCGCCTTCTCGAGCGCCTCGCGAGGCAGGGCCACCTGCAGCAGCTCGCCATAGGAGCCGGCCTCACGCAGCTTCCGGTCCCTCTTCTGGAAGTGCCAGGAGAGGATGCCGCGGTGGTCGGCGGGATCGTCCCGGAGCAGCTGTTGCCCGGCGAGAACCCCGTTCACGCGCACCGTCACCGCGCTGGGGAAGGGCGTCTCGTCCGTCATCGGGTAGGCGTTCGGGTTGCGGCTGGGGTCCGCGGTGCCGAGCCCCCGCATGTAATCGCCCTCCATCTTCGCGCCATCGTCCCGGTCCTTGCCAAAGAGCTGCTTGGCGCCCACCTCCGCCACCAGCGTCACTGCGTCCAGCTCCGCCGGCTTCACCCCTTTGGGCCAGGCCACGCGGTACTCGAAGAAGCCCGAGCCAGCGCCGTTCACCTTGAGCCCGTCCAGCACGTTCCACTGCTTGCGCGACCACTTGGCGCTCGTGAACTTCGCCGGATCGATGCGCACCAGGCGCGCCTGCTTCCCGCTCTCCAGGCGAAGCTCCCGCGGCGCCTCGCCCTCCACCACGAAGGTGGTGAAGTTGCGCTGCAGCACCTGGCCCGTCGCGTCCTCCAGCCGCACCACCAGCACGGCCACCGCCGGCTCCTCGGGCATGGTGACCTGGAGCGGCTCCAGCGGCCCCACCATCCACGGACGGTAGGGAAGGCTCTTGCGGCTCTGGCTATAGCTCTTCTTCTGCCCAAGGCTGTTCCAGCCGTAGAGCTCCGCGCGCATCACCAGCGTGTCTCCATACGCCTGGCTGCCCGTCAGGAACGAGGCGTACAGCGGCACCTGCACCTGCTGCCCGGGGCGCACCGCCTGGCTCAGCTCCTGGCCCACCGCCAGGTACAGGGGCGCATGCAGATCCCTCAGCGACATGCCCTCGGCCAGCTCCTCCAGCCCGGTGATCTTCTCGGAGCGGTCGTAGCGCCAGTAGCCGTTCCACTCGTTGATCACGTCGTGGTGCTCGGTATAGAGCCAGCCGGCGATCTTGGGGTGGCGCCGGAAGGCATTCACCGCCAGGTGGTAGTCCCAGGTGTAGTCCACGTCGCCGGTGGAGCCCTCGTAGCCCCACACGTTGCCGAACTCGCTGTTGATGTTCGGCTGGCGCGCCTGCTGCCATCCCGGCTCGAAGTTCCAGGTGGAGCCCGGAGCGGTCTTGTCGCTGATCTCCTGAAGCTTACGCTCCCACTCCCAGCCCGGCAGGTAGTCGTGCCAGGAGTTGATGTCCGTCTCCGTGTGCCCCACGTTGCAACAGACGGAGTTGTCCTCCACCAGGCGGGTGGCATCCAGCTGCTTGGTCAGCCGGTACATCGACGCCACCCACTGCTTGGTCTCCTGCCGGTACACTTCCTTCTCGCCCTCCTTGTGACGCAGCCCCCAGGTCTCGTTGAAGATGATCCAGGAGAAGATGGACGGGTGGTTGTAGTCGCGCTGGATCATCCTGCGCAGGGCGTGCTCCCAGTCCTGGCGGGCCCGCGGCTCGGGCTCGCCCCAGAAGTTGGGCACGTCGGCCATGATCAGCATGCCGAGCCGGTCAGCCCAGTAGAGCTTGCGGGGCAGGGGGACCTGGATGTGCACCCGTAGCCCGTTCAGGCCGATCTGCTTCGCTCGCAGCACCTCGTCGCGGGTGAACTCATCGCTGGGGAAGGTGTAATACCCCTCCGGGTGGTAGGCCTGATCGAGCGCCAGCTGGAGGTAGACCGGCTTGCCGTTCAGCGCGATGTACGGGATCTGCGTCCCGGGCAGGTCCACCACCGAGATCTTCCGCATCCCGAAGTAGCTGCCCACCTCGTCCGCGGCACCTTTGCGGCCCGCCAGGCGCGCCCGCACCTCGTAGAGGAAGGGATCCTCCAGCGACCAGAGGCGCGGGTTGGGGAGGGGAATGGTGAAGCTCACCTGATCGGCGCCTTGCGGCACCCGCTGAGTTACCGTGGGCACGTCGGTGTTGGTGAAGTCGAGCGTCAGCGTCAGGTTCTCTGGCGCCTTCTCCAGCAGCCGCGCCTCCACCTTCACCTGCGCCTTGTCGAGGTCCGGTGAGAAGTGCAGCACCTGGAGGGGGACGGAGCCCCGCGCCTCCAGGAAGGGCGTCTGCCAGATGCCCCGGGCGTTGCCGTAGCCCTGCTTTCCCTCCAGCTTGAAGGTGCGCGGCGCGTCGTCCACGCGCAGCACCAGGCGGTGCTCCTGCCCGGGTTTGAGGTGCGGCGTCAGGTCGAACTCGAAGGGGGTGTAGCCGCCCTGATGGGTGCCCAGCGGCTGGCCGTCGAGCCACGCCGTGGTGTGCCAGTCCGAGGCGCCGACCACCAGGAAGACACGCCGGCCCTGCCAGGCTGGGGGCACCTGGACGGTGCGTGCGTACCAGCCGATGTCCGCGTTCTCGCGCACCCCCGACAGCGGCGCCGCCCAGGAGAAGGGCACTACGATTCGCTGGGGGGAGGGCAGCCCCGTGCGTGGCCAGCCCTGCGTCTCCCCGCTGTTCTGGGGGTCGAACTGGAACTGCCAGCTGCCATTCAGGTTCTGCCAGTGCTCCCGCATGAACTCCGGGCGCGGGTGCTCCGGAAGCGGAATGGACGCTGGCGCCGCTGGCTGGGCTTGTAGCGGCCCGGCGAGCAGCGAGAGAGCCACGGTTGCCAGCAACAGCGTGCGGTGCCTCGAGATCTGTCTTCTATGCATGCGAGTTCTTGAACTTACCCGAACCCCCGTAGAAGTGGGGGCTTCAGGGCACCCGGCGGCCGACGAGCCGCCCGAGGATCTCCTGGAACTCGTCGGGGCTCAGGTTGATGTGCTCGACGACGTGCCCATACAGCATGGCGGTTGGCACGGAGCGCCCGCCACGCTCCTGCTCCAGCTTGTGCAGGGTGTAGAGCACGATGCGCTCAGCGCGGGTGAGCCCGTCGCGCACGTCGGGAATGGAGTCACGCGGGTCCTGCGAGGGGGGCATGGCTGGGAGCATACTCATCCGCTGCCGCGCAGCGCGCACCTCGTTATGCTGGGCCCCATGAAGATCAGTTCCAGCAATATTGGAACCTCCACCCAACTCGGCGGGGGGCAAACGGTCTGGACCCCGCCGCCGGGCACGCACCCCATGAGCGTGCTGCTGTTCGGCAAGCGCCCGCCCAAGCGGGTGGATCGCCGCAAGCACCCGAAGCTGGGCAAGAGCCTGAGCAAGCTCGAGTACGTGAAGGATCAGATCTCCGAGCTGCTTGGCCGTCAGGGCAAGGAGCTCTCCCTGGAGCTGTGCGAGGGTGAGAACGCGTGCATCTCCCGGGATGGGGAGATCTCCTTCGGCGTGGAGCTGCTGGAGCGCCACGGGGACGATGACGATCTGATGGTGGCGGTGCTGGGGCACGAGATCGGCCACCAGCCGTGGACCTGGCCCGAGCAGCTGGACCCCCGGGGGATGACGAAGGCGAAGCTGGACGCCATCTACCGCGAGGAGGAGGCCAAGGCGGACCGGTTCGCCGGGCGCATCCTGGCGGAGCTGGGCGCCAGGCCGGACTCCCTCTGCGACTTCCTGCGCGCGCGCGAGTCCTTCGAGGCGGTGAAGCCCACGGACTATTACCCCGCGGAGACGCGCGCCCGGATCATCCGCGGCGCCTTCCAGCGCCGGGGCCGTGCCCTGGAGCTGAAGCAGCGGGATCTGTTCGGCAACGCGCGTGCCTCCACCCGCGAGCTGCGGTAGCCCTACGCGCTCGTGGCGTCGAGGCCCACCAGCCGCGCGCTCTCTTCCCAGAGCCTGCGGGCCAGCGCGTCGTCCTGGGCCTTGCGCGAGGGCTTACTGGGGCGGCGCTTGTCGAAGTAGACGCCCGTGAGTCCGGCCACCTCGGGGCTCGTGGCCAGATGGACGATGTGCTGGGCGGCCTGCTCCGCGGTGATCATCACCAGCTTCTTGGCGGCGCTGAGCACCGGCCCCAGCCACTGGGGGAAGGCGCTGTTCCAGATGCCGGTGGCGACCTGGCCCGGATGCATGCAGTTCGCCGTGATGCCGGTGCCCGCCAGCCTCCGGGCCAGCTCGCGCGTGAACAGGACGTTGGCCAGCTTCGAGCGGTTGTACGCCTTCAAGGACGTGTAGCCCCGCTCGAAGCCCAGGTCCTCGAAGTCCAGCGTTCCGGGGCGGTGGCCCTCGGAGGCCACGGTGATGATGCGCGCTCGCGGGCTCAGGGCGGGTGGCTCCAGCAGCAGGCGGGTGAGCAGGTAGGGCGCCAGATGGTTCACGGTGAAGGTGGCCTCGCGGCCCTCGGACGTGAGCGTGCGTGTCAGGAAGGCCCCGCCCGCGTTGTTCACCAGTACATCCAGCGGTGGGTGGCGCGTGCGTACGCGCTCCGCCAGGCGCCGCACCTGCTCGAGCGACGACAGATCGCACAGCTCGAAGGCCACCGAGGAGGAGCCGGAGCGTGTCTGGACGAGGCCCGCCGCCTCGGACGTGCGGCGTTCATCCCGTCCCACGAGGATGACGTTCGCGCCCAGACGCGCCAGCGCGACCGCTGTCTCGAGTCCAATGCCGTTGGTAGCGCCCGTGATGAGAGCCGTCTTTCCCGTGAGTGCGCTCAAGGTTCGCTCCGGAGGTGGGAGGGGACCCTCTTACCACGGGGGCCGGGCACACGGGCCTTGTGCCGGGGGCGGCGGCCCGTTAGTCGAAGGCGCTCGCAGGCGGTCTTCTCAGCAGGAGTCCACGACATGGAGTTCAGGCAGCTGGGTGGTTCGGGTTTCAAGGTCCCCGTGCTCAGTCTCGGCACCGGCACCTTCGGCGGCAGCAACGAGTTCTTCAAGGGCTTCGGCACCAGCGGAGCGGCGGAGGCCCAGCGCCTGGTCAGCATCTGCCTGGAGGCGGGGCTGAACATGTTCGACTCGGCGGACATCTACTCGGAAGGGCTGGCCGAGGAGCTGCTGGGCAAGGCCCTTCAGGGCCGCCGCGAGCAGGTCATCATCTCCACCAAGGCGACCTTCCGCGCGGGCAAGGGGCCCAATGACGTGGGCTCATCGCGCCACCACGTGCTGAGGTCCGTCGAGGCGAGCCTGCGCCGCCTGGGCACCGACTACATCGACCTGTTCCAGCTCCATGGCTTCGACGCCGTCACGCCGGTGGAGGAGACGCTCAACGTGCTGGATGACCTGGTGCGCTCGGGCAAGGTCCGCTACGTGGGCTGCTCGAACTTCTCGGGCTGGCACCTGATGAAGTCACTGGCCGTGTCGGAGCGCTACAACCTGGCGCGCTACGTGGCCCACCAGGCGTACTACTCGCTCGTTGGCCGGGAGTACGAGTGGGAGCTGATGCCGCTGGGGTTGGATCAGAAGGTGAGCGCGGTGGTGTGGAGCCCGCTGGGCTGGGGCCGGCTGACGGGGAAGATTCGCCGCGGCCAGCCGCTGCCGGAGGGCACCCGCCTCAACAACGCCCTCACGGCCCAGGGCGGCCCTCAGGTGCCCGAGGAGTACCTCTTCCGCGTCGTGGATGCGCTGGACGCGGTGGCCCAGGAGACGGGCAAGACGGTGCCGCAGATTGCCCTCAACTGGCTGCTCCAGCGGCCCACCGTGGCCAATGTCATCATCGGCGCGCGTGACGAGGCGCAGCTGCGCCAGAACCTGGGCGCCATCGGCTGGAACCTGACGCCGGAGCAGGTGGCCAGGCTCGACGCCGCCAGCGCCGTGCCGCCGGTCTACCCGTACTGGCACCAGAGGCACTTCCAGGAGCGCAACCCCTTCCCCACGCCCTGAACGGAAAACCAGGGGGAAGCAACTTTGCCCCCCCTTTGGCCGACAATCCAGGCAGAGCTGTACCTCACGCCCCCTTTCTCCGGCCTCTGCCTGGAGCGCACATGATCGACGCCTCGCGACGGTCCTCCGGTTATCCGATCTCCCCCCGCGCTACCTCCAATACGCAGGGGGCGCGTACGCCCGAGGGCCCTCAGAACGACGCCGTCACCGATGCCATCAACGGTGCGCTGCAGAGCCAGAGCAACAACCCGATCCTCCGCGCGCTGATGGGGGAGAGCGGGTTTGACGGCGTGCAGGGCGTGGGCGGGGCGTCCCGGGTGGGGGCGCAGGCCGTGAACGGGGGCTCCCAGGCCGGGCCGCAGGGCGTGAACCGGCCGGGCGAGCTCGATGGCCCCTCGGCGCAGCGAGGGTTCGAACGCGACCCGCTGATCGAGTACCTCAAGGGAATGATCGCCACGCTCAGGACGGCCCTGCGCAAGGATTACATGCCGCCGTCGTACAAGGCCCTGCCGGAGGCGATGGAGATGCCCACGGCGGGCAGCGCCCCAGCCACGGCCAATGGGGCCAACGCGCCGCCGCCCCCCGCCACGGAAGAGGGGCCCAGGAGCACCCAGAACCAGGTGTCGGACAACCCCCTGCCGAACATCGATCCGCTCGAGAAGGTGCTTCAGGTCCTCGAGGGAATTCTCCAGGCGCTCCTGCAGACCAAGCCCACCCAGGGCGGCCAGAGCGGCGGGCAGGGCTGAGCCTCCAGGCCGGGCTCAGCTGGGGATGTAGCCCCGCTTGAACACCTCCAGCTCCTCGCTGAGCTGCTTCATCTTGTCGGACCGCTCCAGGCTCGGCCCGCTCTGCTTCAGCGTGGCGCGCAGCTGCGTCTGAAAGACATCCACCAACAGCGCCGTGCTCGCGGCTCCCGCTGGGCCCAGCTGGGAGCCCAGGCTGGCCAGCGCCGCCATGAGCTCCGCGAAGAGCCGCTCCAGCTGCGCATCCACCTGCGCGGAGGTGAGGCGGCCTGGCTCGTTCGATGCCGCCGCCAGCGCCTGGAATTCCTTGAGCAGCGTGTCGAGATCCCTCGCCATGTTCCGGCTCCAGGTCAGATGGCGTCGAGATCGATGTCGCAGCCGATCTGCTCGCCCAGGCTCGCCAACTCGTCGCGCATCTTGCGGGCGCTGGTGCCCTGCGGAAGGGTGACGACGCCCTCGAGCACGAAGAGCGGCGTTCCCGCGAAGGGCGCCGACTCGATGCGCGTCTCCAATTCCTCGACATTGACGGAGTGCTGGCGCAGCAGCCCCGTCACCCGGGCGGCGATGCCGAGCTGATCGTTGCTGTAGACCTTGAGCCGGTAGGGGATGCTGCCGGGGGCGCGGTCTCCGGCGGCCGCCGCCTCATACATCTCGAGGCGCAACCCCAGCGCGGCGCCTTCGTTCTCGAGCTTGGTCCGGAGCGAGGCGAGCGTCTCGGCGGAGCCTACGATGAGGGCGAGCAGAGCGAAGTGGCCGCGCAGGTTGACCATGCGGCTGTCGGCGAGGCTGGCGCCGGCGTCATACACGTGACGGGTGAGCTCGGCGACGAGCCCAGGGCGATCGGGACCGACTGCGGTGACGATGAGCTGAGGCATGGCCGGGACCATAGCAGCCCCAGGGCCGGGCTGAGCGCGGGCGTGGCGGATGTTGCCGCGCCAACGTTCACCTTGGCTCCGCGCGCAGCAGGAAGGACTCGTTCCACTGAAGCTCCGCCTTCAAGGCGCGCTCGCGAATCCAATACGCCACGGACACGGGCGCGCCCTGACGCAGGCCCATGACGGGCACACCCTGGTGCCGCAGATACGGATTCGTGAGGGGATCGGCGAAGGGGTAGGGATCGTTGACGAGGTACCAGGTCTCCGCCGAGCTCTTCAGGGAGCCGACGATCAGCGCGGCATGCATGGGTGGCAGGAAGCGATGCAGGCCCGCCTTGAGCGCGAACGGGGCGCCTGGGTTGAGCCCCACCAGGAGGGGCTGGCCCTGCTCGAGCTCTCTCAGCACCTCGGTGGCTGAGAGCGCGGGAGCCCCAGCGGTGTAGAGCCTGGGAGCCGGGCGGCCCGTGGCGGCGAGCGTGCGGGGAAAGCCCGTGAGCATTCCCGCCACCTCGAGCGAGCTGCCGCCGCTCATGGACTCACAGAGGCTGCAGTTGGAGTTGCACTGGAACTGCTCGCTGCCCGAGAACAGCGCGCGGACGATGGTGCACTGGGAAGAGGAGGCCAGGGTGTCCTTGGCCACGAGGACGCCATAGTGGCGGAAGACCATCTCTCCCACGGTGATCCAGCTCCACTGGGGCTGAGGCTGGGCCAGGGGCGTGATGGGCAGCACCTTGAGCTGCACGTCCGAGAGGCGCTGAAGCGTCGCGAAGCAGGACTGCGGACCCTGCGTCAGAGTGGCTGCCCAGCTGGCGCCGTCCACCTCTCCGGCGAGGGTGGCCTGGTAGTGCCGGGGGATGTTCGCGGTGACGCGAAGCTCCTCCTCTTTCACGGTGATGGACTTGAGCTCCGCGGACAGCCCCTCCCGAGGCGAGCTGATGAAGCCCTGGAGCCCCTGCGGGCCCTGGGCGATCAGCACCTGGAGCGTGAAGGCCTCCGGGGACTTGCCCTGAGACAGCACGGGGGGAGGGCAGATCACCGGGCCCTCCCAGTGCCCTTCTACCGAGGGCGAGGGCGAGGGCGAGGGCGCGGGCGCGGTGGCCACCACCGTGGCCAGCGTGAGCGAGAAGAGGAGGTTCATGCGCGGGCAGTAACATCTCAGAAATTCGAGTACGCTCGAAGCCAAGGATGGATCTGCTCAACCGGACACCCTTCGCGGTGGCGCCGTTCGTGTTTCTGCATGAGGGGCTGGAGACCTTGCTGCTGATCGAACACTCCGCCGCGCAAGTCAAAGCCCAACTCGACGAGGCGATCACCCCCGTCAGGACGCTGGCCCAGACGTTCGTGGCCCACAAGATGGCGGGGGTGACGGACCGCAAGCTCGCCGACGCCATGCTCCGGAAGGTCATCGAGGAGCACCCCAAGCTGATTGGCATCTGGACCATCTGGGAGCCCAACGCGTTCGACGGAAAGGACGCGGCTTTCGTGAATACCCCCAGTACGGATGCCACGGGGCGCTACATCCCTTACTTCAACCGGGGGGCTGGCCAGCTCAAACTCGAGGCCAACGTCGATTATCAGTCCGATACCCCGGGCGGTCCGGGCGACTACTACGTCCTCGCGAAGCTGAGCAGGAAAGAGACCATCCTCAACCCCTACTTCTACACGGCGTCTGGCAAACCGACGCTGATGACGACCCTGGCCGTCCCCATCCTCGTGGAGGGCAAGCTCGTTGGCGTGGTGGGAGCGGACATCGCGCTGGAGCAACTCCAGCAGGAGATCTCCCGGATCCGTCCCTTCGGGACGGGACATGCGGTGCTCGTCTCGAACAATGCCACGTTCGTCTCTCACCCCAGCGCGGAGCGCCGTGGAAAGCCCCTCGAGGCCACCCCCGCCGAGGCGCTGGTCAAGTCCACCCTCTCGGGCTTCAGCGCTGCCAGCGCCCGTGTCACCTCGGAGCTGCTGGGTGGCGAGGCGATCGAAGTCGTCGTCCCTTTCCAGGTTGGCAATACCACCACTCCGTGGGCGCTGGCTGTCTTTGCCCCGCTGGACCAGGTGCTGGCTCCCGCTCAGCAATTGAGCCGGTTCATGCTCGTGCTCGGGGTGCTGGCCCTGGGTGTTCTGGCCCTGGCCGTCATCATCGTGGTGCGCCGGGTGACCCAGCCGCTGGGCGCCATCTCCGCCGTCGCCACCCGCATCGCCGAGGGCGACCTGACCGGCTCGCTGGACCATCGGTCCGAGGATGAGATTGGCCTGCTGGCCCATGCCTTCCGCGCGATGCAGGCCCGCCTGGCTCAGGTCATCGAGGAGGTGCGCATTGGCGCCGCGGCGCTCTCCTCCGCCTCCGCGCAGCTGTCCATGATGTCCCAGTCGCTCTCCAGCGGCACCAGCGAGCAGGCCGCCACCGCGGAGGAGGTCTCCTCCAACCTCCACATGATGAGCTCCTCCATCGCGCAGAACGCCGACGGCAGCCGCCGCGCCGAGGAGGTCATCGGCCGGGGCGCCGCGGATGCTCAGGAGTGTGGACGCGCCGTGGCGGAGACTGTCCAGGCCATGCAGCAGATCTCCTCGCGCATCAATGTCATCGAGGAGATCGCCTACCAGACCAACCTGTTGGCGCTCAACGCCGCCATCGAGGCGGCGCGCGCGGGTGAATATGGCCGGGGCTTCGCCGTGGTGGCTTCCGAGGTGCGCAAGCTGGCCGAGGGCAGCCAGGCCTCGGCCCGGCAGATCGTCTCTCTGGCCTCCTCGAGCGTGCTTGTCGCCGAACGCTCCGGCGAGCTGCTCCAGCGCTTCGTGCCCTCCATCGCGACGACCTCGCAGCTGGTCAAGGACGTGGCCGCGGTGTCCCGCGAGCAGTCCTCCACGGTGGGGCAGATCAGCCGGGCCATGCAGGGGTTGAACCAGTCCACGCAGCGCAATGCCTCGGCGGCCGAGGAGCTTTCGAGCACGGCCGAGGAGCTGGCCTCTCAGTCCGAGAGCCTGCTGCGGCTGATGAGCTTCTTCCGCGTGAGCCAGGGGGAGCTGCCCCCACGGGCTCTGCCTACCTGGATGGCAGGAGCCTGGTGAACAGGCCTTCGGCTGCGTCACGGCTCTCGAGCCTCCTGGCAGGCTCAGCGCCGGTGGACGTTCCGGCTCAGCCCGTCCCCGTGCCGCCCACCCCGGGAACAGCTCACGGCTACGCACCTCACATGAGGTGAACTCAGCGCTCGGGCGCGGCGGGTGGTTCTGCTTGGAGGCGGCGGGAATCGAACCCGCCGCTTGGAGCTTCCGGCGAGTGCGATCCAACCATGAGGCAGCGGCGAAACCCCACGCTTCCTACTGGAAGCGCATCCGCCCGCCACCCTCCGTCGTCCGCTCCTCGGCGAGGGTGGTGGGCTTGTAGTCCCGGGTGAAGTAGCCCGCGTAGCCGCTCACGTCACCGCGGTGGGTGGAGATGACATCCACCTCGAAGGTCCCCGGCACGAAGGTGGACAGGGGCGAGACGTCCGAGGGGAGCGTGAAGGGCTTGAACGAGGTGATGGAGGGCGGGGCCGCGACGATCCAGTCCAGCCTCGGCACCGTCGAGCTCGAGCCCGCCTCGGAGAAGAAGGACACCGTGCCCAACTGCGCGGCGGAGTCGATGCTCCAGCGGAAGACGACACCGGCGCGTGGGGTGATGATCGGATCCCCCGTCCCGTCATTGCCCAGCGCCGGAGCCGAGAGCTTCATCGGCGCCAGGAAGCTGACCGTCGAGGCGGAGGCGGCTCCGATGGGCAAGGACACCCGCGCCACCGCGTCATCCGTCTGCTGGTCGCCCGCCTGGACGAGAAGCCGCGCCCCGGTGTTGTTGAAGGAGGCGTTGTTCGTGAAGGCCGGCACCGACAGGGGAGAGGTGCCGCTGGCCTGGGTGTTGAAGAGCAGGTTGGCGCCGTCGTAGTACTGGACGCTCGCGGACAGCTCGCTCCCATAGGGCGCCTGGCCCGTGGCGGTCACGCTGACCGACCGGTCCGGCGCATGGGCCAGGGCCACGTCCTGCCCGGAGAGGGTCTGCCCCTCGCTGACCGGGACGTTCCGCTTGAGGCCCACCCGTAGCAGCGCGTCAGGCGAGAACGAGCTCTCGGTGGCCACGAGGGTGACGGGGCCCAGCGTGGGCCCGGAGACCTCCAGGCTGTAGGCGCCATCCGTGTCGGGGGCGCCGAACCCCGACAGCCCTTGCCCCACCGCGCTGATATCCACTAAGCCGGTGCCGCTGGCGCCCGTCACCCGGCCGGTGATGGTGGCCACCTTGTCCACCGTCTCGACGCGCCGCAGGAGGGAGATCCACACCTCGGGCTGATCGATGCCCAGCGCGGTCTGCACCGTCACATCCCCGGTGGGCATCACCATCACCACCGAGACGTCCTGCGGCCCCGTGAGGGAGACATCATCGAAGCGGGCGTCCGTGCCGGACAGGGGCTTGCGGAACCGGCTCCCATCCCCGAGCAGCACGTTGACGCTGCGGAACTCTCCGGCCTGGGCGTCCGTGTGGACCGTCAGCGAGCCACGAATGGAGGGAGTCCCGGGCCCCGCATCGGGGAGCTGGGTGCCCCCGTCGGTGGGGCTGGGAGAGGGGTCGCCCTTACCGCAGGCGGACAGCAGCAGCAGGGCGACGGCGAGCAAACGGCGCATCAACAGGCTCCAGGAGGAAGAAGAGGGCGCATGATGCGCGAGCCCCGAACCTCCTGGCCACTCGACCCGCTACGGATCGGGTCCAAATCGGGTCCACCAAGAACCGATTGGGTCCAGAAATGTACGCACTGCCCCGGTTTGGTCCCCAGGCGGATGAGATCACTGGTGCGTTGCTCGACTTCGCCCGGTCTGGCGCGAAGCCAGGGGCTCGCGACGGTGGAGAAGCTGGCTGAAAGCCACGGCGGCCAGGAGGGCGTTGCTTCCGAGCGCGGCGCGTTCTGGGGTAGTAGTTCCCAGCCTGACTGGGCCCCCCTGCGTGGGGGCCCCCCGGCACACAGGAGATACCGTGAGCGAGAAGAGCGTGGCGCAGCGAGCCGCGGAGGTCGTTGAGCGTTCCCAGCGAGCCCTGGCCCGAGGTGATGTCGAAGGGTATGTGGCCTGCTTTACACCGGATGCGGAGCTCAGTGATCCCGGCGTCCCCCCGATGAAGGGACACGCGGGGATCCGTCAGGGGGTCTCAACGCTCCTTCAGATGTTCACGAAGGTGGAGCTGCTCGAACTGAAGCTCCTCCCTGTCGAGCGGTCCGTGGCGTTCAAGGCGACCGTGCGCTTCCTCACCCGCAACGGCAAGGAGCTCACCGTGGAGTCCATCGACGTGTTCGAGCTGAACGAGGACTTCCTGATCTACAAAGGCAAGGCCTACTGGGACTTCGATTCCTTCATGAAGCAGATGCAGGGGTAGGCTCCGGACAGCTGGCCCCTCTGTGAGGCCCGCTCACTTCGGGGGAGGCTTTGCCCCTCGGCCAGAGCGATAGCGCGTGTCAGGGACTGCCGCGCCAGCTCGAACACCTGGGTGGTGTTCCCGCCCTCCCAGGCATACTGATCACGGGTGCTCAGCAGCGACAGTCGCGAGGCCGCCCTCTCGAAGGCGGCGCGCGTCTCCTCCGGCCGCTCCCGGAGCATGGGCTCCAGGTACTTGTTCAGCTCCTGCCAGGTCTCGAGCAGGGCCGCGAAGAGGGGGGCCACCGGCCCGCTGAATGAAGCTCGATAATGGGGAGCCCAGCTGTCCGGGTCCTGATGGGGGAGATCGCCTGCCCCCGTTGGCTCGACGTGGACGTGCCGCTGCAACTGCGTGAGCAGCCGCTCGATGTCCTGGACCAGCGCCCGCGCTGGCACGCGTAGACCTTGACGTCATGTCCTTGCAGCTGAAGCTCGCGGACATAGCGGCACAGCGCGGCGACGGGCTCCCCATGACGCTCGGCGATCTTCGCGAAGGTCTCCGGGTCCTCGAGCGGGAAGTCGTAACGGTCCGCCGGAAGTGTCCAAGAGGGCCGGTACAGAGGCAGTGCGAGCCACACGATCGGGGAGTTGCACAGCGCCTGCTCCAGAAGCCCGCGGAGCACCGCGCAGGACGCCGCTTTGTCTGGCCCACTCACGATGACGAGCTGCTTGGGCTCCAGCCAGGATTCGGGGACGAGGGAGCTGCCCAGGTTCTGGATCAAGGTGTCCTCTTCTTCCGAACAAGCATATAGCTCAGAGGCAGAGCGCTTGCGGAGCGGCGGGTGGCTCTCACGGGCGAGCTGCCCCGGTGCCCGCCGTGTTTCAGTCAGCGCGCTTCTGGCGGATTCGAGGTGGGCTGAGGCTGCTTGGGAGGGGCGTGGACAGGTTGGTAGCACTTGCCGTTGAAGAGCACGCCGTAGTTGTCCACGCACTCCTCGGTGCTCATCGAGGCGCTCACATCGATCCAGCAGGCTCCGTTGATGGGCACCTGCTTGCGGCCCGGACACTGGCCGCGCTTGTCGGGCCGGGTTTGCCCAGGGCGGGGCTCGGGAAGCGGCTCCTGGGCCACGGGCTTCTTCTCCTGATCGGGCGGGGTGGGCGCCTGCTTCTGGGTGGGCGAGGTGTCTCCCACGGCGGAGGTGCCCGCATCGGGCGACTGAAAGTCCGAAGCATGCGGTGAGCTCGCGGAGATGCGTTGCGGCGGTACGAACACCGGCGCCACATTCCACAGCAGCCCCGCGAAGCCCGCAGCCGCCGCCACGGCCAGCCAGGGCCTCCAGGCCCGCAGCCGCGGCACTCGTTCCTCCGCGATGGCCTCCAGTTCCTTCGCGGCCTGCGCCGCCGTGCCGCGCGCCTCCGGAGCCTCCGCGAGCAGGCGCAGAATGAGCTCGCGCAGGCGAGGCCCTACCCTCGGGTTGCTCCGCAGCAGGCGCCTGAAGTCGGGGAGAATGAGGTGCCAGTAGCCCTCCTCGTCCTCCCGCGTATCCACCGGCGGCGGGTACTGGCCCATCACGAGGCGAAAGGCCGTTACGCCCAGCGCATACAGATCATCCGCGGGGGAGGGCGGGTAATAGCCGTTGGGGTGGCGCCCCAGGCTCATCTCGAAGCGGCAGGCTTGAGGCGACAGGTACTCCGGAGTGCCCGGAGGCAGTGACTGCCAGGTGAGCCGAGGTGCCCCCTCGAAGTGGCCGGAGCCGAAGTCGATGAGCACCGGCAACCTGTCCGACAATTGCACCAACACATTGTCGCCCTTCACGTCCCGGTGCACGGTGCCCGAGGCGTGCAGGGCTTCCAGGGTGCGAGAGAGCCGAGCCAGCACCTGGCACCGCTCGCGGGAGGAGGGCGCGTGCTGCTGGGCCCATGCGTACAGGGGTGTGCCCTCCACCCACTGCATCACGAGAAAGGCGTACTCATTCCCGGAAGCGTGGCGCACCACGCCCGAATCCAGCAGCCGGGGCACGCCCGGCAGGCTCAGGCGCGAGAGCAATTTCGCCTCGCGGCCGAAGCGTAGGTCCCACGGAGCCAGCGACACCTTGAGAGCCACCGGCTCTGGGCGCTCCGGGTTTACACTGACAGCACGGTAGATGGCACCGAAGGCGCCCTGGCCGTGCAGGGCCTGAACGCGCCATGCTCCTACCTGGGTACCTGGGGCCAGTGGGTGCATGGGCTCCTCGAGGCGCTCTATCCTCCCGCGGCAGGCGGAGTGGACGGCGCCGCTGTCTTCTCTCACGGAGTGGGGACGGCATCAACGCGGCGCCAGGAATCTGGAAGGACAGCGATGGCGGTGGATGGAAACCAGGCGCGGCAAGGCCGGCTGGCAGCACGAGTGCGCAAGCCCCTGGTGGACAACCCCAGGCGAGGCGCGTTGCCGCTGGGGGCTGACACTTCCCCCGAGGGGCTCGTTTACGTCCCGGCGGGGTATCGCGCGGAGCAACCCATGCCGCTGGTGGTGATGCTCCACGGCGCCAGGGGAGATGCGAAGCAGTCCCTGGGCTTGCTGCAAAAGCTCGCCGACGCGCGGGGCTTGCTCCTGGTGGCCCCGAAGTCCCGGGGGCTCACGTGGGATCTGCTCCTCGAGGACTTCGGCCCGGATGTCGCGGCGCTCGATCAGGCGCTGACCTGGACCTTCCTGCGCTACCGCGTGGACCCGGAGCGGGTCGCCATCGGCGGCTTCTCCGATGGGGCCTCGTATGCCCTCTCGCTGGGGCTCACCAACGGGGACCTGTTCACCCATGTGCTGGCGTTCTCGCCGGGGTTCGCCGCGCCCACGGTCCGGCACGGCAAGCCGCGGATCTACGTCTCACATGGGACGAGGGACGCGGTGCTACGCATCGACGCGTGCAGCCGGCGCCTGGTGCCTCGGCTCCAGGCGGTGGGCCATGAGGTGCTCTACCGCGAGTTCGATGGGCCCCACACCGTCCCCGGCGAGCTCACCCGCGAGGCGGTGGAGTGGTTCGCGAATGGACCGGGCCTCTGAGGTGCCCGCCCCCTTCTGGTAGTTGCGCGGCTTTCCATGGAGCCGGCGGATAGATGGAAGACGGGGAGGCCCGGCTGGCCGTCGCGCACCCCCGCGAGCCCACCTGCCATCATCCCAAGACTCGGACGGCTCATCACCGAGGCCTGCGCTGCGTAAGCTGTTCTTCCGGCTCGAGGAGAACGCGTGGCACGGCTCAGCCACGGAGTCCCTCTGGGCGGAGCCCGTTCAGGGAGGACGGTACTGCCTGCGCAATTCGCCCTTCTATGCGTTCGGAGTGAGCGCCGAGGACGTCGTCTTCGCTCACAGGGCCGAAACCCCAAGAGGCGAGCCACCGCATGAGGCAGCGGCGAATGCGGAAGCGACGAAGGATCGGACGCCGCGACTTACTTGGGCCGGCTGGCTGCGCCGGTCGTTCGCGCTGGACGTGTTCGCCTGCGCCAAGTGCTGGCGTATCTGACGGCTCCCCGTGGGGTGCGCGCCATCGTGGAGCACCCGGCACTGCCCACGCAGCCCCCGAAAGCCTTCGAGGGCGGTGTTTCGTATTGCCGGGGCTCGATCCATGGCAGCGCGGCGTATTTGCACTTCATACTCCCGGCCAGATCGGGTTCATCGAGCATCTCGCCGCGGCCGAGGGACGGATTCACTTCGCGGGTGAACACACTTCAATCTGGACCGGGTGGATGCAGGGCGCCCTGGAGTCTGGACGCCGCGCCGCGCCGGAAATCAATGATTAATGCGCAGGTAGTACTATCGCGAGTAGCGAAAATCCTCTAGTATGGAGAGGAGTCGAATCTCATGTGTCTTAACCGGAGAGGGCCTTGCATAGATCTGTCATTGCGTTCAGTCGTTTCTTGCGGGTAATCGCAATTGTCGCTGCGGCGGGCATCGGATGGACTGCGAACGCCCAGCCCGTGATTGCCTTGCCAAAAATTACAGATATCAATCTCTATGTCCAAGGCAATCCAGGCGATCTTACGTCCGATCTGCATGGTTATGGGATCGAACTCTCCTTCGACGTGGGCTTGATATATGATGATAAATACCGCTTGGAGCTTGCGCTTGGATATGGCCAACTCTTCGGTCTTGGGTCAGAACTGGGAGATGGAACTCTTGGGACTATCCGGTCGCTTCCATCCATCTCCGTCTACCTGACACAGCAACAGAGCGGTGGCGGCATGAGCCCGTATCTGGGGCTTCATAGCGGATGGCTCAAGTTGGTGGGTCAAGGAGCAGGTGAGGATAAAGTTCCATACTCCATTACTGGCGAGACATACGAGCTGGGAGTGAGCGTGGGAACTTCTCTGTATAGCGGCCTTTTTGTCGAGGTCGGTTATCGCATCCGCAGTTTTCCGTTTCTCGACTATGGAACACCCAATAAGGCTATTCCAGAGGGCAAGGATCGCGCTGTGCGCTTCAATGGCTTGATTATCACGGCAGGTTGGCAATTCGATCTGACAGGGACTCCCTCTCCATCAAAACCAACGGAAGTCAAGGTGGTTGGCCCAGTGGATCTGAGAGCCTTGCCGCAAGGGCAGAGTCTCCCAGAGGTTCAAGTCGCGCTGAAGAGCACGCTTGCCGCCGTCAAGAGTGGGGGCTTTACACTCATGTCCGTCGACTACTCAGGGCCTGATGTCGCCGAGTTGAAGGTCGCCGCGGATGCCGAATGCAAGGATTCCAAGCCCCTGCTTACCATTCCTAGCGGAGTGAAGCTCACAGTCAATCACACGATTGGGAAGAATCATACCCTCTGTGCTTCAGCTGCCAAGGCAGACAACACCAGCAAGCTGACAATCGAGTTTCAGTAGCTGAAAGAGGGCTTTGGATATGCGAAAGGGATACGGCTGATGCCATTCGCTACGAAAAGCAGACCGGCCAGCCAGTGGAAGGGAAGTTGCACACCCAGAAGGGCCTGGAATACGTCCGTGCCCTGGAGAAATGGCTCTCGAAGAACCCCAAAGCATCACCGAGCGACCGAGCCGCGGCCCAGGCCGTCCTGGACGATCTCCGCGATGCACTGGGAATCAAGCCATGAGTGCTCTCGCCTGGACCGCTTCAGCGCGTCCTATTCCACCATCACCCATGAGCTGGGGCCCCGACTGCGCGAGCAACTGCGTGCATTCGAGCGCGCCTAGCTCTGCTTGGAAGCGGCGGGAAGCGAACCCGCGGAGCTCTTCATTCCCAGTCGTCTTCCAGGTCGAGGACCTTGCCCGCCGCATCCAGGCTGAACGTCCACTTCACCGAGATGTCTTCGCCATACACCACCCGGAGGACGCGCTTGCGCGGCGCGCTGTCCTTGCGATCCTCAAGCAGCACCACCCGGCGCACGGGCGGATAGAGGGCGCTGCCCGGAGTGCTGAAGCGGCGCAGCATCGGCAGCAGCCCCTGTTGAGCACTGGGCGCGAATGCGGCTTCATCGAACGTGCCGCTCCCCAGGCCCTCCACCACCCCGCGCAGCGTGGCGGTCAGGGCCGGCTCCGGATCGGCAATGCCAGGCGAGCCCAGCTCCGAAGGCGGCGGCAGGTAGAGGCTCGCGATGCGAGGCGCCAGTACCGGGATCAAACCCTGCTTGTTCGTCAGGACGATCACCGTCAGCTTCTTCTCCGGCACGCGTAGCACGTCACCAAGCGCGCCGCCCCCGCTGTGCCCGAAGGTCGGCAGCCCGCGCAGCCTGCTCACGGCGAACCCCACGCCGAAGTCGCCCGCACTTCCGTCCTTCAGCTTGAAAGGCGTGGCGCCGGCCTGCTGCATCGCGGGAGTGAGCAGCGTGCCCTGGTCCATGGCCACGGCCCACCGGGCCAGATCCTTCACGCAGGAGAAGATGCCGCCCGCGGAGTAGGTGTGGGGAGGGTAGAGGAACCACGCGCGCTGTGGCACACCGTCCACGAAGCGATAGAGGCTGGCGCGGCGCGGGATGACATCGCCGATGCGCACGGGCCCCTCCTGCTTCGCGTGTTCGTAGCGTGTGCACGAGAAGCCCAGTGGCTGCATGATGCGGCTGCCCAGCAGCTGCTCGAAGCTCTCCCCGGAGACTTTCTCCAGGATGTGGGTGAGCACGACGAAGTCCGTGAGGGCGTACTCGGTACGCTCGCCGGGGACGTAGGCCAGGGAGGTCTTCTTGGCGGCCTCGTACCGCTCGGCGACGGTGCCGGTGCTGGTGTCCTCATCCGGGAGATCCTTCAACCCCGAAGCGTGCGAGGTGAGGTGCCGGACGGTGAGCCCCTTCCAGCTCTCAGGGGCGTCGGGCAGGTACTTCGAGAGGGGCGCGTCGAGGTCGAGCTTGCCCTCCTGCACGAGGATCATCACCAGCGTGCCGGTGAGGACCTTGGTGGCCGAGGCGATCTGGAACGAAGTCTCCGTTCCCACCTTCACCTCGGACTCCAGGTCCGCGAGCCCGTAGGCGGACAGCCGCTCGACTTTGCCATCACGAACGATGGCCACCGCCGCGCCGGGCACCTGGTTCTTCTCGAGGACGGCATGGAGATAGTCGTCCACGGCTGAGCCGGCCGCGCCGGTCGCACAGCCCGCGGCCAGCAGGAGGATCGTCAGCGGCGGAAGAGCACGAGCAGGGGAGCGCATTGTGATTCGACGCTAACGTTCCCCATCAGACGTGTCGATCTTCCCTGCCTGGTGTGCGGACGCGTCCACTTTCCCGTGGCCGGGGGCTTGCCACCACGCGGCATCATTCAAAAATTGGGCCTAGCGAGGGGGAAGCCCACATCCATGGTTGAACACATCATCTACCTGCTGGGGCCGTTTCAGGTGCCTGGTCTGGGGCAGGAGCGCCACGTGCGCGTGTACGCGCCGAACGAAGCGGCCGGTGGCGCTCCGGTGCTGTTCATGTTCGACGGACAGAACATCTTCCACGACGCGCCCTCGTTCTCGGGCGGGTGGTACGTGCACCACGCGGTGAGGCAGCTGTTGGAGCAGGGGCTGCCAGCCCCCGTCATCGTGGGGATCGACCACGGCGGCTCCTCGCGGCTCGATGAGCTGTCCCCCTTCACCTCGGGCGACAGCGCGGGGCGGGTGGACGAGCTGCTCGCGTGGATCAAGGCGGACCTGGCGCCGCGCATCGCCCAGGAGTTCAAGGTGCGCACCGACCCGGCGGGCACCGCGGTGGGCGGCTCGTCGATGGGGGGCCTGGCGGCGCTCTACGCGCACTTCCGCCATCCGGATCTGTTCGGCGCCGCGCTGTGCATGTCGCCGTCCTTCTGGTTCGGCGAGCGGAAGATCTTCGACTACGTCGCCGCGCAGCCGAAGCCCTGGACTTCGCGCGTCTACATCGACGCGGGCGTCAAGGAGGGCGGGGGCTCGGTGGTCGCCGACGCCCAGCGCCTGGCGCACCACCTGCGCGAGCGTGGCTGGGACGACAGCTCGCTGTGCTGGATCACCGACCAGGAGGGAACGCACAGCGAGCACGCCTGGCGCAAGCGCGCGCCCGCCGCGCTGCAGTTCCTCTTCACCGGAACGCCAGGCCAGCGCCCCGAGCCGCCCGCGCCGTTCCCGGCGGGCGAGGCCGCCGCCGCCCCCGCGTAGAAAATGAAAAGCCCCGGGTGCCATGAGGCAACCCGGGGCTTGTCTCTACAGCGGCTGGCGGTGCTTAGAAGACGTAGCGCGCGCCGACCTGCATGCGCCACCGCGACCGGGTGGGGCTATAGACGACCGAGCGCACCCGGGTGGGCTCGGTGAAGCTATAGACCGGCCGGTTGTTCGCGGCGTCATAGCCCACGGCGCGGAGGAACTGCGCGGCGTGGTTCTCGAAGCTGGAGTCCTGCTCGGACAGACCCCACCTGTTGTAGAGCAGGTTCATGAAGTTGAAGATGTCCGCCTGCACCTCCAGGTGCTGGCCCTTGACGAACTCGGGCGACTTCCAGCCCAGGCGCACGTCGAGGATGTTCGACCACGGGTTGCGGCACGCACCGCGCCGCACGAAGTCACCCTTCGCCTCGCGCAGGCACGACTGGCTGTCGATGAAGGCGCTCAGCGCCTCGTACTGCGAGGGATCCTGCAGCGAGATCTGCTCCGGGCTGTTGGGGATGAACGCCAGATCGTTGCCGCTGATGCCGTCCGCGTTCACGTCGCCGCTGACCGTCCAGGTGTACGGCGCACCGGACTGGCCCACGTAGATGAGGCCCGCGTTGAAGCCCATGGGCAGGTTGGTGGTCGCGGTGAGGGTGACGCGGTGCGGGCGGTCGAACAGCGACGGCCGCAGGTAGCGGTCCTGAATGCTGCCGTCGAGCGGCGCGAACTGGAAGTTCGACAGGGCCTGCGAGCTCGTCAGCGAGATGCGGTCGCGCGCCTGGGTGTGCGTGTAGGCCACGCTGGCGTCCACGAAGTTCGCCAGGTCCTTGCGCAGCTGCAGCGTGCCGCTGAAGACGCGCCCGCCGTTCTTGTTGAACACCTTCACGGCCTGAACCAGGTTGGTGGGGTCCGCGCGCGAGGGGTTGGCGCGGAAGCCCGTGGCGTTGAACGTGCCGTAGAGCGGCCGGCCCTCGCCGCTGTCCGACTCCTGGCGCACCAGGTTCTCGTCGGTGGTGTACCAGCCGTTGATGTCGCGGGTGTAGAGCAGGTCCACGGTGCTGACGATGCCGAAGGGCAGCCGCCGGTCCGCGCCGAACGCCACGCGGAAGTTCTGCGGATACTTCGTGTCCTTGTCGAAGTAGTTGATCTCGCCCTGGTTGACGGCCGCCGTGGGCGGGGTGGTGCCGCCCGCGCAGTCGAACGGCTGGGCGGCCGGGTCCAGGGTGAAGTCCGGGACACCGCCGCGGGCGCGCTGACACGTCAGCTCCACCTGGGACAGGCCGTTGATGCTGTAGGCGTTGGAGATCCACACGTACGGAGGCCGGCCCGAGAAGACGCCCACGCCGCCGCGCAGAATGGTGTCTCCGCCGTCCACGTCCCAGTTCACACCCAGCCGCGGCGACCAGAGCATGTTGCCGCTGGGAATCTCACCGGTGTTGATGGGGAACGCCTCGTTGGCCACCAGCCGCTCGTTGACGTTGCCCGCGGACAGCAGCGGCACGTCCATGCGCACGCCGGGGGTGACGGTGAGGCCCTGGAACGGCGTCCAGCTGTCCTGGGCGTAGAAGCCCAGCTGGAACACGTTGAAGTCGGCGGTGCCGGGCTCCTGCAGATCGCTGACGCCAAAGCGGCGCTGGAACGCGCTGGCGCGGCCGGCCTCGAAGTCATCCAGGTTTTCGAAGGTCCACACCCCGGTGGCCGCCTGGAGGAAGGCGTTGCGCAGCTTCAGGTACTCGTTGCTGGTGCCCAGGGTGAGCGTGTGATCGCCCATCCTGTAGGTGAGGCTGTCCTGCAGCTGGATGATGTCCTGGTTGAGCACGTTGTTCTGCGAGAAGCGCTCCGCGCCCGCCGCGAGCCAGGAGTCCGCGGTGCCAAGCCGGCCGGCCTTCACCAGCACCAGGGGGATGTCCTGGCCGGGCTCGCGCCTGTCGCGGAGGATGGAGAAGCCCGTGAGCAGCTCGTTGGACAGCCTGCCGTTCATCCAGGTGCTGACGAGCTTGGCCCGGGCGGTGTGGGTGGTGGTGGCCTGGGCGTAGCCGCTGGTGGACAGCTGGTAGCCGTCACGCAGGCGGCCCGGGATGGTGGGCGAGGTGGGCGAGCGCGTCAGCGTGTCCTGCTCGGCGCTCACCAGGTTGTAGGACAGCTCGAGGTAGCTGTTCTGGATGGCGCTGGTGCTCACCTTGACGAAGAGGTTGCGGTCCGGGTTGCCCAGCTCGGTGGACAGGGCGGTGCCGGGGTTGGCCACGCCGTAGGTGCCGCTGAGGATGGACGAGAACCGCTCGGCCTCGGCGTTGGTGAAGCCAGCGCGGGCCAGGTCCGCCTCCGCGTTGCCGGTGAGCTGGAACTGGTTGCCGAACGAGGAGGAGCGGTCCTGCAGGTCCGCGGTGATGAAGAAGTGGACCTTGTCCTTGATGATCGGGCCACCGAGGCTCAGGCCGTACTGAAAGACGTTGTAGCCCAGGAAGGAGGGATCACTCTGGTTGCCGGCCAGGCTCTTGTTCTGCCAGTACCCGAAGAGCGAGCCGCGCACGTCGTTGGTGCCGCTCTTGGTGATGGCGTTCACCATGCCGCCGGCGAAGTTGCCGTAGCGCACGTCGAACGGGGACACCTGCACGACGAAGGACTCGATGGCCTCGATGGACAGCGCCTTGGCGCCGGCCTGGCCGCCGGGGGTGCCGCTGCCGGACAGGCCGAAGAGATCATTATAAGAGGCGCCGTCGATCTGGATGTTGTTGAAGCGGTTGTTCTGCCCCGCCATGGAGGTGCCGCTCACCTGGGGCGCGGTGGAGATGAGGTCCGTGAAGTTACGGCCCTGCACGGGCAGGTTGAGGATGTCCGCGCTGTCCAGCGTCTTGGACGGGCCGGTGCGGCCGCGGTCCACCAGCTCGCCGGGGTCCACGCCCACGACGTTGATCTCCTCGCTCATGGTCTCCAGCCGGCGCAGCTGGACATCGAGCCGCAGGCGGTTGCCGAGCACCAGCCGCATTCCAGAGCGCTTGGTGCCGTAGTGGTTATCCGCGCTGACGGTGAGGCTGTAGTTGTTGCCCGGGGGGACGTTGTCGAACAGGTACTGGCCGGACGAGTCACTGACGGCGATGAAGTCCGTGCCGGTCGAGTCGTTGCGCAACTCGAGCGCCGCGTCCGGCAGCGGTTTGCCGTCGCTGGTGGTGACCGTACCGGTGAGCGCCGAGCCTGTAACTCCCTGCGCCAGCGCGGTGGATGCGAAGGCCAGGGCTCCAATGACGGCGACGAGCCTCAAGCAAGATGGACGAAGCGGGTTGTCCAAGTGACCCCTCCAGATCATGAACGGTGGATTGCGGGTGGTGCCAGGTTCCGACGGGCCCTGTAGTACCCTGAAAGCCGTCACGAAGGATCAAATAGGTGACGTTTCAGTACCAGCGTTTTCCCCCGCCACGGGTTGGCACCCATAGCCGGAGTGAGGGCCCGGGGCCACAGCGGCACACATGGAGTGAAGCCAGGGGTTTGTCAACCCACCAGGTCATGTCCCTGAGGCCATGGGTAGGGACGGGCCCATGGCGTTGGGCGGCTCAGTTGCGCAGCGCTGCTTCCGCCCAGTCCTCGGCGGTGAAGCGCCACAGGCGGGTGCCCGGGCGCCACTCCTGCGCGGGCAGCCCCGCCTTGCGCCGCAGCGTGGCGAGGAACTCCGCGGGCGTGGGCAGCACCCCCCACATCTTCGGGATGAAGACGCCCCGGTACGTGCCCCACTGCAGCAGCACCCCGTCCACTCCGGGGCGCAGCCGCTCCAGGGCCTCCTGCTCCGTGTCCGCCTCGAGCCGCTCCATGGGCGAGAGCAGGCTCACCTCGAAGCGCACGTGCTCCAGCTCCTCGCGCCGCAGCGGCGAGAAGCGCGGATCCCGGTGCGCGGCGCTCCGGGCGTTCTCCACCACGTCCTTGCCCAGCGAGCGGTGCGCCTCGAGCGAGCCGATGCACCCGCGCAGCTCTCCGGCCTTCTTCAGGCTCACGAAGCAGGCTCCCGGCTCCTGCAGCCAGGGCTCTGGGGGAATCTGAACCGCCGGGCCCGCCAGGGACTCGCTGACCGAGGCGCGAGCCAGGGCCAGCAGGGTGAGGCCGCGCGTCATGAGGGCTCCGGACGTAGGTGGCACATGGGTCAGGAGAACCCCCTCCAGGCCTTGAATCTTCCAGTTCCGAGGCTCCTTCCGAGTCTACCCGTGCCCCGTTGACGCTGCGTCAGCGCGCTGTCAGAACCCCGGGACTTTCCGCTTGGGAGACGCAATGGCCAACGAGCTTCGCTTCGATGGAAGGGTCGCAATCGTCACCGGCGCCGGGCAGGGGCTGGGCCGCTCGCACGCGCTGCTGCTTGCCAGCCGGGGCGCCAAGGTCATCGTGAATGATCTCGGAGGCACGGCCACCGGCGGTGGCAAGAGCTCCGAGGCCGCCGACAAGGTGGTGGCCGAGATCAAGGCCGCGGGCGGCGAGGCGGTGGCCAACTACGACTCGGTGGAGGACGGGGCGAAGATCGTCCAGGCGGCGCTGGATCACTTCAAGCGCGTGGACATCGTCATCAACAACGCCGGCATCCTGCGTGACACCAGCTTCCACAAGATGACGGAGCAGGACTGGGAGCTGATCTACCGGGTGCACCTGCTGGGCGCGTTCCGCGTCACCCACGCCGCCTGGCCGCACATGCGCGAGGCGGGCTATGGCCGGGTGCTGTTCACCTCGTCGGCGGCGGGCATCTACGGCAACTTCGGCCAGGCCAACTACAGCATGGCCAAGCTGGGCCTGGTGGGCTTTGCCCGCACGCTGGCGGCCGAGGGCGGCAAGAAGAACATCTTCGTCAACGTGATCGCCCCCATCGCCGGCTCGCGGCTCACCGAGACGATCCTGCCCAAGGAAGTCACCGACGCGCTGCGCCCCGAGTACGTGAGCCCGCTGGTGGCGGTGCTGGCGCACGAGAGCTGCCAGGAGAACGGCGGCCTGTTCGAGGTGGGCGGCGGCTTCATGGCCAAGCTGCGCTGGCAGCGCACCCAGGGCGTGAGCTTCAAGCTGGGCCGCAACGTCACCCCCGAGCTGGTGCAGGGCTCGTGGGAGCACCTCACGGACTTCGAGAAGGCCACCTACCCGGAGGACGTCACCGCGGCCATGCAGCCGGTGATGGACAACCTGGGCTCGAAGAGCAAGGGCGGCAACGAGTTCATCGATGTGGACGCGGCGCTGGGCTACGAGTTCCCGCCCATGGCGTCCGCGTATGACGAGCGCGACCTGGCGCTGTACGCGCTGGGGGTGGGCGCGGCGCGCGATCCGATGGACGCCAGGGAGCTGCGCTACGTGTACGAGAACCACGGGGACGGCTTCATGCCGCTGCCCACGTACGCGGTGATCCCCGCGCTCAACGCGGTGCTCAAGCTGGCCGCCGAGGGCAAGCAGGCCCCCGGGCTGAACTACGGCTTCGATCGCATCCTGCACGGCGAGCAGTACACCGAGCTGCTGCGCCCGCTGCCCCCGCACGCCAAGCTGCGCCACAAGGCGAAGATCAAGGACATCTTCGACAAGGGCAAGAACGCCCTGGTCGTCACGGACATCCGCACCTTCAACGCGGACACCGGCGAGGAGCTGGTGCGCAACGAGCTCACCACCTTCGTGCGCGGCGCGGGCGGCTGGGGCGGAGAGCGTGGGCCCGCGAGCGACGTGAACGTGGCCCCCGAGCGCGAGCCGGACGCCGTCATCACCGAGAAGACGAACGAGAACCAGGCGCTGCTCTACCGGCTGTCGGGAGACTGGAACCCGCTGCACGCGGATCCTTCGTTCGCCACCGCGTTCGGCTTCCCCAAGCCGATCCTCCACGGGCTGTGCACCTTCGGCCACGTGGCCCGCCACGTGCTCAAGGCCTTCCGCGACAGCGACGCGCGCTACTTCAAGAGCATCAAGGTCCGCTTCGCCGAGTCCGTGTTCCCCGGCGAGACGCTGCGCACCGAGATGTGGAAGGAGTCTGCCACCCGCATCGTGCTGCGCTGCCGGGTGCTCGAGCGCGACAAGGTGGTGATCAGCAACGCCGCCGTGGAGCTGCACTCCGAGCTGCCCAGGGCCGCCCCGGCTCCCCAGGCCGCCGTTGCCGCGCCCGCCGCGCCCGCTGGGGCCACGCAGGGGGGCGGCGTCAGCGCTCAGGTGTTCGCCGCCATTGGCCGCTACGTGGAGAAGCACCCCGAGCTGGTGGGCAAGGTGAGCAACGTCTACGTCTTCAAGCTCACCCAGCCCGACAGCGCCTGGACGTTGGATCTCAAGAACGGGCAGGGCAGCGTGGCCTCGGGCGCGGCGGGCAAGGCCGACTGCACCCTGGAGCTCACCGACGCGGACTTCCTGGCGATGACCTCCGGGAAGGCGGACCCGCAGAAGCTCTACTTCGGCGGCAAGCTGAAGATCTCCGGCAACGTGATGGCTTCGCAGAAGCTCTCGTTCCTCCAGAAGATCGATCCCAGGGACGTGGCCGCCTCCGCGCCCGCCTCGGCCACGCCGGCCGCCTCCGCCGCGCCCGCCGCTCCGGCCAGCAAGGGAGCAGCCCAGGCCCCGGCCATCTTCCAGGCGCTCCAGGAGCGGCTGGCCAAGAGCCCCGAGCTGGCGAAGGAGGTGGGCGGGGTGCTCCAGTTCAAGCTCACCGAGCCGGAGGGCACCTGGGTGGTGGATCTGCGCTCGGCTCCGGGCAAGGTGACGCAGGGCGCGCAGCCGGAGGCCACCACCACGCTGAGGCTGGCGGACGAGGACCTGGCGGCCCTGGTCAAGAGCCCCGAGGCTGCCCGGGAGCTCTACATGAAGGGTAAGCTGCGGATTGATGGCGACGTGCGCGTCGCCCAGCGGCTGGGATTCCTCAAGAACCTGCTCTGAGCCTGAGCCGAAGCAAGGGAGACGCACGATGGGTCGTCGAGTCAATGTCGCCGGCGTAGGGATGATCAAGTTCGCCAAGCCGGGGGCGAGCGAGGAGTACGACGTGATGGCGTCCAAGGCGGCGCGCGCGGCGCTCCAGGACGCGGGAGTCCCCTTCGATCAGATCGAGCAGGCCTTCGTCGGCTACGTGTACGGCGACAGCACCTGCGGCCAGCGCGCGGTGTACTCGCTGGGGCTCACGGGCATCCCCGTGGTGAACGTGAACAACAACTGCTCCACCGGCTCCACCGCGCTGTTCCTGGCGCGGCAGGCCATCGAGGGAGGCCTGGCCGAGTGCGTGCTGGCCCTGGGCTTCGAGAAGATGGAGAAGGGCGCGCTCTCCTCCAAGTTCGACGACCGGGCCAACCCGCTCGAGCGCCACGTGGACGTGATGAACCGGGCGCAGGGCTTTGCCCAGGCGCCGCCGGCCGCGCAGATGTTCGGCGGGGCGGGGCGCGAGTACCGCTGGAAGTACGGCACCCGGCGCGAGACGTTCGCGAAGATCGCCGAGAAGGCGCGCCTGCACGCCTCGAAGAACCCGTACGCGCTGTTCAACCAGCCGCTGAGCGTGGAGCAGATCCTCGCCTCGGACGAGGTGTACGATCCGCTGACGCGCTTCCAGTGCTGCCCGCCCACCTGCGGCGCGGCGGCGGCGGTGCTCTGCTCGGACGAGTTCGCCCGCAAGCACAACATCACCCGCCCGGTGTACATCGCCGCGCAGACGATGAAGACGGACATGCCCTCGAGCTTCGAGGACAGCATGATCAAGATGGTGGGCTTCGACATGGCGGCCAAGGCGGCCAGGGAGCTGTACGAGCGCGCCGGCGTGGGCCCCGAGGACGTGGACGTGGTGGAGCTGCACGACTGCTTCACCGCCAACGAGCTGCTCACCTACGAGGCCATTGGCCTGTGCAAGGAGGGCGAGGCCGAGAAGTTCATCTGGGACGGTGACAACACCTACGGCGGCAAGTTCGTCACCAACCCCTCGGGCGGGCTGCTGTCCAAGGGCCACCCGCTGGGCGCCACGGGCCTGGCGCAGTGCACCGAGCTGGTGTGGCAGCTGCGCGGCCAGGCCGAGCAGCGCCAGGTGCCGGAGGCGCGCATCGGCCTGCAGCACAACCTGGGGCTGGGCGGCGCGGCGGTGATGACGCTCTACCGCCGCGACTGAGGCGCCGCGCGCCGCTCGTAGAGGGTGCCATCCTCCGTGGTGGCGAAGGTGTACTGCCCGGGGATGGCGCCCATGTCGTGGAGGCGCCCGGGCAGCGGGGCCTGCTCGGTCCAGCGCTGCCCATCGAAGTGGTACAGGCGCGTGTGCGTGCCCCGCAGCGTCGTCCCCGCGGCGACCCACATGTCCTCCGGGCCCGTGCCGGCCAGGTGCTCGAGGTACTGGGTGTCGTGGAACTCGCCGGTGGATTCGAAGGTGGTGCCGTTCCAGCGCAGCGCCTTCACCCGAGTAGGGCCGCCGTTGAGAAAGTCCAGCGCCCACACGTTCGAGCGCGAGGTGCCGAAGACGCTCGTGAGGAACTGCCCGGGCGCCTCGTACACCCGCCGCCACTGCTGGCCGTTCCAGTGCCAGGCCACTCCGGTGGAGTTGCCGCAGCTGGGGCAGTTGGTGTTCTCGAGCGGAGGCCGCGAGCCCACGGCCCACACGTCATCCGGGCCACTGCCCCACATGGCGGTCAGATCATCCCTGCCCAGGTCCACGTCCAGCGGGCTCCACTGTTGTCCGTCCCAGCGCCAGAGCCTGCGGCGGGGCTCGCTGGAGTCGTACCCCACCACGAAGGCCGCCGTGGGGCTGACGGCCCAGCTGGCCGACACGAGCAGGTTCGGGGGCCCGGAGTGGGCCCACTGCTGGCCGTCCCACCGGTACAGGCCGCGGCCGTAGGAGATGGCCCACGCGTCCTCGGGTGAGGTTCCAAACGGGGTGTACAGTGAGTCGTCAACCTGCCCGGCGGGGGCCGAGTGCCGGCTCCAGCGCTGCCCATCGAACTGGATGAGCGCGCCTTTGGAGCCGATGCCCCAGGTGCTCCCTGTGAGCGTCCGGCCCAGGGAGGGATAGCGGAAGAGGGTGCGGCTCTGCAGCGTCCACCCCGGCTCCTCCAGGCGCGCGAGCCCCTGTTCCATGCTGCTGCCGAAGAGGCGGCCCGACGGCGAGCCCCAGAGCGCCAGCTGCGGCGTGTCCCGGCAGATGCGGTTCCACTTCTTGCCGTCGAAGTGCCAGCTGCCGTTGAGCCACACGTCGTTGCTTGCGAAGCCCCAGAGCGCGCGGAAGCTCTCGAAGTCGTTGTTGTATTGGTCCGAGAACGACTCCGTCTTCCACGTCTGCCCGTCCCAGTGCGCGCGCTGGGAGAAGGAGGTGTAGCCCGAGTAGTATTCGCCCACCACCCAGATGTCGTTGGGGCCGCTGGCCCACACGTCCGTGGCCCTGCGCACGCCGCAGCCCATCTTGCTCCAGCTCTGGCCGTTCCAGCGCTGGCACAGCGAGCCGCCCGCGGCCACCACGTCATTGGCCGAGATGGCCCAGACGCTGGTCCTCCCCAGGGCGTTATCGTCCTCTGGAGGCTTCTGATAGGGCGTCCAACCCGTCGTCACGCTCAGGCCCTTGCCATCCCAGTGCAGCGCCACGGTGGGCCCCACCAGCCACACGTCATCGGCGGAGGTGCCGGACACGCCGGTCAGCAGCTCGGCGGTGGGCGCCGGAACGCGGCGCCAGGCGGTGCCGTTCCAGCGCAGCACCGCGCCGTGCTCTCCCACGGCCCACACGTCATCGGGCGAGGCGCCCCAGATGCCACGCAGCGGCTCGGCGGAGGGCAGCTCCACCTGGCTCCATCTCGAGCCATCCCAGTGCAGGGCCACGCCGCGCCCCCAGCCTCCCACGGCCCAGACGTCGCTGTCCGAGAAGCCCCACAGGTCCTCCGCCCACAGGCCCATATAGCCGTTGCTCGTGCACCACCCGTCCGCGTTGCACTGGCGCAGGCCCTGAATGCCACCGCTCACGGGCTCCAGGGCCTCCTTGCCGTGCAGCTGCGTGCACGAGGCGCGCTGTGGCGGAGTGGCGCACTCGTTGGGCCTGCTGCCACCGCCACACACCGCGTCACCGGTGCAGCCGCCACAGTCCAGCGCGTTGCCGCAGCCGTCCGAGAGCACCCCGCACACGGTGCGCCCATAGGAGGAGCAGGTGACGGGCTCGCAGGTGTCTGGCGCCGGGCAGCGGCCGCAGTCCAACGTGCCGCCGCACCCGTCGTAGGCGGGCCCACACGTCTGCCCCAGCGTGGCGCACGTGGCCGGTGAGCAGTCCGCGGGAGCCTTGGAGATGGGCTCCTCCGGCGGCGCGGTGGGAGCAGGGGGCTGCGCTCCAGTGGGGCTTTGGCTGCAGCCTGCCCACATTACCAGCAACAGCCCCATCCAGGCCCCACGCGCCATGCGCACGCCTCCTCCCGGTGTTTCGCGGCGGCAAAGCTAAGCGCTCTCTCAGAAACCGGCAGTCCCGGGGCTGATCAGGAAACAGTGCGTCAGGGTTTTGCCGGTTAAGTGACGTTTTCCTGCAAGCGCCTGGCGCCTCCATGGAAGAATTTTCCAGGCTAACCTGCGAGAGGTGCTCCTACCCGCGATACGCTGCGGGTCCAGGGGGGGACATCACCATGAAGTCAGTGCAACCGCGCGACTCGGCACCGTCGGCCCACATCTCGCCGGCCAGGCCGCTTCCGGCTTCGCATCCTTCGCAGCACCCGCAGGCTCCCGAGGCTTCGCAGTCCGTATCCAGGGCGGACACGGCGGCCTCGAAGGCCATTACCCAGCCGCTGCCCACGGTGTCCCGGCCCACGCGGCTGGAGCGGCTGCGCAGCAAGCTTCGGGCGCTGTGGTTCAACACGCTCAACACGCTGGTGTTCCTGCTGTCCGGTGGCAGCACCACGCTGCACGAGGGGCGCTACTCGCGCCAGCGCGGGGTGTGGCGCAACTGGAGCGGCGTCGTCTCGGTGCAGCCTCGGCGCTACGAGGCTCCGGAGACGGAGGCGGAAGTGTGCCGCATCGTCCGTGAGTCCACGCGCCTGCGGGCCGTGGGCGGCGGGCATACCTTCAATGACTCGACGCGCACGGAGCAGACGCTGCTGTCGCTGGACCGTTACAACCGGGTGCTGGCGGTGGACACGGCCGAGCGGCGCGTGCGGGTGCAGGCCGGCATCCGCCTGCGCGAGCTGAACAAGGTCCTGGCTCGGCACGGGCTGGCGCTGCCGGTGCTGGGCTCCACGGATTCGCAGAGCCTGGCGGGGCTGATCGCCACGGATCTGCACGGCACCGGGCGCGAGCACGGGTTTCTGTCCGAGCAGGTGCTGTCGCTGCGCATCGTCAACGCCCGGGGCGAGGCGGAGACGTTCCTGCCGGGCTCGGACGTGTTCCACGCGGCCATTGGCGCCATTGGGACCTGCGGCGTCGTCACCGAGGTGGAGCTGCGCTGCGTGCCGGCGTACCACCTGGAGAAGTCGATCTGGGTCATCAAGCGCAGCGAGGTGGACCGGGATCTGGAGCGGCTGCTGCGGATGCACTCTCACGTGAGCTTCTACTACCTGGGCGGCGTGGACGTGGAGCACGTGCGGATGAACGTGTGGGACCACACGGGCACGGACACGCCGCTGTCGAAGCTGCAGCGGCTGAGGAAGATGGTGGGCGAGCTGTCGGACATGATCTTCTCGGGCTACCTGCTGGGCTTCTCGCGCTGTCGTGAGCAGAACCGCTTCCTGGCGGCGCTGGGGCTGAGGTTCAACAAGCTGACGATGCATGCGCGGCGCAGCGTGTACCCGGCGTCCACGGGGTTCGGGCGCAAGCTGTTCTTCTGGCATGACGAGATTGAGTACGGGGTGCCGCACGAGCACTTCCGGCAGTGCCTGAAGGAGGTGCAGGAGCTGCTCAAGCGGCGGGGCCTGTTCGCGATGGTGGAGGTGCGCTTCACGCCGGACAAGTCCCAGGCGCTGATCGGGCCCGGGGTGGGGCGGCGTACCTGCTTCATCGAGCTGGCGCCCAGCCTGGCGTATGGCGAGGCGACGATCGCCTCGCTGTTCCACGAGGCGGAGGAGATCTTCCTGGCGTACGGAGGCCAGCCGCACCTGGGCAAGGCCACGCGGGCGGTGGATGGGCAGCGCATGTTCGGAGAGCGCTTCACGCGCTTCCAGCAGGCGCGGCTGCGGCAGGACCCCGACGGCAAGTTCACCAACGCCTTCACGGACCGCGTGCTCGGGGTGCCCAGGGCCGAGGAGCACCTGCGCGCCGCGGGGTAGCCCGCCGTCAGCGGCCGCGCTGGAGCAGCGCCCCTCCCGGGCCAAAGCCCAGGGTGAGGCACAGCACCCGCGCGCCGCTGACGCGCTCATCACGCCGGGCCGCTTCCGCGGTCAGCTCCGCGTCGTTGAGCACCCGCACCGTGGCCCTGGGAGGGTTGAGCCCAGAGGCCACGAGGATATCGGTGACCAGCGAGGCGCGAGCCTCCCAGCCGTAAGTGCAGCCACCGGGGGCGAGCGCGTCGTCGAGCGCGCAGGGCAGGGCGAGGCACAGCGCATCCACGGGCCGCTCGAGTGTCCGAGCCGCCGCGCGCAGGGCCTCGGAGATGAACCGGACCGCCGCGGTGATGTGCTCTCCGTGCGCCGGACGCTCCATGCCGATGAAGAGCCGGGGCATCACCCCTGTGTCCCGCTCGGAGACGTGCAGGTGCCCGGGGCTGGCGGCCTTGATGCTCGTCTGGCCCACGTCCACGCAGAGTGGACTGGTGGGCCGCAGATCCTCCAGCAGCCGCAGCCCGGCGCGCACCGAGGCGAAGCGGGGCTCCCGCGCGACATGCACGGGGCACGGGAGCGAGGCCTCGGCCCCGGCCAGCGCGGTCGCGAAGCCCTCCAGCGCCAGGAGCCCGCCGCCCAGGAACACGGCGTCCACGCGGTGCCGAGACACCAGTGCCTCCAGCGCCTCGGTGAGCACGGGGAGCAGGCGGCTGGCGAGCGCATCCTCTGGGACGGCAGCGCGCCGGTCCTGCTCCAGGCGGGGCGTGCCCAACAGCTCCCACAGCTCGTGCCCTCGCACCGGAAGGTTCCAGACCTCCAGCGGGGTGACGTCCGGAGCCCGGTAGCGCCGCACCTCCCAGCCGGAAGGGCTCACGCGACGAGCCCGGCGATGAGCGCGGCTGCTTCCTTCGCGCCATCGCGGGCCCGGTAGGAAGCGGACAGGGCGGCCACCTTCGCACGCAGCGGAGTGCCCGGCTCCAGCAGGCGAACCAGCGCGGCGTGGCACGCGTCCACGGTGAGGCTGAGCGGATCCAGTGCCGGCCCAGCCCCCGACTGAGTGAGGAAGTGCGCCTGAACGGGCTGATCGTTGCAGACGGGCAGCAACAGGAGCGGCACGCCCTCGGTGAGCGCCTCCATGACGGAGTTGGCGCCACCGTGAGAGATGAAGGCGGAGACGCGCGGCAGCAGCTGGCGCTGCGGAGCGTAGGGAACAGCCACCACGTCCCCGGGCAGTGAGCGGGTGAACTCTGTACCGGCCAGCTCGCCAGCGCTGAGCACCAGCGTCACGCCGAGCGGCGCGGCGGCCTCGGCGATGAGCCGGAACAGCTCGGGCTGCCAGGAGATCTGACTGCCGAAGGACAGGTACACCACGGGCTTGCCGCCGAGCCGCTCCCAGGGAAAGCCCACCTCGTCGCCGCGTGGCTCGGGAGCAAGGGAGGGGCCCACCAGGTGCGTGTTGGGCGGAATCCGGGCGGTGGGGCCCACGAAGTCCTGGGTGGCGAAGATGGTGTTGAGGCGAGGCGAGAGGCACTCGCAGGTCCGGAACCGGGCGGGAAAGCCGTTCGCCTGGAACAGCGCCTGACGATCCGTGGCGAGGGCTCGCACGTTGCGCAGCAGGGCGATGTCAAGCTCCGGCTCCAGCAGGGTGAGCGCGGAGGACACGCCGGCCCAGGGAAGCTGCTCCAGGTGCGCGGCGAGCACGGCGGCATACTGCATGCCATCCAGGGCCATGACATCGGGCTTGAAGCGGCGGACCACCTCGCGCACGGGCTCGATCTGCGCGGGCACCGCGTCGAGCAGCAGGCCCCGGATCCACCGGCCCAGCGCCACCTCGTCCCGAACGAGCCGGGCCAGCGCCTCGCCTCCCGTCTCAATGGGAGCGGGAGCGGAGGGCGCGGCGGAGTGGGGCAGCTCGAGCACCTCGACGCCAAGCTGCTGAAGCCCAGGCGCGGGCTCGGGCAGACACAGCCAGCCGACCGTGTGGCCCATGCGGCGCAGCCACTGGGCCACACCGATCATGGGGTTGAGGTGGCCCTTCTCGGGAGAGGTGGTGATCAGGACTCGGGACATGGAGCGAGCGCCTCGGCGTGGGCCTGGAGCATGGCGAAGGACACCAGGCGCATCAACAGCTTGTCCATCGCGCTGGCCAGCGGGTCCTCGGGAGAGAGGCGGACATAGCGGTCCAGCAGCGCCAGGGTCGCGGTGGCATCGATGACCTCCAGCGGCGCGAGGCGGTCCGGAGAGAGCCACGCACGGTACAGCTCGAGCCAGCGCTCCCGAGCAGGGCTGGAGAGCGCGATCCGCGCGTAGCGCGGAGTCTTCGGAGCGAAGCGGATCTCCTCGGGAACCAGCGGCCCCAGTGCCTGGCGGAAGAGCCACTTGCCGGTCTGCTCCCGGAAGAGCAACAGGGCAGGAAGCGACAGCGCCAGCTCGGCGAAGCGGGAAGAGAGGTACGGCGTTCGCACCGTGAGCCCATGCGCCTGGGCGCCGCGAAGCTCGGGAGGAAGAATCAGCTCACGCAGCGCCCAGGCCCCATACCGGAGCTCCAGGGAGCCATACTCCATGTCCCAGCTCTCTCGCTCCTCCACGTCTCCCGGGTCCCGCAGCACCTGCCGAGCCAACTCCCGATCCTCGGCGGCCCGGGCCCGCACACCCCCCAGGGCATCGAGGTTGCCCATCAAGACTTCATCCGCGCCAGCGCCACTCATCATCTGCCCGGCCCCCAGCTTCCGGGCCCCCGAATAGAAAGCGAAGCTGGCCACGGCACGGGCGTTGATGATCACGGTCTCATTGGCAAGCACAGCGGGCTCGAGCAGGTCCGGAAGCATCCCGTCCAGAATGGGGACCTCGACGAGCTCCACCCCCGCGGTGCGAGCCATGAGCGCCGCATTGCGCTGCTCCGTCTCATCCGCGAAGTGGACCCTCATGGTCCAGGCGCGCACCGCGCCCCCAGCGTGCCTGGCGGCCATGGCGCAGAGCGCGGCGCTGTCCAGCCCTCCGCTCAAGCTGACGTCGCGAGCCCCTGCCCTCAGGTGCTCCTCCACCGTATCCGACCAGGCCGCCAGGAGCGCCTCCTCGAGCCGCGCTTCATCGCCCGGAGCCACCCGCTGCCTGCGTTGCACGGAGGGCAGTGGCACGGGTTCGCGGAGCACGCCACGAAACAGGCTCTCAGAGGGCGCGAGCGTGTGCCACAGCACCGCCGCCACGGACCGGGGCTCCAGTCCCGCTCCACGGGTGAGCAGCCGCCACGCGGAGTCCTCCGTGCGCCAAGGCTCGGTCGCTGACTGGTAGCGGGGCAGGGAGGCGAGCGGATCGCTCGGAGCGCCGGACATGGTGGAATGGTGACAAGCGGCGCGGGGCGGGGCAACCCCGGTATAGTCCTGGCGCGTGCGTTACGAACTCCATGACGGCCGTATCCTCACCTGGTCCCTGGAGTCTCACGTCACCACGCACTGCAACCTGCGCTGCGAGCAGTGCTGCACGCTGTCTCCCCAACTGCCCACCTGGGCCGTGGAGCCGGCCGCGCTGGGCCGGGAGCTTCAGCGCCTGGCGGGGGTGCTCAAGCCCAACATCTTCAAGCTGACGGGCGGAGAGCCCTTCCTCCATCCGGACCTTCCAGCGGTGCTCGACGCGGTACGGGGCTCGGCCATCTCCGAGCAGGTGTCCATCACCACCAACGGCTTTCTGGCCCAGAGCGCGCCGGACGCGGTGTACGAGCGGCTGGATCGGATGACGCTGTCCGTCTACGCCTCGGCGCCGCTGCCCGAGCGCTCCATCGCGCGCATCTCCGAGCGCTGCGAGCGGCACGGTGTCCTGCTGACGGTGAAGCGCATCGACGCCTTCCAGAAGCTCACGCCGGATGAGCCGCTGAGCACCGCCGCCGAGGTGCGCGCCGTGTACGAGCGCTGCTGGCTGAAGGTGCGCTGCCACATGGTGTACCGCGGCCACTTCTACGCCTGTACCCGCCCGCCGCACGTGGCGCAGGTGCTGGGCCCCCGGCACGCGGACATGCCCGCGCTGGCCGAGGTGGATGGAGTGTCACTGGACTCGCCCGAGCTGCTCACGCGGGTGCTCGACTACCTGGAGTGCGAGGAGCCGCTGGCCACCTGCCGCTACTGCCTGGGAGCCAGCGGGCCGTGGGAGCCCCACGCTCAAGCGCCGAGCCCGCGGAACGGCAGCGGCTTGGCACCGGCGGCAAGGAGCGCGGGCTCCACGTGACGTGAGGACACGCGGGGCTCGGCCCAGCCCAGGTTGCGCAGCGCCGCCTCCAGGCGCTCGCACAGGGGGCGCACCTCTTCCTCCGCGGCGCCCGCCAGCTCCAGCTCGAAGCGCTCGGCTTCCACCTGAGTGAGCCGGAAGGCACGCAGCGCATGGTGCTTGAACACCCACGCGAGCTGCCACGCATCCACGGTGCGCCCCGCCGGAGTCACGAAGTGGCACGCGCCCCGGCCTCCGAAGCCCTCCAACGTCCAGCCGTGAAAGCCGCAGCGGCACGCGTCCCGCCGCACGGTGCCCGTGTCCCCCGGCCGGTAGCGCAGCAGCGGCAGCACGCTGGGCCGCAGCCGCGTCACCACCACCTCGCCGAGCCCCGGCTCCAACCACACATCCGGCGCCAGGACATGGAAGCGTCCCGGCTGCTCCAGGCACTCCCAGGCCAGGGGGCCCGTCTCGGTCGTGGCGTAGTAGTTGAGGACCGGTGCCGCCGGCATCACTCGCCCGAGCGCGCCGCGCAGCTCCGTGGACAGGTGCTGGGCCGACGTCAGCAGCAGCGCCGGTGCGGGCACACCCTGCTGCTCCACGAGCCAGCGCAGGCCCTCTGGATCCGAGAACACCACCGCGGGTTTGACGCGGCACAGCCGCTCGCGCGCATCCGGCCGGAGCACGGAGATGCGATGGAGCGCGCCATCCCGCAGGATGGGAAGCCGCACCGAGTACTCCAGGCCACCGGGCAGCGCGTCGAGCAGGACGACGCGGGGGCGCGGCGGAAGCACGGCCCGGGCCCGCTCCGCCAGGAACCGCAGCACCGCCCACATATGAAGGCAGTCGCGCCGGTCCCTCACCACGTTCACGGGGTCCCCCGTCGTCCCCGAGCTCTTCACCACCACGCACCCGGCGCTCTCCGGAGCCAGCACGGGCACCGCGTCCCAGTGCCGCGCGAGCGTGGCCCGGTCCAACATGGGCAGGTGGCGCAGGTCCTCCAGCGAGCCCAGGTCTCCGGGGTGCATCCCCGCTTCCTGGAGCCGGCGCACGTAGAACGGGGACTGGCCCAGCGCGTCGCGCAGCCACTCCAGGCGCTCCTCCAGCGCGCTCCGGGCCTGGGCCTCATCCGCCAGCGAGGCAAGCCGGCCGAGGCCCTGCGCGATGGACTCGGCCCAGGGAATGTGGGGCCGCTGAGTCGAGGTGTCCCGGCGGATCCGTGCCTTCGGAGCCACCCCGAGGTCCACGGCGGGCATCACTCGCGCCAGCCTCGCGCGTCAGCGGCGTTCTGGGCCGCCTCCTTCAGCATCTGCTCGCGCTTCTGCGCCTCGGTCTTGCGCGCGGCCTCCGCGCGCTCGAAGTCCTTCACCGCCTTGCGGTAGTCCAGGTGCTCCAGGCGCCGCTGGGATTCCTTCCTGGGCTCGCCCGTGATCTCCCCATGCACCTCGTGGATCCACTTGCGCAGAAACTCCTCCTGCCGGAAGGCGTTCGAGCGCACCATCTCCGCCGTCAGGGGCGCCACCGCCTCGAAGAAGCGCCCCAGCACCAGCACCGCGTCAACCGGTGGCTTCATCGCGAGCACGCTCTCCTCGCGCAGCGACGAGGACACCAGCACGTGGGCCAGCATGGCCACCTGCTCCGGCCAGAGCGCGCCCGTGAAGCGCTTGGAGAACGCGTCCCACGCCGTGCGCGCCGGAGGCCGGATGTTCGCCAGGCGGAAGGTGTCACAGATGATCGCCACGGCCAGCTCGTGCGTGTACGGAGACACCAGGGGCGCGGCGGCGAGCTGTTGCCTGAGTTGTGCCAAATCGAAAGCCATCAGTTCTCCAGCAGGGCCTCGGACAGCGCGGCGGCCGCGGGCCCGAACTCGGACATCCACTTCACCACCACCAGGCGCAAGCGCCTGTCCCCCAGCACGGGCTGGAGCGCCTGGCGCACCCGGAACTCATCCGGCGCCGCCAGGAAGGCCACCACCGCGCGCGAGCGGCGCACGCCCTCGGCCAGCAGCTTCATGCTGGCCACGTCCGCCACGTTCGCCAGGAAGTCCGTGTCCGAGATGATGATGCGCAGCGCATCCGGCCGCTCGCGCGCCAGCTCCGTGAACAGCTGGAAGGGGAACATCGTGCCGCCGCCGATGTAGTGCAGCAGGAAGTCCCGGGCGACCTCCTCGTCGTACATCCACGGTGACACCTGGGGCTCGCCGTCCGAGTACACGATGCCGCGCACCGTGGCGCGCTTGCGCAGCGCGGTGGCCGCCAGCACCTGGGCCGCCAGCGTCATCGCGTTGAGCGACTGCTCGGGGTTGGGCATGGAGCCGCTGGTGTCCAGGTAGATCTCCACCGCGGGCACGCCCAGCTCCGAGGGGATGGGCAGGTCCGCCTCGAGCTCGCGCCGCAGCGGAGCCACCGCGGCCAGCGGGCCCTGAGAGAGCACCGTGAGCGTCCAGTCGATCTGCGATGGGTCATCCCCATACTCCCAGGACTCGGGAGTGGTGCGCAGGTAGGGCTCGGGCCGCGACGGCGCCGAGGGCAGCTTCAGCACGTACTGGTCCACCAGCCGCCGGTAGTGCCGGCCCACCAGCGCCCGGCGCAGCTTTCCTCCGCCCTTGCCTGGCAGGTGCTCGGTGACGCGGGCGATGGTGGCCAGCGGATCCAGGTCCTTCGTGTCGTGCGACGCGTCCAGCCAGCCGCGCTCCCGGGCCTCGTCCAGCGCGTCCTCCCAGCGCCCGCCGCCGTGGACGGCCGCGTCCAGGTCCCCCTCGTCCGGCAGGGGCACATCCCCGGCCAGCGGGATGAGGAAGTCCATCGCGTCCGGCTTGTCGATGTAGCGGATGAAGGTGGCGCAGAAGTAGAGGAACTGCAGCCGCATGTCCGTCAGCGCGTAGAACGTCTGCACGAACATCTTCGCCTCGGCGCGCAGGCCGGGGAACGCCCTCTCCATGGGAGCCATCTGCCCCCTGGGGACCAGGTCTCCCGGAGGGCGGGCCCACAGCTCCTCGTAGAGCGCCAGGTAGAAGAAGAAGAGCGGCGACACCGTGGGCTGGGGCTGAGTGCGCAAGAAGCCCCGGTACACCGCGCACAGGGGCTCCGCGTGCGTGCGGCCCACCACCTCGTTCACCTGCAGATCGAAGAACAGGTTGGTGAGCGACTGCTTCAGCCCGGGGATGAGCCGCTGCTCCAGCGCCCGCAGCTCCGCGTCCCAGCCCAGCGTGTGAGGGAAGCGCACGTGGTGGCCAATCTCGTGCGCCAGCACCGCCATGAGGCTGCCGGCCGCGCCCATGTCCCACAGCAGCTCGAAGTTGACGAACACCTGCCGCTTCACGAGATCGATGTAGGCCAGCGGCTCGTTTCCGGGAGACTGCTCGCGGTTGTAGACCTGGTGCGGCTCGGGAGGGCTCAGCTGCACGCGCACGTCCCACAGCGCCAGCGCCTCGCTCCAGCACTGGGCCACCTGCTCGGCAGTGAAGCGCGCCGTGCTCATGAGGGCACGAGCACCACCAGCTGCTGCGAGGTGTACAGCGTGGCCGCCACCCGCCACTCATTGGCCGTGGAGCAGAACCACTCATCCGCCCGCGGATCCCTGCGCTCCACGTCCTTGAGCAGATACAGGCCCGCGCGCTCCACCTCGGGCGTCTCGCGGCAGCCCATGGAGCCCAGCAGCATGGGCGTCTCCGAGAGCCACACGCCCTGCGTGGCCGCCTCCCTTCCCGCGGCCGCGCCCCGGTGCCGGTCATGCACGCACACCACGGTGGGCGCCAGGAAGTGCAGGGGGCCAGGCAGGAAGCGCGAGTCCTCCCGGGACAGGTCCACCCAGAGCGCCTGGGCGCTGTAGCCCACCTTGTGCTCGGGGGGCTCCATGGCCTCGGCGGTGCGCTCGCGCAGCCGGGCCTCGATGTCGTCCAGCGAGGGCAGCGTCTGGCCCACGCGGCAGAACAGGCGCTGCACCCATGGAGGCGCGGACTCCAGATTTTCTCCCAGGTTCCACAACTGCGCGAGCACGGGCGCCCGCTGCGAGTGCGGCGCCGCCGCCAGCAGCCTGGGCACCAGCTGTGCCCAGGCCAGGGTGAAGAAGTTCTGCCGTCCGGCGGACGCGGGGTACAGGTAGCCCAGGCCAATGGCCTCGGCGCTCAGCTGTAAATACGTGCGCAGCAGCGGCTCGGCCTCGCGCTCGCTCAGGCCCGCGGCGCTCAGCGCCTCGCCCAGCCTCTGGGCCGGGCCGCTCAGCACCTCGCGCCACAGCGCCGGGTGCCAGCGCACGAAGCGGCCCCGCGCGTTCGCCTCCAGCTCGTCCACGAAGCCGCTCATGGCTGACCGCCCGGGTTCTCCTTCAACCACGTCGCGTAGTTGCGGTAGCGGCTGTACATGGACTTCAGGTGAATGAGGTCCTCGTACACCGGGCCGGACAGCTCGTTCTTGGTGAGCAGCTCGTTCATCAGCACCGTCACCGCCTGGAGCCGCTTCTCGGTGGTGCGCAGGTCCACCCCGGCCAGGCCCTTGTCCAGCTCCTGGCGCAGCAGGCCCACCTTGCGGCGCACGGGCTCATGCTTGTCGTACTGCTCCATGGCCATGTCGAACATGTGGCGGATCCACGCCACCCGGTCCTGCAGCAGCATCCGGTGGTCCTTCGCCTCGAAGAAGGCGCTGCGCGCGTTGGGCGTCAGCTTCTCGTGCAGCACCCACGGAGCGATCTGCCGGAAGTCCTCCAGCTCCACCACGGAGCGCCCGCGGAAGAAGGCCAGCGCCTTGGCGAAGTGGAGGATCGTCTGGTAGGCGCGCACGCTGACGCCGTTCTCCGTCTGCGTGCACAGGTGCACCTTCTTGTCGAGCGGGCACTGCTCGTTGCACACCGCGGCCACCGTCTGCCCGGCCAGCTTCAGCGTGTCCTTGTGCTTGAACTCGAAGCGCGGCGAGGCGCGGCGGCAGAAGTCCAGCTGCCCCAGGAAGAAGGCCACCCGCTCCAGCGCGGGCCGGGGCACCTCCACCTGGAGGATGGAGGCATAGGCCGTCTCCAGCTCGCCCGGAGTGAAGACGATCTCCTTGGGGAGCATGTCCTCGGGGGAGCGGTCCGCCTCGATGCGCTGCAGCAGCGTGTCGATGAAGCCCGAGTTGAAGGGCACCGCGCGCACCACCACGTCGATGCGATCCTTGAGCGCCTCGATCACCTGGAAGGTGCCACCGCCCTGGTCGTCATTGGCGGTGAGGAACCAGCTCGAGCGCCCCGCGTACACGTACTGGTCCATCATCTCCGCATAGCCCTCGGCCATCAGCGACAGCAGCGCGGACTGCGTCTTGGTGGGGATGCGGTTGTACTCGTCGATGATCTTCACGCGCTGGCTGATCCACTTGCGCCAGCTCACCTTCACGGCGGACAGATCCTCGGCCTTGAGCATGTCCGAGGGCAGCGGGGCGCCCAGCAGGTCCGCGATGGACAGCTGGGGGTGGCCACGCTGGATGCCCCGGTGCACCTCCTCGCGGCCCATGCCGGACAGCAGGGCCATGAGCAGCGCGGACGTCGTCTTGCCGCGCCCGGGGCCACCCACCAGCAGGGCCCGCCGGCAGGTGAACAGGGTGAGCAGGGGGATGAGGACGAACGAGCTGTAGCTCATGTCCTCGGGCAGGTGGACCTCCTCCCCGGCGGCCGTCTTGAGCGAGGCGGGCTGCCCGAACTCGATGTCGTAGTAGGGGCAGATGACGGCGTTATTGGTGATCCACCAATACGCCTGGCGCATCTTGTCGTGCAGCCCGCCGCCGTCGCGCTCGGACAGGTGGACACTCAGGCCCTTGTCCGCCGAGGCCCGTCCGGACAACAGCCGCGAAACCCAATCCTGGTTGGCCATGCACCGCGCAGCGTATCACCTCTGAAGCGGATCCATCGTCCGCCCAGTGTGGGCACGGTAGTATCTGGCTCCGATGCTGGTCCTCGCCGCGGTTCTCGCTTGTGTGATTTTCGCTGGGCTGACGATCTTCCAGGCGCTCCTGATCGCGGGGCTGCCTCTGGGCCACCTCGCATGGGGCGGGCAGCATCGCGTGTTGCCGGCGGGGTTTCGCATCGGCAGTGCCATCTCGATCATGCTCTACGGCGCCTTCGCCCTCCTCATGCTCGAGCGGGCTGGCATCATCGAGCTCCTCCCCGGAGACGCCATCGAAGGAGTCGGTCTCTGGGTCCTCACGGGCTACTTCGCGCTGGGCATCGTCATGAACGCCATCTCGCGCAGCAAGCCCGAGCGATACACGATGACGCCCGTGGCGCTGGTGCTCACCCTGCTCTGCCTGGTGCTGGCGCTCGGCTAATCAGGTCCCAACCGACCCGGGCAGCTTGACGCCGTATTGGGCCGCTTCCTGGCGCGCGTGGGCGATGCCTCTAAGAAGCTCCTCGCGCCGAGTGCTGCCCTTGCGGTTGCGCATAGGCTGGGGGCACCGGGGGAACCGGGGAGACCCATCGATTCGACACGTACCCTGACTTCATCCGGAGGCGGGAGATTGAGAAGCAGTTGGATCAAATAGAAAAGGAGCAAGACGCGGCGGTGGCATGCGGATATGGCTTCGTGATTGGGGTGAGCACCCAGGCACACAGAGACGCGCTGCTCGAAGCGGATTCCTCACTTGATGTCGTCGTCACGGGGTGCAAACGATGACCAAGCATAAAGCCCTCACCCTTATCGTCTACGCGCCTGCGCTCGTGGGCAACGACGGCCGCCCGCTGGATGTCGTCCATGGGATGGAAAAGGCACTTCCCGGTTTGCGCTTGGCGTGGCGGATCTCCGAAGGCGGGCGCCCCATCGCATTGCCGCATCGCGACGCGTGGCTCTCGGAAAGGACGCAGGACGGGAGATTCCCTCTTCTGTGCAATGGGGACGAGAGTTACCCCGTGACGGTTTCGGGGAGGGGAAGATCGGGACGCCTCAGCCCGGGCGGTCAGTCAAGGTTTGAAGTGCATGCGGAAATGCCACTGGACGCGCCCGAGATCGCGACAGCGGCGGCTGTGCTTGAGGCCGTGGCCGAGGGCGCGCGCGCGTACTGGGGGCATGCGTCGCCGTACGGTTCCGGCTCAGAGGTCTCGCAGCAGTTTCGCCGATCGCCTCATGGGCCGGAGTGTTCACCCCGTGGCCTTCCCATGCTCAACCTGCCAGAGAAACTCCCCGCGCCTGAGATTCCCTGGTTCCTCGGGTGGCTGAACTACTGGTCTGCCGCTGCCACACGTGCCATCGGGTTCCCGGATCCTGCTCGCGACGCCGAACTGCTCACGCGGGCGCGGCGCACGGCATCGGGTGGGTGGGTTGTGCAGCTCACGGGGGCGCCGCTCGATTACGACAACCCTGCTCACTTGGACGCGCTGAAGCGGGCCTACGAGCGCTTCCCGGAGATCGGCGGGCGCGTCGCTCCGCGCTGAGGGGGCTGCTCAGTGCATCCATGGACACGGGCAGTGAAATAGACGATAGGCTGAGCAGTCGGGAGTGCACGTTCAGGGGGAGTCATGACTGTGAAGCACGTGAAGGGCCTGGTCTTGTTGTGCCTGTTGCTGGGCTGCAGCCAGAGTGGAGACCTCGAGGCGGTCAAGGCTCGCGCTGGCCACGAAACCTGGGTGGCGGTGGGGCAGCCGCAGGAGCTCCAGGCAGCGCAGCCGCGCCAGAGCCCGCCGGCGCAGCCAGCACTCCGGCCACAGCTTCCCCAGCCCCCGGAGCGTGCCCCCGCGGCGCGGGCCTGGCGCCAGGCGCCCAGCGAGGACAACGCGCTGCTGCTGGCCCAAGCGTACTTCCCCGAGTTCGCCAGCCCCTCGAAGCCCGAGGAGCAGCAGTCCCCGCTGCCTCCGGAGGCGGCGCTGCGGGTGAGGCTGCCGGCCACGGAGAACGGTGAGATGGAGCTCGCCACCCGGGGCTACCTCTTCCGGGTGAAGCCCCAGGCAGGCAGTGAGGGCGCGCGGGCCCAGCACTCCCAGGGCGCCGCCTTCTATGGAGCGCGGCACTTCTGGATGGCGGTGGGCGGGCAGCAGGTGGCGCAGCAGGGCCTCTGGCTGACGCCGCGGGTGGAGGAGTACGTGGTGACGGAGCCGGGCGGCACGCCGTACCGGGCCTCATTCGAGGTGCAGGTGCCCGAGGGCATCGAGGCGGTGAGGGACGCGGGGGAGTACCTGGAGTTCCTCGACCGGCAGGAGGCCCCGGTGGTGCGGCTGCACTACGCGGTGGCGCGGGACGGGCAGGGGCGAAGCCGGCAGGGAACGGTGCGGCTGGCCGGAGCGCGGCCCGTGGGCAGGGGTGGGCCGGGGAACCTGCCGCGGCTGGCGTTGGAGGGACGCAGCCTGAGGGTGGAGATGGAGGTGGGGCTGCAGGGGCTGGAGGGCCCCGTGGTGGTGGATCCGGGCTGGAGCTCCACGGGCTCGATGGCGAGGGCTCGCGACAGGCACACGTCGACGCTGCTGCCCAACGGCAAGGTGCTGGTGGCGGCGGGGGGGACTAACGGGGGTTGGGGGGGCGGCCAGCTTGCCAGCGTGGAGCTCTACGATCCGCAGACGGGCACCTGGAGCGCGGCGGGGACTCTGGCCTACGCACGTGAGTTTCATACAGCCACCTTGCTGCCCAATGGCCGGGTGCTGATCTCCGGAGGGCAGACCACGACCGGCAGCGTCATTACCGGCGCGGAGCTGTACGATCCGGCCACGGGCGCCTGGAGCCTCACCGGGGCGATGGTGACAGCGCGCTGCTTCCACACGGCGACCCTGCTGCCGAACGGCAAGGTGCTGGTGGCGGGTGGCGGCAACGGAGGGGGGACCTCCTACAACACCGCGGAGCTGTACGATCCGGCGACGGGCACCTGGAGTGCCACCAGCCCGCTGCTCCGGAGCAGGGGCGGGCACACGGCGACGCTGCTGAACAATGGCAAGGTGCTCGTGGCGGGAGGCTTTAGCCTCACCTCCACCGCGGAGCTGTACGATCCGGCGACGGGCACCTGGAGCTCCACGGGCTCTATGGCCACTTACCGCGACTTCCACACGGCGAACCTGCTGCCCAACGGCAAGGTGCTGGTGGCCGGAGGCAACATTGGCAGCAGCCTCTCCACCTCCATCGCGGGTGCCGAGCTGTACGAACCCGCGACGGGTACCTGGAACTCCACCGGCTCGATGACCCGCTCTCGCGCCTACCATTCGGCGGTGCGGCTGCCCAATGGCAAGGTGTTGGTGGGCAGCGGGTACTCGTACGAAGGCAACAGTAGCGGGTCCACCTACGTCACGCCGGAGCTGTACGACCCGGCCGCGGGCACCTGGAGCGCCACGAGCCCGAAGGCCGTGGTGGGCTACCACTACGCGATGACGCTGTTGCCCGATGGCGCGGTGTTGGTGAGCGGAGGCTGGTACGGCCCCGGTGTCTCCGCGTCCGCGGAGCGCTACTCCCCGGAGACGGGCACCTGGAGCACCACGGGCTCACCGGCGGCGGCCCGTTCCTCGCACACGACGACGCTGCTGCCCAACGGCCAGGTGCTTGTCGTGGGAGGGCAGGGGGCCTCGGGCCTGTTGTCCAGCGCGGAGCTGTACGAGCCGGCGACGGGCAGCTGGAGCACCACCGGAGCGCTGAGCACGGGGCGGGCCCGCCACACGGCGACGCTGCTGCCCTATGGCAAGGTGCTCGTGACGGGCGGAGAGGGGACCAGCGGCCTGCTCACCAGCACGGAGCTGTATGATCCGGCCGCGGGGGCCTGGAGCAGCGCTGAAGCGTTGGCCACGGCGCGCTCCCGGCACACCGCGACGCTGCTGTCCGACGGCAGGGTGCTGGTGGTGGGAGGCCATGGCGACTCGGGCCCGGTGCCCGGCGCCGAGCTGTATGCTCCAGCGGTGGGCAGCTGGCTCTCCACGGGCGCCCTGGCCACGGCGCGCTCCGGGCACACGGCGACCTTGCTGCACACGGGCAAGGTGCTGGTGGCCGGCGGCGAGTCCTCCGCGGGGCCCCTGTCCAGCGCGGAGCTGTATGATCCGGGGGCGGGCACCTTCAGCCTGACCGGCGCGTTGTCCACCGCGCGCTCCGAGCACACGGCGACGCTGCTTCCCACGGGCAAGGTGCTGCTGATCGGAGGCACGGGCGCCTCGGGCGCCGTGGCCAGCGCGGAGCTATATGATCCGGCGTCCGGGACCTTCCGCGCCACGGGGGCGTTGGCCACCGCCCGCTCTCGCCATGTGGCGGTGCTGCTGTCCACGGGCAAGGTGCTGGTGGTCTCGGGGCTGGGGCCCACGGGCCGCCTGGCCAGCGCGGAGACCTACTCGCTGGCCTCGGGCACGTTCAGCGCCGTGGGCTCGCTGGGGGCCTCGCGCGCGGATTCCACCGCGACGCTGCTGCCCACCGGCAGGGTGCTGACGGTGGGTGGCGGCACGGCGACGGGGCCACTGGCCAACGCGGAGCTGTACGAGGACACGGGCGCCCTCGAGGCGTGGCGGCCCGTCGTGACGCCCCCGGCCTCCCTCCAGGTGGGGGAGCTTGTCACGGTGAGCGGCAGCGGCCTTCGCGGCATCTCCGATGCCAGCGATGGCAACACCCGGAGCTCCCCCACCAACTTCCCCCTCGTCTCCCTCATGGCGCTGGAGGGTGGGCGGCGCACTCCCGTGCTCCCGCAGGGCTTCTCGGACACCGCGCTCGTGTTTCGCGTGCCGGCCGTGTTGGATGGGTACTACCTGTTGACGGCGACGGCCAACGCGATCCCGGGTGGAGCGGTGGTCTTCATCGATGGGCCACCGCCGGCCCCGGTGCTCACGGCCCCGGCCGCTGGCGTCAACACCCCGACCCCCACCATCGGGGGAACGGCCGAGGCGGGCAGTCTGATCACCGTCTTCCTGGATGGCGCCGCGGTAGGCACGGTGACGGCCGATACCCTGGGGGCCTGGAGCTTCACGCCCACCTCACCGCTGGGCCTTGGGCCCTACACGGCCACCGCCACTGCAGCGGATGCGGCGGGCAACACCAGCGTGCTCTCGGCTCCCCGCAGCTTCGTGGTGGACAACTTCACCCCGCCCACGGTGACGCTCACCGCGCCGGCCGCGGGCGCGATGCTCAGAGGCACCGTCGTCTTCACGGCCACGGCCACCGACGCGGGGGGGATCTCCAGGGTGGACTTCTTCGTGGGCAGCACGCAGGTGGGCAGCGACACCACGGCGCCGTATTCCCTCAGCTACGACACCCGGAGCATGCCCAATGGGGCTCAGGCCCTCACGGCCCAGGCGTATGACGCCGCCAACAACATGGGCACCTCGGCTCAGGTGAATGTCACCTTCGACAACGACTTCACGCCGCCCACGGTGACGCTCACCGCGCCGGCCGCGGGCACGGCGGTGAGGGGGACGGTGACGCTCAGCGCGGCAGCCTCGGACAACGTCGGCGTGGCCCGGGTCGAGTTCTATGCCGGGGCCACGCTGGTGGGGACCGACACCTTCTCGCCCTACAACTTCTCCTGGGACACCCGGACCGTGGGCAATGGACCCATTCTGCTCACCGCGAGGGCCTACGACGCCGCGGGGCAGTCGGCCACCTCGGCCGGGGTGAGCGTGACGGTGGACAACGATCTGATCCCGCCCAGCGTGTCCATCTCCGCCCCCTGGTCGGGAATCACGGTGGTGGGCACCGTCACGGTCTCCGCGACGGCCGAGGACAACGTGGGGGTGACCCGCGTCGAGTTCTTCGAGGGGGGCACGCTGCTGGCCAGCGACAGCTCCTGGCCGTACAGCTTCAACTGGAACACGCGCGCCGGGCCCAATGGGGCGCGCACGCTCAGCGCGAAGGCGTATGACGCCGCGGGCAACACCCGTACCTCCTCCGCGGTGACGGTCACGGCGGACAATGACTTCTCGCCGCCCACGGTGACGATCACCACTCCGGGCGACGGCGAGACGGTGAGCGACACGGTGGTGCTCGCGGCCTCGGCCACCGATACGTCGGGGATCTCCCAGGTGGTCTTCCTGGTCAACGACAACCTGGTGTGCGTTGCCAACACGGCGCCGTACTCGTGCAGCTACAACACCCGGAGCCTGCCCAACGGGCTCCAGGGCATCCGGGCCAGGGCGTATGACACCCTGGGCAACGAGGGCTTGTCCGCGGGGGTGGTCGTCACCTTCGACAATGACTTCACCCCGCCCACGGTGGCGCTCACCGCGCCAGGCCAGGGCGTGACGGTGAAGGGGACTGTCACCCTGACGGCCACGGCCAACGACGCGCGAGGGATCTCCCATGTGGACTTCTTCGTGGACGGCACGCAGGTGGGCAGCGACACCGCGGCGCCGTACTCCCTCAGCTACGACACCCGGAGTCTGCCCAACGGGGCTCATGCCCTCACGGCCCAGGTGCAAGACATCGCGGGCAACAGGGGCACCTCGGCTCAGGTGAACGTCACCTTCAACAATGACTTCACGCCGCCCACGGCGACGCTCACCGCGCCGGCCGCGGGCGCGACGGTGAGGGGGGCGGTGACGCTCACCGCGACAGCCACGGACAACATCGGCGTGGCCCGGGTCGAGTTCTATGTCGGGGCCACGATGGTGGGGACCGACACCTCCTCGCCCTACTCCTTCTCGTGGAACACGCGGACATGGGCCAATGGCGCCTACCTGCTCACCGCCAAGGCCTATGACGCGGTGGAGCAGCCGGCCACCTCGGCCGCGGTCAGCGTGACGGTGGACAACGATGTGACGCCGCCCAGCGTGGCCATCTCCGCCCCCGCGGCGGGAGCCACGGTGAAGGGCACCATTTCTGCCTCCGCGACGGCCACGGACAACCTGGGGGTGACCCGCGTCGAGTTCCTCGAGGAAGGCACGCTGCTGGGCTCTGACACCTCCTCGCCCTACACCTATGGCTGGAACACGCGCACCGGCCCCAATGGGGCTCGCACGCTGACCGCGAAGGCGTATGACGCCGCGGGCAACACCAGCACCGCCGAGGTGACTGTCACCGCGGACAACGACTTCACCCCGCCCACGGTGACGCTCACCGCACCGGCGGAGGGTGCGACGCTGACAGGCACTGTCGTCCTCACGGCCACGGCCACCGATAACCTGGCCGTGACCCGGGTGGCCTTCTTCGTGGGCAGCACGCAGGTGGGCAGCGATTCCTCGGCGCCGTACTCGTTCAGCTACAACACCCGGAGTCTGCCCAATGGGCCCCACGTGCTCACGGCCAGGGCGTATGACGCCGTGAACAACGTGGGCACCTCGGCGCCGGTGAACGTCACCTTCGACAATGAATTCACCCCGCCCACGGTGGCGCTCACCGCCCCAGGGGAAGGCGAGACGCTGACAGGCACCGCCGTCTTCACGGCCACGGCCAGCGACCCAGCGGGGATCTCCAGGGTGGTCTTCTTCGTGGGCTCTACCGCGGTGGGCACCGACACCACCGCGCCGTACTCGTTCAGCTACAACACCCGGAGCCTGCCCAATGGGGCCAAGGTGTTGACGGCCAAGGCCTATGACGGCCTGAACAACGTGGGCACCTCGGCACCGGTGAACGTCACCTTCGACAATGATCTCACGGTGCCCACGACGTCCATCACCTCGCCCACCAGCGGCACGACGCTCACGGGCGTGGTGCAGATCGACGCGGTGGCGAGTGATGACCAGGGGAGCATCACCAAGGTGGACTTCTACCAGGGCTCCACGCTGCTGGGCACGGCCAGCACGGCGCCCTACACCTGGCTCTGGGACACGACGAAGGTGGCCACCGGCAACTTCACGCTGAAGACGCGGGCGTGGGATGTGGCCGGCAACTCGGCCTACAGCACGGCTGTCACGGTGACGGTAACGCGCTGACGAGGGCCCTGACGGCTATAGCGCGGCGGAGCCTCTGGCGGGGGCTCCGCCTTGTTCCGCGTGGGGCGATTTTCGGGTAAGCCCCTCGCCCCTCATGAACCACTCCCACGCTCGAATCCTTGGCTGCGCCGTCCTTGGCGCTCAGCTCTTGCTCGCTGGCTGCGCGAAGGACGCCGTCCGGCCCGCGCTGCCGCCCGTGCACGTGCAGCTGATCGCCTTCAACGACTTCCACGGCCACATGGAGCCTCCCACCGGCAGCAACGGCCGCCTGCGCGTGCCGGCGGACTCGGGCACCACGGACGTGAACGCGGGCGGCGCGATGTTCCTCGCGCACCACATCGGCAAGCTCCGCGCGGAGGCCCCCAACTCGGTGGTCGTCTCCGCGGGCGATCTGATCGGCGCCTCGCCGCTGATCTCCGCCATCTTCCACGACGAGCCCACCATCGAGCTGATGAACCTGATCGGGCTGGACATCAACGGCGTGGGCAACCACGAGTTCGATGAGGGCACCACCGAGCTGCTGCGCATGCAGCAAGGCGGCTGCCACCCGGTGGACGGCTGCAGGACGGGCCAGACGTTCGCGGGCGCGAAGTTCAAGTTCCTCGCCGCCAACGTGATCGACAAGGGCACCCAGAAGCCCTTCCTGCCGCCCTATGAAATCAGGCAGTTCGAGCACGGCGTGAAGGTGGCCTTCATCGGCATGACGCTCGAGGGCACCGGGGGGATCGTCAACCGCGACTCCGTCGCCGCCGTCACCTTCAAGGACGAGGTGGAGACGGTCAACGCGCTGGTGCCCGAGCTCCAGGCGCAGGGCGCGGAGACCATCGTGGTGGTGCTGCACGAGGGCGGCCTGCCCACCGGCCTGTATAACGAGTGCCCGGGCATCTCCGGCCCCATCAAGGCGATTGCCGAGGGGTTCGATGACGCGGTGGACGTGGTCGTCTCCGGCCATACGCACAAGGCGTACAACTGCGTCATCGACGGGAAGATCGTGACCAGCGCGGAGTCCAACGGCCGGGTCGTCACCGATATCGATCTGCACATCGAGCCCGGCACCAACCGCCTCATCGAGGCGCGCGCCCGCAACCTCGTCGTCACCCGCGACACGGCCACCCCCCAGGTGGACGCCTTGGTGAAGGAGTACGCGCGCAAGGCCGAGCCGTTCGCCAGCCGCGTCATCGGCACCACCCCGGCCGAGCTGAAGGCGGTGGCGCGGCCGCTGCCCGAGGGCCACGCGGGACAGTTCTCGATGGGCAGCGTCGTCGCGGACTCGATGCTGTATGCCACGCGCGCCAAGGACCAGGGCGGCGCGGTCATCGCGTTCCAGAACCCGGGCGGCGTTCGCGCGGACATCAACCCGGGAGAGATCACCTACGGCGAGGCGTTCTCCGTGCAGCCCTTCGCCAACAACCTGGTGACGCTGACGATGACGGGTGCCCAGCTCGAGAAGGTGCTGGAGCAACAGTTCTACTCCGACTCCAAGGACTGCACCCGCCCGCTGGTAATGCAGGTGTCCGAGGGCTTCTCCTACACCTGGAAGGCCTCCGGGCCGGCCGGGGACAAAGTGGACCCGGCCTCCCTCACGCTCAACGGGGCGCCGCTGGACATGAACGCCAGCTACCGCGTCACGGTGAACAACTTCCTGGCCGGCGGGGGTGACTGCTACGTGGAGTTCACCGAGGGCAAGGATGCGCTCACCGGGATGATCGATCTCGACGCGCTCGAGGCTTACCTGAAGCAGAACAACCCGCTGCCCGCGCCGAGGACGGACCGCATCACCCGGGTTCCGTAGCCGCGCTTGCGGCCAGCGCTCGAAGCGTGCGAGATGGGCGCGTGCCAGACACCGGTCACTTCGAATCGCTTGGGTGGATGGAGCCTCCGGGCTTCGCTGGGCGGGAGGTGAGCCTCTTCCTGCCGCCCGGCTACGACGCGCGGGTGCCCACGCCCGCGCTCTTCCTCTTCGATGGGCAGAACGTCTTCGACGGCCCACCGGGGCGGGACGAGGGCTGGTTCATCCACCGGGCCATCGAAGGGCTGGACCCGCGGTGGAACGTGGCCCCGCTGGTGGTCGCCATCCCCAGCGGCGTCTCCTGGGCGGAGCGCGAGAACGAGCTGACGCCCTGGCCCACCGAAGGCAGGGGAGGGCGCGCCGACGCCTTCCTCGACTGGGTGGCCCAGGCGGTGGTGGCGCGCACCCGTGAGCGCTTCCTCCTGCCGGAAGGCGCGCTGGGCGCGGTGGTGGGCGGAGCCTCCTGGGGAGGACTGCTCGCGCTTTACGCTCACTTCCGGTTCCCGTACCTCTTCGGTGGGGCGCTCGCGCTGTCGCCCAGCTGCTGGGTGGGAAACTTCGCCATCTTCGACGCGCTGAGCCGGCGAGCGCGCCCGCCCTTTAGCCGCATCTACATCGACTGCGGGGGGCGGGAAGCGGAGGGCCGGATGCTGCCGCCCGCCGAGGCGCTCGCTGGGGAGCTGCGCGCCCGGGGCTACTCCCGAAGCCAGCTGTGGTGGCGGCCAGATCCCCCCGCGGACCACGAAGCGCGTGCCTGGCGAAGGCGGCTTCCGCGGGCGCTGCGCTTCATGTTCCGCCGGGGCCCCCGTCCGGCCCGGCCCTGAGCGGCAGTTCGCCGTTGAACGGAGGCCACTTGAGCGCGCGTCCAGGCGGCCTGATGTCGGGTATTGCTCTCTCATGCCGGGCACTGGGAAGAGACCTTCCATGGAGAGCAAGCGCACGAAGACGCGCCCCGAGCGCGCCACGACGGACCAAAGCCTGCACTCCGAGCGGGACAAGGCCGATCTCGAGTACGACAAGCGGCAGACCGCGATTGATGAGGCGGAGGATGCCGCCATCCACAAGGCCCGGGGTAGGACGGATCAAAGCTTACGAGCAGCCCGCCAAAGCGCGGATGCGAAGTCGGCACGCGGTAAGACGTCCGCGGAAACCCGGGAGAGGGTTTCCCAGGAGCGGGCGCACGAGGACACAGCGTTACAGGCGGAGCGGGCCAGCGCGGATGCGGCGCGGCGGGACGAGCGCGTGGAGCGCAAGCGGGCCCTGGCCGCGCTGCTTCACCTGGAACGAGCGGACACCGACAAGCACCTGCTGTTCGAGCGGACGCGCTCCGATGAAGGGCTCCTGACGCGGGAGCAGGTCCTGGCGATGGTCAGCCACGAGTTGTTTTCACTCCTTGGGGGCATCGCCTTGCAGGCGGACTCCCTGCTTCAGAGTGCCGCCGAAGACGAGGTGGGCAGGAAGACAGCAAAAGCCGCCAGGTTCATCCAGCGATTCACGGCGGCAATGAATCGGCTGATCGGAGACCTGGTGGATGTGGCCAGCCTGGAGGCAGGCAAGCTCCACGTCGCTCCCGTGGCGCAGGATGCTACCGCGCTCGTGCGGGAGTCCGTTGGGGCGTTCCTCCCCATGGCCCGTGCCCGGGGACTCTCGCTCGAAGCGCGGATCCGAGAGAAGAAGTTGATGGCGAAGCTTGATCGTGATCGCGTCCTCCAGGTGCTCGCCAACCTGCTGAGCAACGCCATCAAGTTCACCCCGAAGGAAGGCAGGATTCTGGTTCAAGTCGAGCCGGTAGCGCGGGGCGTTCGCTTCTCCGTGACGGACACCGGCTCGGGAATCCCGAGCGATCAACTCGAGGCCGTGTTCGAGCGGTACTGGCAGGCCCGCCGCGAGGGCCCCAGAGGGCTGGGGCTTGGGCTCTACATCGCCAAGGGCATCGTGGAGGCGCATGGGGGACGCATCTGGGTCGAGAGTCAGCCAGGCACGGGCAGCACCTTCTCGTTCACGATTCCGGGGGCTGCTGCCCGCTCGAAATAACTGTCGCCGCTCCACGGATGAGCCGGGCGGTGTACGCACGAGCGCATCTCACACAGATACGAGATGCGGCTGGCAACGACGCGCCGCCCGGACGGTATGAGCCTGGAAGGTAGCCATCGGGCCTCCTGCTCGCAGCGGCAAGCCCCCAGGAAGACTTGCGCCAGTTCGGCGTGCTACAGACACGCGTCGCCTCCTCGCGTCACCACCGAGAGCACCGGATCGCCATGCGCCCACTCACCTTGTGCCTGGCGGTGCTGTGCGCCGCGCCGGCTCTGGCTCAGGACGGCGGCTACGCCTCCGAGGGCTTCCTCTTCGATGACAAGCATGGACCGCTGCCAGTGGCGCCCCTGTGGGAGGACCAGTCGGGCCGGCTCATTGGCCCGGGCCCCGGCACGCTGTCCCTCAACTGCTACGCGCCCGATGCGGGCGGCTTCCAGTTCCTCCGGCCGATAGCGGGCTCTGGCATCCTGCTCGTCGGGCCGGGGAGGGATTCGTTCACGTATCTCGAGCCGGGCAACCCGTCGTTCGGGGTCCATCAGGTCTCGTGCTCAGGGCAGCAGCAGAGCGCCGGGACAATCACCTTCGGCCCGGGGCTCGAGCCCTTCGTCAACCCGCGCATCTGGCCCGAGGCGCGGGACGGCGGCTACTACTACATGGCGCGTCAGGGCCTCGCGTTGTTCTCGGACACGCCGGCTCCGAACGCGCGCCTGCTGCACACCGAGAACGAGCTGCTGGCGGCCATGGCCCTGCCGGGGCGCGACGGCGGCACCAGCGGGGGCGCCGTGAGCAACCTCGCGATGGCGACCGCTCCGGACGGTACGCTCTACTTCGCCGCGTACATCACCGATGCGGCTGGCAAGATCCACAGCGTCATCTTCGAGCGCACGCCCCAGGGAGTGCCGCGCCTGCGCTTCTCCGGGCCCCTCTCCAAGACTCCCGAGATGGCCTACTCCGCGGCGTTCGATGCCGTCCTGGTCGATGGATTCTCGGCCAGTGCCGGCCCGGGCACCCTCTACCCGGTCCTCGCGGTCTTCCCCACCGGCGGAACCCCCGGCCCGAGCCTCCACGAGGGCTTGCCCCCCTGGCCCGTGGTGCCCTCGCCGCTGGAGCTGAACAGACCCTACGGCGGGCTGAGCGGAGGCTCCGCGGGCGTGCTCCGCGCGCGCATGCACAGCGACTGGTACCGGCTCGGCCCGGACCCCACGCGCGCCGACTTCGATCGCGACGGGCTGCGCGTGGCCGAGGAGGCCCAGGCGGGGACGTCCGACTTCCTGGCCGACTTCGACGGTGACCGCTTCTCGGACCACGCGGAGGTGGTGCGCTTCCACACCGATCCGAGGGATGCGGGGAGCGCCCCCGTACTGGACGCGGGCGCGCCCATCGTCCTGGCGCCCAATTACTTCATTCGCTACCTGCCCATTGCTCCTCCCTCCTGCGGCGCGGAGGTCGAGTTCTCGTTCGCGCCGGTGGTCTGCGGCTGCGCGCCGGAGCCGCCCTTGCCCAACTGCTATGGCCCGGACCTCGCACCCATCGGCCGCGTCGAGGGGAACGCGCTCTTCGTGGCCCCGGCCGACGGCGGGCCGCCCCGGCACGTGGTGCGGCAGGGGGCCGGCAATGATAACTACCGCCACTACATCATCGACATCGTGACGGGAGAGGAGAGCCGCCACCCCTTTCCCTTTGGCGGCGGAGGCGCTCCCGTGGGGTTTCCCCTCTCGGAGACCAAGCTGCTGCTGACCTCGTTGATGAACAACTCCTCGTATCTGTTCCGGTCGGGGGAGGGCGAGTTCCACGCCCTCATCGATCCGGGCCGGCGCGGGTGCCCAATCCTCCCGAATGCAGCCGCCCGGTGCGACCCGCCCGAGCACTCCAGCGCCCCGATCCGGCACGTCAATGTGCTGGGGTACGCGCCGGAGCTGAGGGCGGTGCTGGTCTCGGTGGACAGCACGCAGGGCCGCACGCTCTATGGCGTGACTCACGACGGCATGCTGCGGCTGGCGGACCTCACCTCGGCGTTCAAGGGCCTGCCGCCGGAGAGCATTCAGCCGCTGGAGCCCGCGGGCTCTTCCGGCTACCTGGTCAACGTCAGCGGGTTACTCAACAGGACTTCATACAACGGGACCTTCGAGCTGGATCCCGCCTTTGGGGAGCGGCCCCCTCCGCGCCGCTTCGTGGACACCTCCGCCGCCGGCCAGTTCTTCCGCACCGGCTACCTCGACCGGCTCTACGCCTCGTACCTGATCGAGAGGGGCCCCATGTCGGGCGGCCCACGGTATCTCCCGTTCGAGTTCGAGGTGGAGTGGGAGCCGGTGCGGCCGGAGCTGCAGCGCGGCGAGGTGCTCGCGTTCGGCCACCTCCGCCCGCAGCACAAGGGCGTCGTGGCCAAGGCCATCTTCAACCCGGTCACCGGTGCCATCGAGGACAGCAGCACCTTCGCCACGCCCGGATGGATCCTCTGGCGCACCACCCCCACGGGGGGCACGGTGGAGTGGCTGATGCGCGAGGAGTTCGAGGCGTGGCTGTCGGCCGCCGATCGCGCGGTGCTGGCGAGCGCGCCGCTGGGCGCCATCCGCTCGATGAACGCCTCGCCGGATGGGCGCAAGCTGTGCCTGGCCGAGCCCGCCGCGGTGAGGACGTGGGAGCTGACGCTGGACGCGGCCGGGCGGCTGGAGCGGGTGCGCCTGGCGTCGACGAGCGAGGGCGTGGGCTGCGCCTACGACGACGCGAGCGAGCTGGTGACGCTCTCGAGGGGACCGGCCGAGGTGCGGCGCGGCGCGACGGTGCTCGGCACGGTGGCTGCCAGCACCGTGCCCATTGGCCTGTACCGCGCGGGCGGCTACTGGATGGTGCAGGGCTACCTCGAGCCCCTGCACTGCGTGAGCGACGCGGGCGCCATCACCAACAGTGGCGTCGTCGTCACCGCGATGAGCGTGATTGAGGGCGGCGTGGCCTACCTCGACGATGACGGCAGTGGCTACACCGCCACCGCGGACGATCTTTGCCAGGGCAGGGGGCCCTCGGAGCAGCTGGGCAACCTGGACCGCAACCTCTGGACCCTGGCCCTCAACCGCTTCACCTACCGCTACGTCAACGCCGTGCAGGCGTCCATGGTGCTGCGTCCGGACGGGGTGATGATCTTCTCCGGGTTTGATCTCGACGTCTCCGGGCTGGGGAGGAACCCCCAGGTGGTGCCCTCGCTGACCTTCCACCTGTGGCCGCGCTTCGCCCCGTTGAGCCCGGACAAGGGCTTCGCCGCGCACCAGGGGTTCCGCATCCAGCAGGCCATCGCGGACGTGCACTCGATCTCCGCCGTCGCGCTTCAGGCGATGACCATCATCCCGGGGGCCTCGCCCTCGCGCGACTGGGGCTATGTGCGGCGCCCGGGCATCCCGGTGACGCCGGGTAGCCCGGCCGACGCGGGGGTGCCCGATGGGGGGCCCCCCGACGACGAGCCAGAGCCCAAGGAGCCGCCCTGCGGCTGCGCGTCGTCAGGGCCCTCGGGGCCGCTGCTGGCGCTGCTGCTCGCGCTCGCCTACGGCCACCGGCGCGGACGCCGGCCTCGGTGGGTTCGAGATGTTCTGAACGCGCCAACAATCTAGGAGTGGCACCCTCCCCGACAGGAGGACATCATGACCTCCGGGAGCAAGGCTCTCGTGCAGGAGGGGAGATGGCGTTTACGCTGACCGTACAGAACTTCCGTGGGCTTCGCCGCGTCCAGTGGAGCCCCTCCGGTGTCTGTGCGCTCGTGGGGCCCAACGGGAGTGGAAAGACGACGCTCATCGACGTGCTCCAGATCCTTCAGGACGCGCAAGCCCAGGGGTTCGCCAAGGCCATCGAGGAGCACGGTGGAGCCTACGGCATGCGCTTCTTCGGGGCGCCAAAGAGTGAGCCTGTGGTGTTCAAGCTCCAGGTTGGGAAGTCCGCCTGGGAGTTTCAGCCCCAGCTCTCGATGGGACCAGGGGGGGCTCAGTTGGTCGTCAGGGAGAAGCTGCTCGATGGAATTCGGCGATTCTTCGAGTTCGAGGGGACATGGCAGCCCGCGGACAAGCAGGCACTTGAGTACCAGGACGAGCGAGTAAAGCCGCTCAAAGAGGCCATCTCTGGGTATCGGCACTATCGCAGCTATGTCCTACCCAACCTTCGTCGTGAGGGGTCGCGCCTGGGTGGCGACCTGCGGCTGCTAGGCGATGGCAGCAATCTTTTCACCGTCCTGATGAACTGGCGCAATCGGCGCGATCACAAGGACCGCATGGACTTCGTGACCCGGACGCTGAAGCAATCCTTCCCCGGACTCTTCGCTGACTTCTCCTTCCCCATTGCCGCCAACATCGTGGCCTGCGAGGTCCACTCCTCGAGCGATACCACTCTCATCCCATCGCTCTTGCCCGATGGATTCCTTGTCATGCTCCTTCACCTCTGTGCGATCGCCTCCGCGCCGCCCGGCCCCACCATCGCCATTGATGAGCCGGAGAACGCACTGCACCCGTTCGCTATCCGGCGGTTGATGGACGCCGCGCGCGAGTGGTCGGATGCCCATGACGTGACGGTGCTGCTGGCCACCCACTCCCCTGTCATCCTCGACACATTCAAGGAACTACCCGACAAGGTGTTCGTCATGGAGCCAGGCCATGAGGTGCTGCCCGTCTCTCTCGACCGCATCAAGGGGCGTGACTGGCTGGCGCACTTCTCCCTGGGAGATCTCTACGAGCACCTCGAGTACGGCGCGCCGTCGGGAGTCGACGAGGCGTGAGCGCACGAGTCGGTCTCATCGTCACGGGCAAGTGCGAGCATCGTGGTCTCGCCGCATCGCTGCAGCGGATCTTTCCCGAGGCCCGGTTCGAGGCCCTGGGCAGACAGCCGGTAGTCTCGTTCACGAGCGCCGATGTCCGGCAACTCCCCGAGTCGCCGGTCCCCACCACGCTGCAGAAGCTGGCCGCGCGCATCGTGGCGGAGGTGGAGCCTGGAAGAGTGGAAGGGCCCCTGGACTTCGTGGATCCGGATTATCTTCAGCACCCGGATGTGCCGCACCAGCAGAGCCCGGAGCGGAAATCCTGGGCCATTCCAGGCCGTGCCCGTCATCCGAAGCACTACCTCCGCTTCCTCTGTGATCCGAACGACCCGTACACCCAGCGCTACAAGGAGGCGAAGACGGGTGCGGAGGCGCTGAGCCAACTCGCCTGGGGACAGGTCTTCTCGCATGAGGAGCGAGTCCAGCTCGCCCGGGCGCTCTTCGAGGATCTCTCCCTGGGGTTGGGAGTCCCTCATCCCTTCCCGGGGAGCGCACACCCTGCCACGGCCGACTTCAAGAGTGCGCGCGTTCTTCGCAACCTCTGAACTGCTGAGGGCTCGCTCAGCGCTTCTGCCAGGCTATCAGGTGCGTGGCAGGGACCTGGTCCTCTTGGTACAGCACTGTCCCCTCCGACCGTCGACTCTACCCCTCCAGCGGGGATAAGAACGGGACGAGACGGAGTGGTGGAATGATCCGGTGTGAGCTCAAGGCGTTAGCCGGTAACGGCGCGACCTGCTGAGGGTTCTGCTTCCGCCTGGTTGCGGGTTCGATTGCCGGCGCCTCCAAGCAGCACCGAGCCTTGTGGCGCCGCGTTGATGCCGTCCCCACTCCGTGAGAGAAGGCGGCGGCGCCGTCCACGCCGCCTGCCGCGGGAGGACCGAGCGCCCCGAGGAGCCCATGCACCCACTGGCCCCAGGTACCCAGGTAGGCGCGTGGCGCGTGGAGGCGTTGCACGGCCAGGGCGCTTACGGTGCCCTCTACCGCGCCGTCAGCGTGGATCCGGGCCGCCCGGAGCCCGTGGCGCTCAAGGTGTCGCTGTCCCCGTGGGATCTGCGCTTCGGCCGCGAGGCGAAATTGCTCTCGCGCCTGAGCCTGCCGGGCGTGCCCCGGCTGCTGGATTCGGGCGTGGTGCGCCACGCTTCCGGGAACGAATACGCCTTCCTGGTCATGCAGTGGGTGGAGGGCACGCCCTTGTACGCC
>DATHBR010000068.1:0-78836 GCA_035296065.1 Myxococcaceae bacterium | reverse complement strand
GCGCGGCCGGTGCAGCTCGAACTCCCAGGCCTCGGGGCTGCGGTACTGCTCGGTGCCTGGCGGCAGCCCGTCCCGCGTCAGCGGCTCGGCGCCCGCGTAGTTGCCCGCGCCATAGTCCACCAGGAACGCCTGGCCGCCGTTGGGGCTCACCAGGATGTTGGCGCCCTTCACGTCGCGGTGCACTCCGCCCACCGCATGGGTGGCCTCCAGCGCCTGCGCCACCTGCACCAGCACCCGCAGCAGCTGCCGCGAGGAGGGGTTGGCTCGGGCGGCCCACTCGTACAATGGCAGGCCCTCCACCCATTCCATGGCCAGGTAGGGATAGGCCGCCCCGCCCGGGTGTTGCCAGGCTCCGCGCCCCAGCAGCCTCGGCACGTTGGGGTGCTCGATGCGCGAGAGCAGCTCCGCCTCCCGCTGGAAGCGCGCGTCCGCGGGCGAGTAGGCCAGCTTGAGCGCCACGAGTCCGCCATGCGGCCTGCGGGTGAGCACGGCGCGGAACACGGCGCCGAAGGAGCCTGCGCCGTGAAAGCCCAGCACTTTCCATGGTCCCACCTGTGTACCGGGTGGCAGCCACGCTGGGTCCAGCTTCAACCAGGGCATCATCTCCGGCACTTCCCCTCACCGCCGCATTCAGAGCGAAGCAGGACCTGCCAGGTCCCCAGCGGTGATGGAGACATACCACCTTGGAAACGGCTGGTTCCAAGTGAGTGGCCGGGGTAGACGTCACATGTGAGCAAGGAGGTGCTCGCAGGAGGAGCGGTTGCATGCCGGACGAGTTCTACCTGGGGGCCTACTGGAAACACCGGTCGTGCACGCTGCGCGAGTACATCGCCAACTGCAGGCAGTTCATGGCTCGGTTGGGGAAGCTCCACCCGTGCCTTCAGGAGCTCATCATGACCGGAAAGGCCCCCAATGCGGGAGTGAGGCTCCTGCCAGACTTGAGCAACCTGGACGATCTGGTCTTCGAACTGGGTCCTCGTGGCGATGACCTCTTCACTCATGCGAATCCTGATGGAAGTCCCACCTTGGAATCCGAAGCGGGGATTGGGTTCTCGACGAGTTACGGGGACCAAAGACCTTATGGGGAGGAGGGCATAGGGGTAAGTATCTCCGCAGGCATGGATTCTCCCTGGCTCACGAACGCCGTAGTCATCTACATGCCCATGAGCGTTCGAGAGTTCCAGGAGTACGGGTTCGTGAAGAAGCTCCTGGCAACCACCGTGGAGTGCTGGGAGCCCACCCGGGCCGTGGTCACCTCTCACGCCTTCCGGGAGAAGTTGGGCGGCAAAGTGGGCTCCCCGACCATCGGGTGGATGAACTGGTTCAAGGACTCCGCGGTCACCAAGGCCCTGCCAAAGAGAGCCGAGCGCGAGGCGCTGGGCGGCGGTGTGCTGGTGACCACCACGCGCGAGATCATCTCCCCCGAGAACCCCACCCACGTGGCCACCGCGCGCCGGATCCGCGCGGCCCTGCAGAAGCACGGGTTTCTCCAGTGAGCTTCTTCCCAGCGTGAAGCTCCGTCAGCCAGCGGGGCTGAACCAGGGCACCGTGCACACCGCGGTGCCCTCGGTGCTCCGGCGGTGCAGCGCCTGGTAGATGCGCGACAGCCAGAGGTTGGTCCGCCGGTGCGCCTCCAGCTCGGAGCCGCTCGGCCGGCCATCCACGAACGCCTCCAGCAGCTCCAGCCGGGCCCGTTCGTTGTGCCCCTGGCGCTGCCCCTCGCGGCCAAACTCGATCTTCTCGAAGCAGGTGCCTCCCACCGCGTCCGCGTTGCGGAACACGTGGACATCGAAGTGGTCCAGGTGTCCCGGGCCGTACGGCAGCTGGGCCCTCCGGTCCCTCACCTCGTAGGCCTGATAGGAGTGCACCTGGAGGTTGAGCAGCGGCCCCACCTGCAGGTTCAGCCGCTCATGCCGCACCCGGCCGGCCCCCTTGTATGGATCCTCGGGCGGTGCCGGGGAGGCACGGCGCGAGAAGGAGTTCTGCAGCAGCTGCAGCGAGAGCAGCGTCCGCGTATGCCCCTCGCTAATCACGCGCCCCATCAGCGTCAGGTCCATCTCCCCATGGCCCTCGACGGAGTCCACCGGGGTGGGCAGCTGCCCCGGGCCGAACAGCCGCTCGTAGCTGCCGGCCATCAACGCCAGGAAGTCACTGGGCTGGAACGTCTGAGCACTGAACTCCAGCACGCTGGGCGCGGTGGGCCGCAGCCGATCGTTGCTCTCCAGCAACCAGGAGCACAGGTCCACGAAGTGGTAGCCCGAGTGCAGCAGCTTGCCGGTGCGGTACTTGTAGGCGTGGTGCTCCCGGTTCCACTCGTGCGGCATCACCCACATCCCGTCGGCGTGGTAGCTGTCCACCGACGAGATCGGCACCCTGAACTCCGGCAGGAAGTCCTCCAGGTAGCGCTTGATGAAGCCGTAGCCCGGATGCACCCGGCGCTGGGCCTGCACCACCAGGCGCGAGCGCGAGGCGGACAGCGCCCGGGAGATCTCCTCGAAGTCACTCCACAGCGCCTGAGCCACCTCCGCGGAGTTGCTCGCCGAGGCCGGAGCGGTGATGGGCTTGTCCAGCAGCACGTGGACGCCGTGGGCCAGCGCCCACAGCACGTAGGCCTTGTGCGCGCGGGGCTCGGTGGAGATCACCACCCCGTCCAACCGCCCGGCGGCCCTCAGCGCGGTGAGCTGAGCGGCGAGCTCCTCCGGAAGCCGATCAGGTTGAGGGGGCGGCTCCGTCAGCAGGAGCTGGCCGGCAGGCACCTGCTGTTGCGCGAGGAAGCCGCCCACTGCGGCGGCGTTGTCCCGCAGATCCACCACCGCGCTGATGCTCAAGCGCCCCTGGAGCGCCGCTGACGCCAGCCAGGGGTAGTAGACACGCCGGGCATGCCAGCCCAGGCCAATCAGCGCCACATGGCGGATGGGCTCCAGGGGAGGGCTCACACCAGGAACCTGCGCAGATCGCCGAAGAACCGCAGCCGCTCCCGGTCCACGGGGCCGTCGCCCAGGGCCTCGAGGAAGCGCTCCGCCCAGGGCTCCCCCAGGTTGTGCCGCACCGACCAGTGAGCCAGCGCCAGATCCCAGTACCGATCCCCCAGGCCGGCCCCCGCTAGATCCAGCGTACCGATGAACTCGCCACGCTCATCCACCCGGAAGTTGGGCAGGCACGGATCGCCGTGGATCCGCACACGGGGGGCCTCGGCCAGCGCCTGGGAGGCGCGCTCGAGCCGCTCCAGCTCCTGGGCCAGCTCGTCCGCGGTGTGCAGGGCCAGGCCATACTTCGCGGTGAAGTTGCGCAGCGGCACCTCGCCCCGGCTCAGGCGCTCCCGGGCCCGCCGCAGCAGCTGCGCCACCGGGTACTCGGCAAGCTCCTGCGTCGCTTCCGCCGCGTGGAACCGCCTCAGCACCTGGGCCAGGTTCCGCACCAGGGCCTCGCGCTCCGCCTCTCCGGTGAGCGCCTGGGCGGCGCGCTTGGCGGACAGGCCGGGGAGCTCCTCGGTGAGCAGGGCGGCCACATCACCGCCCACGGTGAACAGGCCCCGGCAGACAGGCACCCGCAGCCCGAGCCGGCGGGCGCTCTCGGACTGGAGGAACGCGGCCTCGCGGCTCAGCGGCGCCCCCCAGGGCGGCGCCAGCTTGAGGTAGAGCGCGGGCCCGGCTGGGGCCTGGTAGCGGAACACCAGCGAGTCCGGACGCGAGGCGAGGTTCACCCCATCGCTGGTGGCCCCCTCCAGCTGCGCGCTCAAGGCGGCCGGAAACAGCGCCGTGGCCTCCGAGTGAAGCCTCCGGGAGATGGCCTCGAGGATGGCGCGCGTCACCGCCTCGGGCGGGCCGTTGCCCTCTACCACCTCCACCAGCCCCCGCTTGTCGTAGTGCTCCAGCAGCGGCACCGTGTCGCGATCCCAGTCCACCAGCCGGGCGCGCACGGACTCCGGCGAGTCCTCGGGGCGCTGGAGCGTGCCCGGGGGCGGGCTCGCCGGGGCCTGCCGCGCGTGGAACGGCTGTCCCGTCACCGGATCGATCGTCCGCCCCCGCAGCCGCTCCTGTCGCTGGGGCTCATCCACCCGCAGGTGCACGGCGGCCAGCACTCTCCAGCGGCCGCCCTCCAGGAAGTTGGCCTGGGAGCGCAGGCGGGGAAAGCCATCGAGCAGCACCCCGCGCGAGCGGCCAACGCCCGCCAGTTGCCGCTCCACCACCTCCAGGCTCAGCGCGTCCGGCAGCCACCCGGCCGGGCGCCGCTGCTCCCCCGTGCCTCCGAAGGCCGCGTCCTGCAGCGCCGTCCGCTTGCGGCGGTACTCCTGAATGCGCGCCCCCAGCTCGGTGGACCCGGCCAGCTCGCGGCGCACGCCGTGCCCGAAGTCGATGCCGGTGAACCCCAGGGCCTCGGAGACGCGGCGCAGCTGGGTGCTCTTGCCCGCCCCGGGTGGGCCCACCAGCACCACGCACCGGTGGAAGTCCGCCCCGAGCCCAAAGAGCGTGGCGCTGGCGGGCGCTGGATCCCGCTCGAAGAAGACATCCGTGCGGATGATGTACTTGGGCCGCCGGCACCGCACCGGCGCCAGCCCCGAGTGGCGCGGGCTCAGCGGCCCGAAGTGGTGGAACACCAGCGCCGTGCCCGCGGCGGGGCGCACGTGGACCTCCCGCGCATCCTGATCTCCCGGCAACATGTGGTCGCGCGTCTGGCCCCCGGGAAAGAAGACAGTGTCCGCCTCCTCGAAATCATCATTGAGGTAGATGATGACGCTCAGCAGGGAGCGGCAGTCCCGGCCCAGCTCATAGCCGGTGTCGAAGTGCGGGAAGAACTCCTCTGACTCGCTGTAGCGGTTCATCCTCCAGCGCTCGTTGGTGGGGTCGCGGCTCTCCACCAGCCGCCAGGTGCCCGCCGCGCTCACGTCGATGGCCTCCAGGTGCGGCCGCATTCGCCGGGTGAGCGTGGCCACCAGCTCCGGGTGCGCCTGGTACAGCAGCCGGGTGTTCGTCCGGATGGCAGGCCCGGAGCGGCGGCTCTTCTTCGGTGCGTACCCCAGCGCCTCGGTGGCCGCGATGAGCTGCTCACACTCGCCGCGCGAGAGCACGGGGGAGAGCAGGTACGCCCCAGCCACTCCCTCCACCGGCTGGAGGGTGCAGCTGCGGTCCGTGAGGCCTGGATCGAACTCGACCGGACACTGCTCGGTCGTGCGCAACAGGGGAGAGACGGCCATGCCTTGGGACTCTAACTGCTTATGATGACGCGCTGGATCTCCCACCTTCTCCCAAGGCCCCGTGAGCTTCTTCGGCGAGCTGTACCTGCGCAGCACCCGGCCCTTCCTCTCGGCGGAGGTCACCACGCGCGAGGTGGCCTACCTGCAGCGTTGCTTCCGCGGCCTGAAGCGCTCCGGCCCCGTGGTGGACCTGGGCTGTGGCCACGGCCGCCACGCCGCTCCGCTCAACACCTCGGGCCCGCTGGCCGGCCGCGTGGTGGGCCTGGAGTTGGACCCGTACTCCCTGGCGCACCGCGCCCCCGGCTTCCCCGCCGTGCGAGGGGACCTGCGCGCCCTGCCGTTTCGCACCGCTTCACTGGCCGGCGCTTATGCCTGGTATTCGACACTGTTTGCCTTCTCGGATTTGGAGCACCGCGTCATCCTTCAAGAGGTGACGCGCTGCCTCCAACCCGGCGGCCTGCTGGTGCTGCAGACGGTGCCGTACGAGCGGGTGAGCAAGCAGCCGAGCGAAGCGTTCGAGTACACGCTGCCGGACGGCAGCGTCCTGAAGGAGCAGAGCCGCTTCGATCCGGCCACCGGGCGGGATCACGGTCAGCGGCAACTCACCCTGCCAGAGGGGCGAGTGCTATCAGGGGCCTACGCCATCCGTTACTATCCACTTGCGGATTTGATCCAACTGTTGGAATCGACGGGCCTTGCGGTGAAGTGGACGCACGGCAGCCTGAACGGCGAGCCGCTGTCATCCGACTCGACGGACCTCATTGTAGGAGCTGAGCTGCGACATGGCTGAGAGGAAGCTGCGAATTCTGGTGGCCAAGCCGGGCCTGGATGGTCACGACCGTGGCGCGAAGATCATCGCGCGGGCCTTGCGCGATGCGGGCATGGAGGTCATTTACACAGGGTTGCACCAGACGCCTGAGATGATCGTCAACGCCGCCATCCAGGAAGACGTCGACGCCATCGGCATGTCCATCATGTCCGGGGCGCACATGACGCTCTTTCCGGCCGTCATCGACCTGCTGAAGGACAGCAAGGCCGAGGACATCCGGGTGTTCGGCGGAGGCATCATCCCGGACGATGACATCCCTAAACTGAAGGGCATGGGGGTGACGGAGATCTTCACCCCCGGAAGCTCGACGCAGGACATCGTCAAGTGGATTCGAACGAACATCTCCAACCGCGCGTAGGCGGCGGCTGGTTCGGCAGTCTGCCCCGGAAGGTCGACCTGTATGAGGTCGGCCCCAGGGATGGTCTGCAGAACGAGCTGCGCACGCTGCCCACACGGGACAAGGCGCGCTTGATCGAGGCCCTGGTGGCCTCGGGGGAGCGGCGCATCGAAGTCACCTCGTTCGTCTCACCCAAGTGGATTCCCCAGCTGGCGGATGCCGAGGAGCTGTTGCGCCTGGTCGGCCGCAAAGAGGGCGTGGTGTTCTCGGCGCTGGTGCCCAACCTCAAGGGGCTGCAGCGCGCCCGCGAGGCAGGGTTGCAGGAGGCCGCGGTGTTCATCTCCGCGTCCGAGGCCCACTCGAAGAAGAACATCAACAAGACGATCGCCGAGGCGGTGGAGGCCTCCCGCGAGGTGGTGATGGCGGCCACGCAGGCGGGCATGCGCGTGCGCGGCTACCTGTCCACGGTGTGGGGCTGCCCGTACGAGGGCACCGTGCCGGTGGAGCGGGTGGTGGAGATCTGCCGCAAGCTGGTGGACATGGGCATCTACCAGCTGAGCCTGGGAGACACGATCGGCGTGGGCACGCCGCGGCAGACAGAGGAGATCCTCTCGGCGCTGATGAAGTACATCCCGGTGGAGAAGCTGGCGCTGCACATGCACGACACGCGGGGCACTGCGCTGGCCAACGCGCTGGTGGGCCTGTCGGCCGGAGTAACGACGTTCGACGCCAGCATTGGCGGGCTGGGCGGCTGCCCGTATGCCCCGGGCGCGGCGGGCAACCTGGCCACCGAGGATGCCGTCTTCATGTTCCACGGCATGGGCGTGGAAACGGGCATCAACCTGGATCGGCTGGTCGGGGCGGGCGAGCTGGCGCAGGAGCTGATCGGCCGCAAGCTGGCGGGCAAGTACCTGCAGGCCGCGCTGGGTGAGCGCGAGAAGCAGGCCCGCCGGGCTAAGGCTCAGGGCATGCCCGTCAGCCGGTAGCCCCTTCAGGTGCCGTAGCGCTCCACGGCTCCGCCGGGGCGCTCGTGGCCGTAGCGCCCGGACTCGTAGGACCAGTCCATATTGCCGCGCACCCAGGAGCGCAGCCCCAGCAGGTAGGGCTGCAGCCGCGCGTTGCACTCGGTGCCCAGCGAGGGCAGCCGCTGCTCGAGCTCCACGTACTCGCGCATTCGCGCATTGAGCAGCAGCGACGCCTGGGCCACCGCCTCCGGCAGGCTGAGCTGGCGCTCATGCCGCAGCACGATGACCAGGTTGTGCACGTCGCCCACGCGCAGCTCCTTCTCCAGCGAGACGATGTCGTTGAACCACGACACCCCGTCATTGGCCCGCTCCCTCAAGGCCTGCACGTGCTCCAGGTGATCGTCGCGCAGCGACAGGCCCTGGGACAGCTCGATGAGATCGAAGAACAGGTAGAGCGCGGAGGTGTGCCGCCGCCACTCCATGTACTCGGCCACCGAGGGGACACGGGCCTGGGCGCGGTTCTGGGCCTCCCAGACACAGCCCCGCGCGTAGCCCTCGAAGCTGCGGGTGAAGCGCTCCGCCCAGCCGGGCGCCGCGCGCTGGCACAGCCGGTCCCACAGGTCCACCAGCCCCGCCACCAGCGGCCCGTCCTCCAGGCTGAGCGGGCGGGGGTAGCGCATGTGCTCGAGCAGCTCGTCGAACACGCCCCGCAGACGCTCGGGGGAGCAGCCCGTCTCGGCCTCGTCACACAGATCATCCACCACGAACAGCCAGCTCATGTACGCGCCCACCAGCAGCAGCGTGTCGAAGCTGGCCGCGGGGTAGGCCCGCCCCGCCAGCCACGCGAACCTGCCTGACCGGAAGCGCTCCAGCGACAGCTCGTTTCGCAGGTAGCGCCGCTGCTGCATCCAGTCGCACAACAGCTGCTGCACCGCCTCGGTGTGCGGACTCAAGGCGGCTGGGAACGGGCAGAAGAACTCGGGGATCAGGCTGTGGCCCCTCATGCGGCGTGCCTCCGTGCGTGGGTGCGACGTGTACGAAACGGGCCCGGGCTCCGGGCCCTCCCAGGCGTGCTAGCGTCACCGCTTCCACTCCCCCTCAAGGCACACCCATGCGGCACGTCCTGCTGACTGTCCTCTTGCCGTCCCTGGCCTTCGCCGGAGGCTTCCAGCGCCTTCACGCGGACCAGGCCACCGCCACCAGCTTCCTCAAGAGCAACTGGAACAAGTACGAGGAGAACTACCACCCCAGCTACGTGCTGGATGATGACCCCAAGACGGCGTGGGTGGAAGGTGCCGAGGGGGAGGGGGTAGGGGAAGCCCTGACCATTCCCGTCTCAAATCTGGCATCCGCACGCGCGGTGCGGATCGTGGTGTTCAACGGCTATCAGAAGACCGCGGGGCTATTGAAGGCGAACGCCGCGCCCCACCAGCTCACCGTCACCGTGCTGGGCGAGGGCGGCCGCGAGTCGGCGCGCCAGCAGCTCACCCTGGAGCGGAAGATGGGCGGGCAGTCCTTCGAGATCCCCGTGAAGGGCCCGGTGGCCGAGGTGGTGCTCACCGTGGACAGCGTGCACCCGGGCTCGAAGTACAAGGACACCTGCATCTCCGACGTCCAGGTCTTCGTCGACAGCGAGGTGCCGTACAACGCCGCCGTCGAGAAGGGCAAGCGCCAGGCGATGCTGCAGTGGAAGAAGGAGCGGCTGCAGGCGGCCAAATACTACGCCTCGCTGCCAAAGACGTACCCGTTCGCCACCACCAGCTTCGAGATCAAGCGCGACGAGCAGCAGCTGGCCAAGCGCCACTCCCAGGTGATTGACGAGGACAAGGACGACTACCCGGACAAGGGCGTGCCCGCCAAGGACTACGTCCCGCTGATGACGCAGCTGGAGCAGGGCGGCGCCAAGCTGCCGCTGGAGGACGGAGACAAGAAGCTGCTGACGGAGCTGCGCACGCTGTCGGCCACTCCGCCCCAGGACGGCAAGTGGTACTCGGTGGCGCAGAAGGCGGGCCTGGTGCTGCCCGAGAACCTCAACATCCCCAAGAAGATGTCCCCGCTGTTCCAACTGGGCGAGGCGACGCTCTTCGAAGCCAAGGGGCGCGGCTCCACCAAGCCCAGGCTCAGCGACGATGACGGCTACTACCACGGCGAGGTGCTGTCGAACCTGCTGCTGCTGGAGGGCTCCACCACCGACGTGAAGAAGGTGTACTTCACTCACACCGAGATCATCGCCGAGCGCACCACCGCCACCATCACCACGCACGGCATCGCGCTGCTCGAGGGCGGCAAGCTCCAGCGCCTGGTGACGCTCAGGACGGTGAAGGACGACATGGGCGGCACCCCCGTGTCCGCGGGCGTGATGCAGCCCACGTACACCAACGGCAAGGTGTCCCGCCTGGAGAACACCGAGATCCGCGAGCGCGACTACATGGAGCTCGGCGTGGATCCCGACGCGGGGATCTTCCTGGAGAAGACGACCTTCGAGGCGCCTCCGCGCTCATGAGGTGGGTGGCGCTCGGCGCAATGCTGCTGGCGGGGGCGGCCGCGGCCGAGTCTCCCTCGCCCTGGGACTTTGGCTCCTTCCTGGAGCCGGTGCGCGTCGAGGGCGCCTCGGCGCAAACGTGTGAGCCGTGTCACTCGGAGGTGTACGCGGCCTGGAACCAGTCGCGCCACCGGCGCAGCCTGGACAACCCCGTGTTCCTCGATGGCTTCGCCGCCGAGCCCCATCCGCGCTGCATCTACTGCCATGCGCCGCTCGAGGTTCAGGCGAAGGCGGCGCTGCGCAGGCGCTCGGCGCTGGTGAAGGAGCGCACCCTGGACTCGGTGCCCCGCGAGTCGCTGGCTCACGAGGGCATCACCTGCGTCACGTGCCACGTGCGCGGTGGCGCGGTGCTGACGGCGAACCCCAACGCCGTGGACGAGGGGCACCCGCTGAAGCTCGAGCCGCGGCTGGCCGATCCGTCCTTCTGCGCCAGCTGCCATGAGTTCATGGGGCACGAGGTGATCGACGGTGCCTCGGTGCTCACCGACGAGAAGATGCAGACGACCTGGAGCGAGTGGCGCGCCTATCGCGAGCGCGGCGGCCCAGGCACGTGCCAGAGCTGCCACATGCCCGGCAAGTCCCATGCGTTCCGGGGGGCGTATGATCTCGACTTTCTGCGCGGCGCCCTGGCCCTGCGCGTCGAGCCGGCCCGTGGGCAGCTCGTCGCGGTGCTCGAGTCACGCGGGGTAGGGCATGACTTCCCCACCGGGGACGTGTTCCGCCACCTCACGCTGTGGGCCGATGGCCGGGCGGTGGCGCGCTTTGGGCAGACCTTCGAGCTGCGGACGAAGGACGACGGGGCCCTTCAGCTCAGGCGCACGGGCAACACGGCGATCGCGCCCTTCGAGCCGACGCGGGTGGTGCTGCCCGCGGGCACCCGGCGCGTGCGCGTCACGTACCACTACGCCGAGGAGCGGCACGAGCGGCGCGGCACGGTTCCTCAGAGCGAGCTCGTCGTCGAGCTGGCCTCGGTGGAGGTGCCGGCGCCGCGGCAGGCCCGGGAGACGCGCTAGCCCCCGGGCCGGGGCTCAGCAGGTGCCGCAGTCGGCCCGGCAGCTGTCCGGCGTGGAGCCCCTGCCGCAGCTCTCGGTCACCTGACAGACGCCATCGCCACAGGAGTGGATGTCCGCGGAGCGGATGCGCGTGGTGAGCGGCCGGTACACCACGCCGTTGTAGGTGCAGCGGGTGTAGTACGTGGAGTTCCCATCCATCTGGCAGGAGAGCGCCTCGCACCGGCCCACACGCTTGACGTTGGGGCACGCCGGATCGGTGCCGCTCAGCACGGGAGACAGCGCGCAGCGCCGCGAGGTGCTCTCCTGGGTGCTCAGGCTGTTGCGATCATTGCCCGCGTGGAGCCCCTCGTTGTTGAACAGGTTTCCGAAGAAGCACGCCTCGCTCTTGTCGAAGATGTTCAGCTCGTCCCTCGCGATGGGAATGGGGGTGCCATCGCCCTTGAGCCCCAGCACGGAGATGGGCACGTTCGCCCCATACGGGTTCACGTGGGCCAGCAGGCACGCGGACACCAGCTGCTGCTCCGTCACGGTGGGCGCGTTCCCCGCGCCCCAACTCGGCGCCAGGCCCAGTTCCCCCGTCCAGGTATAGGTGACGCCCGTCACCTGGCTGGTGAAGCTGCGCGATTGCCCCTGGTTCAGGGCGCACCGGACGACGTAGCGCATCACTTCGTCACTCAGCGTGGGATGGCCGTTGAACCAGTTCTTGAAGGACTGGGTGGACAGACCGTTGAGCGACAGGCCGTTGAGCGACAACCCATTGAGGGACAGGCCGTTGAGCGACAGCCCGTTGAGCGACAGCCCGTTGTCCACGTTCTGAGCCTGCTCCAGGTGCCCCAGCGGGGCTTCCAGCCCACCCGAGACTTCCTCTTCCAGCGGCCCACACCCCATCACCACCACCACCACCAGGCCAAGGAACCGGCGCACAGTTGCCTCCTTTCTAGCGAGACCAACCCACCACCACTGCGTGAGTCAGACATGAGCTGAGAAGTAGGTATGCGCTGGTCAACTGTGAAGGGGTAGTCGCGTTTTTCCGCTAAACCCGCTTACCAGTAGTTAGCATTTGCTCCAGCTGGGGCAGCACGTCGAGGTGGGCGGCGGCGGCCTCCAGCATGCGGCGCTCCTTGCGGTCCACGCGGCCGTCCACCAGCGCCATCTCCACCAGGTGGTGCAGGAAGTCGGAGGCCTCGGGGCTGCCCCGGGGGATGAGCCGGTTGTAGAGCTGCGGCCCGGCGCTGAGCGCCATCTCCACGTTCTTCCAGGAGATGTTCCACCGCTTGGCGCACTCCTTGAGCAGCTTCTTCTCGCCCTCGTCCACGGCGCCGTCCGAAGCGGCGATCGAGGCCATCATGTAGAGCAGCCGCTCGCGCTCCTGCACGTCCATCACCGCGTCGCGGCCGGGGGAGGCAGGCGGGGCCAGGGTGGCCGGCGTGGGCAGCGAGGCCCCCGAGGTGGAGCGCTGCCTCGCGCGCACGTTCCACGTCTCGTAGACGAGGGTGGAGGCGAGCACCCAGTCCTGCTCACCCGTGCCCAGCAGCGTGCCGCAGTACTCACAGGTGCTGGCGCCACTGCCGGTCAGCGGGGCGTTGCACTGCGGGCAGCGATAGGTGCCCATGCCATTGGCGGTGTTCGTCTTCGCGCCGTGCTTGCGCGTGAGGGTGAAGACCCAGCGCTGGGGCATGGCGGGCACCCGGGACAGGCGCTCGCCGACGGGACCCACGCCCATGCGCGCGCTCCAGCGGATCTCCACGTGGGCCTCGTCATACCCGCCGGGGTTCACCTCGAAGGCCCGGGTGTTCACCGCGCCCACGGCGCACTCCAGGAACAGCCGCCGGTGGCCCTGGCTGTCCAGCGGCTCCAGCTCCTGGCTCAGCCGGGAGACCAGCTCGGGGTTGGCCACCTGCGCCATGCGCCGGGCATCGCCCTGGCTCTGCGCGTCGATCCACTTCCAGAACAGCAGCGAGGCGCGGTCCTCGAGGATCTCCAGGTTGAGCGCCGGGTCGGCCTGCCGCGCCTGGTCAAGCCCCGCCACCTGGGCCGCGTGGCGGTTGAACTCCTCGCCCTGGGTGATCTCCGACAGCGTCCAGTCGTAGTTACCGGAGTTCACCACCGCCTGGCAGAACTCGCAGGTGTTGCTGGCGCCTCCTTTATAGGGCGCGCCGCAGCTGGGGCACTTGCCCTGGAACAGGTCCTGGCCAATTCGCGTCTGGGCGCCGGGCTTGCGCACGAAGGTCCACACCTCGGTGAAGGACTCGGAGCGCGCCCCGCGGGCCGCCGCCACGGCCTGCTCGTCCGAGTGGCTCGCGGGCACCTCGCTGTCGCGCATCTCGCCGCGCACGCGCACGTGGATGCTGTCGTACCACTCGCTCTGCTGCAGCCCGATGAGCTGCACGCCCAGGAGCTTCACGTCGGCGATGGCGTCACGCACTCCTTGCGAGCGCATGATCTGCAGCTGCACGTTCAGCCGCTGGTACGTGGCGTCCGAGAGGAACGGGCGCACGGGGGTCAGATCGCGCTTGAACCACGTCTCCTGCAGCAGCGGGTAGAGCCGGGCCACCCGGTCCGTCACCGTCTTGAGCTCGAACTGCGGATCCCTGCTCTTGAGCGCCCGGGTCCACACCTGGACGTCCGTCTCGGAGACGCGGGTGCGTTGCTCGGCGTCACGCTGGCGGATGGCTCGCCGGGTGGCGCCCGTGCCGTTCTGGTGGCGCCGATAGAAGTAGAAGATGCCGACGATGATGAGCAGCGGCACGCCCACCTTCGGGTAGCGGATCGCCAGCTCGACCAACTGGAAGAGGACCCAGAGATCGATGCCGCCCCCGCTGTCTCTGTCCCCGGAGCTGTAGCCCTCTCCACCGCCGGTGCGGGCCAGGGCCACCAGCGGCACCAGGGCCAGGGCCCCGACGAGCAGCCAGGGCGACAGGCGAAGCAGACTCTTCGACGCGGTGCGCATAGGCAGTCACTCTAACCGCTTCACGCTTGCCAGGCCCGCCCCAACGCCGCAGGCTGCCCCGCACAGTGGCGGGCGCCACAGGGCCTGGAAGGGGAGCGAACATGCCGGAATTCAAGGTTGACGCACGGGGAGCCATCGAGATCTGGACCATTGACGGCGAGGACCGCCGCAACGCGATCAGCCGGGCGATGCTGGGCGAGCTGGGCGAGCTGGTGACGCGGGTGTCCTCGGGCCGGCAGGTGCGCGCCGTCATCATTACGGGAGCAGGGGACAAGGCGTTCTGCGCGGGCGCGGACCTGAAGGAGCGCGCCACCATGAGCGAGCCCGAGGTCCGGGCCTTCCTGGACGGGCTGCGCCAGACGTTCCGGGCCATCGAGAAGAGCGACTGCGTCTTCATCGCGGCGATCAACGGCGCGGCGTTCGGCGGAGGCACGGAGCTGGCGCTCGCGTGTGACTTGCGGGTGGGGGCTCCGGCCGCGGAGCTGGGGCTCACCGAGGTGAAGCTGGGCATCATCCCCGGCGGCGGAGGCACCCAGCGCATGGCGCGGCTGATCGGCCCGGGCCGGGCCAAGGATCTCATCCTCACCGGGCGGCGCATGAACGCGGCCGAGGCCTTCAGCGTGGGCCTGGTGAACCGGCTGGCGCCCGAGGGCCACCTGCTGGAGATGGCCTTCTCGCTGGCGGAGGCCATCGTCGAGAACGCTCCTTTGGCGGTGGCCACCGCCAAGCACGCCATCGACGAGGGCACCGGGCTGGAGCTGGATGACGCGCTGGCGCTGGAGCTGCGCAAGTACGAGGAGATCCTCAAGACGGAGGACAGGCTCGAGGGCCTGCGCGCCTTCGCCGAGAAGCGCAAGCCCGTCTACAAGGGCCGCTAGCCCCTCAGCTCGCGGGCGGAGCGCCGGGCGGGGTCATCCACTGGACGAGCTGAATCACCACCCCGTTCGGATCGGCGACCTGGAAGTACCGCTCGCCCCACTCCTCGGTCTCGATGGGCGTGAGGATCTTCACCCCCTCGCGCTGCAGCCGGGCGTACTCCGCGTCGATGCTGTCCACCACGAAGGCCACGAGCAGGCCATCGGCCCGGTGGCCCTTCATGTGCTCGGGCTTGAACGTGGGCAGGCCCGTGCGGAGGAAGATGAGGTTGAACCCGGCATCCTTGCGCGACAACGACACAAAGCCATCGGCGGACATGTCCTCGGAGAAGCCAAAGTGCCGCTTCACGAAAGCGGCGGAGGCCTGCACGTCCTCCACGTTCAGTGAGAGGGCGGATGCGGTAATTCTCATCGGGGCGGCTCCTGTCCTACATGCTGGCGGTTAATTTGCGTACGCCGTATTAAGTACGGCGTATAGAGAACGCTGTCAAGGCGTTCCGCGGAGACGTGGATGGCATCGCAGCGCAGCAGTGCGGGGGATCCCGCGAAGACGCTCGAGCTGCTCTGGCGGCAGCCGGGGGCAGGGGGCCCTCAGCGCGGCCCCAAGCCGATGCTGACGGTGGACGGGCTGGTCACCGCGGCGATCACCCTGGCGGACGCGGAAGGGCTGGAGGCGGTGTCCATGCGCAGCCTGGCCAAGCACTTCGCCGTGGCGCCGATGGCGCTCTACACCTACGTGCCCGGCAAGGCGGAGCTCATCGATCTGATGCTGGACGCCACCTACGCCACCATGGAGCGCCGCGCCCCGCGCGATGCCTCCTGGCGGGCCCGGCTGGAGGCGGTGGCGCATGACAACGCCGCGCTCTACGAGCGTCACCCGTGGGTGGCGTCCATTCCCACCAGCCGGCCTCCGCTGGGGCCGGGCCTGATGGCCAAGTACGAGTACGAGCTACGGGCGCTCGAGGGCACGGGCCTGGGTGACGTGGAGATGGACGCCGCGCTGGCCTTCGTCCTCGGCTTCGTCGAGTCCTGTGCCCGGGCCGCCGCGGACACCCGCGCCGCGCAGCTCGAGAGCAAGCTGAGTGACGCCGAGTGGTGGAGCCAGAACGCCCCACTGCTCGCGCGGGTGTTCGACGCGGCGAAGTACCCGCTGGCCGCCCGGGTGGGCACCGCCGCGGGCGCCGCGCACGGAGCGGCCTCCAGTCCGGCCCATGCCTACGCGTTCGGGCTGGAGCGGGTGCTCGATGGGCTGAGCGTGCTGGTGGAACGGAAAGAGCCGCCAGGTCATCCCTAGCGGCTCGTCCCCATCAGCCTGAAGCCCCCCGGCGCTAGGCGCTGGCGGTCTTCTCCTGGCCCAGGTTGATGTTCTGCTTGTTCAGGTAGCCCATGGCCTTGTCCTTGACCTGGGTGCGCAGATCCGAGCCGGGCGTCGGCGCCAGCATCAGCGCCACGATGCTGCCCACGGCCGCGCCGATGACGAACGCGCCCAGCCCGCCCAGCGTGCTCTGCACCGGCTTGGCGGTGGTGAGCCCCACATAGCGCAGCATGTCATCGGCCTCGAAGTCGTCCCACTTGTTCTTGGCCATGCGCGGCACGTCGTCGATGATCTTCTCGGCCAGCCACTTCCGGTACAGGTTGCTCTTGGCAGCCCACTTCGCCTTCTTCGCGAACAGCATGATGTCCTCCCTGGGCCAGACACTCGGAGGGCAGCGCTCCCCATTGGCCTTGCCCCCTCGCTGGTGACGTGAAGGTAGGCAGGGGGGTGCGACCTGGCATCCGTGAAAAAGTTTTCCCACTGGGCAAGCACACGGCCGAGAAGGCAGCCAGCCGAGCGCCTTTCTGGTATGTGGCCCCCGCCATGTCCTACGAACAGAAGCTGCGTGAGAAAATCTCAGAAGTAGAGAAGGGCGGCGCGGAGAAGTACCACGCGAAGAACAAGGAGGCGGGCAAGCTGTTCGCGCGTGAGCGCATCCGCCTGCTGGTGGACCCCGACTCGTTCATCGAGGACGGCAAGCTCGCCAACAACGCGGACCGCGAGCTGCCCTCCGACGGCGTCATCATCGGCCTGGGCAAGGTGGCCGGGCGCACCGTGGCCATCATGGCCAACGACTCCACGGTGAAGGCGGGCAGCTGGGGCGCCCGCACGGTGGAGAAGATCCTCCGCATTCAGGAGACGGCCCGAACCCTGCGCTGTCCGCTGTTCTATCTGGTGGACTCGGCGGGCGCGCGCATCACCGACCAGGTGGAGATGTTCCCCGGCCGGCGCGGCGCCGGGCGCATCTTCTATAACGAGGTGCACATGTCCGGCTTCGTGCCGCAGGTGTGCCTGTTGTTCGGGCCCTCGGCGGCGGGCGGCGCGTACATCCCCGCGTTCTGTGACTTGGTCATCATGGTGGACGGCAACGCCAGCATGTACCTGGGCAGCCCGCGCATGGCCGAGATGGTGATTGGCGAGAAGGTGACGCTGGAGGAGATGGGCGGGGCGAAGATGCACTGCTCGGTGTCCGGCGTGGGCGACGTGCTGGTGAAGAGCGAGCAGGAGGCCATCGCCGCGGCCCAGCAGTACATCAGCTACTTCCCGGAGAACTTCGGCCAGCTGCCGCCCGCCAATCCCGCCAAGGCGCCCAAGGCCAGCGGCAAGCGGGTGGACGAGATCATCCCCGCGGACCAGAACAAGCCCTTCGACATGCACGCGCTCATCACCGAGCTCATCGACGAGGGCAGCTGGTTCGAGGTGAAGAAGCTGTTTGCCCAGGAGCTGATTACGGGCCTGGCGCGCATCAACGGCCGCCCGGTGGGCATCGTCGCCAACCAGCCCAAGTACAAGGGCGGGGTGCTCTTCGTGGACTCGGCGGACAAGGCCGCCCGGTTCATCTGGCTGTGCGACGCGTTCAACATTCCGCTGCTGTACCTGGCGGACGTGCCCGGCTTCATGATCGGCACCAAGGTGGAGCGCGCGGGCATCATCCGCGCCGGCGCGAAGATGATCTCCGCGGTGTCCGAGGCCAGCGTGCCTCGCATCTGCGTGGTGGTGCGCAAGGCGTACGGCGCGGGCCTGTACGCCATGTCCGGCCCAGGCTTCGCTCCGGACGCCACCCTGGCGCTGCCCCAGGCGATGATCGCCGTGATGGGCCCCGAGGCGGCCGTCAACGCCGTGTTCTTCAACAAGATCCAGGAGAAGCCCGAGGCCGAGCGCGCCGCCTACGTGCAGCAGCTGCGCGACGAGTACCGGGCCGACGTGGACATCTACAAGCTGGCCAGTGAGCTGGTGATAGACGAGATCGTCCCCGGTGACAGGCTGCGTCATGAGCTGACGCAGCGCTACGAGGCCTATTCCCGCCGCCACCAGCCCCGGCCCGAGAAGAAGCACGGCGTGTACCCCGTCTGAGCCCCCTCCGAGCGTCCACCGGCTGACGGTTGGCTCCCCGCGCCATGAGTGTGGCGCGGGCGGTGTGAGAAGCGAAACTTGGAGTAGCCCCAGCAAGCTTGAGCCCTGGGGATACTCTCTGCGATTAGATTCGGGCACCCATGGACTTCGAACTTCCTGAAAGCCACCGCGCCCTCAAGGCCTCCCTCAAGGACTTCTGCGAGCGGAAGGTGAAACCCCACGCCCGCGAGTGGGACAAAGACGAGAAGTTCCCCATGGAGGTGGTCCGCGAGCTGGGCCAGCTGGGCGTCATGGGCATGCTCGTCACCGAGGAGTATGGCGGCGCGGCGATGGACAGCCTGGCCGTCGCGGTAGCCGTGGAGGAGATCGCCCGCTACGACGGCTCGCTGGCGCTCACCGTGGCCTCGCACAACGGCCTGGGCACCAGCCACCTGCGAGTGTTCGGCAACGAGGCGCAGAAGAAGAAGTACCTGCCCAAGCTGGCCACCGGCGAGTTCCTGGGCGCCTGGGGCCTGACGGAGCCGGGCTCGGGCTCGGACGCGGCGGGCATGAAGACCACCGCCGTGAAGAAGGGCGACAAGTGGGTGCTCAACGGCGCGAAGATGTTCATCACCCAGGGCACCGTGGGTGACGTGTTCGTCGTGCTGGCCGTCACCACCCCGGCCAAGAAGCAGAAGGGCATCACCGCCTTCATCCTCGAGAAGGGGATGCCGGGCTTCAGCCAGCGCTCCATCCACGGCAAGCTGGGCATGCGCTCCTCGGACACCGCCGAGCTCATCATGGAGGGTGTCGAGGTGCCCGACTCGATGCGCCTGGGTGAGGTGGACCACGGCTTCATCGACACGCTGAAGATCCTGGACAAGGGCCGCATCACCATCGGCGCCCTGTCGGTGGGCCTGGCCCGCGGCGCGCTGGAGGAGTCCATCCGCTACGCCCGGGAGCGCACGGCGTTTGGCCAGCCCATCTCTGAGTTCCAGGGCCTGCGCTGGATGTTCGCCGACATCAAGACGGAGCTCGAGGCGGCCCGGATGCTGGTGCACCGCGCCGCGTACCTGGCGGACACCGGGCAGCCGTACACGCAGCAGGCCTCGATGGCGAAGCTGTTCGCCTCGGAGGTGGCCACCCGCGCGTGCAACAAGGCGGTGCAGATCCATGGCGGCTATGGCTACACCCGCGAGTTCCCCGTCGAGCGTTACCTGCGCGACGCCAAGCTGTGTGAGATCGGCGAGGGCACCAGCGAGGTGCAGCGGAGCATCATCGCCCGTGAACTCTTCAAAGGCTGACGCATGACGAACGCCCGGCTCGAGCAGCTTGGCCTGCGAGTGGAGCAGGGCGCCACGGGCCCCCAGGCCGTGTTGGACCTGGGGGAGGCCTCGCGCCTGGAGAACCCCGTCACCCACCAGCAGATCTCCCGCGTCACGTTCCGGATCGAAGAGGATCGGCTGACGCCCTCCGGGCCGCCCGCGGTGGCGGGGCTGCCGCCCATCGTGCTCAGCGCGGTGGCCAGCGCCCAGGACGTGGCCCGGCTGCTCGGGGTGGCGTTCGACGAGTACCTCTTTCACCTCGAGCGCCGCTCCTCGCAGCTCAACGCCCTGGGCTTGAGCCCCAGCGTGGATCCGGACTCGCTGGAGGTGTCCACGGTGCTGGAGGCCGGGACGCTGTCCTTCACCCTGGTGGCCGATCGGCTGGGCAACTTCCGGGTGGCGGGCACGCGCCGGGAAGGCCAGCCCCTGGCGACCGGGGCGCCGCACCGCTTCGAGCTGTCCGAGTTCCGCGAGCGCGCCGCGCTGAGCACCTATCTGACGGCGCTCGTCGAGGAGTCCTCGGCCCGCGCGCAGCCGGCCTCCGCGAGCCGGAGCGGGCTGGTGAGCTACGGGGAGATCTCCCGGGTCTTCGGGGGGCAGGCGCTGGTGCCTCCGCGCAGCAACCTGGAGATCCTCGTGCAGCTGTCGGTGAACGGTGAGTCCTACCGCTTCGCCGCGGTTCGGCAGGTGGGCCGTACCTTCCGCGGGCTGCTGGCCGGCGCGAAGGGCAAGGTGTGGTCGGAGCGTTTCGAGTTGGATGATTTCCCCGGCGTTGTCCGCCTGGTCGCGGACCTGCTGCAGGTGCCTGCCGAGGCCGTGAAGACCGTCGGCCCGGACGCGCCACAGGAGTGAGCATTGGCAACGGCGACTCAACTGGCGCAGCGGGTGCTCGACGGAGACGTGCGGGCCGCCTCGCGTTTGATGCGCAACATCGATGACGGCGTCACCACCGCCATGGCGGACCTGCAGGCCCTGTTCCCCAAGACGGGCCGCGCCTACATCATCGGCCTCACCGGCTCGCCGGGCGCGGGCAAGTCCACGCTGACCGACCGGCTGATCGCCAGGTACCGCAAGCAGGGCAAGCGGGTGGGGGTGCTCGCGGTGGATCCCACCAGCCCCTTCACGGGCGGAGCCATCCTGGGCGATCGCATCCGCATGCAGGATCACGCCACGGACAAGGGCGTCTTCATCCGCTCGCTGGCCACGCGTGGCAACCTGGGCGGCCTGTCCCGGGCCACCGGAGACTGCATCCGGGTGATGGACGCCATGGGGCAGGACATCATCCTGGTGGAGACGGTGGGGGTGGGGCAGGACGAGATCGACATCGCCCAGATGGCGCACACCACCGTGGTGGTGACGGTGCCGGGCATGGGCGACGACGTGCAGGCGATCAAGGCCGGCATCCTCGAGGTGGCCGACGTGTTCGCGGTGAACAAGTCGGACCTGGACGGCTCGGACCGCATGGTGCGCGAGCTGCGGATGATGCTGGAGCTGCGCCACGCGGTGAAGGCGCCCGCCATGGACCATGACGCCCACCACCGCATGGTGCGCGCCAAGGCGGAAGGGCGCCACGTGGAGGAGGAGCCGGGCCCGCGCGAGTGGGAGCCGCCCATCCTCAAGGTGGTGGCCGCCAGGGATCAGGGCGTGGACGAGCTGGTGGAGGCGGTGGACCAGCACCGCGCCTTCCTGGACGAGACGGGCCTGCGCAAGGACAAGGAGCGCTCGCGCGCGGCCATGCAGTTCATCGCCCTTTTGCGCGAGCGGCTGCTGCGCGGGGCGCTGGCGCGGCTCGAGCGCGAGCGGGGGCGCCTGGACGAGGTGGCCGGGCGCATCGCTGACCGGAAGGCCGATCCGTACGCGCTCGCCGAGGAGCTGGCGAGCCAGCTCGCGGAGTAGCCGCGTGGAGAAGCTGAGCCTTCAAGAGCGGGTGGAGGGCCTGGAGACCCGGCTGGGAGTGCCCTTCCAGCGCAAGGACCTGGGCCTGGTGGCGCTCACGCACAAGAGCTACGTGAACGAGCACCCGGACTCGGGCATGCAGCACAACGAGCGGCTGGAGTTCCTGGGCGACGCGGTGGTGGACCTGGCCATTGGCCACCGGCTGATGGAGCGCTTTCCCACGCTGCCCGAGGGCGATCTGACCAAGCTGCGCTCGCTGATCGTCAGCGAGGACGGGCTGGCGCGCATCGCCCGGCTGCTCAACCTGGGCGAGCTGCTGCTGCTGGGCCGGGGCGAGGAGCTCACCGGCGGCCGGGACAAGCCCTCGGTGCTGGCCGACGCGCTGGAGGCGGTGCTGGGCGCGGTGTACCTGGGCTCGGGCATGGAGGCGGTGCTGGGGCTGGTGGACCGGCACTTCGCGGGCATCCTCGCCAGCGTGGCCGAGGGCGGCAGCGGCCTGGACTACAAGACGCGGCTGCAGGTGGAGGTGCAGGGCCGGCTGAAGATGCCGCCGCGCTACCGCCTGCTGTCCGAGACGGGGCTGGGCCACGAGAAGATGTTCGAGATCCAGGTGACGATCGGCTCGGGGCTGTTCGCCCGCGCGGTGGGCCGCAACAAGAAGGAGGCCGAGCAGGAGGCCGCCCGCCTCACCCTGGACATGCTTCACGACGACAACAACTGCCAGTGATAGGGTGGCCTCATGTTCCGGATTCTCGTGACCGTGTCTCTCCTGGCCGCCACCGTGGCCGGGGCCCAGCCCGCGGCCAGCAAGTCCAAGGCCGCTCCCGCCAAGTGGATGAAGCGGGCCCAGCAGGGCAAGGACCTCTACGCCACCCTCAAGACGAGCCAGGGCGACATCGTCGTCCGGCTGTTCTCCAAGGACGCGCCGAAGACGGTGGAGAACTTCGTGGGCCTGGCCTCGGGCGAGAAGGAGTGGATGAACCCGAAGACGGGGAAGAAGGAGAAGACGCCCCTGTACGCCGGCACCGTGTTCCACCGCGTCATCCCCGACTTCATGGTTCAGGGAGGCGACCCGGCTGGCAACGGCACGGGAGGCCCGGGCTACACCTTCGAGGACGAGTTCAAGAGCGGCCGCACCTTCGACAAGCCGGGCCTGCTGGCCATGGCCAACCGGGGCCCGGCCACCAACGGCAGCCAGTTCTTCATCACCACCTCCGTGCCGGGGTGGCTGAGCGGCCGCCACACCATCTTCGGCGAGGTGATTCAGGGCTACGAGGTGGTGGTGGCCATCTCCCAGGTGCAGCGCGATCCCAGGGACCGGCCGCTCACCCCGGTGTCGATTACGGCGGTGGAGCTGAGCGACAAGCCCCCCGCGGGCGCCGCGCCTGCTCCCAAGAAGTAGACCCTTGAGCCAGCACGAGGCACGCACACCATGGGCATGATGGACGAAGCGAAGGAAGGCCGGGAGCTGTTCGCCACCTTCGACACCACCGAGGGCCAGTTCACCGTCCGGCTCTTCACCCAGGACGCCCCCAGGACGGTGGAGAACTTCGTGGGCCTGGCCACCGGCGAGAAGCCGTGGACCCACCCTCAGACGTTCAAGCGCATGGAAGCTACCCCGCTCTACGACGAGACGCTGTTTCACCGCTGCATCTCCGGCTTCATGATTCAGGGCGGAGACCCGCTGGGGGTGGGCAACGGCAACCCGGGCTTCCGTTTCGAGGATGAGTTCCAGAGCGGCAGGCGTTTTGACAGGCCAGGGCTGCTCGCCATGGCCAACTCGGGGCCGAACACCAACGGGTGCCAGTTCTTCATCACCGTGGTACCCACCCCCCACCTGAACAACCGCCACACCATCTTCGGCGAGGTGGTAAAGGGCTACGAGGTGGTGGACCACATCGCCAACAAGATTCCGGCGGACCCGAACGACCGGCCTACCCGGCCGGTGAGGATCCAGAAGCTGACGATCTCGACCGCCCAGCCGTAATCTCGCCTGTCCGCCAGGCGGGCAGGGGAGTACATGCAGCTTTCGCAGTTCCACGGAGCCCTCCCCCGGGAGGGCCCCCAGACCACCTTCAGAAGAACGATGGCCACGAAGAACTACCGCAGCGGCTTTGCCGCGCTTATCGGCCGACCCAATGTGGGCAAGAGCACCCTGCTCAACCAGCTCACGGGCGAGAAGATCGCCATTGTCTCGGCCAAGCCGCAAACCACCCGTAACCGCATCCTGGGCGTGGTGACGCGCCCCGAGGGCCAGGTGGCCTTCATCGACACGCCGGGCATCCACCAGGCCAAGGGCGAGCTCAACCGCTACATGGTGGAGACGGCCCTGAGCGCCGCCGAGGAGGTGGACCTGGTCCTCTTCCTCATCGAGGCCCAGCCGGGTGAGAAGCCCGAGATTGGCCCCGGCAACCGGATGATCCTCGAGCGGCTGCAGAAGCTGGGCAAGCCCACCTTCCTGGTCATCAACAAGATCGACGCCATTCCCAAGGCGATGCTGCTGCCGCTCATCGACCGGTACCGCAACGAGTTCCCCTTCGCCGAGGTGATGCCCATCTCCGCGCGGGAGGGCGACGGGCTGGACCGGCTCTTCGAGGTGGTGCTGCAGCACCTGCCCGAGGGCGAGCCCGTCTTCGACGAGGACATGCTCACCGACCAGCAGGAGCGCACGCTGGTGGCCGAGTACATCCGCGAGCAGGTGCTGCGCCACTGCCGCCAGGAGATTCCGTACTCCACCGCGGTGATGGTGGAGGTGTTCGACGAGTCCGAGAGAGATCCTCGCCCCGACGCGCCTGTGGGGGGCCTGGCGGGCCTTATCCGCATCGCCGCCTCCATCTACGTGGAGCGCGACAGCCAGAAGGCCATCATCATTGGGAAGCAGGGGCAGATGTTGAAGACCATCGGGACGGACGCGCGCAAGGCCATCCAGCGGTTGCTGGGCACGCACGTGTACCTCTCGCTCCGAGTCCGGGTGGAGCCTCGCTGGAGCGAGAGCGCCGCGGGCCTCAAGAAGCTGGGATACGAGTAATGAAACCGATGGTCGCCATTGTCGGACGCCCCAACGTGGGCAAGTCCACGCTCTTCAACCGCCTGGTGCGCCGCCGCATCGCGCTCGTCGAGGACGTGCCCGGCGTCACCCGGGATCGCCACTACGCCGACGCGGAGTGGGGTGACAGGGCCTTTACCCTCATCGACACGGGCGGCTTCGTGCCCGGCGAGAAGGACACCCTGCTCAAGCAGGTGCGCGAGCAGGCCCAGCTGGCCGTGGAGGAGTGTGACGCCATCATCTTCGTCACCGACGGCCGCGCGGGGCTCACCGCTCCGGACCAGGCCGTGGCGGAGCTCTTGCGCAAGAGCGGCAAGCCCGTGGTCGTCGCCGCCAACAAGCTGGACAGCCCCTCGGTCCAGGTTCAGGCCCTGTCGGGCGAGTTCTTCCGGCTGGGCCTGGGCGAGGTGTTTCCGCTCTCGGCCGAGCACGCCCTGGGCGTGGAGAACCTGGTTGGCACGCTGCTGGACAAGCTGCCCCCCAAGAAGGAGGGCGAGGACGCGGAGAAGCCGCCCGATGACGGCACCATCCGCATGGCCATCATCGGCCGGCCCAACGTGGGCAAGAGCACCCTGGTCAACGCCCTGCTCAAGCAGAAGCGCGTGGTGGCCAGCGAGATCCCCGGCACCACGCGCGATCCGATCGACTCGGAGATCACCTACAAGGAAAAGAAGATCATCCTCACGGACACGGCGGGCATCCGCCGCAAGAGCTCCATCGCCCACCGGGTGGAGAAGTACTCCGTGGTCGCCGCCCTCAAAGTGATGGAGCGCAGCGACGTGGCGGTGCTGCTGATGGACGCCACCGAGCCCGCGGTGGACCAGGACGCCAAGCTGGCGGGCCTGGCCGAGGAGAAGGGCCGCGCGCTGGTCATCGTGGTGAACAAGTGGGACCTGATCGGCACCGACCAGCGCCGCCAGGAGGCCTTCCGCGAGGCGCTCAAGCACTCGCTGAAGTTCGTGGGCTATGCCCCCATCGTCTTCACCTCGGCGCTCACCGGCTCCAAGGTGGAGAAGGTGCTGGAGATCGCCCTGGAGCTGGCCGAGCAGTTCCACTACCGGGCGCCCACCCCCCAGCTCAACCGGCTGCTGGAGCACATGGTGGACTCCAACCCGGCCCCCATCGTCAGCGGCAAGCCCCTGCGCCTGTATTACATCGCCCAGGTGGGCACGGCGCCTCCCACCTTCGCGCTCACGTGCAACTACCCCGAGCGCGTGCCGGACATGTACAAGCGCTACATCACCAACCAGCTGCGCAAGACGTTCGATCTGCGGGTGCCCGTGCGGCTGCTGTTCCGCGCGCGCCCCGGACAGGCCAAGCGCGTGGCCCGCAACCGCCCCAGCCTCCATGCCGGGAAGAAGAAGAAGCGGGCTCCCCGGGAGCGCTAGCGCGGCTTCGCGTTGACACCCCCGGTGGCCGCTCCGTAGATTGCGCCGCCTTTTGCCGCCTTTTGCCCAGAGAAGAAGAGGTTTTACGACGTGGCCAAGTCCGAGAAGACGACTCAAAAAGAGCTCAAGCAGCCCGACGCCTTCCAAGAGCTGGGGCATGAGGCACAGGACTGGATCGTCGAGCACCGGTCGCTCATCATCAACGTGCTGGGCTTCGCGCTGATCGGCGGCATCATCTACGCGGCGGTGGACTACTTCTCCAGCCGCGGCGAGGAGAAGGCCTCCAGGCAGCTGGGCTCGGTGCTGGAGATCCTCGAGGCGCCCGTGGTGGCCCCGGTGGACGGCATCACCCCCACGCCCGCGCCGGGCGAGCTGGCTCCCTTCCCCACGGCCCGGGCGCAGGACGAGGCGCTGGAGAAGGCGCTCACCGAGTTCCGCACCACGCACGACGGCACGCGCGCGGCCACCACCGCGGCGCTGCCCCTGGGCAAGGCCCAGCTGCGGCTGGGCAACCACGCGGGGGCCGTCGCCTCGTTCGACGCCTTCCTCAAGGACGCGGGCCAGGAAGAGCCGCTGCGCGCCGGCGCCCTCGAGGGCAAAGGCTACGCCTTCGAGGCGCAGCAGAAGTACGACGAGGCGCTCAAGGCCTTCGAGGAGATGTCCAAGGTGAAGACCGGGGACTACCTGCAGGGCATGGGGGCCTACCACCGCGCCCGCATCCTCATTCAGCAGAACAAGAAGGAAGAGGCGGCCTCGGTGCTGGTGACGATCCCCGTGGAGCACGCCAACAGCGCGGCGGCGCGCCTGGCCACCGAGCGCACCTCGCTGCTGGCGGCCGAGGGCGTGAAGATTCCCACGCCTCCGGCGCCTGCCGATACCAAGCGGGACGGGGGGGCATGAAGAGGCACGGCTTCAAGCGGTGGGTAGGGGTGGCGGCGGCCGCGGGGCTGCTGAGCGCGTGCAGCGCCGTGCCCCTGTACGGCAACCCTGTCAGCTCCGATGCTTCCCAGGCTCCCGCCGTGTTGTTCGAGGTGGACTGGTGGACGCCGCTGGTCGAGCCGGTGAGCTGGGAGTATGCGCCCCGTGAGACGGCCACCCCCGCGGTGGATCCGGACTCCGGGCGCGTCATCACCCTCACGCGCGACGGCTACGTGCGCGCGGTGGCCCCGGGCGGCAAGGTGGAGTGGGCCTTCAAGACGGCGGGGCGCTTCACGGCCGGGGCGCTGATTCACGAGGGCGTGGCCTACGTGCCCGCCGGTGACGGCTTCCTGTACGCCCTGGATGTGCGCAAGGGCGAGCTGAAGTGGAAGTACCAGGCCGGTGAGCCGCTGGCGACGACGCCGGTGCGCGCGGGCGGCTTCATCCTGGTGGCCTCCGAGGCCGACACGCTCTTCTCGGTGGAGCGCGAGTCCGGCAAGTGGGCCTGGCAGTACCGGCGCGATCCGCCCTCGGGCTTCACCATTCACGGCGTGTCCACGCCCATGGTGAAGGATGACACGGTGTACCTGGGCTTCTCGGATGGGTACCTGGTGGCGCTGGACGTGGGCAAGGGCACCTCGAAGTGGGAGCGCCCCCTGTCCTCGGGCGCCACCGAGTTCCTCGACGTGGACTCCTCGCCCACCACGGACGCCTCGGGCCGGCTGTATGTGGCCTCGTACCAGGGCGGGCTGTACGCCCTGCGCCCCGAGACGGGCGAGCCCGAGTGGAACTACGCCGTGAGCGGGCTCACCTCGGTGCTCTCTCAGGGGCAGCTGCTGTTCGCCACCGGAGATGGCCGGCTGGACGCCTACCTGGCGGATACCGGACGGCTGCTGTGGTCGCTGCCCATGGGGGAACGAGCGGCGCGCTCTCCGGTGTTTGCCCACGGTATGCTGCTGGTGCCCAACTACCGCTCGCTGCTCTTCGTGGATCCAACCACCGGCCAGTCCCGGCTGGCGTGGAACCCGGGTGATGGCGTCAGCGCGGCGCCGCAGGTGGCGGGCTCCACCGCGTACGTGCTGTCCAACAACGGCTACCTCTACGCCTTGAGGCTGCGGGGGATGGGCCGGTGACGGGCCAGGCGCCAGCAGGTGGGGCGCCGAGGACGGTCCGGGTTGTGGCGGCGCTGATCCCCCAACCCGGCGAGGGCTCCCGGTACCTGGTGCAGCAGCGGCTTCCGGGTGGCAGCCGGGCGCTGCTCTGGGAGTTCCCCGGCGGCAAGGTGGAGAAGGGCGAGACGGACGAGTCCGCCCTGGCCCGCGAGTGCCGCGAGGAGCTGGGCGTGGAGCTCGAGGTGGGCCAGCGCCTGTGGGAGGGCCGGCACACGTACCCCGATCTCACGGTGGAGCTGGTGCTGTACGCCTCGCGGCTGGTGAGCGGTGAGCCCAAGCCCCTGGGCGCTCATGCGCTGCGCTTCCTCACCCCCTTGGAGATGACGGCGCTGCCGTTCTGCGAGGCGGACATTCCGCTGCTGGACGATCTGGTGGCGGGAAGGCTGGAGCCGGGCGCGTGATGTTGCAGCGGACGTTCCAGCACATCCCCGGCGTGGGGCCGTTCCGGGAGAAGGATCTGTGGGCTCAGGGCATCCGCACCTGGGACGACTTCCCCGCGGCGGGCACGGGCGCGGCGGCCATCAGCAAGAAGACGGACGACGTGGCGCGCGAGTACATCGCCAAGGCGCGCGAGGCGGTGGAGCGCAACGACTTGCGCACGCTGGCGCAGCTGATCCCCTCGCGCGAGCACTGGCGGCTCTACCCGCTGTTCGCCCAGGACGCGTGCTTCTTCGACATCGAGACGGATGGGCGGCAGGACCAGGCGCCCACGGTGGTGAGCCTGTTCGACAGCGCCGGGCTGCACGTGTTCATCCTGGACCGGAACATGGACGAGCTGCCCGAGGCGATGGCGGCCCGGCGGTTGTGGGTGTCCTTCAACGGCACGTGCTTCGACGCGCCGGTGCTGCGCGACTACTTCGGCGAGCGGCGCTTCCCCACGCCCGAGGCGCACATTGATTTGCGCTTCGTGACGAAGCGGCTGCGGATGAGCGGCGGGCTGAAGGAGATCGAAGACAACCTGGGCGTGGGCCGGCCGCCACACCTCAAGGGCGTGAACGGCTGGGACGCGGTGCTGCTGTGGCGCGCGTACAAGGCGCGGGCGGACCTCGAGGCGCTGCGCTTCCTGGTGGAGTACAACCTGTATGACTCGTTCCAGCTGCGCACGCTGATGGACGTCGTCTACAACCGCGGCGCGGACGAGCTGAACCAGGACGTGCCCCGGCTGCCCGTGTTCGACCGGGGCGAGGTGCTCTACGACGTGAGCAAGATCATCCTCCAGCTGGGGCCCACCGAGCGGGACATGCAGACGCTGGCGCGGGTGCGCAGCCAAGACCGGGATCTTCGCGACAGTTGAGCGCTCCGCTGTTGACACTCCCGGCTCCGGGATTACGAATGGGTCCTTGGTGTTCCAACGGAGGTCCCAATGAGTCAGCAGCCGATGGTGCCCGGTAGCCCGCAGCCTGGAAGCACGCCGCCGCCCGCGCAGCCCCGCAAGCGGCCGGTGGGGTTGATCGTGGCCCTGGCCGTTCTGGTGGGCGCGGGGGTGTGGTACTCGGTGCAGCGGATGAAGGCGCAGCAGCCGCCGGCTCCGGTGGCGCCGCCTCCCGCGGTGACGCAGGTGGTGGACGCGGGCACCCCGGTACCGCAGGAGCCTCCGTCGGTGCAGGAGGGTGACGCCCTGGTGCGCAACCTCCTGGGGCCGTTGTCCAAGGAGCCCGAGCTGGCGCAGTGGCTGGCGCTGGAGGGGCTGCTGCAGCGCTTCACCACGGCGGTGAACAACATCGCCGACGGAGAGAGCCCGCGCATGGTGCTGTCGTTCCTGGCGCCCTCCGAGGGTTTCAAGGTGATTGAGACGCCGCAGAAGGCCGCCAAGGGCAAGCCCGGTCAGGTGAAGATCACCATCGATCCGGCGAGCTACGCGCGCTACGACACGGTGGCCCGCGTCCTGGGCTCGATCGAGCTCGGCGCCGCCTTGTCCAAGTGGGTGGAGATGAAGCCGCTGGTGGACCGGGTGTACGCGGAGTTCGCTCCGCCGGGCCGCACCTTCGAGCAGACGTTCAACCTGGCCATCCAGAACCTGCTGGCGGTGCCCGTGCCGCAGGGGGACGTGGAGCTGGTGCCCCAGGGCGGGCTGTACGCGTACGCGGATCCCAAGCTCGAGGGCTTGAGCCGCGCCCAGAAGCACCTGCTGCGCATGGGGCCCAACAACATTCAGATCATCCAACGCTGGCTCACCCAGCTGCACACCGCGCTGAAGCTGCCCGCGATCGACCGCTAACCGCCCGGCTAGCGGCGCTTCTTCTTCTCGGGTTTGGCCGGCGCGGGCTTCTCTTTTTCGCCGGCGATCTGGAACTCGAGCCGCAGGTCCTGAAGCTCGCGGCCCAGCGAGTCCGTGAAGGTGGTGCCCGTCTGGGCATCGAGCACCAGCGTGTACTTGTGGCCGCTCTTGAGCGGCGTGGGCACGGTGATGCGGTAGACGATGCCGGTGGGGGACTCCTCGGCGGTGTCGTCGGAGACCATGGCCTTGTCCACCTCGTCGAAGAGCCGCACGCGGTAGTTGCGCAAGCCCAGCGAGCTGTGCAGCTCGATCACGGAGGTGGACTCGATGGTGGGCCGCTCCTCCACGGCCAGCGGGATGGACTCCATGCCGCTGTCGGCGATCTGGTAGCGGATGGTGAAGGCGGCGGGCGGAGGCGGAGCCGGGGGCGTGTCCCGGGGCGCCTCGGCCACGCCAGCATCGGCGGGGCCCGCGGGCTGCTTGTCGGGACAGCCGGCCAGCAAGAGCAGGGCGCTCAGAGCGAAGAGGCCGCGGAGGAGAGAGCGACGCATAGGCCGGACAAGGTATGCCCCAAGCCCGGCGCCGAGAAGTGCGAACATGCTCAAGGCGTTGCTGACCGAGGCTCGGCGTCCAGGGGCGGCGCCTCCGCCACCGTCTGTAAGAAGAGCATCACGCTGAGCTGGCCGTCCTGGGGCTCGAGCGACACGTGCAGTTCCTGCTGCTGCTGGCGGAAGACGAGCGGGGCCTCTTCCTGGAACCCCTCACGCGCCAGGCGCTGCTGGTACCAGGCGCGGACCTCGGCCTGCGTGGCCTTCACCCGGTAGCCCAGCGTCCGGGCTCCCTCGAAGTTCGAGTACAGCACGTCCGTCGCCCCTGGGAACACGGGCAGGGCGTCGGGCGGGGTAGGGGGCTTGAACTCCTTGAGCTTCGCCTCTCCCACCACCACCGTGGTGAGCCCGCCTGGCTCGGGGCTGAGCATGACGGTGTACGAGGTGAGCGAGCGCGTATCCAGCGCCGTGAGGTGGGGCTCGGCGGTCCGCCGCTTCTGGTGGCGCTGAATGTAGAAGCCCGCCTCGTCGAAGGCCGTGGCGAAGTGCTGCAGCAGCGTCTCCAGCTTCTCGCTCGAGGTGTGCACCCGGAAGCGCACGGGGATGCCCGCCACCTGCATCTGCCCCGGGATGTCGATCGTGTTCACCAGGCCCGGCACCGGCCAGTCCAGCGGGTGCCCCGCCTGCGCTGGAGCCTTCACCGGGGCGGGCGCTTTCGCCGGGGGCTGGGCCTTCGCCGGAGCCTGGGCCTTGGCTGGCGCCTGGGGCTGGGGGGGCGTCGCGCTCAGCACCAGCACCAGCAGGCCGCTCAACATCCCGGCTGCCCCAGGAAGCACTCGTTGTTGGGGCGACGGATGGCGGGCCGGTAACCCACGCCGCCGGTGCCACGCGGCCGTTGAGCTTCGTCCTCCGGCTCGCCGGGCGGCGTGAGCGGCTCGAGGTAGCCGGTCTCCTCGGGGCGGTAGCTCATGAAGAAGCCGCTCTCGTCGATGGGGCTGAAGCCGACGAAGTGCTGGGCGAACTTGCTGGCATCGTTGCCGGCCGAGCGCCCGTTGCCGTCGTACACCTTCTTCGCCGCGTAGTAGAAGGCCTCGTTCTCGGAGCACGGCTCATCGGGCAGCTCGGGCCGCAGCGGGCACTGGCCCACCACGTCCGGGTCCACGAAGCTGAAGTCTCCCAGCAGAATGCCGTAGCGGCCCTGGCACTCGCCTCCCGCCACCCGGCCCGCCGCGCAGGCCTTGATCATCGGCTTGATCGAGTGCTTGGCCTGGAAGAACCCTGTCGCGCCCTCGAGGAACCGGGAGGGCAGGGTGGGCAGCGCCTGAACATGGGCCTCGGCCCGGCAGCTCATGCCGCCCACGTTCTCGAAGATGCCATCCAGCAGGCTGCGCGAGGCCTGGCACCCCGCACACGGGTTGGACCCGCTGCCCTGGGGGAAGCCTCCTGGGCGTGGCTCGAGCAGCGTCGCGCCCCCGCCGCGAGGCACATCGAACTCCACCTCGGCGTCAGCCTGGCAGTGCACCTGCATGTTGCTGATCTGGGTGAAGACGTGGGTCAGCCGCGGCCGGTTCTCGGTGGAGCTGCGGCCATCGAAGTCGCGGTAGCGCTGCCGCGCGTCCTGGGTGACGACGGGGGCAATGGAGTGCACGTAGCGGAAGTCGCCAATGTTGGTCGGGTGGTGGCGGATGCGGTGGGTGCGCAGCGCGGTGGCGTCCCACATGGGCGAGACGGCCGCCTCGTGCACCTTGAGAGACAGGTAGCCCACCTCGGCGAAGTGAATGCCGAACATGATGACGGTGACGAAGACGATGAGGGCCAGGGCCAGCTCCACCATCGACTGGCCACGAGGAGCGCGCCGCATCAGTGCACCCCCTTGTAGCCCGCGTTGATGAGCTGCCGGTACGCCTCGGCCGCCGGCTCGCCCACGGTGTCCGGCACGTCGGTGCCGCCGAGCCTCAGGTCCCCGCCTCTGTCACTGTCCGCGGCCACCAGGGTGGCGCGCCAGAAGGGGTTCCACAGGTTGGGCGGCTCGCGCCAGTGGCCGCGCCGGTGGTAGTAGGCCAGCCCCGTGCCCAGCGCGGTCTGCACGCTGATGTCCGTGCCGTCTCCCACGGCCCACCCGTGGTTGTCGAACTTGCTCTGGCTCTCGGGGGTGAAGCGGAAGTTGAACATCAGGTTCCAGGGATCCGAGCGCAGCCCCCGCACCTTGTAGTCGCGCTTCACCTGGCCAAACAGCTTCGGCTGGGCCCAGCGGTTCTCGTTCGAGTGATCGTCGGTGTTGTAGGTGATGCCGCCCACGAAGGTGTTGGGGCAGTACTTGGGCGGCCAGCACAGCTGCAGCGTGTGCCGGTGCTGCTTCTCCATGCCCTCGTCCTCCTTGCCCAGGAAGGGGCTCTCGGGCGTCCACCAGTGATCGTCCGAGCCGTCATTGAGATCGGTGGACTTCACCCCGGCGGTGGCCCGCAGCCGGAAGACGGGGCAGCCGGGGAAGGTGACTTCCACCAGGGCGTGATCCTCGGCCCAGGTGAAGTCCCCCGAGTCCGCCGGCCCACCGTGGCCCAGGTTGGTGCCCCAGAAGGCGCTGCCTCCGGCCTCGACGACGGTGATCACCGCCCCCACCCGGCGCAGCGCCCCCAAGAGCCCCTTGTCGCCCTCGAACACGGGGATGTTCTGGCGGCGGGTGACGAACTCGTAGCCCCGGGTGGCCATGGCGATGTCCCGCGCGTAGCTGTTGCCATTGTTCGTGGCGTACTCGAGCTCCTTGATCGAGACGTGAGAGGGCGCATCGTCCGCCGGCTCCCCATCCTCCGTCTCCGCGCCCTCGGTGATGCCGTCCGAGGTCAGCTCGTTGGGGAAGCGCCGGCCCTCGCTGGCCATCTCCGCGAACTGCTGCGCGAACGAGTCCGGCCCGCCCGCGGCCGCCTTCTTCAGGTTGCCGAACATCTGGCTCTGCAGGCCGCCGAGGTGGCTGGCCATGCGCTGCACGTTGTAGGCCTGCACGCCGGCCAGCGCGTCCAGGCGGTGCCAGTCCTCGCGCACCTCGGGGTGCTTCTCGTGCAGATCCTCCAGCGCGTCGCCGGCCGCGGGGCAGCCGTAGGCGGCCATGCGGGCAGCGGCCAGGTTGGCACGCGTCATCGTCGTCCAGCTGATGAGGCTCTCCACGCCCAGCAGCGCCACCATGTGCCCGGTCTGCGCCCGGCGCAGAATGGCGATGCTGTTGAAGGTGCGCGCGGTGGCCACCGCGCTGCTGTAGGCGGCCAGATCCGCCACCGTCTGCGCCTCCATCTTCTCGCGGATCCGCATGGAGAACGACAGGGTGAGGCACACCATCACCGTGACGAGCAGCATCGTCAGGCAGAAGACCACCAGCGCCTGGCCTGTGGGGTGTCCGCGTTTCATAGGCCCTCGGGGGTGGGCGGGCAGTTCTGAACCTGGAAGAAGCGGGGACGCGCGGGCGTCATCATCCGCATGGTGTAGCTGGCCTGCAGCGGGAAGACGTACTCCTTGCGGCCCACGCGATCGAGCAGCTCCTGGCGGATGGCCGCCTCCAGGGAGAAGTCCGTGCGGCGCGTCCAGTTGGCCGTCTGGGTGGGCTGCAGCGGGTTGACCGCGGTGTAGTTCTGCAGCCCCAGGTGCGCCAGGAACATGCGGCTGAGCACCCAGTTGGCGAAGGGAATGCGCATGGGGTACCAGAAGACCAGGCGTGTCTCGAGCCGCATCACGTCCGAGAGCTGCTGGTAGCGGGCCGGATCATCGAAGGATTCTTCCTCGTCCGGGGGGATGTCTTGAAGCCGGGGGCGCTCGCGCGCCAGCCATACGATGGAGCCGCTGTGCCCCGCGTCGCGCTGCGGCTTGTAGGTGTTGTCCCGGCGCGCGTTGAAGGCCCCGCCCAACGCCGCCGCCGAGTCCGTGCGGGTGATGGCCGGCAGCAGCGCCCCGATCGCCGCATGTGTCATGGGCTCGCAGTCCCCGTACTTCACCACGCCCGTGCGCACGGCGCGGAAGGCCGCGTACTCGGTGAGCAGCCGGGCCTGCAGCAGCAGAAATAGCTGAATCGTCCCCAGAACGAGGAACACGGTCAGTGGCAGCGTGAGCGCCGCCTCGACCGCCGCTTGGCCAGATTCTGTGCCCGCTGAGCGCGCCGCACACATAAGGGGTTCCCTTAAGGTTACCTACCTCCGGCGTCCATCGGATATCTGGACGCCGCCCGGCGAAAGGGCGCTGTACGTACTGTTCCGGACGTGCAGGGTAGGCGGGAAGAATGGCACATGAAGGTGCCTACCCGCGAGATCATGCTAGGCTGCGCGCCGCGAAGAACCCCCCTTCAGGAGCATCACCATGGCACAGGATCTGAATAACCTGCTCCAGGCGTTCACGGAGCTGACCCAGTCCTCTAAGGAAGGCAAGCTCACGCCGGCGCAGCTCGAGACCGAGATCAGGCGGCTCACCGGGGAGCTTCAGGCGGCGCTGGCCAACCTCACCACCCAGCTTCGGGGCGGTGACTCCCCCGAGGGCGCCTACATGATGGAGCTCTTCCAGGCCCAGGTGCGCAACATCATCGAGCAGAGCGGGATGAAGCCCCAGCAGCTGGTCGAGGACGAGGCGGAGACCAAGAAGCTCAGCGAAGAGGTTGACGCGCTCAAGCGCGGCCCCGTCCGGACCTGATTTTCCTCTCCCGCAACGACAACGCCCCGCAACCCGCAGCAGGGCGGGGCGGTTCTCTGGGTTCTCATGTTCCACGGCCCGCCGCCCTCGGAAGGAGGGCGGGCCGTGTCACTTCACCATCGGTGAATCAGGCCCGCCCCTGAGTTTCAGGCGGGCCGTCTCACCTCACCGGGCCAGGGCTTAGTAGCCGCCAGCGGCCGGAGGGGTCTGCGGGGCCGGGGCCGGGGCCGGAGCCGGGGCGCCGGGGGCGGGAGCGCCACCGGGAGCCTGGCCGCCGTTGAGCTGCGCCAGCAGGGTCTGGATCTGCTGCATGATCTGCTGGAGCGCCTGGAGCAGCTGGCCCATGGGGTTCTGGGCCGCGCCCGCGCCGCCCGCCGCCGCCGCCTGACCGGCGTTGCCAGCGTTGCCAGCGTTGCCAGCGTTACCGGCGTTGCCAGCGTTACCGGCGTTGCCGGCGTTACCAGCGTTACCAGCGTTGCCAGCGTTGCCAGCGTTGCCAGCGTTACCAGCGTTACCAGCGTTACCAGCGTTACCAGCGTTGCCGGCGTTGCCAGCGTTACCAGCGTTGCCAGCCTGGCCGCCACCGGCGCCCGCGCCGCCGCCCATCGGCTGCGAGTCGTACTGCTGGAGCTTCTGCGCCAGCGTGCCGTTCTGCACGTAGTCGATCGCCTGCTGGTACTCCTTCGGGTTCTTGATGGCGCCGCTCTTCATGACGTCATCCAGGGTGATGGCTCCGGAGTCGAGAGCCTGCGCCACCGCGCCGATCGTCTCGATGTCCGTGTTGCCGACGCCCTTGCCCTTGGCGCCCGGGACCCCGGCCTTCTCCAGCATGGCCTTCAGCTTGCCGTTGTCGTAGTTCTTCGCGCCGCCGGCCAGGTCACCCTTGTACACCGAGGCCACCTGCATGAAGGTCTGCGCCGCGGGGCTCATCTGGAAGAAGGCGTTGGCACCCTGAGCCAGGCCGTCCACCGTCTGGGAGTTGAAGCCCTTGGCGTTGGCGGCGAACTGGTAGGCGTAGCCGCGGGCGACCGCCGCGTCGAACAGCTCACCGTTCTGCACCGTGGCGAAGCGCGAACCGGCGATCGCGTCCTTCTGAGCGATGTTGCCGTTCTGGCCCTTGCCCTTGCGCGTGGAGGCCGACAGGTAGCTGGCCAGCTCCTGGGGATCCGTGGCCTTGGGCATCGAGCCAGTGCCACCGCCAGCGCCGCCGTAAGCACCACCGGCGCCACCCATGCCGCCGCCGTAGGCGCCAGCCGTGCCGCCGCCGTAAGCACCACCGGCCGCGCCACCGCCGTAGCCGCCAGCCGCGGCCTTGGCGTACCCGCCACCCGCGTTGCCAGCGTTGCCAGCGTTGCCAGCGTTGCCAGCGTTGCCAGCGTTGCCAGCGTTGCCGGCGTTGCCAGCGTTGCCAGCGTTGCCAGCGTTGCCCGCGTTGCCCGCGTTGCCCGCGTTGCCCGCGTTGCCAGCCTGGCCGCCGTGGTTGTGACCAGCGTGCGCGCCACCGGCGCCGCCCACCGCGCCCGCGCCGCTAGCCGCACCGCCGGCCGCGCCGCCCTGGAACTGCTGCATGATCTGCTGCAGCGCCTGCACCAGCTGCTGCACCACCTGGAGCATCTGCGCCAGGCCTTCCTGCGTCGAGCCGGCCTGTCCCAGGCCCGCGGCGTCGAACTTGTCCGCGCCCATCGCCGCGCCGTAACCACCGGCGGCGCCGCCCATCGGCTTGTTGATCTCAGTAGGCTTCGTGACCTCGGCGGGGCGGTTGGGGGTAACCGCGTAACCACCACCAGACGGCTTGACGGGACCGATAGGCATCGTGCTTTCTCCGTGCGTGCGTGTGTGAAGAGTGGGTGGAGAGAATGAACTCTGCACCTACCGCTTTAGTTCTCGCACAATGGGTGCTGTTGGTTGCTTGTTGCGCACACTTTTTTTTCGATCCCCAAAAGCCTGATGATTCCGCCGCCTCCCGCATCCTTAGATCCAGGACTCGAGTGCTCGAGCTTCGGGAAAATCTCTCGGCGATTGATCCTTTCAAGAGCAACTTCTCGAAAATGGAGGCGATAATCCCACACGACCCCCTCATGTCCGCCTTTTACCCAGGAGTAAGTCGATGAAAGTGAATCGGTTTGGGACGTCCGTACCGCAGATGGGAACCGAAGAGGGAACCCGCCCGACGACGCAGGCTCAGCAGGCGCCGCAGACGCAGCAGACCACGGCGGCCTCTCCGCTGAATCGGGCGCTGGCGACGACCGCGGCTCCCAGCGACAGCTATAGCGCGCGCGCCACGGGCGGCGCCTCGGCTGGGATGATGGACGGCCCCCAGGCGCTGAAGACGCGGCCGATGGAAGTCTACAGCGGCGCGCTGATGGCCAGCATGGATCAGCAGGAGCTGCGCCCGGACATGCACAAGGTGCAGGCGCAGATCGTCAGCCAGATCCTCACCGAGGTGCTCAAGTCGCTGCAGACGGTCGTGACGCAGCTGGGCCAGATGCTGGGCGGCGGCGCCGGAGCGGTGGGCGGCGGCGCGGGCGGCGGCACCGTGGGTAACGGTGGCAACGCGGGTAACGGCGGCAACGTGGGCAACGGCGGCAACGCCGGTAACGGTGGCAACGCCGGCAACGGTGGCAACGTGGGTAACGGCGGCAACGCCGGCAACGGTGGCGGCGCCGGAGCGGTGGGCGGCGGCTACGGCGGCGGCTACGGCCCTGGCACCCCTGGCACCCCGACGCCCGGTAGCCCGGTGCCTCCGGACGGGCGCCCGGTGGGCGGGGTGATCGATCCGAACGTGCGCTACCAGGACCTGAGCGCGCAGCAGCGCAACCAGATGAGCGGCATGGACGAGCGCCAGCGCGGCATTCTGCACCTGTGGGGCATTCAGATGGGCTCCGCGGGCAAGCAGGACGGCGGCGTGCTGCTCAACGTGCTGCAGAACCCCTCGGGCTTCAAGCCCGCCGAGGTGGCGCTCGCCAAGGAGCTGGCCGCCAAGGAGCAGGCCACCTACGGCGGCATCACCGGCAAGTCCCTGGATCAGGAGTTCTTCGGGCTCTACAAGGACCTGACGGGCAACGACGTGTCCGGGCGCTACGCGAACGCTCCGATCAACTTCGCGCAGGGGCCGGTCAACCTGGGCAACCGCCAGACGGGCGCCAACGGCCTGAACCAGTTCGAGAACGAGGTGCTGCAGCTGTGGGGCCACTCGCCGCTGTTCACCGGCGGGAAGATCGACGGCTCCATCCTCCAGTACGCGATGAGCAGCCAGCACACCATGGAGGCCAACCTGAACAAGGGCGACCTCCAGGCGCTGTTCAACGCGGACATGGCCTCGGACGGGGTGCTCAACGGCGACTCGCTCGAGAAGTCCATGCTCGACGTGATGGACCGCGTCTACATGGGCGCGCCCTCGGCCTCGGCGCAGAAGACGATGAACGACGCGATGCTCGAGGCGGCCCAGCGCCGTGACGGCGTGCTGCCCCCCAGCACCCGCACCCCGGCGGCCCCCATCGATCCGGCGCGGCCCGGCGAGGTGGGCGGCGTGGACCCCAGCCAGCAGGGCAAGAAGACCGGTGGCTCCTGCCCGTTCATCAACAAGGCGGCCTAGCGTGGGCCCGGCCTCCGGAGCCTCGTGCTCCGGGGGCCCTGCCTGTAGCGCCCCTGTAGCACCCTGAGTAGTACCTCGGTACCAGCCTGACGGCCCTCCCCACGGGTGATGTCACCAGTGGGGTAGAGTCTCGGCCCGGCTCTCGGCTAGGATCACGCAGGCCCGCGCAACGAGCATGAGCTCAGCCAGGCCGCGGTCCCCAGCTCGAGAGGCATCTTCCCCATGCAACTGCCCAAGAAGACCACCGCCATCACCCCGCACCTCACTGTCCGAGACGTCGCGGCGGCAGCGAACTTCTACGAGAAGGCCTTTGGTTTCACCCGCAAGTTCATGCTGCCGGGCCCCGGCGGGCGCATCATGCACGCCGAGATGGGCCACGATAACTGCACGGTGATGATCGGCCCCGAGAGTGTCCAGCGCGGCATGCGCTCGCCGCTCACCGCGGGCGGCACGCCCGTGTCGCTGTTCGTCTATGTGGCGGACGTGGACGCGGTGCACGCGCGCGCGCTGGCCGCGGGCGCCAAGGAGCTCGTGGCCCCCAGCGATCAGTTCTTCGGCGCCCGCACCTCGGTGCTGCTGGATCCCGACGGCCATCAGTGGATGTTCGCTCAGCACCAGAAAGAGGTCAGTGTCGACGACATGACCAAGGCCGTGCGCAACCGTCACGTGTGAGCTGGAGCCGCGTGAAGCTCCTGCCACGGTCGCAGCTGCCAATCCCCTGAGGCTGTCATGGCGATAATCGGCAACCCCAACCCATCCCCCGAGCGCAGAAGCCGGATTCTGTCTCGCGCCCGGGTGCTCAAGCAGCCGGGCGGCGGTCCCGCCCAGCAGGCGCCCAATGGGTCTCCCGCGAGGCAGGCCCAGCAGCCTCAGCGCACGCAGAAGGGTGCTCCCGCCCAGCAGGCTCAGACGACCCGGCAGGCCCAGCGCGGAGCCGCCACGCAGCAGCAACCGCCGGCCGAGCCCACCCCGCGGGAGCAGTACCAGCAGCAGGTAGGCCAGGAGGGCGGCAAGCGCTCCTTCACCGCCGCCTTCACGGCGCTGAAGCAGACGCGGCTGTTCCGCAACCTGAAGCGGGGCGCGGCCAACGCCGGCCAGGTGCGCGGCAAAGGCCTGATGGGGCTGTTCGAGGACAACCTCGAGGCGGACCTGGACCATGAGCGCGCCCGCTCCTATCTGGCGGGCAAGGATGTGGATTACAGCGAGTACGGCCAGGCCAGGCGCGAGGCGCGCCTGCTCCAGCACCTGGAGCGGCTGGGCAATCACCCCATCCACCTGATCCGCTACCTGCTGTCGCTGCTGGGGATGAACCGCGAGCGCGACTTCAAGCACTTCATCGTCGATCAGCTCAAGTCCCGGCTGGACGTGCTGGCCGGCAGGATGGGGGAGTTCACCCCGCCGCAGCGCCGGCTGATGGCCGCGCTCGTGGCCCGCGCCAGCTACCAGGTGGGCATCCGCAGCGCGGAGAACTTCTCACCGTTGCTGGCCGCGGCGGGCACGGCCGAGGCGGCCCACTGGGCGAAGCTCTCCGAGACACCCGAGGCCCGCGCCCAGCAGCTGGCGCAGATCCTGAAGCGGGCCGCCAGCCCCGTGTACCGCACGGCGCTGATCAGCGCGGGGCGCGAGGCACTGAAGAAGCTGGCCAGCGACACGGTGGGACTGCCGCCCGACGAGCTGCAGCTGACGTGGATTTCCCTGCTGCGCGCGGCCGACTGCCTGGAGTCCAACGGCCAGGGCCAGATGGCGGACGCCCTGGTCGCCGGCATCTTCAGCAAGGGGGGCCCCTCCCTGGTGGGCTCGCTGGGTCTGGTGCTGGAGCGGGCGATGGCGGTGGCGCCGGGCGGCGCGGCCCTGGTGGTGCAGCTCATCGTCACCCTCACGGCACGCGGCGAGGTGAAGGTGGCCCGGCAGCTCGTCGAGCTGCTGCGCGCCATGTTCCAGCAGGCGCGCGGCCAGTGCTTCCCGGTGTTCAACGCGCTGCGAGACATGGACGCCCAGCGCGCCCCCGAGGAGAGCAAGGACAACCTGTACCGCCAGCTCGAGGCGCGAGGACAGCAGCTGGCGGGCCTGCTGCCGGCCTGCTCCCGGGTGCTCGAGAAGGGGCAGGGGATTCCCGAGGGCTCCACCGCGCTGATCACCGAGGCGCTGCTGTGCCTGGCCACGCTGAGCTGCATGGGCGGCACCACCTCTGGGCAGCGGATGCTGCACCGCGCGCTGCTGGCTCAGGAGCGCGGCCGGGAGACTTTCCTCACCACGCTGCCCCGCGTGGCGCTCACCCTGGCGCAGCCGACCCTGGTGCAGCCGCTGTGGGAGGCGGGCCTGACGACCACCTATTATAAGTATGGTGGCCGGCCCTTCCTGGAGCGCGTGGCGCTGCACACCGGCCGGGCCGTGGTGAACCCGCTGATAGCCCGCAGCCGCAAGGGCGACGTGGCGACGGCCAAGGCCCTGCTGCGATCGATGATCCGCAACAACGCCGCGCTCTTCTGCCTGAGCGCCGACGGTGCCCACCTGGCCTGGGAGGCCATCGAGGCGCAGCGCGACAAGCCGGGCCTGGTGCCCCTGAAGAAGACGCAGTACCGGCTGGCGAAGATCCGCAAGAAGAACTCCACCGGCCAGCACCCGGACTCGATCGAGCCCTTCCAGGATCTGATCACCGCGCTGGCCGCCGGAGGCGTGCGCAAGTCAGACCCCCGGGCCGGGACCGGCGCGCGGATGACGCTGCTGGAGCTGTCGGCCAACGTGACAGGGCAGCGCAAGTCCAACCGCACGGCCACTCACCTGGAGCTGCACGTGGACCAGCTGGAGCGGGGCTCCGGCAATAAGTAGGGCGGCTCACCACCGCCCTTTGGCCTACTCCTCGCCCATCTGCTTGAGGGCGCGGCGCGCATCCAGCGAGAAGCGCCCCGAGGGCTCCAGCGACAGGTAGTACTTATAGGCGGTGGCCGCCTCGTCCTCGTCGCGCAGCACCTGATGGGCCATGCCCAGACCGAACCAGGCGCGGGCCCTCGCGGCGTCCTTCTCCACCACCTCGCGCAGCACCTCCACCGCTTCCTTGTCCGCCGCCTTGCCGGTGCCGGCCAGCACCAGCGACAGGCCCAGCCCCTCCTTGGCGTCGAGCGACTCGGCGTCGAGCTTCAGGGCCATGCGGTAATTCTCCGAAGCGAGCGGATAGCGCCGCGCCTCCATCGCCGTGCGGCCCTGCTGAATGAACCGCCCATACTCCGAGTTGGTGGGCCGGGCCCTGGGCTCGATCAGCCGGGGCGCCGGGGGCGTGGGCGCCGGGGGCGTGGGCGCCGCGGGCGTGGGCTCCTCGGGTGTGGGCTCCTCGGGCTGCGAATCGTCGACCCGGGCCACCTCCTCGGGAGCCGGGGCCGAGGGCCCCCTGGGAATGACGAAGAAGAGCAGCCCGAGCACCGCCCACGCCAGGGCCGTACCGCCCGCGACGCTCCATTTCCAGTTGAAGGCGGCCGGCTTGGCCTCGACGCTCCGCGGGGCGCCCCCCTTCATCACCCTGGGAGGAGGGGGAGGGGGAGGAGGGGGCTCGGCGTCGGGGAGGGGAGGCGGAGCGATCCCGGGATCCGAGAAGCGCAGCATCTCGGCCACCGGCACCGTGGCCTCCTCGGGATCCTTGACGCGCTTGGCACGAGGCTCGGCGCGAGGCTCGCCGCGCCAGGCGGCCAGCTCCTCCAGGAACGAGCGCGGCACCTGCACGTCCCGCCCTTCCGCGCGCATCTCCTCGCGGAACAGCTCGTGCACCAGGTGAGACAGCGTGGTGGGCGACACGCGGAACGAGCTGGTGTGCAGAAAGCCCGTCAACGCCTCGCCGAAGGCATGGCAGGACTTGTAGCGGTGCTCCTTCTTCACCGCGAGCGCCGCCATGAGGATCTCCTCCAGCTGCTCGGGCAGCCGGGGGTTGAGCTCGCGGGGCCGGGGGAATTGGCCCGCGCTCAGCTTGGGCAGCACCACGTACTCGGGGCCCTGCAGCGGCAGCTTGCCGCACAGCAACTCGTAGAGCAGCACGCCGGTGGCCCACACGTCCGTGAGCGCATCCACCTCTTCGCCCCGGGCCTGCTCGGGCGAGAAGAACAGGTACTTGCCCTTCATCACCCCGGGCTCGGTGGTGAAGTTGCGGATGTCCCGCGCCTTCGCCAGCCCGAAGTCGATGATCTTCACCTGCCCCTCGTAGCTCAGCAGCACGTTCTCCGGAGAGATGTCCCGGTGGACGATGCCCAGCGGCTTGCCGTTCTGGTCCTTGCGGCTGTGGGCGTAGTGCAGCCCCCGGCAGATCTCCGCGCCGATGAACACCGCCGGCGCCACCGGGATCGCCTGCCACTTCTGCGTCAGCGCCCGCTCCACCACCGAATAGAGCGACTGGCCCTCCACGTACTCCATGGCCAGGAAGTACTCGTTGTTGTGCCGACCAAAGTCGAACACCTGGGCGATGTTGCTGTGGGTCAACGTGGCGGAGATGCGCGCCTCGCTGATCAACATGTTGGTGAAGGCGTAGTCGTCCGAATACTCGGGCAACACCTTTTTGATGAAGACGTGCTTGGTGAAGCCCGCTTCTCCGACCAGCCGGGCACGCCACGCTTCGGCCATTCCGCCGTAGCCGAGCTTGGCCATCAGCTCGTAACGGCCCAACATTTTTCCAGGTTGCAGCGACATGGGGTTCCCCATCCTAACCTGCTCCGAGCCCACCGGACCTAACCTGCTCTGAGCCGACCCGACATCAGCAACTTTTAACCACATCCTCAGACAATTAATCTGAAGCCCCTTCATCAGGGCCTGAGTACCCACAAACCCGGGGAAGAACAGCATGCGCAAGCAGCGGCTGGGCGAGTTGCTCGAGAAGGCGGGGCTGATCGACGAGATTCAGCTTCGGGCGGCGCTGAGCATCCACAATATGTGGGGGGTGCCGCTGGGGCAGGTGGTGGTGGACAAGGGCTTCTGTACCGCTCAGCAGGTGCTGGAGGTGTTCGGCGCGCAGCTGCAGCTGCCGGTGGTGGACCTGGACGCGCAGCCAGTGGACGAGAAGCTGGTGGATGTGCTGCCGGTGGAGACGGCCGAGGCGTGCCGGGTGGTGCCGCTGCGGCTGGAGGGCGCTCGCGGCTCGGTGCTGGTGGTGGCGGCGGCGGCGCCGGCGCGGCCCACGGCCATGGACGAGGTGGCCCGCGTGTCCGGCAAGTCCCGGGTGGTGGTGCTGCTGGCCACGGACGGGGCCATCTCCCGGGCCATTGATCGGCTCTATTACCCGCACCTGCTGGGCGCCAAGCGCCCGGTGGAGCCCATTCCGCTGCCCGAGGTGGACGAGGAGCTGCCCCTGGTGAGGGATCGCTCCGAGTGCATCAGCCTGGGCTTCCACCTGCAGAAGAGCGCGGCCCGCACGCACACCGTCGAGCAGGAGGGCCTGCCCATCATGGCGCCGCTGCAGACGGAGCTGCCCGCGGACCTGCTCGTCACCCAGCCCAACATTCCCATCGCGCAGCTCAGCGCGAAGATGCCCGCGGCGGCCGAGCCCGAGCCTCAGCTCTGGGTGTACGGCTGGGGCGCCAAGGCCACCGAGTGGCTGATGGCGCTGCTGAAGGCCTCCAACGTCCGGGCGCGGGTGGCCCGCACCGAGGACGTGGTGAAGGCCGGCGCGCACACGGTGGTGCTCACGCCGCTGCAGTCGGTGGAGTCCGTGCTGCGCCACGGCATCCGCGCCCAGCTGATGATGGCGGGCCGGGCGCATGATCGCGACCGGGCGCTGGCGCTCGGGGCCCGGGTGTTCCTCTCCGGTCCGCTGCGCGAGCAGGCGCTGATCGCCGCGGTGCTCGAGCGGGTGAAGGGCGGCAACGCGCTGCGTCGAGTGGGGTGAGTTTTCTCCCACGGCCGGGTCTGATCCGACCTTTTTTTTGGGTGACAGGAAACTTCTTTTCCCCACCCCCGATAACCAGGATCAGAACCGACTTTGTGGAGCGTGTATGAGCGTCGTGCGCCGTGCCAGCACCTCTGAGATCAAGCGAGTCGTCCCCAATCAGGTGGAGGGCGCCCAATCTCATCAGGCGCGGAAGCCCATTCACCACATCAACCAGCTCCGTCCCGAAGGGGCTGGCAAGGACTATGCCAACGGTCCCTTCAACTGTGGGCCGGCGGTGGTGGCCATGCTGGCGCGGTCCGCGGGCAAGCTGGGCCACCTCAATGACGCGCAGTTGGTGAGCGAGCTGGGCAAGGGCGTGGTGACCGAGAAAGGCACTTCGCCCGAGGGCATCGCGACGATGATGGCGCGGGCGGGCGTGTCGCCGGACGGCCAGGCGCTGGGCGCCGGCTACACGGACGCGCAGCTGAAGGAGCACCTGGGCAAGGGCAACAAGATGGTCGCCCAGGTGCGCTCCTCGAACCCCAACAGCCAGAAGGACAGCGCGCACTACGTGGTCATCGAGGGCCAGACGCGCAACGGCAACTACATCGTGTCGGATCCGCTGGCCAAGGGCCCGTACGTGGTGAGCCCCAAGCAGCTCAAGGAGGCGGTGCTCAAGGCTCCGCCGGACGGGGGCATGCTGATCCCGGTGGCCAACCCGGGCAAGCAGGCCGCGGCAACCGTGCCAACCAGCGCGCCCCAGGTGATCCCTGGGACTTTGGGAGCGCCCAATGAGTTGAGCGGCGAGCCCATCGAGGCGATCAGCACGAACCCGAGTCTGGCGGCGGTCCAGGGGATGGACAGCTTCGTGACTAGGCCGGCGACGGCGGCGGTGACCGCGGCCCCGGACCCCAAGGCCTTCACGGCGAGCGAGGAGATGTTCAAGGGCGTGGACACGGAGTTCAAGGCCACGGACAGCAAGCCCACGGACAAGGTGCTGGTGCAGAACGAGCGCCGCAACACGTTCGAGCTGGATGTCAGCTACAGCAAGCCCAGCCTGGGCGAGAAGATCAAGGAAGCCGTCACGTCGGCCGTGGAGAACGTGGGCGACTTCATCCGGAACCTGTTCTCGCTGAAGTCGAAGGGTGACGCGAAGGCCTACGAGACGCTGAGCAAGCTCGAGTCCAGCACCTTCAAGGAGGACAAGGAGGTGCTGAAGGAGATCAAGCAGTCGGACAAGAAGGATCCCGGCACGGGCGTGAAGATCCAGGGCGACGCGTTCTAAGCCAGCCCCGGAATCAACGTCTCGGACTCAGGCCCGTGCGCCCGATGCGGCGCCCGGGCCTTTGACGTTTCCGGGCCCGGGAAGCGTCTCCAGGCCCGGAGTTTCAAAGGCCAGAAAGCGGCCCCAAAGCAGCCCCGTGGCCCCCCATCCCGCTCTAGACCTGGGGTCTGATAAGATGCGTTATGTAAACTAAGAGGGCGGCCGGTTTTGGGCGGAATCAACTGCCCGGCTGGCCGTTCTGGGCCCGGCTTTTTTCCCCGCTTGACCGGACCCATGGGTTCCCGCAGAACGCGCGCACTCCCCCGGTTCCGACAAAAGGATCCTCTTTCATGAAGCGTCTGGTCGTCATCGCCACGGTGTTAGGCGCGGCCCCCGTCCTGGCCGACGAAGGCATGTGGACTTACAACAACTTCCCTTCCGCCCAGGTCAAGGAGAAGTACGGCTTCGAGCCCACGCAGCCGTGGCTCGACAAGGTCCGCCTGTCGTCGGCCCGCCTGGCCGCGGGCTGCTCGGCCAGCTTCGTGTCGCCCAACGGCCTGGTGATGACCAACCACCACTGCGCTCGCGGCTGCATCGAGCAGCTGTCCACCGCGGACAAGGACTACATCGCCAACGGATTCTACGCGAAGACGGCCGCCGACGAGCTCAAGTGCCCGGCCATGGAGGTCAACCAGCTCACCTCCATCACGGACGTCACCGAGCGGCTCAACACCGCCACCCAGGGCCTCACGGGCAAGCAGTACAACGACACCCTCAAGGCCGAGATGTCGAAGATCGAGAAGGACTGCGCCACCAGCGACCAGGTGCGCTGTGACGTGGTGACGCTGTACCAGGGCGGCAAGTACAACCTCTACAAGTACCGCCGCTTCCAGGACGTGCGCCTGGTGTTCGCACCCGAGCACGCCATTGCCTTCTTCGGCGGCGATCCGGACAACTTCGAGTTCCCCCGGTACGATCTGGACGTCGCCTTCGTGCGCATCTACCAGGACGGCAAGCCGGCTCCCGTGGAGCACTACTTCAAGTGGTCCCGGGCCGGCGTGAAGGAAGGCGAACTGACGTTCGTGTCCGGGCACCCGGGGCGCACCTCGCGCGGGCTGACCGTGGCCGAGCTCGAGTACCAGCGGGACGTGTCGCTGCCCAAGACGCAGGTCCTCCAGGCCGAGCTGCGCGGCATGGTGACCGAGTTCCAGAAGCGCGGCCCCGAGCAGAAGCGCATCTCCAATAACCTGCTGTTCGGCGTGGAGAACTCGCTCAAGGCCACCAAGGGCAAGCACGAGGCCCTGCTGGACAAGAAGTTCTTCGCCCAGAAGGTCGCCGCCGAGCAGGAGCTGCGCCAGAAGGTCGACGCCAACCCCGAGCTGAAGAAGAAGTACGGCGCCGCCTGGGACGAGATCGCCCGCGCTCAGGAGCAGCTCAAGCAGCAGCGCAAGGAGCAGACCTTCATCGAGGGCACCTTCGGCTTCAGCTCGACGCTGTACACCATCGCCAAGCACCTGGTGCGTGGCAGCGAGGAGCTGCCCAAGGAGAACGGCCAGCGGCTGCGCGAGTACACCGACGCGAACCTGCCGGCGCTCAAGGCCAACATGTTCAGCCCGGCCCCCATCTACCCGGAGCTGGAGATCGCCCGGCTGGAGTTCTCGCTGACCAAGCTGCGCGAGGAGCTGGGCGCCGACCACCCGTTCGTCAAGAAGGTGCTGGGCAAGGAGTCCCCCCTGAAGCTGGCCACCCGCGTGGTGAACGGCACCCAGCTGCGCGATCCGGCGGTGCGCAAGCAGCTGTTCGAGGGCGGCAAGCAGGCCGTCGCGGCCTCGAAGGATCCGATGATCCAGCTGGCGGCCCTGGTGGACCCGGACGCGCGCGCCGTGCGCAAGAATTACGAGGAGAACATCGACGCGGTCATCCGCAAGAACAGCGAGCTGGTGGCCAAGGCGAAGTTCGAGGTGTACGGCACCGGCATCTACCCGGACGCTACCTCCAGCCTGCGCCTGTCCTTCGGCTCGGTGAAGGGCTACACGGAGGACGGTAAGAAGGTGGCCCCCATCACCAGCATGGCCGGCGCCTACGAGCGCCACACTGGCGAGGAGCCCTTCGCCCTGCCGCGCACGTGGCTGGACGCCAAGGGCAAGCTCAAGCTGTCCACCCCGATGAACTTCGTGAGCACCAACGACATCATCGGCGGCAACTCCGGCTCGCCCGTCATCAACAAGGACGCGGAGATCGTCGGCCTGGTGTTCGACGGCAACATCCAGTCGCTGGGCGGCGACTACGGCTTCGACGAGAGCGTCAACCGCGCCGTGTCCGTGCACAGCGATGCGCTGATCGAGTCGCTGCAGAAGGTGTACGGCGCCACCCGCGTGCTCGAGGAGTTGCGCCCCAAGGCCCCCGCCGTGAAGAGCAACCCGGCCGGCTGAGATGAGGGCCGCATGAACTGCCCAGCCTGTCAGTCCGAAGCCCACGAGCAGAGTTTCGAGGGGTTGCAAGGAGCGCGAGTCCAGCTGGACGTGTGCCACACGTGCCACGGCCTGTGGTTCGACGCCCGGGAGAGCCGCCAGATTACGCCCAAGGGCGTGCTGCACCTGTTCCGCGAGCTGCACGCTCGCAAGGACCAACACTACCGGCTCCAGGAGCCGCTGGCGTGCCCGCGCTGCCATTCGGGGCTGACGCGCACGCACGACATGGCCCGAGGCAACCGCTTCCAGTACTTCCAGTGCCCCCAGGGGCATGGCCACTTCATCACCTTCTTTCAGTTCCTCCGGGAGAAAGGCATCGTCCGCGGCCTCAACCTGAAGGAAATGAACGAGCTGAAGAAGCACGTCCAGGCGCTGCAGTGCTCGGACTGTGGCGGCCCGATCTCGCTGAACAAGGACACCGCGTGCCCCAACTGTAAGGCCCCCCTCTGCATCCTGGATCCCAAGGCGATGGGCTCGACGCTGGGCGACATGGGCAAGGCGGCCGCGGTGGCAGGCGCCGTCGTGGCCCCCGCGGTGGCCGCCCAGCTGCTCATGGAGAAGATGCAGATGGACGGCTTCTACCGGAAGATCGACACCCAGGTGCAGCAGGCCGCCACGCACACCTCGCAGGCCGCCAGCGGCTCGGGTGACACGGTGAGCCTGGGCGTGGACGCCGTGGACGTGGGACTGGAGGTCGCCGACGGCGTGGACCTGCTGGACTCCGGTGTAGAGCTCTTCTTCGACATCGTCGGCGGTCTTGGCGAGCTGTTCTGAGTGCCCATGCCCACAATCCTCGACACCCTGCCGGCGATTTACCGCAACCTCTTCCCCTCCTTCTTCCAGAGCTCCGTTCCGGTCGAGGAGAAGGCCACGTGCTCCGCGTGCGCCATGTGCGAGGCCAACAACCCGGTGCCCATCGAGTCCGTGGACGGAGTGAACCGCTTCTTCCGCCCGGACACCAAGTGCTGCACCTACCACCCTCGGCTGCCCAACTACCTGGTGGGGGCCATTCTGTCGGACGAGGATCCCGCGATGGCCGAGGGCCGCCGCCGCATCCAGGAGAAGATCTCCCGGGGCGTGGCCATGAATCCGCAGTGGATCAAGGCCCCGGCGCTCTACAACCTCCTTTATAGCAACGCGCGCCAGGCGTTCGGCCGCACCGAGGCGCTGCGCTGCCCGTATTACAAAGCCGAGGGAGGCCTGTGCACCATCTGGCGCTACCGCGAGGCGGTGTGCTCCACGTACTACTGCAAGTACGTGGCGGGCGCCGACGGCCGGAAGTTCTGGATGACGCTGAAGACGTGGCTCACCCTGGCGGAGATCCAGCTGTCGCGCTACGCGCTGCTACAGCTGCTGCCGGACTACGTGCTGGTGGGCAAGGACAAGGCGGACAACGCGAGCGCGCCGCTCACCGTCGAGGACCTGGACGACAAGCGGCTGCCGGACAAGGAGTACGCGGAGCTGTGGCGCCAGTGGGCCGGCCGCGAAGAGGAGTTCTACCGGGCCTGCTTCGAGAGCGTGCGAAAGCTCAGCGCGGAGGAGTTCGACAACCTGCTGGGGCTGGATGGAATCGTCGAGCAGGCGATCCTCAAGCGGAACCATGAGGCGGCGGTGGCCCCCAAGCTGCCGCGGGTGCTGAAGTTCAACCCCAGCACCACGGTGCAGTGGCTGCCGGATGGGAGCATCGCCCTGGCCTCGTACAGCGAGTTCGACGCGGTGGCGCTGCCGGGAGAAGCGTACGCGCTGCTGGTGGAGTTCACCGGCAAGGAGCCCGTGGAGGCCGTGCGCAAGCGCCTGCGCGAGCAGAAGCAGGCGGATCTGCATGACGACATCCTGATCGAGCTGTTCCGGCACCGGATCCTGGTCGACGCACCCTTATGAGCGACGCTGGCAAGTCCCCCCCTTCGCCGCCGGATTTCGACGGCAACACGCTCATCTCGGGGGCGGGCGCGGCGCAGCCCACCTCCCCTGCCCCGGCCCTGTCCGAGGCCCGGCCGCTGCCGGTGGTGGAGCGCCAGGCCTATGCCGTGGAGGGCACGTTCGCGCGGGGCGGCATCGGCCGCATTCTGCGGGCCCGGGATCAGCGGCTCGGGCGGCCCGTGGCCCTCAAGGAGCTGCTCAACCCCGGAGGTCCGGACGAGGGCCGCTTCCTCAATGAAGCGCTGGTGACGGCGCGGCTTCAGCACCCGGGCATCGTCCCTATCTATGAGGCGGGCCGCTGGTCCTCGGGCGAGCCCTTCTATGCGATGCGGCTGGTGTCGGGCCGCTCGTTCGATGAGCGGCTGCAGGAGACGAAGAGCTTCGCCGAGCGGCTGGCCCTGCTGCCCCACGTGCTGGCCGTGGCCGAGGCGGTGGCCTATGCGCACAGCCAGCGGATCATCCACCGCGATCTCAAGCCGGCCAACGTCCTGGTGGGCGAGTTCGGCGAGACGGTGGTGATCGACTGGGGTCTGGCCAAGCAGCTCACCGATGGGCCGGAACCCGCCACGGACACGGCACAGGAGCAGGCCTACTCGTCCCGATCCGACACGCCGGTGATGACGGCCGACGATCCCAACCACACCCAGGCGGGGCTGGTGCTGGGAACTCCGGCGTACATGCCACCCGAGCAGGCAGCGGGGCGGCCCGTGGACGAGCGAGTGGATGTCTACGCGCTGGGCGCCATGCTGTATCACCTGCTGTCGGGCACCCGGCCCTACGGCAAGGGCAATGCTCACGAGGTGCTGAATCGCGTCATCGCGGGGCCCCCAACGGCGATCGAGCGGTTGGTGACGGGCGTGCCGGAGGAGCTGCTGGCCATCGTCACCCAGGCGATGGCGAGGGATCCGGCGGGGCGCTACCCCACGGCGCAAGCCATGGCGGAGGACCTGCGGCGGTTCCTCACCGGGCAGCTCGTCGGGGCGCACCACTACTCGCGGGTGGATCTGCTCAAGCGCTTCGCGCGCCGCAACAGGGCAGTGCTGGCGGTGGCCGGCATCGCGCTGGCGGCGCTGGGCACGGTGGGCACCGTGAGCGTGCGGCGCATCATGGCCGAGCGCGATCGCGCCGAGCTCAAGCAGGCCGAGGCCGAGGCGGCCTCCCGCGAGGCGACGCTGCGCGCCGATCAGCTCACGCTGGTGGAGGCCCGCACCGCGGTGGAGCGCTTCCCCAACAAGGCGCTCGAGTGGCTGGGCACGCTGTCACCGGCGTTCGCGCAGTGGGGCTCGGCGCGCGTCATCGCCGCGGACGCCCAGGCCCGGGGGCTGGCGCGGCTGCTGCGCGGCCACACCAAGGGCGTGAACTTCGTCACCTTCTCCGCGGACGGCCGCTGGCTGGCCACCGTGAGTGACGATCGCACGGTGCGCCTGTGGAACGCCCAGAGCGGCGAGTCGAAGGTGCTGGGCTCGCACGATGACGAGGCCTGGCGCGCGGCTTTCTCTCCCGATAGCCAGTGGCTGGCCACCACCAGCAAGGACCGGACGCTGCGCCTGTGGGACGTGAAGGCGGGAGGCTCCCGGGTGCTGCAGGGCCACGCCGCGCCGCTCATGGGCGTGGTGTTCTCCCAGGACAGCCGACGCGTGTTCACCTCCAGCATGGACGGAGAGGTGTGGCGCTGGGACGTGGCCAGCGCGCAGGGCAAGCGCCTGGGCCGTCATGAAGGCTGGGTGGCCAGCCTCGCCACTTCGCGCGATCCGCGGCGGCTGGCCTCGGTGGGCAAGGACGACAAGGCCCTGCGCCTGTGGGACGTGGAGACGGGCGAGAGCCAGAGCCTGGGCACTCACCCGGCCATTCCGTACCAGGTGACCTTCTCGCCCGACGGCACGCTGCTGGCCACCGCGTGCGAGGACGGCAAGGTGCGGCTCTGGAACGCCGCTACAGGCCGGGTGCGCCTGCTCGAAGGCCACACCGGCAGCGTGCGCTCCGTGGTCTTCTCTCCGGACGGAGCCCGGCTGGCCTCGCGCTCGTTGGACGGCACGGTGCGTGTGTGGGACGTGGACACGGGCGCCGCGCGCGTCTTCGAGGGGCCCAGGCAGACCCCTGCCCCGCTGGCCTTCTCGGCCGATGGGCGCTGGCTGGCCACCGGCAGCCGGGATCGCCTCTCGTACCTGTGGGATCTGAACACCGGCCAGGCCCGCGTGCTGCGCGGAGCCGAGGACGCCGTGACATCCCTGGAGTTCGCTCCGGACGGCCAGTGGCTCGCCGTGGCCAGCGTGGACGGGGTGACGCGGCTGTACCCCGTGGGGGCCGATCCCTTCCGCGTCGTCGGCCAGTACGGCGGGCCCGTGCACTCCCTGAGCTTCTCGGGTGATGGGCGGGAGTTGCTCTCCTCGGGTGCTGACGGCGTGGTGCGGCGCTGGAGCGCCTCCGAGGGCCTGGTCACCGTGGAGATGCGGGGCCACCGGGGCGAGGTGCCCCTGGCGCGGCTGTCCCTGGATGGCCAGCGCGTGGTGTCCGCCGGCGCCGACGGCACGGTGCGCCTGTGGGACGGCTCGGGCAAACAGGTGAGCGTGCTGCCAGTCTCCGCTCATGCCATGCGGGCGCTGGAGTTCTCCCCTTCCGGCCAGTGGGTGGCCCTGGGCAGCGCGGACGGGCTGGTGCGCCTGTGGAACCCCGCCTCAGCGCAAGAGCGGATCCTCGGCCGGCACAGCCGGGGCGTCACCTGCATGGCCTTCTCTCCGGACGGGCGCTTCGTGGCCACGGGCGGAGAGGACAACGCGCTGCGCCTGTGGGCCGTGGACGGCGGCCAGGGCACCACCCTGAACGTCAGCGATGACGTGGTGACGGCGCTGGCCTTCTCACGGGACGGCAAGCGGCTGGTCGCCGGCAGCAGGGATCACACCCTGTGGCTGCAGCCGCTGCCCGCAGGCCCGGGCAAGCGGCTGGACGTGGGGGGCATCGGCGTGCTCTCGGTGGGCTTCTCTCCGGATGGGCGCACGGTGGTCAGCTCGAGCCAGGGCGACAACTCGCCCCGGCTGTGGGACGCCGAGACGGGCGAGGCGCGCGGAGTGCTGCGCGGCCACGTCAACCAGGTGAACCACTTCGCCTGGTCCCCCGAGGGCCGGCGCATCGTCACCGGCAGCGAGGACAAGACCGTGCGGCTGTGGGACGTGGAGAGCGGCGAGAGCCGGGGGCTCCAGGGCCACACCGAGGGCGTCATCCAGGTGTCCTTCTCTCCGGATGGCCGCTTCGTGGCCTCCTCGAGCCGGGATGGCACGGTGCGGCTGTGGCAGGACGATCTGCCCCTGGAGCCACCAGCGCTCCAGTCCTGGCTGCGGCGCTCACTGCAGCACGAGGGCCACTGACGACGGCTCAGCCTTCGCGGAAGGTGGCCACCACCGCGTGGTGGTCCGAGGCGGTGCCCACGTCCACCACCTCGGCGCTCTCCAGCCGCTCGGCCATGCGGGGCGAGGCGAGGATGTAGTCCGTGCGGTAGTCGATCACCACGCCCCCGCGCTCACGCCGGGCCGTCACCCACCGCGAGGGCTCTTGCCGGTGGTAGAGCGCGTCGATCCACCCGAACCCCTCGAGCGTGTCCATCACCGAGTAGCGCGGCGGGTGGCCATACTTGTCCGTGCCCGCGGCCCGGAGCTTCTCGGGCAGATCCGCGGGATAGGGATCCCTGCGCGACAGCGAGTTGAGATCGCCGGCCAGCAGGTACAGGCCCTCGCGGAACGTCACCTCGTCGAGCAGATCACACAGGTAGCGCGCCTCGAGCACCCGCGCGTCCTCGCTGTGCGCGTCATAGTGGGTGCCGAACAGCGTCACCGGCTCGCCCGAGTCCAGCTGGCACTGCACCAGGCAGTGGCCAATCTGGCGCGGATCGTTGTGGATCTGAATGGCCCGCAGCGGGCGGCGACTGGCGATGACGACGTGGTAGCGGCGGCCGCTGCCCCGGGGGCGCGCGGTCCCCAGGTGAAGGTGGGCGCTGTCGGCGGGAATTCCCAGGGCGGCGGCGACCTGATGTAGGCGATCGCCGGTCTCCCACCACAGGCACTCCTGAAGGACGAGCACGTCCGGCCGCACCCGGGCCAGGAGCGCGAGGATCTCCTCGAAGCGCGTCTCCCCGCCGAAGAGCACGTTGAACGTCATCACCTTCAAGCTCACACCTGACTCTTACCGCCAGAGGCGGGGCGCGTGCACCAACTCCCGGAGGGCGGGGGCGCTACGCCTTGCGCCTACCCCGCCTGACACGCCCATTTGTCTCAAAATCAGGTACACCCGTTTCATGAGCAACGACGTGCTGTTCGAGACGCGGGGCCCCCTGGGGCTCATCACCCTCGATCGCCCCCGGGCGCTCAACGCCCTGAGCCTGGAGATGATTCGTGCCATCCGCCCCAAGCTGGACGAGTGGGCGAAGGTTCCCGAGGTGAGGGCCGTGGTCATCCGCGGCGCGGGCGACAAGGCCTTCTGCGCCGGAGGGGATGTGCGCGCCGTGGCCGCCTCGCTGGGACAGCCCGGGCCCGAGGGGCAGGAGCCGCTGGTCAGCGCGTACTTCCGCGAGGAGTACGCCCTCAACCACCGCATCCACTTCTACGAGAAGCCCTACCTGGCGTTCGTGGACGGCATCAGCATGGGCGGAGGCCTGGGGCTGTCGCGGCACGGCTCGCACCGCATCGTCACCGAGCGGCTGATGTTCTCCATGCCGGAGACGGCGATTGGCCTGTTCCCGGATGTGGGCGGCGGGTGGTTTCTGCCGCGCTTCCCGGGGCAGGTGGGCACCTACCTGGGGCTCACGGGGGCGCGGGCCACGGCGGCGGACGCGCTGTGGACGAGCTACGCCACCCACTACGTGGAGCACCTGCGGCTGGAGCGCCTGCTGGACGCGCTGATGGCGGTGGACTGGAACCAGGCCCCGGCGCACGAGGTGGCCAACCAGATCATCTCCTCGTTCGCGTCGGATCCCGGCCCCGCGCCGCTGCGGGCGCACCGCGAGGCCATCGATCGCTGCTTCTCGAAGGACCGGGTGGAGGACATCCTCGCCGCGCTCGAGGCCGAGGGCACCGAGTGGGCGAAGGCCACGCGCGCCACGCTGGAGCGCATGTCGCCCACGAGCCTGAAGGTGACGCTGCGGCAGCTGCGCAAGTGCCGCTCGCTCACGTATGACGAGTGCGTCGTCATCGAGTACCGGCTGAGCCAGCGCATCAGCGCGCGGCCGGACTTCCGCGAGGGCATCCGCGCGGTGCTGGTGGACAAGGACCACGCCCCCCGCTGGAACCCCGCCACCCTGGCCGAGGTCCGCGACGCGGACGTGGACGCCTGCTTCGCCCCGCTCGCTGGCGGGGAGTGGAAGCCCGCCTAGGGCGAGCGCTCCCCTACTCCCACTCGATGGTGGCGGGGGGCTTGGAGGAGATGTCGTAGACGACGCGGTTGATGCCGCGCACCTCGTTGGTGATGCGCGTGGAGATGCGCTCGAGCACCTCGAAGGGGATGCGCGCCCAGTCGGCCGTCATGCCGTCCACGCTCGTCACCGCGCGCAACACGCAGGTGGACTCGTAGGTGCGCTCGTCGCCCATCACGCCCACGCTCTGCACCGGCAGCAGCACGGCGAACGCCTGCCACACCTCCTTATAGAGGCCCGCCTTGCGGATCTCGTCCTGGACGATCTCGTCCGCGCGGCGCACCAGCTCCAGCCGCGTGTCCGTCACCTCGCCCAGCACGCGGATGGCCAGCCCCGGCCCGGGGAACGGCTGCCGGCCCACCATCTCGTCGGGCAGCCCCAGCTCGCGGCCCAGCACGCGCACCTCGTCCTTGAACAGCTCGCGCAGCGGCTCCACCAGCTTGAGCTTCATGTTCTCGGGCAGCCCGCCCACGTTGTGGTGGCTCTTGATGGTGACCGACGGGCCCTTGTACGAGACCGACTCAATCACGTCCGGGTAGAGCGTGCCCTGCGCCAGGAACTGCGCGTCATGCACCTCGCGCGCGGCCTCCTCGAACACCGCGATGAACTCGCGGCCGATGATCTTCCGCTTCTTCTCCGGGTCCGTGACGCCCTTGAGCTTCTCCAGGAAGCGCGCTCGCGCGTCCACCGTCTTCAGCGGCACGTGGAACCGGTCCACGAAGAGCGACTCCACCTGCGCCCGCTCGCCCTGCCGCAACAGGCCGTTGTCCACGAAGATGCACTGCAGCCGGGGGCCAATGGCCCGGTGCAGCAGCAGCGCCGCCACCGAGCTGTCCACCCCACCCGACAGGCCGCAGATGACCCGGCCGTGCTCGCCCACCTGCCGGCGGATGGCCTCCTCGGCCTCCTGGATGAAGCCCTTCATCGTCCAGGTGCCGCTCACCTTGCAGTCGGTGAACAGGAAGGCCCGCAGCATCACCTTGCCCTGGGGCGAGTGCACCACCTCGGGGTGGAACTGCAGCCCGTACACCGGCTTGGTGACGTGGGCCGCCGCCGCGAAGGGCGAGTTGCCGCTGCGCCCAATCGCCTCGAAGCCCGGCGGCAGCGCCTCCACCCGGTCGCCGTGGCTCATCCACACCTTCACCCGATCGCCCAGGGTGAACTCGGCCAGCGGGCCGCGCGCGGAGAGCACCTCCACCTCGGCGGGGCCGTACTCGCGGTGGGCGGACCGGTCCACCTTGCCGCCCAGCTGCTTGGCCAAGAGCTGCAGCCCGTAGCAGATGCCCAGCACCGGCAGGCCGGACTCGAAGACGAAGCCATCACACCGGGGCGAGCCCTCGGCCTCCACCGAGGCGGGGCCTCCCGACAGGATGATGCCTCGCGGAGCGAAGCGGCGGATCTGCTCCTCGGGCAGGTCTGGCCGGTGGATCTCACAGTACACGCCCAACTCCCGGACACGCCGGGCGATGAGCTGCGTGTACTGGCTCCCGAAGTCGAGGATCAGGATTTTCTCGGCATGGATATCCACGGGGGCGCTCCTGGGCGTCGTTGACGGCGGGCGGGCCATACCGCTACAAACTTTCGGAGATCAACCGTTTAAACCTCCACCTGTCCGTTCCGCTTCCTTTTCGAGGTCCCGGATGCACCGCCTGTCTGCCGCCGCCGCTGTGTTCCTTCTGTCCGCCACAGGCTGCATGCCCAAGGAGATCTCCTCCGAGGAGCGCCTGGATCGCGAGTCCGCCACCGTGGCGGTGAAGGACACCCCCCAGGCGGGCGAGCTGGAGAAGCTCACCTGTGACAACACCGCCGAAGAGCTGACCAAGGCGCGCAACGTCAACCGGCCTGAGACGGAGCGGCTGGCCGACTACATCACCCTGTATGAGTCGCTGCGCAAGCGCATCTCCACGTTCGAGGAGGCGATGACGCGCAACCCGGACCTGCAGTACCGCGAGGGCGCGGTGAACATCGTCGCCGCCAAGGACACCTGCATCCAGCAGTCCTCGGACGTGCGCGTGGAGTTCGAGAACTACATGCGCGAGCTGGTGGACGTGCCCACGGTGCAGGAGATCAAGGGCGGCAACACCGTCACCATCGCGCGGCTGGACTTCAACACCCTGCGGCAGGCCATCGACACGCTGGCTCCGGACGACAAGGAGCAGCTGCTCAACCGCGTGGCCAACGCGGAGAAGAAGGTGTCGGTGGCCAAGCCGGACGAGGAGCCTGCCGCCACCCCCTCTGGCGGAGGCCGTCGCCGGGGCGGCAAGTAGCTCGCGGCACTCTCACGGCGCGGAGCGATAGCGCCAGAAGCTGAAGCCGGGCACGCGCAGCAGCGGCCCGGCATCGCGCTGCCACTGCCCCTGGTGCTCCTGGCGCCGGGTGGCGGGTGGCTCGGCGGGGCCCTCGGGCTCGGGCTGGACCCACACCCACTCGGAGGCCGCGCGCAGCGTGGGCACGAGGAAGGGCGTGCGCTGGTAGTCACCCTCCTGGGGCACGGGCCGCGCGGTGGCCTCGGGCGGCTGGAGCGAGGCCAGGGTGTAGACGTCCCAGTAGCCCCCCACTAGCAGCGAGCCCGGCGCCACCGCCGCGAGCGCGTTCGCCGCCGAGCGGGCCTGGACGAACCCGGCCTCGGGCGCGGCAGGCGCGGGCCGGAGCACGGCCACCCCCAGCAGGCCCGCGACCACCGCGTACTCACCCCAGCGCCGCACGGCCGGAGGGCACCAGCGCTCGACGGCCGCCAGCACGAGCAGTCCCAGGCCGAGCGCGGCCAACAGGTGCGCGAGCCCCAGGTAGCGCGGATCGTAGCCATTGAGCCGCACGTGCATCACGGCCACCAGCACCGGAAGCTGGGCGAGCGCCGCCAGGCCACAGCCCGCGGCCACCCACAGGGACTCCGGCACCCGGGCAACCGCCGCGCGAGCCCGCCACGCCACCACCCCCAGCCCGGCGATCAGCAGGGCGAGCACCGCCAGCAGCGGCACGGGGCCCTCCAGCATCCGCCCGATGAGCTGCCACGCGTTGTCCAGCAGGTGTCCCCAGTCCAGGCTCACCTGGGTGCGAAATTCGGAGTGGAAGTGGTGCTCGGAGAAGCGGTGGTAGAGCCGCCGCAGCTGCCGCTCGAAGAGCATCGCCAGGACCAGCGGCAGGGCTAACGCCACCCGCCTCAAGCCCGTGGGCCCCTCCCCTCTCGCACGAGCCCTCACGGCCTCTAGAACGGTGAGCGCGGCCAGCACCGGCGTGCTCGACGCGGAGACCCACACCGCGAGTGCGGACGGAACCCAGGCCACCGTGCCCCAAACCAGGGCAGCCAAGCCCGTGCGCGCCCCGGCCAGAGCGCGCAGCCCGGCCCACGCTCCCACCAGCGTGGCGAACTGCCACCCATAAGGCTGAGACAACTCCAGCACATAGGGGCGCACCCCGGGGTGCAGCGCCAACACGAGCAAAAGCAGGGCGAGCACTCCCCCGCTCAGCCCTCCACGGCGCACCCGCCACGCCAGCGCGAGCACCGCGGCCCAGACAAACCCCAGCAGCAGCCCCTGCAGCCCTTCGGCCGTCCAGGCCGTACCGCCCAGGGCCCGGGCCGCCAGGAAGGGCCAGGCCCCGAAGCGATCCTGGCCCCAGTAGTAGGCGTGGAACAGATCCACCACCGGGGCGCGCGCCATCAACACGGGGATGGCGGAATCCGAGGTGTAGGGCGACAGCCACGGCGAGCCCGGAGGCAGCAGGCGCACGGCGAGCGCCAGCGAGGCCGCCCAGGCCACCAGCGCCGCGAGCGTCCCCCAGGCCGGCACAGCCCTCGCGGCCGTTGCCCTCTCCACGCGAGCGCCCTACTCCACGCGGTAGTTGGGCGCCTCTTCGGTGATGATCACGTCGTGCACGTGGCTCTCCTTGAGCCCCGCCGAGGTGATGCGGATGAACTGGGCCTTGCGGCGCAGCTCCTCGATGGTGGCGCAGCCCACGTAGCCCATGCCGCTGCGGATGCCGCCCAGCATCTGGTGCACGTTCATCGCCAGGGTGCCCTTGTACGGCACGCGGCCCTCGATGCCCTCGGGCACCAGCTTCACCGCGTCCGTCTCCGCCTGGAAGTAGCGATCCTTGGAGCCCTGCTTCATCGCGCCCAGCGAGCCCATGCCCCGGTAGCTCTTGTAGCTGCGGCCCTGGTACAGGATGACGTCGCCCGGCGACTCCTCGGTGCCCGCGAAGAGCGAGCCGATCATCACCGAGCTGGCTCCCGCCGCCAGCGCCTTGACGATGTCGCCCGAGTACTTGATGCCGCCGTCAGAGATGATGGGGATGTCGTGCTTGTCCGCCTCGCGCGAGCAGTCATCCACCGCGGTGATCTGCGGCACGCCCACGCCCGCCACCACGCGCGTGGTGCAGATGGAGCCCGGGCCAATGCCCACCTTCACCGCGTCCACTCCGGCCTCGATCAGCGCGCGGGTGGCCTCGGCCGTCGCCACGTTGCCGGCGATCAGATCGAAGCCCTTGAAGTTCTTGCGCGTGTCGCGCACCCCGGCGATGACCGCCTTCGAGTGCCCGTGCGCCGTGTCGATGACGATCACGTCCACGCCCGCGCGCACCAGCGCGTCGATGCGCGCCTCGCGATCCGAGGACACGCCCACCGCCGCCGCGCACAGCAGCCGGCCCTTGGGGTCCTTGGCCGCGTTGGGGTGCGTGCGCCGCTTCTCGATGTCCTTGATGGTGATGAGCCCCTTGAGCTCGTACTCCTCATTGACGATCAGCAGCTTCTCGATGCGGTGCTTGTGCAGCAATTCCTGCGCCTCGGCCTGGCTGATGCCCTCGCGCCCGGTGATGAGCTTGCGCGTCATCACCTGCTCCACCTTCTGCGAGAAGTTCGTCTCGAAGCGCACGTCGCGGCTGGTGACGATGCCCAGCAGCTTCTTGCCCTGCGTCACCGGGATGCTCGACACGCCGTGGTGACGCATCAGCTCCAGCACCCGCGACAGCGGCGCGTGGGGCTCGGTGGTGACGGGATCCACCACCATGCCGCTCTCGAACTTCTTGACCTTGAGCACCTCGAGCGCCTGCTGCTCGGGCGTCATGTTCTTGTGGATGACGCCAATGCCGCCCTCCTGCGCCATGGCGATGGCCGTGCGGGCCTCGGTCACCGTGTCCATGGCCGCCGACAGCAGCGGCATGTTCAGGCGGATGTTACGGGTCAGCCGCGTGGACAGCTCGACATCCTTGGGGACGACCGAGCTCTCGGCCGGGAGCAGCAGCACGTCATCAAAGGTGAGCGCCAACCGGACGTCGGGATTGAGCATGAGCCTCCATACGCACTTCCCGTGGGGCTCGCAACGATCCCGGTACTGGGGGTGTTGGCTGTTTTGATGCCCGTTCCCCCGGCGTTCAGGCCATACTCGCCCGACTTCTTACGTTCGGGACGCGGCTTTGACGGATTCCAATCAGGGGCCAATCGGGCTGGTGGTCAAGCTACCCTTCGCCACCCCGGAAGAGTTCCTCGCGAAGTACGGTGCCAACCTCTCTCGCGGAGGCATCTATCTGCGCTCGAAGACGGTGAAGCCTCCGGGCACCCCCGTCACGTTGGATCTCAAGCTGTCGACCGGGGCGCGCATCATCTACGCCTCCGCGATCGTCCACTTCGTCACCGGACTGCAGGGCCAGGGCGTCTCTGGCATGGGCCTGCGCTTCCTGACGCTGGATCCGGACACCAAGCGCTTCCTCGACACGTCCCTCGGGGCCCTGCCCCACGCTCAGTCCGCCGAGCCTCCCGTGCCTCCGGGCGTGGGCACTCCTGACTACACTGTCGCACCCCAGCCCGCTCCGGCGGCCCCTCCCACGCTGGCTCCGGCTCCGGCTCCGGCTCCGGCTCCGGGGACGGCGGTGACTCCAGCTCCGGTGGCGCCGGGGGCTGCGCCGCGACCGCTGACTCCAGCGCCAGTGGCGACGCCTCCGCCCATGGCGAGTAGCCAGGCCCCCGTGGTGGCGGGCATGGGGCCCACGGTGCCCACCGCGCCTCCGTTCGAGGCTCCGAAGGAGGAGCCCAAGCGCGAGGGGCCAATCATCGGCATCGATCTGGGCACGACGAACTCGTGCTCGGCGTACGTGCGCACCGGCAAGCCCGAGGTGATGCGCAGCCGCGAGGGCCACAACACGGTGCCCTCGATTCTGGCGCTCAACACGCGCGGCAAGCTGGTGGTGGGCCACCCCGCCAAGGGGCAGATGCTGACCAACCCGCGGCAGACGGTGTACGGGGCCAAGCGCCTGGTGGGCCGCGCGTATGACTCGCCCATCGTGCAGCACATCAAGGACCGGTTCGCCTACGAGATCGCCCCGGGAGAGAGCGGCGAGGCGGCGGTGCAGCTGGGCAACCGCATCTACTCGCTGCAGCAGATCTCGGCGCTAATCCTGCGCGAGGTGCGTGAGCTGGCGCAGAACCACATTGGGCAGCCGGTGTCGCGGGCGGTGATCACCGTGCCCGCGTACTACAACGATCTGCAGCGCCAGGCGGTGCGGGACGCGGGGCGGCTGGCGGGGCTGTACGTGGAGCGCATCCTCAACGAGCCCACGGCGGCGGCGCTGGCGTACGGCTACGGGCGCAAGCTCAACCAGCGCATCCTCGTCTACGATCTGGGCGGCGGTACGTTCGACGCGTCGGTGATGGAATTGCACGACAGCGTGTACGAGGTGATCTCCACCGGGGGCGACACGTTCCTGGGCGGTATCGACTTCGACAACGCGATCGTCGAGCACCTGCTGGAGGAGTTCCAGAAGAAGACGGGCAAGGTGTTCCAGGGCGATCGGGTGGCGATGCAGCGCATCCACGACGCGGCGGAGCGGGCCAAGTGCGCGCTGTCGGAGCGGCAGGACATGCGCATCCACGTGGCGTTCGTGACGATGATCGAAAACAAGCCGTACGATCTGGACGTCACGCTGACGCGGCAGAAGCTGATCGAGCTGACCGAGAAGCTGGTGGATCGCACCATCGAAGTCTGTGACGAGGTGCTCAAGGCCAAGGGCCTGACGGTGAAGGACGTGCAGGAGGTGGTGCTGGTGGGAGGCCAGAGCCGCTTCCCGCTGGTGCACGAGAAGATCACGAAGTTCTTCGGCAAGGTGCCCACGAAGAACATTCACCCGGACGAGGCGGTGGCGCTGGGCGCGTCGCTGATGGCGCACAGCCTGGGCCAGGCCGAGGGCGTGACGCTGATCGACGTGCTGCCGATGGCGATTGGCGTGGGGCTGCCGGGCGGACGGTTCAAGGCGGTGCTGGAGCGCAACGCGCCGCTGCCGTCAACGAAGACGTACACGCTGAGCACCAGCCGGGACAACCAGACGGAGATCGAGCTGAGCATCTTCCAGGGAGACTCGGATCGGGTGGGCGAGAACGAGTACCTGGGGACGCTGAAGATGAATGGGCTGCCCAAGCGTGCGCGCGGGCAGGTGCAGGTGACGATCTCGTTCGAGGTGAACAGCGAGTCGCTGCTGAAGGTGAAGGCGAAGGACGAGGCCACGGGCCGCGAGGTGTCCAGCGAGTTCTCCACGCGCGACACGCCCGAGGCGGTGAAGGAGCGCCAGGCGCAGCAGGAGCCCTCCCCTGCCCCGGGTGCCGCGGCGGCGGGCGGCGGTGCCGCGCCCACGAAGAAGGCGGGCGTGGTGGGCTGGCTCAAGGGGCTCTTCGGGCGGCGCTAGAACTGAGTACCATGCGTCGCCATGACGCTCTCCTCCCCCCTGGCTCCCGGCACGGTGATAGCGGGCCGGTTCACCCTGCAGGGCCTGGCGGGCCGTGGCGGCATGGGGCTGGTCTACCAGGCCCACGACTCCGTGAGTGGGCACACCGTGGCCCTCAAGCTGCTCAATGCCTCGGCCGATCACGAGTTGGGCCTGCGCCTCACCCGCGAGGCGGAGGTGCTCTCGCGGCTGAACCACCCCGGCATCGTGTCCTATGTGGCGCATGGCCTGACGCCGGAGGGCCAGCCCTTCCTCGCCATGGAGTGGCTGGAGGGTGAGGATCTCGCGCGGAGGCTGGCGCGCCAACCCCTGTCCCTGTCCGACACCCTGGTGCTCATGCGCCGGTGCGCCAGCGTGCTCAGCACCGCGCACGCTCAGGGCATCATTCACCGGGACATCAAGCCCTCCAACCTCTACCTGCGCGGCGGCAAGGTGGAGGATGTGGTGCTGCTGGACTTCGGGCTGGCGCGTCTGGCGGCCACCTCGCTGCCGCCCCTCACCGGCAGCATGGCGGTGCTGGGCACTCCCGGGTACATGGCGCCCGAACAAGCTTCCAGCCAGGAGGACATCTCCCCCGCCGCCGACATCTTCTCCCTGGGCTGCGTGCTCTACGAGTGCCTCACCGCCCAGGCCCCCTTCCGCGCTCCGCACATGGCCGCCGTGCTGGCGAAGATCCTCTTCGCCGAGCCCGCTCCGCTGCGCACCGTGCGCCCCGAGCTGCCCGCGGCGCTCCAGGCCCTATTGGACCCGATGCTCATCAAGGCCCCCGAGCGGCGGCTGGCGAACGGTCACCACCTGGTCCGCGCGTTGGACGGGCTCGGGGCACTTCCGGAGCTGCCCCCTCCCAGCCTGAGCGCGCACCCGGCGCCCATGGTCATCACCACCGACACCGAGCAGCAGCTGGTCAGTGTGGTGCTGGCCACTTCGGGGGCGCTCCGAGGCTCGGGGCCCACCCTGGACACCGATGAGACCGACAAGGCGCGCGCCAGGCTGGAGCCGCTGCTTCAGGAACTGCAGGCGCGCGGCGCGAAGGCCTCGCTGCTGGCGGATGGCTCGCTGCTGGCCGCCTGCCAGCTGGAGCGCGGCACGGCCACGGATCTGGCCGCCCTGTCCGCGGGCTGTGCCCTGGCCATCAAGGAGCGCTGGCCCGAGAGCATGGTGGTGCTCACCACGGGGTTGAGCCTGCGCGGCAAGCCCGTGCCCGTGGGCGAAGTGATGGACCGGGCCGGTGAGTTCCTTCGCCGGCTGGAGAGCCAGCCCGCCGCGGCCGCCCAGGTGCTGGTGGACGAGACGACGGCGGGGCTGCTGGGCCCCCGCTTCGAGCTCGACAAGGCCCGCTCCGGCACCTTCCTCATGCGGGCCGATCAGCTGCGCGTGGACGAGTCGCGTCCCCTGCTGGGCCGCCCTACTCCCTGCGTGGGCCGCGAGCAGGAGCTGAGCCTGCTGGAGATGGCCTTCGTCTCCTGCCTGGAGGACGCTTCCGCCCGGGCCCTGCTGGTCACCGCTCCAGCGGGCACCGGCAAGTCCCGCCTGCGCCACGAGTTCCTCCGCCGCCTGGAGCGTCGCGCCCCGCCTCCGCTGGTGCTGCTGGGACGCGCGGACCCCATGACGGCTCGCTCCGCCTACGGCCTGCTGGGCCATGCGGTGCGCCAGCTATGCGGGGTGGTGGATGGCGAGCCCCTGGAGGCGCGCCGGCACAAGCTCGCCGGGCGGCTCACCCGGCACCTGCCCTCCGAGCAGCACAAGGACACGGTGGAGTTCCTGGGCGAGCTGTGTGGCATTGCCTTCCCGGTGGAGCACAGCCCCCGCCTGCGCGCGGCGCGCGAGGATCCGCAGGCCATGAGCCTGCAGGTGACGCGCGCCATGGTGGCGCTGCTGCGCGCCGAGCTGTCACAGGGGCCGGTGCTGCTGGTGCTGGAGGATCTGCACTGGAGCGATGCGCCCTCGGTGCGCCTGGTGGACGAGGTGCTGCGAGAGCTGGGCGAGAGCCCGCTGCTGGTGCTGGCGCTGGCGCGGCCCGAGGCCCGGGAGCTGTTTCCCCGGCTCTGGCCCCAGCACCTGCAAGAGGTGCAGCTGCGCGGCCTGAGCCAGAAAGCCAGCACCCGCCTGATTCAGGAGGTGTTGGGCCCCCAGGTGCTACCGGCGGTGGTGTCGCGCCTGGTGGAGCAGGCGGCCGGCAACGCCCTGTTCCTCGAGGAGCTGATCCGCGGCGTGGCCGAGGGCCGCGAAGGCGAGACACCGGGCACGGTGCTGGCCATGCTCCAGTCGCGCCTGCAGCGGCTGGAGCCGGAGCCCCGGCGCATGTTGCTGGCCAGCAGCATCTTTGGCCGCACGTTCTGGGCCGGGGGCGTGCGGGCGCTGCTGGAAGAGCAGCTCTCCCTGGAGGATCTGGAGCACTGGCTGCGCCACCTGACGGAGCTGGAGCTGGTGGAGCCCCAGCCTGGCAGCCGCTTTACCGGCGAGCGCCAGTACCGCTTCCGCCACGCGCTCGTGCGCGACGCCGCGTACAGCCTGGTGCCCAGCAGCCTGCAGAGCGTGAGCCACCGGCTGGCGGGCGTGTGGCTGGAGCAGGTGGGAGAGCAGGATCCGCTGGTGCTGGCCGAGCACTACCAGCTGGGCCAGGACAGGCCCAAGGCGGCCTTCTTCTTCATGCGCGCGGGGGAGCAGCTCTTCGAACGGCAGGATCTGCCCGGAGCCCAGCGGTGCCTGGAGGCCGCGCTCGCGTGTGAGCCCCAGGGCGACTCGCTCGTCGCGGTGAGGGCGCTGGACGCGGCGATCTCCTTCTGGCGGCAGGACTTCGCTCGCGCCTACGCGGTGGGCTCAGAGGTGCTGCCCTCGCTGAGGCCGGGCAGCGCCGCGTGGGGGCGTGTCATCGGCGGGATGACGATGATCGGCGCGCAGAGCGGCCTGCACGAGGATGTGGCGAAGCTCGCCGCGCGCTTCCTGAGTGCCTCGCCGGACCTGGACGCGATGCCCATCTACATCGAGGCGGCGGCGTTCCTGGCGGGCATGAATGCCTGGTGTGGCCTGCGCCCCCAGGCCGCCGCGGTGCTGGCGCGCATGGGCGAGGTGAGCCGCCTGGTGCCCCGGCTCGATCCCATCAGCCAGGGGTGGCTGTCGTGTACCACCGGGTACTTCGAGCACTTCGTCAACGCCCGGCCGTGGCACAGCCGGATGCTGGCGGAGACCGGGACGCAGGCCTTCCTGGAGGTGAACTCGGATCGCAACCAGACGGCGACACGGACGCTGCTGGGACAGACGCTGGCGGCGCTGGGGGACGTGCCCTCGGCCATCGAGGTGATGCACCAGGGCCTGGCGGGCGCCCAGCGGGCGGGACAGACCTACGCCATCACTTACACGCAGATGCACCTGGCACTGGTGCTGGTGTGCAGCACGGAGCCCGCGCACCACCAGGAGGCCCGTCAGCTGGCGCTCGAGACGCTGGAGACGGAGAAGGTCAACGTGCTGCACCTGGGCATCGCCCACCTGACGCTGGCCCGGGTCTCCGCGCTGCAGGGGCAGTGGACCGAGGCGGAAGCACGGGCACGCAAGGCCATCGAGGTGCTGGGCCTGTTCCGGCCCTACAAGCTGCTGGCGCGCACCACGCTGTGCTCGGTGCTGATGGCTCGGCAGCGCGCCGCCGAGGCCCGCGCCGAGGCGGCGCAAGGCGTGGGAGAGCTGGAGCAGATGGGGCCACCGGGGGCCATGGCCGTGGGCATGCGCCTGGCCCTGGTGGAGGCCTGCTTCGCCCAGGCAGACCAGGCCACGGGAGACGTGGCCCTTCGCCATGCCCTGGAGTGCGTGCACCTGCGCGCCTCGGACATCCCTGATGCCGAGGCCCGCGAGCGCTTCCTCACCCACGTACCCGAGAACGCCCGCGTCCGGGAACTGGCGCGTCAGCGCTGGGGCACCGACGCGCCGTAACTACGACTACTACTTCTACTTCTGCATCTCCGAGGTCCGCGAGCGGCCCACCAGTTGCTGCTTCTCGGCGGCGTCTAGAAACGTCTCGCCCTTGGACTCGCCCACCCCCGAGGAGCTCTCCGGGGAGATGGGCACCACGGTGGCGCGCTGCAGCGCCTCGGCCGCCGCGGCAGCCTCCTTGGCCTTGGCCGCCTTGCGCCGCCGCCACACGTACACGCCCACGCCCACCACCGCCAGCGCGCCGAAGACGAAGTACTGCGACTCCTTGAGCACGCCGATCAGCTTGTCCAGCTCGCTGCCGAAGTAGTACCCCAGCCACACGAACACCGGCGCGGACAGCAGCGCCGCCAGCCCGTCCCAGAAGATGAAGCGCCAGTACGGCATGCCCACCGAGCCGGCGGTGAAGTACGTCACCGCGCGCACGCCCGGCATGAAGCGCGCGATCATCACGATCTTCTGCCCGTGGATCTGAAACAGCCCTTCCACCTTGGCCCGTTTCTCGGGAGTGATGATCCGGGCGAAGAAGCCCGTGGGCTTCGTCCCCACCTTCGTGCCCAACCTGCGGCCGAAGTAGAAGATGAGGCTGTCTCCCGCCAGGATGCCCACGAAGCCGACCACCATCATGATCGGCAGGCTCGCGGCACCCTTGTGCGCCAGGAAGCCGCCCAGAATGAGCGAGATGTCCTCTGGCAGCGGCACGCCAAGCCCGCAGGCCAGGAGGATGAGAAACACCGTCGCATAGGCGAGGAAGCCCTGAGTGTCGCCAAGCAGGCTGGTGAGGAGCTCTTGCACGCGTGGTCCTTTAGTCTCTCGTTCACTTCCGCGGGGCCTGCCCGGTACCTAACCGAGCCAACCCCTCTAACGCCCACGCATCAACCGGGCGCGGGTCTCCAAAACTCCCAGCCAGCGTCTTGAGGCCAAAGTACCCCTCGCGCTGAGCCGCTTCATAAGCCGAATCAGGGGCTTCCACGGCAGCCAAGGCCAACGCCCGGCTCAACAGCGCCACCGCATACTCCCCCACCGTCGCCTCCCTGGCGCCCAGGGCCTGAGCCTCCCGAAGCAGCCCCGGCCCCGCCGCCCACCGTGCCTGCGCCTGGGCCGCCACCTGCAGTGGCATCAGCACGCGGGCGTACTCCCACATCATCCGCTCCAGGTCCGGCGTCTTACCTGGGCCTACCACCAACACCACTCCCTGCGGGGTGCGGTACCCCCGCACCCAGCCCTCCGAGGCGAGCAGATTAACGACCACCCGGACGCTCGGCCCGTTTTCTGGCACGCGCAGCAGCCGCTGCGCACGTTGGGTCGGCCCATCCACCACGGCAAGGTAGGAGCGCATCTGCGCCCGGTATTGCTCGAACGTCTCGGCCCTCAGTGGCGCCACGGGCCAGCGGGCCTCGACCTGGTCCAGCAGCGCCTCCAGGCCCTCCAGCTCGCGAAGCTCGGGAGGCACGGGGGCGTCGTCCTCCAACAGGATGGCCAGGGCCACGTAGCGCTCCAGGGGCACGGGGTGCGCGTCGAAGAAGGCCTGGGCGCGCTGGAGCACGGTGGGGTCGGCCCCGGCGAGGGCCTCACGCACCCGGGCCCGGGCGGGCGAGTACCGGTACGCGGGCAGGGGGTGCTCGCGGCGCACGGGGCCCACGTCGTAGCCGGCGCGGTTGAGCAGGGCAAAAAGCGTGAAGACGCGCGAGTCGGCGCGCAGCTCCGTGCCCCGGGGCGTGTAGAGGCGCGAGAACCAGTCCGCCTCGGCGCGGGCCAGTGGGGCCCCGAGAGCCAGCAGCAGAGCGAGCAGCCGAGCGCACGTACGCATGAGTGGCACGCGTGCTAGCACGGGCACCTCAGGCGGCGGGGGCCTTTCCGACCAGGGTGCGCAACATCTCCCGGTTATCCCGGGCCTTCTGGCCGAAGTACACGACGATGCCCATCAGCAGCTTCACGCACGCCTGGGGCTTCTGGATGAGCAGCTTCTGAAAGTCCGCGTGGCGGATCTCCAGCGCGGACACATCCGTCATGGCGGTGGCGCTGCACAGCCGCTCACCCTTCTGCACCAGGGCCAGCTCACCCAGCGGCTCACCCGAGCCCACATCTCCCAGGGAGATCTCCTCACCGCCCTGGTTCTTGGCGCTCAGGCGCACGGTGCCATCGCCGACGATGATCATCGACTCGCCCACCTTGCCCTCGGCAAACAGCTGAGAGCCCTTGGGGAAGGCGCGCGGGACGGCGATGCTGGCGAAGATCGCGATGCCAGTGTCGGTGAACCCCTTGAAGATGGGGCACGCCTTCAGCACGGTCTCGGGCACGATGGCCATGGTTGGCTCCTACCACGGCCCACCCCTCCCCGTCAGCGTTTTGGCCGGATTTCCCGGCGAAAAGCCCACCGGCTTACGCCTCTACGAGAGGAAACCGGTCCGGTTGGACCCCGGAGAGGGCCTCGGAGGGGGGAGGCACCACGGTAGGAGGTTGGAGCACCGCCACCTGCTTGCCCTGGAGCTGGTTGGGGGTGGCGCGCTCGATGAGGACCTTGACGAAGGAGCCGGCGGGGGCGTCGCCCTCGAAGTTGACGGTGCGGTTCTCGGGGGTGCGGCCAAAGCGCTTGGCGGCGTCGTACTTGGAGTGGCCCTCGACGAGCACCTCCACCTCGAGGCCCAGCTGGGTGGCGGAGATCTCCCCGCAGATCTTCCGCTGGAGCTTCTGCAGGCGCTCGAGCCGGGCGACCTTCACCTCGTGGGGAATGGGGCCCCAGTCGTTCTCGCGCAGGGCGGCGCCCGTCTTGGGGCGGGGGCTGAAGACGAAGGAGAACTGGTTCTCGTAGCGCACCTGCTCGGTGAGCCGCATCGTCATCTCGAACTCCTCCTCGGTCTCTCCGGGGAAGCCCACGATGATGTCGGTGGTGACGGCGATGCCGGGGCGCGCGGCGCGCAGCTTGGCCAGGCGCTCCAGGTACTGCTCCACGGTGTAGTCGCGGCGCATCAGCTTGAGGATGCGGTCCGAGCCACACTGCACGGGCAGGTGGAAGTGCGGAGCGATCTTCGGCTGGGTGCGGAAGGCCTCGATCAGCTCGTCGGACAAGTCGTGCGGGTGGCTGGTGGTGAAGCGCACGCGCTCGATGCCGGGCACCTCGGCGGTGCGCAGCAGCAGCTGAGCGAAGCTGATGCCGCCCTGGTACGAGTTGACGTTCTGGCCAATGAGGGTGACTTCGCGCACGCCCACGCGGGCCAGGTCCGCCACCTCGGTGAGCACGTCGGGGAAGGCGCGGCTGACCTCGCGGCCACGGGTGTGAGGCACCACGCAGAAGGAGCAGACGTTGTCGCAGCCCTTCATCACGGTGACGAACTCGGTCACCTTGCCGCGGGAAGTCTCCGGGTCGGCGCGAGGGAAGACGTACTCCTCGGAGTCGACGAAGGCCGTCTCGACGATGCGCTCGCGGCTTTGGGTGAGGCGCTCGATGATCTCCGGGAGCTTGGCGATGTTGTCGGGGCCGAAGACGAAGTCCACATAGGGGACCTTCTTGAGCAGCTTGTCCTTCTCCTGCTGCGCCACGCAGCCGCCCACGCCAATGAGCGCGCCGCGACTGACCTTGACGGGCCGGTAGCGGCCGAGGGCGGAGAGCATCTTGTCCTCGGCCTTCTCGCGGATGGCGCAGGTGTTGAGGATGATGAGGTCCGCGTCATCCGGGGTCGGCGTCGGGGCGTACGAGAGCTTCGCCAACACTTCGCTCATGCGGAGCGAGTCGTTGACGTTCATCTGGCAGCCGAAGGTGTGGATGAAGTAGCGCTTCATAGGCTTTCCCGTTGAAAAACGGGTCTTTATGCGCCGCTGTAGGAGGGAATGCAACCCGGAAGCACCCTGCCCTGCCTGGAGGAGCCTCGGCCAGGCAGCCCAGCTCAGCCCCGGCTGAGCACCCGCGTCATCCGGGTGTGCAGCTCTACCAGCTTCTCGGCGTGGGGCTCGATGAGCGCCACTGCTTCCTCGCCGTAGCGCTTGGCGAACGCGTCGGTGCGCTCCAGCCGGGTGAGCTCCTCGCGGATGCGCTCGCGCAGCTCGTCCGCCTCGGGGCCCCGGGACTCGAGCTGCTTGAGCTTGTCGCGCAGCTTGTACACGCCCCAGCGCTGGCCGCAGAAGGTGCGCAGCAGGGCGTTGCCCTGGTCCGCCCGCTTGGAGTCCGGCAGCCCCGAGGCCTTCAGCGCCTCGGTGTGCGCCCGGGCCAGCGCCTCGGGGCCGGGGGTGGGCTCGGCGATCGACAGGAACGTCTCCTGGTAGCGGATCAGCCCGGCGAGCTCCTCCGCCGTGAGCGGGTGCACGGCGAGCCGCAGCGTGCGGTTGTCCGCGGCCGCGATGTCGCTGGAGATGGAGTTGTCGGCGTCGTCGAAGAAAGAGGGCATGGTGAGTCTCCGTCAGGCGGGCACGAGCTGGTCGGCGATCCGGGCGAGATCATTCACCGAGTTGACCGTCAGCGCTTTGTCGCAGTGCTTCTCATACGTGAGCATCTCGCTGTCGCCGATGCCCCAGTTGCCCCGCTCCTCGGGGCAGATCCACAGCACCCGCTTGGCCTTGCGCTTCAAGTCCTTCAGCGCCCAGGCGTTGTTGGGGTTGTAGTTGTTGCGGCCGTCTCCAATGATCATCACCGTGGTGCGCCGGGTGATGCTGCCCAGGTAGTCGCGCGAGAAGTCCGCCAGCGCCCGGCCATAGTTGGAGTTGGCGCTCAGCGACACGGCCTTGCCCGCGGTGGCCAGATCGATCGCCTGGTCCACGTCCTGATCCTTGAAGTACTGCGTCACCTCGCCCACGTCCGAGACGAAGACGAAGGAGCGCACGCGCACGAACAGCTCCTGCAGCGTGTAGGTGAACAGCAGCATCATCCGGGCCGCGGTCCGCACCGAGTCCGACACGTCACAGAGCACCACCACCTCGGGGCGCTCGGGGCGGCGGGCGCGGAACTGAGGCACCATGGGCACCCCGCCCCACGGCATGTTGCGGCGCAGCGTACGGCGTACGTTGAGCGCCCCGCGCCGGTGCGAGCGCTGCTTGCGGATGAGCCGGCTCTTGAGCTTCTGGGCCAGGGTGCGCACCGCAGCCTGCATCTGGTCCACCTCGGCCTGAGTGAGCAGGTGCAGCGGCTTCTCCGTCACCGTGTCCGTGCGCCGGCGGATGCGCGCCTCGGCCTGGCGCTTCACCTCGTTGCGCGCCTCCTCCTCGATCTTCCGCATCGCGTCGGCCACGTAGCGCGAGACGATCTCCACGCCCTCGACAGACAGGCCCCGGGCGGCCAGCTCCGCCTCCATGGCCTTCAGGTCCGAGCGCGCCTTGTCCATGCCCGCGCCCGCCAGCAGCCGCCGGGCGAAGAACCCGGCCTGCAGCCCGCTCTCCATCCGCGACAGGTCCAGCTGCAGCATGGCCGAGCGGAAGATCTGCGCCATCCGCGCCCTGTCCCCTTCCATGATGGCCTTGGCCAGCGGAGACATCTCCGGGAAGAGCAGGTTCATCTGGTACAGCACCATCTTCAGCTCGTCGCCCTGGAGGTACCCCTCCTCTTCAATCTGCTTGGCGAGCGACTTGTCCAGCGCCTCGAAAGTCTTCGCCGCGCCCGAGAAGTAGAACTCGAAGGCGCGGTTGAACACGTCCACGTCCAGCTCGCGCTTGATGAGCGTGGTGCGCAGCACCGCCCGGAACACGGCGCGCTCTTTCAGCCCCACCTCGGAGGCGGCCCGCAGGGCGTCCTGCACCTCGGACGTGCTTACCCGGACACCGTTCTGGCGCAGCACCTCGGCGAACTCGACGATGCGGGCGTCCACTCAGGCCTCCCTCAGCGCTCGAACGACATGACGGCTTCCACGTGGTGGGTCTGCGGGAACATGTCCACCACCTGCAGCGCCAGTGGCTTGTACCCCGCCTCCACCAGCCCCGCCGCGTCCCGCGCCAGCGAAGCGGGATCGCATGCCACATACACCACTCTCTTCACACCCAGTGCGGAGACCTGGCGTGCGAGCCCCTGGGCTCCCGTGCGCGGCGGGTCCGCCAGGCACAGCTCGAAGCGCTGGCCGTCTTTGAGTAGCCCGTCACACACCTTGCGCGCATCGCCCTGGATGAAGCGCACGTTGGCCACCCCACCCTCCCGGGCGCTGCGCTGGGCCAGCTCCACGCCCACCGCAGAGGACTCCACCCCCAGCACCGAGCGGGCCGTGGCCGCCACCGGGAAGGTGAAGTTGCCGTTGCCCGAGTACAGCTCCAGCACCGAGTCCGTCTCGCGCGGGGCCAGCTGGTACAGGGCCGCCGTGACGAGGCCCACGTTGGCCTCCGCGTGGGCCTGGGCGAAGGCGTCCGGCCGCAGGTACATGGGCACCTCGGGCCGCAGCGGAGACAGCGAGCGCAGCGCGGGCTTGCCCAGCAGCCGGGGCGAGCCCTCCTTGGGCACCAGCACCGCGCCCTCCAGCCGCAGCGTGCGCACCGCGGCCTCGGCGGCCTCCACGTGCCGCGCCGTCACCGGGCCCGTCAGCATCGCCGCGAAGGCGGCCTTGCCTCCCTCGGCCAGCAGGTGCACCTCGTCGGCATCCTTGGAGAGCGGCTTGAGCAGCGGCCCCAGCTTCCCCGGCAGCGCGGCCAGCACCGGGGTGAGCGCGCCACACTCGGACACCGCCACCCGCTCGTGGCTGCGCCGCCCGAAGTACGCCAATTGCCCCCGGGAGAAGTGCAGCACCGCCCGCCGCCGGTACCCGTAGTCCGTCGGTGCCACGAGCAGCGGGCGGACGGTGAAGCGGTCCCTCGGCAGGTGGCCCAGGTGCTCCAGCGTGGACAGGACGATCTCCTGCTTCGCGGCCCGCTGGGCGGGCTCGGCCAGCTCCAGCCAGTCACAGCCGCCGCACTCCAGGCTCCGGGTGCACGGCGAGGGGCGCCGGTCCTTGCTGGGCGTCACCAGCTGCCGCAGGTGCCCCCGCAGCACCTTGCCCTGCTGCTCCAGCTGGACGCGGACGGTGTCTCCCGGGAAGGCGCCAGGGATGAAGACGGTGCGCCCCTGCCAGGAGGCCACACCCTCGCCCAGCTGCCCGAGGCGCTCGATCGTCAGGTCGATGGGGGCTTCAGGCAGTGGCTGCATGGGCGCTCGGGAGCGGCGGGTGGCCGCTGGGGTTCCGGGTCGCGCCCCGAAGTTCAGCCCCGCTCTTCCGGGGGGAGTTCCTTGCGCAGGCGCTCCACGAACTCCTCGAGGCGCGATCGCTTCTCGTCATCAACGTCCACGAACTCGACGGCCATCCCGGGCACCTGGTTGGGCGCCAGGTGAGACTCGTTCACCCGCGTCACCCGCCCCGTCAAGTCGAACGGAAACTCCGTTCCCGGCAGCGAGATGATGAGCCGCACCAACGTGCCCACCGGCAGGGGCTTCTGCGTGTTGATGAAGAGCCCTCCCCGCGAGATGTTGACCGCCCAGTCCGTGACGAAGCCGGACACCGTGCGGTACGCCACGGGCAACTCGTACTCGAGCCGTGGCGCCCGGTTTGCTGCTGTCGGCTTCTGAGGGTTGTCCGCCATGAACGCTCCGCTGAGGATCGGTGTGAATGCTCGCAGCGGAGCGCAGGTGCGTCAACCTCTCAAAGCTTCATCTCACGCACATCCGGCGCCACCTTCAGCGCCGGCTCGGTGAGCTTCTGCACCTGTTCCACCGTCACTCCGGGTGCCAGCTCCCGCAGAATCAGGCCCTCGGGCGTCACATCGATGAAGGCGTGGTCCGTGACGATGTGGTGCACACACTTGAGGCCGGTGATGGGCAGCCCGCACTTCTTGAGGATCTTCGGCTGGCCCTTGGCCGAGTGCTCCATGGCCACGTAGATGCGCTTGGCACCCACCGCCAGGTCCATGGCGCCGCCCGGGCCCTTCACCATCTTGCCGGGGATCATCCAGTTGGCCAGGTCACCCTGCTCGCTGACTTCCATGGCGCCCAGCACCGCCATGTCGATGTGGCCGCCGCGGATCATCCCGAAGCTCAGGGCCGAGTCGAAGAAGGCCGAGCCCTTCAGCGCCGTCACCGTCTCCTTGCCGGCGTTGATGAGGTCCGGGTCCTCCTGGCCCTCCATGGGCCAGGGGCCAATGCCCAGAAGGCCGTTCTCCGACTGGAGCACCACCTCCACGCCTTCGGGGATGTAGTTGGCCACCAGCGTGGGAATGCCGATGCCGAGGTTCACGTAGAAGCCGTCCTTCAGCTCCTTCGCGATACGCTGCGCGATCTGTTCACGGGTCAGGGGCATGGAGGTCCTCAGGCCTGCTTGCGGACGGTGCGCCGCTCGATCCACTTCTTGAGGTTCTTCGACTGGATGATGCGGTGCACGAAGATGCTGGGCACGTGGATGATGTCGCCCTCCAGCTCGCCCGGCTCGACGATCTGCTCGGCCTCGACGATCGTCACCTTCGCCGCCATGCACATCATGGGCGAGAAGTTACGCGCCGTCTTGCGGAACACCAGGTTGCCCCAGCGGTCCGCCTTCCAGGCGCGCACGATGGCGAAGTCGGCCTTGAGCGGGGCCTCGAGCACGTGCAGGCGCCCGTCGATCATCCGCGTCTCCTTGCCCTCGGAGAGCTGAGTGCCCGCGCCGGTGGGCGTGAAGAAGCCGCCAATGCCGCAGCCGCCCGCGCGGATGCGCTCGGCCAGCGTGCCCTGGGGGTTGAGCTCCACCTCCAGCTCCTTGGAGAGGAACTGGCGCTCGAACTCCTTGTTCTCGCCCACGTAGCTGGACACCATCTTCTTCACCTGCTTGTTCTTCAGCAGGATGCCCAGCCCGTAATCGTCCGTGCCGCAGTTGTTGGAGATGATCGTGAGGTTCTTCACGCCCTTGCGGTGAAGCGCCTCGATCAGGTTCTCGGGGTTGCCGCACAGCCCGAAGCCGCCGCTCATCAACGTGGCTCCATCGGGAATGTCGGCCACTACCTCGTCCGCGCTCGTTTTGACCTTGTTCATCCGCCCTCCAGCTCCATGAAACACGGGGTGAGAGCGCCTGGCACCCTCACCCCGGCCCGCTCCCATCAAAGGGAGTGGGAGATCAGCGCTCCACCATCAGCGCGATGCCCTCGCCGCCGCCGATGCACAGCGAGGCGACTCCGCGCTTCTTGTCCAGGTCCTTCATCGCGTGCACCAGCGTCACCAGCACGCGCGCGCCCGAGGCGCCAATGGGGTGGCCCAGCGTCACCGCGCCGCCACGCACGTTCACCTTCGACGGGTCCAGCTTGAGGATGCGGTTGTTGGCGATGGACACCACCGCGAACGCCTCGTTGATCTCCCAGAGATCCACCGCCTCCGTCTTCAGGCCCTTCTTGTCCAGCAGCTTGTTGATCGCGTCGGCCGGGGCGATGGTGAACTCCACCGGCTTGCGCGCCGCCTGGGCGTAGCCGGTGATCCGGCCGAGGATCGTCCGGCCCTCGGCCTTGGCCTTGTCCTCGCTCATCAGCACCAGCGCCGCGGCGCCGTCGTTGATCGACGAGGCGTTGGCCGCCGTCACCGTGCCGTCCTTCTTGAACACCGGCTTGAGCGTGGGGATCTTCTCGGGCCTGGCGTTGCGCGGGCCCTCATCCTCCACGACCATCACGGTGTCCTCGGGCTTCTTGCCGGGGACGGGCACCGGGACGATCTCCGCGGTGAATAGGCCGTCCTTCTGGGCCTTCATCGCGCGCTGGGTGGACTCGAGCGCGTACTCGTCCTGCTGCGAGCGGCTGATGTCCTGGGTCACCGCGCACTGCTCGGCGCAGCTGCCCATGTGCACGTTGTCGTACGGATCCCACAGGCCATCGAGGATCATCGCGTCCTTGAACTCGACGTGGCCCATGCGCGAGCCGCCGCGCATCGTGTGGCTGACGTAGGGCGTGTTCGACATGGACTCCATGCCACCCACCACCACCACGTCCGCGTCACCCAGCGCCACGGCCTGGGCGCCGGCAATCACGGCCTTGAGCCCCGAGCCGCACACCTTGTTCAGCGTGGTGGCCGGCACCGCGTCCGGAATGCCCGCGAACCGCATGGCCTGCCGCGCCGGGGCCTGGCCCACGCCCGCCTGCAGCACGTTGCCCATGATGACTTCCTGCACCGCCTCCGGCTTGACGCCAGCGCGCTCCAGCGCCGCCTTGATGGCGATGGCGCCCAGCTGCGGCGCCGTCAGCTTGGAGAGGGCGCCGTTGAACGCCCCGATGGGAGTACGGGCCGCGCCCACGATGACGACTTCACGAGCCATGAAACTGCCTCCTTGAGTTCCGGGAAAACGAACAGGTGAGCCCTTATGTCCCCCCATTCCAGAGGGGTCAAGCGAGTCCGGGCTCCCCTGCCCCCCATGCCCCCGGGGAGCATGAGTTGAGCGCTGAGAGCCGAACACTTGGCCTGACACCAAGTAACAACCGGCTCTCGGGCGGGCATACCTACACAGGCGCATGAGGGCCCGGCCGCCAGAAAACCCCTGGCATGCCGGGCCTTTGGCCAGGCTCGGGAAAAGCAGACGGCCGGGCCCCCAGTGGGAACCCGGCCGCCAGACTTCACTCTGCGCTCAGGCAGAGGCGAGGGCTACTTCTTCAGCTTGCTCGCCATCACGTCGCCGAGGCGCGCCTTGCTGCCCTCGGCCTGCTTGCGCAGGTACTCACGGTAGTCGTCCGAGCCCTCGCCGATGAGGGCCTTCATGGACAGGGCCACCTTCCGGTCCTGGGTGTTGATGTCGATGATCTTGACCTCAACGTCCTGGGCCTCCTGCACCACGTCGCGGGGGTTCTCCACGCGCTCCTCACGCAGCTCGGACACGTGCACCAGACCCTCGATGCCCGGCTCGATCTCCACGAACGCGCCGAAGTCGGTGACCTTGGTGACCTTGCCCTTCACGCGGCTGCCCACCGGGGTGCGCTCGGACAGCGTCTCCCAGGGGTCCGGCGTGAGCTGCTTGATGCCCAGGCTGAAGCGCTCGTTCTCCACGTCGATGTTGAGCACCACCGCCTCGACCTCGTCGCCCTTCTTGTAGAGCTCGCCCGGGTGCTTGATGCGCTGAGTCCAGGAGATATCGGACACGTGCACCAGGCCGTCCACGCCCTCCTCGACGCCGACGAACACGCCGAAGTCGGTGACGTTGCGGATCTGACCCTTGATGACGGAGCCGATCGGGTACTTGTCCTCGAGCAGCGTCCAGGGGTTCTGCTCGATCTGCTTCATGCCCAGCGCGATGCGCTTGGCCTTGGGGTCGATGTCGAGCACCACCGCCTCGACCTCCTGGCCCACCTCGAGCACCTTGCTGGGGTGCTTGAGGCGCTTGGTCCAGGACATCTCGGACACGTGCACCAGACCCTCGACGCCCTGCTCGATCTCGATGAACGCGCCGTAGTCCGTGATGGACACGACCTTGCCGCGCACGCGGGTGCCGACCGGGTACTTCTCGTCGGCGCGGTGCCACGGGTCCTCCTGGATCTGCTTGAGGCCCAGGCTGACGCGCTCCTGCGTCGGGTCGAACTTGAGGACGACGAC